>CAVZNQ010000001.1:0-23317 GCA_963776665.1 uncultured Alphaproteobacteria bacterium
GAGAGGATAATGAAACGCTTGACCACTGTGGTAATCGCGCTGGCGTGCGGGGTCGGGGCGGTGTGGGCCGACACCGATCCTATCGCCGCGCGGCGTGCGCTGATGAAGAACGACGGCATGGCGGCGAAGAAGATGTTCGACATGTCGAAGGGGACCACGCCGTTCGATCTGGCCACGGTGCAGGATTTGTTGAAGACGCTGCTCGAGGGCGCGTCCAAATCGGCGGCGCTGTTTCCGGACAACAGCCAGACCGGGGGCGGCACCGCGGCGCTGCCGGCGATCTGGCAAAACAAGGCCGATTTCGACGCCCGCTTCGCCAAATTCGTCAAGGATGTCGCCGCCGCCCAGGCCGGAATCGTCGATGAGGCGAGCTTCAAGAAACTGGCGCCGACCGTCTTCCAGAATTGTGGCGGCTGTCACGAGCTCTACAAAGCCAAGAGCGGCTGAGACTTGAGTTCCGCGCGGGGATGAAGCGGGTCGCCCTTATCCTCGCGCTGCTGATCATCGCCGGCGCTGCGCTGGCGTGGGTCCTGTCGGCGCCGAAGCCCCGCTATAGCGAGGCCGATTGGCAAGCGCTCGGCCTAGCCGGCGACGCGGCCGCCGGGCGGCTCGTGTTCTTCGCCGGCGGGTGCGAATCCTGCCACAAGTCGCCCGGCAAGGATGATCCATTGCGGCTCGGCGGGGGGCTCGAACTCAAGACGCCGTTCGGCTCCTTCTACCCGCCGAATATCTCGAGCGATCCAGTCGACGGGATCGGCGGCTGGCGTCCGGTTGATATCGCGAACGCGCTCATGTCGGGCGTTTCCCGCGACGGCCAGAACCTCTACCCCTCATTCCCCTACCCGTCCTATCAGCGGATGACGCCGAAGGACGTCGCCGACATCATCGCGTTCCTGCGCACATTGCCGGCGGTTGCGGGCCGGGCGCCGGCGAATGATCTCAGGTTTCCCTTTTCCGTTCGCCGCGCCGTGGGCTTGTGGAAGCTGCTCTATTTCGAAAACGCCGGCCTTGGCGTCGATTTCGGCCGAAGCGAGCAGTGGAGCCGCGGCCGTTACCTCGTCGAAGGCCCCGGCCATTGCGGCGAATGTCACACCCCGCGCGGACTCCTCGGCGAGATGGACGCAAGCCGAGCGCTCGCGGGCGCGCCTTTGCCGGATGGTCATGGCAAGGCGGCGAACCTGAGAGGCGGCGACTTCTTGAACTGGACGAACGCCGACATCCTCGAGGCCCTCACCAGCGGCTTCACGCCGGCGGGCGACGTCCTTGGCGGCGGCATGACAGCGGTCGTGCGCAATCTGGCCGAACTGCCCGAATCCGACCGCCAGGCGATCGCCGTCTATCTCAAGAGCCTGCCGCCGCTCCCTGCCGGCGGATGATCGGGAGAAGCCGCAATGCCTCGACGGAACTAAGGCAAAAGCGAAGATGGCGACAATTGTTTGCAATAATCAGAATAGCGCGCTATCCTGCCCGTGGTCGCCGGATCGCGGGCGTCGCGCTCGCGCCCGACCACGGGGCGCTCGCGCCTGACGTTGTTTGGCGCCGACTCCCGTGTTGGGCAGTCGATCGAATGGAGCGAACCGCCCGTGCCCTGGATTTGCGCCTTAAGTCGTTGAAAAGTCGCGATCGGCGGAAGAGATTCCGCGTTTGGATTCCCTTCCGCCCGTTTGGATTTCCCTGCATCCGGCGCTTGGATTTCCTTCCGCGCCGGCTTTGATTTCCTTCCGCCGGTTTGGCAATCCTTCCGCGCGCGGCCGGGCGGGGGCGCATCCCGGACTTTGGCCGCCTCACCGCGCCGTCCAGACGAGGATCCCGGCGGCGATGACGATCAGGCCGATCCCCAATCCCTCGCGCAGGCTCGGCGGCTCGCGGAACATCTTGAGCGATACGACCTGGGCCATCGGCACCTCGATCAGCGCCAGCGTCCTGACCGGCGCGGCGTCGGTCAGCGCGAAGGCGATGAACCAGAGTTGCGAGGCGAGCGCCCCCATCAGGCCCGCAAACAGCGACGAACGCCAGGCTTTCAGAATCGCCCGCGCTCCCGCCCGGTCGAAGGCCGCGAGATAGAGCCCCAGCGCCGCAGACTGGATCGCGAGGCCGGCCACGAGAATGACCGAGGCGGACAGAACCTTCGACGGGCTCGCGACGCCGATCACCGCAGAGCGAAAGCCGATCGCGGCGAAGGCGAAGAAGGTGGCGGAGAAAAGCCCGACCGCCGCCGACCGCCAATCGGCCAGAAGTTCTTTGCGGCTTCTGATCGCCATCAGCGCGACGCCGATCGTCGCCAACGCGATCGCCGCGATCAGCGCCGCCGTCGGCGGATCGCTGAGCGCGACGAGGCCGAAGAGCGCGATCTGCGCCGCCTCGGTCTTGGTGTAGGCGACCGCGACGACGAAGCTCCTGGTGCGCATCGCCGCCAACATCATGGCGGTCGCGATGACCTGCGAGAGCGCGCCGAACGTCGTCCAGGCGAGATTGGGCGCGGTGAGCCTCGGGGCGCCGAGGCCCGTCGCGGCCATTAGACCGGCGAGAAACATGACCGCGAACGGCAGGCCGAACAGGAACCGCACCTGCGCCGCGCCGACCGCGCCGAGCGCGCCGATAAGGTCGCGCTGCATAGCGTTGCGCAGCGTTTGCGCGCTCGATGCGAGCAGCGTGACTGGAACCCAAACCGCTCCAAACGCCACGGGCGCTTGTCTCCCCTGCGCTGACGCCCCGCTCAGCCGGCGGTGGGGCCCGCGGGCTTGACGGCGCCCGCGCGCATCGCCGCCAACGCCCGCTCATATACGGCGACATACTTCCGCGCTTCGTTCTCCCACACGAACGTCTCTGCCGAAAGTTTCGCGCCAGCCGCCGACGAGCGCTGCCGCAGGCCGTCGTCCTGCATGAGGCTGAGGCAGGCCGCCGCGAGCCCGGCCGGATCCAGCGTCGGCGCGTAGACGCCCGCCTCGCCGAGGAGCCGCTTCGTCTCCCGAAGGGGGTAGCAGGCGGTGGGAATTCCCAAGGCGCAATATTCGAACACCTTGTTCATGCTCATCACGTCATTGGCCTCGTTGAACGGATCGGGGATGACGCCGATGTCGAAGGCGCTGATATGCGCGAGCAGCCGCTCGCCGCTCAGATAGCCGGTGAAGCGCATGAAGTCCTCGACGCCAAGAGAGCTCGCGAGCGCGCGCACCGATTCGAGCGCCGGTCCGGAGCCGACGACAACGGCGGAGAAATCGCGAAATCCCTTGAAATTGACCAGGTCGGCGACCGCGCGCACGAAATGATCGACGCCATCCTGCTCGTTGATGATGCCGAGATAGCCGAGTACGAACTTGCGCCCGCCGCGCAGTCCGGGCTCTGGCTCTACGCGATGGATGCGCTTGCGGTCGGGCACTCCATAGACGACTTCGACCTGCGACGGCGGCTTGCCGCCGCGGCTGACGGCCAAGTCCTTGAACGTCGCATTGGCCGTAATGACGAAATCCGCCATCGCGTAACTCATGCGCTCGAAGAACATGAGAGCCCGATAGAGGAAGCCCTTGTGGCCGTATTTGACGACGAAAAGCTCGGGCGCCACATCGTGCTGATCGAAGATGAACTTCTTGCCCATGAGCTTAAACGGCGCGGCGACCAAAAAGACGAGATCGGGCGGATTGCAGGCTTGGATGATCGAAAAGCCGCGCTCCCTGTGAACCTTGATCAGGAGCCGAAATTCATGGATGAGCGCTACCGAGTATTCGCGGAAGTAAGCAAGCGCCCCGCGCCCCTCCGGGGGCAGCGCGTGCCGATAGACGGCGATGTCGTCGATAACTTCGAACCGCTTCGGATGGGCCGCGTTGGCCGGGCAGATCACCGAGACCAGCCAACCGGCGCGGGCGAGGGCCTGAGCCTCCTGCCAGACGCGCCGATCGAATGGGACGGGCAGATTTTCGACGACGATGACACAGGAGCGGGATTGACACGGCGGCGGCATGAGCGACTTTCGATTGCGGACCTTAAAGGTTCGATTAATAGCGGCGGCTCTGCTCCGTCGCGCTATCGCGCCCGGGGTGAGCGTCATCCCTCGCCGCCAAACCCCCGGCCGACGCAGACGTAACGAAACCCGAGCGCCTTCATCGCCTTTATCGGATAGATGTTGCGCAGGTCGACGATGATCGGCGAGGCGAGGCTCGCCTTGACGCGCGCGAGGTCGAGGGCGCGGAACTCGTCCCATTCGGTGACGACGACCGCCGCGTCGGCGCCCTTGAGGCAGGCATAGGCGCTCTCCGCGAACTCAACGCCGGGGAGCAGCGATTTCGCCGTTCGAAGCCCTTCCGGATCATAGGCGACAACACGAGCGCCCGCAGCTTGCAGCTCCGGCACGATCACGAGGCTGGGCGCGTCGCGCATGTCGTCGGTCTTGGGCTTGTATGTGAGGCCGAGCACTGCGATCCGTTTCCCCGCCACCGAACCGCCGCAAGCGGCGACGACTTTGGCGGCCATCGCCGTCTTGCGCTTGTCGTTGACGTCGACCAGCGTTTCGACGAGCCGGATCGGCGCCTTGGCGTCGGCCGCAAGTTTGGTCAGCGCAAGCGTATCCTTGGGAAAACAAGAGCCGCCAAAACCGGGGCCGGGGTTGAGAAACCTGCGGCCGATACGGTCGTCGAGGCCGATGCCGTGCGAGACGTCGAGCACGTCGGCCCCGAGGCGCTCGCAAAGGTCGGCGATTTCATTGATGAAAGTCACCTTCATCGCAAGGAACACATTGGCCGCATATTTGATCATTTCCGAGCTGCGGCGCGACGTGTATACGATCGGCCCGCCGTTGCGTTCGATCGGCTGGTAGATCTCGCGCATGACCTCTCGCGCGCGCTCGTCCTCGACGCCGACCACGACCCGGTCGGGCCGTTTGAAATCCTCGATCGCCGCGCCTTCGCGCAGGAACTCCGGATTTGACACAACGGCGAAACGATCGCGCGGCACGCGCTCCGCGATGATCCGTTCGACCTCGTCGCCTGCGCCGATCGGGACGGTCGACTTGACGACGACGACGGTGAAATCCTCGATGACGCCTGCGATGTCGCGGGCCGCGTCGTGCACGAAGCGCATGTCGGCCGAGCCGACCTCGGCGAGAGACGGCGTGCCGACAGCGATGAAGATTGCCTGCGCGCCACGCCCGGCCGCCTTGAGGCTCGTTTTGAACGTGAGCCGACCCGCGGCCTGGTTGGCAAGGACGAGTTCGCTCAAGCCCGGCTCATAGATCGGGACGCGACCTTCGCGCAAACTATCGACCTTGCCCGCGTCGACCTCGACGCACACCACGTCGTGGCCGAAGTCAGCGAGGCAAGCTCCCGACACAAGCCCGACATAGCCGGCGCCGATCATCACGATGCGCATTAAGCGGACCCCCAAACCATTGCCGCCAGCATGACGCCGCCAACGCGACCCTGGCGGCGCAACACCTGAACCGATTTCCTCCGGACGCCAATGGCGCGGACACTGGCGACCGGCGTTCGACCTGTCGCGATCCGCTCGAACCGCGCTGACAGCGCGGATTTCGCTGGCCGAGGCCGCGCGCCCGAGAGCGTACGTATGACGACGAGGCGCGGCGATTGACGCGCCTTATACACGCCGTTAAGCGGGTCCGCCATCGCTCCCCCATCGATGCGCCGGTTGAACGGACGGGAACATGGCTGTCTACACCGAAGTCTCGGATGACGCGCTGCGCGCCTTTCTCGCGCTCTACGAGATCGGCGAGGTGACTTCGTTCAAAGGCATCGCCGAAGGCGTCGAAAATTCGAACTTCCTGATGCGGACGGGAGGCGGCCAATTTATCCTGACGCTGTACGAGAAGCGGGTAAAAGCGGATGATTTGCCCTTCTTCATCGGCCTGATGGAGCACTTGGCACAGCGCGGCGTCACCTGTCCTCAACCGGTCCGCAATCGTGCTGGCTCCGCGCTCGGCGACCTCGCCGGCCGGCCGGCGACAATCGTCACATTTCTCGACGGACTGTGGATTCGCCGGCCCAACGTTCGGCATTGCGCCGAGGTCGGGGAAGCGCTGGCGCGGATGCACCTGGCCGGGGCCGATTTCCCGCTGAAACGCCGCAATGCGCTCTCGCTTGAAGGCTGGCGGTCCCTTTTCGGCGCGGCGGAGGGGCGCGCCGACGAAGTCGCTTCGCATTTGCGCGACGAGAGCGCCGCCGAGCTGGCCTTTCTCGAGGCCCATTGGCCGAAAGGTCTGCCAACCGGCGTCATTCATGCCGATCTTTTCAACGACAACGTGTTCTTTCTCGGCGAGAACCTTTCCGGCCTCATCGACTTCTATTTCGCTTGCAACGACGCGCTCGCCTACGATCTGGCGATCTGCCTCAGCGCCTGGTGCTTTGAACCCGACAATGAGTTCAACGTCTCGAAGGGGCGAGCGATGATCGCCAGCTACGAGCGCGTGCGGCCGCTCGGCGAGGCCGAGATCGCCGCCCTGCCGCTGCTCGCGCGGGGCGCAGCGTTGCGCTTCATGCTCACGCGGCTCGTCGACTGGCTGAACGTGCCGGCCGGGGCCAAAGTCGCGCCGAAAAATCCGCTCGAGTACCGTGACAAACTGCGCTTCCACCAGCGCGTGAGGTCGGCAGTCGACTATGGGCTCATCCGGTGAGCGGACGGGTCTCCATCTGGACCGACGGGGCCTGTTCCGGCAACCCCGGCCCGGGCGGCTGGGCGGCCCTTCTGCGCTACGGCGGCCACGAAAAGGAACTCAAGGGCGGCGAAGCGTTCACCACCAACAACCGTATGGAGCTCACCGCGGCGATCGAAGCGCTCCTGTCCCTGAACCGGGGATGCGAGGTGAGCCTCCATACCGATTCGCAATATTTGCGCGGCGGCATCATGGGCTGGGTCGACGCCTGGAAAGCCAACGGCTGGCGGACGGCATCCAAAAAGCCGGTCAAGAACGAGGACCTTTGGCGCCGGCTCGATGCGGCCGCCCAGCGGCACGAGATCGAATGGATCTGGGTCAAGGGGCATGCCGGGGACAAAATGAACGCCCGCGCTGACAAGCTCGCCCGCGAGGGCATGGCGGAGTTCCAGCGATAGAGGCCGGCAACGTCCTGGCACCGAAGTACGCCATCACGCATTTGCCGGCTGCACGTCCTCTGACATCGGGACCTTCCGTTCGGTGGCCGCGCAGGGCCCGATCGACGACGAAAACGCGCCGAAAAGAGCATCGCGCTCGGCCGGCGTTGAACGGAAGGACGGGTAACGGGCCTCGATGCGCTCCATCTCCGCGCCGAAATCCAGGCCCATGCAGATCACTTTGGCGGTCACCATCGGATAGCTGCGCAGGCCGGACCAGGTTTGGAATTGGTACACCCTGCGGTAATACGCCTCATGTCCGCTCGCACTGCACAAAACGATGTAATCAGCGTTGAAATGATGCGCCGCCATCCACGGCGGGCGGAGAGCAAAGTACGGCAGTTCAGGAAATCTCCTCGCCAGGTCCGCGCGCGCAGCGAGGCGTGAGGGATCGATAATAACTCGCTGGGCTTGCAGATATGGCGTCACCACGTCCGGAAACACATCCCGCGCCGGCGAAACTCCGTCCGTGTCAGTGACAACGTGCACTCGAACCGTGCTCGCGAGCTCGCCATCGACATAGGTCACGGTTGTGAACGAGTTTGGACTTGCATCGTAGACCTCGTCATAGAGCATCGCATCTAGACGCTGATCTAGGAGATTTTCCCTTAAGTATGCTTCATACCGAAGCCGGTAAGCCGCCTTGCGGTCGGCCGGGCGGACAGCAACTCGATGCTCCACACGTTCGAGCATCTTTGCGACTCGGTCGGCGAAACGCGGCGAATGACCCAACGCGTGAACGTACATGACCCTTACTCCCGCAACCCGGGTCATGATTAATCAATTCTTAAGGGAATGTAAACATAGGTACAACTACAGCGTGCGGATGCCCGCGGACGTCCTTATTGTAGCTCTGACGAATTTTCGCCTGACAATTCAAAAAGCCGGACGCGTCAACAAGGCGAAAAAAGCTCTCCAAATCTGTTAGTTTGGTCCCTTCGGGCGCCAACTCAGCGGTTGCGGCACAACCGGGGTTCAGGGCTCGAGACCCGCGGCTTTGACCAGGAAGAACTCGGCGAAACAGAATTAGCGGCGACTACCTTTTTCGTTTTGTGGAAGACTAACTTGGCTCCCGAGATACGCCCCGTTCGCATTGGTCGGCGACTTCAGCAGCTAGGCGGGAGCGAGCAAATAGATCGAGGGCGGATATACTTGGAAGGATGGACGTTTTCTCTGCGCCAAACCGCAAACTCGGCCAGGCGCACGGGGACAAGGCTTACCGTAAATCCGGCCATCTCAAGACCCCAAAGCATGCCGGTACGAAAGTCGAGCCAGTCCTCATAGTCCTCGAAGGCGCTCAACTCGGGCACTATCATTCTTGCTAACCGATAGTCACCCTCGGCTAGATCAGCGGCGACGACACGCGCTGAGTCATACGTCGATACTGCGTCGTCGAACTCAGCCGCGGCAGCGCTATTCTCCCGTGGGACCGTTGACGGAACCTGAGATCCCAATCGCTCCTTTTCGGAGTTTACCGATGGCAAAAACTTAATGATCATGAGCCTATATCTATCATTGCGAAAGCGGAGACGATATCCGTCATCTCGTAAAATACCGACCTAGGCGATCCAATTGTTTGTCATAGATTAATGTCCAGTTGATCGCACAGGTAGTCGGGACGTTGGGTAACCTTAATGCGGCTAACGCTTCTAACCCGCGATCGAAGCGCCCGGGAAGAATTGCCGGGCCAGCTATACATCGGATTCGTAGATAGCCTCCTTGTCGAGGTCCGAAGCCTTTTCTTTGCCTGCACGGCGAGCGTCACCGCCGCCCTCGTAGCCGCCATCGCCTCGAAAAGCATCAGCCTCTGGGCATGCGCCGCGTTGATGTTGCTCCTGTCTTTCGTTCGAATGCATTTCCAACTGATTCACGCGAAAAACAGGCCGAGTCCGAATATCGAGACGGCCCGAAAGCGGGAAGGGATATTCGTCACCGGCGCAACGGCGCACATCGCTCTCCTTTCGACATGGACGCTTGTCGCTTTCGCTGTGACAGACGAGGGTTTTGTTCGTTTTCTCGCCACCACTGTCACCGTGACATACGCTTTGAGCATGTTTAGCCGGAGTTTCGCGCTCGACCGTGGAATGAACATACAACTCGCCGCGGCATTCGTCCCGCTGAGCGCCGCGTTTCTCATTGGCGGCGGCTGGTATCCGTCAATGATCGTTATCTCTCTGTTGCCTGTCTTTCTGTTCATCAAATCGTCGTCGAGCCGCCTAAAGGGCATTTTCCGGGCGGAGATCGCTGAACGCAATCGAAGCGCGATGCTGGCCGGGCGACTGGACACCGCCCTTAACAACATGTCGCACGGCCTGTGCATGATTGATCCCCAGGGGCGCCTCATTCTCGCCAACGACAAGTTTCACCGCATTTTCCGCATCCCTGTGGCGGCTGAACTCGCCGGGACGCACGCGCGAGCGGTATTCCGGAGGCTGGTAAGGAACCGATCGATCGACGAGGCGAGTTTCGTTCCCCTGTCGTATGCGGTTTTCGGCAAAGCAAGCGACAGTTCGGATACCGTCGTGCCGATCGAGACTCCCGACGGCAGGGCGATCGAAATCACAATTCACAAGATGAGGGACGACGGCACCGTAATGGTGATTCAGGACGTCACCGAGCGACGCAACGCCCAGCGAGAAATCAACCGCATGGCGCTCTTCGACCCCGTCACCGAGCTGCCCAACCGCCGATGTTTCGAAGAGGAGCTCGCCCTGGCTCTTCCTCCCGGTCAGGCCCTGACAGACGGCCTGACGGTGATGTTTCTCGACCTCGACGACTTCAAGCAGGTCAACGACAGCCTCGGCCACCGAACTGGAGACAAGCTTTTGGTCGAGATCGCGCGCCGGCTCAGCGCGATCATCGGCCCGCGCGATCTTGTGGCCCGGTGGGGCGGCGATGAATTTGTCATCCTTCATCACCATGCGCCCGCCCAATCGGAGACGCCCGCCGTCGCCAAGCGAATAATCGATGAAATCAACCGCGCCGTCGTGATCGACGGAAGCGAGGTGATCGTCGGCGCCAGCATCGGCAGCGCCTCCGCGCCTGACGACGGGATCAGTCCCGACGCCCTGCTCTCGAAGGCGGATATCGCGCTCTATGCGGCGAAGGCGGACGGTCGGCGAGTGTGGAGGGCGTTCGAACCGGCGATGGACGCCAAGATCCAGATCCGCCGCCTGATCGAGCTCGAATTGCGCACCGCTGTCGCCGGCGACGGCATCGACGTCCACTTCCAGCCCATCGTCGCCGTGGGAACGCGCAGGATCGTCGGATTTGAAGCGCTTGCGCGGTGGCAGAGCGCAGTGCTCGGCAGCATATCTCCGACCGAATTCATCCCTATCGTCGAAGAGATCGGCCTGATGGAGGAGATGGGCGCGGCCGTGCTGAGGCGGGCATGCCAGGCCTGCGCGGCCTGGCCGGACGGCGTCAGCGTATCGGTCAACCTGTCCTCAACGCAGTTCCGCAACGGCAATCTCGAGAAGACGATCCTCGGCGCGCTGGCCGCCGCCAACCTTGCACCCGAACGCCTGGACCTCGAGATCACGGAATCGACCCTGCTCGACGATCGGGGCGACACCCGACGCGCGCTCCAAGACCTGCGCGCTCGGGGTTTGCGCATTTCGCTCGACGATTTCGGCACCGGATATTCTAGTCTCAGCTATCTTCTGAGTTTCCCGCTCGACCGGATCAAGATCGATCGGACGTTCACGATGGGGCTCGGCGTCCAGGAACGCGCGTCGGTGCTGGTCGAAAGCGTCGCCGCGATGAGCCGCCGGCTCGGCATGTGCGTGCTGATCGAGGGCGTCGAAACGGCGAAGCAACTGAGCATGATCGAGTCCCTGGGTACGATCGCCGAGGCGCAAGGCTTCCTGTTCAGTCCGCCGGTCCCCGAGTCGGGCGTCCGCAGCCTGCTGCGGCGCGACTTTCGCGATCAGGCGGCGTAGAGTGGCTCGCGCCTAGCCGCCCTTCAGCACTCTGACCAGCGCCTCCGCTTCGGCCGAGTCCCATTTGGCGCCGCCCTCGATGGCCCCGACCTCGCATCCGTCCTTGTCGATGACCAGAAGTCACCGGCAATCCGAGCGCCTTTCCGTCCCGGCGCAAAGTCTCGAATACGTCGCCGCTCGGATCCGCGTAGCGCGCCAACGCCTTGACCCCGACGCTGTCGAGGAACGCCGCCCGCCGCTCCAGCCGTGCGGTGTCCACGTTCACCGCCACGACCTCGAAGTCTTGCCCCCCCTTTGCGGCCTGAAGCCGGTCGAGAGCCGGCATCTCGGCCCGGCAGGGAACGCACCAGGTCGCCCAGAGGTTGAGCAGCACCGCCCGGCCGCGAAAGTCGGCGAGCGTCACTTTGCCGCCGTCCTCGCGCTGAAACGCGAACGGCTCCGGCCGCCGCGGGTCGGGTGAGACCGCCAGCGCCGCAAGTTCGCCCCTGGCGAGGGGCGCGAGGCTCTCGGCGAGCCGGGCCAACTCGGCAGGGCAGTCGGACTTCACCTTGCCGGCGGGCCGCACCGTCTCGTATAGGACGGCCCCGGCGACAATGACCGCGAGCACGCCGACAACGGGTACAAGAGAAAATCGCCGGCGTGGCGGGCTATCGATCTTCGTCATGTCCAAGCATCCGGGACCAATTCAATGAGCAACACGATGTGGGGCGGCCGGTTCACTGGCCGCCCGGCCGAAGCGATGGAGGAGATCAACGCCTCGATCGAATTCGACCGCAAGCTCGCCGCCCAGGACATCGCCGGCTCCGAGGCCCATCTCGCCATGCTCGCCCGCCAGGGCATCGTCGAAGCCGCCGACGCCGAGGCGATCGCCAAGGCTCTCGCCCAAGTCAAAGGCGAAATCGAGGCGGGAACGTTCTCGTTCTCGCGCGCGCTCGAGGACATCCATATGAACGTCGAAAGCCGGCTCGCCGAGATTGTCGGCCCGACGGCGGGCCGGCTGCACACCGCGCGCTCGCGCAACGATCAGGTCGCCGTCGACTTTCGGCTCTGGGTGCGTGATGCGATCGACGCGATCCTCCTGCAGATCGAGGCTTTGCAGCGCGCGCTCGCGGCGCGCGCGCTCGAGAGCGCGCCATGGTCATGCCGGGCTTCACCCATCTGCAATCGGCGCAGCCGGTCACCTTCGGCCATCATCTGCTCGCCTATGTCGAGATGCTGGGCCGCGACGCGGGGCGGTTCCACGACGCGCGCAAGCGGCTCAACGAATGTCCGCTCGGCGCGGCCGCCCTCGCTGGCACCTCCTTCCCGATCGACCGCGACATGACCGCGAAGGCCCTCGGCTTCGACCGGCCGACCGCCAATTCGCTCGACAGCGTCGCCGACCGCGACTTCGCCCTCGAGGCGCTCGCGGCCGCGGCGATTACGGCGACTCATCTCTCGCGCTTCGCCGAGGAGATCGTGCTGTGGACAACGCCGCAATTCGGCTTCGTTCGGCTCTCCGACGCCTTCACCACCGGCTCGTCGATCATGCCGCAGAAGCGCAATCCGGATGCGGCCGAACTCGTGCGCGGCAAGACGGGGCGCATCGTCGGCGCTCTCATCGGGCTCTTGACCGTGATGAAGGGCCTGCCGCTCGCCTATTCGAAGGACATGCAAGAGGACAAGGAAGGCGTCTTCGACGCGTTCCGGACGCTCGCGCTTTGTCTCGCCGCGATGACCGGCATGGTCGAGGACATGACGCCCGACCCCAAGCGGATGAAGGCTGCGGCCGGCGCCGGTTATGCGACCGCGACCGACTTCGCCGACTGGCTGGTGCGTGCGCTTCACATGCCGTTCCGCGAAGCTCACCACGTCACCGGCCGCATTGTCGCCCTCGCCTCCGCGCGCGGCGTGGCGCTGGAAAAACTTACCCTCGACGAAATGCAGGGCGTGGAGCCGCGCATCACGAAGGAGGCGTTCGGCGTGCTGGGCGTCGAACGCTCGGTTGCGAGCCGCACCTCGCTACGGCGGAACCGCACCGGCCAATGTGCGCCGCCAGGCGAAGGCGTGGCTCAAGCGGCTCGACGAGGGGTGAGGCGTTCGCCCGGAATGATTCCCAAATCGACTGCAACAAAATCCAAGTCGACCGCAAAGCAAAGCCCACTGCAATAAAAACCAAATCCGGCGGAAGGAAATCCAAACCGCTTTTTCGCGATTTTATCGCGATGATTCAATAGCTTAGGTCCGCACGCCCTTAGCGGAATCGCGCAAGGGCGGAGCAGAGCAGCGCCGGCCCGTTATTCAACACGCCGCCGACGTCAAACAGCATGAGGCGCAGGGCGCCACTCGCCCGAAGGATAGCGTGCTCTTCTGATTATTGCAAAGGATTGTCGTTTTTTCTGGCAGCGAGCCGGCGATCTCGGCCGCGCCGCAATCCTATCCCGCGCAGTCGCTGCAAAGGCCCACAAGCTCGACCATCTGCCGATGCGGGGCAAAGCCGGCGCGGCCGGCGGCTTCGCGCAATAGCCGATCGAGCTTGACGTCCTCGATTTCGGCGCTCCGTCCGCATTTCTCGCACAAGAGAAGCGCGCCATGGTGCGCGTGGCCGAGATGCTCGCATGGCGCGTACGCGTTGCGGCTCTCGATCTTATAAACGAACCCGTGCTGTAAAAAGAACTCCAACGTGCGATAGACGGTCGGAGGGGCGACCGGTTTGCCTTCGCGCCGCGACAGCTGATCGATGATCGCGTAGGCCCCGAGGGGCGCCGGGCTTTCGGCCAGGATGGTCAGAACCTGCTGGCGCAGCGGGGTCAGATGCAGGCCCTTCCGGGCGCAGGCGTCCTTCACCTGGCCTTGCCAGCCCACGGCGTCGGGCGCCGTATTCCTCTTCGCTGGCGTCGCCTTCGTCATCGCGCTCCCATTCTAACACGGGCGGGGTCTTGCAATGATATAAGATTGCAGTCTGCCTTGCCAACCGATAGGATATAACATAACAGTGCGTCGCCCGCGCCGGGATCCGGCGCCAAATCGACGGAGGCCTGCTTCGCATGATCAACAAGCTCCTCTGGCTCGCGGCCATAGCGTTCTGCGGCCTCGCCGCGCCCGCGCTCGCCGACCCTGTGAAAGTGGTCGCGGCGGAGAATTTCTACGGCGACCTCGCGACCCAGATCGGCGGCGCCAATGTCGCCGTGACCAGCATTCTCTCGAACCCCGACGACGATCCGCACCTGTTCGAAGCGAGCCCGGAAACCGCCAAGGCGCTGAGCGACGCCAAGGTCGTCATCGTCAACGGCGTCGATTACGATCCGTGGATTGAAAAGCTCATCAGCGCCCACAAGGCGCCCGGCCGCAAGGAAATCATCGTCGGCGCGCTGGTTGGCCACAAGCCTGGCGACAATCCACATCTCTGGTACGATCCAGCTTATATGAAAGCCGCCGCGAAGGCTCTGGTCGCCGATCTCGTCGCTGTCGACGCGGCGCATAAGGCGGACTATGAACAGGGCGAAGCGAGGTTCCTCGATTCGCTGAAACCCCTCGACGACAAGATCGCTGCGATGCGCAAGTCCTACGCGGGCCAGCCGGTCACCGCTTCGGAGCCGGTGTTCGGCTATCAGGCGGCGTTGATCGGGCTCAACGTCCGCAACGAAAAATACGCGCTCGCGATCATGAACAACGCCGAGCCGACCCCCTCCGAAGTCGCGGCGTTCGAGAACGACCTCAAGGGCAGGAAGGTGAAGGCCATGCTCTACAACGCGCAGGCGAGCGAGCCCGCGGTCGGCAAGCTCGTGCAGCTCGCCAAGGACAACGGGATCCCGGTCGTCGGCGTCTCCGAGACCGAGCCCGCGAACGCGGCCTATCAGGACTGGATGATGGGTCAGCTCAACGCGCTCGAGAAGGCGCTCGCCGGCGGGGCCTAGAGCATGATGCATTTGGCTGTGCGCGCTTTGCTCCGCCTCGATCTCGTCCTGAGCCGGCGGCGCAGCCGCCGTGTCGAAGGGCGGTCCAGTATGCGCCCAATGGCGCCGCCTCCTGGAGCGTCCCTCGAGACGCGCCTCCGGCGTTCCTCAGGACGAGGGGGCGGCGCGATTCCATCAGACTGCAACCCGCCCTGGTGAGCGCGCTCAGCTTCGACCGTGTAACGATCAGGCTCGGCGGCCGGGACATTCTCTCAACCGCCAGCTTCGACATCGAGGAAGGCGAATTCGTCGGCGTTCTCGGCGCGAACGGCGCCGGCAAGACGACACTCATGCGCGCCGCGCTCGGTCTCCTTCCCGCCGCTTCGGGCGCTATCGCCGTGCTTGGCCGCCCGGCCACGCGCGGCAACGCTCATATCGGCTTCATGCCGCAAAACCGTGGGGCCATTTCGGGCCTGCGGCTCACCGGCTGGGACGTCGTCGCTTCCGCGGCGATCGGCCGCCGGTTCGGGTTCGTCACGCTCGACAAGGCGACGCGGCGCGAAATCGACTGGGCGCTGGACGAAGTGGGGGCGCGCGACCTCGCCCGCCGCTCGATGGGCGAATTGTCGGGCGGCGAGCGCCAGCTCGTGCTGCTCAGCCAGGCGCTCATCGGCAAGCCGCGCCTCATGATGCTCGACGAGCCGCTGATCTCGCTCGATCCGGCGCATCAAAGGAGTGTGGTCGAAATCGCGCGACGCATTTGCGGCGACCTGAAAATCGCGATCCTGTTCAGCGCCCACGAGCTCAATCCGCTGGTCAACGCCATCGACCGGGTGCTCTATCTCGGCGGGGGCGCGGCGGTGATCGGGGCCGTCGAGGATGTCGTCACGGGGCCAGTGCTGTCTCGCCTCTATCGCGCGGACATCGAGGTGGTCCGCGTCAGGGACCGCTATTTCGTGATGGCGGGCGGAGTGGACGTCGAGCGCGACGCGCACCGCCACGATGACCATGGGGCTGGCCACTCGCACGATCACGACGATGCGCATGCTTGAGTACGATTTCATGCGAACCGCCTTTGCCGCGTCGGGCATAGCGGCCATCCTCGCGGGAACGGTTGGATTCTTTCTGGTGCTGCGCGGGCAGACCTTCGCCGGTCATGCGCTCTCCCATGTCGGCTTCACCGGCGCCACAGGAGCAGTTCTGTTCGGCCTGTCGCCGCTTGCCGGCCTGGTCGGCTTCACGTTCGCGAGCGGGATCGGCATGGGACTGTTCGGCGAGAAGCTCGCCGAGCGCGACGTGGCGATCGGGATGATGCTGTCCCTGGCTCTGGGTCTCGGGCTGCTCTTCCTGCATTTTTACACCGCCGGTGCGACGCAGGCGGCGGCGCTCTTGTTCGGCAACGTGCTCGGCGTCGACGAATCCGCGCTCACGACGCTGGCCGTGCTCTCGATCGCGAGCCTCGTGGCGCTGGCGACAATCGCCCGCCCGCTCATCTTCGCTTCCCTGCAGAGCGAGCTCGCCGAGGCGCGTGGCGTGCCCATTCGCTTCGTCTCGACGGCGTTTCTGGCGATCGTGGGCATTGCGGTCGCCGAATGCGCGCAGATCGTCGGCGTGCTCCTGGTGTTCACGCTAATGGTTGGACCGGCGGCGGCGGCGCAGAATTTGTCGCGCCGGCTCTGGGGCGGCGTGGCGCTGGCGGCGGCGCTCGCGCTCGCCGAGGCATGGGGCGGTCTGACGCTCGCCTTCTACACCGACTGGCCGACCAGCTTCTGGATCACCGCCCTCTCCGGCCTCGTCTATCTCTCGAGCCTCGCCGCCCGGTTCAGGGCGCGGTGACGAGAACCGTCCTCAGTTATCATTCACGACAGGCGTCTTGCATTGAGCGCAACGCGCCGGCGGTAGTCGATCAGAACAGCCTCGACATTGCCGCCACCCATCAGCGTCGCTTGGGCATCGGCGGCCGCCTCCATTTTCTCCTGCACCATCAAAAGGATCTCGCGAGCAGCGTCGGCGCCGCCGCGAGCAATCTTCATGAGGCGCAGTCCAATCACGCCGTTCGCTTCGAGCGCCAGCATTCCTGCTTCGTATCCAAGGAAAATCATTTCGTTACCCCAGGCAGCGCGGCGCTGCGTCCTACAAGTGTTCAGCCCCGAAAAGGTTCCAAGAGGCGCGGCGGCGGCCATCCGTGCTATTGAGTTCGCCGCCACGGCGCATACGGAGAGGCAATGCCCAGCCTTCGCCAGATCCGGCTCGCGGCCGGCCTCGTCCTCTTCACCTATGTGACGCTGCACTTCATCAATCACGCGCTTGGCAACATTTCCGTCGAGGCGATGGAGAGCGGCGTTGCGATCCAGAAATTGATCTGGCGGTCGCCTCCGGGCACAGCGATCCTCTATCTGTCGCTCCTCACCCACATGGGGCTCGGTTTCTGGGCGCTCTATGCCCGGCGCCATTTCCGCTGGACGCGGCTCGAGGCGACCCAACTCGTGCTCGGCCTCGCCATTCCGTTCCTCCTGACCGATCACGTCATCGGCTCCCGTGTGTCGTTTAGCCAATTCGGGATCGACAAAGGCTATGCCGAGGAGCTGCTCAAGTTTTGGGTCCGCTCGCCGATGAGCGGCGCGCTGCAGGCGACAGCGCTGCTGATCGTCTGGATTTACGGCTGTCTCGGACTCCACTTCTGGCTGCGGCTGAAACCGTTCTATCCGAGGGTCAGGGATCTCTTGTTGTCCATCGCCGTGCTTCTGCCGACGCTCGCCCTGCTTGGGTTCTACCAGGGCGGCCAGCAAACGCTGAAGGCGGTTGGGGACCCCGCGTGGCGGGCGCAGCATACAACCCCGGACCGGACCGGAACGGAGGCCCAGAACGCAGTCCTGCTCGACGATCGCAACCGGACCCTCGCCTTCTTGGGCGCGGCGCTGGTTTTGACGTTCTTGGCGAGAGGCGTCCGCCATTGGCGAGAACGCCGCGCGGGCTCGATCCGCTTGACCTACCCAGATCGCACGATCCGCGCCCCGCGCGGTCTCAGCGTTCTCGAGGCAAGCCTCCTCAACGCCATTCCGCACGCCCACGTGTGCGGCGGCCGCGGCCGCTGCTCCACTTGCCGCATCCGCGTCCTCAGCGACGTGAGTGGGCTTCCCGCGCCGAGCGCGGCCGAACAGGCGGTGCTCGAGCGGGTCCACGCGGCGCCCGGCGTCAGGCTCGCCTGCCAGCTTCGCCCGACGAGCGACATCGCTTTCGTGCCGATGCTGTCGCCGCACGCGACCACCGTCGACGCCTATCGCAGCGGGTCCGCCTACTCAGGGGTCGAGCGCTATGTTGTCATCATGTTTGTCGACATGCGCGGATCGAGCCGGCTCGCTGAAGGGCGGCTGCCGTTCGACACCGTGTTCGTCATCAATCAGTTCTTGAGCGCGGTGAGCAGCGCAGTTCTGGGCGCAGGCGGGGAGCCGAACCAGATCCTGGGCGACGGACTGCTCGCACTGTTCGGGATGGGCGCGCGGCCTGAAGCCGCATGCCGGCAGGCGATCGCCGCCTGCGCCGCGATTGCGGCCAGGGTCGAGGCGCTGAACAACGCGCTCGCTTACGCGCTGCTCGAGCCGATCCGGTTCGGCATCGGCGTCCACGCCGGCGTCACCATCGCCGGCAATATCGGCTACGAGCGCCATGCCCAGTTCACCGTGATCGGCGATGCGGTCAATGTCGCCGCCCGCCTCGAGGAACTGACCAAGGCGTTCAATTGCGAAGTGATGATGTCCGAAGAGGTCTATCGACGCGCTGGTTTCCGGCCCGACGACCTGCCGGCGCATGATGTCGCCCCACGAGGGCGCGAGGCGGCGATGAAAGCGCGAAGCGTCGCGAGGGCGGCCGATCTCGCCGCGTTGCTGGCCGCGCAGGCGCCGGCTGCTTCTTGAGCGTCGAGGGTCAGGAGACCTATTCGACCGTCACTTGCGTCGTCACCGAATTGGCGATGAAGCAGATTTCGTGCGCCTGGTGGTGCAAATGCTCGAGTTTCTCCTTGTCCGGAGCGGAGCCCGTCCACTCGATTCGCGGGTGCAGCACGACCTTGGTCACCGCGACCCGCCCTGGGGCGATGTCGCCGGTCACTCCCTCAGCATGGTCGGCGTAGGACGCGACCGCAAACCCGGCCACCCTCGCGACATGCAAGAATGACAGCATGTGGCAGCTCGACAGGGCGGCGACCAGCATCTCTTCCGGATCGACCGCGGCCTCGACCGCCCATTTGCCGACCACGTGGGGTGAAGCGGAAGCTGGAACCGTCACGCCGCCGTCGAAGTTCAACTCATGCCCGCGGCTGAAGCGCCCTTTGGCGATATCGTCGCCTTCCTTCAGCGTCCATCTTATGTCTGCGGTATGGGTCGCCATTTGATCCTCATTGCAAAAGCGCTGTCCTTCACGCCGCCGCCGGCTCGGTCGCGCCGGGGCCGAGCGAACGCTGCACCATCACCGTATCCGTCCAGTGGCCGAATTTGTAGCCGACCGAGGGCAGATACCCGACCTGGCGGAAGCCGAACCCCTCGTGCAACTTGAGCGAGGCGACATTGGCGGCGTCGATATAGCCGATCATCTGGCGGAAGCCGGCCGCGGCGCAGGCGTCGATGAGCGCGGCCATCAGCCGGCGCCCGATCCCGGCGTGCAGCCGATCGCTGCGGACATAGATCGAATGTTTGATCGTATAGCGATAGGCCGGCCGCTTCCGGAACGGCACGGCGTAGGCGTAGCCGACAACGGTTCCCGCTTCCTCCGCTACCAGGTGCGGCATCTTGCGCCGGTTCATCGACTTGCGGCGGCGCTTGAGGTCGTCGGCGTCGGGCGTTTCGAACTCGTTCTCCTCGACTCCGGGATCGACGCCGCGCCGGATGTGATGGAGATAGATGGCGAGCATTGCCGGCACATCGCCGTCGCGCGAGTTGCGCACCAGGACGGACCTAACCGCCTCGCGCGCGGCGGCCAGGGGTTCCCCGGGAGAATTCAGCTTGGCGTCCATCGTCGCTCGCTCAGCCCCTCATTCCCGGACCACATAGGTATGGAACCGAATTGCTCCCGCTGCATCGACCTCCCGATAGAGGCCCTGGATCTCGGCTTCAAAGCCGGGGAACACGTTAGCGCTCTTCTCGAACATTTTGAGATAAGCAATCATCGGCCGCGCGCGCTCCGATAAACGCTCGCCCGGCACGATCGTCGCGATGCCCGGCGGATAGACAACGAACAAGGTCGTCGCGATGCGTCCATCAAGCGCTTCGAGCGGGAGGTAATCGACATTGTTTCGCACCAGGTGGCGCGAGGCCTCGCGCGGCGTCATGGCCATCTCCGGCAAATGCTTCAAGGCGAATTGCGCCCGTTGCAGCTGGCTCACGCCGGCGTCGCGGAAGAAAGCGTGCATCTCGCCGCACAGGTCTTTGAGCCGACGTCCACGATAGCGCGCCGGCCGCTTGGCGACGAACTCGGGCATAACGTCCTCGAGCAGAACATTGTCGTCGTGCAGCCGCTTGAAAGCCACAAGGGCCGAAACAAGCGTGCCTGCCTTGCTCGAACTCGACGCCGGGGGTCAGCAGAAAAAGTAGCGAGTTGAGATCGAACTTCTCCGCCACCACCCGGTTCTCGCGCAGATATTGCGCGACCACCGGCGCGGGAACGCCATGCGCCTCGTAAGCGCCGGTCGCGCGGTCGAAGCCCGGGGTCAGAAGCGTGAGCTTGGCCGGATCGGTCATCGCGAAGCCCTGTTCGAGCGACGTGAAGCCGTGCCAGGACTCGCCCGGCGCCAGCGCCCAGTACCGAGCGTCGCGGGCGAGGAGATCAGTCGATACGTGCTCCCACGGAACCTCGTGGGTCGCGCCCTCGCGCGCTGCGTCGCGGATCGAGACCCGCTGGGGAACGAAAGGATCGAAAAACCAGCGCCGCGCCGGGTCCTTCTCCTTCTCCTCGAATTCCCGCCTGACCGCGCGCAGTTTCTTCCGCAATTCGATCCCAAGCCGGATCGTGTCGTCCCACAGCACCTCGCCCGATCGACCCTTCATCATCTGCGCGCCGACGTCCAGCGACGCGAACAGCGGATAGAACGGCGAGGTCGAGGCGAACTGCATGAAGCCTTCGTTGAAGCGGCGATGTTCGACGCGGCGCCGCTGGCCCTTGATGTGCCGGTCGCGCATATGGATCTGCGAGGCCTGAGAGAAGCTCGCCAGCTGCTTGTGCGCCGACTGAGTCGCGACAATGCCGGGCGACGCCTCGGTTAAGTTCCGCAATCCCATCGCGAACCGCCGCTCGTAGAGGGGATGAAATTTCATGAAGCCCGCCCAGGCCTCATCGAACATGATGTATTCGCAAAGGCCGCCGATGCGCTCGACGATGCGCTCGGCGTCGTAGATTGTACCGTCATAGGTGCACTGCTCGATCACCGCGACCCGGAACGGCCGCTCGCGCTTCCATGCGTCCGGGTCCTTGATCAGCGGGCAGTCGCGGATGCGCTCTCGGATTGCCGTCTCGTCAAGCTCCTCTGGACGAATCGGACCGATGAGCCCGTAGGCGTTGCGATCGGCCGACAGATAGATCGGGATTCCGCCGCCCATAAGCAGTGCGCCCTGATGCGCAGCCTTGTGGTTATTGCGGTCAAACAGCACCAGGTCCCCCTCGGCGATCAGGTTGGTCAGCACGATCTTGTTCGAGGAAGAGGTGCCGTTGAGGACGAAATAGGTCTTCTCGGCGCCGAAGATCGCGGCGGCCTCTTTCTGCGCCTGCAGCGCCGGGCCCTCGTGAGTCAGAAGGTCGCCGAGCTCGAGGATCGAATTGTCGAGATCGTCGCGAAAGACCGCCTCGCCAAGATGCTCCACGAAGATGCGGCCGATCGGGCTGCGGCTGTAGAAGACGCCGCCGTTGTGACCCGGGCAGGTCCACAGCTGATTGCCCTCTTCCTGGTAGTCGACGAGCGCGCCGAAAAACGGCGTCTTCAGCGTGTCGGCATATTGCTTGAGGCGCGAGACGAGGTTTCGGGCGATGAATTCCGGCGTCTCCTCGGCTAGGAACACGTAACCGTCGATGAAGTCGAGCACTTCGACCGGAATGTCCTCGAAGCGCTTGCGCCTGATGAGGACAACGATCGGCATGTCGAGGCCGCGCTTGCGCATGAGGTTGATGAGCGAGGCGGCCTTGCCCTCGATGCCTTTCTTGCCCCAGTCGACGACCATGCAGCCGATCGCTGCGTCGGTCTGCACCGCAATCTCGGCGTCTTCGACGCGGCGCGCCTTGATCACCTGAAACCCGAGCCGTTCGATCGCGGCGATGATCTGGCTGACCCTGAGGCCCTCGAGATCGTCGGCGTCGAACATCGGCGCCGAGAACAGAAAGGTCAGACGTTGGGAAAAGTTCATTGCCGCTTTCGCCCGTCGTGAGACGGGAGTCCTTCCTGACGCCCCAATGAACCCGGCGGCTTGGTCGCGAAGTCCGTCCCCGATGACAGGTTAGGACATTACGCAGATGACAGAATCATGACTCGCTTCTGACAGCGCCGCAACCCTCGGCGGCGCGAATGTCATCCTCGCGCGTCATCGGCAGGCTCCAGGCCTGCCCGGGGTCGGCCGGAGTGATCTGGCTCACGGCGCTGACAACGGGTTCCTCTTAATGGTTGAACTCGACCTGCCGTCTGGGCGGTCCGTGCTGGGAGGAATCCTGTGTACGACAAGACAATCCTTGCCGCCATAATCGCGGCCATAGCGGCAGTCGCGGCGGCGTGTTTTGGCGTATATCAGGGCTATGTCGCCGCACGCCAAAGCACGTGGGAAGTGGAGCTGCGGCGACGCGATAACCGTCTTGAGACCTACCAGAAGGCTATCGACCTCCTGACCGACTTCGCCTTTCGGTCCAACGATAAAGATTACGACGTCGAACACGAGTTCTCGATTCCATTCGTGCGCGCGGCTAACAGAGTTCGAGTCCATGGAAGCCCAGCTAGCGTCGCGGCAATGGATGAAGTCCAGCGCGCTTTGGCCAAAATGAACCACGCGAAATCCGAGAGCGAACAAAATGCGACGATAACAGCGTTCAACGTGGGACTCGATGACCTGATTATTGCAGCACGGGACGATGTCGGCCCGAAGAAAGAAGATGGGTTACGGGTAGTCCCATTCATGCCGGGGGCTGGGCCACGGACGGAATGATGGCGGCGCGCCGACGAGAGGCTCCGCGCAGTTCGGGATAGGATAAGATATCCTGGATATTGTTTGGAGCACGGCCCGAGCGCTCGGACAGCCGCAACTGGCTGTCACCGCGTGCGACGACCATTGCGGGTTTATCGCTGCCCGGCGTGGAGAGCAATGGTCGAGCTTTCGTATCGCGGCTCCAGCGCGGTATAGGATGAAATCAGTGAAGGAACAGTCGCCAAAGCGGCGGAGT
>CAVZNQ010000002.1:0-33892 GCA_963776665.1 uncultured Alphaproteobacteria bacterium
GTTCAGGGCGCGCAGTTGTCCTGGCACTCACTCATGGCGAGTGCTAACGGGGGTGAGATAGGGCGATCGCGCTCCCCCGTCAAGGGGCCGCGAAGGCCAAAAGTGAGGCGGAATCGACGATTGGAGCCTCATGCGGAATCGTGCGCCGCGCCTCGAACCACCGCCTCGGAACCATCCTGTCGCCCCGCGCGTTATTTCGGGAACGAGCGTAGAGCATTCGCGCCGCGGCTGGATCGTGCAGCGTCGTGCGCCTGAGTCGAATAGTATTCGACAAATGGAACTCCTATGTTGAACTTAATTTCGCTCCCCGAATTGGCGCGGCCTATCGCCGATGACCTCTGCAATGTTCGAGCGCACGTGTTCGTGACCGGCCCGGAGCTTGCGAACGATGGGCGTCGACCTATCTCGAATGGCGAGGGGGGCGTTTCAGCGGCGCGCTGCGCCGCCCAACATGAAGGGAGATCGCCATGACAATCGGCGCTCTTCGAGTTTCGGCCATTGCGCTCGGCGCGGCCGCGCTTGGCATTCTTTTGCCGGTTCCCTCCGCGGAAGCGGCTGTTCATCACTCCGCCCACGCCGCGCATGCTCGCGTCGCACACCACTCAACCTCGCGCGTCGCCCATCGCTCCTATGGGCGCGTAGCCCACGCCCGCGCGGGTCATCGCCGGTACGTATGGCGGAACGGGCATCGTTACGCCTATGGCTACGGATATAGCCCGGGCGCGGCCGTCGCGGCCGGATTGGTCGTCGGCGCGGCGGCTGCCTATCCGTACGACTGCGGGGATTATCCGTATGGATCGTACTATGGGTCCTGCTCCGGCTATTACTACGGCTCGGGCTATCCAAACTCCTATGGCTACGGCTACGGGTCGCCCGGATATTATGGCGGTTACGCCGGCTATGGCGGATACCGGCATTATGGCGCTGGCCGGACGTTCGGCGGTCATTGGAACGCCGGAAGCGTCAACGCCGGCGGCGCCCGCTTCGCCACCGGAAACATTGGCCATATAGGCGCCCTTACCGCCGGCCATGCCGGCGGATTCGGCGGCGGCCACTTTGGCGGCGGCGGCCACGTGGGCGGATTTGGCGGCCACATTGGCGGATTTGGCGGCGGCGCGCGCAGCCGCTGAGGTCGCCCTGGATGACAGCCCGGCGTCGGCCGGCCCGGTCCGGGCGCCCGCTTCCGTTTGCGGGCGTTTCGCTGGCGGGGCTCGCCGCCGCCATTTCAGGCGGAAGGAACCGATCACTCAGCCTGCACGTTGGTGAAGCGACGGGGTTCTCGAGCGGCGCGCAGCGCCGCACCACACAGAGGGAGGTCGTCATGACCCAGAATGTTCTTCGAATCTCGGCGATTGCGCTTGGCGCGGCAGCTTTTGCTTCGCTTTCTCCAATTTCGATCGCCTTGGCGGACACGACCGCCAGCGCGCCCGCATTCTCGTCGCCGGCAGACACGTCGGCGCTCTCGCTGGCCGAGCCGGCGCCCACGCCAGCCTGGGCTATCGCGGCGGCGCTGAACGGGTCGGCGGCGGCGGATGCGTCCTTGGCCTCGGCGAATGAACCGGCGCCCACGGCGGACCCGGCGTCATCGCCATCCGTCGCGACGGCGTCTCCCAGTACCGCCACGACCTCGCCAGGCGACGCGGCGCCTACGCTAGGCTCGGCGACATCGCCTTCTGTCGCAACGGGGTCCTCGACCAGCGGCGCCACGGCCAGCGCAGCGGCGCCGTCCCTGAGCGAGCCGGCGCCAACGCCAGTCTTGACGGAGTCGGCGCCCAGCCGGACGGCGGTCGCCGCGCATCCTCGTCACTATGCTCACCGCACCGCGCCCCACTATGTCTGGCGGAATGGACATCGCTACGCCAATCCCGTGGCGACGGCCGCCAACGGGGTGGTCGGCGGCGTTGCCGATCTGGGCTCGATCGCCGCCTATCCCATCTATTGCTTCCCGAACTACGGCTCCTGTCCGGTGCGCTGGTACCGAAACTGACCCCGGCTGATGGCGGGAGCGGCGTGACTTCTTGAGTTCGGGCGGCCATCGGCCGCCCGAGTTCATTCTCCCGGATCCGATCGTCAGCGGAACCACTTGGAGAACAAGATGTCGAAATCGCCGTTTTCCTTGGTCAGATGCAGCCATTGGTCGACGAAGGCCTTCAGCGCCGGATCGGGGGACATCCAGTAGGCTTTCTCGGCGAAATCGAACGGCTGGTCGGGATGGATGGCGCAAAGGACGCCCGGATGCTGCTTCTCCTGGAAGCGGGTCTCCGAGGCGTCGGTGATCATGAGATCCGCCCGTCCCGCGGCCAATTGGTCGAAAATCGTCAGATTGTCTGGATAGACGACGATCTGGGCTGCGTGCAGGCGCGCCCGGTCGAAGCGCTCATTGGTTCCTCCCGGGTTGGCGATGACCTTGACGCCGGAGCGGTCGATGTCGGCCAGCGTCGCGAATTTCTCCTTGTCCGCGCAGCGTGCGATCGGCGTTTTGCCGTCGCGGAGGTAGGGGGCGGAGAAGAAGCCGGTCTTCTGGCGGTCGAGCGTGACCGACACCCCGCCCATCGCGATGTCGAAGTCGTCCGCTGCGAGATCCTTGGCCAAGCTGCTCCAGGTCGTGGGCGCGAACGCGATCGAAACCCCAAGCGCCTTGGCCAGCCCCCGGGCCATGTCGATGTCGAAGCCGGAATATTCGCCGGTTCCCTTGTCGAGCACGGTGAACGGCCGATAGTCGCCGGTCGTGCCCACCCTTAACTCTTGGCGCTCGAGGATGGCGTCGAGGCGCGAACCCCCGGCCAGGGCCGGGACGGCGGCTGCGGCCCAGAGCGCCGCCGCAATGAAAAGCGCTGGCGCGCGCACGAGCTTATGCCCCAGACCTGCCGGACGCCTCACGCCGCCCGCAGCAGGCGCTCGACCTCATTCACCAGATCGCGAAGATGAAAGGGTTTGGAGAGGATGCGGGCGTCCTTGGGAGCCGAGTTTCCCGGGTTGAGCGCGACCGCGGCGAAGCCGGTGATGAACATGACCTTGATTTCCGGGTCGAGTTCGGTTGCGCGGCGGGCGAGCTCGATGCCGTCCATCTCCGGCATGACGATATCGGTCAACAGGAGCTCGAACGGCTCTTCGCGCAACCGGTTGTAAGCAGAAAGCCCATTGTCAAAAGAGGTGACGGCGTAGCCCGCCTGCTGCAGCGCCTTGACGAGGAAGCGGCGCATGTCGTTGTCGTCTTCCGCAAGCAGGATCTTGGCGGAAATCTCAACCGGCGTCTGCATCACTGTCCCCTGGCGAGGCTTGCAACTTTGTGGCGCCCCAGTAAAGATTTATTAAACCCGTGCGCGAGGCTCGCGTCGCGCCAGCATTCAGCGCTATGATAAAGCCGAACGGCGCGCTCCGAGCAAGCGCGGGTCGGAGGGCCGATGGAACAGGTCGGACGGATCGCCACGCAGGATTTCGATCGTCCATTCGAGACGATCGAGCCGGCCAGTTTGGCTTCGCCGCTCGTCTTCAGCTCGCCCCATTCCGGCTCGACCTATCCGGCGCGCTTCCTCGCGGCCTCCCGACTCGATCCGCTGACGCTGCGCCGCTCGGAAGACGCCTTCGTCGACGAACTGTTCCTGCCGTGCGTCGCGCTAGGCGCGCCGCTGCTGCGAGCGCTCTTTCCGCGCGCCTATCTCGACGTGAACCGGGAGCCGTACGAGCTCGACCCGCAGATTTTCGATGGCCGCGTGCCGGAGTTCGCCAACACCCGCTCGCTCCGGGTGGCGGTCGGGCTCGGCACCATACCCAGAGTGGTCGGCGACGCGCAGCCGATATACAAGAGACCGATCTCCGTCGCCGATGGTCTGAACCGGATCGAAACCCTCTACCGCCCCTACCATGCGCAACTCAAGGCCCTGATGGATCGCGCGCGCGCATGGTTCGGGGTAGCGGTGCTGCTCGATTGCCATTCGATGCCGTCCAACGCCGCCGATGTTGGCGGCCTCGACATCGTGCTCGGCGATCGCTACGGCGCAAGCGCCGCGCCCGCGGTCGTTGAGGCCCTTGAGGCGAGCCTGAAGGGCGCGGGCTACCGGGTGCGCCGCAACAAGCCGTTTGCCGGCGGATACATAACCGAGCATTTCGGCGCGCCGGCGGAAGGCGCGCACGCGGTTCAAATCGAGATCGCCCGGTCGCTCTATCTTGACGAGCGGCGAATCGTCAGGACCGAGAGATGGATTGCGCTGAGAGAGGATCTGTTCGCGGCGGCGAAGACGCTGGCGCAGGAATTCGGCGGGGAAACGGGCCGGCTCGCCGCCGAATGAAGCTCGGGACCGGAAAGGAACCGCACAAGTTCGCCCCGCACTGCAACGTCGCATGCTGCGGCGCACAACCTCCCGATCCAGGCGGCGGATCAAAAAAGGAGGCCGCCATGTTGCCATGGCGGCCTTGAGTCTAGGGAGGAAACGCCCAAGGAGGGCATATGCGGCAGGTCATGCCGCACCGCAACAATATCGGTGCTCACTGCCGCAGTTGCAAGACTTTTCTTCACCTGACGGGCAGCCGCCCACTGAATTCAGGCGACTGTTGCAATACGGTTCCGGTTGGCCGACAACGCCCCAGGTTCAATAAAGTTTATTATAACAATGATCTATAACGATATAGCTCCGATAGGCCGGAACCGAGCTCTCACATGCTGATATAGCAGATATGCGCATGCAGCATGACTTTTATCGCGTTTGTAAGGATTTTGCATGACCGCAGTCGACTTTGCAGCCTTCGTCGACCGACTCGCGCAGGTATCGGGCGAAGTGATTCTCCCATTTTTCCGCACCGCGATCGGCGCGGAGGACAAATCGCGCGGCGGCGTCTTCGATCCCGTGACCGAGGCCGACCGCGGCGCCGAAGCGGCGATGAGGCGGCTGGTCGCGCAGACCTTTCCGGCCCACGGCGTGATCGGAGAGGAATATGGGCGCGACCGGCCCGAGGCGGAATATGTCTGGGTGCTCGATCCGATCGATGGCACCAAGAGCTTTATCTCCGGCCTGCCGACCTGGGGCACCCTGATCGGGCTCATGCACCGCGGTCGGCCGGTCTACGGGATGATGGCCCAGCCGTTCACCCGCGAGCGGTTCTATGGCGACGGCAAGCGGGCGAAACTGCGTACGCTTGCGCCTTCGGGCGGCGAAGCGCCGCCGTCCGAATGGACGACGCGGTCGTTGCGCGCTCGCTCGTGCGCTTCCCTCAGCGAAGCGACGCTGATGACGACGAGCCCGCTTCTGATCGGGGATCCGGCCGACCGCGCGGCGTACGCCAGGGTCGAAGGCAAGGTCCGCCTGATCCGCTACGGCGGCGACTGCTACGCCTATTGCGCGCTGGCGGCGGGATTCATCGACCTCGTGATCGAAACCAATCTCAAGCCGCACGACGTCGTCGCGCTCGCGCCGATCATCGAGGGGGCGGGCGGCCTCATCTCGACCTGGGACGGGGAGGACGCGGCCAGGGGAGGCCGCATCATCGCCGCCGGCGACCGGGCGGTCTATGACGAGGCGCGGCGGCTGCTGCTTGCGGGGTAGGGCCGGGATCGGGGCTCACCGCCCCAGTTGGCGGCGCTTTCCCTTCCGCTTCTTCACTTTGCCCGACGCGCGCGACACATAGCCATGCGGCCCGCACCAGCCCGGCAGGTAGTCCGCATCGCCGGTCTTCGCCAGCACCAGCGCCTTGGCGAGCGCCCCGTCGAAATCGGTCTTGATAGCCCGGGCCTTGATGCGAGGACGCAGGAAGTCCGCCCATAGAAACTCCGAGAACGGCGATGAATCCTTGGCGAAGCCGCCGAGGTTGCGCAATTCGCCGGCCAGGGAGCGATAGGGATCGTCTTCCATGCCTTTGACCGTCTTCGGCAGCTCGGAATAGGGCCGTCGCCGCCCGTTGGCGTCATAGGGATGCACCCAGGCATGGAATGCCATCGCGGTCCAGAAATGATCTACGGGCAGCCGGCTGAGGTCCGCGACCACGGTCACGAACACGCTTTTGAGGCCTTCGTCGTGGAGCGCGCGGGCGAGATGGTGATGGTCGATGAGAAACGGCTCGCCATCAAGGCCCTTGATGACCGGCACCATATGAGCGCCGAGGAAATCGGTCAGCTCGTCGCCGGAGGTCTTCCGTTTCCAGCTCAGACGTTTGAGGCGAACCTCGTTCATGCCGAGCGTCATCTGGGTCGGGCGAAGGCTCAGGATCGGCGTTGGATGCAGAGTGGGCTCAGACAGACTAGGCGGCATGACATACCCCCGGGGGTTTTCCCGATTGCGGGCGTTCGTCGTAAAACTGTCCTAAGTCGTCGGCCGAGGTCAACGGACCGGCTTCGCGGCGATGTGAAATTCGTGCTCGCCGGCGCCCGGGCCTCGTCATTTGACCCTCTTCTCAAATCGTGTTTTGTCGCGCCGCACGCCATGATCCCGACAGTCCCGCGAGAACGCCCGGCAATGCGGCCCGAACGATACAACGTGCGCGAATCCGAGGCCAAGTGGCGGAGTAGCTGGGCGGACGCCCAAATCTTCAAGACCGATAACGACGATCCGCGGCCAAAATATTACGTCCTCGAGATGTTCCCGTATCCGTCGGGGCGAATCCACATGGGCCATGTGCGCAACTACGCCATGGGCGACGTGGTGGCGCGCTATCGGCGCGCGCGCGGGTTCAACGTCCTCCACCCGATGGGCTGGGACGCGTTCGGACTGCCGGCCGAAAACGCCGCGATGCAGAACAACACCAGTCCCGCAAAATGGACCTACGCCAATATCGCGGCGATGCGGGCGCAACTGCAGTCGATGGGGCTCTCGCTCGACTGGTCGCGCGAGATCGCGACCTGCGATCCGGCCTATTACAAGCATCAGCAGAAGCTGTTCCTGGACTTCCTCGACGCGGGCCTGGTCACGCGCAAGAAGTCGAAGGTCAACTGGGATCCGGTCGATCACACGGTGCTCGCCAACGAGCAGGTGATCGACGGGCGCGGCTGGCGTTCCGGGGCGATCGTCGAGCAGCGGGAGCTTACGCAATGGTTCCTCAAGATCACCGATTATTCGGACGATCTGCTCGCCAGCCTCGACCAGCTCGATCGCTGGCCGGAAAAAGTCCGCCTCATGCAGAAGAACTGGATCGGGCGCTCGGAGGGTCTTCTCATTCGCTTCGTCATCGATCCGGCGACGCTCGGCGCGCTTAAGGGCGAACCGGAAACGAGAGAGCTCGAGATCTACACCACCCGCCCGGACACGCTGTTCGGCGCGAAATTCATGGCGATCGCGCCCGACCACCCGCTCGCCGCCGCGGCGGCGAAGCGCGATCCGGCGCTGGCGGCGTTCATCGACGAAACCCGCCGGATCGGCACCTCGGTCGCGGCGATCGAGACCGCGGAGAAGCGGGGCTACGATACCGGCCTGAAGGCGACGCACCCGTTCGACCCCAGCTGGCGCCTGCCGGTCTATGTGGCCAATTTCGTCCTGATGGAATACGGCACGGGGGCGATTTTCGGCTGTCCGGCGCATGACCAGCGCGACCTCGATTTTGTCCGCGCCTATGGCCTCGGCGTGACGCCGGTGGTGTGCCCGGCGGAGCTCGATCCGGCCAACTTCACCATCGATCAGACCGCCTATGAGGGCAACGGCGTGATGATCAATTCGCGCTTTCTCGACGGGATGACGGTCGAAGAGGCGAAAGAGGAGGTCGCGCGCCGGCTCGAGCAGATCACGCTCGGCGAGCGGGCGCAGGCCAAGCGGCAGATCAATTACAAGCTCAGGGACTGGGGCGTGTCGCGCCAGCGCTACTGGGGTTGTCCGATCCCGATCATCCATTGCGAGAAGTGCGGCGTCGTCCCGGTCCCGGCCAAGGATTTGCCGGTCATGCTGCCGGAGGACGTGACCTTCGATCAACCCGGCAATCCGCTCGACCGCCATCCGACCTGGAAGCACGTCGCCTGCCCGAAATGCGGTCGCGCGGCAACGCGCGAAACCGACACGATGGACACGTTCGTCGATTCGTCGTGGTATTTCGTCCGCTTCACCGATCCGGCCAATGCGGCGGCCGCGACCGATCCAAAGACGGCCGATCACTGGCTGGCGGTAGACCAGTACATCGGCGGCATCGAGCACGCGATCCTGCATCTTCTCTATTCGCGCTTCTTCACCCGCGCGATGCGCAAGTGCGGATACCTCGATCTTGACGAGCCATTTGCGGGCCTTTTCACCCAGGGCATGGTGGTGCACGAGACCTATCGCGACCCCGAAGGACAGTGGCTCGCGCCTTCGGAGGTTCGCGTAGAAGCCGAGGAGGGGGGGCGTCGCGCCTTCCTCCTTGAGGACGGCGGGCCGGTCGAGATCGGCCCGATTGAGAAGATGTCGAAGTCGAGGCGCAACACGGTCGATCCCGACGAGATCATCGCCACCTACGGGGCCGACACGGCTCGATGGTTCATGCTTTCGGACTCGCCGCCCGAGCGCGACGTCATCTGGACGGAAGCCGGCGTCCAGGGCGCATATAAGCAAGTCCAGCGCCTGTGGCGCCTCACTTGCGAAATCGAACGCGTCGTTGGCCCGGTGCGTCCGCCGCCGCCGAGGGATTGGGGCGACGGAGCGCAACGCATTCGCCGGATCGCCCACGCCGCCCTGGCCAAGATCGAGGACGAGATCGAGCGGCTCCGGTTCAATGTCTGCATCGCCGCGATCTACGAGCTGGCCAACGAGCTCGCTGCGGCGGTGGGAGCGATCAGCGAGGCCCCGGTCGGCGACGATCTGCGCGCCGCCTTCGCCGAGGCGGGGGACATTTTGGTCCACTGCTTCGCGCCGATGATGCCCCATCTCGCGGAAGAATGCTGGGAGGCGCTCGGCCATAAGGGTTTTGTCGCCCAGAGTCCGTGGCCGGTTGCCGACCGCAGCCTGCTCGTCTCGAACCAGGTCACTTACGTCGTTCAGGTCAACGGCAAGAAGCGGGGCGAGCTGACGACCGCGCGGGACGCCGACGAGAAGCGGATCGAGAGCGCGGCGCTGGCCCTCGACGGCGTCGTCAGGGCGATGAATAATAAGCCTGCCCGCAAGGTGATCATCGTGCCGCTAAGGATCGTCAATGTCGTGGTCTAGAGGTCTCGGCGCCGCTGCGGCGCTCGCGCTTTCCGCCGGACTCGCGGGTTGCTTCCAGCCCCTCTACAGCGAGGCCGCGCATCCCGGTCTGGCCGAAAATGTCCGCGCGATCGAAGTCGCGCCGATCAAGGACCGCATCGGCCACTATCTGGCCAACGATCTTACAACCGACCTCAACGGAACCGGCCAGACGACGACGCCGAAATATCGCCTGACGGTGAAGGTGTCGACCGGCACGCAGACGCCGACGGTCAATTCGTTGATCAATGTCGCAACTTCGGCCACTGTCCTGGGCTCCGCCGAGTATACGCTGACCAAGATTGATGGCGGCGGGGAAGTCTTGAGCGGCAAGGCCAGCGCCGCCGCCGCCTACGACCGCTCGCAGCAGCGGTACAACGACTTGCGCGCCGAACGCGATGCCGAGATCCGCCTCGCGCGGGCGCTTTCCGACGAGATCTCGCTGCGCGTCGCCTCGGGGCTGGCCGGAAAAAGTTCGTGAGGTCCTGCCGCGGCTTCGCGCTCGCCAACTAGCTGAAGGCGATGCTCGCTTACGCCATCCAGCGGATCGTTCTGTTCTCGGCGACGCTCCTGATCGCGTCCGTGATCGTGTTCGCGGTCATGAACATCCTGCCGGGGGATGCGGCCCGGACCATGCTGGGGCCGACCGCGACGCCAGATGCGGTCGCCGCCTTGTCGCATAAGCTCGGACTCGATCAGCCGGCGCCGGTCCGCTACGCTCACTGGATCGGCGGCGCGCTCCGCGGCGATCTTGGCCTTTCCTACGCCTATGGCTCGCCAATCGGTCCGCTGATCGCTTCGAGCCTCGCGGTCAGCGCTCCCCTGGCGCTGATGGCCATGGCGTTCGCCGCGACGGTCGGGCTCGCGGCCGGCGTCTACGCCGCGGATCGGCGCGGCCGGGCGGGCGACGCGATCGTGATGGGCGCGAGCCAGGTCGGGATCGCAGTGCCGAACTTCTGGCTGGCGATCCTGCTCGTGATTGTCTTCGCCGTGACGCTGAGACTTGTTCCGGCGGGCGGCTTTCCGGGCTGGCAGGAGCCGGCTCGGGCGTTGGGCGCGCTGATCTTGCCGGCGGTCGCGCTCGGCGCCGTGCAGGCGGCGATCCTGACCCGCGTCACCCGGTCGGCGCTCATCGAGGCGCTGAACGAGGACTTCATGCGCACCGCGCGCGCCAAGGGCTTGTCGCGCCGCGCTGCGCTCTGGCGACACGCGCTGCCCAACGCGCTGACGCCGATCCTCACCATCATGGGGCTGCAATTCGCCAACCTGATCGCGGGAGCGATCGTGGTCGAGAACGTGTTCGTGCTGCCTGGCCTCGGCCGGCTCATGCTGCAGTCGATCTCCAATCGCGACACGCTCGTGGTCGAGAATGGCGTGATGCTGCTGGCGCTGATCGTGATCGGGCTGAACTTCATCGTCGATATCGCCTGCGCCGCGATCGATCCGCGGCTCCGGGCCGCCGCAGCGTGAGACCGGCGCTCCGCTTTCGCCCGCACGGCGGCGTCAGCCTGTGGTTGGGCGCGATCCTGGTCGCCATGCTCGTCGCGGCGGCTGCTCTCTCTCTCGTCTGGACGCCCTATCCGCCCGCCGCAATCGACGTTGCGCATCGGCTTGCGCCGCCTTCCGCGGCCCACTGGTTTGGCACAGACAGCCTCGGGCGTGATGTCGCCTCGCAGATCCTGGCCGGGTCGCGCATTTCGATCCTTGTCGGCGTCATCGCGGTCGGCATAGGGCTCGCGTTCGGAGTCGCCCTCGGGCTCTTGGCGGCTTTCGCCAAGGGCCTCACCGAGGACGGGATCATGAAGCTCAGCGACTTTGTGTTCGCCTTTCCGGCGCTCCTGACGGCAATCATGCTGACGTCGACCTTCGGCCCAGGCGTCGTCAATGCGATCGTCGCCATCGGCGTCTTCAATGTGCCGGTGATTGCAAAGCTCACGCGCGCGACCGCCAACGGCGTCCTGTCGCGCGAATACGCGCTCGCCGCCCGAGCCGCCGGCCGGGGACCGGTTGCGATCGCCTTCGATCACGTGCTGCCCAACATCGCGCCGGCGCTGATCGTGCAGGCGACGATTCAATTCGCCGTCGCCATACTGGCCGAGGCGGCGCTCTCCTATCTGGGCCTCGGCGCCCAGCCGCCGCAGACGTCCTGGGGCAAGATGCTGGCCGACGCCCAGAACGTTCTCTACAACGCGCCCAGACTTGCGCTCTATCCAGGCGTCGCGATCGCCCTCAGCGTGCTCGGCCTCAACCTTCTTGGCGACGGCCTGCGCGACGCGCTCGATCCCAAACTGAAGGCGCGAACCTGACATGCTGCTCGACGTCGCCGGGCTCGCCGTCGATCTCCCCACGCCCGGGGGTCTGCAGCGCGTCGTCGATCGGACGTCCTTTTCGCTGGCAGAGGGCGAAAGCCTCGGGGTGGTCGGCGAATCCGGCTCCGGCAAGACCATGACTGCGCTCGCCCTGATGGCTCTCGCTCCGGAAGGCGCGCACGTCTCGGGGTCGATCCGGTTCGAGGAGCGGGAACTCGTCGGCCTCGGGGAAGAGGCGATGCGGCAATTGCGCGGCGACCGCATCGCCATGATCTTCCAGGAGCCGATGACGGCGCTCAATCCGCTCCACAGCGTCGGCGCGCAAGTCGCAGAGCCGCTGATGCTGCATCGTGGGCTGGACAAGGGCGAGGCGCGGCGGCGCGCCGTCGAGTTGCTCGAGCGGGTGCGCCTTGCCGAGCCTGAGCGCGCCGCGCGATCCTATCCGTTCGCGCTCTCCGGCGGCGAGCGCCAGCGCGCCATGATCGCGATGGCGATCGGCTGTTCGCCGCGGCTCGTCATCGCCGACGAGCCGACAACGGCGCTCGACGTCACGGTGCAGGCGCGCATTCTCGCTCTCATCGACGGCCTGCGCGCAGAAACGCGCATGGCCCTCCTGCTGGTTAGCCATGACCTAGCGGTGATCGCGGGGCATTGCGATCGGGTCATGGTGATGTACGCGGGCGTGATTATGGAGAGCGGGCCGGTCGATGCGGTTCTGCGCAAGCCGAGAAACCCGTACACGCTGGCGCTGCTCGAGGCCCGGCCTCGGCCGGGTTCGCCGCGCGGCGCCCGGCTCGCGACCATTCCCGGCGCGCCGCCGGGCGCGCGCGATCATCTCGCCGGCTGCCCGTTCGCCGGCCGATGCGCGCTCACGGTCGACCGATGCTGGGCGACGCCTCCGCCTGTGGTTCCCTTCGGCCCGAACCACGTGTCGCGCTGTCACCGGGCGGGCGACGTGGGAGTCGTCAGATGAGCGAACCGCCGCTGCTCGAGGTCTCGGCGCTCGTCAAGACCTATCGCTTGCCTGGCGTCGGCCCGTTCGGGCGCAGGAGCGCCCGGCCGGCGCTGGCAGGCGTGAGCTTCTCGGTCCCGCAGGGGCGCTCGTTCGGGATCGTCGGCGAATCGGGGTCCGGGAAATCGACGCTCGCGCGTATCGCGCTGGCGCTCGATCGGCCGGATTCAGGCGCGGTGCGCCTCGAGGGGCGCTCGCTGTTCGATCTCACGCGCCGCGAGCTCCGCGCGGCGCGGGCGCATATGCAGATGGTCTTCCAGGACCCATATGGTTCGCTCGACCCGCGCCAGCGGATCGAAAGAATCGTCGCCGAACCGCTGGCGGCGCTGGGCGGAGCAGGCAAGGCCGAGCGCCGCGCGCGCGTCCAGGCCTCGCTCGAGGCGGTCGGCCTCAATGCCTCAGACGCGCTGAAGCATCCGCATGAGTTTTCGGGCGGCCAGCGCCAGCGCATCGCTATAGCGCGGGCGCTCATCACCCGGCCGAAGCTCGTTGTCGCCGACGAGCCGGTGTCGGCGCTCGACGTCTCGGTGCAGGCGCAGGCGCTGAACCTGATGAGCGATCTCGAGCGCGAGGCCGGCGTGACCTTTCTCCTCATCAGCCACGATCTCGCCGTCGTCGCCCACATCTGCGAGACGACAGCGGTTATGTATCGCGGGCGCATCGTCGAGATCGGCAGGACGGAAGACCTGTTCGCCAACCCGGCGCACCCCTACACGCGCGAACTCGTCGATGCGACGCCCCGCCTCGACCGGCCGACGCGCGTTGCGCCTGTACAGCCCTTAAGACGGGCGGCCGGACGCGGCCAATGGCTGCCCCTACGCTGTGCGCTGCGCGTCCGTCCGTCCGCGCTGCCGGGACGGAGGCGCCAATTCTTGAGTCGAAGGGAGATGGAAGCCGCGAGGTCGCGTGCCACTATCCTCTTGGTTAGGTCAGCGTCATTGACATTAATGTAATGCTTTTTTACATTGGACGGCTCTTGCGCGCCGCTTGACTTCTCCCAATCTGAAAGGCGCGCGAGCGATCGCCGAAACGGCATCGCCGGCATGATGAACACGGAGGCTCGCAATGGGCACTGCGGATAGCGCGATGGGCGGTTCTTACGGAGCGCGGGAATTCGGTCCGAGCGACTGGGCTGGCGCCCGCTGGCGGCGCGGCGGCTCGCGGTGGACCGGGTTTGAGGTCATCGCCATGATTCTCGGCTTCGTCGTCTTCTGGCCGATCGGTCTTGCGATCCTCGGCTACAAGTTCTGGCAGAACCGGTATGGCGGGCCCGATCTGCAGACGCTGGCGAACAACAAATGGCAGGATGCGCGCGCCATGATGAGCTCGAATTCTTCCTGGGCCTGCGGCGGGTCGATGAGACGTGCAAGCCGTTTTTATGCTTCTCCGACCGGCAACGCCGCGTTCGACGATTGGCGCAAAGCGGAGCTTGCCCGTCTCGACGAAGAGCGCCGCAAGCTGGACGACGCGCAGCGCGAGTTCGCCGAGTATGTGGATGCGATCCGTCGCGCCAAGGACCGCGACGAATTCGAACGCTTCATGGCCGAACGCCGGACGCGGCCGGCAGGCGGCGCTGGCCAGCCGACCTAAACGGTATCCCGCGCCCTGCTGAAAGGCCCCTATTTCTACTGAAATAGGGGCCTTTTCTTCTTGACGCTCTACGCTCACCGGATGGTATGGTCGGCTGGCCATTCCCAACCTCTTGGAGCGCCTTCATGCACCGCGCCTTTCGTCCAGCCTTCTTGCTCGGCTTGGCCCTGCTGGCCTCAACCAGCCTCGCCTTCGCCAAGGACAGCGTCACGATCGGGATGGTGCTCGAGCCTCCGGGGCTTGATCCGACCGCCGGCGCCGCGGCCGCGATCGGCGAGGTGACGCACTACAACATCTTCGAGGGCCTGACGAAGATCAACGAGGACTTCTCAATCACGCCGCTGCTTGCGGAAAAGTGGACCTTCTCGCCGGATCTCAAGACCCTAACCTTCACGCTGAAGCCCAACGTCAAGTTCCAGGACGACGAGCCGTTCACGTCGAAGGACGTCAAGTTCTCGTTCGAGCGTTTCGCCGCCAAGGACTCGACGAACAAGGACAAGGCGTTCTTCGCGGCGATCGAATCGATCGAGACGCCCGACCCCTTGACTGTGGTGCTGAAATTCAAGGAGCCGAGCTTCCTTGCGCTCTTCCATCTCGGCCTCGAGACGGGGGTCATCCTCGACGAGAAGAGCGCCGCCGGCGCGGCCACCGCTCCGGTCGGCACCGGCCCCTACAAGCTCGCGTCCTGGACCAAGGGCTCGTCGATCACGCTGGACAAATGGGACGGGTATCGCGACGCCGCGAAGACGCCGGTCGCGCATGCGAACTTCCGGTTCATCTCCGATCCGTCGGCAGGGGTTGCCGCGATGCTGGCGGGCGACGTCGACGCGTTCCCGCGTTTTCCCAACGCCGAGGCGCTCGGCCAGTTTAAGAGCGATCCGCGCTTTCAGGTGCTGATCGGGGGCACCGAAGGCAAGACGATCCTCGCGATGAACAACAAGAAGAAGCCGCTCGACGACTTGAAGGTGCGGCAGGCGATCGCCTATGCGATCGACCGCAAGGCGATCATCGACGGCGCGTCGAGCGGCCTGGGAACGCCGATCGGAAGCCACCTGACGCCGAACGATCCCGGATATGTCGACCTTACCGGCGTGTATCCGCATGACCCGGAGAAGGCCAAGGCGCTGCTCAAGGAGGCGGGCGTCACGACGCCGCTGGAACTCGGCCTCATCCTGCCGCCGCCGCCCTACGCGCGCCAGGGTGGGGAGATCATCGCCGCGCAACTCGCAGAGGTCGGGATCAACGCCAAGATTCAGAATGTCGAGTGGGCGCAGTGGCTCAGCGGCGTCTACAAGGACCACAATTTCGATCTCACGATCATCAGCCATGTCGAACCGCTCGACATCGGCATTTACGCCAATCCCAACTATTATTTCGGCTACGACAGTCCGGCGTTTCAGGCCATCTACGGCAAGTTGACGTCGGCGCCCGACTTCGACGCGCTCAAGGCGGCCTTCACCGAAGCTTCGAAGAGGATCGCGGAGGACAGCGTCAACGGATTCCTCTTCCAGTTGCCGAACGTGACCGTGGCCGACGCCAAGCTCAAGGGCCTGTGGAAGAACGCGCCGATTTTCGCCAACGACCTCTCGGCGTTGTCCTGGCAATGAGCGTGCGCCCGAGGGAGGCGAAGGGCTGAGCGTGCAGCCCTTCCGTCTGTCGGCTCTCGAACTTCTTCGCGCCTTCCGAGCCCGCGCCTTGTCGCCCGTCGAGGCGATGGAGTCGGTCATCGGCCGCGTCGAAGCCTACGAGCCCCATATTCATGCGACCTGGCTTTATGCTCCTGAGCGCGCGCTGAAGGAGGCGCGCGCGTCCGAAGCGCGCTGGACGAAGGGGGAACCGATCGGGCCGCTCGACGGCGCGCCCGTCACCATCAAGGACAATATCGCCACCCGCGGCGATCCCAAGCCGATCGGCACGGCGGCGGAGGATATGACCCCGCAGCCGGCGGACGCGCCGCCGGCGGCGCGGCTTCGCGAAGCGGGCGCGATCATCTTCGCCAAGACCACCATGCCCGACTACGGCATGCTGTCGTCGGGCCTCTCGAGCTTCCATCCGCTCGCGCGCAATCCGTGGAAGCTCGACCGCAATCCGGGCGGCTCGTCGGCGGGCGCGGGCGCAGCGGGAGCGGCGCTCTATGGCCCGCTGCATCTCGGCACCGACATCGGCGGCTCGGTGCGCCTGCCGGCTGGCTGGTGCGGCCTCGTCGGGCTCAAGCCCAGCGCCGGCCGCGTGCCGATCGATCCGCCTTACGTCGGCCGGGTCGCCGGGCCGATGACCCGCGACGCGGCCGACGCCGCCTTGATGATGGCGACGCTCGCGCTGCCCGACGAGCGCGACTATTCGAGCCTCAAATATGAAAAGCTCGACTGGGCGATTGAGCCGGCGCCGCTCAAGGGCCTCAAACTCGGGCTCATGCTCGAAGCGGGCTGCGGCGCCCCGCCCACGGCCGAGGTCAAGGCCGCGGTCGAGCGGGCCGCGCGCGAGTTCGAGACCGAGGGCGCGCATGTCGAACTGCTGAAACCCTTCCTCACCCAGGAAATGCTCGACGGCCTCGACCGCTTCTGGCGCGCGCGGGCGCTCAATGATATCGCCCGGTTGACCGCCGAGCGGCGGGCGCTCGTGCTTCCCTTCATCCGCCAATGGGCGGAGTCGGCCGCGGGCTTTTCCGGCGTCGAGGTGTTTCGTGGCTTCGATCAGATTCCAGAGATGCGCAAGGCTGCGATCGCTTCGACCGACCGGTTCGACTTCGTTCTGTCGCCGACCGCGCCGATGACCGCGTTTCCGGCCGAGTGGGCGTCGCCGAGCCAGGACCCGCTGAAACCGTTTCCGCACATCGGCTTCACCGTGGCCTATAATATGTCGGAGCAGCCAGCGGCGACCGTCAACTGCGGCTACGACGGCGAGGGTCTGCCGATCGGGCTGCAAATCGTTGGGCGCCGGTTCGACGATGTCGGCGTATTGTCTATCGCCCGCGCCTTCGAGGCGATGCGGGCAGGGGAGGCGAGACCATGGCCCGAGCCGCCGCGAGCGTGACATTGCCAGCCGCCGATCGAGGCAAACGCGCTGCTCTGAGCCGCGTCTCCCGAGCCGTGGCGATGGTGGCGGCCGCGACCGTTCTCGCTGCGGCGGGCGCGCGCGCCGAGGACTGCGGCCATGGTCCGGAGGGGTTCAGCCAGTGGCTCAACTCCTTCAAGCAGGTGGCGCAGGGAAACGGCGTCTCGGCTTCGGCAGCCAACGCCGCTCTCGACGGCGTATCGTATGACCCGACTGTCAAGCGCCACGACGGCGGCGTCGCCATGTTCGGGCATAACTTCGCGGGATTCGCCGCGAGCCACGTTACGCCGGGAATGGTCGCGCGGGGCAAAGCGGAGCTGAAGCGATATGCGGGGCCGCTGGCGACGATCGAGCAGCGCTTCGGCGTTCCGGGTCCAGTGCTGGTGGCGATCTGGGGCCAGGAGACCAGCTTCGGCGGCGACAGCGGCTCTTTTCCGACATACAGCGCGCTCGCAACTCTCGCCTGGGATTGCCGCCGCGCCGAGCGGTATCGTGCCGAACTTGTCGACGCCCTGATGCTGGTTCAGCGGGGCATCGTCCAGCACCCGAGGGAATTGCGCGGCGCCTGGGCGGGCGAGATCGGCCAGACCCAACTCATGCCCTCGGCCTATTTGATGTTCGCGACGACTCCGGACGGGACCGGAACGCCGGACCTCGTTCACAATTCCGCCGATGCGCTCGCTTCAACCGCCGCCTTCCTCAAGGGGCATGGCTGGCAGCCGGGGCAGGGGTGGGACGAGGGCGAGCCGAACTTCGCCGCCATCCTGCAATGGAACTCGGCAGAGATCTACGCCAAGACGGTCGCGCTGTTCGCCGACCGGCTGGCGGGGCGATAGATCGCGGCGCCGCCAAAGCCTTAACGCTCTTCGACTATTGGTCCTGCCGATGACCGTCGTCGAGCGGCGCACGCTTGCGCCTCAAATCTTGTCCGGGAAGCGTCGGATCGCCGCCCTGGCGGGCCTCATGCTCACGGCGTCGATTGCGCTCTTTCTTTGGCGCCTCGCGCCTAGCGCGCCCGCGTTTCTTCCTGTCGGCGTTGCAGGCCTCTCCGGGCTATCGGTCGTTGGGCTTGCCCGGACCCTCGACGAAGAGTCGCTTTCGAACTTGACGCATGGCGTTCTGGCGGCCGTCGGCGTCATCGTCCTTGGCGCATTCGTCGAGCCGGAGACAAAGGTCAGGCTGATCAGCTTCGCCTCGCTGGCGTTCGGGGTCGGGCTCGCTCTGTGGCTCGCCCGGACGGCGGGGAAGCGTTCGCGCTTGTCGCTTAGCCTCGCGGCCCTGTATGCGGCCGCGCTCGCCGGCCTGTGCGTCTACTCCGCCGCTCTTGTCCTCATCTCGCGCGATCTGATGATCGCTGACTTCATGACCTATCGCGGCATCTCGATCATGATCGCCCGATTGGCTGACGCGGGCAATTGGCCGCTGCTCGTATCCGCCGCCGCTCAGTCGATCACACAGGACTATGCCTGGGGGCCGGCGCTGGTTCCGGGCCTCCTGCTCGCGCTGACCCAGCCGACGTCGCGAGCGGTCTATACATTCGCGCTGCTTGCGCTCTACGCCGCGCCAGCGCTGCTTGCGCTGGCGATCCTGGCGCGCGACCTCGCCCGCCGCGCCGGCCTGCGCATTCCGCCAACCGATGAGGGCGGCCTTCCGCTCGGGGCGGTCGTCGCATTCTTCGCCTATCCGGCCGCTTTTGCGGTCGCGGCGCGCGGCATGCCGGATGTCGGCGGGATCTTGCTGACTGTCTGCGCGCTTCGACTGGCCGATCGCCTCGCTCGCTTGCTTGCGCTAGGGCAAGGTCACGACGCGCGGATCGCGCCGATGACCCGCCGCGTCGTCTTGGCGCTGGCGTTGACATTCTTCGCGATGTTCGCCTTCCGGCGGTGGTATGGGTTCGCGGCGGCGGGAATAGCAGCGATGCTGGCGATCGAGGCCGTCTCGATCGCTGTTCGAGCACCGGCGCGATTTCGCTGGAAGGACGCCGCGGCGGGGGCCGCGCTCGGCATTCTTACGCTGCTCGCGCTTTCAAGCCCGGTGATCGTCGATTGGCTGCCGAATCTCGGCGCGCATGACTACGCCCGATCCTACGCCGCATATCGCAAGCCGCCGGAGGTCTTGCTGCGTCAGCTTGGCGACTGGATTGGGCTCTTACCCGCGCTCGCCGCCTTGGGCGGGGCGGCGCTGCTATGGACGCGCTCGGCGGATCGGCGCCTGTTGCGGCTGACGCTGGGCAGCGCGGGGATCGCCGCGGCGCTCTTCCTGCGCATCCAGTCGCCTTACGTCCATCATCTTTGCCTCATCGCGCCGGCGATCGCCGCTCCTGTCGCCGCATCACTGTTGCTCGTCTTTGCGAGCCGGCCGCTCGCGGCGCTTGCGGGTCTGGCTGCGCTCGGCGCGATCACCCTCTCGCCGCTTGCCGCAGCGCTCAATCCCTTGACGCTGGCGCCGGTCGCAGGGCTGCCGCGCGCGCCCCGCGCCGACCTCGACGAACTCGCGCGCCTCAAGGATTGGGCCGATCAGCGGGCGCGCCCCGACGCAAGAGTCTGCGGCCTCGGCTCGAGCTACACGTTCAGCGGCCAGCTCATCGGCGAATTGTGGCAATTGCACCCGGAGCGGGAGACGGCTCTCAAGCCGAAGCCGCAAGTCAAGATGCCGGACGTCGATGCGGTCGACGGCCCGCCCACGGCGGCCTTGAAGGAATGCGCCATCATCATCGTCGGCGATCCGATCCAGACCCACCTCGATCCCCACGGCCAGCAGACAGTCGTCGTGCCGTCGCGCGAGATGCTGACGGGGCAGGGGATCGGGGCGAAGTTCCGCCGCACCGGCGAGGTCTTCCACCTGGAGAACGGCGTGAGCGCGGTCGTATTCGAGCGTCTGGCGCCGCTCGACGACGCCGACATCGCCGCGCTCCAGACGCGCTGGCGCGCCGCCCGCGGAGTCGATGAGGCCGGGCCTCGGCCGTGAGGCGGGCGCCGGGTCGAAGCCACCCCACGATGGGACGCGCCGGGAAGCCATTTGGATCTACGTGTTCGCGAGGGCCGCGGTCGCGATCGTGTGTTCCGCGATCATGCGCTCTTCGTCGGTCGGGATGATGAAGACGATCGTCGGAGAGTGCTTGGCGCTGATGATCTGGGCGTTGGCGCGGTTCGCTTCGGCGTCGAGATGGATCCCCATCCACTCCATGCCGTTGAGAACCGCCTCGCGCACTTTCCACGAGTGCTCGCCGATGCCCGCCGTGAAGACAACGGCTTCGACGCCGTCGACGGTCGCCGCAAGTCCGGCAAGCTCCCGACGGATGCGGGAGACGAAATAGGCGATCGCGTCGCGAGCGGCCGGGCTGTCGGACGCCTCGAGCTCGCGCATGTCGTGGGAAATGCCCGACATGCCCTTGAGACCGGAATTCTTCCACAGGAGATCGGATATCTCGTCCACGCTCATCTTCTTCTCGGCCATGAGATAAAGCACCACGCCCGGATCGAGCTGCCCGCAGCGCGTGCCCATCGGCAAGCCGTCGATGGCCGTGAAGCCCATCGTCGAGGCGACGGCGCGGCCGTCGCGGATGGCGCACATCGAGGCGCCGTTGCCGAGATGCGCGATGACGACGTCCTCGCGGGCGACCTGCGGCGCGATTTTGCGCAGCTTTCGGGTGATGAACTCGTAGGAAAGCCCGTGAAAGCCGTACCGGCGCACGCCCTCGTCGTAGTAGGAGCGGGGTAGGGCGAACGTGTCGTCGACGAAGGGGTGGTCGCGATGGAAGGCAGTATCGAAGCAAGCGACCTGCGGGACCGACGGGAAGGCCTTCATCGCCGCCAGGATCCCGGCGAGATTGTGCGGCTCGTGCAGGGGCGCTAGCGGAATAAGCCGCTTCAGCGCGGCGATCACGGATGCGTCGATCAGAATGGGCTTCGCGAGGTCCGGGCCGCCGTGCACGACGCGATGACCGACCGCGGCGATCGAAGAGTCGTACCCGGCCTTCCTGAGCCAGCCGAGAATGGCGCTGATCGCGGTCTCGTGGTCCACGCTTCGGACCGACGGCACGAACGCCAGATCGCTTTTCTCGCCGGCGGCCGTCGTGACGCTGCCTCGAGCCGTCGCGCCGATGCCTTCGATCTGCCCCGATGCGAGCTGGTTCGGTTCGGCGCCGTCGACCAGCGCGAAGATGGCGAACTTCAGCGATGACGAGCCCGCGTTGAGAGTCAGTACGATCTTGCTCAAATGAATTCACTCCGCCGCTTTGGCGACCGTTCCTTCACTGATTTCATCCTATACCGCGCTGGAGCCGCGATCCGAAAGCTCGACCATTGCTCTCCACGCCGGGCAGCGATGGACCCGCAATGGTCGTCACACGCGATGACAGCCAGTTGCGGCTGTCCGAGCGCTCGGGCCGTGCTCCAAACAATATCCAGGATATCTCATCCTACCCCGAACTGCGCGGAGCCTCTCGGCGGCGCGCCGCCATCATTCCGTCCGTGGCCCAGCCCCCGGCATGAATGGGACTGCCCGTAACCCGTCTTCTTTCTTCGGGCCGACATCGTCCCGTGCTGCAATAATCAGGTCATCGAGTCCCACATTGAACGCTGTTATCGTCGCATTTTGTTCGCTCTCGGATTTCGCGTGGTTCATTTTGGCCAAGGCGCGCTGGACTTCATCCATTGCCGCGACGCTAGCTGGGCTTCCATGGACTCGAACTCTGTTAGCCGCGCGCACGAATGGAATCGAGAACTCGTGTTCGACGTCGTAATCTTTATCGTTGGACCGAAAGGCGAAGTCGGTCAGGAGGTCGATAGCCTTCTGGTAGGTCTCAAGACGGTTATCGCGTCGTCGCAGCTCCACTTCCCACGTGCTTTGGCGTGCGGCGACATAGCCCTGATATACGCCAAAACACGCCGCCACGACTGCCGCTATGGCCGCGATTATGGCGGCAAGGATTGTCTTGTCGTACACAGGATTCCTCCCAGCACGGACCGCCCAGACGGCAGGTCGAGTTCAACCATTAAGAGGAACCCGTTGTCAGCGCCGTGAGCCAGATCACTCCGGCCGACCCCGGGCAGGCCTGGAGCCTGCCGATGACGCGCGAGGATGACATTCGCGCCGCCGAGGGTTGCGGCGCTGTCAGAAGCGAGTCATGATTCTGTCATCTGCGTAATGTCCTAACCTGTCATCGGGGACGGGCTCCGCGACCAAGCCGCCGGGTTCATTGGGGCGTCAGGAAGGACTCCCGTCTCACGACGGGCGAAAGCGGCAATGAACTTTTCCCAACGTCTGACCTTTCTGTTCTCGGCGCCGATGTTCGACGCCGACGATCTCGAGGGCCTCAGGGTCAGCCAGATCATCGCTGCGATCGAACGGCTCGGGTTTCAGGTGATCAAGGCGCGCCGCGTCGAAGACGCCGAGATCGCGGTGCAGACCGACGCCGCGATCGGCTGCATGGTCGTCGACTGGGGCAAGAAAGGCATCGAGGGCAAGGCCGCCTCGCTCATCAACCTCATGCGCAAGCGCGGCCTCGACATGCCGATCGTCGTCCTCATCAGGCGCAAGCGCTTCGAGGACATTCCGGTCGAGGTGCTCGACTTCATCGACGGTTACGTGTTCCTGGCCGAGGAGACGCCGGAATTCATCGCCCGAAACCTCGTCTCGCGCCTCAAGCAATATGCCGACACGTTGAAGACGCCGTTTTTCGGCGCGCTCGTCGACTACCAGGAAGAGGGCAATCAGCTGTGGACCTGCCCGGGTCACAACGGCGGCGTCTTCTACAGCCGCAGCCCGATCGGCCGCATCTTCGTCGAGCATCTTGGCGAGGCGGTCTTTCGCGACGATCTCGACAATTCGATCCTCGAGCTCGGCGACCTTCTGACCCACGAAGGGCCGGCGTTGCAGGCGCAGAAGGAGGCCGCCGCTATCTTCGGCGCCGAAAAGACCTATTTCGTCCTCAACGGCACCTCTTCCTCGAACAAGATCGTGCTGACCAACCTGATCGCCGAGGGCGACCTGGTGCTGTTTGACCGCAATAACCACAAGGCTGCGCATCAGGGCGCACTGCTTATGGGCGGCGGAATCCCGATCTATCTGTCGGCCGATCGCAACGCCTACGGGCTCATCGGTCCGATTCGTCCAGAGGAGCTTGACGAGACGGCTATCCGCGAGCGCATCCGCGACTGCCCGCTGATCAAGGACCCGGACGCATGGAAGCGCGAGCGGCCGTTCCGGGTCGCAGTGATCGAGCAGTGCACCTATGACGGTACGATCTACGACGCCGAGCGCATCGTCGAGCGCATCGGCGGCCTTTGCGAATACATCATGTTCGATGAGGCCTGGGCGGGCTTCATGAAATTTCATCCCCTCTACGAGCGGCGGTTCGCGATGGGATTGCGGAACTTAACCGAGGCGTCGCCCGGCATTGTCGCGACTCAGTCGGCGCACAAGCAGCTGGCGAGCTTCTCTCAGGCCTCGCAGATCCATATGCGCGACCGGCACATCAAGGGCCAGCGGCGCCGCGTCGAACATCGCCGCTTCAACGAAGGCTTCATGCAGTTCGCCTCGACCTCGCCGTTCTACCCGTTGTTCGCATCGCTGGACGTCGGCGCGCAGATGATGAAGGGTCGATCGGGCGAGGTGCTGTGGGACGACACGATCCGGCTTGGGATCGAATTGCGGAAGAAACTGCGCGCGGTCAGGCGGGAATTCGAGGAGAAGGAGAAGGACCCGGCGCGGCGCTGGTTTTTCGATCCCTTCGTTCCGCAGCGGGTCTCGATCCGCGACGCAGCGCGCGAGGGCGCGACCCACGAGGTTCCGTGGGAGCACGTATCGACTGATCTCCTCGCTCGCGACGCCCGGTACTGGGCGCTCGCGCCGGGCGAGTCCTGGCACGGCTTCACGTCGCTCGAACAGGGCTTCGCGATGACCGATCCGGCCAAGCTCACGCTTCTGACCCCGGGCTTCGACCGCGCGACCGGCGCTTACGAGGCGCATGGCGTTCCCGCGCCGGTGGTCGCGCAATATCTGCGCGAGAACCGGGTGGTGGCGGAGAAGTTCGATCTCAACTCGCTGCTTTTTCTGTTGACCCCCGGCGTCGAGTCGAGCAAGGCAGGCACGCTCGTTTCGGCCCTTGTGGCTTTCAAGCGGCTGCACGACGACAATGTTCTGCTCGAGGACGTCATGCCCGAGTTCGTCGCCAAGCGGCCGGCGCGCTATCGTGGACGTCGGCTCAAAGACCTGTGCGGCGAGATGCACGCTTTCTTCCGCGACGCCGGCGTCAGCCAATTGCAGCGGGCGCAATTCGCCTTGAAGCATCTGCCGGAGATGGCCATGACGCCGCGCGAGGCCTCGCGCCATCTGGTGCGCAACAATGTCGATTACCTCCCGCTCGAAGCGCTGGACGGACGCATCGCGACGACCTTGTTCGTTGTCTATCCGCCGGGCATCGCGACGATCGTGCCGGGCGAGCGTTTATCGGAGCGCGCGCGGCCGATGATCGCCTATCTCAAGATGTTCGAGAAGAGCGCGAACGTGTTCCCCGGCTTCGAAGCCGAGATCCAGGGCCTCTATCGGGAGGTCGACGAAACGGGCGCGATTCGGTTCCATACCTATGTGGTCCGGGAATGACCGGATGAGCGAGCGACGATGGACGCCAAGCTGAATTCTCCCGGGGAACCCGTGGCCGCCGCACGCGAGGCGGTTAGGTCCGTCCTGGTGCGCAACTCGCGCGACGGCGATGTGCCGGCGATGCTCGCCATCTATCTCCATCACATCCGGCGCGGCGTCGATCCCGGAGTCGAGGAGAACGAGTTCGAAACGCCCGACGCCGACGACCTCAAGCGCCGCCGCAAGTCGATGAACCGGCGCAAGATGCCGCACCTGGTAGCGGAGGAAGCGGGAACCGTTGTCGGCTACGCCTACGCCGTGCCGTTCCGCAAGCGGCCGGCCTATCGCTATACGATCAAGCATTCGATCTATGTCCGCAGCGATCGGCTGCACGCCGGGATCGGGCGCCGGCTGATGGCCGCGCTCATCGACGCCTGCGCCGCGGCCGGCTTCCGCCAGATGATCGGCTATATCGACGCCGCCAACGTCGCCTCACTCAAGTTGCACGAGGGGTTCGGTTTTCGCCAGGTCGGTTATCTGCCCTCGGTCGGCTACAAATTCGGCCACTGGACGGATACGGTGATGGTGCAGCGTTCGCTCGGCCCCGGCGCGACCGAGCCGGCGGCGGCGTGAAGGACCAGCGCTTTTGCAATGAGGATCAAATGGCGACCCATACCGCAGACATAAGATGGACGCTGAAGGAAGGCGACGATATCGCCAAAGGGCGCTTCAGCCGCGGGCATGAGTTGAACTTCGACGGCGGCGTGACGGTTCCAGCCTCCGCTTCACCCCACGTGGTCGGCAAATGGGCGGTCGAGGCCGCGGTCGATCCGGAAGAGATGCTGGTCGCCGCCCTGTCGAGCTGCCACATGCTGTCATTCTTGCATGTCGCGAGGGTGGCCGGGTTTGCGGTCGCGTCCTACGCCGACCATGCTGAGGGAGTGACCGGCGACATCGCCCCAGGGCGGGTCGCGGTGACCAAGGTCGTGCTGCACCCGCGAATCGAGTGGACGGGCTCCGCTCCGGACAAGGAGAAACTCGAGCATCTGCACCACCAGGCGCACGAAATCTGCTTCATCGCCAATTCGGTGACGACGCAAGTGACGGTCGAATAGGTCTCCTGGCCCTCGACGCTCAAGAAGCCGCCGGCGCCTGCGCGGCCAGCAACGCGGCGAGATCGGCCGCCCTCGCGACGCTTCGCGCTTTCATCGCCGCCTCGCGCCCTCGGGGGGCGACATCATGCGCCGGCAGGTCGTCGGGCCGGAAACCAGCGCGTCCATAGACCTCTTCGGACATCATCACTTCGCAATTGAACGCCTTGGTCAGCTCCTCGAGGCGGGCGGCGACATTGACCGCATCGCCGATCACGGTGAACTGGGCATGGCGCTCGTAGCCGATATTGCCGGCGATGGTGACGCCGGCGTGGACGCCGATGCCGAAACGGATCGGCTCGAGCAGCGCGTAAGCGAGCGCGTTGTTCAGCGCCTCGACCCTGGCCGCAATCGCGGCGCAGGCGGCGATCGCCTGCCGGCATGCGGCTTCCGGCCGCGCGCCCATCCCGAACAGCGCGAGCAGTCCGTCGCCCAGGATCTGGTTCGGCTCCCCGCCCGCGCCCAGAACTGCGCTGCTCACCGCGCTCAAGAACTGATTGATGACGAACACGGTGTCGAACGGCAGCCGCCCTTCAGCGAGCCGGCTCGATCCGCGCATGTCGACAAACATGATGACAACATAGCGCTCGACCCCCGAGTAGGCGGACCCGCTGCGATAGGCGTCGACGGTGGTCGCGTGCGGCGACAGCATCGGCACGAAAGCGATGTCGCTCGTCGGGCGAAGCTGGCAGGCGAGCCTGACGCCGGGCGCCGCGTGGACCCGCTCGAGCACCGCCTGTTCGGCCGCGCTCGGCGCGGGAAGCCCGCTCACGTCGCTGAGGACGCGGATGCGGCAAGTGGAGCAGCGGCCGCGGCCGCCGCACACGTGGGCGTGCGGAATGGCGTTGAGGAGGCTTGCCTCGAGAACGCTGAGACCGCGCGGGGCGCGGATCGTGCGGTCTGGGTAGGTCAACCGGATCGAACCCGCGCGGCGTTCGCGCCAATGGCGGACGCCTCTCGCCAAGAACGTCAAAACCAGCGCCGCGCCCAGGAAGGCGAGGGTCCGGTTGCGATCGTCGAGCAGGACTGCGTTCTGGGCCTCCGTTCCGGTCCGGTCCGGGGTTGTATGCTGCGCCCGCCACGCGGGGTCCCCAACCGCCTTCAGCGTTTGCTGGCCGCCCTGGTAGAACCCGAGCAGGGCGAGCGTCGGCAGAAGCACGGCGATGGACAACAAGAGATCCCTGACCCTCGGATAGAACGGTTTCAGCCGCAGCCAGAAGTGGAGTCCGAGACAGCCGTGAATCCAGACGATCAGCAGCGCTGTCGCCTGCAGCGCGCCGCTCATCGGCGAGCGGACCCAAAACTTGAGCAGCTCCTCGGCATAGCCTTTGTCGATCCCGAATTGGCTAAACGACACACGGGAGCCGATGACGTGATCGGTCAGGAGGAACGGAATGGCGAGGCCGAGCACGAGTTGGGTCGCCTCGAGCCGCGTCCAGCGGAAATGGCGCCGGGCATAGAGCGCCCAGAAACCGAGCCCCATGTGGGTGAGGAGCGACAGATAGAGGATCGCTGTGCCCGGAGGCGACCGCCAGATCAGCTTCTGGATCGCAACGCCGCTCTCCATCGCCTCGACGGAAATGTTGCCAAGCGCGTGATTGACGAAGTGCAGCGTCACATAGGTGAAGAGGACGAGGCCGGACGCGAGCCGGATCTGGCGAAGGCTGGGCATTGCCTCTCCGTATGCGCCGTGGCGGCGAACTCATTAGCACGGATGGCCGCCGCCGCGCCTCTTGGAACCTTTTCGGGGCTGAAGACTTGTAGGACGCAGCGCCGCGCTGCCTGGGGTAACGAAATGATTTTCCTTGGATACGAAGCAGGAATGCTGGCGCTCGAAGCGAACGGCGTGATTGGACTGCGCCTGATGAAGATTGCTCGCGGCGGCGCCGACGCTGCTCGCGAGATCCTTTTGATGGTGCAGGAGAAAATGGAAGCGGCCGCCGATGCCCAAGCGACGCTGATGGGTGGCGGCAATGTCGAGGCTGTTCTGATCGACTACCGGCGGCGCGTGGCGCTCAATGCAAGACGCCTGTCGTGAATGACTACTGAGGACGGTTCTCGTTACCGCGCCCTGAACCGCGCGGCGAGGCTCGCGAGATAGACGAGGCCGGAGAGGGCGGTGATCCAGAAGCTGGTCGGCCAGTCGGTGTAGAAGGCGAGCGTCAGACCGCCCCATGCCTCGGCCAGCGCGAGCGCCGCCGCCAGCGCCACGCCGCCCCAGAGCCGGCGCGACAGATTCTGCGCCGCCGCCGCCGGTCCGACCATCAGCGTGAACACCAGGAGCACGCCGACGATCTGCGCGCATTCGGCGACCGCAATGCCCACGATCGCCAGAAACGCCGTCGAGACGAAGCGAATGGGCACGCCACGCGCCTCGGCGAGCTCGCTCTGCAGGGAAGCGAAGATGAGCGGGCGGGCGATGGTCGCCAGCGCAATGAGGCTCGCGATCGAGAGCACGGCCAGCGTCGTGAGGGCGGATTCGTCGACGCCGAGCACGTTGCCGAACAAGAGCGCCGCCGCCTGCGTCGCACCGGCGGTGTAAAAATGCAGGAAGAGCAGCCCGAGACCCAGAGCCAGCGACAGCATCATCCCGATCGCCACGTCGCGCTCGGCGAGCTTCTCGCCGAACAGTCCCATGCCGATCCCGCTCACGAACGTGAAGCCGACCAGGCCGGCAAGCGGCGACAGGCCGAACAGAACTGCTCCTGTGGCGCCGGTGAAGCCGACATGCGAGAGCGCATGACCGGCGAAGGTCTGCCCGCGCAGCACGAGAAAGAATCCAACCGTTCCCGCGAGGATGGCCGCTATGCCCGACGCGGCAAAGGCGGTGCGCATGAAATCGTACTCAAGCATGCGCATCGTCGTGATCGTGCGAATGGCCAGCCCCGTGATCGTCGTGGCGGTGCGCGTCGCGCTCGACGTCCACTCCGCCCGCCATGACGAAATAGCGGTCCCTGACGCGGACCACCTCGATGTCCGCTCGATAGAGGCGAGACAGCACTGGCCCCGTGACGACGTCCTCGACGGCGCCGATCACCGCCGCGCCCCCGCCGAGATAGAGCACCCGGTCGATGGCGTTGACCAGCGGATTGAGCTCGTGGGCGCTGAACAGGATCGCGATTTTCAGGTCGCCGCAAATGCGTCGCGCGATTTCGACCACGCTCCTTTGATGCGCCGGATCGAGCGAGATCAGCGGCTCGTCGAGCATCATCAGGCGCGGCTTGCCGATGAGCGCCTGGCTGAGCAGCACGAGCTGGCGCTCACCGCCCGACAATTCGCCCATCGAGCGGCGGGCGAGGTCGCGCGCCCCCACTTCGTCCAGCGCCCAGTCGATTTCGCGCCGCGTCGCCTTGTCGAGCGTGACGAACCCGAACCGGCGGCCGATCGCCGCGGAAGCCACGACGTCCCAGCCGGTGAGCCGCAGGCCCGAAATGGCCCCACGGTTTTGCGGCATGAAGCCGATATGAGCGTTGCCGCGCGTGGCCGGGCGGTCGAGCACGGCGATGGCGCCCGAAGCGACGGGAACGAGACCGAGCGCGGCGCGCATGAGCGTCGTCTTGCCGGCGCCGTTCGCGCCGAGAACGCCGACGAATTCGCCTTCCTCGATGTCGAAGCTGGCGGTTGAGAGAATGTCCCGGCCGCCGAGCCTGATCGTTACACGGTCGAAGCTGAGCGCGCTCACCAGGGCGTGTTGCAGTCTGATGGAATCGCGCCGCCCCCTCGTCCTGAGGAGCGCCGGAGGCGCGTCTCGAAGGACGTTCCAGGAGGCGGCGCCATTGGGCGCATACTGGACCGCCCTTCGACACGGCGGCTGCGCCGCCGGCTCAGGACGAGGTCGAGGCGGAGCAAAGCGCGCACAGCCAAATGCATCATGCTCTACGCCCCGCCGGCGAGCGCCTTGTCGAGCGCGTCGAGTTGTCCCATCATCCAGTCCTGATAGGCCGCGTTCGCGGGCTCGGTCTCGGAGACGCCGACGACCGGTATGCCGTTGTCCTTGGCGAGCTGCACGAGCTTGCCGACCGCGGGTTCGCTCGCTTGCGCGTTGAAGAGCATCGCCTTCACCTTCCTGCCCTTGAGGTCGTTCTCGAACGCCGCGACTTCGGAGGGGGTCGGCTCGGCGTTGTTCATGATCGCGAGCGCGTATTTTTCGTTGCGGACGTTGAGCCCGATCAACGCGGCCTGATAGCCGAACACCGGCTCCGAAGCGGTGACCGGCTGGCCCGCGTAGGACTTGCGCATCGCAGCGATCTTGTCGTCGAGGGGTTTCAGCGAATCGAGGAACCTCGCTTCGCCCTGTTCATAGTCCGCCTTATGCGCCGGGTCGACAGCGACGAGATCGGCGACCAGAGCCTTCGCGGCGGCTTTCATATAAGCTGGATCGTACCAGAGATGTGGATTGTCGCCGGGCTTGTGGCCAACCAGCGCGCCGACGATGATTTCCTTGCGGCCGGGCGCCTTGTGGGCGCTGATGAGCTTTTCCATCCACGGATCGTAATCGACGCCGTTGACGATGACGACCTTGGCGTCGCTCAGCGCCTTGGCGGTTTCCGGGCTCGCTTCGAACAGGTGCGGATCGTCGTCGGGGTTCGAGAGGATGCTGGTCACGGCGACATTGGCGCCGCCGATCTGGGTCGCGAGGTCGCCATAGAAATTCTCCGCCGCGACCACTTTCACCGGATCGGCGAGCGCGGGCGCGGCGAGACCGCAGAACGCTATGGCTGCGAGCCAGAGGAGCTTGTTGATCATGGGAAGCAGGCCTCCGTCGATTTGGGCGCCGGATCCGGCGCGGGCGACGCACTGTTATGTTATATCCTATCGGTTGGCAAGGCAGGACTGCAATCTTATATCATTGCGAGGCCCCGCCCGTGATAGAATGGGAGCGCGATGACGAAGGCGACGCCAGCGAAGAGGAATTCGGCGCCCGACGCTGCGGGCTGGCAAGGGCAGGTGAAGGACGCCTGCGCCCGGAAGGGCCTGCATCTGACCCCGCTGCGCCAGCAGGTTCTGACCATCCTGGCCGAAAGCTCGGCGCCCCTCGGGGCCTACGCGATCATCGATCAGCTGTCGCGGCGCGAAGGCAAACCGGTCGCCCCTCCGACCGTCTATCGCACCTTGGAGTTCTTTTTACAGCACGGGTTCGTCTATAAGATCGAGAGCCGCAACGCCTACGCGCCATGCGAGCATCTCGGCCACGCGCACCATGGCGCGCTTCTCTTGTGCGAGAAATGCGGACGGAGCGCCGAAATCGAGGACGTCAAGCTCGATCGGCTATTGCGCGAAGCCGCCGGCCGCGCCGGCTTTGCCCCGCATCGGCAGATGGTCGAGCTTGTGGGCCTTTGCAGCGACTGCGCGGGATAGGATTGCGGCGCGGCCGAGATCGCCGGCTCGCTGCCAGAAAAAACGACAATCCTTTGCAATAATCAGAAGAGCACGCTATCCTTCGGGCGAGAGGCGCCCTGCGCCTCATGCTGTTTGATGTTGACGGCGTGTTTAATGACGGGCGGCGCTCGACCTCTTCCCCCTTGTGCGATTCCGCTAGGGGCGTGCGGACCTAAGCTATTGAATTATCGCGATAAAATCGCGAAAAAGCGGTTTGGATTTCCTTCCGCCGGATTTGGTTTTTGTTGCAGTGGGCTTTGCTTTTGTTGCGGTCGACTTGGATTTTGTTGCGGTCGATTTGGGAATCGTTCCGGGCGCGAAGGCCTCACCGCTCGCCGAGCCGCTTGAGCCACGCCTTCGCCTGACGGCGCACATTGGCCGGCGCGGTTCCGCCGTAGGAGGTGCGGCTCCTGACCGAGCGCTCGACCCCGAGCACGCCGAACGCCTCCTTCGTGATGCGCGGCTCCACGCCCTGCATTTCGTCGAGGGTAAGTTTTTCCAGCGCCACGCCGCGCGCGGAGGCGAGGGCGACAATGCGGCCGGTGACGTGGTGAGCTTCGCGGAACGGCATGTGAAGCGCACGCACCAGCCAGTCGGCGAGGTCGGTCGCGGTCGCATAACCGGCGCCGGCCGCAGCCTTCATCCGCTTGGGGTCGGGCGTCATGTCCTCGACCATGCCGGTCATCGCGGCGAGACAAAGCGCGAGCGTCCGGAACGCGTCGAAGACGCCTTCCTTGTCCTCTTGCATGTCCTTCGAATAGGCGAGCGGCAGGCCCTTCATCACGGTCAAGAGCCCGATGAGCACGCCGACGATGCGCCCCGTCTTGCCGCGCACGAGTTCGGCCGCGTCCGGATTGCGCTTCTGCGGCATGATCGACGAGCCGGTGGTGAAGGCGTCGGAGAGCCGAACGAAGCCGAATTGCGGCGTCGTCCACAGCACGATCTCCTCGGCGAAGCGCGAGAGATGGGTCGCCGTAATCGCCGCGGCCGCGAGCGCCTCGAGGGCGAAGTCGCGGTCGGCGACGCTGTCGAGCGAATTGGCGGTCGGCCGGTCGAAGCCGAGTGCCTTCGCGGTCATGTCGCGGTCGATCGGGAAGGAGGTGCCAGCGAGGGCGGCGGCGCCGAGCGGACATTCGTTGAGCCGCTTGCGCGCGTCGTGGAACCGCCCCGCGTCGCGGCCCAGCATCTCGACATAGGCCATGCAGATGATGGCCGAAGGTGACCGGCTGCGCCGATTGCAGATGGGTGAAGCCCGGCATGACTATGGCGGCGCTCTCGAGCGCGCGCGCCGCGAGCGCGCGCTGCAATGACGCGATCTGCAGGAGGATCGCGTCTATCGCATCACGCACCCAGAGCCGAAAGTCGACGGCGACCTGATCGTTGCGCGAGCGCGCGGTGTGCAGCCGGCCCGCCGTTGGGCCGACAATCTCCCCGAGCCGGCTTTCGATGTTCATATGAATATCTTCGAGCGCGCGCGAGAACGAGAACGTTCCCGCCTCGATTTCGCCTTTGACTTGGGCGAGAGCCTTGGCGATCGCCTCGGCGTCGGCGGCTTCGACAATGCCCTGGCGGGCGAGCATGGCGAGATGGGCCTCGGAGCCGGCGATGTCCTGGGCGGCGAGCTTGCGGTCGAATTCGATCGAGGCGTTGATCTCCTCCATCGCTTCGGCCGGGCGGCCAGTGAACCGGCCGCCCCACATCGTGTTGCTCATTGAATTGGTCCCGGATGCTTGGACATGACGAAGATCGATAACCCGCCACGCCGGCGATTTTCTTTTGTACCCGTTGTCGGCGCGCTCGCGGTTGTCGCCGCCGGGGCCGTCCTATACGAGACGGCGCGGCCCGCGGGCAAGGCGAAGTCCGACTGCCCTGCCGAGTCGGCCCGGCTCGCCGAGAGCCTCGCGCCCCTCGCCAGGGGCGAACTTGCGGCGCTGGCGGTCTCACCCGACCCGCGGCGGCCGGAGCCGTTCGCGTTTCAGCGCGAGGACGGCGGCAAAGTGACGCTCGCCGACTTTCGCGGCCGGGCGGTGCTGCTCAACCTCTGGGCGACCTGGTGCGTTCCCTGCCGGGCCGAGATGCCGGCTCTCGACCGGCTTCAGGCCGCAAAGGGGGGGCAAGACTTCGAGGTCGTGGCGGTGAACGTGGACACCGCACGGCTGGAGCGGCGGGCGGCGTTCCTCGACAGCGTCGGGGTCAAGGCGTTGGCGCGCTACGCGGATCCGAGCGGCGACGTATTCGAGACTTTGCGCCGGGACGGAAAGGCGCTCGGATTGCCGGTGACTCTGGTCATCGACAAGGACGGATGCGAGGTCGGGGCCATCGAGGGCGGCGCCAAATGGGACTCGGCCGAAGCGGAGGCGCTGGTCAGAGTGCTGAAGGGCGGCTAGGCGCGAGCCACTCTACGCCGCCTGATCGCGAAAGTCGCGCCGCAGCAGGCTGCGGACGCCCGACTCGGGGACCGGCGGACTGAACAGGAAGCCTTGCGCCTCGGCGATCGTACCCAGGGACTCGATCATGCTCAGTTGCTTCGCCGTTTCGACGCCCTCGATCAGCACGCACATGCCGAGCCGGCGGCTCATCGCGGCGACGCTTTCGACCAGCACCGACGCGCGTTCCTGGACGCCGAGCCCCATCGTGAACGTCCGATCGATCTTGATCCGGTCGAGCGGGAAACTCAGAAGATAGCTGAGACTAGAATATCCG
>CAVZNQ010000003.1:0-33034 GCA_963776665.1 uncultured Alphaproteobacteria bacterium
ATTATACCCGCATCTCCGACACTTCGCCGCCGGAGGAGATCATCCCGCTGCTCAACGACTATGCCGAGGCCGTGGTCTCGTCGATCCATGAGCATGCCGGCGACGTGCTGAAGCTGATCGGCGACGGGGTGCTCGCCATTTTCCCGGCTCAGGAACGGGCCCAGGCCTGCGCCGCTGCCCTCGACGCCGCCAGGTCGGCGCAGGCGGCGGTCGCGGCGCTCAACGCGCGGCGGCTCGAAAAAGGCCTGCCGGCGACCGAAATGTATCTCGGGCTCCATCTCGGCGAGGTGTTCTACGGCAACATCGGCAGCAAGGAGCGGCTCGATTTCACCGTCGTCGGACCGGCGGTCAACGAAGTGAGCCGCATCGCGGCGATGTGCCGGTCGGTGGACCAGCCGATCCTCGTATCGGCCGCGTTCGCATCCTCGGTCGCCGAGGAGCGCCGGGCGTTCGCTTCGGTCGGACGCTTCGCTTTGCGCGGCGTCGGGAAGCCGCAGGAGCTGTTCACGCTCGATCTCCTGGCTTGAACTTGCGTCCGCGCGGCCCAGGATTGGCGTTTTTTCGGCGTGCGGACCGCCGGACTGTCTGATACCAGCGCGGAAATGAGTCCTTCCTCGCCGCCCGCGGTCCTCAGAGTCGAGCGCCTCGCCAAGTCGTTCGGCAACCTCGTGGCCGTGGACGCCATCGGCTTCCATGTCGCGCCGGGCGAGATTGTCGGGCTGGTCGGACCGAACGGCGCCGGCAAGACGACCACCATCAACATGATCCTCGGCGTGCTCGAGCCCAGCGCCGGGCGGATCGAGATCGAAGGCGTCGACCTGGCTCAAGATCGCAGCCGCGCGCTGTCGAGCACCAACTTCGCCGCGGTCTACGCGCCGCTGCCCGGCAACCTCACCGTCGAGCAGAACCTGCGCGTGTTCGGCATGCTCTATGCCGTCACCAATCTTTCGGCGCGGATCGAGCGGCTGCTTACTGTTTATGACCTGGTCCGCTATCGGAGGACCAAGGCAGGGCTCTTGTCGTCGGGCGAGCAGACGCGTCTCAGCCTCGCCAAGGCGATGCTCAATCGCCCGCGGCTCCTGCTGCTCGACGAACCGACCGCCTCGATCGATCCCTCGAGCGCGCGCGAGATTCGCGCCGGCATCGCCAAGTTCGTCGACAACGGGCACTGCGGGGTGCTGTGGACGAGCCACAACATGTACGAGGTCCAGGCGGTCTGCGACCGGGTGCTGTTCCTGTCGCACGGCCGGATCGTGCTCGAAGGCGATCCGAAGACGCTGCCCGAGGAGCATGGCGCGGCGAGTCTCGACGACCTGTTCGTCAACGTCGCGCAAGAGGCCCTCCATGCCGGCGGCGGGTCATGAACGGCTCGCGGGTCGGCGCGATCGTGCTGCGGATGTTTTACCTCTATCGCGGCAGCCCGCAGCGCGTCTTTCCCATCTTTGTCTTCGTCGCGGTCGATATCGTCCTCTGGGGCTTCCTCACGCGGTACCTCAACGCGGTCTCGCGCGCCGACTTCAACTTCGTGCCGGCGCTGCTCGGCGCGGTTCTGTTGTGGGATTTTTTGACCCGGGTGATGCAGCAGATTTCGATGGCGCTGTTCGAGGACGTCTGGACGCGAAATTTCCTCAATTTCTTCGCCACGCCGCTTCGCGTGTCGGAATATCTGGCGGGGCTGCTCATCGTCGCAGTCACCACCAGTCTTTTGAGCCTCATCGCCATGCTGGCGTTTGCGCAAATCGGGTTCGGCCTCTCGTTTCTCGCCTATGGCGTGGCGCTGGCGCCGTTCCTGATGGTGCTGTTCCTTACCGGGATCGCGCTTGGCGTCATGGCCTCGGCCCTCGTCCTGAGGCTCGGACCGGCCTCCGAGTGGCTGATCTGGCCGATTCCAATGCTGATCTCCCCCTTCGCCGGCGTGTTTTATCCCATAGCGATCCTGCCCGTATGGATGCAGGCGGTGGCGGCGCTGCTGCCGCCCTCCTACGTGTTCGAGGGCATGCGGGCGGTGATCGCCGGAAACCCGCCGCCCTGGGATCGCCTGGCGATCGGCGGCGCCCTGGCGATCCTCTATCTGGCGCTGGCGTGCGCGTTTTTCTTCGCCGTCTATCGCTCCGTCATCCGCACCGGCCTCATCGCCCGCTATAGCGCCGAGACCGTGAGCTGAGCTTGGCGCTTCAGCGCAGCGAAGCCTGTCGGAATTAGATCGCCTTCCCGACCAGCGCGCCGATGCCCGCCGTCACCGCCATCGCCAGCGCGCCCCAGAAGCCGACCCGCAGCGCCGGCCTGATTCCCGGCGCTCCTCCCGCCCGCGCGCCAACCGCGCCAAGCGCGACAAGGAAGATGAGCGCGGCGAGAGGCACGACGAGGACGACGGCGTTGCTTGGGGCGAGGAAAGCCGCCAGCGTCGGCAATGCCGCGCCGATCGAAAACGAGACCGCCGACGTCCAGGCGGCCTGGATCGGTCTTGGCGTCGCCGCTTCGGTGAGGCCGAGTTCGTCGCGCGCATGCGCCGCGAGCGCATCCTTGGCCATCAGCTGATCGGCCACCTCGCGCGCGAGCTTCGGCTGCACGCCCCGCTCCTGATAGATGTGGGCGAGCTCGGCCTTCTCCGCGCCCGGCCGTTCGCGGAGCGCGCGCTGTTCGCGCTTGAGATCGGCGGCCTCGGAGTTTGCCTGCGAGCTGACCGAGACATATTCGCCCGCCGCCATCGACATCGCGCCCGCCGCCCAGCCGGCGACCGCGGCGGTGAGGACGGCGGCGCGCGTCCCGTCGGCGGAGGCGACCCCGACGATGAGACTCGCCGTCGAGATGATCCCGTCGTTGGCGCCGAGCACCGCGGCCCTCAGCCAGCCGGCGCGATTGACGTAGTGCGATTCCATATTCGGCATGGCGCCGTCCCCGGCAGGTCTTCCGGCTGCTCGCTTATCATAGGGCTGGGACCACTGGACGCCCTAACGCCCCCTACCAGAGTCGCCGCGTGTCCACCGCCCTTGGAACAAAGCAAGAAACATGATTCCCTCGAACCATGTCGCTCGCCCTGATTCGCACGAGCCCGGCGGTTGAACTCAACGACGAGCAGCGGCTCGCCGTCGAGCACGGTATCGGCGCTCCGCGCGGACCCGGGCCGCTGCTTGTCGTCGCAGGCGCGGGCTCGGGAAAAACGGCGATGCTGGCGCATCGGGTAGCGGCGCTGATCCTCGCCGGGGCCGATCCGAAGCGCATCATGCTCGCCACCTTCTCGCGGCGCGCGGCGGCAGAGCTTGGTCGGCGGGTCGAGCGGCTCCTCGCCCGGCGTCTCGCGCCCGAGGCGGCCGCCGCCGCGACGCCCGCCTACGCCGGCACGTTCCACGCAATCGGCGCGCGCCTCCTGCGCGAATATGCGGCCCGGCTCGGCCTCGATCCGCAGTTCACCATCCACGACCGCGAGGATTCAGCCGACCTTATGAACTGGGCGCGGCACGAGGCTGGTCTTGGCGACATCGCCATGAAGCTGCGCTTCCCGACCAAGGGGACGTGCCTCGCCATCTATTCGCGCGTCGTCAACGCACGCGGCGAGCTTAAGGACACGCTCGGCAAATGGTTTCCCTGGGTGGCCGCGCACGAGGAGGCCCTTCGCGCGCTGTTTGCCTCTTACGTCGAGATGAAGCAGCGCCAGAACGTGCTCGATTACGACGACCTCCTGCTCTATTTCGCCCAGATGCTGACCGAGCCCGCGATCGCCGCCGAGATCGCCGGCCGCTTCGATCACCTGCTGGTCGACGAATATCAAGACACCAATGCTCTGCAGGGCGAAATCGTGCTGCGCTTGAGACCGCAGGGCAGAGGCTTGACGGTCGTCGGCGACGACGCGCAGGCGATTTATTCTTTCCGCTCCGCGACCGTGCGCAACATTCTCGACTTTCCGAGCGCCTTCGATCCGCCCGCGCTCATTGTGACGCTCGAGCGCAACTATCGCTCGAGCGGCGCCGTCCTCGCCGCCGCCAACGCGACAATCGCCCTCGCCCCCGAGCGCTTCGCCAAGACCCTTTGGACCGACCGGCCGGCGGGCGCGCTGCCGCTGCTCGTCACCGTCGCCGACGATGCCGATCAGGCGCGCTTCGTTGCAACCCGTGTGCTCGCCAATCGCGAGGCGGGCGCCTCGCTCAAAAGCCAGGCCGTGTTGTTTCGCGCCTCCCACCACAGCGCCGCGCTCGAACTCGAGCTGACCCGCCGCAACGTGCCGTTCGTCAAATATGGCGGCCTGAAGTTTCTCGACGCCGCGCATGTGAAAGACGCGGTGGCGCTGATGCGCTTCGCCGAAAACCCGCGCGACCGAGTCGCGGGCTTTCGCGTCGCCCAGCTTCTGCCCGGCGTCGGGCCGAAGATCGCCGAGACCATCGTCGCCGCGGCGGCCGCCGACGACGGGTTTGCGGCGATGGCGGGCTTGTCGCCTCCGGCGCGGGCGCGCGCCGGCTTTCCCGCCTTCGCCGAGCTCATGCGCCGGCTCGCCGCCCGCGCGGCGCCATGGCCGGCGGAGATCGCCGACGCCGTCGCCTGGCTCTCGCCGCTTATCGAAATGCGCTACGACGACGCGCGGGTCCGGATGGGCGATCTCGAGGCGCTCGAGCGCATCGCCGCCGGTTTTCCCTCCCGCGAACGCTTCTTGAGCGAGCTCGCGCTCGATCCGCCGGACAAGACCAGCGATGAAGCGGGGCCGCCGCTCAGGGATGAGGACTATCTCATCCTCTCGACCATCCATTCGGCCAAGGGTCAGGAATGGCGGTCGGTGTTCGTCCTGAACTGCGTCGACGGCTGCATTCCCTCCGATCTCGCCACCGGCTCGTCCGAGGAGATCGAGGAAGAGCGGCGCCTGCTCTATGTCGCGATGACGCGGGCCAAGGACGAGCTCGCGCTCGTCGTGCCGCAGCGCTTTTATGTTCACGGCCAGCCGAGATACGGCGACCGGGCGGTGTATGCCGGCCGCACCCGGTTTCTGCCCCCAGCGCTCCTCAAGCACTTCGACCGCCAGACGTGGCCCGCGGCCGAACCCGAGCCGCGCCGCGCGGCGTCCGACGGCCCGCGCGTGGATCTTCAGGCGCGGATGCGCGCGATGTGGCGGTGAGGCTCGGCAGAAGGGGTCGTTGACCGCTTCTGCCCGGGGGGTCATCGCCTTCGGCTTCAGCGCCACGGTTGCGCCCGCGACAGCCGCGAAACGCGCTTCATTCCCGTTTGGTCCTGACCGGGCGCGCCCAGCGCCGGCAATGAAAAAGGGCCGGGCCTCTTGCGCCCCGTGGCGATCTGGTCGAAGGTAAGACAACAAGATAAATGTAGCCGCGCCCGAGGGCCGCGGACGATGTTGCGCGGGCGGAAGCGGAGGAAGCCGGATTGCCGATCCTTGAGTTACAGTCGGTATCCAAGCATTTCGGCGCCATCCATGCGCTGAACGAAGTCGACATGACCCTCGAAGAGGGCGAAGTCCTCGGCCTCATGGGCGACAACGGCGCCGGCAAGTCGACGCTGGTCAAGGTCATTGCGGGAAATTTCCCCCCGACCCACGGCGAGATCCGCATCTCCGGCGAGCCGGTCCATTTTCACAAGCCCGTCGAAGCGCGCGAGAAGGGGGTCGAGGTCGTCTACCAGGACCTCGCTCTCTGCAACAATCTGACCGCCGCGGCCAATGTGTTCCTGGGCCGGGAGCTCAAGCGCGGCGCCGGGCCTTTCCGCTGGCTCGATCACAAGGCGATGGCGAAGCGCGCTGGCGAATTGTTCGGCGAGCTCAAATCGGAGACGCGGCCGCGCGATCTCGTGCGGCAGATGTCGGGCGGGCAGCGCCAGGCGGTGGCGATCGCCCGCACGCGGCTCTCGAAGGCGCGCATGGTGCTGATGGACGAGCCGACCGCCGCCATTTCGGTCCGGCAGGTCGCCGAGGTGCTCGACCTCATCCGGAGGCTCAAGGATTCGGGAATGGCGATCATTCTCATCAGTCACCGGATGCCCGACGTATTTGCGGTCTGCGACCGGGTCATGGTGATGCGCCGCGGCAACAAGGTCGCTGACAAGGCGATTTCGGCGACGAGCCCGGAAGAGGTGACCGGACTCATCACCGGCGCGATTCACGCGGCCTGAAGGGCGTTGCCGATGTCGACCGAAACCGCGAAACCGCCTCCGCAAGCGAATGTCTCGATCGAGTTGGTGCTGGGCGTCCAGCAGCACAACCTTTGGCAGCGGATCGCCGGCGCGCAGTCGTTCTGGGTTACGGTCGCGCTGATCATCATCTGCATCGTGATGAGCTTCCTGCAGCCGGCGTCGTTTGCGACGTCGGAGAATTTCTACAACATCACCCGCAATTTCTCGTTCATCGGCATCATGGCGCTCGGCATGACGGCGGTGATCGCGACCGGCGGCATCGACCTTTCGGTCGGCTCGATCATGGGTTTTGTCGCGGTCGCCAGCGGTCTGACTTTGGAAGGGGGCTATCCCTGGTGGGCGGCCGTGGGAATCGGCCTCGCTGCGGGGTTTCTCGTCGGCTTCATCAATGGACTGATCATCGCCTATCTGGACTTGTCTCCGTTCGTGACGACGCTCGGCATGCTGGCGATTGCGCGATCCGCCGCGGTTGTGCTGTCGGGCAACCGCATGCTCTACAAGTTCGGCCCCGGCGGCCCGGCGTTCAAGAATTTGGGCGGCGGCGAGCTTTCGCTCGGCCCTTCTTTTTCGCTGTCCTATCCGCTCCTCTTCCTGATCGTCCTCACCGCGATCTTTGCGGTTGTCTACAAGATGACGAGCTGGGGCCGTCATGTGCTGGCGATCGGCGGCAACGAGCATGCCGCACTCCTGACCGGCGTGCCGGTCAATCGCGTGAAGGTGCAGGTCTATATCGTTTCGGGCCTCGCTGCGGCTCTGGCGGCGATCCTCAACGTCGGCTGGTCAGGCTCCGCCATCAATGCGCTTGGCACGAGCTACGAACTCTTGGCGATTTCGGCGGCGGTGATCGGCGGCGCCAATCTAATGGGCGGCGAGGCGAGCGCCTACGGCGCCTTCATCGGCGCGGCGTTGATCTTTGTGATCCGCAATTCGCTTTTGATGGCGGGCGTCGATTCGAATTGGCAGGGCACGTTCGTCGGCCTGTTCCTTATCGGAGCGGTTTACCTCGGGAAGATCCGGGGAGCGAAACGCGAGTGACCCCGTGTGGGGCCGCGTCTAACTGGCCCGCGTGGGCCATGTCCAAAGTGGGAGGAAGTAAATGTTGAAGCTTATGTTGACCGGCGCGGTCGCCGCCGGTGCGCTGATGGCCATCTCGGTCTCGGCGCAGGCCGCCGACCCCTATACGCTCGCGCTGGTGCCGAAGAACACCAACAACCCGTTCTTCGATCAGGCGCTGGCGGGCTGCAAGAAGGCCGAAGCTGAGCTCAAGGGCGCGGTCAAGTGCCTCTATATCGGACCGGGCGAGCACGGCGGCGGCGACGAGGAAGCCCAGATCGTAGCCGATCTCATTACCAAGAAGGTCGACGGCATCGCCGTTTCGCCCGCCAACGCGCCTGCCATGGCCAACGCACTGAAGGGCGCAGCGGCGGCAAAGATTCCGGTCCTGACCTGGGACTCGGACTTGCTCCCGCAGGACAAGGGGCTGCGCGCGGCCTACGTCGGCACGCACAACTATGACATCGGCGTCAACATCGCCAAGCTCGTCATGCAGATCAAGCCCAAGGGCGGCACGATCTGCATCCAGTCGGGCGGCGCGGCGGCGGCCAACCACAACGAGCGCATGCAGGGCATCCGCGACACGCTCTCGGGAGCCAAGAGCGCCGAGTTGCCCGGCGTTCGCCTGACGGGCCAGAACGGCTGGAAGGAAGCGGACGGTTGCCCGCTCTACACGGACGACGATTTCGCCCGCGCCAACCAGCAGATGGAGGACATTCTCGCCAAATACCCCAACCTTGACGCGTTCACACCAACCGGCGGCTTCCCGCAGTTCCTGCCTGACGCCTATGAGAAGGTCGCGTCCAAGTACAAGGACAAGATCGCCTCTGGAGCGCTCGCGCTCGTAGTCGCCGACACGCTGCCGATCCAGATCGACGCCATGAAGAAGGGCCTCTCGGCTGGACAAGTCGGCCAGCGGCCGTTCGAGATGGGATATAAGGCGATGTACTTCCTCAAGGACATGAAGGACGGGAAGCCGGCGCCCTCCGACCCGACCTACACCGGCCTCGACGTCTGCACGCCCAAGACCGCCGACACCTGCGTTGGAGGCGGCAGCTAAGACTCGCGAGTCACGCTAAATAGAGGGGGCCGGCGGCGACGCCGGCCCTTTTCTGTCGCCTCCGCGCGAGGCGGTGGGCGGGCAAATGACGTCAATATGTCGCAAAGACCCGCGTATGAGGTCTGAGAGATCGAACATCCGAGGAGACCGCCATGGCGACCAAAGCGAACTTCACTCCGGACGAATGGAAGTCCCTCTTGCAAAGCCCCCTGCTGGTCGGGATTGCGGTGTCGGCGGCCGATCCGAGCGGCCTGATCGGCATGCTCAAGGAGAGCATGGCGAGCGCCCGGGCGCTTGTTGAGGCGAAGGCCGATCCCAACGCTGACGAACTCGTCAAAGCGGTCGCCGGCGAATTCGAGACTTCGGAAGGCCGCGGCGTTGCCCACGAGGGTCTCAAGACGCTGCTTGCCGGAAGCAAGCCCGCTGACATCGCCGCCAAGACCACAGACGCGCTGCGCGCGCTTTCGGCGCTGCTCGACGCCAAGGCGCCGGCGGATGCGGCCGCCTACAAGACTTGGCTCAGCCACATCGCGAGCGCGGTCGCGGAAGCCGCGCCGGAGGGCGGATTTCTGGGCTTCGGCGGAACGCAGATAAGCGAGGCTGAAAAGGCGAGCGTGGCTCATATCGCGGCGGCCCTCGGCGTTCCCGTTCCGGCCGGGGCTTAGGCGTCGCCGTCGACGTCCTTTCAGGCCGGCGCATGCTTGACGTGCTCGCCATATTGCAAGACCTGGACCTTCTCCAAAGTGACGAGCCCGCTCGGCATCATGGAGTTGAGGATAGGCAGAAACGCTTTGATGTTGTCCTCGGTGTCAACGATCTCGATCACCAGCGGCAAGTTCTCGCGCACGTCGAGGACTTTCATGCTGTGCAGCCTGGTCGAATGGCCGAAGCCCATGGGGCCACGAAGGACCGTGGCGCCCGCAAGATGAACCTCGCGGGCCTTGAGCACGATCGCTTCGTAGAGCGGACGACGGTGAAACCTCGCATCCTCGTCGATGAAGACGCGCAAAAGCATCGCGTCGCGCGGGAGATCCACGAATCCGCCTCCCTCGAACCGCCTCCGGGCAGTGGTCACGAGAGTCGTGGGCCACACGAAGGGCCGGTCGGTCAATCCTATCCCTGATCTCTGCCGGGCCCAAATCGACCGATTGACGCGACGGATTCGACCCGTTTAGTATGACCCGGCTAGATAAGGGGATGGGGTTCCCCTTCAACCGCCCGAAAGCCTCATAAGCCCGACGGCTGATGACCCCTACCGTGCGCGTGAAGCCGCGGTGGGCGTCCGACTCTTGCCGAGCGATCCCTGCCGCAGCGACGGGAGAGGGATCATGGCGAACGTTTGGCTTCAATCTGCTTTGTGGCTCGGGCTGGCGCTGCTGGCGTCGCTTATTTCCATCCGGGTCGCGGTCTCGGTCGCGCTGATCGAGATCGTCGTCGGCGCGGTTGCGGGCAATCTGGTCGGCCTGCAAATCACTGAATGGGTTAACTTCCTCGCCGGCTTCGGCGCGATCCTACTGACCTTCCTCGCCGGCACGGAAATCGATCCGCGCATCGTCCGGAAACACTTCTGGTCGAGCATGTCGATCGGCGTCGTCGGTTTCGTCGCGCCTTACCTCGGGGTGCTGCTTTACGCCCATTTCGTCATCGGCTGGCCGTGGCCGCAATCGCAGATCGCCGGAATCGCGTTGTCGACGACCTCGGTTGCGGTCGTCTACGCGGTGATGATCGAAACCCGGTTCAACAACACCGAGATCGGCAAGATCATTCTTGCCGCCTGCTTCATCAACGATCTCGGCACCGTGCTCGCGCTCGGCGTCGTGTTTGCCCGCTATGACCTTTGGCTGCTCCTGTTTGGAGCCGTCACCGCCGTCGTGCTGGTTGTCCTTACGCGCTATGCGCCGTGGATGTTCAAAAGCCTCGGGCAGCGGGTGAGCGAGCCGCAAACGAAATTCGTTTCCCTCATTCTGTTGGCGCTCGGCGGAATGGCGTCGGTGGCGGGGAGCGAGGCGGTCCTGCCCGCCTACCTCGTGGGTATGGCGCTCGCCCCGACATTTCTCGCCGAACGCGAATTGCCGCACCGCATGCGCATCATCGCATTCTCGATCCTGACCCCATTCTATTTCCTCAAGGCGGGATCGCTGGTCGAAGCGCGCGCGGTCATTGCGTCGATCGGGCTCATTCTGGTCTTTCTCGCGATCAAGATGGCGACCAAGTTCATCGGCATTCTGCCGCTCACCCGCTATCACGAATTCGACCGGCGCGAGGGGATGTACACGACGCTACTGATGTCGACTGGACTCACCTTCGGCACGATCTCGGCGCTGTTCGGGCTCACCAACAAGATCATCGACCAGAACCAGTATACGATCCTGGTCACCGCAGTCATCGCCAGCGCCGTCGTGCCGACCCTGATCGCGCAGACCTGGTTCCAGCCCGAATTCAAGCCGATCGCCGACGACCACGAGGCGTTGCCGGCGGAGGAAGCCGCAAGCGGGGAGCCGTGATTGCGGACCCTCCAGGCAGCGGCCGTATCGGCGCCAACGTCTAGCGAGCCGGATACCAATAGGCCGCCTGCGGCTTCGAGCGATCGACGACAACGAACTGGTTGGCGAACACGCGGTAAGAGGCGCTCGAATCGCCGTCCGGCCATTTCACGCGGATTTCGGCCCGCTCGGCGGTCCCGAGGCCGACATGGATCCATCCCGAATGGCCCGACGCGTCGCCGCCGCCGACATCGACGAATCGAGTCTGAGTGCGGGTTCCCGTCTTGATCGAAATTCTGGCGCCGACCGCGTTGCGGTTGGGATTGGGCTCGATGAGCTTGATCTCGGTCCAATTGCCCATCGGCAGCGGCGGATCGTCGCCGCGCTCTCCGGCGGCCTTGGCCCCAAGATTGCGAAACAGCAACACGTTCGAGCCCCGGTTGATCTGCAGGATGTCGAGCTGGCCGTCGAGATTGAAATCGGCGATCAGCGCGCCGCGTCCCTTAGCATCGCAGGCGATCCCCGCCTCGTCGCCCGCCTCGGCGAACTTGCCGTTCCATTGGCCGAGCAGGAGATTGCTCGGATCGTAGGCGGCGAAGTCCAGCATCTGCTCGAGATTGCCCTTGGAGACGAAAATGTCGAGCAGGCCGTCGTTGTTGAAGTCGGCGAATTCGGAGTGCCACGCGGTCGAGGGCCGCTTGTCGCCGCCGGCATAGGGAATATGCGCGGTCACGCCGACTTCGCCGGCGATGTCGCGATAGATGGGCGCTTCGCCGCGGCCCGCTTCGTCGGAATCGAGCTTCTGCAGCTTCTCGTCGCCCATCGAGGTGAGGAAATATTCCGGGTAGCCCGAGCCGTCGAGATCGCCTTCGGCGATCCCCATGCCGTAGATCGAGAGATGCCGCCAGCCGTCGGCGCGCGAATAGAGCCGCGGCGCCTTGCCCGGCTCGACGCGCCACATCTGCTCCTCGCCGCCGCGGTAATATTGCCGGTCGTTGGAGACGCGCAGGGACGGCTCTCCCGACTTGTTCCAGTCGGTGAACAGCATCGAGAGCGCGCAGAAGCCGGGCGCGAGCGGGGTACGCACTGAATAGTCCGGCTTGTCGCCTGGCTGCGGCCGATAGAGCGAATTGTCCGCGCAGGTCCCCCACGGCGACCCCGGCGCGTCGCGGTCGACGTAATGGCCGATCGCCAGCGTCGGGAATTTCTGCCCCGGCTCCCATTCCGCGGCAAACGAGGTCGTCCAGCCCTGATCGCCGTCAAAGCCCCATTCGTGGTTGGCGAGGGTGAACGTGCAGTCGGGGCCGCCCTTGAGCAGGAGGTTGCCGCCGACCCTCAGGACGAACAGGTCCATGTGGCCGTCGCCGTCGATGTCGATCGGATAGGCCCCGATGACGTTCTCGAGCATTTTGGGATCGGCGCCGATGTCGAGCGGCTTCTGCTCGAATTTGAGCGGGCCGCCGGCGCGCGAGCGATTGACGTAGAGCCGCGCCGGATTCTTGCCGCCGGCCAGGAACACGGAGGGGAAGCCGGACCCGTCGCAGTCGAACGCCGCGCCTCCGCCGCCGACGAAGAACTCCCACGGACCGTCGTAGACGCTGTGCACGCCCGCCGCCTCCGCCTCCTCGTGCATGACCGGCACGTCGCCGACCGGCATTTGACGCTGATCGGCGGCGTCCGCCGCTCCGACGCTAAGGAAGAGGGCGAAAACGGACAGGACGATCCGCATCACGGCGCCTCGATCACGAGCGAACGAAGGAAGGCGACGATGCTCTCGCGCCTCTCGGGATCGAGCGCGACGTAGGCGTCGCGGGAGAAGCGCGCGTCTCCGCCGTGCGCGGCGATAATCTCGTCCAGCATGCGGAAGCTGCCGTTGTGGCCGTACGGCGAGGTCGAGCCCACGCCCCAGAGCCGCGGGGTCAGGAACACATCGCGTTCGACGAAGCGTTGCGCCTGCAATTCGTTGCCGAGCCCGTTGACCGTCTCATCGACGACAAGATGGCGCTTCAAATCGCTGTAAAGGGGGATCAGCCACTCGCCCTTGTCGTTCTTCTTCAGCGTCTTGGCGAAGGGCAGGGCGCCGAGATCGATGAGGATCGGCGTCTTGACCTCGCGGGAGCGCAGCGTGCCCGCCATGTCATAAGGAGCAGGATCGGCGAAGACGAGCGACTTCAGCGGCAGGGTCTCGATATGGCACGAGGCGCAGCCGATCTCGTTGAATGCCTTGGCGCCCTCGCTGGCCGCCTGACGCCAATCCTCCGGCAGATCGGTCTTGACCGTCGGCGGCGGCAAGGTCGCCTGAAACGCGACCAGGGCCGAGACGTCGCCGGCGGTGATGGAGTCGGGCACGCCGCTTTCGGCAAAATCGTGGCTGCCTGTCCAGCGCACGCCGAAGCGTTCGACCGCCTCCATGCCGTGGTGGATGTTGAGGGCGTTGATGGTGAACTGGCGCAGCGAAGTGAACACGCCCTTGCGGCTGAAGGGCCTGACGATGAGATCGCTGTCGACGCCCTCGATCGCGTCGAGATCCACGATGCCGTCCGGATGGACGACGATCGACCCGAACCGCACGCCTTTGGTGACGAGGTCCGCATGCGCGTCCTTGCCGGTCGCGCAGGCTTCCGCGATCGCGGAAGCGCGGATCGCCTGCAGGTCTGCGGTCATCTCGCGGGCGAGAAGCTCGACCAGGCCCGCGCCCATCAGCGCGATCGTGTGCCGTTCGCTCGAGAACGAGGGGTCGATGGTGTCGAACTGGGCGCTCTCGAACCCTTCGGAAACGAACACGTTGGCGACGTCGTCGGCGGAGCCGCCGATGACCGGATCGTTGTGGCAGCCGAAACAGGAGTTCGAGTCCGGCCCGCTGGTGCGGCTGAATGGCGGATTGACGCCGTTCTTGCGCTTGGTCGGGATGATCGCCTGCGTCGCCTTCGGCCGGCCGGCGCCATCGACTGTGGTGAATTTGGCCTTGAACAGCACCCGGCCGCGCTCGATGAGAGCGGGCAGGGCCGAGGGGCCGGCCGCGGCGATGGCGTTGAAGTCAAGATGCGAGCCGGGTTCGAAGACCCGCTCGTCCCAGCTTCCGCCGGCCGCGGCGCCCGCCGCGAGGACGCTGGCGAGCGCGCCAAGCGCGAAAACTGATCCCGGGCTTCGTTTCATTTCCCTCGCGCCTCGCCGCTGAGACCGGCGGATCGTTGACCGGACATTTGTCACGATCGAAGCGCTCGTTGCAAGCGCGAACGGGGTGCGCCCTCAAAATTTGAGTTGCATCCCTCAGCGTTGATTGCTACGAAAGCCGCCAATGTGCAGCGATATGGCGTCAAGCCATCTCACTCTGAAGGATATCGCTCGGGAGGTAGGCGTCAGCGTGGCGACCCTCGACCGCGTGCTGCATGGCCGGGCTGGCGTCCGGGAGGAGACAGCGCGTCGCGTTCGGGAAGCGATCGATCGACACGGGTTTCGCCACTTCGCGGCAGGCGTCGAGCTGTCGAGGAATCGCACCCACAAGCTCGCTTTCGTGGTGCCGGAAGGCTCGAACGTCTTCATGTCGATGATACTCGACCATATCGCCGACATGTCCGGCTGGCTCACGGCGCGACGGGCGGTCGCCGAGACGACCAAGACCAATGTCTTCAACCCCGCGGCGCTGGCTCGAGACCCTGGAATCACTGGCCGGCCGCTATGACGGCGTCGCCGTCGTGGCTCTCGATCATCAGAGCGTTCGCGCCGCGATCGACGACCTCGTCGCCGGCGGGACGTACGTGGTGACGCTTGTTTCCGACGTACCCGGCTCGCGCCGTCACCACTATATCGGCGTCGACAATGTCGCCGCCGGGCGAACGGCCGGCTCGCTAATGGGACGGTTCGTTCGGACGCAGGGCGGCAAGATCGGCGTCATCGCCGGTTCCCAGTCGCTGCGCGACCACGCCGAGCGGATATTCGGTTTCAACCAGGTCATGAGTCTCGAATATCCGCACCTTGACATCCTGGCTCCCGTTGAGGGAAGCGATCACGATGGCGAGAGCGAAACCCTCATGGCAAGATTGATGGTCGATCATCCTGATCTGATTGGCGTGTACAATGTGGGGGCGGGCGTGCCCGGAGTGGCCAAGGCGATAACCGACGCGGGCCGCGAATCCACCATGACCTTCATCGGCCACGATTTGAGCAGCGTCACCCGCAAATGCCTCATTCGCGGCGTGATGGATGCGGTGGTCGCCCAGGATCCAGGCCATGAGACGAGATCGGCGATGCGCGTCTTGCTGTCCCTGATGCGCGGCGAGCCGATACTCGCGGAGCAGGAAAAAATCCGTATCGATATCGTCATGAGGGACAATTTGCCCTGAAGCCTAGAGTTGCAGTTCGACTTTTGGCTGGTTGCGCCGGCGCTCGATCGCGGAATAGGCTCGCTCCACCGCCCGATCGCCGGGTTAGATCGCGATCCAAGAAGTTTTTGGTCGGTCCCCTATGGACCTCAAGTGGAGGAAAAACGATGAAAACTGCGAAAAGACTGGTGCTAGGGGCGGCGCTGCTGGCGTCCGTCGGGCTAACCTCGCTCACCGCGATGGCGAAAGATCTGACCGTCGGCGTCTCGTGGTCGAACTTCCAGGAAGAGCGCTGGAAAACCGACGAGGCCGCGATCAAGAAGGCGCTCGATGCGCACGGCGCGAAGTACATCTCTGCCGACGCACAAGGCTCGCCGACCAAGCAGCTGACCGACGTCGAGAGCCTCATCTCCAAGGGCGCCAATGTGCTCATCATCCTCGCCATGGACTCGGAAGCGATCCTTCCGGCGGTGAAGAAGGCGTCGGATGAAGGTATTCCGGTCATCGCCTATGACCGTCTGATCGAGAGCCCGAACGTGCTCTACATCACCTTCGACAACGTCGGCGTCGGCCGCATGATGGCGAAGGCGATTCAGGCCGCGAAGCCTGCCGGAAATTACGCCTTCATCAAGGGCGACAAGGGCGACCCGAACGCCGACTTCCTGTTCTCGGGCATCAGCGAAGTGCTGAAGCCGGCGATGGACGCGGGCAAGATCAAGAACGTCGGAATGTCTTACACCGACGGCTGGAAGCCGGATAACGCCCAGAAGAACATGGAGCAGATCCTCACCAAGAACAACAACAAGGTCGACGCGGTCGTCTCGGAGAACGACGGCATGGCGGGCGGCGTCGTGGCGGCGCTCGCCGCACAGGGCATGGCCGGGTCCGTTCCAGTCTCTGGCCAGGACGGCGACCACGCAGCGATCAATCGTATCGCGCTTGGCACGCAGACGGTTTCGATCTGGAAGGACGCGCGCGATCTCGGCAAGACCGCGGGCGAGGCGGCCGTCGAACTTGGAAATGGCAAGAAGGCGACCGCAATTACCGACGTCAAGCCGTTCTCCGGCGGCGCCAAGGGGGTCAAGGTCAACGGCATCCTCCTGACGCCGCTCCCCGTCACCAGGGAGAACCTGAACGTCATCGTCGACAAGGGCTGGATCACCAAGGACGAAGTCTGCGCCGGCGTGAAGCCCGGTACGGTCGCCTTCTGCAAGTGAGTTGACCTCTCCCGATCGGAGTGAAACAAAAGCTGGCCGCGCCGTTCGCAAGGCGGCGCGGCTTTCTCGTTCAACGCCGCCCCGCCGATTGCGGCGCCAGAAGATGAGCGAACATCGGGAGGAGCCATGACCTCTGCGGCGTCGAGCGCGAGCAGCACGGCTCCGAACGAACCGGCTATCCGACGGTTCCTCAGAGCTACCGAAGTCGACACGCGGATGATCGGCATGATCATCGCGCTGGCGCTGATCTGGGTCGGGTTCAACGTCTACACCCTGGTTCAGACCGGCGAGGGCCTGTTCCTGACGCCGCGCAACCTTTGGAATTTGAGCGTCCAGACCTCGTCGATCGCGATCATGGCGACGGGCATGGTGCTTATCATCGTCATGCGCCATATCGACCTTTCGGTCGGCTCGATCATCGGCTTCGTCTCGACGATCATCGGCGTGACACAGGTCCATATTCTTCCGACTTATCTCGGCCTGGACAACCCGGCGATCTGGGTCATCGCGGTCTTGCTCGGAGTAGCGATCGGCGCGGCGATCGGCGCCTTTCACGGTTCTCTCGTCGCTTATCTCGGCATCCCGGCCTTCATCGTCACCCTTGGCGGGCAGTTGTTCTGGCGCGGCGCGGCCTGGTGGGTCACGACGGGCCAGACGATCGCGCCGCTCGACGAGCGCTTTGCCCTGATGGGCGGAGGTCCACACGGCTCGATCGGGGCGACGGCTAGCTGGGCGCTCGCCGCGCTCTGCTGCGCCGGCATCGTGTTCGGCTTGTACGCCGGCCGTCAGCGACGGGCGAGGTTCCGCTTCCCGCAGCGTCCGATGTGGGCCGAGTACGTCATCGCGATCGTCGGCTGCTTTGTCGTTCTCGGCGCGACCGCGATCGTTAACGCCTATCCGTGGCCGGAGCGCGTTGCTGCCGCCTATGCAGAAGCCAACAACATTCCCGTGCCCGAGGGCGGCCTTTATATCTCGACCGGGTACGCGATCCCCGTGCTGATCGCGCTGGTCACCGGCGTCGTCATGACGTTTCTCGCCCGGCGCACCCGGTTCGGCCGCTACGTCTACGCGATCGGCGGCAATCCGGAAGCAGCCGAGCTCGCCGGCATCAACACAAAGCGAATCACCGTGCTGGTGTTTGCGCTGATGGGCGCGCTGGCGGCGATCGCCGCCTGCATCGATTCGGCGCGGCTCGAACTCGGCGACCAATGTGCTCGGACAGTTCGACGAGCTCTATGTGATCGCGGCGGCGGTGATCGGCGGCACCTCGCTCGCCGGCGGCGTAGGCACGATCTACGGCGCGCTGATCGGCGCGCTGGTCATCCAGTCGCTGCAGTCCGGCATGGTGCTGCTCGGCTTCGACTCGGCCTTCCAGCAGATGGTGGTCGGCGTGGTGCTGGTCGGCGCGGTTGGCATCGACACTTTCTACCGCCGCAGAACCGCCAAGGGTTGAGCCATGGACGCGAACCCCCAAACCCCGCTCGTCGAGATGAAGGATATTTCGCTCGCCTTCGGCGGCCTGAAGGCGATCGACGACGCCTCGATCGACCTTTATCCCGGCGAAGTCGTCGGCCTGCTCGGCCACAACGGTGCTGGCAAGTCCTGCCTGATCAAGGTGTTGTCGGGAGCGTACAAGCGCGACTTCAGGCCAGATCCTCATCAACGGCCAGGAAGCGACGATCAACAACCCGCGCGACGCCAAGGGCTATGGGATCGAGACGGTCTACCAGGCGCTCGCGCTCGCCGACAACGTCGACGCCGCCTCGAACCTCTACCTCGGCCGTGAGCTTCGCACCCGCTGGGGCACGCTCGACGACGCCTCGATGGAGGCCGAGGCGCGCAAAGTGATGGGGCGGCTCAATCCCAACTTCCGCCGCTTCAAGGAGCCGGTGATCGCGCTCTCGGGCGGCCAGCGGCAGTCGGTCGCCATTGCGCGCGCGATCCATTTCAACGCCCGCATCCTCATCATGGACGAGCCGACCGCCGCGCTCGGACCCGCGGAGACGGCCCAGGTCGGCGAGCTCATCATGCAGCTCAAGGCCGACGGCATCGGCATTTTCCTCATCAGCCACGACATCCATGACGTGTTCGACCTCGCCGACCGGGTGACGGTGATGAAGAACGGGCAGATCGTCGGATCGGGGCGGGTGACGGACATGACCAAGGACGAGGTGCTCGGCATGATCATTCTCGGCAAATGCCCGCCCGGCGCGGTTCCCGGGCCGGGAGCAATGGCGAGCTGAGGGAGAGCCGGTCCGTTCGCGCGGGCCGTCCAGGCGCCTCGGCGGCGACCGGACCTTGGCAGACCGGCAGCGCGTCCTGGCCGACAAGCTAGGCCTCCATGTCTGACCTGGCGTTATCCATTGTTCTGGGCGTCGCGCTCGCCGCTGCGACCGGCTTTCGCGTGTTCCTGCCCATGTTCATTGTCAGCGGCGCCGCCTACACGGGGCATCTCCATCTGGACGACAGCTTCGCCTGGCTTGGCACGTCGTCCGCCCTGATCATGCTCAGCGTCGCGGCCCTCGCTGAGGTCCTAGCTTATTACATTCCGGTTATAGACAACCTGCTCGACGTTTTGGCAACGCCGGCTGCATTCATCGCCGGGACGATCGTCTCGGCGGCGGTCATGATCGATGCGCCGCCTATGGTGAAATGGACCGCGGCCGTTATCGCCGGCGGCGGCGTCGCCGGACTGACTCAGGGACTGACCGGAATTCTCAGGGCCCACTCGACCGTTCTGACGGGCGGTCTCGGGAACTCCGTCATCGCGACTGCCGAGCTTGGCGGCGCGGCGCTGATATCGTTCCTGGCGCTCGCCGCGCCCGTCGCCGCGATCGGACTTGTCGTGCTGTTTTTGCTGGTCGCGATCCGTCTGGTCCGCAGGCTGCTCCGAAAAGGACAATCGTCCGGCGCATCCTAGCCGCTCGCCATCTTCCGCGCGTCGATGACCGCCCGCGCCCATTCCTCCGGCCGCTCCTGCGGCAGGTTATGGCCGGCCTCGTGAAAGATGCGATGTTCGTGCGGCCCAGAAAACATGCCTCCCTGATGCGCCGTGCCCGTGTTCACCCCGTCAGCGTCGCCGTCGATCGTGATCGTCGGGACCCTAATCGGTGGTTGCGCGGCGAGCGACGCTTCGATCGAAGCGTAGGCCGGGTCGCCCGGCACGAGCCCGTAGCGATGGCGATAGGAGTGGATCACGACGTCGACGAAGTCCGGGTTGTCGAACGCTTCTGCCGTGCGCTCGAAGATCGCGTCCTCGAACGCCCACTTCGGCGACCACATGCGCCACAGGAGGCGGGCAATGGAGCGGCGGTTCCGGGAGAGGCCGTCCCGGCCGCGCTTGCTGTGGAAATAATACTGATACCAGAACGCCGCTTCTTCCTCCGGATTCGCCGGCTCCATCGCCCGCGCGATGTTCTGGATGTTGTACGAATTGGCCGAGACGAGGGCTGCGACGCGCTCCGGCCACAGCGCAGCGACTACGCAGCAGGCCCGGCCGCCCCAATCGTAACCGCCGAGTGTCGCGCGCTCGATTCTGAAGCCCGTCCATGCAGCGACAGGAGGTCCGCGCCAAGCGCCGCCTGCTCGCCGGAGCGCAGGGTGTCTCGCGGACAGGAACCGCGTCGGCCCGTAACCGCGCAGATAGGGAACAATGACCCTCGCCCCGACTTCGGCGAGGAGAGGGGCGGCTTCGGCGTAGGCGTGGATGTCGTATGGGAAGCCGTGTTCGAGAATGCACGGCCAGCCAGACTCGGGTCCATATTCCAGGTAGGCGATGGAAAGAACGCCTGCGTCGATCGTCTTGACCGTTTCAGCCATGTTTCATCCGCCCCTTCCCAAGGCCGCGTTCGATTCGAACGCCATGCGCCTGCGCCTTTTCGGTTTCACACTTGACGGCGCCGCCGACCTTCTCTAGAGCTTGGCCGGTTTCGAATTCGAGGCGGTGCGGCGTGTCTTATCTTATCGTATCCTTGGCGCTGGAGGGCGGGCAGACATAAGGTCTGCACCCGTTCGCTGGCGCTTACCCGAAGGCCCCTCTGAGGGCCTTTTTTGTTGCCTCGGATTCGTGATCGACGAGAATAGGCGGAGAGTTGGGACTATGGCCAAGCACATGACCGGCGCGGAGATGGTCGTTGAGGCGCTGAAGGACCAGGGCGTCGAGATGGTCTTCGGCTATCCCGGCGGCGCGGTGCTGCCGATCTACGACGCCATCTTCCATCAGAACAAACTCAGGCACATTCTGGTGCGCCACGAGCAGGGCGCGGCCCACGCCGCCGAAGGTTACGCGCGCTCGACCGGCAAGGTAGGCGTTCTGCTCGTCACCTCGGGCCCCGGCGCCACCAACGCGATCACTGGCCTCACCGATGCGCTGATGGATTCGATCCCGCTCGTCTGCATCACCGGACAGGTGCCGACCCATCTTATCGGTTCCGACGCCTTCCAGGAATGCGACACGACCGGCATCACCCGCAGCTGCACCAAACATAATTATCTCGTGCGCCGCGTCGAGGATCTGCCCCGCATCCTGCATGAGGCCTTCTATATCGCTTCGAGCGGCCGCCCGGGTCCGGTGGTTGTCGACATTCCGAAGGACGTGCAGTTCGCCAGCGGCGACTATACGTTCCAGAAGAACATCCAGCACAAGACCTATCGGCCGCAGCTCAAGGGCGATCTCGAGCGCGTCCAGCACGCAATCGAGATGATGGCGGCGGCGAAGAAGCCGGTCTTCTACACCGGAGGCGGCGTCATCAATTCCGGCCCGCATGCATCAGCCCTGCTGCGCGAACTCGTCCGCACGACCGGCTTCCCGATCACATCGACCTTGATGGGGCTCGGGGCCTATCCGGCTTCAGATAGGCAATGGCTCGGCATGCTCGGAATGCACGGCTCGTTCGAGGCCAATAACACGATGCATGATTGCGATCTTATGATCTGCGTCGGCGCGCGCTTTGATGACCGCATCACCGGTCGTCTCGACGCCTTCTCGCCGAAGTCGAGGAAAATCCATATCGACATCGACGCGTCTTCGATCAACAAGAACGTCAAAGTCGATCTCGGCATCGTGGGCGACTGCGCCCATGTGCTCGAGGACATGGTGCGGCTGTGGCGGTCGGGTTCGCATCGGGCCGATCCCGTCGCGCTCGCCAAATGGTGGGGCGCGATCGAGGGCTGGCGGGCGCGCAATTCGTTCGGCTTTCGCAATTCCGAGAAGGTCATCAAGCCGCAGCACGCGGTGAAGCGGCTCCACGAACTGACCAAGGGCCGCGATGTTTATGTCACGACGGAGGTCGGACAGCACCAGATGTGGGCTGCACAGCATTTCACCTTCGAAGAACCGAATCGCTGGATGACCTCAGGCGGTCTCGGGACGATGGGTTACGGGCTGCCGGCGGCGATCGGCGTCCAGCTCGCCCATCCAAAATCGCTGGTCGTCGATATCGCCGGCGAAGCCTCGATCCTGATGAACATGCAGGAAATGTCGACGGCGATTCAATATCGCCTGCCGGTGAAGATCTTCATTCTCAACAACCAGTACATGGGCATGGTGCGGCAATGGCAGGAGCTCCTGCATGGCGGGCGCTATTCGGAGAGCTACACCGAGTCGCTCCCCGATTTCGTGAAGCTCGCCGAGGCTTACGGCGCGCACGGGATCCGCTGCTCCGACCCGGCGAGACTGGACGCGGCGATTCTCGAGATGATCGAGACGCCAATGCCGGTCGTTTTCGACTGCGTCGTCGATCAGAAGGAGAACTGCTTCCCAATGATCCCGTCGGGCAAGGCGCACAACGAAATGCTCCTGGCTGAGCTCGAGGACGATGCTGGCGTCGAGCTCGACAAGGTGATCGACGAGAAGGGCAAGATGTTGGTCTAACTCCCCTCCTCTCGGAGAGGATTGGGGTGAGGGAAAGAGCCTTCGATGTTCAGCCTTGAAGACATGCGTCGGGCGCACGAGGTCGTGCTTGGCGCGTTGCGCCCGACCCCAGCGCTATCTTGGCCGCTCCTCGCCGAACGGCTCGGCGCCGACGTCGTGGTCAAGCACGAGAATCATCTGCCGACGGGCGCCTTCAAGGTGCGCGGCGGCCTTGTCTACGTCGACGCGCTGACCAAGCGCGAGCCGGCGACGCGCGGCCTCGTCTCGGCGACCCGCGGCAATCACGGCCAGAGCCTCGCCTTCGCCGGGCGGCGCGCCGGGCTGAAGGTCAAGATCTTCGCGCCGGAAGGCAATTCGCGCGAGAAGAACGCCGCGATGCGGGCGCTCGGCGCTGACGTTGTCGAATTCGGCCACGACTTCCAGGCCGCGCGCGAGGAAGCAATGCGGCTTGCAGAGGCGCGCCGCCTGCACATGGTCCCATCCTTCCATCGCGATCTCGCGCTCGGCGTCTCGACCTATGCGCTCGAACTCCTGAACGAGCATCCGGACCTCGACACGCTCTATGTTCCGATTGGCCAGGGCTCGGGAATCTGCGGCTGCATCGCTGCGCGCGACGCGCTGGGCTTGAGGACGGATGTTGTTGGCGTCCAGTCGGCTGAAGCTCCAGCCTACGCCCTGTCGTTCGATGCCGGCCACGTGGTTCGCACTAACAGCGCCGACACTTTTGCTGACGGGATGGCGACGCGCGTCCCTGACGAAGAAGCGCTTGCCGTCCTTCTCAAAGGCGCCACGAGGATTGTTCTCGTCAGCGATCAAGAGATTGCCGCCGCCATCCGCGCCTATTGGACCGATACCCACAATCTCGCCGAAGGCGCGGGCGCTGCGGCGCTCGCAGCGGCGATGAAGGAACGATCGCGCCTCAAAGGACGCAAGGTCGGGCTGGTGCTGTCGGGGGGCAACATCGATTTCGATCTCTTCCAGCGATGGATGATGGCCGCGCCCAGCGCCGCCGCGGCGTGAGCCAAGACCACTCGGGACGTGAGGACAGGAAGGACCATGAACGCCATGAGCAAGACTTCGGCGCAGCCGTTGTCGCCCTACACGTCGGCGACCGCGAAAGCCAGCATTGAGACCCACACTCTCTCGGTCCTGGTCGACAACGAGCCCGGCGTGCTGGCGCGGGTGGTCGGCATGTTCTCGGGGCGCGGGTACAATATCGAAAGCCTGACGGTCGCCGAAGTCGCGCACGAGACTCATCTTTCGCGCATCACCATCGTCACGTCCGGCACGGCCGAGACCATCGAGCAGATCCGCCATCAGCTCGAACGCCTCGTGCCTGTCCATTCGGTCAAGGATCTCACCCTCACCGTGCGCGCGATCGAGCGCGAGCTCGCGATGATCAAAGTGCGCGGCAAGGGCGAATTGAGGACCGAGGCGCTGCGGCTTGCGGAGGCGTTTCGCGCCAAGGTGATTGACGCGACCGTGGAGAGCTTCATATTCGAGCTGACCGGCGCGCCACGCAAGATCGACGATTTCGTCGAACTCATGCGCCCGATCGGGCTTGTCGAGGTTTCGCGCACCGGCGTCGCGGCCATCTCGCGCGGGCCGGAGCCGATCTGAATCCAATTTTTCGGTTCCGTCGCCTCAACATGCCGCTTGCCCCGTCTTCGGCCCCAGCCCTATTCGACCGTTGGCGCGTGACAGGGAGCGACGGCAGTATCGATGAGCGATGAGGCTTTCGATTACGTAATCGTCGGCGCCGGCTCCGCGGGCTGCGTGCTCGCCGACCGGCTGACTGAAGACGGTAGGCACACCGTCGCGCTCCTTGAGTATGGCGGCTCCGACCGTTCCATCTTCATTCAGATGCCGGCCGCGCTCTCTATCCCCATGAATTCCAAGACCTACAATTGGGGCTACGTGAGCGAGCCCGAGCCCAGTTTGAACGGCCGGCGCATCCATTGTCCGCGCGGAAAGGTCCTCGGCGGTTCGTCGTCGATCAACGGCCTCGTCTATGTTCGCGGCCATCCGCTCGATTTTGAGCACTGGGAGGAGGAAGGCGCCAAGGGCTGGGGATACCGAAACGTGCTGCCATACTTCCGTCGCGCGGAAAGCTTTGCCGGCGGCGCCGATGCTTGGCGCGGCGACGGCGGGCCGCTTGCGACTGCGCAGGGACGCAAGCTCAACCCGCTCTACGAGGCCTTCATCGAGGCGGGTCGCGAGGCCGGTTACGCAGTGAGCCGCGACCTCAACGGCGAGCGTCAGGAGGGGTTTGGGGCCCTCGACATGACGGTCAAGGACGGCGTGCGCGCGTCGACCGCAAACGCCTATCTCAGACCCGCGATGAAACGCTCCAATCTCAAGGTGGTCACGCAGGCGCTAGCCACACGGATCGCCTTTGACGGGCGCCGCGCCATCGGCGTCCACTACCGGCGCCACGGCCGCGATCTCGAGGTCGGCGCCCGGCGCGAGGTCATTCTTTGCGGCGGGGCGATCAATTCGCCGCAGTTGCTGAAGCTCTCGGGGGTGGGACCGGCGGCCGAACTCGGCGGGTTCGGGATCGAGGTCGTCGCCGACCGGCCAGGGGTCGGCGAAAACCTGCAGGACCATCTCGAGTTCACCGTCCAGGTCGGCTCGACGCAGCCGATCACGCTCTTTTCCCATACCGGCCTGATTGGGCGCGCGCTCATTGGCGCAAAGTGGATGATGCGAGGCGCGGGCCTCGGCGCCTCGAATCATTTCGAAGCCGGCGGCTTCGTCCGCTCGCGCGCCGGCGTTCGGTATCCCGACATCCAGTTCCATTTCCTCCCGATAGCGGTCGCCTACGACGGCTCGACCCTCGCCCGCGAGCACGGCTTTCAAGCGCATGTCGGGCCGATGCGGTCGAAGAGCCGCGGCTGGGTGCGCCTCAAGTCGCCCGATCCTGCAGCGGCGCCGAAAATCCAGTTCAACTACATGAGCCATCCCGACGACTGGATCGAGACGCGCGCTTGCCTGCGGCTCACGCGCGAACTCTTCGCTCAAGCCGCTTTCGACCCCTTTCGGGGCCGGGAAATCCAGCCGGGGCCCGAGTGCGTCAGCGACGAGGCGATCGACGCCTTCGTGCGCGAGCGGATCGACACCGCCTATCACCCCTGTGGCGCGTGCAGGATGGGCTCGTCCAGCGACCCTCTTGCCGTCGTCGATCCAGAGACGCGGGTGATCGGCGTCGAAGGGTTGAGAGTGGTTGATTCCTCGATCATGCCCTCGATCACCAACGGCAATCTCAACGCCCCGACGATCATGTTGGCCGAGAAGGCGGCCGACACGATCCTCGGCCGTGATCCCCTCCCGGCCTCGAACGCGCCCTACTATCTCGCGCCGGACTGGGAGACGAAGCAGCGGTAGGGAGGCCGTCGCCGAGGCGGTGAGGCGATCCTGGCCTCAGCCGACAGGCAGTCTCTCGAGATCGGCGATGAGCCCCGGGCCCGTCGGATCCCAGCCGAGCTTCTTCCGGGTCTGGGCGCTCGAGGCTGGCATGTCGCGCGACACGAAATGCGCGAGCCAGCCGAAATAGGGTCCGGCTTCCTCCGGAGTTAGGGATTTGACCGGCAGTTTCAGCCGCCGGCCGATCGTCGCCGCGATGTCGCGCGCCTTGACGCCTTCTTCCGCGACCGCGTTATAGACCGCGTTCTGTTCCGCCTTTTCGATCGCCAGCCGGTAAAGGCGGGCGACGTCCGAAACATGCGCCGCCGGCCAGCGATTCTCTCCGTCCCCGACATACGCGAAGAGGCCCTTCTCCCGCGCGATCGCGATCCAGGGCGAAATGAGGCCCTGCCTCTCGGGGTCATGGACCTGAGGCAGGCGCACTACCGACGCCTTGACGCCCTTCGCGCCCGCCGCCATCGCCGCCTCCTCGGAGGCGGCGCGGGGGAAATCCTGGGAGCTTAGCCTTGGCGCATCTTCCGTGGCCGGCGCGCCTGGGGGGACCTTGGCGAGCGCGGTCCCGGAGGTGACGATGAACGGCCGGTTCGAGCCCTCAAGGGCGGAACAGAGCGTCTCGACGACCCGTCGGTCGGTTTCGCAGTTGGCGGCGAACTGCGAGAAGTCGTGGTTGAAGGCGAGATGGATCACGCCGTCCGATCGGGCGGCGCCCGCCTTCAGGGTCTCCGGATCGTCTATCGATCCGCGATAGGCCTCGGCGCCGGCGGCCGACAAAGCCCGCCCTTTTTCCTCCGAACGATAGACGCCGATCACCTGATGGCCGGCCGCGAGCAGGTCCTTGACGAGAGCCGAGCCGATGAATCCGGTCGCGCCGGTGACGAACACGCGCATGAGCAAAGTCTCCGTGATTTGCAGCGGAGACAAATGTGGGCGGAGCCGCTATGCTAGTAAAGCCGTGAGATTATAGGGGTATAATGCCTAACAGGGTCAATGCCGCGCGTCCCGAGAACGCGCTCGGGACTTACCTCAAGGACCGTCGCACGAAGCTCGATCCCGCGGCCTTCGGCTTCCCTCCCGAGCGCCGCCGCACGCCCGGGCTGCGACGCGAGGAGGTCGCCCAGCGCGCCAACATCAGCGCGACCTGGTACACCTGGCTCGAGCAGGGGCGGGGCGGGGCGCCGTCGGCGGACGTGCTCGACCGGATTGCGCGGGCGCTGATGCTGACCGAACTCGAACGCGAGCATCTTTTCCTGCTTGGCCTCGGCCGCCCGCCGGAAGCGCGCTACCAGAAGCAGGACGGCGTGACGCCGCGGCTTCAGCGCGTGCTCGACGCCCTCGATCCCGCCCCCGCCGTGATCAGAACCGCGACATTCGACGTCGTCGCCTGGAACCGGGCGGCGACCGTGATGCTGGGGGACTACGGATCGCTTCCGGCGGAGCAGCGCAACGTGCTGCGCTTCATCTTTCTCGATCCGCGCGCTCGCGCGTCGCAATATGACTGGGAAAGCGTGGCGCGGTATGTGCTGGGCGCGTTCAGGGTGGAGGCCACGCGAGCCGGGGCCGCCGAAGAGATTGGTCCGCTCGTTGACGAGCTTTGCCGGCTCAGTCCTGAGTTCCGGGCGATGTGGAGCGACAACGAGGTGAGCGGCGCCGCCCACGAGGGCGTCAAGCACCTTCGCCATCCGACGCTTGGCAAGATCGCCTTCGAATTCTCAGCTTTCGCCGTAGACGGCAGGCCGGACCTCAGCATGATCGTCTACAACCCGGCGAGCGCGGCGCTTGCGGAGAAAATCCGGTCGCTGATCGAAGCTCGCTCGGACGCCGGGGCGCTCGAACTGAGCGAGGCGTGAGACCCGGGCGTTAGCGGCGTCCGAACTGCTGTGATGCCCCGCCCGGATTTTTCGGGTTCAAATCGGCTTCGCGCTGGCGCAAGGTCCCGTTCGAACGGGCAAAATGAACAGCTGGAAAGGCGAGAACGCCATGTCGGAAACTGCATCGGCCGCCGCCAGGGAGCCAAGACGCGGGCGGGAAGCTCGCCGAACGGCGCGCGCCCATCGCTCGCATGCGTCCGTCCCTTACATCACGCGCAAGATCCCACTCACCGAAATGCTGAGCGAAGAGGGCCTCGAAACGATCGAGCGCAACGCCGAGACGCTATTGCAGGAGATCGGCATCGAGTTTCGCGACTTTCCCCGGGCGCTTGCTCTCTTTCGCGACGCCGGCTGCGACATCAAGGGCGAGCGGGTGCGCTTTCCGCGCGGTCTCGCGCGACGGCTCTGCGCGACGACGCCTTCGCAATATGTGCAGCACGCGCGCAACCCCGAGCGCAACGTCGTCATCGGAGGCGACGCGATGGTCTTTGCGCCGAACTATGGCTCGCCCTTCGTCCACGACCTCGACAAGGGCCGCCGCTACGGAACGCTCGAAGACTTCCAGAACTTCGTCAAGCTCGCCTACATGAGCCCGTTCATCCACCATTCCGGCGGAACGGTGTGTGAGCCGGTCGACCTGCCGGTCAACAAGCGCCATCTCGAGATGGTCTATTCGCATATCAAATACTCCGACAAGCCGTTCATGGGCTCGGTCACCAAGCCCGAACGGGCCGAGGACAGCGTGCGCATCTGCGAGCTTCTGTTCGGCGAGGATTTCGTGCGTCAGAACACGGTGCTGACCAGCCTGATCAACGCCAACTCGCCGCTCGTTTGGGACGCCAGCATGCTCGGCGCGGCGGAGGCTTACGCCAGGGCCAACCAGGCGTGCATCATCACCCCCTTCATCCTCTCCGGCGCGATGAGCCCGGTCACGGTCGCCGGCACGCTCACTCAGGTTCTCGCCGAAGTGCTTGCGGGAACCGCCTTCTGCCAGCTCACCCGACCGGGCGCGCCGGTCGTGTTCGGCACATTTGTCTCGACCCTCTCAATGCAGTCGGGCGCCCCGACCTTCGGCACGCCAGAGGCGGCGCTGGCGATTTTCGGCGCGGGACAGCTGGCGCGGCGGATGAACATGCCCTTCCGCACCGGCGGCTCGCTCTGCGCCTCGAAGATTCCCGACGCGCAGGCCGCCTACGAGAGCGCCCAGACGCTCATGCCGACCGTGCTCGCGGGCGCCAATTTCGTTTTGCACGCGGCCGGCTGGATGGAAGGCGGCCTCACGGCCTCTTACGAGAAATTCGTCCTCGATTTCGACCAGCTCGGCGCGATGCATGTGCTGGCGAAGGGCGTCGATTTCAGCGACAACGGGCAGGCGATGGAGGCGTTTCACCAGGTCGAGCCGGGCGGGCACTTCCTCGGTTGCGCCCACACGCAGGCCAATTTCGAGAGCGCCTTCTATCGCTCCAACATCGCCGACAACAATTCGGTCGAGCAATGGCGGGACGAGGGCTCCAAGGACGCCGCCACCCGCGCCAACGCGCTTTGGAAATCATCGCTCGCCGAATACGAAGCGCCGCCGCTCGATCCCGCAAAGGACGAGGCGATCCGTGACTTCATCGAGCGCAAGAAGGCCTCGATGCCCGACGCGACCTATTGATTTTGGGTAGCCTTGACCACGCCCTCGTCCTGAGGAACGGCGCCATGAGGCGGCGCGTCTCGAAGGACGCTCCAAAGTGCACGAACGACGCCGCGTTCTGGATCATCCTTCGAGACACCACGCTTCGCGCGGCCCTCAGGATGAGGTCGGGAAGCGTCGAAGGCCAATAGCCTAAGGATGCTTGAATGAGAACGCATGCGCGGGCGGTGGTGATCGGCGGGGGCGTCGTCGGCGTCTCGACGCTCTATCATCTGGCGAGGAAAGGCTGGAGCGACAGCGTCCTCGTCGAGCGGAGAGAATTGACGTCAGGCTCGACCTGGCACGCGGCGGGCCTCTTGCCGCTCTTCAATCTCAGCTATTCGGTCGGTCAGATCCACAAATATTCGGTCGCGCTCTACCAGACGCTGGAGAAGGAGACCGGCCTTGACGTCGGCTTCCGGCAGGTCACGAACATCCGTCTCGCCCGCACGCCCGACCGGATGGACGAGTATCGCTATTACGCCGGCGTCGCAGCGACGATCGGCGTCGAGGTCAAGTTCCTGACGCCCGAGGAGGTCAAGGCGATCTGGCCTCTCTGCGACATCGACGGAATCATCGGCGCGATCCAGCACCCCGCCGACGGCTACATCCAGCCCGCCGACCTCACCCAGGCTTTGGCGCGCGGCGCGCGCGACCGCGGGGCCGAGATCAACCGCCAGACGACGGTCGTGGCGATCGAGCGCCGAACGGGCGGCGAATGGAAGGTCACAACCGACAAGGGCGAGATCGTTTGCGAGCACATCGTGTCTGCGACCGGCAATTTCGCCCGGAAAACTGGGGCGATGGTCGGGATCGACGTCCCGGTGATCCCGGTCCAGCACCAGTACATCGTGACCGAAGCCCATCCGGAGATCGTCGCGCGCAAGGCCAAGGGCCTGCCGGAGATGGGCGTGCTGCGGGAATCGGACTCGTCCTGGTACATGCGCGAGGAGGCCGGAGGGCTCCTGCTCGGGCCGTACGAAAAGGGCGCCCCGGCCTGCTATGTCGACGGGCCGTCGGCCGACAGCGAATACGAGCTTTTTCCCGAGGATCTCGACCGCCTCGCACCGCATATCGAAACCGCGATCGCGCGCGTTCCCGCCTTCGGCGAGGTCGGAGTCAAGAAGGTCTACAACGGCGCCATCGCCTATACGCCCGACGGCTCGCCGATCGTCGGGCCGGCGCCCGGCGTGCGGAACTTCTGGCTGAACGAGGGTCATTCGTTCGGCGTCACCGCCGCCGGCGGCGCCGGCTGGCAGCTCGCGGAGTGGATCGTCGAGGGCGAGCCGACGCATCGACATGCTCGGCGTCGATCCGCGCCGCTTCGGCCCCTACGCCGACGTCGGCTATCTTATCGAGAAGAACGAAGAGGCCTACGCCAAGGTCTTCACCGTTCACTATCCCGACGAGGAGCGCGTCGCTGCGCGCCCGCTGCGCCAGACGCCCTGCTATTCGCGGATGAAGGACCTCGGCGCGGTCTTCGGCTCCATCTACGGCTGGGAGCGGCCGGGCTGGTTTGCGCCGCAAGGCTATGGGCTGAGCGAGGCCGACCTCGCCAGGCCTGACGTGCTGCTCAACGAAAATCATCCCGCTCCCCTTCCGGGCGGCAAGCCGCGTGAGAAATGGAGCTTCCGTCGTTCGAACTATTTCGAATTCGTCGGCGCCGAGTGCCGCAATGTGCACGAGAACGTCGGCCTGCAGGATATGTCGGCCTTCGCCAAATGCGAGGTCTCCGGCCCCGGCGCCGAAGCGTGGCTCGATTCCATCCTCACCAACCGGATTCCGAAAGCGGTCGGGCGCGTCACGCTCACCTATCTCCTGACCGCGCGCGGCGGGGTGCGGGCGGAGTTCACCCTCACCCGCATCGGCCCCGAGCGCTTCTATCTCATCTCGGCCGGGGCTCTGGAGTCGCATGACTTCGACGCGCTCGAGAAGCTGCTTCCGGCGGACGGAAGCGTACGCCTCGACAAAGTGACGACGCAGCGCGGCGTCCTGGTCCTCGCCGGTCCGCGTTCGCGCGAGGTTCTGGCCAAGGTCGCCTCGATCGACGTCTCGAACGCCGCCTTCCCGTGGCTGACAGCGAGACGCCTGTCGATCGGCGCGGCGGGCCTGATCGCCATGCGGGTCAACTTCGTCGGCGAGCTCGGCTACGAGCTGCATCATCCGATCGAGATGCAGAACGCGATCTTCGATGCGCTGATGGGCGCGGGCGCGCCGTTCGGGATCAGGCCGTTCGGCATCAAGGCGATGGATTCGCTGCGGCTGGAAAAGTCCTACAAGCTCGTCGGGCGCGAGCTTTCGATCGAATATGCCGCCCTCGAATCCGGCCTCGATCGCTTTGTCGACCTGAAGAAGGGGCCGTTTCTCGGGCGCGAGGCGCTTGTCGCCTGGTTGGGCAAGAGCTTCGGGAACAAGCTCGTCACGCTCGACGTCCAGGGCGTGACCGACGCGGACGCGCGCGGCTCCGAGCCGGTGACAAGAGATGGAGCGATGATCGGCCGCACGACCTCCGGCGGCTACGGCTGGCGGGCCGGAAAATCGCTCGCGCTGGCGATGGTCAGGCCCGAGTTCTCGAACATCGGGAGCGAGGTCGACGTGCGCATTCTCGGCGAGACGCGCCGCGCGATCGTGATCGCCGACAGCCCTTACGACCCGACGAACACCTCGCTACGGGCCTGAGCGGCCTCGGCGACTTTCGACGGGTGGGGGATGGCCTTGATTGCGTAAGGCGTCGACGCGTAAACTGCCTTGACCCAGTTTGTGTAGACATGCGCCGTGTGGCGCCAGAGATTGGGCGCAGCCCGCGACGGATCGTCGCCCGGAAAATAATGGCGCGGCAAGGGATAGTCGGGGTCGATCGCGCTGTCGCGATGATATTCGGCGCCGAGGGTATGTGTCTCGTACTCCGGATGGTTTAGAATGTAGACCCGGCGGGGAAAGAGCGCGCTATTGTCGTCGAGCGGCTCGGACTCGACGAGCATGTTCGGTCCCGCCTCTTCGGAATCCGCGACAATCTCGATCGCGGGAACCTTGAGAATGTCCTCGCGCCTCGGGCTCTTCCAGCGCGACACCGGCGCGGCAAACGCGTCGGGGAAGCCGAATAGGAGCCCGGTCTTGTCAGAGATCAGGCGATGCTCGAACAGGCCGAAAAGTTTGCGCTCGCCCTTGTAACTATTGATGTCGTGGAAAAACTTCAACGCCGCCTTCGCTCCCCAGCAGAGAAAGAGACTGGAGAATGCGTTCGTTGTCGTCCATTGCAGGATATCGGTGACTTCCGGCCAGAACGCCTCCTGCTCAACGCGGTCCCTGAGCGCGTTGACGCCGGTGACGATGAAGCCGTCGAACTTCTTGTCACTGATGTCGCTGAAAGCGCTATAGAACTTGTGGATGTGATCGGTGGGCGTGTTCTTTGAATGACGGCCGGCAGCGACGGCGCGGAGATAAGAGTCGGTCGCGACGAAGGTTAGGTTCACCTGTAGCATCGTGTTGCCGAGCCAGAGCGCAAGCTGCCGCTCGGTCGAGATTTTATCCGCCATTAGGTTGATTATGGCGATCTCCAGCGGTCGAATGTCCTGCTGTTCGGCGCGGGTGCGGTCGATCGCCAGCGGGCTGCCAAGCGACGGCAGGAAGGGATGGATTTCCTTGCTGTGGATGATGACGGGCATTTGCGGACGCTGGGATCCCTAGAGACTCAATTTGACCACGGCCTCTTCGCATCGAAGGGAGGCAAAAGGAAATATATTAATTCTTCATTACATCGGTCTTTTGGCGTAGATTTCAAGTCTGCGCCTTCCCGGCCTTAGCTCCCCTCCGCCGCACGGCGTTGCTGCAACAACGCACGATAGATCTCGTCGTCGCCGCACAGTCCCGCCATCCGGCCGAGGTCGTCGACCAATACGATTGGATTGCCCGAAAGGCTGCGCAGAGCGATCGCA
>CAVZNQ010000004.1:0-33271 GCA_963776665.1 uncultured Alphaproteobacteria bacterium
AATTTAAATATACAAATGTATCTCATCTGATTTCAACGCTAATAACCTTAACGTATGGGAACTTATTGACAATAAAAAGCCTCGTGTCACGATTCCGTCGGATCTGGCGATTCGCCCGCCCGCAGCGGCGGCAATCGAAATCGGGGCGGCTGATGGGGATACTCATTCTGGACGACGTCGATAAACAACGGACCGCCGCTGAAAGCAGCGTTCGCGAGCGCAACGCGGAAATCGGGCGCCCCGACTTCGTCGTGCCGATCGAGAGGCTCTACTTCTTCGCGGGGTGGAGGCTCGAGGAGACCGCGCGCGACCTTGTCAGTCCGGGCGGCAGGCGGGTCGACCTGACCTCGTCCGAGTTCGATCTCCTGCTGGCCTTCGTCCGCCAGCCAGGTCAGGCGCTGTCTCGCGACGCCCTGCTCGGCACGCTCAGGGGGCGGGAGTGGAGATATTTCGATCGGTCGATCGATACGCTGGTGGCGCGGCTGCGCAAGAAGCTGGCCGGCGGCGCCGATCGGCCCCCGCTCGTGCGCTCGGTGCGCGGCGTCGGCTATATTTTCTGCGCCGCCGTCGCCAGGATCCGCCAGGGAGGGCAAACCGCCGCCGCCTGACGCCGCCGGTCCGGCGAATGTCCGATTGACGCCTCGCGAAGGCGGCTGCTATCGATAGCCCCGCCGACATTTAACCTCTTGTATTTGAACGGGATCGAGCATTCCTGCGCCGATGATTCGCTTCCACCAAAAGGATTTGCCCGACGAAGCGTCGTTTGGCGAGGCGGCGGCGATCGACACCGAGACGCTGGGACTCGTCGTCGGGCGAGACCGGCTCTGCGTCGTGCAGATATCGCGCGGCGACGGGAGCGCCGACATCGTGCAGATCGGCCCCGGCCAGACGAGCGCTCCCAATCTCCAGCGATTGCTGGCCGATCCGAAGGTCGTGAAGCTGTTCCATTACGGCCGTTTCGACATGGGCGTTCTGCATCATGCGTTCGGCGTCATGGCCGCCCCGGTCTATTGCACCAAGATCGCCTCCAAGATCGCCCGCACCTACACCGATCGCCACGGCCTCAAGGACCTCACGCGCGAATTGCTTGGAGTTGAGATCTCGAAGCAGCAGCAGTCGTCGGACTGGGGGGCCGAGGCGCTGAGCGAGGCGCAGCTCGCCTACGCGGCGTCCGACGTGCTGCATCTGCACGCGCTGCGCGAAAAGCTGAACGCCATGCTCGACCGGCAGGGCCGGGCGCATCACGCCCGCGCTGCTTTCGCCTATCTGCCCGATCGCGTCCGCCTCGACCTCGCCGGCTACGAGGCGATGGACGTCTTCTCGCACGCCTATCCGTAAGGTCCGCCGCCGGGCGAAGGGCTGCTACGCGATCGCGGCCTTCTGCAAGGAGACGAGCCGCTCGATGCCGCTTCGCGCCAGCGCCAGCATGTGGATAAGTTCAGCTTCGGTGAACGGCGCGCCTTCCGCCGACCCCTGCACTTCGACCAGGCCCCCGGCCCCCGTCATGACGAAGTTCGCGTCCGTGTGGGCGCTCGAATCCTCAGCGTAGTCGAGATCGATGACCGCCTCGCCGCCGACCACGCCGCAGGAAACGGCGGCGACATGATCCTTGAGCGGGCTGTCGCGCAGGATCGAGCGGCTCGCCATCCATTGCAGGCAGTCGCGCAGCGCCACCCAGGCCCCGGTGATCGAGGCGGTGCGGGTGCCGCCGTCGGCCTGCAACACGTCGCAGTCGATGGTGATCTGGCGCTCCCCGAGGCGAGGCAGATCGACCACCGACCGCAGCGACCGGCCGATGAGGCGCTGAATTTCCTGCGAACGGCCGGAAACCTTGCCGGTCGCCGATTCGCGCCGGGTTCGGGTCAGGGTCGCGCGCGGCAGCATGGCGTATTCAGCCGTGACCCATCCTCGTCCCTGCCCGCGCAGCCAGGGCGGCGGCTTATCCTCGAGCGAGGCCGCGCACAGCACATGCGTCTCGCCGAACCGGACGAGGCACGAGCCTTCCGCGTAACGAGCCACCCCGCGCTCGAAGCTCACGGAGCGCATTTCGTCGGCGGCGCGTTTCGACGGACGCATGGGCGTGGGCCTCCCTGATTTTGAGCGACTGGCTCTACCGGCAGTCGCGAGCGGAGGCAAATTCCGGCGGACCGGAGCGATGGCGCGATGCAGGCGGGTCGCGTTGACCATCGGCGCCCGCGTCTAATAGGGTCGCGGCCCCGTGATCCACGACCGAAACGCCATGCCGCCCGCCGAAGACGCCGCGCTCGATCCGACGAGGTCGTTTCAGGGGCTGATTCTGACTTTGCAGACCTTCTGGGCGCGGCAGGGCTGCGTCATGCTGCAACCCTATGACATGGAGGTCGGCGCGGGCACGTTCCACCCGGCGACGACGCTGCGCTCGCTCGGACCCGGGCCATGGAAAGCGGCCTATGTGCAGCCGTCCCGGCGGCCGAAAGACGGACGTTACGGCGAGAACCCCAACCGGCTCCAGCACTATTACCAGTATCAGGCGATCCTGAAGCCGAGCCCCGAGAACCTTCAGGAGCTTTATCTCGATTCGCTCGCCGCGATCGGCGTCGACATGGCGCTCCACGACGTCCGTTTCGTCGAGGACGACTGGGAGAGCCCGACGCTCGGCGCTTGGGGGCTCGGGTGGGAATGCTGGTGCGACGGGATGGAAGTGTCGCAATTCACCTACTTCCAGCAGGTCGCCGGATTCGAATGCGCGCCGGTCTCCGGCGAGCTGACCTACGGCCTCGAGCGTCTGGCGATGTATGTGCAGGGGGTCGACAGCGTCTACGACATCAACTTCAATGGAGGCGGCGGGGCCGCGCGCGTGACTTACGGGGATGTGTTCCGGCAGGCTGAGGAGGAATATTCCCGCTTCAACTTCGAGCACGCCAACACTGACGTTCTCTTCCAGCATTTCAAGGACGCCGAGGCGGAATGCCTGGCGCTGCTCGAGCGCGGCGCGGCGGGCGACCGCCACCTCATGGCGCTGCCGGCCTACGACCAGTGCATCAAGGCGAGCCACGTCTTCAACCTGCTCGACGCGCGGGGCGCGATCTCGGTCACCGAGCGGCAGAGCTACATCCTGCGCGTGCGCGAGCTCGCCAAGGCCTGCGGCGCGGCCTGGCTCAGGACGGTGGGGGGCGGGGCGTGACAGGCCTTCTCCCCTCTCCCCTTGCGGGAGAGGGGTCGGGGGCGAGGGGTCCGCGCCCCAAGGCGCCCTTCCTCTACGCGCCAGACCCCTCATCCGGCCGCGCGTTCCGCGCGTCCACCTTCTCCCGCAAAGGGAGAAGAAGCGAGGGCGCCGACCCATCGAATTTGAGAAGCTTGTCCGATGCCCGACCTCCTGCTTGAACTGTTCAGCGAAGAGATCCCCGCCCGGATGCAGAGGCAGGCGGCGGAGGATCTGAAGCGGCTCGTCACCGGGGCGCTCGTCGAGCGCAACCTTCTCTACGAGGGGGCGCAGAGCTTTGTCACCCCGAGGCGCCTGACGCTCCATGTCGTCGGCCTGCCGGCCGCCCAGCCCGATCTGCGCGAGGAGCGCAAGGGCCCCCGTGTCGGCGCGCCGGACGCAGCGATTCAGGGTTTTCTCAAAAGCGCGGGCCTCAAGCGGATCGAGGACGCGACGATCGTGTCCGACCCGAAGAAGGGCGAGTTCTATGTCGCGACGATCGAGAAGCCGGGCCGCGAAACCAAGGACGCGATCGCCGAGATCATCCCCGCGATCATCCGCTCGTTTCCGTGGCCGAAGTCGATGCGCTGGGGCGCAGCCTCGGCCAAGCCCGACGCGCTTCGGTGGGTGCGCCCGTTGCGCGGAATCGTCTGCACGCTGGCCACCCCGCACGACGCCTCGGAGATCGTCCCGTTCGAGATCGGCGGCGTCAAAGCCGGAGACGTGACCTTTGGCCATCGCTTCATGGCGCCCGCGCCGATCCATGTCCGACGCTTCGACGACTACGTCGACGCGCTGCAGAAAGCCAAGGTCGTGCTCGACGCCGAGCGCCGCAAGGCGATCATCGTCGCCGACGCGAAGAATCTCGCTTTCGCGCAGGGTCTCACGCTCGTCGAGGACGAAGGCCTGCTGGATGAAGTCGCAGGCCTCGTCGAATGGCCGGTCGTGCTTATGGGAGAGTTCGAGCCTGCGTTCCTCGACCTCCCGCCCGAAGTGATCCGCGCCACAATCCGCGCCAACCAGAAGTGCTTCGTGCTGCGCGACGGCGACGGCAGGCTCGCCAACAAATTCATCCTCGTCTCGAACCTTGTCGCCCCGGACGGCGGGGCGGCGATCGCGGCCGGGAATGCGCGGGTCGTGCGCGCCCGCCTCGCCGACGCCCGCCACTTCTGGCAGACCGACCTCGCAGCCCTGCCCGACGCCAAAGACAAGACCGCAAAGCCGCTCGACCAGCGGCTGGAGAAGCTCGACCGCGTCGTCTTCCACGAGAAGCTCGGCACGCAGGGCGAGCGCGTCGCGCGGATCGAGGCGCTGGCGCGCGAGCTTGCGCCAAAGGTCGGCGCGGATGTCGCGCTTGCGGCGCGTGCGGCGAAACTCGCCAAGGCCGATCTCCCGACCGAGATGGTCGGCGAGTTCCCCGAATTGCAAGGCCTGATGGGCCGCTACTACGCGGCCGAGCAAGGCGAGGACGCGAGCGTCGCCGCCGCGATCGAGGAACATTACAAACCGCAAGGCCCGAACGACCGCATCCCGACCGCGCCGGTCTCGATCGCGGTCGCGCTCGCCGACAAGCTCGACACGCTGGTCGGCTTCTGGGCGATCGACGAAAAGCCGACCGGCAGCAAGGACCCCTATGCGCTGCGGCGCGCGGCGCTGGGGGTCATTCGCATCGTGCTGGAGAATGGGCTGAGGTTGCCGCTTCGGCAGTTCGTTCAGCGGCGCACGCTTGCGTGAATCGATCGTTGGAACGCGCTGAGCGGACGAAAATGCGGAAACGTCCGGTTGGCGGACATCAACGCAGTGGATTCATCTGACGCACGTGCACACTGTTACCGTTCGGGACGGCTATAGCAGGTCGACGTGCCCGAGGCTTGCACCACATCTCTTCGCCTTCTTCGCCGACCGGCTGAAAGTCTACCTGCGCGACAAGGGCGCGCGGCACGATCTCATCGACGCGGTGTTCGCGCTGCCCGGCCAGGACGATCTGCTCCTGATCGTCCGGCGGGTCGAGGCGCTGGGCAAGCTGCTCGACGCCGAGGACGGCAGGAACCTGCTCGCCGGCTATCGGCGCGCCGCCAACATCCTGCGCGCGGAGGAGAAAAAGGACGGCGCGCAAGCCTTCGCCGGCGCGCACGATCCGGCCCTGCTCGTCCTGCCGGCCGAGAAAGACCTCGCCGACGTTCTCGCCGCGGCGGGCGCGGCGGCGCGCGAGCGCGTGGCCCGCGAGGATTTCGAGGGCGCGATGCGGGCGCTCGCGACCTTGCGCGCTCCCGTCGACGCCTTCTTCCTCGACGTGACCGTCAACGCCGACGAGAAGGATTTGCGGCTGAACCGCCTCAGACTCCTCAACGAATTGCGCGAGGCGATGCACGCAGTGGCGGATTTCTCAAAGGTCGCCGGATAGCCGCCGCCTTTGACATTCCGCGCACAGCCACTAAATGGCGGCGGGGCGCGCCTCGGGCGCACATCAGGAGACAGCATGGCGCTGCGGCGAGACAATCACGGCGGACCCGGATCCGGCGGCGGCAAGGCGATCGCGGACCAGAAGGTCGAGGACGCGTTCCGCACCATCCTCAAATGGATCGGCGAGGATCCCGACCGCGATGGGCTGATCGAGACGCCCGACCGGCTGAGGCGCGCTTACCGCGAATATTTCGCCGGCTACGAGGAGGACCCGGAGGAGGTTCTGCGCAAGACCTTCACCGAGGTCGACGGCTACGACGAGATGATCGTGCTCCGCGGCGTCACCTTCGAGAGCCATTGCGAGCATCATATCGCGCCGATCATCGGCCGCGCGTGGGTCGGCTATATTCCCGACAAGAGGGTGGTGGGAATCTCGAAGCTCGCGCGGGTGGTCGAGATCTTCTCCAAGCGGCTGCAGATCCAGGAGCGTCTGACGGCCCAGATCGCCAACACCGTCGAGGATGTACTCAAGCCCTGCGGGGTCGCGGTCGTGGTCAAGGCCGCCCATCACTGCATGATCGACCGCGGGGTCCGCAAGCGGGGCGCCGACCTCGTCACCAGCCGCATGCTCGGCGTCTTCCGCGACCAGCCGGCGACCCGGCAGGAATTCCTGTCGCTCGTCAACGCCGACACCACCGAGTAGCGCGCCGAATTCATGATCGGCGTCTTTCGTATCATCGGCTATGTCATCGCCTCGGCCGACGGCCGGATCGCGGATGCGACCGGGCACATGCCGGCGTCGCTCAAGCTCGAAGCCGACGCGCGGTTCTTCGAGCACGGCCTCGAGCACGTCGACGCCGTCGTCCATGGCCGGAATTCGCACGAGGGCCACCCGAATTCGCACCGGCGGCCAAGGCTCATCCTCACCCACGGCGTCCCCGCGCTCGGGCCCGAGCCGTCCGATCCGAAGGCCAGGCTCTGGAATCCGGCCGGCGCCTCGTTCGAGGAGGGGCTCGCAGCGCTTGGCGTACGCTCTGGCACGGTCGCCATCCTCGGCGGGCCGCTGGTCTACACGCTCTTTCTCAAGCGCGGCTACGACTGCTTTCATTTGAGCCGGGCGTCGAACGTGTACATTCCCGACGGCCTGCCGGTCTTCATTCGCGAAGCCTACGGCGGCGAGCCGGAGGCGGCGCTGGCCGGCGCCGGCCTCGCGCCCAGCCACACCATGTGGCTCGACGACGAGGTGAGCGTGACCGACTGGGAACCGGCCAAATAGCGGGGCGCCTCGGGATTACGAGGGGTCTCTCACGCTTTCTTCGACCGCTTTCGCCACCGCCAGCAGCCGCCGGTCGTGGCCGGATTCGCCCATCAACATGAATCCGGCCGGAGCGCCGCCGGCCGGGTGGCAGGGGACGGAAACTGCCGGGCGATCGAGAAAATTGGCGATCGCCGGGTTGCGCACGACAAGCGTGTTGATCGCCCGCGACGCCGCGACGTCGGCAAGGTCGGCGAGCGCCGGCGGCGCGATCGCCACGGTGGGCATCGCCAAGGCGTCGAAAGGGCGGCTTTGCGCGTCGACGGCGGCGCGGACGCGCGCCCGGTCTGCGAGCAGGCCGGCGTAGTCAGCCGCGCTCATGCCTTTCCCGGTCTCAAGCCGGCCGAGCACCCAGGGATCATACCCCGCGCCCATCGTCCCGACGCGGTCGCGATGACCGTCGAAGGCCTCGAAGTCGACGATCGAGCCGTTGCGATTGATGCGCGGGAGTTCGGCCAGTTCCGGCAGACGGATCGGCGTCAGCTTCACGCCCGCCTTCGCAAGGCGCGAGAGCGCCCCGGCGAACGCCGCAGCGACGGAAGGATCGAGGCGCTCGTCGACATAGCCCTCGATCACGCCGATGGCGAGGCCGCGGAGCGGCGCGGCCGGCTCGACCTCGCCCGGCCCGCCGCTCAGGACGCTGTCGAGCGCCGCGCAGCAGGACACGCTCATCGCCATGGGACCGATCGAATCGAGGCTCGGCGCCAGCGGAAAGGCGCCCTTCAGCGACACGCGGCGTTGCGTCGGCTTGAACCCGACGATGCCGCAGAACGCCGCCGGTATGCGGCACGACCCGCCGGTATCCGTGCCAATCGTCGCCGGCGTCATGCCGTCGGCGACGCTGACCGCGCCTCCCGAGGTCGACCCGCCGGGGATGTGGCGATGCGCCCGATCCCACGGGCTCGACGGCGTCCCGTAGTGAGCGTTCGTTCCGAGCCCGGAATAGGCGAATTCGGCCATGTTGGTCTTGCCGACGATGACAAACCCCGCCCGGCGCGCGAGCGCGACGGCGTCGGCGTCGGCCCGCGCCGGAGGCGCGGCGGCGAGGACCCGCGATCCCACGCGGGTCGGCTCGCCTTCGACATCGAACAGGTCCTTGATCGACAGCGGGATTCCCGCGAATCGCGGCGCCGCCTCGCCCTTTTTCCGGGCGGCGTCGGCAGCGTCGGCTTCGGCGCGAGCCCGCTCCGCGTAGACGGTCAGAAAGGCCCGCGCGCCTTCTCCTTCACGATCGGCGATGCGCGCGAGGCTGTCTTCGATCAGCGCTCGGCTCGTCGTCTCGCCGCGCGCCAGCCGCCGGGCCAGGTCGTTCAGGGTCGGATGGGTCATGGGGAGCTTCCCGAAGCGAACCGCTCCGCCCGGAATGGCGCGGGGTCGGCAAGCGGCGTTTCGCCGCTCATCATTTCGGCCAGCAGCCGCCCGCTGACCGGCCCGAGGGTGAGGCCGAGATGGTGATGGCCGAAGTCGAGCCAGAGGCCCGGCTTGCCCGGGAACGGACCGATGACCGGGCGCATGTCCGGCAGGCAGGGGCGCCGGCCGAGCCAGGGCTTCGCCTCCTTGCGGGCGCCGATCGGAAAGAGCTCCCGGGCGAAGGGCTCAACCCGATCGAGTTGGACCGATGACGGCGGATCGTCGCGGCGGGCGAATTCCGCGCCCGTCGTCAGGCGCAGCCCTCGCGCCATCGGGGTGACGACGTAGCCCCGCTCGAGATCGAGCACCGGGCGGGTGAGGCCCGCATTGCCTTTCGCCTCGTAATGCATGTGATACCCGCGCTTGACGAAAAACGGCAAGCGAAGGCCGAGCGAACGCGCCAGTTCATCGGACCACGGCCCGAGCGCGATCACGACGTCGCGGGCGGCAAGCCGTCCCGAGGCGGCGGCGACCGTCCAAGCCGAGCCGGACGATTCGAGCGTGCGCGCATCGCCCGTCTCCATTCGCCCGCCGCGCTTGACGAACAGCGCCGCGTAGCTCTGGGCAAGCGCCTCGGGATCGGACGTCGACAGGGTATCGGCGTAATGCGCCGCGCCGATCGCGGCTTCGCTGAGATGCGGCTCGAGCGCGGCAAGGGCGGATCGATCGAGCAGGGCCGGGCGGATTCCGTAGGGCTTGAGCTCCTCGGCCTCCTTCATCGCCATCTCGCGCCCGCGCGCGCTGCGGAACGCTTTGATCCAGCCGCCGCGACGCAGGAGAGCCTCGGCCCCCGCCGCGCGCGCAAACTCGAGGTGCTCGGCGTTCGCCGCGGCGAGCAGCGGAGCCATCGCCCTGGCGGTGGCGTTCTTTCCCGCCGGCGTTGAAGCCGCGTAATAGCGCCAGATCGCCGGCGCGATCGAGGGTAGCGCGCCGTAGCGGATATAGGCGCGCGGATCGAGATTGAGCGCCCCGCGCGCGATGCCGACCGGCGCGCGCGGAAACACATAGGGGATCACCGCTACCGTCTCTATGATGCCGGCGTTGCCGAAGCTCGTCTCGCCCGCCGCCTTGCCATGACGGTCGATGAGCGCGACCCGCCGGCCATGCGCTTGAAGATGCAGGGCGGCCGACACGCCGACAAATCCGGCGCCAAGGACGATGGCGTCGACACTCTCAGCGGGCATGCGCGGCTCTCACAACAAATGAACGCGCCTCGGCCGGGCGCCTCGATTCTCGACCGCCGTTCCTATAGACCCCGCTCCGAACCGACAAACAAAAAGCAGACGCGAAGCCCCATGATCCCCCGCTACTCCCGCCCCGAGATGACGGCCGTCTGGTCGCCCGAGACACGCTTTCGCATCTGGTTCGAGATCGAGGCCGCGGCGGCCGAGGCGATGGCCGAGATCGGCCTCATTCCGAAGGAGGCGGCGAAAGCGATCCGCAAGAACGGCGACAAGGCCAAGTTCGACGTCGCGCGGATCGACGAGATCGAAAAGACGACCAAGCATGACGTGATCGCCTTCCTCACCCACCTCGCCGAATTCATCGGGCCGGAGGCGCGGTTCGTGCATCAGGGGATGACCAGTTCGGACGTGCTCGACACCTGCCTCGCCGTCCAGCTCAGGCGGGCGAGCGACATTCTGATCGCCGACGTCGACGCGCTGCTCGCTGCGCTCAAGCGCCGCGCCTTCGAGCACAAGCTCACTCCCACCATCGGCCGCTCGCACGGCGTCCACGCCGAGCCGACCACCTTCGGCCTCAAGCTCGCTCACGCCTACGCCGAGTTTCAGCGCGCCCGCGCGCGTCTCGTCGCGGCGCGGGAGGAGATTTCGACCGCGGCCATCTCCGGCGCCGTCGGCACTTTCGCCAATATCGATCCGCGGGTCGAGGCCCATGTGGCGGCGAAGCTCGGCCTAAAGCCTGAGCCGATCTCGACCCAGGTGATCCCGCGCGACCGGCACGCGGCATTCTTCGCCGCGCTCGCCGTCGTCGCCTCGTCGGTCGAGCGGCTGGCGACCGAGATCCGCCATCTGCAGCGCACCGAAGTGATGGAGGCCGAGGAGTTTTTCTCCGAGGGCCAGAAGGGCTCGTCCGCCATGCCCCACAAGCGCAATCCGGTCCTGGCCGAAAATCTCACCGGTCTCGCCCGCATGGTGCGCTCGGCGGTGATCCCGGCGCTCGAGGACGTGGCGCTCTGGCACGAGCGCGACATCTCCCATTCCTCGGTCGAACGGATGATCGGCCCGGACGCGACGATCACCCTCGACTTCGCGCTGGCGCGGCTGACCGCCCTGATCGACAAGCTCGTGGTCTATCCCGAGACCATGCGCCGGAACCTCGACCGTCTCGGCGGCCTCATCCACTCGCAGCGGGTGCTCTTGGCGCTGACGCAAGCCGGCGTCTCGCGCGAGGACGCCTACGCCATCGTCCAGCGCCACGCGATGCGCGCCTGGCGCGGCGAGGGCGAGTTCCTGAAGCTTTTGCAGGCCGACAACGCCGTCGCCAAGGTTCTCGGCGCGAAGGAGCTCAAGGCGCTGTTCGACCTCGGCTACCACCTCAAGCAAGTGGATGCGATTTTCGAGCGGGTGTTCGGGAGCGGGCCGAAACCCTAGAGAGGCTGGTACTGAGCCTGTCGAATGACGCGGCGCACAGCTCAGGTCGAGGGCGGGAGGATTTCATTCCCTCGCATCACGAGCCCGCTCCGAGGAAGAACCTCAGCATTTCGCGCGAAGCGTCGGGTCCGCGGCGATCGGTGAATGAGCCGTCGGGGCTGCCGCCTGACCAGGCGTGGCCCAAGCCGTCGACCGCCCAATATTCGGCGTGCGGAGAGCCGTGCGCATCGCTGACCAGAGTGCGTGCATAGGCGAGCCCGCCCACGGTTCCGGCCTCTCGCGTTTCGTGGACCGGACCCGCGACGCCGGCCCGGGCGTCAGCGAGTATCGCGTCGGCGTTCGACGGATCAACGGTCCGATCGCTCGCCCCGTGGAAAACGATGGTGCGGACGCGACCGCCGTCGCCTTTGACGCGAGGCCTTTTCGCCCCCGATGGGCCCGGCCCGCCGCGCATCGCCGCGAAGGCCGACGGCAGGTCGGCGGCGGCGGCGTGCGGCAACCCCGAGTGGATGCCGGCCGCCGCGTAAAGCTCGGGATAGGCCGCGCTCAAGATTGCGGCCATCGCGCCGCCGGCCGAGAGGCCCGCGACATAGACGCGAGCCGGGTCGACCGCGAACTCCGCCATGACGGCCCGCGTGATCCCCGCGATGATCGCCGGTTCGCCCTGATCCCGTCTCTGGTGGGCGAGATCGAACCAGTTCCAGCAGGCCAAGGGATTGGCGCTCGCCGGCTGTTGCGGATAGGCGACGATGAAGCCCAGTTCGTCGGCGAGGGAGTTCATGCCCGTGCCGACGGCGAAGTCGTCGGAGCTCTGCGTGCAGCCGTGCAGCATGACAACCAAGGGAACCGCGCGGCGATCGGCGCGCTTCGGAACATAGACCTTGTAGTCCCTGGCGCCGGCGGCGCCGGTGAAGCTTCGCGCGAGATAGGCGGCCCCCTCGGGTACTGGGACCGGCGGCGGCTTTCGCAACCCGGGAGAAGGCACGGGGCCGGGCCGAAAGCCTGAGACTTCGGCCCGACGCAGCAGTTTCAGGACCTCGCCGAGGGGCGCCCGCGAGCGTCCAGTCGGCCGTCGCTCCGGCGGCTCCCGCCGCGGCTGCGACTGGGCGGCGCCCGCGGTCCCGAATTGCGAAGCCGGCGGCGGCGGAAGCAGCGCAGGCTCGCGCGGTTCGCCGGCCGGCGGCCCGGCCCAATCCGAGCCGGCGAGGGCAAGCCGGATAACCCGTGTCGCCTCGATCACATTTCGCGCGCGCGTGAGCCGTAAGGCGTCGCGCATGGTCGCTCCGAAATCGGTTTTCATGTTGGAAATCCTTGTTGAGGAAAGCCTGGGCCGCGATCACTGGATGCGGTCGGCGAGGGCGGCCTTGACGGCTTTGCTGGCGTGAAGGGCCCCGAGCACTGTGATGGATTGGATGGTCGCGAGCGCGAGTTCCGGGGGGACGTCGTCGTCGATCGCGGCAAGCCCGACGACCTGGATGCTCAGCCTGCCGCCCTTCGCCTTGGTTTCCTCGAGCTCTGCGCGGCTGAAGCGCCGGAGCCCGAGCTCGAGGGTCCGCCGCGCGATCGTTTGCTTGACCGCATCGGCATGAGTCGAAAGCTGGTTGCGGATCGCAGTGCGGATGAAGTCGGTGCGATTGGAGTAGAAACCTTCGCGCACCAGGAGGTCGATGTGGCCCAGATCGACAAATCCGAGATTGATCGTGATCTTCTCGCTGTCTCCTGCCGCTCTGTCGCCCAGCCGATGAATCTCCGCCGTCATGGCCACCTCAACCATCCATCTGGATGGTATATGGATGGTGGACGGAGGATTTCAAGAGGCGCTCCGGCGCCGCCTCAAAGGCGTGGGTGCGATCTTTGCGCGGGTGGTCGTGGAGTGAGCCCCGTTCGGCCTTCCGCCTATAGCTTAACGTCGATCCCGAGTTCGCGTTTCATCCGTTGGGCGAATTCGGCGTCGCTCTCGTTTCCTTGCAGAACCACCTGCTCGTCCGTCTTGTTGGCGCGCGCCTTGATCCAAAGGTCGGCGTCCGGCCCGACGAGATAGCGCAGTTGCAGGCTGTCGGTTGCAACGATGTCGCGGATTGCGTCGCCGACCACCGAGGGCGGGATTGGCTTGGCGCGCGAAGCCGCGAACGTCGCCATGAGTCGCTTGCGGAACGGATAAAGGCTTTCCGCCGTGGGCGGCGGCGTTCTTGCGGTGATCGGGGTTGCGATCACGCCGGGCTCGACAATGACGACGCGCACGTTGAAGGGCCGCATTTCCTGCGCAAGCGACTCGCTCACCGCTTCGAGCGCCCATTTCGACGCCGCATAGCTGCTGTGGCTCGCCAGGGCGACGCGGCCGGCGACCGAGCTGACGTTGACGATCGTTCCGCGACGGCGCTCCCGCATGTTCCCGATGACGGCTTTGATGCAACGGAGCGCGCCGAAGAAATTCGTCTCCATCACCTGGCGGAACCTGTCGAGGGTCGTCTCCTCGACGACGCCGCCGCCGGGGATGCCGGCATTGTTGACGAGCACGTCGATCGGCCCGTGCTCGGCGACGACCTTGGCGAAGCCGTCGCGGACCGAGGCGTCGTCATCGACATCGAGCGCGACAAGATGGATTGGAAGCTTTTCCGCCGCGGCGATCTTACGGATCTCCGCGCCGCCATCGAGGTTGCGCATCGTCCCGGCGACCGTATGTCCTGCTCGGGCGAGCGCGACGGCCGTCGCCAGTCCGATGCCGCTGCTCGTTCCGGTGACCAGAGCCAAAGCCATGTTTGCGGCCCCTTTTCGGTTAGGCCGTCTTAAAGCGCGCGCGGCCGCAGACATTTCCACACAAGTACCTGGCGCGGTCAAACTCCCACGGCGGCGAATCTCCCGCACGCGTCGAGTTGCATCGACAATATGCTGAAGCCGCTGAGAAAAGGCTGCCGAATGTCGAGCGGCGCCCATCCCACGTCAGGCGTCTATGGCGCCCGGCGTTGTGATAAAGCTGCGGCGCTTGGTTTGTCTTGAGGTTGGGCAATGAACGACGAGCTACGCACCTATGCGCTCGATCAGATGCACCATCGCATTCGACAGGTCCGCGCCTATTCGCTTCTCGCTGAAGGCGGGTCGAAAATCACCGTCCATGCTGCGCTCGTAAAGAGCGATCCGCCTACAGTGAGCTATCCGGCCAATCAAAGGACACTAAGCCTGGCCGCTGATGCTGCGGATGACGGCGCCTTGTTTTCCTGGCTGGATGAAGAGGACGGCAAGCCGCAGTTGCTGACCCTCGCGCAGATTCGTAGCCTAGCCGAGAGCCTGTCGGCGTTTGAGACGGACATGTACAATTTCCTCGACAGGCTCAGCGGCGAGATCGACTCCGGCGTGATCACCACGTTCGAGCAGGTCGACCACGCGGCTTGGCCTTCCTGAGCCTCTCGATTTATTCTTTGTAGTAGCCGACTCCGCAGTTTTGATCCCCGACCTTCGTGTAAAAAGTGCGCTTTTCGAACGGCTTGTCGGAGCCGGGACGAGGCCACCAGTAGGTAACCTCTTTGATCTCTCCCTCAGCGGCGGTCCGCATGATCTCTTGCCCGAGGGGAAAGCCCTTCTTGCCTTTGATCTTTTGCAGAGTTTCGCCTTTCAAGTTGGGATGCGCCGTGAGGACTCCGTCCGAGGCGTTGGCGCAGAACACGTAGAGATCACGGTCCTTGAAGCCGCCCTCACCCTTGTTGAACATGTCGAGCGCTTTCCCCTTGTCCTCCTTCACGGCAGCAACCGCTCTTTCAAGCATGGCCTTGGCTTCTTTGGGACTGCCAAATTGCCCTGCCTGCGCTGGCGCCGCGACAAATAGGAGCGAGAGCGCCGCAGAAGCTGCGAAACGAAACATGGTCTCCTCCAATGTCTGTGAACTGTGCTGAGGCTAGCACTCGCGGCGCGCGCTCCGCTACTCCGGGCCGAAAGTCGCGCTATGGAGCGATAAGGAAAGAGCCGCGTCGGCTTCCGCGCCGCCCAAGCGTCGCGGCCAGCTGATTTCTTGGGTAGTAATACCTATTGCCCTGCGACGGCGCTCTCGTACTTTGAAAACCGGCAACAGATTTTTTCGATCTGGAATGTTGATGGGTGAGCGCGACTGATTGGCGCTCGTGGGCCCCGTAGATCAACGCAAGGCCCGCCGACGGTCGCTCATCCGAACAAAATTGTTTGGACTCGGGGACGACCATGGCGACAATTCGAAATCTTTCGCACGCAGCCGTTGCAGCGGCAGGACTGGCCATCATGGCGCTGTCGCCTCCGGCCCTCGCCGGCACGACGACCGTCGGCTATCACCTGACCCTGCAGATCAACTATCCGCCGGACCCGACAAACCCGTCCGGCACGCCGACCCTCGAGAACGTCTTCATCGTCGTAGAGGCCAATGTAACCGGTGTCGGGGTGGAGCTCTACGAGGACGGTTGGGGCGCCGACGCTTTGTTCGGCCCTCTGCCGATAGCTCCATCAGCAACCACGCAGACGTATACTCCCTTCCGGAGCGGGCAGTCTTTCAAGGGAGCGACTCCGGAATACGTGATGCTGTTCGCCGACTACGCCGACGCCAACGGCGTCGATCATGTGGTGGTCGGATTAAACCCGTCCGTCGCGGGAGCGATCGCGGGCGAGAGCTTCGATGACATCTTTGCGTTGAGCGGGATGACAGAGAGCACTCTCGCCAGCTGGCTGGACGAAGAGGGAACCCTCAGCCACAATTATAATGGCTGCTACTACATCAACTGCACCGAGCATGAGGCGGATTTGGGTCAATTCGCTTACACTGGGCTGCTGCAGATAGGAACGCAGTACCCCTATTATGACGGACGCGCCGGCCTGCCTGGACCGTTCGACCTCGTCAGCTTCAGCGACGGGGAGATCATCGGGACCGTCACAGCAGACCTCACTCCGATATTCGGCGCTTCCACGACCCCGGAACCCTCGACCTGGGCGATGATGCTGATCGGCTTCGCCGGCCTCGGCTTTGTCGGCTATCGTCGCGCGCGAGCCGCATAAAGAGCGGCATGAGCGGTTGGCGGGCGCAGGACACCGACAAAAGCTTGCGCTAATCAGAAAGGCCTGCTATCCTCGGTTTCGCATTGGGAAAATGCGCCGGGCCCCTGCGGGAGCAAGGAGGATTCGATCGCTGTTCGACCTAACCATTTGAAAAGTCTTGCAATGTCATTTGGATTCTGTTGCGCTGAGCTTGGATTCTGTTGCGCCCGATTTTGATTTTGTTGCGCCCGGCTTGGAATTCGTTGCGCCGGTCTTGGATTTGGTTGCGCCTGAGGCGGCCGCCTCAGGCCTTGCGCTTGAGCGCAATTCCCGCCCCTGCGGCCGGCGGGTGCGGCAGGCCGCTCTGGGCCCTCGCGAGGGCGTCGAGCGCGGACTTGGTCTCGAACGCCCACGGGACGGCGTGGGCGGCGCCCTCGGCTTGCGCGACCGAGATCAGAAGCTGCTCGGAGGCGGCCAGGCGCTCGCCGCCGGGCGCGGTCATCTCGAGCCACAGGCGCATGCGCTTGTCGTCGTGCTCGAGCAGATGGCAGGCGACGGCGATGACGTCGCCCTCCTTGGCCTCCTTGAAATAGTGGAGCATCACCTGCAGCGTGAACAGCGTCTGGCCGGTGCGCTTGCGCGCCGCCGCGTCGAGGCCGATGCGGTCCATCAGCGCGTCGCCGGCGCGGCTGAAGACGAGCGCATAGGCCGCATCGTTCATGTGGCCGTTATAGTCGACCCATTCGCTGACCACGGTCGTTTCGAGCACCGGAAGCGCTAGCCCGCGCCGCATGGCGTTCCCCCTGGATTGCTTCCCCCCGGGTCAAGCCCGAGGGTCGCAATGACGTTGCGATTCGACCCGGTCGGAAGGGTCTTAAAGCCGGCCCGGACGGCCTTCCGCCTCGGGCCAGTATTTCTGCACCAGAGCGAGGAGTTCGACAAGGAATTCGTCGCGCCGCGCCTCGAGCTCCTTGATCGAACGGCCGGCGGCCTGGTCGGCGCAGCCGTCGGCGACCTTGTCGATCAGTTCGTCGGTGAGCTCGGGCGCGACAAGCTTCGTCCACGGCAGTTTCAGCGCCGGGCCAAACTGGTGCAGCATGTGCCGCATGCCGCCCTCTCCTCCCGCGAGATGGAAGGTCAGGAAGGTGCCCATCAGCGACCAGCGGAGGCCGCAGCCGTAGACCACCGCGGCGTCGACCTCTTCGGTGGTGGCGACGTCGTCGTTGACCAGCCACAGAGCCTCGCGCCACAGGGCCTCCATCAGCCGGTCGGCGATGAAGCCGACGATCTCCTTGCGGACCGTGAGCGGCCGCATGCCGAGCAAGCGGTAAAACGCGGCGGCGCGGTCGATGGCCGCCGGCGCCGTCTTCTCCCCGCCGACCAGCTCGACCAGAGGCAGCAGGTAGACCGGGTTGAACGGATGGCCGACCAGCATCCGCTCCGGCCGCGCCATCTTCGCCGCGAGCCGGGTCGGCAGCAGGCCGGAGGTCGAAGAGGCGACGATCGCGTCGGGATTGGCGGCGTCGATGCGGGCGAGGAGGTCCTGCTTCAGCGCTTCGCGCTCCGGCGCGTTCTCCTGAACGAAATCGGCGCCGGCCACGCAATCCTCGAGCTTGTCATGAAAGATCAGCCGCGAGGGACTCGCGCCCGGCGCGAGCCCGCGCCGGGCCATCGCCGGCCACGCCGTGTCGATCGCGGCGAACGCCTTGCTTCGGGCGTCCGCAGCCGGGTCCCAGGCGGAAACGTCGAGGCCCGCGCCCAGGAATCGGGCGGCCCAGCCGGACCCGATGACCCCTGCGCCGACCACGGCGACCCGTTCGATTGTCGAAGCCATGCCGCGCCCGCTCCGTTTTCAGTCCTGTTTCGCCGCCCGCGCCATCGGCGGGCCGGCCCCCGCGGCGGCCATCCAGACGACCGCCGCCAGAATGACTGCGCCGCCGGTCAGCGTCGTGACGGCCGGCGTCTCGCCAAAGGCGAGCCAGACCCAGATAGGGCCGAAAATCGTCTCGGTCTGCGCGAGCACCGTCTGCCCGGCCGCCGGCACACGCGGCGCCCCGCGCAGGAAGAGCGCAAAACCGAGCCCCATGACCAGGAAGCCAGCGGCGAAGGCGGTCAACGCCCCCAGCGCGGACGGGACCAGCGCATCCCCGCGCGCGAGGCACGCGGCGGCTGAAATCGCGCTCGCCATCAGCCCATAGGCGAACACCGACGGCGAATAGTCGCGCCGCGGCCCGTAGCGCATGGCCACGCTCGCGCCTGCGAATCCGAGCGCTGTCAGCACGCCCATGACGTTGCCGGCGAGGCCGCCGGCCTCGAGCGCCCCACCGACGATCACGCCGAGGCCCGCGAGGCCGAGCGCTACCGACCCCGCTTGGCTGAGACTCAGCTTCTCGCCGAGAATCATGCGTCCGAGCAGCGCCGCCAGGATCGGCGAACAGGAGGAGAGAAAAAGCGCGTTCGCGACTGTCGTCGTCTTCATGCTGACGATGAAGGCGATCGAGCTCATGCAGAGCGACAAGGCGACCAAAACGCCGATCCGTCCCATTGCGGAGAGGCGGGCAAGGATCGGCTCGCGGCCCCGGGATCTCAGAATCAGCGCGAAGGCGCAGGCGACGCCGAGGCTCCGCCAGGTCAGGAACTGCCAGGAATTGAGATCGGGCGCGAGCCTGAGGAAAACGCCGGTGAAGCTCCAGGACAGCCCCGCCGCCAGCACGAACAGCGCGCCGGTCGGAAAGCCGGGATGCGACTCCGCTTCGGCTTCCGAGACGCTCATGCCGACCGCTTCATTTTTGCTTCTTCAGGCCGAGCCTCGCGCGCGCCTCGGCGGCGGTCGCGACCGAGGCGCCCATCCGCTCGACGATCTCGCGGGCCCGTTCGACCAGCGCGCCGTTGGTCGCCGGCACGCCGCGATCGAGCCAGATGTTGTCCTCGAGTCCGACGCGCACATGGCCGCCGAGCAGGACCGCCTGGGCGACGAAGGGCATCTGCATCCTCCCGATGGCGAAGCCGGCCCAGTTGGCGCCCTCCGGCAAGTGGCCGCGCATGGCCAGCATCGCCTCGGTCGTCGCCTCCGCGCCCCAAGGGATTCCCAGGCAGAGCTGAAAGAGCGGCGGCGGATCGATCAGCCCCTCGGCGATGAGCTGCTTGGCGAGCCAGACATGGCCAAGCTCGAAACATTCGATCTCGGGCTTGACCCCCGCCGTCTGGATTCGCCGCGCCATCTCGCGCAGAAGTCCGGCGGTCGCGAGAAACGCGCCGTCGCCGAAGTTGAGCGAGCCGCAATCGAGGGTGCAGATCTCGGGCCTCAGCTCCTCGACATGAGCGACGCGTTCCGCCGCGCCGGCCATGTCGGTACCCGGCCCGCCGGAGGCGGGATGGGCGGGATCGAAGAAAAAATCGCCGCCCATGCCGGCGGTGAGGTTGATGACGACGTCGGCTCCCGATGAACGGATCAGGCCGACCGTCTCGCGGTAGAGCTTTGGATCCCTCGCCGCCTTGCCGCTTCCGGGGTCCCGCACGTGCAAATGCACGATCGCGGCGCCGGCCGCGTGCGCTTCAAGCGCCGAATCGGCGATCTGGCGCGGCGTCACAGGAATCGCCGGATGCTTACCGACCGTGTCGCCGGCGCCGGTCACGGCGCAGGAGATGATCACGTTGGCGTTCAAGCTTCCCCCTTGCCGGATTGGACGATTTTGCGCCACGGCGACCAGCCGCGCAAGGTCAGGCGGCGCGGGAGCGTCACGTTCAATTGCGTTCCGCCGATCTCGAAAAGTGTTGGGGGATGGGGTCACGCCGGCCTTCGGTCCGGCGGCGAGAGGCTTGACGCGCCCAATGACGCCCCGCGCGTCGATTCGCCGGGGCGTCGGCGCCCGCCAGAAATGGAAGACGCGGCCGAGGGGGACCGGCCGCGTCTTCGCTTCACCGAGGCTGATAACGCGCCCCGGGACTACTCGGCGCCTTGGTCGTCGCGTTGGCCGGCGTGATGGCGAATCATGTCCGCGACGAACCGCGCCCGTTCCGGCATCAGCATGCGTCCAAGCATGCCAAACTTGTGCTTCTGCGAATCGTCGAGGCTGGCGTAGAGCGGCCTGGCGGCGGCGGCGATCTTCTTGATGTCCGTTGCGCCTTGCGACAGACGCTCGGCCATCGCGTCCAGACGGTCGATCGGCGACATGTGCTCGCCCTGCTCGTGCGCCTCCATCATCTGCTGCAGCGCATCCCCGCGCGCCTTCGCAGCGTCCTTGACCGCCGACTCGAATGCGCCCCAGAGTTTTTCCTGATCGAGCGTCAGCTGAAGTCCGGCCTTCATGCCGGCGAGCTTGGCGTCGAGGATCGTCCCGCGGTCGGCCGCCCAACGCTCCATGCGGTCGGCACGCGAAGGGTGTTGGTCGCCCTCGGCCGCGGCGGTCAGCGCAAAGGCGGAGGCGGAAATAGCGAGCGCGGCCAGCGCTCCGAGGATTGTGCGTTTCATGACAAGGTCCCCATTCGACCGACGGCAGGTTGATCGCTTGCAAGATGAAATTCAAATTAACTCGGCGTAATGAAGCCGGAACGCGTGGGCGAAGACTTCGCGGTAAGCGTAGCGCAAACGGGCAAGTGCGAGACGCCTTGTCCGTGGGAGTGGATATGAACGAATCTATGCTGGGGAAGCTCGCCGGCCGGTTGGCGGCGAATGGGGATGCGCTGTGCGCCTGGGTCACGGTGAACGAGCCGGCCGTCGCCGAGTGGCTGGCGCGCGAAGCGTTCGACGCGGTGGCGCTCGATATGCAGCACGGAGCGATCGACTTCGACGGCGCCATGCGCTCGATCCTGAGCGTCGCCCTGGCCGGAAAGCCAACCATCGTGCGCGTGCCGGTGGGGGAATTCGCCCTCGCCAGCCAGCTCCTTGACGCCGGCGCGAGCGGCATCCTGGCGCCTATGATCAACAGCGGCGACGACGCGCGGCGTTTGGTTGAGTTCGTCAAATACCCGCCGCTCGGACAACGCTCCTGGGGACCGCGGACCGCGCTGCCCCTGAGCGGTCTCGACTCGACCGCTTATCTTACCTCGGCCAATGCGATGACCCAGGCAATCGCAATGATCGAGACCCGCGCCGCACTCGAGGCGCTCGACGATATTCTCGCAGTCGAGGGCGTGGATGGGGTGTTCGTCGGCCCGTCCGATCTGTCGATCGCCTTGAGCGGCGGGGTCAGCGTCAAACCGCGCGGTTCGGCGCTGATGACCGAAGCGCGGCGCGTCGCGGAGCGCGCCAAGGCGCACGGAAAATATGCGGCGATGTTTTGCTTCGACGGCGCCGACGCGTGCGCGATGCTCGCGCTCGGCTATCGGTTGTGCACCATCGCAAGCGACCACGCGCTCATCCGCGCGGCGGCGCAGGGCGAACTCGCCGCCGCGCGGGCCGGACGCGCTTGAAGATTGCCGCGCCGGCCCTGGAAAAAACGCGATTCGCCACCCATATTCCGCATAGGCGTGAACAACCTGGGCCAGGGCGCGACGGGGCGCTCCGGACGGCGCCGCGGAGGCGGTCCGAACGTGCATCGGCGGGCTCGACAGGGTAAGGTGGGCAAGGCGCGAATCGAGACTCCGCCGCCGCTTAAGCCCAATTACATATAAGGCTTTGATTTTGGAAGAAGAAGGCAAGGACCTGGCCGGAGAGGCCGAGGCCTCCGGAGAAAGTTACGGCGCGGATTCGATCAAGGTGCTGCGCGGCCTGGACGCCGTACGCAAACGGCCGGGCATGTACATCGGCGACACCGACGACGGCTCGGGCCTGCACCACATGATCTACGAGGTGGTCGACAACGCCATCGACGAGACGCTCGCCGGACATGCGAAGCTGGTTGCCGTTACCCTCAACGCCGACGGCTCGGTTACGGTCAGCGACGACGGGCGAGGCATTCCGACCGGGATTCACGACGAGGAAGGCGTGTCGGCGGCGGAGGTCATCATGACCCAACTTCACGCCGGCGGGAAATTCGACCAGAACTCCTACAAGGTCTCCGGCGGCCTGCATGGCGTCGGCGTCTCGGTTGTTAACGCGCTGTCGACGCGACTCTTGTTGCGCATTTGGCGGGACGGGCTCGAGCATTTCGTCGAATTCGCCCATGGCGACGTGGTCGCGCCGCTCAAGGTCTCAGGGCCCGCGCCGGTGGTTGACGGACGCCCGAAGCGCGGCACCGAAGTCACGTTCACGCCTTCGCCCGAAACCTTCACCATGGTGGAGTTCGACTACGCGACGATCGAGCACCGCCTGCGCGAACTTGCATTCCTGAACTCGGGCGTGCGCATCGTGCTGACCGACTTGCGCCACGCCGAGCCCAAGCACGAGGAGCTATGCTATGAGGGGGGCCTCGAGGCCTTCGTGCGCTATCTCGACCGCGCCAAGACGGCGCTGATCGACAGTCCGATCCTCATCAAAGGCGAGCGCGACGGCATCGGCGTCGAGGTCGCGCTGTGGTGGAACGATAGCTATCACGAGAACGTCCTGCCGTTTACCAACAACATTCCGCAGCGCGACGGCGGCACCCATCTGATCGGCTTGCGCAGCGCGCTCACCCGCCAGGTCGTCGGCTATGCCGAGAGTTCGGGGCTGCTCAAGAAAGAGAGGGTCGACCTTTCCGGCGACGACACCCGCGAGGGCCTGACGTGCGTGTTGAGCATCAAGTGCCCTGACCCGAAATTCTCGTCGCAGACCAAAGACAAGCTGGTCTCGTCCGAGGTCCGGCCGGTGGTCGAGGGCTTGGTCAACGACCTCATGTCGCAATGGTTCGAAGAGCATCCGCAGGAGGCGCGGGTGATCGTCGGCAAGGTCGTCGAGGCGGCGCAGGCGCGCGAGGCGGCGCGCAAGGCGCGAGAATTGACCCGGCGCAAGGGCGCGCTCGATATTGCCAGCCTGCCCGGCAAGCTCGCCGATTGTCAGGAGCGTGACCCGGCCAAGTCCGAGATCTTCATCGTCGAGGGCGATTCCGCCGGCGGCACCGCCAAGCAGGGCCGCAACCGCGAGTTTCAGGCGGTGCTGCCGCTGCGGGGCAAGATCCTCAATGTCGAGCGCGCGCGCTTCGACAAGATGCTGGGAAGCGAGCAGGTCGGTACGCTCATAACGGCGCTCGGCGCCGGTATCGGGCGCGACGACTTCAACATCGAGAAGCTGCGCTATCACAAGATCATCATCATGACCGACGCGGACGTCGACGGCTCGCACATCCGCACCCTGCTGCTGACCTTTTTCTTCCGCCAGATGCGGCAGGTGATCGAGAACGGCTATCTGTTCATCGCCCAGCCGCCGCTTTTCAAAGTCAAGCGTGGCCAGTCGGAGCAATATCTGAAGGACGAGCGGGCGCTCGAGGACTATCTGGTCGAGGCGGGACTCGACGGGGCGATGTTGACCCTCTCCCATGGCGAAGTGCGCGTGGGCGCCGATTTGCGGGCGCTGGTCGAGGAAGCGCGCGCTCTTCGTCGTCAGCTCGCGGCCCTCCATTCGCGCTACAACTCCAGCCTGGTCGAGCAAGCCGCGCTCGCCGGAGCCCTGAGGCCCTTGAACGGGGCTGACGATCCGGAGGGCGAGACGCTGGCGCTACGGTTGGCCTCGCGCATGAACGCCATCGCCGAGGAGACCGAACGCGACTGGAGCGGCCGGGTCGACTCCGGCGGCTACACGCTGACGCGCGAGGTTCGCGGCGTGCGGCAGGCGGCGACGCTTGACGCGGGCCTGCTCGCCTCGGCCGACGCGCGCCGCCTCGACGAGCACGCGCGGCCCCTCCGCGAAGCCTTCGCAGAGCCGGCCACCTTCGCGCGCCGCGGCGAAACCGCGACCGTCTCCGGCCCCTCGGAGCTTCTGGCTGCGATCAACGCGGCCGGCCGCAAGGGCGTGGCCTTCCAGCGCTACAAGGGCCTGGGCGAAATGAACAAGGATCAGCTTTGGGAGACGACTCTCGACCGCGACGCCCGCACCCTGCTGCAGGTCAAAATCCGAGAAGTCGACGAAGCCGACGACATCTTCGTCAAGCTGATGGGCGACATCGTCGAGTCCCGGCGCGAGTTCATCCAAGACAACGCGCTGAGCGTCGCGAATTTGGATGTGTGAGCGAAACGGAAAGCCAAGCGGCTAGCGCCCCTCGTCCTGAAACCCGGGGACAACCCTTCCGCCGCCTTGCCAAAGCCAAACGTAAGCCCAATCTGGCTCCCCATGAAGTTCCCGCCCGAATTTCTCGACGAGATCCGCGCCCGGTTGCCGGTCTCCGAAGTGGTGGCCAAGCGGGTCAAATTGCGCAAGCAGGGCCGGGAGTGGACGGCGCTCTCGCCGTTCACCTCCGAGAAGACGCCGTCGTTCTTCGTCAACGACCAGAAGGGCTTCTTTCATGACTTCTCGTCCGGGAAGCATGGCGACATCTTCGCCTTCTTGATGGAGACCGAGGGTCTGGGTTTTCCCGAGGCGGTCGAGCGTCTGGCGGCCATGGCCGGCCTCGCCATGCCCCGCCTTAGCGACGCGGAGGCGGCCGAGGACAAGAAGCGCGCGAGCCTGATCGAGGTCCTGGCGCTTGCCGCGCGGATGTTCGAGTCGAATCTGCAGCAGGCGATCGGCGCCAGAGCGCGCGGCTATCTCTCCGATCGCGGCCTTGGGCCCTCGGTGCAGCAGCGCTTTTCGCTCGGCTATGCGTCGCCCGAGCGGTTTGCGCTCCGCGACGCGCTTGCCGCGAAGGGCGTCGGCGCCGAGCAGATGATCGAGGCGGGCCTCCTTATCCATGGAGAGGATATCGCCGTCCCCTATGACCGGTTCCGCGACCGGGTGATGTTCCCGATCCACGACCGCTCCGGCCGCGTTATCGCCTTCGGAGGGCGCGCGATGGAGCCGGGAGCCAAGGCGAAATACCTCAACTCGCCGGAGACCGCGCTTTTCCACAAAGGCTCGCTGCTGTTCAACCACCACCGCGCGCGCAAGGGCGCCCACGACAGCGGCGAAATCATCGTCGTCGAGGGCTATATCGACGCCATTGCGGTCAGCGAAGCCGGGTTCCCGAACGTGGTCGCGCCGCTCGGCACCGCGCTCACCGCCGACCAGTGCGCGCTGTTGTGGGCGATGGCGAGCGAGCCGATCTTGTGCTTCGACGGCGACGGCGCCGGCCGGCGGGCGGCCTTCCGCGCCATCGAGACGGCGCTGCCGCTGATCGGGGCGGAAAAGAGCCTGCGGTTCTCCCTGCTTCCCGAGGGCCAGGATCCCGACGACCTCATCCGTCTGAGCGGACCGGCGGCGATGGCCGAGCGCCTCAAGGGCGCTCTGCCGTTCGCCGACATGCTGTTCGCCCGCGAGACCGACGGCGGGCGTTTCGACACGCCCGAACAGCGGGCGGCGCTCGAGCGTCGCCTCGGCGAGGCGGTCGGGAAAATCGCTGACGAACCCCTGCGCCGCCACTATCAGGCGGACGTCAAGCGGCGCCTCGCAACGTTCTTCGGCGACGAGCGGGAGCGCCTGGGTCGCGGCGACGGCGGCAGGCGCGCCTTTAACCCGAGGCGGGGCGGGCCTTTCCCTCCGCGTGGCCCGCGCGTCGGTCTGGCCGAGGCGCCGCTGCCGCCGCAGAGCAAACTAGGCCGTCGGGCGCGCGCTCCCGCGCGCGAAATCATGATCCTGGCGATCGCCCTCAGCCATCCGTCATTGCTGGAGCGCCGTTGCGAGGAGCTTGCGGCCGCCGAATTCGCCGGCGCGGGCCTCGGCGCGTTCCGCGACGCGCTGCTCGCAGCCCCGGCCGAGGCGCTGCCCACCTCCGCCGCGCTCGCCGTCTGGCTGAATGACGCCGGGCATGGAAGGGCAAGCGAACACATTCTGGCCGCGGCGGCCAGGATGCCGGACTGGTGGTGCATGCGGCCGGAAGCTGCGGCCCCCGACGCCGATCTGGCGCTCCGGCAAAGCTTGGCCTTGCATCGGCGGGCAGGCGCGTTACATAGGGACCTGAAGCTCGCGGAGCGGTCGCTTGCGGCGGAGCCCAATGAGCTTAACTTTGCCCGACTGCTTGATATCAAAGCGAATTTGGCCGACCTTGCGGATGCCGAAGCAGCGATCGACGGTTTTGGCGACCAATCCGGACGCGCTTCGTCCGCGATCTGACCGGAAAGGCCCCGCGAGAGATGGGGTACGGCGCGGGCAAGCGAAGGGGACGACCTTAGGCTCGGCCTGAACAATCTTTGTGGGACCGCTCGTCCTTGCGAGCCGGTCCAAGGACGGTACTGGACACCCGGCGCCCTTGGCCGCGGGATGACGGAGACGCCGCAATGGCAAAAAAAGATGAGGCGAAGGGCGAGGGCGAATCGGCGGTGGTCGAGACCCCCGACAGCCCCCTGCTCGATCTTAGCGACGCCGCGGTCAAGCGGATGCTCAAGATCGCCAAAAAGCGCGGCTGGGTGACGCAGGAGGAATTGAACGCGGTCCTGCCGTCCGAAGAGATTTCATCCGACCAGATCGAGGACATGAATTCGATGCTCAGCGAGATGGGCATTAATGTCGTCGAAAGCGAGGACGCAGAGGAAGCGGAGAAGGAGAGCTCCGAGACCGTCGACGAGGAAGAGCCCGAAGGCGGCGAAATTGTCGAGGCGGCGCGAACGACCGCGGTCGCGACCCGCTCGTCCGAACCCGCCGAGCGCACCGACGATCCGGTGCGCATGTACCTGCGCGAAATGGGCTCGGTCGAACTCCTGTCGCGCGAGGGCGAAATCGCCATCGCCAAGCGGATCGAGGCCGGCCGCGAGGCGATGATCGCGGGTTTGTGCGAGAGTCCGCTCACCTTCCAGGCGATCATCATATGGCGTGACGAACTCAACGACGGCAAGATTCTCCTGCGCGACATTATCGACCTCGAAGCGACCTACGCCGGCCCGGACGGCAAGAAGGCGCCGAAGACCGACTATTCCGCCCCCGGGGCCCCGCCGCCGCCGAACCCGGCCCGCGACCGGATCGCGCCGGCGACCGCCCCGCAGGCGCCGCCGGAAGGATTCGAGGGCGATCAGATCCCCCCGACCGAAAATTTCGACGACGAGGACGACCTTGAGAATTCGGTCTCGCTGTCGGCGATGGAGGCCGACCTCAAGCCGCGCGTGCTCGAGACCTTCGACCGCATCGCCGATGCGTACAAGAAGCTGCGCCGCTTGCAGGATCAGAATGTCGAGAACAAGCTCCGGAGCGAATCGCTCTCGCCCGCCCAGGAGCGCAAATACAAGGCGCTGAAGAAGGACATCGTCGGCGACGTGAAGTCGCTGTCCCTCAACCAGAACCGCATCGACGCTCTGGTCGAGCAGCTCTACGACATCAACAAGCGCTTGATCGGCCTCGACATCCGCCTCATGCGGATGGCCGAAGCTCATCGTGTCGGCCGCGAGGACTTCCTCAAGAATTACCAGAATTCGGAACTCGACCCGAAATGGCTGCTCCGCGTCTCCAAGCTGTCGACGCGCGGCTGGAAGGACTTCATCGCCGCCGACAAGACCCCGATCAAGGAGATACGGGCCGAAATCCAGTCGCTGGCGACCGAGACCGGACTCGAGATCCAGGAGTTCCGTCGGCTCGTGCAGATGGTGCAGAAGGGTGAGCGGGAGGCCCGACAGGCGAAGAAGGAGATGGTCGAGGCCAATCTGCGCCTGGTGATCTCGATCGCCAAGAAGTACACCAATCGCGGCCTGCAGTTTCTCGACCTGATCCAGGAAGGCAACATCGGGCTCATGAAGGCGGTCGACAAGTTCGAGTATCGCCGCGGCTACAAATTCTCGACCTACGCCACCTGGTGGATCAGGCAGGCGATCACCCGCAGCATCGCCGATCAGGCGCGCACGATCCGCATCCCCGTGCATATGATCGAGACGATCAACAAGATCGTGCGCACCTCGCGCCAGATGCTGCACGAGATCGGCCGCGAGCCGACGCCCGAGGAGCTCTCGGAGAAGCTCGCCATGCCGCTCGAGAAGGTGCGCAAGGTGCTCAAGATCGCCAAGGAGCCGATCAGCCTCGAGACGCCGATCGGCGACGAGGAAGACAGCCATCTCGGCGACTTCATCGAGGACAAGAACGCGGTCTTGCCGATCGACGCGGCGATCCAGTCCAACCTCCGCGAGACGACGACGCGAGTGCTGGCGTCGCTCACTCCGCGCGAGGAGCGGGTCCTACGCATGCGCTTCGGCATCGGCATGAACACCGACCACACGCTCGAAGAAGTCGGCCAGCAGTTCTCGGTAACCCGCGAGCGCATCCGCCAGATCGAAGCCAAGGCTTTGCGCAAGCTCAAGCACCCGAGCCGGAGCCGGAAGCTCAGGAGCTTCCTCGACAATTGACGTCCCGGCGGCGTTAGCCTTTTCAATCGCTGGGACTTCCGGGCGAAATCAAACCCGCAAAGGCTGAGCGCGACCGTCGACAGCCGCGCGCCGCGTGCTAGGATTGGGAAGCCGGCTCGCGCCCCTCCGATGGGGTTTGACCTCGTTTCGCCGGGGCGCGGAATGGCCCGCCGATGCGCGGGCCGCCGACAGGGAGGGCGACTATGGCGTACAAGGATATCCTCGTCTTTCTCGATCCCACAGCCGAAGCGGTGGAGCGGACCCGCCTCGCCGCCAATCTGGCGAAGATTCACGGGGCGCGGCTGATCGCGGTCGATGTGAGCAAGCCCGCGCTCGCCGAAGGGATTGACCCCGGGTCCGCGACCCACCGGATGTTCAAAGAGGCGACGGAGCAAACCGGGGTCGCCGCGATCTTTGCGCCGGCGGACAAACCTGAAGAAGGAACGGCGCTGAGCCATTGCGTCGACCTGATCGTTGCGCCGGGGCCCGAAAGCCTCGCCCATGAGGCCATTCGCCCCGGCGTGCTCGACCGGGCATTGCTCGAATCCGGAGCTCCCATGCTGATCCTACCGCCCGACTGGAAGCCCGGCCCGATCGGCGACAACGTGGTCATCGCCTGGAACGCCGGACGTGAGGCCTTGCGCGCGGTCCATGACGCGATGCCGCTGCTGGAGCGTGCGAAAAAGGTGACCGTGTTCGCCTTCTCGTCGCGGCCGAGCGCCTTGCGCAAGTCGGCCCACATGCTGGCCGATCACCTGACGGCGCACGGCGTCAAGACCGAGCATATCTCCGATTGGACCAATACCGGGGACTTGACCGCCGTCGAGGCGCTGTTCGCGAGCCTCGACACCCAGGACGCCGACCTCATCGTCGCTGGCGCTTTCGGTCATTCGAAGCTTTACGAGGGCCTCTTCGGAGGGGTGAGCATGGATCTCATGCATCAACAGTCCCTGCCGATCTTAATGTCGCATTGACCGGCGGCAACCGCGCCAACGCCCTGGACGAGATCGCCGGGCGGCGGCCGAGCCCGCGCGGATGCCCGTCTTCTTGCGGTGCATTAAAAAGTCTTCGCGCTGGACGAAAAACGTTCGCACGACAACCCCGCCGGAAGCGCCGAACCGATGGCCGCCGCGACCGACGTCCTCATTACCCTCTGTTCCAGCGATCAGAAGTTAAGGCCGGGAGTTGACACCTCGACTGACCTATCGTAAAAAACCCACCGGTGCATCTAAGGGGGTTCAATGAGCAGAGCTAGGATTTTGGCCAGCGCGGCGGCGATAGCGGTTGGCGCGGTGTTTCTTTCGGCGCCGGCGTTTGCGGCACTGGTGATCCCGGCAACCCAAGACCTGGGTAATCTCAACCCGGATGACGCGAGTGATTTTGCCGCGACCGTATTGGGGACTGGGACGTTTACGGTCGAGGCCACGTTCGAACTGACGACGGCCGCGGACGCCTCGGTGTCTGCGACAATTGCGGTTAATAGGAATACTATGTACACCCCAGGAGAATTGGAGCTTTTTAAAAACGGAACTGCTCCGGCAGATCTGGTGTCCTCAAGCCCGCTCGCGTTCTTTGCTACCGTCAGTCCGGCTGGGGCTTGGGCGACGGCGTTGACTGGAATTCTCGGCCCAGGCACCTATTACGTCGAGATAACGGGAACGAATAATGTCACGACACTCGGCGTTGGCGGTTCTGTGATAACGTCGGCGGTTCCTGAGCCGGCGACTTGGGCGATGATGGTGCTTGGTTTCGCTGGCCTCAGCTACGCGGCGTTCCGCCAGCGCAACGCGAAGGGTCGAGCCCCCGCGGTCGCGATCTGATTGCCAGGCGATGTACGAGTTAAAAGGCCGCGGCGGCCTTTTCTTTGGGCTGCGGCAAACTTCGCCCGCGGAAATCCCTAGAACTCAAGCATTCCGGAAGGGTCGGCCAGCCGATGCTGCCGGTCGGCCGCGACCTGGCGAAGCGCAGCAAGAGCGCTCGGCGGCTAGCGGGCGCCATCCGTTGGAACTCGGCCTCGTGCGCGATTTAAGCGCCATACGGGTCGGCGATGATGAGGCCCGCCTCGAGCTGCGTCAAAACGGCGGGTGTCCGCTACAAAACAGTGAAGCCGGATCGCGTGAGGCGGCGCAGTCGCGGCACTTGCGGTCAGCGAAAGTCCTCCGGGCGGCGAGCCAGCCCAGCAGGCAGCGGAGGTATTGGCAGGCTCCGCCAGCACGGCGGCGCAGCCGCTCCGACCGAGCCGCCGCGCGCATCCGCTCGCCGACCAGCTGCACCATCCTTTGGAACTCGGCTTCGCGCACGATTTCGGCACCGTGCGGATCGGCACTGATGAGGCTCGTCTCGAGCGGCATCAAGTCGGCGGGCTCGAAAAAGAGTAAAGAGCCGAAAAAGGTCGCGCAAAGCGGACTTTCCTTATCCGGTTCGGCGTTCCTAGAGCGCGCGCTGCGCTTGCGCGGAATTGCAGCACTCCGCGGCCGACGGCTTGGCCTCGGCGATCTGCGCCTCGGCGCGATAGCGATTGGCTGCGACGAGTCTCACCCCTAGCCCTCGCCCTTTCTCGGCGATAAACTCGATGCCTGCGGCTTCCAGGGCGGAGCGGATATCCCTCAGAAGGTGATCGCCTGGCGCGCGGGTCCCCCGTCGTGATCCCAACATTGCTCAGCACGGAACGCTTGGCTTGGGGCCAGGTAGCGTCCACGGACGTGGTGTAATTTTCGGCGGAATCGGCGGTGGAAAAACGTGCCGATCCGGGAGTGGAGGTGGGGTGGTCACCGCGGCAGGCGGTCTAGGGTGGAGTTGCTCGACTTCACGCCGACCGGAGGACCATGATGACCGAGGACAGACTGCCACTGAATGAGCTTCTGCAGAAGGCCGGCGAGGGTGACTTTCTGCGTGCCGTGGCCGAGAGCGTCCTGCAATTGCTGATGGAGGCCGACGTCGAGGGGCTGATCGGCGCTGGCCGGCACGAACGGGCCGCTGATCGGCTGAACTGGCGCAACGGCTGCCGCGACCGCACGCTCGACACGCGGCTTGGCTCACTCAACCTCAAGATCCCGAAGCTGAGGGCCGGCAGCTACTTCCCGCCGTTCCTGGAGGCGCGCAAGACGACGGAAAAGGCGCTGGTCGCCGTCATCCAGGAGGCCTGGATCGGCGGGGTGTCGACGCGCCGGGTCGACGAAATCGCGCAGGCGATGGGGCTTTCCGGCATCTCGAAGAGCCAGGTCTCGAACTGTGCAAGGAAATCGACGAGCGCGTGAAGGCCTTCCTCGAACGCCCGCTCGAGGGCGACTGGCCCTATCTGTGGCTGGATGCGACCTACCTGAAGGTGCGCGAGGGCGGACGCATCGTCTCGGTCGCCGCGATAATCGCTGTGGCCGCCAACACCGAAGGACGGCGGGAGATCGTCGGGCTCGGCATCGGCCCGCCGGAAGCCGAGACCTTCTGGGCGGACTTCCTGAAGCGCCTGACCAGACGCGGCCTGCGCGGCGTCAAACTCGTGATCTCGGACGCGCACGAAGGGCTGAAGGCCGCCGTCCAGCGGGTCGTCGGCGCGACATGGCAACGCTGTCGCGTGCACTTCATGCGCAATGCACTGGCCCAAAGACGCAGGAGACGGTTGTCGCCACCGCCATCCGCCAGGCCTTCATCCAGCCCGACCGCGAGACGGCGGGCCGGGTCTGGCGGCACGTCGCCGATCAGCTGCGGCCCCGGTTCGAGAAACTCGGCAGGTTGATGGACGAGGCCGAGCATGACGTGCTCGCCTACATGACCTTCGCCCCGCAGCACCGAACCAAGCTGCATTCGACGAATCCGCCGGAGCGGCTGAATAAGGAGGTCAAGCGCCGAGCCGATGTCGTCGGCATCTTCCCGAACGAGGACTTCATCGTGCGGCTCGTCGGCGCCGTTCTCATGGAGCACAACGACGATTGGCAGACGCAGAATCGCTACATGCAGATCGAGGGCTTCCAGAGCCGGCCGACAAGACCGCCGACCTCAAACCCTTGCAGATTACACCCAAGGCGGCCTGACCAATGACCCCCTCAGCTACACCCGAAAATTACACCACATTGACGGACGTGACCTGGGGCCAGTTGACGAGCGCCCGCGCAGCTCGGCACTGGGCGGCGGTAAACGACAATTTGACCGAGTCAGCCTCAATGAGCTCAAGCCTGCCGGGATAGGGTAAACTCTCCATGACCGGTATGACAGCATATCTTGTTTCTAAGGTGCCAGTAGAAATGTCAATGGTCGGGAAGGGAAAGCGCGGAATCGGGGAGCAAATCCCTCGCTCCGGCTCGAGGCCGGTCATCTCCAATGTCAGATGCCGGAATGCAGGCGAGTCTCTTGCTGCCAGGAAAACTTACTCTCGGGAAGAATTTACCGACCGATCGGATGTCGGACCCTGAGCCGGATCAGCCGGGAGGGTTGATGGCGGCGACGCTTGAACTGGTTGTGAAGCTGGCGCGTCACTCGAATCTCGTCAATCGGCGCGAGGCCGAAGGCCGGGTCAACCGCCAGGGACCCATCGCCGACTACCTGACTCGCCTCAACTTCGTCATTGTCGATGAACTCGGCTATCTCCCATCGCCCAACGCGGCCAATTGCTGTTCCATCACGTCAGCCAGCTTTATGACCGCGCCTAAATCTCCTCACCACCAACCGCGCCTTCGGCGAATGGCCGAGCGTGCTTGGCGACCGTCCGGAACGAGACCACAGAGCAACTCTCGTCGAGGACCAATGAAATAAGCAATCACGGTCGAACTTGACCACGTTCACGGGATGTTATCCGAGGGCTCTGACCTAACTTCAGAAGAGCTCGGGAATCTCGACCGCCGCCAAAGTTCGAGCGCGATCGGCAGGGGATCGACGCTGACGGCGGCCCACCACGAGGCCTCGTCGCCATAGCTATGCAGATTGCGGTGATGGAGGCGACATACCGGGACGGTGTATTCGTCGCTGACCTTGCGGCCGAGCGCGCGCGGCTGGGCGAAGCGAATGTGATGCGCCTCGCTCGGGGTCCGGCCGCAGACGGTGCAGGGCTGGGAGGCGACG
>CAVZNQ010000005.1:0-39508 GCA_963776665.1 uncultured Alphaproteobacteria bacterium
GCCGGGGCCGAAAACCTTGTCCGACCCGAACTTCATGCCAAGCGTATTGATGAGCGGCAGCGCCCAGAGGTAGGTCTGCGCCGCACGCTGGAACAGAAGCTCATCGCTGAGGAGCTTGGCCGTTTCCGGCGTCGGCCGATTTTCCGAGAACGGAACATCTGCGAGCGCGTCGAAACGCGGATTCTGCGCCTGTCCCATTTGTTCCTCCATCGCGTCCTGTGGCAGGGAGCGACTGGACGACGGGAAGGTCTTCGCCTTCGCCGGGCGTACAGGCTTTGTCGAAACACGTCTCGGCGGCATAGGCCATTAGGCATTATTACTCATGATGGCGCTGCTCGTCCTTTCGCCACAGTCAGCCAGTTTGGGGGCACAATGGTTTTGCCGAGCATCGATCCGCTGATCGCCGGAGGCGTCGTCGTCACGACTGCGCTCACCGACGCCATCTACGTCCAGTTCACCGCCGCCGTCGCCGCCCGGCGCCGGTTCGCCGCGGCGTCGTGGAGCAGCGCCTGGTACCTGCTCGCGGCCTTTGCGGTCATCAGCTACACGTCGAACTGGGCCTATGTCGTGTTCGCCGCGCTCGGGTCCTGGGTCGGTGGGTTCCTGTCGATCACCGCGCTTAACCGCGCCGCGCAGTCCCGGCCAGGCGAGGGGCGCGGAAGCCCGCACGGGCACGGCCCTACATAGGGGCGCTTCTCGGGCGGCAAAAATTCCGACGCAAATGATTGCGTAAACCAGAAATCCGTGCCATCGTTTTCTGGCATGACGAAGCTGACCGCACTCTGAGCGAAAGGCGCGACGACCGAGGCGGCCCATCCCGGGGACAAAAGAAAAAAGCCGGGGGGTCAGCGCAACCCACTGAAAAGGCTCGTTTCGGACAAGAGAATCCAAGGAAATCCAGGCCTTTTCCTTTGATCTTCTTTGGCCGGGCTTTGATGGATTTTGCTCGATTTGGCTGGATTTGGAATTCGCTTGGCTGTCCTCTTAATACATTGGTAATGCGTGGAAACGTGGCCGCTCAGGCCGCATTCGGCCGCTCTGACGCCCTCGGCAGGCGCGCCAGCATCGCGATCAGCGCCCGGTCGCCGAGAACCGCGACCCGTTCGCGCGGGGTGAGCCAGGCGCGGGCGTCTTCGAGCGTCTGGGCGTCGTTGAGCTTGGCTGCCGCGACGGCGGTTTCGACCTCGACTTCGCCGCGCCGGCGCCGCGACGCCTCGGCGAGGAAGGACTCGTGAAGGACCCTGAGCTCCGGGTCGGTCGCGACCGCCTCGAGGGCGTCGTCGTCGTCCCGGCCGATCAGGGCAAGCTCCGCCGCCAGCATGTTGGCGCGGTCGACGACCGCGGGCGGCGAGGTCTCCTCGGGCGTGCGCAGGAGTCCGATGCGGCGCATGGCGAGGCCGAGCGTGAGATTGCCGCTCGCCCAGGAGAGCGGAATGGAAAGGATAAGGCCGGCGATCGTCGGCGACATCCAGACGACCAGGGAGGGCGAAATGAGCGCCGCCGCGAACAGGGTGATGACGCCGAGGAGGGCATGCGAGCGATGGCGGCGCGCAATGCTGCTGAAGGGTATCGACCCGTCGTCCCGCCTCTGCGGATTCCAACCGGTGTCCCGTCCCGAAAGGATCTGCGCCACCGACCCGGACTGGATCAGCATCATGATCGGAGCGATCGCGGCGGAGATGATGATCTCGACGAAGGTCGAGGCGATGAGGGCCGCCGCTCCGCCCGAGCCGCGGCGGGTTTTCGGGTCGATGAGAGCGAGCAGGAGGCCAAGGAACTTGGGCGCAAGCAGGATGCCGATGGTCAGCTCGAACAGCTGCAGCGCGCGCTCGTAGTCGAACCGCGGCCAGTCCGGAAAGAGGGAGAATTCCTTGGTGAAATATTCAGGCCGGATGTAGTGGGACTGCAGCACCAGCACGATGCCAACCAGCAACTGCGCCATCCATAACGGCGAGGCGAGATAGCCCATGATGCCGTGCGCCAGGTGCTGTCGGGTCGCCAGGGTGAAGCCTCGGGCGCCGATGATCCGCGCATGCTGGAGATTGCCCTGGCACCATCGCCGGTCGCGAGCTGCAAGATCGATGAGCGAGGGCGGGCTCTCTTCGTACGAGCCGCCGAGGTCGGGCAGCATGTAGACGGTGTATCCCGCTCGCCTGATCAGGGCCGCCTCGACAAAATCGTGGCTGAGTATGTGGCCGCCGAACGGCGGCTTGCCCGGCAGGTCCGGCAGTCCGCAATGGTCGGCGAACGCGCGCGTGCGGATGATCGCGTTGTGGCCCCAGTAGTTGCCGTCGCGCCCCATCCACGCGCTCAAGCCGGCGCCGATCACGGGGCCCGCCATACGGGCGGCGAACTGCTGCAGCCGCGCGAACATGGTGTTGCGGTTGATGACGAGCGGCTGGCTTTGGATGATGCCGGCGTCGGGATCCGCCTCCATCGCCGCCGCCAGGCCCACGATAGCCTCGCCCGTCATTAGACTGTCGGCGTCGAGGACGACCATATGCGGATAGTGCCCGCCCCAATGAGTGACGAAATCGGCGATGTTGCCCGCTTTGCGGCCCAGATTCCTGCGCCGCCTCCGGTAGTAGAAGCGGGCCTGCGGCAGGCGCGCGCGAATGGCGACGAAAGCGCGCTCTTCGGCGATCCAGACGTTGGCGTCGGTGGTGTCGGACAAGAGGAAGAAGTCGAACGCGTGCGCCTGGCCCGTACGTTCGACGTCCTCGAAGATGGCCTGCATGGCGCCAAACACGCGTGAAGGCGCCTCGTTGTAGATCGGCATTACGACCGCCGTCCGTTCGCGCAAGCGCGCGGGCGGTTCGCCTCGGCCCCGATGAGCGAGAAGCCAGACAAAGCCGACGATGCCGGAGGTGAGCGAGAGCGTCACCCAGGAAAAGGTGACGACGAAGAGGACCACCATCGCCCATTCAAGCGGCGTGATCGTGCCGACCGCGACAACCTTGAACATTTCCCGGGCGCCGTATGCGGTCAAGGCCAGGGCGCCGCCGAAAGTGAAGAGGCGGGTCAGAACCGGCGCGCGAGCGAGGCGCGGCGCGACGAGGGCTCGGCGATCACGACGCGAGAACCGCTTGAACGACTGGACCGGCATGGCGAGCGGCGCGAAGCCCGGCATCGAGGAGCCGAGCGACGAGCCGGTGTCGCCCGGTCCGGCGTCCGTCGGCGCGAGCGTCAGGCTGTCCACCGGTAGAGCCATGTTTCGCTCGCCGCCTGGTTGTCGACGCTGAGGGTCAGGCGCAGCTCGGAATAGGTTTCCGACCCGGGATCGAGATCGAAAACGACCCGCACCGAACGCCTGTCTTTGTTGGGAAAAAGGCGAACCGAGACGATTTTGCCCGGGGCCGCGTGAACGTCCGCGGTCGCCGCGGCGGCTTTCGCAGGGTCGGCGAACAGGTCGCCTTCCATCTCGACCGCAAACCGCTGGCGGTTGCCGACCTTGCCGCGCCGCGACGACACGCACGACGCGAGCGGAGGCCTCGAAGGCGGCGACCAGCACCAGAATTGGCGGTAGGCGACCATCAGGCTGGTCGCGGCGGCCATCCCGGCCTTGGGGCGCCACTGGGCGACGACGTTCTCGTTGGTCGCGGCTTCAGCCGGGATCTCCAGTAGGCGGAGGTCGCCCTCGCCCCAGTCGCCGATCGGTTCGATCCAAAGCGACGGCTTAAGCTCCCAATGCGTGTCGTCGTCGTAAAACGCGTCGAAGGAACGGCTGCGCTGCAAAAGTCCGAAACCGCGCGGGTTGAGGTCAGAGAAAGCCGAGATCTGCAGGGTCTCGCGGTTGGAAACCGGACGCCAGAGCCACTCGCCGCTTCCGGTAAGAATTTGCAGTCCGGTCGATTCGTAGACGGCGGCGCGGACGTCGTCGACGAGGCGATGGTCGAGGCCGCTGAACAGGTAGGCGGCGGCCATGGCCCCGAATCCCAGCTTGTCGACCGCCGCCCGCGCGATCAGCGTCGTCTCTATGTCGATTATGGTCGCTTCGAGCGGACGCAGCGTAAACCGAAACGCGCCGGTGACGCTCGCGGAATTGAGCAGCGCATGAAGGGTTAGCGTGTTGGCGGCTGGATTGGGTTTCTCGACCCAGAACTCGCGGAACAAAGGAAATTCCTCGCCCGGCTCGTCGCCGGTTCGAATTGCAAGCCCGCGCGCAGTCACCCCGAAGGGCTGAGCGTGGGCGCGCGCGCGATAGAAATTAGCGCCCTGGAAGATGGCCACGTCTTCGAAGCCCTCGTTCGACGCCTTGAGAATGCGCAGGCCGGAAAAGCCGAGGTCGCCCAGAACCGCCGGAGGCTGAAGTTTGCCAAAGTCGAAATTGGCCGCCTCGTAGATCACCTTTTGGGCGGCGCCGTTCTCGACAATGTTGATCGCGATCGGCGTCGTGTAGACGAAACCCCGATGCAGAGGCTCAAGCGAAAAGCCGAGTTTCTGGTCGCTCCAGATCGCGGTGCCCTGCACGCGCCGGATCGATGCGTATTGATCGAAGGTGAGGCCGGAAAATATGCTTGGCAGCGGCGCTTCGGGCTCCTTGAACGGCTTCGAGGCCAGTTCAACCGCCATCTTCACCACTGTGTCCGCAGAGAACGGGACCGGCTGGGCCAGCGGCTCGGCGACGGCTGCCGGCGAGCCGGACTGGGCCAGCGAAGCCGAGAGCGCCCCGCCGACAGCTAGCTGCAAGAATTCGCGACGTTGCCTGTCCGTCATCCGATTCTTCGTTCGTTCACCGCCGAACCGCACCGCAAGGACGGCTCGACGCGGCGTCGCTCCCAGCCAAAATGAAAAGTCAGCCCGGAGGAGAAAACCGCGCCGCAAGCCCGGCGCGTTCCGTCCTTGGCCGGTTGGTTGTATATCGTTTTTTGCGGCGCAGCGAGACGCATTTTGCCGGCGCGGCGAAACGGGGTCGATCGCTTGCGGCGTTGCGGCTGGAAACCGCCGTCGCCCGGAGTGATATTGCGCGAGCCTGACGGACCCCGCCAGCGATTCGGCCCCGCCGAGCCTGCCTTCGCGGGCCGCGCCCTTATGAGAGATGAAACGGCCCATGAGCGCCAACGCCCGCCGGTGTCTGACCATAGTGCTTGCCGCCGGAGAAGGGGTGCGCATGCGCTCCGCCCGGCCCAAGGTCCTGCACGAGCTTGCGGGCCGCTCGATGCTGGCGCATGCGCTGGCGGCGGTGCTCGAGGGCGCCGCCGGCGACGTCGTGGTGGTCGTCGCGCCTGGTCGCGACAGCGTCGCGGCCGAAGCGCTGAGGGTCGCGCCGGGGGCGAAAATCGTCGTTCAGCCGGAGCGGCGGGGCACCGCGGACGCCGTTCTCGCGGCGCGCGGACGGATCGCGCAAGGTTACGATGACATCGTCGTCGTCTATGCCGATATTCCGCTGATCAGGCCCGCAACCCTCGTGGCGCTGCGCGCCGAGCTTGCCCAGGGCGCGGATGTGGTCGCGCTGGGATTTGAGGCCGCCGATCCGACCGGCTACGGGCGCCTGATCGAACGCGGCGGGCGCCTAATCGCGATCCGTGAGCACAAAGACGCCACTGGCGAAGAGAGGGCTTCGCGCCTGTGCAACGCCGGCCCGATCGCCTTCAGCGGGAAAGAGGCCCTGAACCTTCTGGACGCGGTGAGGCCCGATAACGCGCAGGGGGAATATTACCTCACCGACATCGTCGAGATCGCCAACGCACATGGCCTCGTCGGGCGAGCTCTGGTCGCCGATGAGAAGGAGGTAATGGGCGTCAACGACCGAACTCAACTCGCTGCCGCAGAAGCGGCGCTGCAGGAACGGCTGCGCCGCCGCGCGATGGACGAGGGCGCGACGCTTATCGCGCCCGAGACGGTGTTCATGGCGTTCGACGCCAGGATCGGCCGCGACGTCGTCATCGAACCCAACGTCGTCATCGGGCGCGAAGTCAGGATCGAGGACGGCGCAATCATCCGCGCCTTCTCGCATCTTGAGGGCGCGCGGGTGGCGGCGGGCGCGTCCGTAGGTCCGTTCGCCCGGCTGAGACCGGGGGCGGACATCGCCGCCAACGCCCGAATCGGCAACTTCGTCGAGATCAAGCAGGCCACGATCGAGGAAGGCGCCAAGGTCAATCACCTGACCTATATCGGCGATGCGCGGGTCGGGGCGCATGCAAACATCGGCGCTGGAACCATAACCTGCAACTACGACGGCTTCGACAAGCACAGGACCGACATCGGCGCCGGGGCTTTCATCGGCTCGAACTCGGCCCTCGTCGCGCCAGTCACGATCGGCGACGGCGCTTATGTTGGCTCGGGCTCGGTCATCACCGAACCGGTCGAGGCCGACGCGCTCGCGGTGGCGCGCGGCCGGCAGCAGACGAAACCCGGGTGGGCCAAGGCGTTCCGCGACAGGCACAAGAAGGACTAACTGCTACTATCATTGGCTAGTCATGCTGGGCCCACCCACCGCAAACGGGATGGAAGGTCGCGGGCCGGGCGGGCTGGTGAGGACGGCGTTCGCGGCAAGTTCAAACTGATAGGGCTCGAGCCGTATGATTGTCTGTCGCCGGGGCTCATGGATTACACGGCGACCTGGACGGCCAAGAAGAGCGGCGTTCTGCACGCCTGAAGCGGGGCGGGGCTCATACGCGGCCCAAGGGGGCGTGGCGCTGGCGCCTGTTTGAGGGCCGCCGCCTAGCCTTGTCTGTCCCGGACTCTATTAAGGCGCGCCCGCCTTACCCAGAGCCGCGACCTTTAAACAGGCGGAGGCGTCGACGAGCTGAGTTTCTCTCCATTTCGAGCCGCCGCTCCACCTCAAGCCTGTCCTTTTCCATCCGCCGCGTCATCTCATATTCAGCCCAGACGATAAAATGAGCTCGCTCCAGGAATTGCGCCTCCAGTTGCGCCGACTCTTCCGCCGAGCCGATAGGGGCGCTCTCGTCGGCGTTGAGCGTTTCGAAGAGTTCCTGCGCCTCGTTGCGCAGCGCCGGGTCGGTGCGCACGTCCATTGAGTCGAATTCACCAGGCACGTTGGAGCTATTGATCTTCTCCTTGAGCGGCGTCAGACAATCTGACGAGTAGGGTTCGCTCAAGAACTCCAGGCAGGATCGAAGCGCCGCTTCGGGCGCTTCCACCAGATCACTGTAGCGTACCCGGCGCACCACGTCCGTTCCGAACGACCGTCCGGCCGCAGCACAGGCGCGTGTCGTGCGCAGCCAATATTGATAGGCCTCTTCTTCCGTCCTCACCAAAGGGTGGCCAGCCAAGTCGCGGAAATGCATCAGCGAGCGTACGACCGCGCGAACATCCCGCAAGATATGAATGAATCGGGCCTTAGGGAAAAGAATGCGCAGTCCGAACACGGAAAGCGAATACTCCGGCGTTCCGTCGACCCATCGCCCCTTGGAATCCTCGGGATTTCGCCTCAGGAGGAAGTCAGGGTGAGGCGACGTCCCGCGAGCCTGCGCGACTTCAGCGCCAGCTGTCTCATAGGCCGAACGCTGTCGGATGATCATGGCGTTGACGGCGTCGCCAACAGTTCGGAAAAGCTGGTCGCGGCTGATCCGCATGGCCGAGAGCTGGGAGCGCTCGCCGCGCGCCGATCCCTCTTCGTGACAGCTCTGCAGCGTCGTCGCCAGCCGGCTGAACCACCCACTCTCCTCGAGGGGCAGGATGTTTGGATGCTGCCCGAGACACCAGGTGAGGATGCTGGTTCCGGAGCGAGGCGAGCCGATGACGAATATTGGAGCGTTCGAGCGAGTCATGTTTGTCGACGCAGTATCGTCGAACACGACCGCCAGCGGGATGCGTAGGACTACCTAGGACGTTACGTTCGAAACTAACAAGATTGTGACCGCCTGCGGCGATATCGCTTCGCTGTCGGCAGCGGCGGCTTGAGCGGTGTGACGAGTTCGCGCCGTGCCTCGGGACGGTCACTGGCCGATAAACACCTGCAGGGCGGCGAGCACCCCCCCCGGATCGAGCTGACCTTGATAAACGGGCGGCGGCGCAGGTCCCCGCTTCAGCAGGCGATGAATCGCTTCCCAGGCAGTGCGAGTGGAATATTCGAACGTAAACGCGATGTCCTGCTCAACCTCGACGTACTGGCCGATGAGGCCAAGATTGGTCGCCCCCTGCGGAACCACGGGCGGCCTGTCGCCGCGACGGCGTGGCAGCCAGATGTTGTTCACGTAGGGCATGTTGCACGGAATGCAGATCGACGAATTCATGATCGCGCCGAATTGGTCGTCGAACCGCAAATGCCGCAGCACCTCCTCGAGGATTTCCGCGCCGGTGCATTGATCCATGCTTTTCTTCACAAAATCGCCGCTGCGCTCGGGATGGAGTCCATAGCCCCACCAAACATACGTGCCTTGCGGCTGATCGAGGACTTCCGGCTGATGGAAGACGGACAGCGAGACCACCCAACCGGAGTCCTTCAAAGTCACGAGCCCGCCGATTCCCGATTCGCTGCCGGTGAGCTTGGTCATCTTCTCTAGAAATACCCCGCTCGTCGTGGTGACGGTCAGAGTCACCCAGCGAGAATCGGCGATCCGCGGAGCGCCGAAGAATGCATCGGGGTTGCCGAAGTCTGTGCGCCCCGCGGCGAGACGCTTCCACAACGCCCATGACCTTCCGGTGTCCTTTGGCTTCGGAGCCTCGCTCATCGATCCCGCCGAATAGTCGGCCGCTTGCGATCCCGTAGTCACCAGCACGATATCCTCCGGCGCGATGGCGACCGAGGTCGCGACGCCTTCCCGCGCGTAGTCGAGCCGGTCGACGGTTATGCGGCCAGGCACCGGCGCGAAGCCTATGTCCTGGACGAAGGCGCCGGTCAGGAAATTCACGCCGCGCGGGGTGAGCCAGGCGACCAGCGGCTTTACGAACGTTTCGTGCTGGTTGAACGGAGTGCGCAGGACGCCGTCCATGGTCGACAGGTGGGGAAAGAGGTAGACGAAGCGGTTCATGTAGCGACGGAACTCGATCACGCTGTGCTGCGGCAGCGACCCCATGATTGTCGACCACAGGAGCCAGAATTCCGTGGCGAAGAACTGCGGCGAAAAGAACTCCTCGATGCGCCGCCCGTCCAGCATCGACTCGGGCGTCAGCGAAACCCGGGCGAGGGCGAGGCCGTCCGACAGGCTCAGGCCGAAATGCGGCCCATGCACGATGTTTCCGTTGCGATCGAGGATATGCGCCCGATCATTGTAGGGTTCGTTGTTATTGAACGTGAAGAACTGCTCCTTGACGGAGATCTTGGGATCTGTTGCGCTAGGGATTGTCGCCAGCAGGTCGAAAGCGCAGCGAAACTCCTTGTCAAAAACGGAGCCGGGCAGGTTGTAGCCGGTCGCCGCGCTGCCATCGAGAAAGAAGCCGCCGCCAAGGCGCTCATTCGTTTCGTAGATCGTGATCTCCTCGCCTGGAACGTCAGCGTTCCGGATGAGCAAAGCCGCCGCCGCCAGCCCGCCAAACCCGCCGCCAACAATGTGCGCCTTCATCTGTTTCCTCCCGCGGCTTAAAGTCGCCTGGATAGGCGTTCCTTGCGCGAAGGCTGCGCCAATTCCTCCCGCCTCGCAAGATCGGAAAAACGCCCATCATCAGGCGCAGACACAACATCCAGGCCCTATGCTCTACGCCGGGTCGAGCAGCGCAAACACGCTGACGAGGGCGAGAGCGACGCAGCCCAACACGATTTCCGCCGTGCTGGTCGCGCGCAGATACGCCAGCGCGCGCGCGCCGGGTTTCAATCGCGGCGCGAGAACATACCGATTGACGACGGCAACCACGATCATGATCGCGACGACGGCGATTTTTGCGATCAGAAGACCCCGGTAGGGCGAGTTCGGCGGAATCGGCGGATGCCCGGAGGTGAGTGCGATGTTGAAGGCGCCGGTGAGAACGATCGCAGCGACGATGAATTGGCCGGCGAAGGAAAACCGCATCATCGCCGTGACAGCCTCCCGCCGGATGTCGCTTCGCTCGTAGACGCCCAGACACATGACGAAAGGAACGAGGCCTCCGACCCAGGCACCGGCCGCGAGAAGGTGGACGGCGTGGTTGCCGCGGTGCAGGACGCCTTCGGCGCCGGTCTGCATCGCGGCGTGGCCCACAAGGCCAAGGCTCGCCAGGAGCGCCCCCGATGCGACGGCGGTCGGCGCCCAACGATCGCTCGGACCGAAGACGACGACAGCGACGAGCATCGCCGCCAGAAGGAGATGCGCCGCCCACGCATGGCCGAAGGCGGAGTCTGTGAGGACCGCGCCCATCGCTCCCGGATCGACGGCGGCGCTCCAGTCGTCGGCCATCGAGGCCGATTCGAGCGCGAGCCACACAATCGCGGTGAAGAGCGCGACCACGCTGGCGACGAGCGCCAGGCGCCGAGCAACGGGCGACAACGCGGCCATGAGCCGCTCCGGCGCGTAAAGCCAGAGATAGGCGCTCGAGCCGAACGTCAGCATCGCGGCTAGAAAGTGAGTGAAACGGCAGAGGACGAGCGCGGTCACGCGCGAGCGCCGTCAGCGCTTCGGCATGAGCGCATCACATCTTCATGCCGCCCATGGTCCCGCCCTTCATCGCGCCGTCCGTCCCCGCGGCCCCGACGCCCATCACCTTGAACTCGACGGCGACAGGGCCCGCGCGTTCGAAATTGAGCGTCGCCTTGACGGTGTCGCCCTTGGTGAGGGGATGGGCGAGATGGGTTAACATGATGTGGTAGCCGCCGGGCGATAGCCTCACCGAGACGTGGGCGGGAATGTTGAGTCCGCCGGGGACCTCGCGCATCTCCATGACACCGTTTTCGGACTTCATTTCATGGATTTCGAAGGTGGCGAAATCCGCGGAGCCTCCGGTCAGGCGGTCGGGCGTCGCGCCCTTGTTCTCGATCGTCATGTACGCGCCGCCGACCTCGGCGCCCTTGGGGGTCGCGCGGGCCCACGGCTTCTCGATCACGATGTCGCCAGCCTTGAACTCCTGCGCCCGCGCCGGCGCAGCGCCGAGGGCGAGGGCGAGCGTCAGAACGACAATTGACGAATGCTTCATGGTCCATCCTTTCCGATTGCTGGTCTTTTGTCCTAAACGCGCCGGCGCTCGCCTCGGGTCGAAGCGGTCATGGCTTGACGGTGAACTGGAAGCTTCCCTGGGTGTGGTGGGTGTCGACCGACACCGCCTGCCAGTGCACTTTGTACTCGCCGGAGGAGAGGGGTTTCGCGATCGGCACGATGAGCACGGCCTGGTTGCCGGCTGCGGTTGTCGCAGCTCCCAGGGGCACGGCGGCGCCGCCGGGGCCGGTCAACTCCACCTTCGAGAATCTGGGCTCGACGCCCTCGCTGAATTCGAGCCGGATTTCGCTCGCGGACGCGACCGCGCCGCCGACCGGCGGGGTCGCTTTCTCGAGCTGGGCGTGCGCAAGGGCCCCGCTCACGGTCCAGACGAATGCGAGCGAAGCGGCGAGCGCGGCTAAGCAATTGCTTGTCATCATCGGGCTCCTGTGAACATCGGCAGGGTTTGCGAAAAGATCGGCTTGCCGATGGTGTTGGGGAAGATGTCGTCGAGGAAGAGGTCGAGGCTGGCCACCACGCCGGCGCCGCTACCGCTCGCGCCATTGACCGGGATCACGGCTTCAACGCGATTTGCCACTTGTCCGCCATATAGACGACGCCTGGCTCGATCGTTCGGTCGTCCTCCAGGTCCCTTCATCGGCGTGCGCCGTCAGCCAAGTGACCGAAGGGAGGGTGAGTTCATCGGTGACGCCAGGATCGTCGATCGCCTGCGTTGAAGGGAAGATGCGGTTGCCGCAAACGGCGTGAGCCTGCGCGGCGACGGTTCCTAACGCGACGAACGCACTGGCAAGCGCACCCGGGGCCAGGCGGATACAGAGAAAAGACATGAGTGATGAACCTCGAGTCTGAAGGGATGCGAGCGCACGCGGAAACGCGCGCGGCGAATGACCGTCAGACTGCGAGGGGAGGCGCCCGAGCCGGATTTGGTTGGACCGGATACGCGGGAAGGACGTCGCGTCCAGGCGGCACGCGGGTTGCGTGGGCGTCGCTGTCGAGCCTCTCTGGCAAATCCTGCAGGTCAGGCACGACAAAAGCAACAGCCTGAGCGGCGAAGCGGCAAAGCGGACATTGATCGCAGCAATGGCCCGACGGCGCGTGCTTGGCCGGAGCCTTGTCGTCGTTGATTTGGACGCAGAGTTGCGCAGCGTCGCCAAAGACCGCCTTGAGCTCGGCGGCGATCGCCGCGTCGTCGGCGCCAGCGAAGGCCGGCGCAGCAAGCGCCGGCGGTGTCGCAGCGGCGAAAAGCTGAACGATGAGCGAGAGCGCGACGATGAGCGCCATCAGCGGCGGTCGCGGTGCGGCAGGCGAGACGCCTTTGGCCCGCACGCGACGTCCCGCTTTCCGTCCGCCCCTATTCATGCGGACCATCCTATGATCACGGGCGGCGCATCGGCAAGACCGCCACGCTAGCCAGCAACGCCAGGGCCGCGAATGTCATGAGACTTGGCGGGTGAAGCCGAATCCCGCTCCAATGCGGCGCAATCACCTCGTTCGTGTTGAAGGGCTCATCGCTGCAGCGACATAGGATCAGGGACGCGTTCTCGTTCAGCATTTCGAGGTCGATCTTCTTGACAAGCGCATCAACGGTTGTCCGGTCCCCTCCCTGCATTTGCCGCAAATGCAGAAGAAGCGCCTGAGCGCCGGCGAGGTAGGAATGGGCGCATTCGTTGAATGGGCTGTCTTCGTCAGTCAGCGTTTCCGGAAAAAATCTCCACCGACACGCGAAGTGCTGAAGGTTTACGAAGTCCTGGAGCCGGCGCATGACCAGATCGCTTGGGTCCTGCCGTTCCGCCAGGTCCTGGATCGCAGACAGATTGTCAGCGATGACCCGCATGGTCTGGCTTTCGACTTTTCCCTTAGTTTCGGCCCACTATAGTGGCGCGACCGCGCGGGGCTCTCACCGGCTTCCACCTCGCAGCGGTCGAGAACAAGAGGCGGTCGAGAAAAAGAGTGCGAGCAACGCTGTCTTTGTCAATCGGCGCCGGGCTGGGCGGTCTTCACAATCCCTCATTGAAAGTGATTTGGCGGAAAAGGCATCGCCGGCCTATGTGTCCGGCTGTGGGACCCTCGGTCCAGCGGCGAATCAGTTCGGGCAGGGACGAAAAGTTCGATGTGCGGCATTGTCGGCGTCTTGGGCCGGGGTCCGGTCGCTGGGCCGATCGTGGATGCGCTCAAACGCCTGGAATATCGCGGCTACAATTCCGCCGGTGTCGCAACGCTCGAAAATGGCCGGCTAGAGCGGCGGCGCGCCGAAGGGAAGCTCAAGAACCTCGAGGCGAAACTTGCCGCCGATCCGCTCGGCGGGGCGATCGGCATCGGACATACGCGCTGGGCGACGCATGGCAAGCCGACCGTCGCCAACGCCCATCCGCACGCTTCGCCCCGGCTCGCTGTCGTCCACAATGGCATCATCGAGAACTTCAAGGCTCTGCGCGAGGAGCTCGCAGCCAAGGGATACCATTTCGCCACCGAGACCAATTCCGAGATCGCGGCGTTCGCGGTCGAGGACGAGCTGGCTCGCGGCAAGACGCCCGAACAGGCGGTTCAGGCCGCGCTTCGCCGTCTGCGCGGCGCGTTCGCGCTGGTCTACCTGTTCGTGGGCGAGGACGACCTCCTGATCGGCGCCCGCCAGGGCGCGCCTCTCGCGATCGGCTACGGCGACGGAGAGATGTTTCTGGGTTCCGACGCGCTCGCGCTCGCGCCCTTCACCGACCGCATCGCCTATCTCGACGAGGGCGACTGGGCGGTTGTGACGCGCCAAGGCGCCGACATTCGCGACCGCGACGGGAAGCGGGTGAAACGCCGGATCCAGCGCAGTCCTGCCGGGAGCCTGCTGGCGGAAAAGGGCAACTATCGTCACTTCATGGCCAAGGAGATCCACGAGCAGCCCGAGGTCGTCGGCCATACCCTCGCCCATTACGTCGACATGGCGGCGATGCGTTTGAAGCCGTTCGCATGGCCGGCCGACCCGACGAAGCTCGCGCGAATCTCGATCGTCGCCTGCGGCACCGCCTATATGGCGGGACTCACCGCCAAGTATTGGATTGAGCGGTTTGCCCGCCTGCCCGTCGAGATCGACGTCGCCTCGGAATACCGCTATCGCGAGGCACCGGTCGATGACGGGGGCCTGACGATCGTCGTCTCGCAATCTGGCGAGACTGCCGACACGCTCGCTTCGCTCCGCTACGTGAAGGAGAGGGGGTCGAAGACGGTTGGCGTCGTCAACGTGCCGGATTCGAGCGTCGCCCGCCTGACCGATGCGCTGGCGCCGACGCTCGCCGGGCCGGAGATCGGCGTCGCGTCGACCAAGGCCTTCACCTGCCAGCTCGCGGCGCTGGCCGCGCTCGCCATCGGACTGGGCAAGGCGCGCGGGACGGTCAACGAGGACGCCGAGGCGGCGTTGGTGGGCGAGCTTATCGCGACGCCCGGCCTCCTCGCCGAGGCGCTGAAGCTCGAACCCGCCGCCGAGAAGCTCGCCCAGGCGGTCGCCCGGGCGCGCGACGTGCTCTACCTCGGCCGCGGCACAGCCTATCCTTTGGCGCTCGAAGGCGCGCTCAAGCTCAAGGAGTTGAGCTACATCCACGCCGAAGGGTACGCCGCCGGCGAACTGAAGCACGGGCCGATCGCGCTCATCGACGAAGCGATGCCGGTAATCGTCATCGCGCCGCGCGACGCCGTGTTCGAGAAGATCGTGTCCAACATGCAGGAAGTCGCGGCGCGCGGCGGGCGCATCGTGCTGATCGGCGAAAAGCGCGCCGCCGAGGAAGCCGCGGTCGATATCGAGCACTTCCTGGCGATGCCCGACATGGGCGCACACTTCGCCCCGATCGTTTACGCCGCGCCTATCCAGATGCTCGCCTATCACACCGCCGTCGTCATGGGGAAGGACGCCGACCAGCCGCGCAACCTGGCGAAATCGGTGACGGTGGAGTAGGGCCCGCGCCGTGGCGCTAAAACGAGCTTCGGGCCGGGCGCGTTCGCTTGCAACCGTCGACGCGAGCCGTCATCCTGGAGCGCGCGCGAAGCGCCGAGAGATCCATGTCTGATTCTTTTTCGCCGACCGTCCACCGCTCGCTCGCCCAGCGGCTTCGCTCGTGGTTCTTGACTGGGCTCGTCGTCTTCGGACCGGTCGCGGTCACCCTGTACATCGCCTGGTGGGCGATCGACACCGTCGACAATTGGGTGAGGCCTTGGTTTCCACTGAGTCTGTCGCCGGACGGCTATCTTCCGTTCCACGTTCCGGGGTTCGGCGTCGTCATCGCGATCGTCGGCCTGACTCTGCTGGGGTTCCTGACCGCCAATTTCATCGGCCGCTCGCTGGTGCGGTTCGGCGAGGCAATGCTTGATCGGACGCCGCTGGTGAGAGGCGTCTACAAGGGCTTCAAGCAAGCGTTCGAGACGATTTTCAGCCAGTCGGGCAGTCAATTCCGCAAGGTTGGTTTGGTCGAATTTCCGGTGAAAGGCAGTTGGTCGATCGTATTCGTTTCGTCCGCCCCGGGCGAAATCCTCGTCCCGCACCCTGCCGGGGGGAAAGCCGATGATTTCTGTGTTCATGCCCTGCACACCCAATCCCACTACAGGTTTTTTCTTCTATATCGCGGCCGACGAGGTCGTCGAATTGCCGATCTCCGCCGATGACGCCGCCAAGCTCATCATGTCGGCGGGCTTGATCCAGCCTCAGGGCCACGCGGCGCTCGCCGCGATGGCGGAAGCGGCAAAGCTCAATAAGCGGCACATGGAAACCCAGGCATAAGGTTCTAAGCCCACGCCGACGCTGCTTGGACGCTGTCAGAGGCCGAAAGCTATGCTAATAGGGCGCCGGGCGCGGAATATCGCCGCCGACTCGCCCTTTGGCTGCGCGCTTTGCGTGCGCCGCCGCGGTTCGGCCTTGAATTCATAGGACGCACATGGCGCAACTGCCTCAATTCGATCTCGCCGAACTCAAACGCCGCATGCAGGCGGCCCATGCGACGCTCAAGCACGAACTGGGTGGATTGCGCACCGGCCGGGCGAGCGCAAGCCTGCTCGAACCCGTGCAGGTCGAGGCTTACGGCCAACGGATGCCGATCAACCAGGTGGCGACGATCAGCGTTCCCGAGCCGCGTGCGCTCTCCGTCTCGGTATGGGACAAGAGCATGGTGCAGGCGGTCGACAAGGCGATCCGCGACGCCAATCTCGGCTTGAGCCCGACCATCGAAGGCGCTGTTCTGCGCATCCGCATTCCCGAGTTGAACGAGCAGCGGCGCAAGGAAATGGTGAAGATCGCGCACAAATACAGCGAGGACGCGCGGGTGGCGGTGCGCCATGTGCGCCGCGACGGCTTGGATGTCCTCAAGAAGCTCTTGAAGGAGCACGCGATCAGCGAGGACGACGAAAAGCACCAGGAGGCGGAAGTGCAGAAGGCGACTGATCAGGCCATTCACGAGATCGACGCCTCCCTCGCCGCTAAAGAAAAGGAAATCATGCAGGTCTAGGGGATAATAGCCATTGTCCGAGGCCATCATGCATTATTCTCGCCCCCAACACAGGACGGCCCGAAAGCCGGCCCATGTTGCGATCATCATGGACGGCAATGGCCGCTGGGCGCAGGCGCGCGGGCTGCCGCGGTTCGAAGGTCATCGCCGGGGCGTGGAGGCGGTCCGCCGGGCGGTCCGTTCGGCAATCGAGCATGACGTGCAGTATCTGACCATCTACAGCTTCTCATCGGAGAACTGGAGCCGCCCCCCCGAGGAGGTGGCGATGCTGATGGGCCTGCTCAAACGGTTCATCCGCAACGATCTCACCGAACTCAACGACAACGGAGTCAAGGTCAGGATCATCGGCGAACGGGACAATCTCACGCCCGACATCGTGGGGCTGATCGACGAGGCCGAGATGTTGACGGCGGGCAATCGGGGGCTCACGCTCGCGGTGGCTTTCAACTATGGCGCCCGGCAAGAGATCGTCGAGGCGGCGCGGCGCCTGGCGGTCGACGTTCGTGACGGGCGCCTCGACGCCGACGCGATCGGACAGGACGATTTGGCCGACCGTCTCGACACGACCGGCCTTCCCGATCCCGATCTCGTCATCCGCACGTCGGGCGAGATGCGCCTGTCCAATTTCCTGCTCTGGCAAACGGCCTATGCGGAGCTGGTCTTCCTGCCGATCCTGTGGCCCGATTTCGACGACGCGGCTTTCGTCTCGGCGCTCGATCAGTACGCGGCGCGCGAGCGTCGGTTCGGCGCTGTCGTCGCGCCGGCCGCCGTCAAGTCGGCGTCGTGAAGGGATGGTCATGACGACGACCGGCGAGGGCCCGGCGACTGGATCGGCGTCGCAACGGCCGGGGGCGCGGTTCGGGCCGGATCTTTGGCCGCGGGTGGCGGCGGCCCTGGCGATGGGGAGCGTCGCGCTCGCGGCGGCGTGGATGGGCGGCTTCGTGTTCGCGACGTTCTGGTGGCTCGCCTCGATTGTCGTATTGTGGGAATGGCAGCGCCTGGTCGGCGGCGAGCGGCTCATCGTCCCGCGAGTCGGCGTCGGCGCCATTGCGCTTGCGCTCGCGGCGTTGTCGGCGCTGCACAATTCGATTCCAGGTGTAGGTGCGGCGCTCATTCTTGGCGCGGGCGCGGTCGGCTGGGTTGCCGGACGGCGGCAGGGAATCTGGGCGGCAGCGGGCGTCCTTTACGCCGGCGCGCTCGTCGCCAGCGTCGGACTGCTGAGGGTGTCTCCGAGTTTCGGCATGGCGGCGATCCTGTGGCTGTTCGCCGTCGTTTGGGGAGCGGACGTCGCCGCCTATTTCGCCGGGCGGCTGATAGGCGGCCCGCGGCTGTGGCCGAGGGTCTCGCCGGGCAAGACCTGGGCTGGGGCGATCGTCGGCGCGCTCGCCGGGGCAGTCTTCGGTCTCATCCTCGCGGCGTGGACGAACCGCCTGGCGTCGCTGTTTTGGCTTGGCCTCGCGACGGCGATCGTGTCGGCTCTTGGCGATTTGTTCGAATCCGCGCTCAAGCGGCGTTTTGGCGCCAAGGATTCGAGCGGCCTCATTCCCGGTCATGGCGGTTTGATGGATCGGCTCGACGCCTTCACTTCGGCGGCCTTATTCGCCGCGGTCGTCGCCATTCTGCATCCCAAGGGTGACTACATCGCGAGCGGGCTTTTTCAATGGTGAGCGTCTCCCAAATCGCCCCGGCCGCGCCGCACCGATCGCGCAAGCGCGCGCCCAGCCCCGCCGCCTCGCCGCGCAGGCGGTTGGCGATTCTAGGAGCGACAGGTTCGATTGGACGCTCGTGCGCGCAAGTCATCGCCGCCGCGCCCGACCGGTTCTCGGTCGTCTCGGTGGCCGGCGGCCGCAACGGCGCGGCGCTGGCGAAATGTGCAATCGAGCTTAACGCGCAATTCGCCGCCCTCGCCGACCCTGCAGGCTATCAGGACCTGAAGGCGGGGCTGGCGGGTTTCGAGATCGAAATCGCCGCGGGCCCGGAAGCGGTCAAGGAAGCTGCGCTGCGCGACGCTGATTTGGTGGTCGCGGCGATCGTCGGCGCCGCCGGGTTGGAGCCGACCTTCGCCGCGATCTCCGCCGGGCGGACTGTCGCGCTCGCCAACAAGGAGACGCTGGTGTGCGCCGGCGACGCAGTTATGGACGCGGCGCGGCGAACCGGCTCGACGCTGCTGCCGATGGACTCCGAACACAACGCCCTGTTCCAGGCGATCGGGGCGCGCGATCCGGCCACGATCGAGACCATGACCATCACCGCGTCTGGCGGGCCGTTCCGCGAATGGAGCGCCGAGCGCATCTCGGCCGCCACGCGTGAACAAGCGCTCGCTCACCCCAAGTGGGTGATGGGGCCGAAGGTGACAATCGATTCGGCCGGTCTGATGAACAAGGGACTCGAACTGATCGAAGCCCATCATCTGTTCGGCCTGCCCGCCGACCGGCTCGACGTCGTCGTCCATCCGCAGTCGATCGTGCATGGCTTCATCGCGTTCGCGGATGGGTCGCTGATCGCCGGCATGGCGTCTCCGGACATGCGCACGCCGATCGCCCATTGCCTCGCCTATCCGGACCGAATCGCGTCGGGGGTGCGCGCGCCCGATCTCGCGGCGCTCGGCCGCTTGACCTTCGAGCGCGCCGACCTGAGGCGTTTCCCGGCGCTCGGGCTGGCGATGGAGGCTCTGCGCGTCGGCGGCGGCGCCCCGACTGCCCTCAACGCCGCCAACGAAATCGCGGTCGCTGCGTTTCTCAGCCGGAGAATCGGCTTCGGCGACATCGCCGGCCTGGTGGCGAAAACCCTCTCGACGATGACGCAAGCAGGCGAATTGGGCGCGCCGGCCGACATTGCGGAAGCCCTGGCAATTCACCATATCGCGCTAGATAGGACGGCGAGCCTATTGGCCTGAGCGTGGACTTGCGCCACACTAACCGTTCAGTAACCATCTTCCAGCGGCCCGAGCGGCTTCTGGTGGAGCCGGAGGCCACGCATGGCGGTAGTGAATACGATCGCCGACCTTGCGGCTTGGCTCGGATGGTACGTCGTCCCCTTCATTCTGATTCTGAGCCTCATCGTCTCCATCCACGAGCTGGGGCACTACTTGGTCGGCCGATGGTGCGGCGTGAAAATCGACGCGTTCTCGCTCGGCTTCGGTCCCGAGCTTTGGGCTGGGGTTGATTCGCGCGGCACGCGGTGGCGGATCGCTGCGCTGCCGCTGGGCGGATACGTCAAGTTCCATGGCGACGCCAATGTCGCGAGCGTCGCCGGCGGGGCAGAGGCGAATCCGTCGGTCGAACGCTCGCTGACGCTCGCCGGGCAGCCGCTGCGCAACCGCGCGGCCATCGTGGCCGCCGGACCGATCGCCAATTTCATTCTGGCGTTCGTAATCTTTACCGGGATGTTCATGGCCTTTGGCCGAGTCGAGCATGTGGCTCGAATCGGCCGGGTCGAGGCAAACAGTCCCGCGGCGGCCGCCGGGTTTCTTCCAGGCGACGTCGTCAAGTCGATCAATGGCCAACCGATCGACACCTTTGAATCTCTTCAGGAATCGACCCTGATGAGCACGGGGCTGCCGATGAGCTTCGTTGTCGACCGGCAGGGGAGCGACGTCGAGCTAACGGCGACCCCCAGGATCACCGTCGTCGACCAGGGGGTGTTCGGCAAGCGCCGGATGGGTCATCTCGGGCTCGCCTCGTCGGCCGACCACGGCGATGCGAGGGTCGAGCGGTGCGGCCTTTTGACCTGTGGCGCGTGGGGCGCCGCGCAGGAGTGGTTCATCGTCAAGGCGACCGGAAGCTATATTGTTGGGATTTTCGCCGGAAGGGAATCAACCGACCAAATGTCGGGATTGATTGGCGCGGCGCAAATGGCTGGAGAGATGGCGAAAATCAGCTTCTGGGAGCTTTTCAGCCTCGCCGCGTGGTTCTCGGTGTCGGTCGGTCTGATGAATCTGCTGCCAGTGCCTCTGCTCGATGGCGGCCACCTTGCGTTTTACGCTTTTGAGGGCCTGCGAGGGCGCCCGTTGAGCGAGCGGGCGCAGGAGATCGGCCTGAGAATCGGAATCGCCCTAGTCGCGCTTCTTGTGGTTTTCACCACTTCGCACGACATCTTGCGCTTGGTCACGAACGGCAATTAACCAACAATCGACCAATTGCGTGTCTCCAGCGCAACGCTCGCGAGAAATGGTGTACGCTCGAGCCAATAACGGTTTGCACGGGCGAGCAAAAATTGTAAAACGCCGTTAATCGTTCCGACCGCCGCTCGTATGGTGGGATGAGCGCTGCGTCGCGTCTGCGGCGTCGCCCGCGATCGGCGCCGCAAGGCGCCGGTGACGGGCGCACAGGCAGGATCACGCCGAAGCGGCGCCGCGTAAAGGCGAGCGCTGCGACGGCGCGAACAGGGGCTCTGGGCCATATGGATTGGATTCGCGGGTTTGTTGGCGGCGTCCTCCTGGCGGTGACCCTTGGTCTGTGCGGGTTGACCTGGACGACCCCCGCGAACGCTCAGCAGATTGTCGTTCGGGGCGCCAACGTCGATCCTTCCACTCTCAAGCCGTACTTCACCGGAACCGACCCGGCGTCGATCGAACGGGGCGTCGCGGATCTGAAGGCGACGGGCGTCTATTCCAACGTCAGCGCCCAGCTGGTCGACGGCAAGATCGTCGTCAACGTGAGCGGCGGCGACCAGATCATCAACAGAGTTGCGTTCGAAGGCAACAAACAGATCGAAACGAAGCAGCTCGAAGTCGAGGTGCAGTCGAAACCGCATACCGCCTACAATGAAGAGACTGCTGCCGGCGACATCGGCCGAATAAAGGACGCCTACAAGAAATATGGCCGCAATGAAGCCAAGGTGACCAAAAGGCTGGTCCAGTTGCCGAACGGGCGCGTGGATCTGGTTTTCACCGTCGACGAAGGCGGCAAGACGGGCATCCGAGAGATCAAGTTCGTCGGCAACCACGCCGTTTCGAACTATCGCCTCGGCGGACTGATGCAGACCAGCACGATGAACTTGCTGTCTTTCATCAAGAGCACCGACGTCTACGATCCCGATCGTCTGGCCTCGGACGAGGAAGCGATCCGCCGTTACTACATGAAGAACGGTTTTGCGGACTTCCGGATCGTCAGTACCGACGTCACCTACCAGGAGAACCCTCCCGGCTACATCATCACGATTACGATGGACGAGGGTCCGCAATACCACGTCTCGAGCGTGAACGTGGTTTCGAACATTCCGAAGGTCGACGGTCCGGCTCTATCTCACTTGGTCACACTGAGGCCGGGCGACGTCTACGACGCCAGCGCCATCGACAAGTCGGTCGAGGGGATCACCCGCGATGTCGCCCGACAAGGCTACGCCTTCTCGGAGGCGCGTCCTCACGGCGACCGCGATACCGTCAACCACACGATCGCGATCTCGTTCTCGGTCGACAACGGTCCCAAAGTCTACATCGAGCGCATCGACATTGTCGGCAATACGCGCACCCGCGACTATGTGATTCGCCGCGAATTCGACATCGGAGAGGGCGATCCCTACAATCACGTGTTGATCGAGCGCGCGGAACGCCGCCTCAACAGCCTTGGCTATTTCAAGCGGGTCCACATCTCGAACCGCCCGGGCTCAGCCCCAGATCGCGTCATCGTCGTTGTCGAGGTCGAGGACCAGCCGACGGGCTCGATCAGCCTTAGCGGCGGCTATTCGACGACCCAGGGCTTCCTGGCCGAGCTCGCCTATACGGAGACGAACTTCCTCGGCCGCGGCCAATATGTCCGGCTGAGCGTTTCCGACGGGCAATACACTCAGGGCTGGAAGGCCTCGTTCACCGAGCCTTACTTCCTCGGCCAGCGTCTCGCCGCGGGCTTTGACCTTTACCATCAGGTCAATAATCAGAACCAATACGCGCTCTACGAGAACTGGACGACCGGCGGGACGGTCCGGCTGGGCGTACCGATCACGGACGACTTGACGCTCCAGCCGAACTATTCGCTCTACGAGTCGAAAATCTCGATTCCGAACACCTCGTCTCAACCCTACGACGATTGCGTGGGACCCAATCAGACCTGGTTTCCGGGAGGAACCTTCGTTCCGGTCGTGCCCACCGCGTCGATCAACTGCTTGACCAACGGCGAGGCGCCGGTCGAAATCAAGCAGGCGGCGGCGCAAGGCGCTGTCGTGACTTCGCTCGCCGGGTTCTCGCTCCTCTACAATACGATCGACAATCGCAAGGATCCGACAACCGGATTTTACGCCACCTTCAAGCAGGAGGTCGCGGGCCTTGGCGGCCAATCGGAATTCTTGCGCGAAACTTTCGACGCGCGTTACTATCATCCGATCACTGAGGACTTCATCGGCCAGCTTCACCTCCAGGCCGGTCAGATCAATTCCTTCGGCTCCAAACAGCCGCTCATCATCAATAATTTCATGCAGGGCCCGTCGCTGGTGCGCGGCTTCGCGCCCTCGGGCATCGGCCCGCGCGATATCTCGAACCCATATGACATTCAGTCCGCGGCCCTTGGCGGCACGACCTATTACGGCGCTTCGGCCGAGGTCGACTTCCCGATCTTCGGCCTGCCGAGGGAAATCGGACTGAAGGGCGCGGTATTCGCCGACGCAGGCAGCCTGATTGGATATTCGGGACCAACGGACTTCACGAGATTTCTCGGATACACCTACTGCCCGCCGGCGGGCACTCTTCCTATCACCCAGGTTAGCTGCGCCACCGTGTGGGACCCGAACCAGATCCGCGCCTCGGTCGGCGCAAGTTTGATCTGGGCCTCTCCGATGGGACCGATCCGGTTCGACTTCGCCATCCCTGTTGTGAAGGGCAAATACGACCAGACGCAGTTCTTCAACTTCTCGGGCGGCACGACGTTCTAAGGTCGAACAGCCGGCCTTGCCATCAAGCGGGCGCGCCACAGGCTGGCGCGCCCGTCGTCGCTTCTGACGGGACCCGCAATTGGCCAGGATACGCTTTTTTCCTCCAAGTTCAGCGCCTTCGGTGGCTGAAGTCGCGAACTGGTGCGGCGCGAAGCTCGCTGCTGGCGCCAACGTCGGCCGGACGATCCGGGACGTCGCCGCGCTCGACCAAGCGGGTCCCGGCGACCTGACGTTCCTCGACAACCCGAAGTACCTCGGCGCGCTTAAGGGCACGCGCGCCGCCGCGGCGCTGGTTGCGCCGCGCTACGCCGCTGCCGCGCCTGCGACCTGCGCCGCGCTCGTCGTCCAAGAGCCCTATCGCGCGATGGCTCTGGTGATGACGCGACTCTACCCGAGCGCGGTCAAGCCAGGTTCGGTGTTCGGGGAGACCGGCATCTCGTCCGCGGCGTCGATTCACCCTTCGGCGCGGCTCGAACCAGGCGTGGTCGTCGATCCTGGCGCGGTGATCGGGCGGGGCGCCGAGATCGGCGCCGGCACGGTCATCGGCCCCAACGCGGTCATCGGCCCCGAGGTGCGGATCGGCCGCGACGGCTCCGTCGGCGCCTCGACGACGATAAGCGCAGCGCTGATCGGCGACCGGGTGATTATTCATCCGGGCGCACACATCGGGCAGGACGGGTTCGGCTTTGCGCTAGGAAGCCGCGGCCATCTCAAAGTCCCCCAAATCGGGCGCGTTATTGTCCAGGACGATGTCGAGATCGGCGCCGGAGTGACGATCGACCGGGGCGCAAACCGCGACACCGTGATCGGCGAGGGGGCGAAGATCGACAACCTTGTGCAGATCGGCCACAACGTGGTCATCGGCCGTCATGCGGTGCTAGTCGCCCAGTCCGGCGTCTCGGGATCGAGCGCGATCGGCGATTTTGCCGCCCTCGGCGGGCAGGCGGGCATTGCCGGACATCTGACGGTCGGCGCGGGCGCCCAGGTCGCGGCGGCGGCGGGCGTAATGACCAACATTCCCGCCGGCGAGCGGTGGGCCGGCGCTCCGGCGAAACCGGTGCGGGAGTTTTTTCGCGAGGTCGCCGCCATCAAGCGGCTGGCCGGCGAGGCGCGCGGCGAAAGTAATGCGGAATGACGGCGTGGCTGCTGTGGAGGGAGGGCAAAACGGAATGAACGAGCCGACCGTTCGGGCGTTCGACTGCTTCGATATCCAGAAGCTTTTGACGCTGCTGCCACACCGCTATCCGTTCCTGCTCGTCGACCGTATCGTCGAGGCCCGCGGCGACGAATATGGCGTCGGAATCAAGAACGTCACCGCGAACGAGCCGCACTTCCAGGGCCATTTCCCAGGCCGGCCGGTCATGCCGGGCGTGCTCCTCATCGAGGCGATGGCCCAGACGGCTGGCGCACTCTGCGTCGCCTCCCAGCAGGCGAGCGCCGCGCCCAGCGTCGTCTACATGATGACGATCGACAAGGCGAAGTTCCGCAAGCCGGTCGTTCCGGGCGATCAGGTGCTGTTTCACATGACGCGCATCGCCAAACGCCGCAACATGTGGTGGTTTCGCGGCGAAGCGAAGGTCGACGGCGAGCTTGTGTGCGAAGCCGAAGTGTCGGCGATGCTGGTGCGTGAATGAAGGCAGCGATCCATCCGACCGCCGTCGTCGAGAGCGGCGCGCGGCTCGGGGCGGATGTGGAGATCGGGCCGTTTTGCCACGTCGGGCCGTTGTCGAAGCTCGGCGACGGCGTGCGGCTCGTCTCCCACGTCAGCCTGGCGGGCGATACGACGGTCGGCGCACGCACCGTCATTTATCCCTTCGCCTCGATCGGACATGCGCCGCAGGACCTCAAGTACCGCGGCGAGGCGGTTCGCCTCTCGATCGGCGAAGACTGTCTCATTCGCGAAGGGGTGACGATGAATCCGGGCACCGCGGGCGGCGGCTCGGAAACGATCGTCGGTCCGCGCTCCGTGTTTCTGGCCAACGCCCATGTCGGCGCATGACTGCCGTATCGGCGAGGGCGTCATCCTGTCCAACAACGTGATGCTGGCCGGGCATTGCCAGATTGGCGATTTCGCGATTTTCAGCGGCGGCGCCGCCGCGCACCAGTTCGTTCGCGTCGGCGCGCACGCGTTCGTCGGCGGACTGGCGGGCGTCGAGCACGATCTCATTCCCTTTGGCCTTGCGCTCGGCAATCGCGCCGCGCTTGCTGGCCTCAATGTCGTCGGCCTGAAGCGCCGGGGTTTTGCGCACGAGACGATCCACGAGCTCAGGCGCGCCTACAAGATGCTGTTCAACGGCGGCGGAACCCTGAAGGAGCGCATAAACGACGTCGCGGAGTCCTTCGCCGGCCAGGAGGCGGTGCAGCAGATCGTCGCCTTTCTGCGCCTCGGCGGGGATCGCGCCATCTGCGTCCCGCGCGCCGGAAAGGACGAGGAGGGGTGAGCGGGTCCAGCTTTGCTGCCACAGGGCCGCCGCCTCTGGCGATCCTTTGCGGGGCTGGCGCGTTTCCGCTCGAAGTCGCCAAAGAGGCGCGCCGCGCCGGCCGGGAGCCGTTTCTCGTCGGCGTTGTGGGCGCCACCGATTCGGCGATCGAAGGCTATCCGCACCTCTGGGTGCGGATGGGCGAAGTCGGCAAGCTGTTCGCGGCCTTGCGCGCCCGGGCCATCGCCGAGATGGTGGTTGTGGGCGCGATGACGCGCCCCGAATTCGCCGATATCAGGCTCGACTGGGGGGCGGTCAAGCGGGCGGCGGGGCTGGCGCAGCTCTTCCGTCGCGGCGACAACGGGCTTCTCGTCGGCCTGGCCGCGATCATCGAGCGCGAGGGAATCCGCGTGGTAGGGGCGCACGAGGTTGCGCCAGGCCTGCTCGCGTCGCCAGGCCCATTCGGCGCGCGCGCGCCATCGCTGGAAGACGAGACCGACATCGCATTCGGCGCGCGCCTGATCGACGCGCTGTCGAGCTTCGACGCTGGGCAGGGCGCCGTCGTCGCCGCCGGCCGGGTGCTGGCGATCGAGGCGGCCGAAGGCACCGACGCGATGCTCGCCCGCGTCGCCGAGATGCGCGCCAGCGGACGGCTGCGTTTCTCTGGACCGGCTGGAGTGCTGGTGAAAGCGCCCAAGCGCGGGCAGGATCTGAGGCTCGACATGCCGGCGATCGGCCCGAAGACGATCGAAGGCGCGGCCAAGGCGCAATTGCGCGGCGCGGCGGTTGCGGCAGCCCGCGTCCTCATCGTCGAGCGCGAGCGCTTGACGCGCGAAGCCGACGCGGCCGGCCTCTTCGTCGCTGGATTCGCTTCCACGGGCGCGACGCAATGAGCGCGCTGCGCGTCGCCCTGGTGGCCGGCGAGCACTCGGGAGACCAGCTTGGCGCCAAGCTCATGCGAGCCCTTCGCGACGCGCTTGCGGGCGAGATCGCCTTCCTCGGCGTCGGCGGCGAGGCGATGGAAGCTGAAGGCCTCGAGAGCCTGTTTCCGATCAGCGACATCGCGGTGATGGGCATCCTGCCCGTTCTGGCCCGGTTGCCGAAGCTTCTCGCGCGAATCCGCGATACCGCTGGGACGATCGTATCCGCGCGGCCGGATGCGCTCGTCATCATCGACAGCCCCGACTTCACCCATCGCGTCGCCCGCCGCGTCCGCGCGGCAATCCAAGAATTGCCGATCGTCGACTACGTCAGTCCAAGCGTCTGGGCGTGGCGGCCCGGACGAGCCAAAGCGATGCGGGCGTATGTTGATTGCGTGCTGGCGCTACTGCCGTTCGAGCCCGAGGCCTACCGCCGGCTGGATGGCCCGCGATGCGTCTACGTCGGGCACCCGCTGATCGAGCGGCTCGAGACCTTGCGGCCCGATGCCGACGAAGCGCGCCGCCGCGCCGCGACGCCGCCGCTCATCGTCGTGCTGCCCGGGTCGCGCCGCTCCGAAGTCAACCGGCTGATGACCGACTTTGGCGGCGCGCTCGAGGCGCTGCGGCAATCGGTCGGCCGCTTCGCCGCTGTTCTGCCGACGTTGCCGCACGTCGAGAGTGAGGTGCGCGCGCTCGCGGCGCGATGGCCCGAGCCGCCGAAAATCGTGCTTGGCGAGGAGGCAAAATACGCCGCCTTCCGGGCTGCGCGCGCCGGCCTCGCCGCTTCGGGCACGGTGACTCTCGAACTCGCGCTGGCCGGCGTGCCGATGGTCGGCGCCTACAAGGTGTCGCTGGTCGAGGAGCAGCTCAAGTATCTCATCAAGGTCCCTTCGATCCTGCTCCCGAACCTCATCCTCGGCGATCGGGCGATCCCGGAATTTCTGCAGCGGGACTGCACGCCTGCGGCGCTCGGCGCGGCGCTCGCCGGTCTTGTTCCCGACGGCGCGGCGCGTGACCGCGCAACTCGCAGCCCTCTCGCGGCTCGACCGGCTGATGGCCCTCTCCGACGGGGGAGCGCCAAGCGCCCACGCCGCTCGCGTAGTCATCGAGACGATCGCGGCGCGGGCGCGCCCGCCAGGCGCGGGCGGGCGCCAAGGCTAATCGGTCTTATCCCCCGGGCTCATTCGAATTCTTTCCGCGACTTGATGGGCCCCTTACCGGTTGCCCATCGGCTTGTATTCGCGCGCGGGCGAGCCGGTGTAGAGCTGACGCGGACGGCCGATCCTTTGCTCCGGATCGACGATCATTTCCTTCCACTGCGCAATCCACCCGACCGTCCGCGCGACAGCGAACAGGACGGTGAACATGTCAGTCGGGAAGCCCATCGCTTTCAGCGTGATGCCGGAGTAGAAGTCGATGTTCGGATAGAGTTTCTTCTCGATGAAATATTCGTCGTGCAGCGCGATGCGCTCGAGCTCGATCGCGACGTCCAGCAGCGGATCGTCCTTGCCCCCGAGTTCGTTGAGCACCTCGTGGGCCGTCTTCTGCATGATTTTCGCGCGCGGATCGTAGTTCTTGTACACCCGATGGCCGAAGCCCATGAGACGGAACGGGTCGTTCTTGTCTTTTGCCTTGGCAATGAATTTGGGGATGTTCTCCACCCTTCCGATCTCTCCGAGCATCTTCAGCGCCGCCTCATTGGCCCCGCCGTGGGCCGGACCCCACAGGCAAGCGATGCCGGCGGCGATGCAGGCGAACGGATTGGCGCCGGAGGATCCAGCCAGCCGCACCGTAGACGTCGAGGCGTTCTGCTCGTGATCGGCATGGAGAATGAAAATCCGGTCGAGCGCCCGGGCCAGCACGGCGTTGGCCTTGTACTCCTCGCATGGCACCGAGAAGCACATGCGAAGAAAATTCGACGCATAATCGAGATCGTTCTTCGGGTAAACGAACGGTTGGCCGATCGCATATTTGAAGGCCATCGCCGCCAACGTCGGGACCTTGGCGATCATGCGGATAGAAGCGACCTCGCGCTGCCACGGGTCGTTGATGTCGGTCGAATCGTGATAGAATGCGGCGAGCGCGCCGACGCTCGCCACCATCACCGACATCGGATGCGCATCGCGCCGGAAGCCGTTGAAGAACCGGTTCATCTGCTCGTGAACCATGGTGTGGCGGGTGACGCGATAGTCGAAGTCGGCCTTCTGCGCAGCGGTCGGCAGCTCGCCGTAAAGGAGCAGGTAGCAGGTCTCGAGGAAGTCGCCGTGCTCGGCGAGCTCGTCGATCGGGTAGCCGCGGTATAGGAGAACCCCCGTGTCGCCGTCGATGTAAGTGATCTTCGATTCCGTGCTGGCCGTCGAGGTGAATCCGGGATCGTAGGTGAACATCCCGGTTTGGGCGTAGAGCTTGCCAATGTCGACGACCGAGGGGCCGATGGTCCCTTGCTTGATAGGCAGCTCGACGGATTTCTGGCCCACAGTCAGCGCTGCCGTGGCCGGGCCTGGCTTCTCGACGGGTTTCTCGTCGACGGCGAGGGTAGCGGAGGTCGGTGTCATCGAGCGTCTCCCATGGGCCTAAAGCGCTCTTGCACTGCAATATCTAATATTGCAGCGCATTACGCGCAATAAGTCAAACCAGGGCAAATCAACCAGAGGAGAGGTGTGGCGGGGCGCTATTGCGGATTCTCGTAACTGAACGTCTGGCTGTTTTCGTCGTAGGCGAACAACTCGCCGTAGCGTCCCAGATTGATGATCGCCCTCAAGGTCCGCTCGGCGTAGTCCTCGCTCATGTAATCCTCGAGTTCCTCGCGGAAGCGGGTGGCGGGCGCGCGGTGGGACGGGCGTTCGTCGAGAACCCGCTTGATGTGCGAGGCGAGCGGGATATGGGCGAGCACCTGGTCGCCGAACACCTTCTTGCGCTGGTCGACATCCATGTCGACGAAGCGCTGACCGAGCGGGGTCAGCTTGATGTCCGCATCCTCGAATTCCGCCAAGCGCAACAGTTGCAGCGTCTCGCCGAGCGGGAACAATTCGTCAATCTCGAGCTGGAGCGAGTTGGCGAGATGCGGCAGGTCCGCCTTGCCGTTGTAAGGCGGGGCGGCGATCTCCTCGAGCATGCCGGCGAGCGAATTCGTTGACACGCGCGGGAGCGCAAGCCCGAGCCCCATCGCGGCGGCGGCGGCCTCGCGCGCCGCCGGCTTCGTCGTGTCCGGCCTCTGGGTCATCAACGCATAGATCCGGTCGACCAGCTCGCGGAAGTTCGGGTCGAGCCGATCGCGCGGGTGCGGCAGCGTAACCGCGATCTCGGATGCGATGCGCCCGGGATTTGACGCCAGAACGAGAATCCGGTCGGCCATGAGCACCGCTTCCTCGATATTATGCGTAACCATCAGGATGGCCTTGATCGCAATGCGGCCCTCCTGCCACAGGTCCAGTAGATCGGTGCGCAGGGTCTCGGCGGTGAGCACATCGAGCGCCGAGAACGGCTCGTCCATCAAGAGGATCTTCGGCTGCATCACGAGGGCGCGGGCGAAGCCGACGCGCTGGCGCATGCCGCCCGACAATTCCTTCGGATAGGCCGATTCGAAGCCATCGAGCCCGATGGTGTCGATCGCCTTCAGCGCGCGCTTGCGCGTCTCGTCGAGCGGCACGCCGTTCGCCCGCGGCCCGATCTCGACATTGTCAAGCACGTCGAGCCACGGGAAGAGCGCGAAGCTCTGGAACACCATCGCGACCTCCTTCGCCGGCCCGTCCACCGGTTCGCCGGAGATCGTGACCGTTCCCTGCGTCGGCCGAGTGAGCCCAGCGATGAGCCGCAGAAGCGTCGACTTGCCGGATCCGGAGCGGCCGAGCAGGGCGACGATCTCGCCGGTCCTCAAGCGCATGGAGACGTCGCTCAAGACCGGCGCGCGGGTCTCGCCTGATCCGGTCGAGAAAACCTGGCTGACCTTGTCGACGTTCAGGAGCGTCGTTGCGGCTGGATCCAACATGAGTGAAACTCCCGATGAAGCGGCGCTGTCATAGCCGCAGGCGGCGCTCCGCAATGGCATAGAGACGGCGCCAGAACAGCCGATTGAACAGCGTCACGAACAACGACATCATCGCGACGCCGAGCACGATCCGCGGAAAGTCGCCCTTGTCGGTCGCCCTGGCGATGTAGGACCCGACGCCTTGCGCGACCACGGTGTGGTCCTTCCATTTGACGTATTCGGCGACGATCGAGGCGTTCCACGATCCGCCGGACGCGGTGATCGCACCGGTCAGATAATAGGGCGCGACGGCGGGAATGATGACCTGGGTCCACCAGCGCCAACCACGGATGCGGAAATTCGCCACCGCTTCGCGCAGGTCGTTGGGAAAGGCCGCCGCGCCGCCGATGGTGTTGAAGACAATATACCATTGGGTGCCGAAGACGATGAGCAGGCTCAGCCAGATATTCGGGTTGAGATTGAACGCGAGCACCAGGCTGACGGCGGCGCCGAACAGGAGATTGACCGGGAAGGCGGCCAGGAACTGGGCGATCGGCTGAACGGCCTCCGCCCAGCGCGGCCGCAAGCCGATCCAGACGCTGATCGGCACCCAGACCACGGTCGCGAGCGCCATGAGCACGACGACACGAATGAGGGTGTAGAATGTCAGGACGAAGACCTGCATGACCTCGTCCCAGTCCAACTCGGTGGCGATGTAGGAGATGGTGAGCCAGGCCGCCCAGGCGGCGACAGCGATGACGACGAGGACCCAGATGGCGTCGATCAGGCGCGAGCGCTGATCGTAGGAGCGGCTTCGCGCCAGCGTGACGGTTGGGAAACGCAGCGGCAGGAGGCTCACGCCGCGCAGGGCGGCGAAGACCGGGGTCACGCCCAGGCGCAGCCAGTGCGTGCGCTTGATGAGGTTGAGCACCCACGACGACTCGACGTCCTGGCTGACCGAGAGCTCGACTCTGAACTTCGCCGCCCAGGCGACGATCGGGCGGAACAGCAGCTGATCGTAGAGCAGGATGACGATCCCCATCGTCAGCACCGCCGCGCCGATCGCCGACCAGTTGCCCTCATCGTTCGCCTTGGCGATGTAAGAGCCGACTCCCGGCAGCGCGATGGTCGTGTCGCCGACCGTGATCGCCTCCGAGGCCACGACGAAGAACCAGCCGCCTGACATCGACATCATGGTGTTCCAGATCAGACCCGGCATGGCGAACGGCGCCTCGAGCTGCCAGAACTTCTGCCAACCGGTCAGCCGGAAGCCGCGGGCGACCTCGTCAAGATCGCGCGGCACAGTGCGCAGCGACTGGTAGAAGGAAAAGGCCATGTTCCAGGCCTGGCTGGTGAAGATCGCAAAGATCGCAGCGAGTTCCGCGCCCAATGTGTTGCCAGGGAAGAGGCCAAGGAAGAAGGTCACGGTAAAGGAGAGAAAGCCCAAGATCGGCACTGACTGAAGGATGTCGAGCACCGGGATCAGCACCATTTCCGCCCGCCGGCTTTTGGCCGCGAGCGTGGCGTAAGTGAAGGTGAAGACGAGCGAGGCCGCGAGTGCGGCGAACATGCGCAGCGTGGTTCGGAACGCGTAGTAGGGCAGCTGCCAATAGTCGAGCGTGATCGGCGATTCGCTCGGCGCCGGCAGAGGCGCGGAAATGCCGTGATAGCTGCGGGCGACCGCCGTCAGCACCGCGAGGATCGCGGCAAACGCCACCAGATCCCACTGGTTCGGCAGCGCCCGTCGCCCGGCGGACACAAACGTGTTCAGTCGAAGCATCGGCGACTTCCGCGTGGGGAAACGACGTGAGGGCGAACGAGGGCGGCCAAACGGACGCTAAAACACGTCAAACACGGTTGCTGCGACCGAAGCAATCGTAATTTGACCGGCCCGCCGGATCGATCGCCGGGCAGCCATGATCGGGGCCGATGACAATATGACGACAAGGGCGGCGAGGCCGCGACTTTCAGGCTCGCGGCCGGAGGGCCGCTCGAGTCCGCCGCCTCAAGGGCTCCCGGGCGGCGGCGGCGACGGCCGGCTTGCGTTTCCGCTTCGGGTCTCCTATATGGCGCGCCATTCCACAGGCGGATTTTTCGCGGCTCCTGATCCAAGGTCCCGCTCCGGTGGCGAGGCTCGCTTCGCCTTCACTGATCCGCCGAGGCTCAACCGGACAAGGACGACACCCATGGCTTTGCCAGATTTCACCATGCGCCAATTGCTCGAGGCTGGCGCTCATTTCGGCCACCAGTCACATCGCTGGAACCCGAAAATGGAGCCATATATCTATGGCTCGCGGAACTCGATCCATATCATCGACCTCGCCCAGACCGTGCCTTTGCTCCATCAGGCGCTGAAGGCGGTGTCCGATACTGTCGCCAAGGGAGGACGGGTTCTGTTCGTCGGCACCAAGCGCCAGGCGTCCGACGAGATTTCCGCTGCGGCCAAGCGCTCGGCGCAATATTTCGTCAACGCCCGCTGGCTCGGCGGGATGCTGACCAACTGGAAGACGATATCGGCGTCGATCTCCCGCCTGCGGAAGGTCGATGAGCTCCTGGGCGAAGGCGCGAAGGGCCTGACCAAGAAGGAGCGCTTGATGTTGTCTCGCGAGCGCGACAAGCTCGAGACCGCGCTCGGCGGGATCAAGGACATGGGTGGAGTACCCGATCTGGTGTTCGTCATCGACACCAACAAGGAAGCGCTCGCGATCAAGGAAGCTAACCGCCTCAAGATTCCGGTGATTGCGATCCTCGACACCAACAGCGATCCGGACGGCATCGCCTTTCCGGTGCCGGCAAACGACGACGCCGGCCGCGCCATTCAGCTCTACTGCGACCTCGTCGCCCGCGCGGCGATCGACGGCATTTCGCGCGGGCAGGGCGCGCAGGGGGTCGATATTGGCGAAGCCGAGACGCCGGTCGCCGAGCCGCTGCCGGAGCCCGCCGAGACCGAGGCGGGTTCGACGACCGAGGCGTCGGCGACCGAGCAGTTCGAGCTGCTTTCGGCGCCGCGCGGCGCGCCGGACGATCTGGCCAAGCTTACCGGCGTCGGGCCGCAGATCGTCAAGAAGCTCAACGAGCATGGCGTGTTCCACTACTGGCAGCTCGCCGCGATGACGCCTGACGAAGCCGCGAAGCTTGACGCCGATCTCAGGTTCAACGGTCGTGTCGCCCGCGACAAATGGAGTGAGCAGGCGCGCGCGCTGATGGCCGCCGAGTAAGGCCTCTTGATCCGCGCAAGGGTCGTGAATGGCCCGGGCTCGAGTTGATTTGAAGTCGCGTGGCCGGCCGAATTGCGTCGGATGCGGCGGCGCTTGAGAATGAAGAGGGACGCCATGGCGACCATTTCCGCGGGGCTGGTCAAGGATCTGCGCGAAAAAACCGGCGCGGGCATGATGGACTGCAAGAATGCGCTGAGCGAAACCAACGGCGACATTGAGCAGGCGGTAGACTGGCTACGCAAGAAAGGCCTTGCCAAAGCGGCCAAAAAGAGCGGGCGCGTCGCGGCGGAGGGGCTTGTCGGGTTGGCGGTGGAAGCGAACCTTGGCGTGGTCGTCGAAGTCAATTCCGAAACCGATTTCGTTGCCCGCAACGACGACTTCCAGGCGCTGGTGCGCGGCGTGCTTGCGGTCGCGCTCGACCATGCGCCCCAGGTCAACGCGGATACGGTGCTGGGCGCCCATTACCCAGGCGGCGGAACGGTCAGCGAGGCGATCGCCAACGCGATCGCCACCATCGGCGAGAACATGACGCTGCGTCGGGCGCAGGGCCTTAGCGTCGCCGATGGCGCAATCGGCCATTATGTCCATGGGTCGATCGCCGATGGCCTCGGCAGAATCGGGGTTATCGTCGGGCTTAAGTCCGCTGGCGACAAGGGTCGGCTGGCTACGCTCGGCCGCCAGCTTGCCATGCATGTCGCCGCCGCGAGCCCGGTTGCTCTCGACGCCTCCGGAGTCGATCCCGCGACGGTCGCGCGCGAGCGCGCGGTTCTGGCCGAAAAAAACGCCGGCAAGCCCGCTAACGTGCTCGAGAAGATCGTAGAATCTGGGTTGAAGACCTTCTACAAGGAGGTCTGCCTCTTCGATCAGGCTTACGTCCACGATCCGGCCAAAACCGTCGCCCAGGCAATCAAGGAGGCCGAGAAGACTATCGGCGCCCCGATCGCCGTCACCGGCTTTGTCCGCTACGCGTTGGGCGAGGGCATCGAGAAACCGGCGGAAGAGGTCTGACGGCTCAGCGAATTCACCAAGCGGCCCCTCGAGGGGCCGCTTTTTTATCGCGAGGGATTGCCGGAAAGACATAGCGCGGCGACGTGCGGCGCGATTGGCGGTTCCAGGAGGGCGCAATGACGACGAAATCGCCGAAGCCGCTGTTCAACCGCGTCGTCGTCAAGCTCTCGGGCGAGGCGCTGATGGGGCCCGACACGCACGGCCTGCACGCCCCGACAATGGAGCGCATGGCGGCCGATCTCAAGGCGGCGGCGGACCTTGGGGTGCAAGTTGCGGTCGTGGTCGGCGGCGGCAATTTCTTTCGCGGGCTACAGGGCGCCGACAAGGGCATCGAGCGCGCGCGCGCGGATTCAATCGGCATGCTGGCGACGGTGATGAACGCGCTGGCGATGGAGGGCGCTCTGGAGCAGATCGGCCAGGCCGCTCGGGTGCTTTCCGCGGTCGCAATGCCGTCGCTCTGCCAGCCCTATTCGCGCCAGGCGGCGCTGGCTCATCTCGTCAAACGTCGGGTGATCATCCTTGCCGGTGGCACCGGCAACCCCTTCTTCACCACTGACACCGGCGCAGCGCTGCGCGCGGCGGAGCTGTCGTGCGATGCGGTGATGAAGGCGACCCAGGTCGATGGCATCTATACCTCGGACCCAAAGAAGAACCCGGACGCCAAGCGCTACGAACGCCTCACCCACGACGAGGCTATCGCGCGCAAATTGCAGGTCATGGACACTGCCGCGTTCGCCCTCGCGCGGGACAACGGGATCCCGATTGTCGTCTTCTCCGTCGATGAGCCGGGCGCCATCCCCTCGGCGCTTTTAGGCAAGGGGCGCGCGACTTACGTGATGCCGTAGCCGGCCATGCTGGAGGGCCGCGTCGAACGCGAGCGAGAGAGTTTGCTGCGGATCGAATAAAGTCGTTAGCTCGAGCGTTTCCCGTAGTCCCCGCTGTAACGGAAGGATCATTCATGTTTACTTCTTTTCGACCCGATCATGAAACCCATCATGCTCTGGTATCGATGCTCTTCTTTGGAATCCTCTTCGTCGGCTTAGGATTTGCTACGCCAGCGGCTATTGCCGCCGGGGGCGATGCAGGGGGCGGAACAGCAACCAATGCAGGAGCCGTCCCCAATGGGGGGGCCGAAAAGAAGCCTCCGCACGGCGTCAGCAAGACCGACCTAACGACCTGCGACCCGGGTCAGGTGTGGGATAAGAAAAAGCACAAGTGCCTGGAGAGACACAGCGAAGTCCTGCCTGATGCGGACTTGACCGAATATGCCTATGCGCTCGCTAAGGCTGACCGCTACCAAGAAGCGATCGACGTGCTCGACCTGCTGGAGAATTCGGATACCCCTCGCGCCCTCAATTATCGCGGCTATGCGACCCGGAAACTCGGGCGGACAGAGGAAGGGATCGGGTACTATCTTCGGTCTGTGGCTCTAGACCCCAACTATCCGCAGGTGCGCGAGTATCTTGGCGAGGCCTATGTCATCCAGGGCAAGTTCGACCTCGCCAAGGATCAGTTGTCGACGATCGCGAAGCTATGCGGATCGAAGGATTGCGAATACTACGAGGATCTCGCCGACGCTCTGAAGACGGCGCACGCTCTTTAAGGGAAGCCGCCTCGCGCGCCGCGGAACCTATCGCCGCGCGCGAGGTTTGGCCCACATAAGCTGGATCGTCTGAGCGACCACCTCCAGCAAGTCGATCAATGCCCCCAGACCCCCGTCAGCTCCGCCTTGGCGAGCGTGTGGAAGTGAAGCATGAAGCCGACTAGGGCCGCGCTGTTGTTCTCGTCTCCGTCGAGCTTCGGCGTATCCACGGCGAAGACCGTGAAGTGATAGTGGTGCGGCGGGTCGCCCTGGGGAGGACACGGACCGCCGTAGCCGGGGACGCCAAAATCAGTCCGGCTCTGTACCGCCCCCTTCGGCGCGGCTGGGCCTTTCGGATCGCCCGCGCCCTTGGCAAGGCTTGTAACGTCCGGCGGGATGTTGAAGACGACCCAATGCCAGAAGCCGCTGCCCGTCGGCGCGTCAGGATCGTAGACCGAGAGCGCAAAGCTCTTCGTGCCCGAGGGCGCTCCCGACCACGACAGCGCGGGCGAGATGTTGCCGCCCGTGCAGCCAAAGCCCTTGAAGACTTGCTCGTCGGCGATGCGCGCGCCCGGCGCAATGTCCGGGCTGGTCAGAGTCATCGTTTGGGCGGTAGCGGCTTCACCGCCCAGGAAGGCGGCGAGAAATGCGAACGGGATCGTCTTGAGCATCTGTCCTCTCTCTTTCAGGGAGAGCGGCAGCGCGCCCATAATCCCCTAAGGGGCAACACTTCACGGGCCAGCTGTATTCGTTCTTCGAGTCGGTCTCAGGCCGCCCGTACTTGCGGGCTGCTTCACCTCCGCTTACTGCGGCGAAAAGCGCTTGAACTCCCCCGCATAGAGCTTGGTGAGCGGCGGCGCATATGTCCGCCGCTTCGACGTCCTCAACCCAATCCGGACCAGGCTTTCGGCGAGCGCGACCGCGCAAGCGACGCCGTCGAGGACCGGGACGCCCGCCATGCGGGATAGGTCGCGGGCGAGGTCGGCCATTCCGGCGCAGCCGAGCACGATCGCCTCGGCCCCGTCCTCCGCAAGCGCGCGCGCGATCTCCTTCTCGATCGTGACCCTCGCTTTCGAACCCGGCTCCTCCAGCGCAAGCACCGGCACCTCCGCCGCGCGCACTCGGGCGCAGCGCGCGATAAGGCCGTATTTCGCCAGATTGTGCTCGATCGGAATGATCGAGCGCGAGAGGGTGGTGACGACGCTGAACTTTGCCGCAACCAGGCTCGCCATGTGGAACGCGGCCTCGCCGATGCCCACGACCGGCGCCTCCGTCGCGCATCGCGCAGCGTCCAGTCCGGTGTCGTCGAAGCAGGCGACGATGAAGGCGTCCGCCTCGCGCGCCTTGCCGATCTCTTCGATCAGCCCGGGAACCGAGAACGCCTCGTCGAAATAGCCCTCGATGCTCGCCGGCCCGAAATCGGGATTGACGGCGGTGACTTCGACGCCGGGCGAGGCTGCGGCCTTCGCCGCCGCGCCGATCTTCTCCGTCATCGAGCGAGTGGTGTTCGGATTGACGATGTGGATGCGCATGACGTCCGCCCCCTCGAAGTCTCCTCGCCACCATAGAGACGCGGGCGCGGCTCGGGAACCGGGCTTGCGCGCGGCGCGAGCGGCGCCTAAAGCCTTGCCGTCCGGAGACGAGGCAAAGGGAGGCGCAAGCGATGCCGCACAAGATCCTGGTCGCCCAGGGAGGCGGGCCGACGGCGGTCATCAACCAGTCGCTCGCCGGGGTGGCGCTCGAGGCGCGGCGCTTTCCGGACGTGAGCCATGTCTATGGCGCGCGGCAGGGGGTGCGCGGCATCGTCAACGACGACCTCGTCGACCTCGGCAAGGAGACGGTCGCGAACCTTGAGGCCGTGGCCGCGACCCCGGCCGCCGCGCTCGGCTCGACCCGCGACAAGCCGGACCGCAAATATTGCCAGGAGATTTTCAAGGTTCTGAAAGCGCACGCGATCGACACGTTCTTCTACATCGGCGGCAACGATTCCTCCGACACCGTCCGCATTGTCGCCGAGGAGGCGAAGACCGCCGATCATGGGCTTCGCGCCGTTCATATTCCGAAGACCATCGACAACGATCTGGTCGGCTTCGATCACACGCCGGGCTATCCGTCGGCGGCGCGCTTCGTCGCCCAGGCTTTCGCCGGCGCCAATCTCGACAACCTGGCGCTCAAGGGCGTCTACGTCGCCGTGGTGATGGGTCGCCACGCCGGCTTCCTCACCGCGGCCTCGGCGCTTGCGCGCAAATATCCCGACGACGGCCCCCACCTCATCTATCTGCCCGAGCGCACCTTCGTCGTCGACAAATTCCTCGCCGACGTGAAGGACGCATTCGAGCGTCACGGGCGCTGCATCGTCGCGGTCTCCGAAGGCGTGCACGACGAGAAGGGCGAAGCGATCATCACCCGCCTCATGGGGCATGCGGAGAAGGACGCGCATGGCAACGTCCAGCTCTCCGGCACCGGCGCGCTCGCCGATCTCCTCTGCGAAGAGGTGAAGGCGAAGCTCGGGATCAAGAGAGTGCGCGGCGACACGTTCGGTTATCTGCAACGCTCGTTCGTCGGCTGCGTGAGCAAGGTCGATCAGCGCGAGGCGCGCGAGGTCGGCGAGAAAGCGGTGCAATATGCGCTTCAAGGCGCGGGGAACGGCTCGGTCGCGATCCGCCGCGTCGCCGACTACGCGGTGGACTATCCGCTGATCCCGCTCGAAACCGTCGCCGGCAAGACGCGGGTGATGGAGGACCACCTCATCAACGCCGCCGGCAACGACGTGACGAAGGCGTTCTTCGACTACCTGCGCCCGCTGCTTGGCGCGGACATGATCGAGGTCGCGCGGCTGCGCGGAGCGAAAGTCGCGAAGGCGTCGCCTCCCTCCTGAGGGGGAGGAAAGCAAAGCCGGCGGAAGCTTTTCCAAGCCCCTGGCGGAAGGAAAACCAAGCCCAGCCGGAAGAGAATCAAAACCCGGCGGAAGGAAAACAAAACTCAGTTTTTCCAAATAAATCCAATCTTATCAACTACTTGATCGAAT
>CAVZNQ010000006.1:0-107272 GCA_963776665.1 uncultured Alphaproteobacteria bacterium
TTGCCCAAGGATCGTCTGGATCGGGCGTCCTGTCGACTGTCTCCGCGCTTCTGGGGCGAGGCAGTGCTCTCTATCTGATCCTCTATGCTGCGCTGATCGTCTTCTTCGCCTTCTTCTATACCGCGACCGTCTTCAATCCTTCAGACACCGCCGAGAATTTGAAGAAGCACGGCGGTTTCGTCCCTGGAGTGAGGCCGGGCGAACGCACGGCGCAATATATCGATTACGTCCTGACCCGGATTACGGTGCTCGGCGCGCTTTATCTCGCCGTGATCTGCCTCCTGCCGGAATGGCTCATTTCCTATGCGGCGCTGCCGTTCTATTTTGGCGGCACGTCGCTGCTGATCGTCGTCAACGTGACGATGGACACGGTGGCGCAGATCCACGGTCACTTGCAGGCGCACCAGTACGAAGGCCTGATCAGAAAGGCCAGGTTGAAGGGGCGGAAGCGATGAAGCTGATACTGCTCGGACCTCCAGGGGCAGGCAAGGGCACGCAAGCGCAGAGGCTGGCCAAGATTCTCAACATCCCGCAATTGTCGACTGGCGACATGCTGCGGGCGGCAGTGGCGGCCGGGACGCCAATCGGGCTAAAGGCGAAGGCGGTGATGGAGTCCGGCGCGCTGGTTTCTGACGAAATCGTTGTCGGCATTATCAATGACCGGATCGGCGAGCCGGACGCGAAGCGAGGATTTATCCTCGACGGATTCCCTCGCACGCTGGCGCAGGCGCGAGCGTTGGAGGCGATGCTTGCCGCCAAGGGGCTGAAGCTCGACGCTGCGATCGAGCTGATGGCCGACGCGCCCAAGCTCGTCGAGCGTATCGTCAGGCGCGCCGACGAAGCGAAGGCCACGGGCGCGCCCGTGCGCAAGGATGATGACCCGGAGGTGTTCAAGTCGCGTCTCGCGGCTTACGAACGCGACACCGCTGCGGTGACGCCGTTCTATCGCGACCGCGGCCTATTGCACGAAGTCGATGGCATGGCCCCGGTCGGGGAAGTCGCCAGGGCGATCGACGCGGTCGTAACGGAGGTTGCCGCGGCTTGACTGCGGCGCCGCCAGACGCCGAAGCGCTCGTCGAGCGACGCGGCCGCGCCGGGGTCATCGTGCTCAATCGTCCGAAAGCGCTGAACGCGCTGACTCTCGCCATGGTGCGCCTGATCGCCGTCGCCCTCGACCAGTGGGAACGCGACCGCGGCGTCGATCGGATCGTTGTTCTCGGCGCGGGCGAGCGCGCTTTTTGCGCCGGCGGAGACATCCGCCGCCTTTACGATCTCGGCCGCGCCGGCGATCACGCCGCCCAACTGACGTTCTGGCGGGAAGAATATCAGCTCGACCGGCGCATCAAGACCTATCCCAAACCGATCGTGGTCCTGGCGGACGGCGTCACGATGGGCGGCGGCGTCGGGCTCATGATGAACGCGGCCCACCGGGTCGTCGGCGAGCGCTTCGTCTTCGCGATGCCCGAGGTTGGCATCGGCTTCTTCCCAGATGTTGGAGCCGCGTGGTTCCTGCCGCGGGTCAAGCATCATGCAGGCGTCTATTTCGCCCTCACCGGTCTGCGCGCCGACACAGGGGACGCGCTCTCTCTGGGTCTGGCGGAGACTTTCGTCGACAGCGCCGCCCTGCCGGCGCTGGCCGCCGCGCTGGAGGGCGATGAGCCGATCGAAGCTGTGCTTTCCCGGTTCGGCGCTCCTCCGCCGCGCTCGACGCTGGACGGCGAGGCCGAGGACATCGAGGCTTGTTTCTCGCGGCCCGATCGCAAGGCGATCCTCGATGCCCTACGCGGCGCCGAGAGGCGCGGTCGCGCGTTCGCCGCGCCGGCGCGGGCGGCGATGCTGGAAAAGTCGCCGACGAGCCAGGCGATAGCGCTCAGGCAGATGACGCTCGGCCGAGCAATCGATTTTGACCAGGCGCTGCGCATGGACTACCGCATCGTCTCGCGAATCTGCCGCGGCCATGATTTCTATGAGGGCGTTCGCGCCGTGATCGTCGACAAGGACAATCGTCCGCAATGGAGCACGCCGCCGTCGCCGACGGAGGTTGATGCGTATTTCGCTCCCCTGGACGATGGAGAACTGACATTTCCAGTGCGGGGCGGATGAAATACGTCATGCGCCAGAGCCGCGACGGCGCGGTGGAGTTGATCGATCGCTCGCCGCCCGCGACAGACGGCGACTTCCTGGCGGCCATCTCACGCCTGGGTTGGGGGACCGCGCTCATCTGGTACATGCGAACGCTCGCTTGGGTCTGGGTCGCCAAGGGCCTTTTCGACTGGGCGATCATTCTCGGCGCGTTTCCGAGCCTCGGACAATTCACGACGATGGCCCTGCCGCTGCAAGCGACGATAGTCGCCTTCGCCTGTCTCGACCTGCTGGCGGCGATCGGACTGTGGTTGGCGGCGCCTTGGGGCGGGGCGATCTGGCTCCTGTGCGCGGTAGTCGAAGCCGCGTCGCCGGTGCTGAGCCCGCGCGCGGCTGCGATCGGGTTCGGCGGCGCGCTGGTCAACGTTGCGCTCGTCGCCGGCTATTTCTTCTTGAGCTTCCGCGCGGCCCGCGAACGCGCCTGACGATCGGCCCGTCCGCCGAGTCTTCCTCAACGTTGTCCAACCCGCCAGCAGCCCCGCGTTGCCGACCTTTGCGTCCTGTCAACGTAAACAAAGCCTTTGATTCAATTGAAATTTACCAGCGCCAGAAAACCTTCGATTCATCTTGACTCTTAAACCGGTATTCATGGGCTTACGTTACAGTTCTACGCATAAGAGGACCGAAGAAACGTCGGCCGTGGGCAAGCGAACAGACGGGTGTGCTATGATTAACGCAGTCAAAACGCAAGATATTCCAGTTCGCCCGGACCCTGAACTTCGGGTGTCCGGATTGTATCTTGAGACGTTGACGATGGTCGAGCGGCTTCATCGCCGGTTGCTTGACGTGATCAAGGATGAATTCGACCGTCGGGGGCGGTCTGATGTGAACGCTGTGCAGGCGTTGCTTTTGTACAATATCGGCGACAAGGAATTGACCGCCGGCGAGCTGCGCACCCGCGGCTATTATCTCGGCTCGAATGTTTCCTACAACGTCAAGAAGCTGGTCGAGATGGGCTTTCTCCACCATTCCCGCTCGCGGATCGACCGCAGGTCGGTTCGAATCAGTCTCACCGATCGAGGCAAGGAGGTGCACCGGATCGTCTCCGGCGTCTACGAGAAGCACGCCCGCACCATCGAGCAGATCGGCGGCATTCCCGGCGACGATTTCGCCCGCATGAACGCTTCCTTGTTGCGCCTCGAGCGCTATTGGACAGACCAAATCAAATATCGGCTCTGATTACGTTCTGTTAACTTCACAGGGTTTTTCTTGGACGGGCGTCCGCGATGCGGGCGCCCGTCTTGCCTTTGACTCACCCGGGCCATAAAAGCGCCCGACTAGCCCATATGTTTCGTGGTGAAGCGCGAGGGCCCCGAGCGAACGGTGCGGCGCAGGCCTCAACGGTCTGGGCGGGGGCGGGTCGGGGTAGGACGGGCGCGGTCCATTTTTGGAGTTTAAGCAATTGATGCGTGGCGTGATCGTCTCGCGGCCCTCGCGCCGCGCATTTCTTGCCGCAACGGCGAGCGTGGCTTTTGCCGTGGCGCTCGGGTCGGTCCCGTCCAGGGCTGATGATCAGGATAGCGGTCAGGCGGAATGGCCGCAGAGCTATGAAGCCTCGCCGCACATGGCGGTCGGGCGTGAAGCGACTCCCATCCTCTCGCCGGCGACGGTCGAGGCGACGGAAGCGGCGATCCAGAAATATCAGGATCTCGTCTCCCGCGGCGGCTGGAACACGATGCCGGCTGGCGCCGAACTGAGAGTGGGATCGAAATCGAAGGCTGTGGAGGCGCTGCGCGAGCGCCTCGTCGCATCGGGCGATCTTGATGCGGTGGCGGGCGCGGGTCCGGTGTTCGATTCGTTCGTCGAAGCGGCGGTCAAGCGCTTCCAGGCCCGCAACGGCCTCAGCCAGACGGGCGTGGTCAACGAGGCCACGTTCACCGAACTCAACGTCCCCGCGACAGCCCGCCTGCAGCAGCTCCAGACGAATATCGTCCGGCTTAAGGCCTTCAGCGGCGATCTTGGATCTCGTTACGTGGTGGCGAACATTCCCGCCGCCTCGGTCGAGACCGTCGAAGGCGGGGTCGTCTATTCTCACCACGCCGCCGGCGTGGGCAAGATCGATCGCCAGTCGCCGATCATGCAGACCAAGGCGACCGAAATCAATTTCAATCCGTTCTGGACAGTGCCGCCTTCGCTGATCAAGAAGGACCTGATCCCGAAGATGAAGGCCGATCCGAACTATCTCGCCGACGAAAAGATCCGCGTCTTCAACAAGGACGGACAAGAGGTTTCCCCGGCCTCGATCGACTGGAACAGCAACGAGGCGACCAACTTCAAATACCGGCAGGACACGGGCGCCGACCTCAACTCGCTCGGGTTCGTGCGCATCAACATTTCCAACCCCTACGGCGTTTACATGCATGATACGCCGTCGAAGGGCATCTTCGGCGACGACTTCCGCTTCGTATCGTCCGGCTGCATCCGGGTGCAGGATGTGCGCGATTACGTCGCGTGGCTTCTGAAAGATACGCCTGGCTGGGGTCGCGACCAGATCGATGCGGTGATCCGCTCCGGAGACCGTGTTGACGTCAAGCTCGCGCAGCCGGTCAACGTCTACTGGATCTACGTCACCGCCTGGGCGACGCCGGACGGCATCGTTCAGTTCCGGCCCGACGTCTATCAGCGGGACGGCGCGGGCCCAGGGCCGCTCGCTTCCGCCGTTCCGACGCAGCCGATGGCGCTCCCGCAGGAATAAGCCGAGGGCGATTGACAAGGCCGGGTGCGGTCCCGATTGGGAACGTGTTTGGGGTCCGCGCCCGTCCCTGCGATTACAGTTCAAGGCGGGCCTGATCCTCGATCCGCCCGAGGCTCTCTTCGCGTCCCAAGACTTCGAGAACGTCAAAAATGCCCGGAGAGGTCGACCGACCGGTGAGGGCCGCGCGCAGCGGCTGAGCGACCGAGCCGAGCTTTGCGCTCTCTTCCTCGGCGTAGGCGCGGACCACGCCCTCCGTGCGCGACGGCGACCATTCCTTCAGCCCGGCCAGTCGCGGCAGCAGGTTCTTGAGATGGAGACGTCCGGCCCGGGCGAGAATCTCCTCGGCCTTCGCATCCATCGTCAACGGCCGTTCGGCGAACAGGAAGGCGGCGCCGTCGAGAAGTTCGACCAGCGTCTTGGCGCGTTCCTTCAGACCCGGAATGGCGGCGCGCAGCTGGGTGCGCTTCCCGTCATCAAGTCCGGCCTCTATCGCAGGCCCGCCCGGCAGATAGGGGAGGGCGCCAATCAGCGCGTCGTAGAGCGCGTCGTCGCTCTCCGCGCGCATGTAATGGCCGTTGACGTTCTCGAGCTTGGCGTAGTCGAAGCGCGAGGGCGAGCGGCCGACGGCTGAGAGATCGAAGGCGGCGATCAACTCTTCGGCGGTGAAGAACTCCTTGTCGCCGTGGCTCCACCCGAGCCGCGCCAGGTAGTTGCGCAGCGCCGCAGGCAGATAGCCCATGGCGCGGTAGGCGTCGACCCCGAGCGCGCCGTGACGCTTGGAGAGCTTGGCCCCGTCCGGCCCATGAATGAGGGGGATATGCGCCATCGCGGGAACGTTCCAGCCGAGGGCCTGATAGATCTGGGTCTGCCGCGCGGCGTTGGTCAGATGATCGTCGCCACGAATGACGTGCGTCACGCCCATGTCGTGATCGTCGACGACGACGGCGAGCATGTAGGTCGGATTGCCGTCCGAGCGCAGGAGCACCAGGTCGTCGAGGTCCTTGTTGGCGAACGTGACTTTGCCCTGAACGAGGTCGTCGATCACAGTCTCGCCCTCCTGCCGGGCCTTGAGGCGGATGACGGGCGCAACGCCGGGCGGCGCGAGCGCCGGGTCGCGGTCGCGCCAGCGGCCATCGTAGCGCATCGGCTTGCCCTCGAGCCGCGCCTTTTCGCGCATCGCCTCGAGTTCCTGGGTGCTGGCGTAGCAGCGGTAGGCGCCGCCGGCGGCGAGCAGCTGGTAGGCGACCTCGCGGTGACGCTCGGCGCGCGCGAACTGGCTTATCGCCTCGCCGTCCCAATCGAGCCCGAGCCATTTGAGCCCGTCGATGATCGCCTCGACGGCGGCCTCGGTCGATCGCTCGCGGTCGGTGTCCTCAATGCGCAGCAGGAACGTCCCCCCGTGCCGCTGGGCGTAGAGCCAGTTGAACAGCGCCGTCCGTGCGCCGCCGATATGCAGGAAACCGGTCGGCGAAGGCGCGAAACGGGTCACCACTTGCGTCATGGGCGGGCAGGGTCTCCGTGGGTTGGCATGGACGGGGTGCGGCCGCAGGCCCCGGCCGGCCGCTCTATCACGAGGCGGCGCGAGACGCCAAAGTCCCGCGCGGGGCGAAATAGCCGTAATCCCACGCAAATAAAACGAAGTGAAATTGCTTGCATTTGCTTGTTCTTATTTTTCCGAATCGGGACTTTTCAATGGGTTACGGCGGAAAAAATAAAAAAAACCTCCGTCCCTTTCCCTCGCCGCCGGTCGTCTCGCGAGGCGCGGTTTCCAATCCGGCGACTCGAATAGCAATAGCACGCATTTCTGATTTTGGCAAATAACTGCACGGATTTTTTGTTCGCGTCCCGACGCGCCCCGCGATTCCGATCGTTCACGCTCGCGCGCGAGCGTGAAACCGTCGTATGACTGCGCCATCGCTAAATAAGCGCGAGCCGGGATGGCGTGGCGGCGCTGAATCCCGGCCATCGGCCAAAAGCCGGTTGGCGTAAGATCGGACGTGGGCCCCGACGCGAGTGGAGGACAGGCGATGTCTCCCGACACAGTCAAATATTTCGAGAGCCTGCTCGCGGTCTACACCGACAACATCAGAATCTCCGACATCAAGTCGAACATCATCCTCTTCTTTCTGGCGATTTCGATCCCGACCGTCGCCGCCTTTCGCGCGCAGCTCCCGTTCTACATGCCGCTGCTTCTGTTGCTGCTGCTGCCGCTGTTCTCGATCATCCTGCTGGTTCTGGCGATCTATCCGCGCTACGTCGTCACGCCGGGCTTTCCGTTTTTTATCAAGCGATCGGTTGAGCCCGACGATTTTGTGACGCCGCCCGACGACGACAAGGAGCTTCTCGCGCTCTTCCGCACCCGCTGCGCGGCGCTGGCGAAGATCCTGTACTGGAAGATTTTCCTCTTCCGCATCGCCATGGCGAGTTGCCTCATCTATCTCGCGGTTCTCTTTCTCCTGGCGATCAGCGGGGTCTTCTATCCCCTCCCGACCGAAAGCCACTCCTCGTGATTGTTGCGCGGCGCCATGAGGGGCGACGCTCGAAGACGTTCCTTTTGTCGCGCGGGCGGTGCTAGGCTCGCGCCGGCAACCCATGCGGCGGCGCTCCGAGCCAATGGACTTCGTCTTCATGTTGACGCGCAACGATGCGACGGTCGAGAACGCGCTCGACCTCGTCGAGATCGCGCGCGGACTCGGGTTGCGCCATATCGGTTTCAAGGACGTCGGCGCCGAGGGGCCGATGCTGAGGCGCCTGACCGCCGCCATTCGCGCCGCCGGGGCGTCGCCCTGGATGGAAGTCGTGGCGACGTCGCGCGAGGCCGAATTGCGCTCAATCGCGCTTGGCCGCGACCTCGGCGTCGATCTCTTGATGGGCGGCGTCCACGTCGAAGAGGCGTTATGGATCCTCAAGGGCAGCGCGACGCGCTACCTGCCGTTCGCCGGCAAGCCGAGCGGCCATCCGACGCGGCTCGGCGGCTCTGCGGCGGAGGTCGAGGCGCAATGCCGGACCTTCGCTGCGATGGGATGCGCGGGGGTCGATATTCTCGCCTACCGCGCGACCGAGGCCGAGCCGCTCGACCTCGTCGCCGCCTGCCGCCGCGGGTTTCCCGACCGGGGCGCGGTCGTGGTCGCCGGATCGGTCAATTCGGCCGAGCGCGTCGCGGCCGTTCGCGCCGCCGGCGCGGACGCCTTCACGATCGGCACGGCCGCCATCGACGCGTCCTACGCGCCCGGCGTCGGGCCGCTCGCGGCGCAGCTCAGGGCGGTGATCGAGGATTGCGGCGGCCCGCATATCTAGTTTCGAGGTTCTGCTCAGGTCGAGAACGCCCGCCACTTGACGCCGCGGATTTCTCGACCGCGGGGGCTTAAATAATCGCCTCTCGGCTGAGTACGAAGCAATAGGCAACCAAGAGCAGCAAAGGTCTACATCCCAAACGCGAATAAAGCGCGTCCAGCCGCCACAAGAACCACCTGCCTTCCATCCACCGTAAACGAGATCGGCGGAGACTTGGTGTTCCCCCCAAGCGAGCGCCGCCAGACTTCGTGTCCGGTCTCAGCGTCCAAGGCGAAAAGTACTCCTCCCGAAGATCCAAACACCAATCCGCCCGCTGTCGACAGGAGTCCGCCTTGCCCACCCGCGACGCCGGTTTCATCAGGCGCCTGATACTGCCATTTTTGCGTCCCCGTGGCTGCGTCGAGCGCGATCACCTTGTGAATGTCCGGGTTATCTTGGCTCATACCGCTGCCGTAGACCGCTCCATGTTCTCCGCGGATGACGCTATTCGCTGGCAGTTTTGTGAAAAGTGACCTGCTCTCGTTTGCAGGGATGAATATTGTCTTCCGTATCGGGTCAAAGGCGGGGTTCTGCCAGTTCGTTCCGCCAGAAATGCCGGGTTTTATTAGCCGCTCCTCCGCGGACGCGTCGACAGCCTCTGACAGGATTGGTCGTCCCGTCGACGTAAGCCCCTTCGCCCAATTAAGCTCAACAAACGGCGCCCCGGCCAAAAACTCTCCGGTGAGTCGGTCAAGGACGTAATAGAAACCGTTCCTGTTCGGCCAGCAGATCGCCTTGCGCACCTCACCCTTGATCGGCAGATCCGCAAGGACAGGAGTTTGGGCGGCGTCCCGGTCTTGCTCATCATGAGGGGTAAATTGGAAATGCCAGGCCAAACTGCCGGTGCTCGCATGCAAGGCGATCACGCTGTCGGTGAACAGGTTGTCGCCGGGGCGCCCGTCGCCTGAAAAAACGGGGCTTGGATTGCCGACGCCCCAGTAGAGCAGGTCGGTCGATGGATCATAGCTGCCGGTGATCCACGTCCCGCCGCCACCCCACTTCCATGCATCGTTCTCCCACGTTTCGTGCCCGGCTTCGCCGGGCCCGGGGATGGTGTTAAATCTCCACTGTTGTTGGCCTGTCGATACGTCGTAGGCGGCAAGAAACCCTCGAACTCCGAACTCGCCTCCGGAGACCCCGACAATTACAGAATGATTTACGACCAGAGGGGCCCCGTTGATCGTAAAGTTGTCGGCGGGGCTTGCCACCAACGTTTGCCAGACCACCTTTCCGTTGTTGGCGTTGAGCGCGACCAAGTACCCGTCCAATTTGCCCAAGAAAAGCGTACTGCCGAGCGCCGCGAGTCCTCGATTCACAGGTCCGAAATCTGGAATCGGCAGGTTGCGTGGAACGTTCTGCTTATATTCCCAAATCACAGCGCCCGTTTTCGCTTCTAAAGCAACTACGTGACCGACGTCCGGAACCATGAAAATTACCCCATCGATCACCAGCGGCGTAGCTTCGATGCTCGAACTGCTGATGTCGAATTGTTTCACCCACCGCATGCTCATCTGGCTGACGTTCGGAGGAGTAATTTCAGCGAGCGACGTGTGACGCCATCCGTTATAGGAGCCAGAATACATGAGCCATTCGTCTGGATTGGATCCAGCGGCTCTCAATCTGTCGTCGCTCACCTGAATAGCCAAGCGCGGCTTTTCCGGTTTGGGATCCTCAGATGAATCCGCCTGTAACGATTTCAGGTAAGCCGTGAGCTGCAATAACGAGAGCGTCGGCAGCTCTGCGCTGCGCATAGCAGTTCCAGGAATACCGTGCTTCAATACTTCGTAGACGGCCAGATCGCTGTCGCCATGATTGTACTCCGATCTCGTTAGCGACGGCGCAGATGGACTGCCAGCCCCATCCATACCGTGGCATAGGGAGCATCGTTCGCGGAACGTGCGCGCCCCCGCCGCGCGATCGTCGTCAGTGGCGACAGAGCTGTACCAAAAGCTTCCCGCCACGCTTCTCCCTTCGACGCAATAGAACCCCCTCCCCGGACGCGTCAGCTCCCATAATTCTCTCCATCCGAGTTCAGGAGCCTCGCCGGACGCGTGCTGCATGTACAGCCGAGCCCGACATACGAGCGAGTTCCACACGCTCTTATCCGGCGCGCCCGCTACATTTTCGGTCGGTTTCGAAGACCCGATGCCGCGCAATACAAAACCGCCCCGCCGACAACGAGTACGGCTCCCCCCAACGCCGCAATCGCCAGTTTCTTGAACCTCATCGACCTTGCCGGCGCTGTGATTCCCCTAAGAAAACGAGATTATGCGGTTACAATCGGACTGCAAACTGAAAAACCGGATGCGAGATCTCGAAGGGGCCCGGTTTACCGCGGTCCAAGAGAGGACGAACGCAAGCGAAATGGCGACCTAAGCCGCCCGGCGCGCGGGCATAGCCGAGCACTCCGATCTCCCCCTTTTCGATGGGCTTGCGACGCCGCGCAGTTTCCCCGTCGGGCGCCCGGCCGCGCTTCAGGTCAGCTTCCGCCAGGCTTGCGCCTCGGCCTCTTCGGCGAACACCTCGGGCGCCCAGTTTTCCTTCAGCGCCTGGCGCATCAGGTCCTGCTGGCTCTTGGGCGCCATGCCGCCTTTCGGCGGGTCACGGTCGAGGTTGGTCGGGAAGGAATAGCCCTCCGCTGAAGCGGCGACGGCGTTATCGGCCTCAGCGGCCGTGACGGCGTTGTCGTTGAGCAGACCTTTCAGCGCCGGATAGAGTCTGAGGCTCATCTTGAGCCGGTCGACGCTCTCCATCGCCCGGCCGAACGCCGAGGAGACCTGCAAAAGGTTGGCGATGCGGCGGACGTCTTTCGAGCGGTTCGTTCCTGCGGCATGGAAGAGGGCGGGATTGAAGAACACCGCGTCGCCCTTTGCCAGCGGCAATTGGACGTGATGAGCGTCGAAATAGTCGCGAAACTCCGCGCGGCCTGTCGCCATGTAGCCGGGCAGGTAGCTCTGCGAGAACGGCAGATAGAGGGTCGGCCCGGTTTCGAGCGGCATGTCGCAATGAGCGATCGCGCCTTGCAGCGTCAGCACCGGCGAGAGACGCTGGACGTGGACGGGAAAGCGCTCGATCGTCTCTGCCGACTGGAAACCCAGATGATAGTCGCGGTGTGCGACCTGGGCGGCGCCGCCCGGATTGACGACATTGAGCTGCGAGGTGATCTGATAGGCCGGGCCGAGCCAGGCCTCGCTCACCAGCGCGATCACGGCGTTGCCGTAATAGGCGGCGAATGCGGCGGGGTCGCGCAGGCAGAGCTTCTCGAGCGCGTTCCAGATGCGGTCGTTGGCGCCCGGCTTGGCGAAGTGATCGCCGCCGCCGACGTTATTTCTGCGCTCGTCCTCGATGATCGCCCAGAAATGATTGTTGGTGGTGTCGATCGGGCTCATGTCGGCGAACGCGCCGCGAATGGCGATGATGCCCGGTCCGTCGGTCAGCGCCTCGACCCACTCCGCCATGAGCTCTTTGCGCGCCTCGGGCGATGCGGCGGCGCTGCGCGCCTCGAGGCCGTCGTAGATGAGCACGTTCGATTTGACGTCGCTGGCGTAAGGGTAGTCGGCGCGGTTGACGGAGCGCTCGACGATCCGCCGGAACGCGTCAAGGTCGCACGACGCCTCGTTCAGCCAGACGCGATTCGATCTCAGCCGCTTGGCGTTGTCATCCTTCATGGGCCAATCCTCCGTGCGTTCGTTTATGGAACGCAGTATAAGGGGCAGACCCAGCAAGAATATCGCGCAACCCCATCAAAAACCCATCAGGACGGCTGGCCGTGGCCCATCCCTTTCTCATCAAGGAAATCGCCCAGCAGGCGGGGCTCAGCGAAGCGACCGTCGATCGCGTGCTCAACCGACGCGATGGCGTTCGCAAGCATACCGCGCAGCGAGTCAAGCAGGCGATTCGCGAACTCGATGGACAGAGTGAGCAGGCGGGGCTCACCGGCCAGAAGTTTGTCGTGGACGTCGTCATGCAGGCGCCGGATCGATTTTCGGAGTCGGTTCGGGTGGCGCTCGAAGACGAGATGCCGGCGCTGCGGCCGGCGGTGTTCCGCGCCCGCTACCATTTCAGCGAGGTGGCCAAGCTCGCCGATCTGGCGGCGCAAATCGACAGGATCGCGCGCGCGGGGAACGCATGGGCTCTTCCTCAAGGCGCCCGACGCGCCCGAGATCGCGGCGGCGGTCGATCGAATGACCGCGCGCGGAGCCCCGGTAGTCACGCTTGTGACCGACATCGCCAATTGCCGCCGCGCAGCTTATGTCGGAATGGACAATCGCGCGGCAGGTGAAACTGCCGCCTATCTGATCGGGGAGTGGCTCGGAAGCGCGAAGGCGAAAATCCTGACGACTCTCAGCAGCAATCGTTTCCGCGGCGAGGAAGAGCGCGAGATCGGTTTCCGCCGGGCCCTGAGAACGCGCTACCCCGATCTAGGCATCGTCGAGGTCAGCGAAGGCCTCGGCATCGACGGGGCGACCGGCGCGCTCGTGCGAAAGGCTCTCGCCGCCAACCCGGACATCGTTGCGGCCTATTCGATAGGCGGCGGCAACCGCGCGATTGTCGAAGCGTTTCAGGCGATGTCTCGTACATGCCGGGTCTTCGTCGGACATGATCTTGACGCGGACAACCTGGCGCTGCTCCGCGAGCGGCGAATCTCCGCGGTCCTGCATCACGATCTGCATTTCGATGTGCGCTCGGCCTGCCGAGTCGTGATGCAGGCCCGTCGCGTTTTGCCGCAGGGCCCGCCCCCGACGCCGTCGCAGGTGCAAGTGATCACGCCGTTCAACCTTCCGGCCGGGAGAGCGCGAGCGGGCGCGGTCGCGTAGACGAAAGCGTCCCGCGCGCCTCCTCGGGTTCTGCGCGCTCGGAACGTCGCCGGGCTCAGGCTGGGCGGCGCCAGATTGTCATTTCGACGCCATGCGCCGGATCGAGCGGGATTCGTTCGCTGAGCCTGAGACCATGCTGTTCGAGCACGCTCGCGGCTGGGACGCCGGCGTCGGAAGCTGAAAACACCGACCGGCCGCCCGGAAGCTTGACCCCATGTGCGCGCGACAGATGAAACCCATTGAAGCCGATCGTAAGGAAAAGATCGAACACCACCTGACCGCCGCCGACCGCCACCCGGCCGCCTGCCGGCAGAAGCCGGGCTGCAACATCTTCCCAGGTCGTGCGCCGCGGGTCCCACCACCAGCTGTCCGGACGTTGCTCGAGCCCCGCCGCCTCGCGCGAGACGACAAGACGCAGGCGCCGGTGTATGTTGGGCTCGAGTTCGTGGCTGCGGCGCGCGAATATGGTCAGGTCCGCGACCTCTTGCGCGCGCTGGTAGAGCTCCCAGTCCTTTTCGTTGCGCAGCGAAACCGGCGTCATACCGTCGGCGCCGGCGATCTTGTCGTCGTCCGAGACGATCGCGTAGCCGCTGATATCGAGATTCGCGGACATGGTTGAACGACCCCGAGCCCACCCTAGCTAGCCACAACTCGTCGCCATCCGCCAGAGGCCTTCGCGCCGAACCCCATCAGCCGTTAGTCGCCGGCAAGCGCCTGGACGTCCTTGAGCTGCGCCTCCGTAATCGGGATCATCTTGATCGCCAGGGCGTGAAGCTTCTCATATTCCCCCCACAGCATGTAGTCGGCATAAAGGGTGAGGGCGTTCGAGTGGGCTTCGAGCTGATCGGCGATGTAGGCCTTGTCGAAGTCGGCGCCGGACTTGCGCCGCAGCGCCGTCAGGCGCGCCTGATGATCCTGGTCGAGCGTCGTCGGGACCGTCGCGCCCGATCCTTCGGCCGCGGCCCGAAGCTCCGCCTCCGCCCTCCCATGGTCGTCAATCAGCCGGCGCGCGAAGGTGTTCACCGCGGGCGCGCGCGCCCGATCGACCGCGAGCCGCGACTCCGCAACGGCGAAGACATTGCCATTGGCGGCCCGCGTCACGAAATCGACTTCGGCGCTGAAGTCGCCGGCCCATGCCGGCGCTACCGATAGGACAAGCCCGAAGACGACGACTGGAACGCTCAGAGTCATGCTCTTCGTCTCCGGGTCTTGAACGATGCCGGCTGCTCCTTCACGGTAGGCGTCAATCGCTCCAGATGCAAAACCTCGCCATCGAAGCCGCGGGCTCGGCTCGCGTGTTTCTTAAGCGGCGAGCGCGTCCAGGCTGCGCTGCATCGCGGCCATTCCCGCTCCGATCGCCTGCGAGAAATACGCATGGAGCTCGTCGGGCAGAAAGTCCGCGGTCCAGACGACGGACGTGGCTCCGCCGGGAAGCGAAGCGACCTCGAGCGCGGCGTTATAGTGGCGCGCGCGGCCGCCCTCGGCGGTCCAGACCAGGCGACGCGCCTCCTCGTCGAGGGTGACGATCGGCTCGCGCAAGGTGACGCCGTTGACGAAGGTCACGACGCGCGCGCCGGGCTCGAGCCGGGTGTCGACCACAAAGCCGGGGACGAGCCGGGTATGGAGCGCGCCGATGTCGCGGACCGCCGACCAGACCTCGTCCGCCGGCGCCCGCGTCGTAAGTTCGGATCGGATCGTCGCCACCGGCCTATTTCCCTCCGTAATAGGCTTCGAGCCGGTAGCCCTCCGGGTCGAAGACAAAGGCTGCGTAATAGTGCGGCCCGTAATCCTTGCGCAATCCGGGCTTGCCGTTGTCGCGTCCGCCGTGGGCGAGCGCGGCGGCATGGAACGCCGCGACGCTCGCCCGGTTCGGAGCGGCGAAGCAGAAGTGCAATCCTGACTTCGGGTCGTCGGCGACCGGGCGCTCGGCGGAATTGATCCAGAAAACGACGCCTTCCTTGCCATAGCCGAGCGAGCCCTCGTCGGCGCTGAGACAGGCATAACCGAGCGGCGTCATCGCCGCGTCGTAGAAGCGCTTGGCCTTCGCGACGTCGCGAACGCCGATCGAAACATGGTCCAGCATGACTGTCCTCCATGGCCGAGGCGGGACACGTTCGAGCCTCGGCGGTTGCAGACAACCTATTGCGGCGGACGGTTCTCCGGCTTGGGGAAAATTGCTATGATCCGCCGATGCAAGGCGAAGTCCCATGCCCTGGGCCGGGCGCGGCAAAGTCGGCGGACGAGGGTCCCGCCAAGCGAACCCTGGCGGCCGGCGACGGCTGGAGCGTGCGCGAAGTCGTCTGCCGCGCAGGACCGTCCGACCGGCCGTTCGAGGAGCGCCACGAGGGCTTCAGCGTCTCCGCCGTCATCGAGGGGAGCTTCACCTATCGCTCGGAGGCCGGGCACGGGCTGCTTTACCCGGGCGCATTGCTGCTCGGAAACAATGGCCGGTGCTTCGAATGCGGTCATTCGCACGGCGTTGGCGATCGCTGCATTTCGTTGAACGTTCGCGACGACCTGTTCGGCGAGATCGCCGCGGCCGCGGCGTCGACGAGCCGCTTTCGCTTTTCGGTCCCGAGCCTGCCGCCGTCGCCGAAAGCGCTGCCGGTCGTGGCGCTGATGGAGGCCCTGCCGGCGCGGGCGCCTGCGCTGCGCCGCGAGGAGCTGGTCCTGGGGCTCATCGAGCGCGTCGTCGGGGCAATGGCCGATCGGGAGGGCTTCGGCGCGCCGCCGGCCGCGCGCGAGGCGCGCCGGGTCGTCGAAGCGATCCGCATGGTCGAGACCGACGCCGCCCAGCCGGTTCAGCTAAAGGACCTCGCGGCGCGCGCGGGGATGAGCAAGTACCACTTTCTGCGCGTCTTTCGGCGCCTGACCGGCATGACCCCCTACCAATATCTCCTCAGCGCCAGAATGCGTCGCGCCGCGCTCGAGCTCGCCTCGTCCTGCCGGCCGGTGCTGGCGATTGCGCTCGACAGCGGCTTCGGCGACCTCTCGACCTTCAATCACCGATTCCGCGCGGCGTTCGGCGCGACGCCGACCCAATATCGCGCGTCGTGGCTGTAAGCGGCGCCCCGTTGCGCCACAAAGCGGGACGAGCGCCAGGCCGGCGGTGAAACCAAACCTCGCCCCGCCCGTATCATATTCCAGTCAAGTCCGGCCGGTATCCTGCCGCGAAACGACACGGAACTGGAGATCGCCATGATCGCCTCGCAAAACCTTCGCCGACTGAGAACGCCGCTGTCCTTGCGGCTCAAGATCGACGATCTGCGAGCTCAAGTTGCGCCGCTCGACCGCTATGGTCTGACCGGTTTGAGCGCCGCGATGACGGACGGCGCCCGCGCGCTTGCCGGCGGCGCCTGGGAGGCGGTTTGCCGTCTCTCTTGTCGGGCCGAGACGGCCTGACCCGGCTCGGCCCACGGGTTCCGACCGAATGGGGCTTATCTTCGTTTCAGGCCGCCAAGCATCATTTTCCCTGTCGCCAGCGCTGCCCGTATCCGGTAGCCCATACCATCGGAAGGGACGGCATCCAGCACGCAAGGGATCAGGAAAATGCCTACGGTCACAACCAGCGACGGCGTCGAGATTTTCTACAAGGATTGGGGCAGCGGGCAGCCGATCGTGTTCAGCCACGGCTGGCCGCTATCGGCGGACGACTGGGACGCCCAGATGCTGTTCTTCCTCAACCACGGCTATCGCGTCATCGCCCACGACCGCCGCGGGCACGGCCGCTCGACCCAGATCGGTCGCGGCCACGACATGGATCACTACGCCGACGACCTCGCGGCGGTGACCAAGCATCTCGATCTCAAGAACGCGATCCACGTCGGCCACTCCACCGGCGGCGGCGAAGTCGTGCACTACCTGGCGCGTCACAGCGATCGGCAAGTGGCCAAGGCGGCCATCATCAGCGCGGTGCCGCCGCTGATGGTGAAAACGGCGGCCAATCCGCTCGGCCAGCCGAAGAAGGTTTTCGACGATTTCCAGGCGGCGCTGGCCGCCAATCGGGCGCAGTTCTACTGGGATGTGGCGGCCGGCCCCTTCTACAACTTCAACAAACCGGGGGTAAAAACGCTGGAACCGTTGGTTTCGAATTGGTGGCGTCAAGGCATGATGGGCGGCGCAAAGGCGCACTATGACGGCATCGTCGCCTTCTCGCAGACCGACTTCACCGAGGATCTGAAGAAGATCAATGTGCCGCTGCTGGTGATGCACAGCGAGGACGACCAGATCGTCCCTTATGCCGCCGCCGGTCCGCTTGCGGCGAAGCTCCTGAAGCACGGCACGCTGAAGACCTATAAAGGCTTTCCTCACGGCATGCCCACGACCCACGCCGAAACCATCAACGCGGACCTCCTGGCCTTCTTGAAGAGCTGAAAGAGCGGGCGCTGTGCGTTCGATCCCGGCGCCGTCTTCCGCGGCCTTGACCGCCGCGAATCGCCCCTCGCCTCAAGCGAACGGCAGCGAGGCGCGCGTCGCGGTCAGGATTTCCCTGGATAGCTTGTCGTCGTCGACGATGCGGGCGAGCACCATCGCGCCGACCATCGCCGACCAAGCGGCGATCGCGGCGCGCCGCTTCTCGCGCGGTGTACCGCCCTCGGCCTCGGCGCTGAAGCGTTCGATCTGACGGCGCGTCGACTCGGTCATGACCTGCCTAAGATCGGTCGACCCGCGAGCGGCCTCCGTGCCAAGCGACGAGAACGTGCAACCGCTGGCGGGATCGTCGCGATGGCGCGCGCTCAGATAGCCATCGGCATAGGCCGCCGCCCGCATGCGCGTCCCCACGCCGTCTGGGGCAGGGGCGAGGACCGACTCGATCGCCTCGGCGATCAGCGCCTCCTTGGACGAAAAGTGCCCATAGAAAGCGCCATGGGTGAGGCCTGCGTCCCTCATCACTTGGGCCACGGTCACGTCGTCGAAACCGCGCAGCCGGAAGAGACGCGCAGCCGCCGCCAAAATCCGCGCCCGGTGCTCTGCGACCTGTTCCTTGCTGACTTTCATGCTCCGATGGGCCTCCTCGCCCCTTGACATCATACATTATCATGATAATGAATGCAATCATGATGACTATCATCAATAGGAGTTCATACCATGGTGCATAAGGTTCCGACCGTTCTCGTCACCGGCGCATCCTCGGGCATCGGGGCGACCTACGCCGACCGTTTTGCCCGGCGCGGGCATGACCTAGTACTGGTCGCGCGTGACGGGGCGCGTATGGAGGAACTCGCGTCCCGCTTACGCGCCGAGACCGGAGTGAAAATCGACATTGCGTCCGCCGATCTCACGGCGGGCGCCGATCTGGCGGGGATCGAGGCCCGCCTTCGCGACGACGACCGCATCGGCATCCTGGTCAACAATGCCGGCATCGCCGCGCCCGGCGGCTTCGCTAACGCCGATCTCGATATGATGGACCGCCTGATCCGTCTCAACGTCACCGCGGTCACGCGCCTTGTTGGCGCGGTCGTTCCGCGATTTCTCGCCCGCGGCGAAGGCGCGATCATCAATATTGCTTCGGTGGTGGGCCTCGCGCCGGAGATTTCGTTCGGCGCCTATGGCCCCAGCAAAGCCTACGTGCTGGCGCTGTCGCAAAGCCTGCAGGCGGAGCTTGGCGGCCGCGGCGTCTACGTCCAGGCGGTGCTGCCAGCGGCGACCCGGACCGAGATCTGGGCGAGGTCAGGCCGTGACGTGAACACGCTCAAAGGCGTGATGGAGGTCGGCGAACTGGTCGACGCGGCGCTCGTCGGCTTCGACCGCCGCGAGGCGGTGACCATTCCGCCGCTGCCCGACGCCGCCCAGTGGGAGAGATTCAACGCCGCGCGCCAGGCCATGCTGCCGAACTTCGCCAACGAGCACGCGGCGGAGCGCTATCGCGCCAGCAACCTCAGCGATCGTATCGCCGCCCAGTGATCACGAGTCAGCCGACGCGCTCGATCAGCGCCATCGCGGCGGCCGGGTTACGTTCCTTGGCTCCGCTGATGACGTAGAGAAATACCTCTCGGCCGGCGTCGCCCGGCTGGAGCGGCGCGGCGGTTTTGAGATCGGTCGGGGCGCCGCCAGCGGCCCATGTCTTGGCGCGGTCGGCCCAGAGATCGAGGGCGGAACTCGAGTATCCCGCGGCCTCGCTGTCGGTCGTTCCCATGATCCGCGCGTAGACGAACGGCGCGGTCAGGTCAGCGATCTGCGGGTATTTGGAATCGCCCGCGATCGCGATTGCGACGCCGTGGGTTCGCGCCAGCGCGACGAACTCGGGCGTTTGAAAACTGTCGTTGCGCACCTCGACGACGTGACGGATCGCGAGCCCATCGACAGACGCGGGAAGCAGTCTCAAGAACGCGGCGAAATCCTCAGGGTCGAAGCGCTTCGTCGCGGCGAACTGCCAGTTGATCGGCCCAAGCTTGGCCTTGAGATTGGTGACGCCGCTCTTGAAGAAGCGTTCGATCGACTCGCCCGCCTCGGCCAGGACGCGGCGGTTGGTGGCGAAACGCGGTCCTTTGAGCGAGAAAACAAAATCGTCCGGCGTCTCGTCGTGCCACTTGGCGTAGCTCGTCGGCTTCTGCGAGCCATAGAAGGTGCCGTTGATCTCGATCGAGGTGAGTTTTGAGCTCGCATATTCGAGCTCGCGGCTCTGGGCCAGGCCTTTGGGATAGAAGGCGCCCCGCCATGGTTCGTAGGTCCAGCCGCCGACGCCGATCCTGATCTTGACGGAAGCTTTCCGCTTTGCAGCCAAGTCCTCACATGCCTCCTTGTTCGCGCGCAATCGCCGCTACGCGTCCGCCGGTCAGCGCGACCAGGTCCGTGGCGTCAAGCGAAAGACTGCGTTGGGCGTGCCGGCGGCGGCCCAGATCTCGGGGAACGCCATCAGCGATTCGTCGATCAGGACGGCTGGCGGAGTCTTGTGACCGACTGGCGGCACGCCGCCGATGGCGAAGCCGGTCGCCTCGCGCACGAACTCGGCGTCGGCGCGGGCGATTCCCTCGCCGACTGCCTCTGCAACCTTGGTCTCATCGACCCGGTTGACGCCGGAGGCCACGACGAGCACCGGCCGACGGCTGTCAGCGGTGCGGAAGATGAGGGACTTGGCGATCTGGCCGACCGTGCAGCCGATGGCCGCCGCGGCGTCGGCCGCGGTGCGGGTGGTCGCCTCGAACTCCAGCACCGGGAACCCCTCGCCGAGGGCGGCCTGAACCTTGAGCGCCGAGGGACTTGCCGCGGGCTTCATCGTCTCTGCTCCCGAAACGGATTGACGATCCGCAATCGCTTGTCGATCGCCATCCCGTCCTGCATGTCCTCGGACCACAGACGGTCGCACTCCGCGAGCAGGGCGGAAGCGGTGATGAGCGCATCGTAGATCGCGAGATTGTGACGCTCAGCCAAAGCGAGCCCAAGCTCGTGGGTCTCGATGGTGACCGGATGGACGGTCAGCAATCCCCGCAGCGACGACAGAAGGCTACGGGTTTCTCGCCAGGACATTTTCATCTTGCGTCGCGCGACATTGGCGACTTCGTTCAGCACTTGAACGCTGATCGCGCCCCCGTCGCGAAGTACGGCTTCCGCCCGGTCGGCCTTCGACGAATTGCCCGAGGCGAGGTAAACGAGAATATTGCTATCGAAGAAGTTACCGGGCATTCGCCTCGTCCCGGTCGAACTTGAAATCGGGCGGCAATCGCCCGCGAAAAGCGCGCAGCCGGTTCAGGAAATCCTGTCGCTGGGGCTTGCGAGCGACGCCGAATGCGCGCTCCCCGGCCACGTGCACGTCGATCTCGTCGCCGGGCTTGAGCTGCAACGCTTCGACAACGGCGGCGGGAAGGCGGACGGCAAGGCTATTGCCCCATTTGGCGACCTGCATGAGGCTCTTCCTTCGGATAGACATGTGAACCAGCGTATATCCGTCGAGGTCGCCCGGTCAAGTTTCGTGAAGACCGCATCTCCGGATTGGCGCCGGTCCCCGCGGTCAGGCGACGCGGGCTTGCGGGTCCGAGGCGCGAAGGTCCTTCTTGGAGATCTTCCCGACCGGGGTCTTGGGCAGCTCGGCGCGAATTTCCATTGCGCCGATCATCTCGTGCTTGCCGAGACGATCCTTGAGAAACGCCTTCATCTCCTCAAACGAAACCGGCGCCGCGCCGGCCTTCAACTTGACGAACGCCTTGGGAGTCTCGCCGCGATAGTCGTCCGGCACGCCGATCACGCTCACTTCCTCGACTGACGGGTGCTGATAGATCGCCTCCTCGATATTGCGCGGATAGACGTTGAACCCGCCGCACAGCAGCATGTCCTTGGTGCGATCGACGATGTAGACGAAGCCGTCCTCGTCCATGTATCCGACGTCGCCGGTGCGGAAGAACCCGTCCTTGGTCATCGAATCGGCGGTCGCTTTCGGCTGTTTCCAGTAGCCCTTCATCACGTTGGGGCCCTTGACGCAGATCTCGCCGCGCTCGCCCGGCTTGACCTCACGGTCGGGGTCGGCGACATCGATGAACTTCATCTCGGTGGTGGGGTAGGGAAGGCCGCAGGAGCCCGCCTTTCTTGGCCCCTCCCGCGGCGTGAACGTTCCGATCGGCGCGGTCTCGGTCATCCCCCAGCCCTCGCCCAACCGGCAGCCGATGACTTTCTCGAACCGCTCCTGCACCGCGAGCGGAAGCGGCGCCCCGCCCGAGGCGCATAGTCGGAGAGACGACCAGTCCATCGACTCGACTCCGGGCACGCTCAGAAGCGCGACATGCATTGTCGGCACGCCCATATAGACGGTGATCTTCTTGCCGACGATGTCCTTGACGGCGGCAGCCGGATCGAAGCGCGGATGCAGGACAAGCTCCGCCCCTAACCGGAAGCCAAGCAGCATCACGACGGTCAGCGAATAGATATGGAATAGCGGCAGGATGCAAAGGAAACGCTCCTCGCCCTCGCGCAGCGAGTTGGGGCCGCTGCGGGTCATGATCTCCATATAGAGCGAGCAGGCGGCGGTCAGATTGGCGTGTGTGAGCATCGCGCCTTTGGGAGTCCCGGTCGTGCCGCCGGTATATTGGATCACGGCCAAGTCTTCCGTAAGGTCGCCGAGAGGATGGACGTTGTAGCGACCGTCGTTGTCGATCAAGTCGCGAAAGGCGAGGTGACGATCATCGCGCTTGACCTCGGCCAGCATGCCGGCGGCGACCATCTGCGCCTTGACCGGACCGGGCGCGGGCGACATCTCGGCGAATTCGCCGACCACCAGAGTCTTGAGGCGGGTTGAGCCAATCAGTTTCTCGGCCTGCGGATAAAGCGCGGCGAGGTCGAGCGTCACCAGAATGTGGGTCTCGCTGTCTTCGATCTTGATTTGCAGGGTATGCAGCGCGTCCAACGGCGAGTAGTTGACGACGGCGCCGCCGGCCTTCAGCACGCCGAAGAAGGCGATGATGTAATGAGGCGTATTGGGCAGGAAGAGGCCGACGTGCACGCCCGGGCCGACCCCGAGCTTCTGGAATCCCGCTGCTGCCCGGTTCGCCAGCGCGTCCAATTCTGCGTACGAGATCCGTTTGCCCATGAACTCGAGCGCGGGCCTGGCGCCGAACCGCTCGGCGGCCTTTTCGAGCACGCTTTGCACGGGAGCGAGATCGAGCGGCGCGTCCGCGCGCACCTCGGGCGGAAAGGATTTCACCCACGGTCGAACTGTCATCGCCTGTCCTCGCATTTTCCTCGCCCGGCTCCGGCCGCTTTCGTCGGCGGCGCTCTGTCGTTGAATTTGCGCGTTCGCCAGCAGCCGTCAAGTTTCTCCGCTCGTAGCCTCGTGAATGGGGTAAATGCCGAGGCGGCCCGGTCCGTTGCGCCCCGGTCGCCCCCATTGCAAGATGCGCAGGTGGGGAAGCGCGCCCGGCGCAGCTCTCTACGGCGGGAGGGATGAAACCTATGGCGGAAGCAACCAAGCCTCCGGTATGCGCGATCCTCGGCGTCGGCCCAGGCAACGGCGAGGCGTTCGCCCGGCGCTTCTCCGGCGATGGCTACGCCGTCGCCTTGATGGCGCGCCGCGCCGAGCTCACCGCGCAAACTCGCCGCCGAGCTCAAGGGCGCGAGGGCCTATCCTTGCGACGTCGCCGACGAGGCCTCGGTCGAGGCGGCCTTCGCCAAAATGCGGGCCGAAATCGGCGACGCCGACGTTCTCATCTTCAATGCCGGCTCGGGCGTCTGGGGCAATGTCGAGGAGGTCAAGGCCGACGACCTCGAGCGGTCGTGGCGCATCAACACGCTCGGCCTTTTTCTCGCCGGCCGGCAGGCGATCCCGGCGATGAAACAAAAAGGGCGGGGGACGATCATCGTCGTCGGCGCGACCGCCTCACGCCGTGGCGCAGCAGGCACGGCGGCGTTCGCGCAGAGCAAGATGGCGCAGCGCGCGCTCGCTGAATCGATGGCCCGCCATCTCTGGCCGGCGGGCATCCATGTCGCGCTGATCGTCGTCGACGGCGTGGTCGGCGGGCCGGTGACGCGCTCGCGTTTCACCGACCGCGCGGACGACTTCTTCATCGATCCGGCTGGCGTCGCCGCGATCGCCGCCGACCTCACCAGGCAAGACCGCGCCGCCTGGAGCTTCGAAGTCGAAGCGCGGCCGTTCAAGGAGAAGTGGTAAAGCCTCGCTCCCGCTCCGGTCAGGCCGGCTGCGGCGCCGCCTGCGGTTCGATCCGGGGAAACGGCTTGAACGTCAGCGCAATCAGGAACGCGCCGAGGCCGATGCCGAACGACCCAAGGTAAAGCCAGGCGTAGGTCGCGTAGGCGTCATAGATCCATCCCCCGGCGAGCGGGCCGAGCGCCATGCCGAGACTGCCCGCCGTCGACGTTCCGCCGATGATCGCGCCCATCATCCGCGCCGGAAAATTCTCGCGCGCGAGTACGGCGTAGAGCGGCATGACGCCGGCGTAGGTGAAGCCGAACAGCGCCGCGACCGCATAGAACTGATCGAGACTGCCGACGAACATGTAAGCGAGCGCGCCGAAAGCCTGGATCAGCAGGCCCGCGACCAGAACTGGTTTCGCGCCGAGCCGGTCGCCGAGGACGCCGAAAGCGAGGCGGCCGCCCATGCCCGTCAGGCCCTCGAGACTGTAGATCGACACCGCGGCGAGCGGCGCCACCCCGCATGCGATCGCGTAACTCACCGTATGGAAGATCGGTCCCGAATGGGCCGCGCAGCAACAGAAATTGGTCGCGGCGAGAATGAGAAAGGGCGCCGAGCGTAGCGCGGCTGAAGTTGTCATGCGCCGGTCGTCGCTGGAATCGTAAACGGCCGGGCTCCCGGCTTCCGCCGTCGAGGGCGGCTTGCGGATGAGGAACGCCGCGGGAAGCATGAGAGCGAGAACGAGGCCGGCGATGATCAGCATCGCGCTTCGCCAATCCGTCCGCCCGATGAGGAAGGCGGCGAAGGGCGACATCGTCATCGGCGCCATGCCGAAGCCGGCGGACACCAGCGAAACAGCGAGACTGCGCTGGGTCTCGAACCAGCGCGTCACCGTCGCCATTAATGGCGGGAGGATCGCCGAGACCGAGACGCCGACCAGCGCGCCGAAGCAGAGCTGGAACTGGAGGAGGCTGGTCGCGCGGCTGGCGAGCGCGAGGCCTACGCCGAGCAGGACCGTGCCGATCAGAACGACGGTCCGCGGCCCGATGCGGTCGACGAGCAGCCCCCAGGCGAGGCCCGAGGCGGCCATCGTCAGGAAGCCGATCGTCATCGCGCTCGAGACGCCGGTCCGCGACCAGCCGGTCGCCGCCGTCAGCGGCACCAGGAACACCGGCAGGCAGAACATCGCGCCGATCGCGACGCAGCCGAGAAAGCCGCCCGCGGCGACGATCACCCAGCGGTATGGCGATTGCGTCATCGTTGGTCTCCGAAGGCGACTTGTCGGCCGGCGCGGATTTCTCGTCAACCCGGCGCGGGAGCGCATCGCCTCCGATTGGTTTCAGGCGGCTCCGGACTTCCCGCTTGGCGCTTTCCTTTCACGGGCGCTTTGAGGCAAACTTGAAGCGGCGCTGGCGATTAAGCTGGCCGGTCGGGGGCAGGGATGGCCAAGCGAGGTTTGGGAATCGTCATTGCGGCCGTTTCCGGCCTCTACGCGTTCTCGGCTTTCGTCGGCGGCGCGCGGGCGGAGCAGCCCGCCTGCGCCGCCGGCTCCGCAATCAAGTTCGGCGCAGCGCCGAGCCTGTGCGGCGTCGCGGGGAGTCGCGCTGGCGTCATTGCCTACAAGGGCATCGCCTACGCGACCGCCGCCCGCTGGCAGGCGCCTCAGGCCGCGCCATGGCCGCCGGCGGGCGCGACAGAGGCGACCCGGTTCGGCCCGATCTGCCCGCAGGACGATCCGCCGCAGCCGAGCGCCGAGGATTGTCTTTACCTCAATGTCTGGGCGCCTGAGAACGCCATCAACGGCGCGCGTTCGCTGCCGGTGATGCTGTTCATCCACGGCGGCGCGTTCGTGAAGGGCCTCGGTTCGTCGCCGCTCTACGACGGCAGCGCCTTCGCCGCGCGCGGCGCGGTGGTGGTGACATTCAACTATCGTCTCGGCGCGCTCGGTTTCCTCTCCGCCAATGCGCTGGGCTCGGGCGAGATCGGCGGCAACTTCGGTCTCATGGACCAGCAGGCGGCGATGGCCTGGGTTCAGCGCAACATCGCTCCGTTCGGCGGCGATCCCAAGCGGGTGACCCTATTCGGCGAGAGCGCCGGCGCGATGTCGGTCGGGCTGCACACGTTCGACGTCCCGTCCAGCGGGCCGCTGTTCGGCGCGGCGCTGATGGAAAGCAATCCGCTCGGAATACAATATCTCACGCCGGACGAGGCCAGGCGGCGCGGCGCGACGTTTCTCAAAGCTTTATGCGACGCCGTCAACGCTTCGGCCGGAGCCAGCCGATGTCCGGGCGACCCGGCCTGGGCGGCAAAAGCCCCGGTCGCCGATATCCTCAAGGCGCAGACCGATGCGACCGGACGCCTCGAGCGCTCCATCGGGCTTGCGGACCTGCGGCTGTCGGCGCTGATCGAGCGTATCCTCGAGGTTCAGTCGCTGCCATGGGCGCCCGTCGTCGACGGCAAGCTCGTCGTTGGCGAGCCCTATGCCGGCTATGCGCCCGAGGCCAGGCCGTTCAAGCCGATCGCGTTCGGCGTCAACGCCGACGAAGGCCCGCTGTTCGTCGCCCGGGCCTACTCGAGGGCGCCGTGGGATTTCACCTCCTGGGCATACCGCGGCTTCCTCGCCTTGCGTTTCGGCTTGAGAGCGGGGGCGATCCTGCACACGCCGCGTTACAGCCCGGACGCTCTCGTCGCGCCTCCCTACTACAGCGCCGCCGGCGCGGCTTACGCCAATCTGATGACTGACTTCGTGTTCGCCTGCGGCAATCTCTCCGCCGCCAACGCCGCGCTCGCGCAGTCGTCCGAGCCGGCGTTCGGCTACCGCTTCGCGCAGCCGCCGTTTGTCGACCTCTACGGCCGGCCCCCGGCTGCTGTCGCCGACTTCGGCGCGTGCGCGCCGGGCGAAGCCAGGCCCAATGTCTGTCATGGCGCCGAGTTGCCCTACGTCTTCGACACGCTCGACGTGGTGGCGACGGCGAACGATCGCCCGCGCGCCTCCGACCGGACGCTGGCCGAGGCGATGAATGCCGCCTGGTTCGCCTTCGCCGAGAATCCAGCAGCGCCCGGCGAACCGTGGATCGCCTACGACGGGCGGGGCAAGGTGCTGGAGTGGAGCGGCGATGGGAAAGGAGCCGCCGATCTCGACGAACCGGCGAGCTGCAGCGCTCTTTGGCTGCACGCATTGCCCTATCGGCTGGCGGGCCCGACTCCGCGGCGTTAGTCTCGCGGCCCTGACCCACAGACGAGCGGAGCCACAGCCAAAATCGACTCGCTGAAAAGACCGCGCGGGGCGGGAAACGTTCGCGCGCTCAGCACCCTGTGCTATTCCCCGCCGCCGCCAGCAGCGCGGGCAGTTCGGCGAGGGTCCTGATCTCGAAGTCGGGCTTCCCGGGAAGCCGTTCGCGGCGCTGGCCGTAGCGGTTGCACCATACGACGCGCATGCCGAAGTCCGAGGCCGCGTGCGCATCCCAGGCGTTGGACGACTGGAACGCGATCGCACGAGCTGGCAGAGAAAGCGTGTCGAGCGCATATTGATAGACCCTGGGATCGGTCTTGAACGCGCGAACCGCGTCGACCGATAGAACCGCGTCGAACATAGCCCCGAGCCCTGACCGGCTGACCAGCGCGTCCAGCATTTCTGGCGAGCCGTTGGAGAGGATGGCGGTTTTGAACCCCGCCTCGCGTAGCGCGCGGAGGACCGCTGGAACCTCAGGGAACGGCTCAAGGCCGCGATAGAGCTCCATCAGCCGCTCATGCAGGGACGGGCCTTCAAGTTGAAGGCTTTCGAGCGCGAAATCGAGCGCCTCGCCGGTCACTTGCCAAAAATCGGCGTAGCGGTTCTCAAGCGTGCGCAGCCACGTATACTGAAGCTGCTTGTCGCGCCACAGCGCGGTCAGCGCCGCGCGTCTGTCGGCTGGAATATCGGCGCAGCGGGCCGCGGCGGACGCGAAGTCGAATAGGGTGCCGTAGGCGTCGAAGACGCAGGCGCTGACGCCTTGCAGAGGCTCGCGCGGCTGGTTCATGACGATCTCATCGCGATTGACGATAGGGTTCAGCCGAGCTGAGAGGCCTGTGTGAGCTGGCCCTCGAGCACCGCGACCCGCTTGTGCAGCATCTCGCTCTCGATCTGCGCGTAGGCGATCTCCGCATCGTGCGCGAGGGCGCCCAGTAGATGGCGCTCGCTGCCGTCGAGATCGGTTCCCGCCTCGTGGCCGCTGTAGAAGATCATGGCATAGCAGCGCCTTGGATTGCCGACCGGCACGGCGAGAAGCGGCCGCGCGAGGTCGTGCGGCAGTCGGGCGCGCGATGCGTGCGCGGCGTCGACGGGGTAGGGCCCCCTCTGGAATCTTTGCGCAAGCATGGGATCGTCTGCGGCAAGCGTGTCGGTCTCGTCAGCGTCCCATCCGGCGCTGGCGCGCCGGCGGTAGACGCCGTCCTGCTCGCGAAACAGCGCCGCCGAAGCCAGATTGAGCGAACGCATCGGCTCGTCCACCAAGAGACGGTCGACCTCGGCAAGGCTGCGCGCATGGAGAATTGTTTCGCCAACCGCAGTGAGATGACGCTCGGCGCGAATGAACTCGCGGTCGAACAATTGATTCGCGAGCTCGGTTGCAAACTCGTGCGCGCGTGCGATCAGATAGACGAGGCCCGAAGCAATCGCCACCCAAGCCCAGTAGGGCACGTGAACATATTCGTCGATCGTTTCAATCTGCTTGTGGAGGAAGAGGACCGGCACGCTGAGAAGGAGACCGAACACGGTCGCGCGCCTGAGCGGGATCCACACGTTGACCACGGTCGGCCGCCGCACCGCTTCGACGACGAACAAGCAGAGGACGCCGTTGATGAGGTAGAGGGCGCCCGCGACTTCCTCCGACGCGATGCCCTGACCCAACAAATCGGCGAACAGCGAGGTCTCCTGCGAGAGCTCGGCCAGCAAATAGGCCGGAAGGCCGATCACGCAGCCCCAGATCACCCAGCGTATGCGCTGATAGTTGCGCGGGGAGAGATCGCGGCGGCGACCGAGCAGGATCGCGACCGCAGCGATGCTGACCGCAAAACCGACGAAAAGCGAGTTTCGCGCCCAGATTTCGGCGCGAAAACCGAACACGCTTCCCATACCCGCGAGCGCGACGACCAGGAACACGATCGACATCGCCGGCAGGGCAAGCTCGATATTGCGCCATCGGCCTTCAGCCCGGTCGAGCGGGGCCCTTAGCGCAAACAGCAGGAGCCCGGTATAAGCCGCGGCCTGCATGACCTGCGCAATGAAGTCTTGCGTTAGAAGCGCCCACGGCCACTGCTGGGCCCAGGCCCAAAACTGGAACGCCTGGCCCGGATTGAACTGGATCACATAGACGAAGAAGCCCCAGGTCATCGCTCCCGGACGCGTCCACACCAGCCATGCAGCGCCGAGCACCACCAGGATGCCGGCAAGGGTGTCGAGCGCTACGATAATCTCGAACAGACGATTGTCGGGGCGCGGCTCAGCGACCATCGTGACTTCGCGCGCCGGGCGCTGATCCGTCGCCGCGATGATGAGCCTCGCCTGGCGGGCGGGGACGACGTAGTTCACCCCGCCAAATTGCGACAGAATGCTGGCGCATAGGTCGGTATCGACCGGAATGCAGCGCATCGCGACGAGATCGAGCCGATCTCCGACGCGAAGGCCCGCTCGCCACGCGGGCGATTCTCCCTCGCTGGCGAATGGGCCCTGGACATCATAGATCACGCCGTCGCCGTTGGTTGCAAGACCGAACGATCCCAGCGGTCGGAAGACCCGGAGGAAGTCGGGCGCGACCATCGCGAGCGCGTAGAGCGTCAGAATTACGAGCGCGACGCGGCCGAACAGGCTCGCACGGTTCCGGTCGGCCATCGGCCGATCTTCCGCAGGCAAGACGATGGGTCTCCTTCAGCCGTATGTCGGCCGGCGGAAGCTAGCCGCGGCGAAGGTCTTTGTACATAAGCTGCGTCGCGTCGTAGCGATCTTCGAAGGCGTTGCGCGCGTAATGGGGAATCGACCCCGCGAGGCAATAGCCGAGCGAGCGATAGAGAGCCTCGGCCGCGTCGCCCGCGGTGTCGAGCGTAAGCAGCCAGCGGCCCTCCTTCTCCGCGCGCCGCTCGATCTCGCGCATCAGGGCTCGGGCGACGCCGGCGCGGCGAAAGGCCGGATCGACCAGGACCTTGGAGACCTCCGCATGATGACGCTTGCTCGGCATCGAATCGAGGTCGAGTTGCGCTGTTCCGGCGATCTCGCCGCCACGCGTCGCGATGAGGACGATCCTGGCGCCGGCTGCATGAGCGGGGACGACCCGGTTCAGCCAGTACGCGCGCGCCTCATCATGGGTGAGCGGCGGGACGAAGCCGACGCTCGCGCCCTCGTCCACGCAGGCGCGCAGGATGTCCGCGAGCCGGTCCAGGGCCTGCGTGAACGAGGCCGGATCGAGCGCGACGACGGTTGTGGTTGGGCCCTCCATAACGCTCACCGCAAGACGAGAATGTAACGCGCCGGGCGGCGCCCGAGGGTTCGGAAGCGGCTCGGGCCCATGAGTTTGTATCGCAGGCAGTCGCCAGCGCTCAGGCGATGGGTGGTTCCCTCGATTGTCAGTTCGAGCGCGCCCTCTTCGAGGTAGAGATGATGCTCGAGGCCGAGGTGCGGCGGCAGCGGATAGTCGATGCTCGCTCCGGGCGGCAGTTCACAGCGGAGCACCTCGCAATCGAAGTCGAGCGAGGGCGGCGAGACCGAGCGGCGGCGAAAGCCGGTGGCGGGATCGACCCACTCGGGCTGGGCGGCGCGGGCGACCAGCGCCGGCGCCTCGCTCTCAATGTCGGCGAGGAGGCGCGAGACGGTCGAGCCATGCGCTCCGGCGAGCCGCCCAAGCACCGAGGCGGTCGGGCTCACGTCCCCATTCTCGATTCGCGACAGCGAGGCGCGGCTGACCCCGCTCCGCGCCGAGAGCTCATCGAGCGACCAGCGCCGCGCGCGCCGCAGTTCGCGCAGGCGCTCGGCGAGACGCACGTCGGCGGCGTCGCGGGGCCGGGCCTCTGTTTCCATATCTGGAAAATACTCTCAAAAGAGAGAGCGTCAAGCGGGCTGTGGCGACCCATTGCGCGCGGGGAGCGCCCCGATTTGCCGGCGGCGCCCTTCTCTTGCACAGTGCCGCGCTTTCGCAACCGGATGGATCGATGTCGGCGCCGCACCATGCCTCCATTCCGGCCTGGACCTGGGCGGTCCCGCTTGTCGCCAGCGGGCTCCTCGGGCTGAAATTCGCCCATTTCGTCCCCGCCGATGCGACATATGTCCTCGTACTTGCGGGCGTCCTGCTCGGCGGGACGGTGTTCGCCGCCGTCCATCACGCGGAACTGCTGGCGCTGAAGCTCGGCGAGCCGTTCGGCTCGATCCTGCTCGCGGTCGCGGTGACGGTGATCGAGGCCGCGCTGATCGTGTCGATCATGCTCTCCGGCGCTGCGGGCGCCGATGTCGTTGCGCGCGACACGGTGTTCGCGGCGGTGATGATCGTGCTCAATGGCGTCGTCGGCTTATGCCTCGTCTTGGGAGCTGGGCGGCATTTCGAGCAGACGTTCCAGCTGCAAGGCGCGTCCTCCCTCCTCGCCGTGCTTGGGACGCTGGCGACGCTCGCGCTGATCCTGCCGAACTTTACCGAGACCACTGCCGGCGGGTCCTATTCGATCCTGCAACTCGAGGGCATCGGCTTCATGTCACTGGTGTTGTGGGCTGTGTTCGTCTTTGTCCAGACCGTCAAGCATCGCGACTATTTCCTTGACGCGCGCGTCGCCGCCGACTCCGTCGGCGCTCCGCCCGAGGTTCCGAGCACCGCGACCACGCTCCTGAGCCTTCCGCTGTTGCTCCTTTCTCTCGCCGCCGTGGTGCTGCTCGCCAAGACGCTCTCCTACCCGGTCGACAGGGCGATCGCGGCGGCGGGATTGCCGAAGGCGTTTGTCGGCGTCGTCATCGCCGCCATCGTGCTCATGCCCGAAGGCCTTGCCGCCGTGAAGTCGGCGCTGGTCAATCGGCTGCAGAACAGCATCAATCTCGCGTTGGGCTCTGCAATCGCCAGCATCGGCCTGACCATTCCAACCGTTGCCATCGTCTCGCTCGCATTCGACCGGCAGATCACGCTCGGCGTTTCAACGACGAACATGACGCTCCTCGTCTTGACGCTCTATATCAGCGCGCTGACTTTCGGCACCGGCCGCACGACCGTGCTGCAGGGCGCCGTCCATCTCGTGATCTTTGCCGCGTTCCTGCTGGTTTCGGCCGTGCCATAAGCGGAGCCGCGCGCGCAAGGGTCGCCTCATGACGGAGGATCGGTCGAAATGAGAATTCTCGTAGTCGGAGCGGGCGCGGTCGGCGGCTATTTCGGCGGACGACTGCTCGAGGCGGGCCGCGACGTCACTTTCCTTGTCCGTACGCGCCGAGCCGGGGAGCTTGCCGAGCACGGATTGACGATTCGAAGCCCTCTCGGAGACTTCCATCGCCCGTCGCCGCCGGTCGTCTCGCCAGAGGCACTCGCAGGTCCCTTCGATCTCGTGCTCCTGAGCTGCAAGGCCTACGACCTCGACGGCGCGATGGAATCGTTCGCCGAGAGCGGTCGGGGATGGCACGACGATACTGCCGCTCCTGAACGGAATGCGACACCTTGACGCGCTCGCCGACCGCTTCGGGCCCAAGGCCGTGCTCGGCGGGCAATGCGTGATCTCGGCGACGCTCGGCAACGACGGCGCCATCGTACACCTCAACGAGCTGCACGCGCTGAGCTTCGGCGAACTCAACGGTTCGCGTTCGCGGCGGACCGAGATGATCGGCTCGGCGCTGGTCGGCGCCGCCGGTTTCGAGGCTCGTCTCAGCGACGAGATCCGTCAGGAGATGTGGGAAAAGTGGGTGTTCATCGCGTCGGCCGCCGGGGTTGGCTGCCTCACGCGCGCGTCGGTCGGTGATTATCTCGCCGCAGGCGCTTCCGACCTCGCGACCGGCATCCTCGACGAATGCGCCACGATCGCCGCGGGGCAAGGCTATCCGCCGCGCGAGGCGTCGCTCGCGCGGGCTCGGACGGCGCTGACCGCCGCGGGCTCGCCGCTCAAGGCCTCGATGCTGCGTGACATCGAAGGCGGCAAGCCGGTTGAAGCCGACCAGATCCTTGGCGATCTCCTGCGCCGTTCCGCCAATCCGGACGATCGTTCGCTGCTGCGGATCGCATTCCTCAACGTCAAGGCCTACGAGATCGAACGGCTGCGCCGGGCGGCGGCAGCGGAATAGAACCGCAGGCGTAGGTCCGGCGGATCGGCGGCCGACTTGCGCCGCCGGGAGCCTTGGTATATCGGCGTGCGCTTCGCGAGCGGCATTTATGGAGAAAGCGCCTTGGTGGAGGCTGCGCCGATCAATTGGACCAACGCGGTGACGCTGCTCAGCGTCGCCATTCTCGTCGGCACCGAGCTTGTCGGCGCCGGAGCCGCCGCGGGCTGGGCGATCGGCGGGCTATTCCAGCTCGGCGAGAGCCTCACTCGGACGCTCGAGGGCGTGCTCATTCTCGCCGCGCTCACCGGGCTCTTCTATTTCCTCCGCGCGGCGCTTGCGCACGAACCGATCCGCGGCTAGCGATCCGCCCCCGCATGGGGCGGCGAGGGCCGTTTGGAATCCGGAGCGCCTATGACGATCTCCAGTCGGCGACACGCGCTCCTCGTCGATCTCGACGGAACGCTCACCGATCCGTTCGAGGGCATTGTTGGATGCTTCCGGATGGCGCTGGAGGCGTTGGGTCGAACCCCCCCGCCAGCTGCGGAACTGTCCTGGATCATCGGCCCGCCTTTGCGCGGCTGCTTTGCCGAATTTCTCGGCGCCGAAGGCGACCCGGAGGAGGCGCTCAAGGTCTACCGCAGCCGATATGCGACAGTCGGACTGTTCGAGGCGGCGGTCTATGACGGCGTCGATGAGGCGCTCGCCGACCTGCGCGCATGCGGAGCGCGATTGTTTCTCTGCACGGCGAAGCCTATCGTTTACGCTGAGCGCATTCTGCGCCGCTTCAATCTCGATCACCATTTCGAGGCGGCTTATGGCGACGAACTCGGCGGGCGCTTTCAGGATAAGGCGGATCTGGTGGCCCATATTCTCGAGACCGAGAGACTCGAGGCCGCCGACTGTTGCATGGTAGGCGATCGCCGGCACGACGTCCTTGCCGCGAGCCGGCACGCGATACCGACCATCGGGGCGCTTTGGGGCTACGGCGGTGAGGGCGAGCTTCGGGAGGCCGGCGCGGCGGCGTTGTGCGCCTCGCCGTCCGAGGTTCCCGACGCGTTCCGGACGCTTTCGGGCGCGTGGCCGTCACGGCCGGCGCTGGCGCGATGACCAGCCACGGGTCCCGACCGACCGACGGAGCGAGCGCGCCGGCTTCGGTTCCTGCGCCCCCGCGCGCCGAGGCGCGGCCGACGCGGCTTTCCGCCCACGGCGTTTCGTGGGCCGACGATTACGCCTGGATCCGGGCCGACAATTGGCGCGAAGTTCTGCGCGATCCGACGTCGGCTGCCCGCGGACATCCGCGCCCTGCTCAAGGCTGAAAACGCCTATGCCGACGCGACCCTGGCGCCGACCGCGGGGTTGCAGAAGGAGCTTCGGCGCGAAATGCGCTCCCGCCTCAAGGAGGATGAAAGCGAGCCGCCGCAAGTCGACGGGCCGTGGGCGTACTACTCGCGCTTTCGTCCCGGCGGCCAGCGGCGCATCTATTGCCGCAAGCCCCGCGAGGGCGGCGCCGAGACGGTGCTGATCGACGGCGACGCGCGCGCGGGCGGGAAGGCGTTCTTCCATTTCGCCGGCGGGCGCCATTCGCCCGACCACGCGAAATTTGCCTGGAGTTCCGACGATCTCGGCTCCGAGATCCTGACCATCGCGGTTCGCGACCTCGAACGTCAGCAGGACCTCGCCGACCGCGTGAGCGGGGCGACGGGAGACGTCGTCTGGACCCGCGACTCGAGAGCGTTTCTCTACGTTGAACAGGATGAGAACCATCGCCCGCGCCGGGTCATGCTGCATCGACTGGAGACCCGGCAGGCCGACGACGTGGAGGTGTTCGCCGAGGACGATCCGGCGTGGTTCATCAGCATCGAACCAACCCGGCTCGGCCGCGCCGCCATTATCTCGGTGCATGGCCACGACGCCTCGGAAGCGCTCGCTGTCGATCTCGACCATCCAACGGCGGCGCCTCGTCTCGTCGCGCCGCGCCGACCAGGAATTCGCTACGAGGTCATGGACCACGGCGATCGCCTCTTCATACGCACCAACGTCGGCGCGGCCGATTTCAAGGTGGTGATCGCGCCGCGCGATGCGCCCGAGGAGGCGAACTGGCGCGATTTCGTCGTCGAGCGCGACGGACAATTCATCGCCGACGCGACGCTGTTCAAGGATCAACTCGTGCTGCTCACGCGGGAGGCGAGCCAGCCGCGCCTCGTCGTCATCGACCTGAAAGGCGGCGAATCGCACGACATCGCATTCGAGGAAGAGACGTACTTCCTGCGCTTGGAGCCGGTTTACGAATTCGATACGTCGCTCATCCGCTTCAGTTATTCCTCGTTGGCGAGGCCGCAGGAGACTTACGACTATGATGTCGCAACGCGGCGCCGCACCCTCGTCAAGCGGCAGACAATGCCGCGCGGCTTCGACCCGCAGGCTTACGTTACCAGGCTTGTCTTCGCCCCCGCCGAGGACGGCGAGAGCGTGCCGGTGTCCCTCATCCACAAGCGGGGCATGAGGCTCGATAGGTCGGCGCCGCTGCTGCTCACCGGCTACGGCGCCTATGGCTACGCGGTCGAGGCGAGCTTCTCGACCAACCGTTTTTCGCTCATCGACCGCGGATTCGTATTTGCGATCGCCCACGTGCGCGGCGGCACGGACAAGGGCTGGCGCTGGTACGAGGACGGCAAGCTCGGCAAGAAACCGAACTCCTTTCACGATTTCCTCGCCGTGGCGCGGTTCCTCATCGCCCAGGGCTATACCAGCCCGGGGCGAATCGTGGCTCAAGGCGGGAGCGCGGGGGGCCTACTCATGGGCGCCGTGGCCAATCTCGCGCCCGACCTGTTCGCTGGCCTCATCGCCGACGTCCCGTTCGTAGACGTATTGGCGACGATGCTCGATTCCAGCCTGCCGCTAACGCCAGCTGAATGGCTGGAATGGGGTGATCCGATCCACGACCGGACGGCGTTCGACACCATCCGCTCGTATAGCCCGATCGACAATGTGCGGGCGCAACGCTATCCGGCGATCCTGGCGCTGGGCGGCCTCACCGATCCGAGGGTGACATATTGGGAGCCAGCCAAGTGGGTGGCGCGGCTCCGCGCAATCATGACGGGGGGCGGACCGATCCTGTTGCGAACGGCGATGGAGGCGGGCCACGCCGGCGCGCCGGGCCGGTTCGACCGCCTCGAGGACGTCGCTCGCCAATTCGCCTTCGCCATCGCCTGCGTCGAGGGCGGGCTGGATCGGCCTGCGCGAGACTGATCTTGACCTCGACCTCGTCACATACCGCGATCGCCGACCTTTGAATTTTGGCCAATGGAAAGCGGCGGATAGGACAAATACGCCAGCCGCTTCATCTCGCCGCGCATTGTCGCCACGACATCGAGGATCAGCCCGGCGAGGCAGCTAAGGAAGCCGACGATGATCAATCCGACGCTGAGGATCGCAGTCGGAAACCTGGGCACGAGGCCCGTTTCGAGAAACGTCTGCACGAGCGGAACCGCGAGCGCGACGGCGACGAGGATGAGAGCTATGCCGACAAGACCGAAAAACTCCAGGGGACGCTCGTTGCGCACGAGATCGAAGATCAGCCGAAGGATCCTGGTCCCGTCGCGAAAGGTGCTGAGCTTGCTGGTCGAGCCCGAAGGACGCTCGCCATAGGCGGTGAACTCTTCGGCGGACGGCATGCGCAGCTCGAGCGCGTGAACCGTCAATTCGGTTTCGATCTCGAACCCTCTCGACATCGCGGGAAAGGACTTGACGTACCGGCGAGAGAAAACCTTGTAGCCTGACAACATGTCGGTGAATTGCTTGCCAAAAAGACTTCGCACCATCGCCGTCAGGACGTAGTTGCCGAACCGGTGGCCTCTTCGGTAGGCTTCCATGCTCCCGGACACGCGCGCGCCGTTGACGAAGTCGAGATTTTCGTCGATCGCCCGGCGAACCATGCGGGGCGCGGCTTCGGCTTCATAGGTCGCGTCGCCGTCCACCAGCACAAAGACATCGGCGTCAATGTCGGCGAACATCCGACGAACGACGTTCCCCTTTCCCTGGCGCGGCTCGCTGCGAACAAGAGCGCCGGCCGCCCGAGCGACGTCGATGGTGCGGTCGGTCGAGTTGTTGTCGTAGACGTAGACTGTCGCCAGAGGCAAAGCTTCGCGAAAGGCCGCGACAGTCTTGCCAACCGTCAACTCTTCGTTCAGGCATGGCACGAGGATAGCGATTTTGTGCTGGCGCACGGTCGCCTCGGTCCCCCACCTCGCCCTGTCTACGCTCGTCGTCATTTTCTCGATCTTTCCCCGGCCGAGACTTGCCGCACACTGCTTTTTGTCGCGATCAAGCGTTGAACTTCCCGAGACTAGCTCTCGCCATGGCCGGCTCCAAGCCAGTCGCCGGACGTCACTCGTCCTCGTCTTGAGGCTCCCTCGGCGCGGTCGCGCCCGGGATGACATAGTTCCCCTTCAGCCAGCGATGGAGATCGACGTCGGCGCAGCGCTTCGAGCAGAACGGGTCATAGCGCTCGCTGCGCGGTTTGCTGCAGATCGGGCAGCGCCGCTCGGTCTTTTTGGGACCGGGGTTCGCTGCCGGCGGTTTGTCATCGTCCGTCATCGAACAAGGCTCAAGTCCCAGCTTCGGTGGACATGGAAGCCTTCGCCGCCGAGCAGCGCCGCGGTTTCCGCGAGCGGCAGGCCGACGACATTCGAATACGAGCCGACCAGCCGCTCGACGAACGCGCCGGCGAACCCCTGGATCGCATAGCCTCCCGCCTTGCCGCGCCATTCGCCGCTCGCAAGATAGGCCTCGATCTCGCCGCGCGACAGGCGCTTGAACCTGAGGCGCGTCTCGACCAGTCGCCGCCGCGCCGCGCCGCCCGGCGGCATGAGGGCAATAGCGGTATAGACGCGATGGCCGCGGCCGGAGAGGAGATTGAGGCACGTCTCCGCTTGATCCAGCGTCTCGCATTTCGGCAAGATCCGGCGTCCGACGCACACGACGGTGTCGGCGGCGAGCGTCAGGAACGGCGCAAGATCGGCCTGCCCCCGCGCTATAGCCGCCGCAACGGACGCTTTCTCCATCGCCAGCCGTACGGCGAGAGCGCGCGGCGCTTCCCTCGCGCGCGGCGTTTCGTCGACTTCGGAGGGCAGGACTGCATCAGGCTTGACGCCGATCTGGGCCAAAAGCGCGAGTCGGCGCGGCGAAGCGGATGCGAGCACAAGGCGAGGGCGCAACTGCCGGGTGGTCGAGGCCATGGTTGCGCCGCCCATCGGCCAGGTTCATTTGAAGCGGTAGGTAATGCGCCCCTTGGTCAGATCGTAGGGCGTCATCTCCACGAGCACCTTGTCGCCGGCCAGCACGCGGATACGGTTCTTGCGCATCTTGCCAGCGGTGTGGGCGATTATTTCGTGGTCGTTCTCGAGTTTGACGCGAAAGGTCGCGTTGGGCAGCAACTCAACGACGAATCCGGGGAATTCAAGCAATTCTTCTTTCGACATAAGACTCCTTGTTGCAGCGGGCGCGAGCGGAGGTAGGGAACCGCTACCGCCCCTAGCACGTGGCGGCGGCGTTGTCCTATCACCCCGCGGTCCGAAGATCGAATGCCCCGTTTCGCTCGCCGGCGCCCGGAATATCCACGTCTCCCGGTCGCAGTTTATAGGCTCGAATGCAACAAGCCAAGCTTACTTCAGAGCCATAGCGCCCGATTCAGTGAGGAAGCCGAGGATTTCGTGAAAAAATTGCATACGGTTCTTTTCCAGCATGACCGAATGCGTGCCTTCGCCGAGCTGGACAAAGCGCTTGTAGGATGCGGACGTAAGGCTCGCGAAATAGGCCTCAGCCATATAGGTCGGAAGATCGGCGTCCCATTCCGCATGAATGAGCAGGGTCGGCACAGTGATCTTGCCGGGATCGTAAAATGCCTTTCCTGCGCGCCAGTAGTTCACGAATTCCGCGACGACGCCGTCGCCGGCGCGAATCATGGGCGGATTCATCTTGCTGCCGACCGGATCGGTGGCGAGCGTCGCCTCCCACCATCGTTCGAAGACGCCGGGCGGAATTAGAGCGCCCTGTTTGTCCTCGGGAACGCCTTTGTACCAACGCGTTTTGGCGCTGTCTTTCGCCACCAGGCGATAGGCGGGGATGGCTCCGGGGGGCGGGTCTTCAGGAGGTTGAAACGTCCAGGCGGGCGCGTAGAGAACGAGCCGATTGATTTTGTCATTGTGCTGGGCGGTGTAGTTGCCCGCGATCGACGTGCCCCACGACCAGCCCATAAGGTTGAGTTTCGGGATGCCGCGTAGCGCCAGAACATAGTCGATTGCCGCGCCAAGATCACGGGCGGCCTCTTCCGAATTTGCGATCGGCTTGTTGGCCTCCGGCGGCTCGTCCATTTCCGGCGGCCGGGTCGATCGACCGTAAGACCGCACGTCGACCAGAAAGACGTCGAAGCCGCTCTCAGCAAAGAGGTCCATCATCGAAACGCCTTCGATTGGCAGATCGAAACTGGTTTCCGCAGGATAGGTTGCGCCGTGAATGAAGAGCAGCGTCCTATCAGGCGAAAAGGACGTCATGTCGGCCGCGTGCTTATTGCGCACATAGAGTTGGATTCCGGGGTCGGACGACTGGATCATCGCCTCCGACATGACCAATGGCGGCGTTTGCGCGAAGACGGCAGGCGACAGAGCAAAAGACGCGACCATCGCCATGCCAGCAAGTTGACGCCTCACGACGACCTCCTCCCGGACACGCATCTCAAAGGTGCGTTCAAATCCGACAGGGTCCTATACGGCCCGCCCTCCGGGAACGCCAGAGGCCATATCGGCTGGCGGCGCTTGTTGCGCCGGGCAGGATGCGCCCGCCTGCGACGCCAGGCTCCCGCCATCTGCAAAGTCCGTGACGGCGTCGATCGCCGGCGCGGGACGCAATCCTCAGGCGACCGAAGATCCGGCGGCGTCTTTCGCCGGGGCTAGCGGGGCTGAGGCCTGCAGCGCGGGCTTGCCTTTTCTGCGCTCGTCGAGCCATTGCAGGACTACATAGAACGAGGGAACGAACACCACGACGAGGCAGGTCGACGCGATCATGCCGCTGAAAACGGGGATGCCGATCGAACGCCGCGCCGCAGCGCCTGCGCCCGTCGCCAGAACGAGCGGCAGTACGCCGAGGATGAAAGCGAAGGAGGTCATGACGATCGGCCGGAACCGCAGGCGCGCCGCCTCGACGGCCGCATCGAGGATAGGCTTGCCCGCCGCGCGCTGCTGGCGCGCATACTCAACGATCAGAATGCCGTTCTTGCTGCCCAGCGCGATGAGGAGAATGATGCCGATCTGGGTGTAAAGGTTGTTGTCCGTGCCGACGAGATTGAGGCCGGCGACGGTTCCGAGCAGAGCCAGCGGCACCGCAAGGAGCACTGCAAAGGGCAGAATCCAGCTCTCGTATTGTCCGGCCAGCACGAGATAGACCATAAGGATCGCGAAGCCGAAGACGTAGTAGATCTGGCTGCCGACGGTCTTCTCCTGGAACGACATGGCGGTCCAGTCGAACCCGGTTCCCTTGGGCAATGCCTGGGCGGCGACCTGCTCCATCAGATCAAGCGCCTCACCCGAGCTGAACCCGGGCGCGGGCGAGCCGACGACGGTCGCCGTCGGATAGAGATTATAGAGACTTATCAGGGGCGGCCCGGTCTCTTGTTTGACGTCGACGACCGTGCCGATGGGCGTCATCGTCCCGTTGCCCGCCCTGACCTTCAGATTGCGGATGTCGTCGACCGTGGCGCGCTTGTCGGCGTTCGCCTGCGTATAGACCTGGAAGACATGGCCGAACTTGTTGAACTGGGCCACATAGTTCGAGCCGACGTAGCCCGAGAGCGCCGAGAAAACCTGGCCAACGGTCACGCCCAGCGCCTCGGCCTTCGTCCTGTCTACGACGACTGCGAATTGCGGCGCGCCGGCGCGGAACGTCGTGGCCAGCCGCTGCAGGCCGGATTGAGCATTGCCGTCGGCGACGACCGTATTGGCGAGACTTTGGAGAAGGTCATAGTCGAAATCGCCGTTGCGAATTTCGACCTGCATGGTGAAGCCGCCGACGTTGCCGACGCCCTGGATCGGCGGGGGCAGCACGGCGAAGGAGAAGGCTTCGGGAATCGACTGCAGGCCGACGTTGAGCTTGCGCTGGATCGTGAGCTGGTCCTGACCCTGTTCCTTCAACCGGACGTCCCATTCCTTCAGCACAACGAAAGCGACGCCGGCGTTGGCGAGGCTCGCGCGATTGTCGAGGATCGAGATGCCGCTCACCGTCACCACATGCTCGACCCCAGGGATCGGCTGGGCGAGTTTCTGGATCCTGTCCAGCACTTGGTCAGTGCGCGCCTTCGAGGCGCCGTCAGGCAGCTGGACGACGACGAGCATATAGCCCTGATCCTCGGTCGGCAGGAATCCGGTCGGCACGCGGGTCAGCGACCACACCGCGAAGCCAACGAGCGCGAGCGCAAGCGCGACCATGATGGCCGCGCGATGCGTCATCGCAGTCATCAGCCGCACATATCCGCGCTCGGCCGCGCCGTAGACAGCGTTGAAGCCGCGAGCGAAGAAGTTCGGCCGCTTGCCAGGCGTTGGCGGCCGGAGCCACAACGCGCATTGGGTCGGTTTCAGGGTCATCGCATTGATCGCGCTGATGAGCGCGGTGGAGGCGATCACCAGCGCGAACTGTCGGAAGAGCTGTCCCGTCAGGCCGGGCAGGAAGGCGGCGGGCAGGAACACCGACATCAGCACCAGCGTGATGCCGATGACGGGACCGGTCAGCTCGTCCATCGCCTTGCCCGCCGCTTCTCGCCCCGGCATGCCCTGCTCGACGTAGCGCGACACGCCCTCAACGATGACGATGGCGTCGTCGACCACGATGCCGATCACCAGAATGATGGCGAACAGCGTCGGGAGATTGACTGAGAAACCGAGAGCCGCCATCGCCGCGAACGCGCCGATGATCGTGACCGGGACGGTCGTCGCCGGCACCAGCATCGCGCGCCAATCCTGCAGGAAGACGAGGATGACGATGAGCACGAGGACGCCCGCCTCCAGAAGGGTGCGGTAGACTTCGCTGATCGCAGCCTTCACGAATTTCGTTGTATCGTAGGGGACGACGTACTCGAGACCCTCGGGGAAGCTTTTCTTGAGCTCCTCCATCTTGTCGTACACCTCTTTGGAGACGGCGACGGCGTTGGCTTCGGGCAGGAGCGAGACTGCAATACCGGCTGCGGGGCGCCCGTCGAGATTGAACGCGACGCTGTAGGTCTGCGCGCCGAGTTCGACGCGCCCGACGTCGCGAACCCTCGTTATCCGCCCCCCTGCGCCCGGTTCCACCTTGACGACAATGTTCTCGAAATCGGGCGCCTCGTTGAGGCGGCCGTTGAGGTTGAGCGTGTACTGGAAGTCCTGCCCCTTGACGGCGGGCGGCGCGCCGATCTGGCCGGCAGCGACCTCCTGGCTCTGCTGCTGAATGACGGCGATGACGTCCTGCGGCGTCAAGCCGCGCGCCTGCATGAGGTTCGGGTCGAGCCAGACCCGCATGGCGTATTGACCGGCGCCCAGCACCGAGACGTCGCCGACGCCGTTGAGGCGTTCGAGTTCGTTGACGACATTGATGACCGCATAGTTCGCAAGGAACAGGCTGTCGAAACGGCCGTCCGGCGAGCGCAGCCCAACGAATTCGAGGATCGACGTCGATTGCTTCTTGGTCGTGACGCCCTGGAGCTGCACTTCCGCGGGCAGCGACGAAAGCGCGGCCGAAACCCGGTTCTGAACCAGGATCTCGTCCTCGTCGGCGCTCGTGCCGATCGCGAAGGTGATGGTGAGATTGTAGGTGCCGTCGCTCGCGTTCGTCGACTGCATGTAGAGCATATTCTCAACGCCGTTAACGTTCTGCTCGATCGGCAGGGCCACGGTGTTGACGAGCGTGGTCGCGCTCGCGCCCGGATAACGGGTCGTCACCTGCACGGTCGGCGGCACGACGTTCGGATATTGCGAGGTCGGCAAGTTGACGAGCGAGACCAGCCCGATGACAACGAAGAACAGCGCCAGGACGTTGGCGAGGACCGGACGGTCGATGAAGAAGCGGGAGATCATCAGCGATTCTCCAGCGCTGTCACTTCGCCTGATCCGTAGCAGTCGGCCTCGCGGCCCCATCCGACTCAGCGGATGTTTCCCACTGCGCGCTGAGCTTTGTCTGCTGAGGATCGACCTTCGCTCCGGGGAGCGCGCGCTGGACGCCCTCAGTCACGATCCAGTCGCCAGGATCGAGCCCCGATTCGATGATCCGGTAGGGTCCCTCGCGGTCGCCGGTCTTCACATTCCGGCGCTGGACGACATTGTCCGGTCCCACCACCAGGAGATAACGCCCCTCCTGGCTCGTCCCAAGCGCTACGTCGGGCGCGAGAATCGCCTTGTCCAGCTTCTCGACCGGCGTGCGCACCCGGACGAAGAGACCAGGGAGCAGGCCGCGGTTGTGGTTGTCGAAGAGGCCGCGAACCTCCAGCGTGCCGGTCGAGGCGTCTACCTGCGGCGCGGCGTAGTCCATGCGGCCTACGTGTGGAAATCCGTCCTCGCCCTGAAGCCCGATCTCGACCGGTATGCTCGAGAGGTCGGTCGTACGAAACTCGATGCCCGCCTTCGCGTTGTTCACCTTGATGCGAAGAATCTGCGGCTCGCTCAATGTGAAATAGACGTAAATCGGGTCAAGCTGGATGATAGTCGCGAGCTTGGTCGGCGATCCGAACCCGACGAGCGCGCCCTTGTCGACGAGGTGGCGGGTGACGACCCCGTCGAAAGGCGCGGTCACCGTCGTATAGTTGAGGTTGATTTGGGCCGTCTCGATGGCGGCTTGGCTATTCATCACATCCGCCTGCGCCTGTTCGGCCTTCGACTTCCACTCCTGAACTGTGGCCTGGCTGGCGAAATCGTTTTTGCCGAGCGCGGCCTGGCGCTGGTATTCCGCCTGGTTGTAGGTCAGCGTCGCCTGATTAGAGGCAAGGGTCGCCTTGGCCTGGTCGAGTTGAGCCTGGTACTGATCACGCTCGATGCCGAACAGCTTGGTTCCCGCTTTGACCGCGGCGCCGTCGACGTAGTCGATGTCGGTGAGGAAACCCTGCACGCGGGCGACGAGGTCGACCGAATTGATGGGCGACGTATTTCCCGTCAGGTTGAGGTAGAGCGTCACAGGCTGCTGGAGCGGCTGCGCCACGGTCACCTTGGGCGGCGGCGGCGGCACATACGCGTTCCTGGAGCCGTTGCACGCCGCGAGCGCGATCGCCGCCACGCCGATGCTCGCAGCGCGAACGACGCGCCGGCGTATTCCGGTTCTGAAACGAAACTCTTTCGTCGACATTAAGGCGCCAATCCCGGGAAGCGGCGGAACAATACCCATCGACGATGGCGATGGCGATCGCGCCGCTCGATAGCGCCGACGCTGTCCTATGATGCCTGACTCAGTTTTCAACGCAAGAGCCAATCACGGGCCCCTACTGCGCCGCGTAGCCGAGCGCCCGATAGCGCCTGACCGCGAACGGGATCGAGGCGAGATAGGCGAGGGTGACAGCGACGAGGGCCTGCATCGGAAAATTGAACAGCAGCAACAGCGCGGCTGCGACGCCGACCAGCACCACGGCCACATACTCTCGCGGCACCCGGCCGAGCGACTTGCCTGAAAAATGCGGGACCCTACTCGCCATCAATAGCGCGACGCCAAGGACGTAGAGGCTTTCGATCACGCCGGACCGCGAGGTCGGGGGGCCGAGGTTGAAGGCGTAATGAAGGTAGATCGGCAACAGGCCGACGATCGCGCCCGCGGGCGCCGGCATGCCGACGAAGAAAGTCTTGCGCCACGCCGGCTGATCTTCGTCGATCATGACGTTGAATCGGGCGAGGCGCAGCGCGCAGGCTATCGCGAACAGGAGCGCCACGACCCAGCCGAAGTTTTTGGCCGCGTGCAGGTTGGCCACATAGAGCACGAGCGCCGGCGCGACGCCGAAGTCGACGAAGTCGGCAAGCGAATCGAGTTCGGCGCCGAAGCGCGAGGTTCCCTTCAGGGCGCGCGCGATCCGTCCGTCGAGCCCATCAAGCACGGCGGCGCCCGCGATCGCGCTTACCGCCCACTCGATCGACCCCTCCATCGCCAGGCGGATCGCGGTCAGGCCAAGGCCGAGCGCAAACAGGGTGACGATGTTGGGGATCAGAAGCCTGAGAGGCACCGCGCGGAAGCGTCGCGGTGGGGACGCATTGGCGATCGGCGCCCGGGGCAGGGGGCCGGCCTCGTTCACGGCTCAGCTCCGCTGAAAGGGCGACGGCGAGGCGTCGGCGGCGACCTTGCCGATCACTGTCTCGCCAGCGATCGCCCGCGAATCGACGCCGACCACGATCTGCGCGCCGGACGGGAGGTAGACGTCGACGCGCGAGCCGAAGCGGATGAGGCCGATGCGCTCGCCCGGGCTCAAGAGCGCGCCTTCGTGGGTGAAGCAGACGATCCTTCTCGCCACCAGACCTGCGATCTGCACGACGCCAAATCGCCCCGACGGCGCGTCAATCACGATGCTGTTGCGCTCGTTGTCCTCGCTCGCCTTGTCGAGGTCGGCGTTGAGGAACAGTCCCGGATGATAGACGATCTGCGCGACCCGGCCCTGGACCGGCGCGCGATTGACGTGGCAATCGAAGATCGACATGAAGATCGACACCCGCTGCATCGGCGCCATGCCGAGGCCAAGCTCCGGCGGCGGCGCGGCGAAGCCGGCGAAACTGACGACGCCGTCGGCGGGCGCGATGACGAGGTCGCCGCGGACCGGCGTCACCCGCGCCGGATCGCGGAAGAAATAGGCGCACCACAACGTGGCGATGAGGCCGAGCCACCCGAGCGGCGCCCACATCCACCACAGGATCAGCGTCGCCGCTGCGAAGCCGAGGACGAACAGATAGCCTTCCGGATGGATCGGCGCGAGCTGACCGCGCAGCGATTTTACGATGCTCATTGACCGACGCCCGAGGACAATCCGCGCGCACTCATGGCGCCAAACGCCGCGAATGTCACGGCGCTGGCTGGGAAGCGAAACCGCCGGAGACGCCGAGATCCTCCTCCCTCCCGGCGCGGCGCAACAATTCCTGCGCCGCGTCGACCTGCCTCTGGCGGCTCCACATCGCCAAATACATTCCGCCGCGCGCCAAAAGCTCCTCATGTGTGCCGCGCTCGGCGATGACGCCCTTGTCGAGCACCAGGATCTCGTCGGCGTTGACCACGGTCGAAAGACGGTGCGCGATCACGATCGTCGTGCGTCCGCGCGAGACGCGCTCCAGCGCCAGCTGAATCTCCCGTTCGGTGAAACTGTCGAGCGCCGACGTCGCTTCGTCGAGGACCAGAATCGGCGGCGCCTTCAGCATCGTGCGGGCGATGGCGACCCGCTGCTTCTCGCCGCCCGAAAGCTTGAGGCCCCGCTCTCCGACCGGCGACTCATAGCCAAGCGGCAGAGAGCGGATGAACGGATCGATCTGCGCGTTCTCGGCTGCCGCGACGACGTCGGCTTCGCTTGCGCCGTCTCGCCCGTAGCTGATGTTGTAGAGGACCGTATCGTTGAACAGCACCGTATCCTGCGGCACCATGCCGATCGCGGCGCGCAGCGAACTCTGGGTGACGGCGCGGATATCCTGCCCGTCGACAAGGATGCGTCCGGCGGTCGGCTCGTAGAACCGGAACAGGAGCCGCGAGATCGTGGACTTCCCGGCGCCCGAGGGCCCGACGATGGCGATCGTGTGGCCCGCGCGCGCCTCGAACGAGACGCCGCGCAGGATCGGCCTGCCGGGATCGTATGCGAACTCGACATTGTCGAACCGGACCGCGCCGGCGCTCACCTTCAACGGCTGCGCGCCAGGAAGGTCCTCGATTTCGGGATTCTGCGCCAGAATGGCGAACATCGCCTCGACGTCGATGATCGCCTGTTTGATCTCCCGATAGACCATCCCCATGAAGTTGAGCGGCTGGTAGAGTTGCAGCATGATGAGGTTGACCAGGACGAACGCGCCGACGGTCTTCGTTCCGTTCCTTACCTCTGCGACGCACATGACAAGGACGACGATCAGGCCGAGGGTGAAAATGATCGCCTGGCCGGCATTGAGCACCGCGAGCGAGACATAGGTCCGCACGCTCATCCGCTCATATCGCGCCATCGCCTTGTCGTATCGTAGGGCTTCGCGCTCTTCGGCGCCGAAATACTTCACCGTCTCGAAATTGAGCAGACTGTCGATCGCCTTGGTGTTGGCGTCCGTGTCGCTCTCATTCATCGAACGGCGAATTCCGATGCGCCAATTGGTGGCCAGTGTCGTGAACACAAGATAAGCGACGACCGTTACGCTGATCGCGAGGACGTAGCGCCAGTCGAACGAAAACATCATCGCGGCGACGACCAGCGCGAACTCGACGGCGGTCGGAACCGCGGTCAGCATCGAGGTGCGGATGATGGTCTCGATGGCGTTTCGGCCGCGCTCGAGCACGCGCGTCAATCCGCCAGTCTTACGCTCGAGATGAAATCGTAGAGACAGGCGATGCAAGTGGTCGAATACTTCGATCGCCAGCCGGCGCACCGCGTTCATGGCGACGGCCGCAAACAGCGCGTCGCGCCCCTGCTGGGTCAACGCCATGACAATGCGCAGGACCCCATAAAGGACGGTCAATGCAACCGCACCGAAAAGAACGTGCGGCAGCGGGACCGCATCGAGCGCAAGCTTCCCGGCGACCGCGTCGGTGGCCCACTTGTAGGAATAGGGAATTGCGATCGTGAACAACTTGGAGAGCAGCATCAGCACGACGGCCAGAAACACGCGCAACTTGAGATCGGCGCGGTCGGCCGGCCAGATATAGGGCCAGAGAAGCTGAACGGTCCCGGTCAACGTCGCCTGCCGCGCCCGGTTACTGCGCGCGGCGATGAATGTTGACGTCCTGTGATGTTGCATTGGAGCCCGCGAGCGCCGATCAAGAAGTTCGGCACGACGCATATAAGCGCTTTCGCCGCCTTTGACATCCTTTGCGCCGCTAGCGTCTTGCGCTCGACTGTCCCCCGGCCAAGCAGTGGCGCAGGTCAAGAAGCACTGTCGTGGCGTGAAGCAAGACGCCAGACTGTCGCTGGCCCAGAGTTAGGACGAATCACAATCCACTGCATTGAGGCAAAACCATCTTGGATTCGCCGCCTGATGATTCGCGAAAAGCTTGTTCACGGCACGCTAACCGAGCGCTGTCAAGTGAAGAGAGGTCTTTTTTTGTGTAAATCCAGAATCCGTCGCCCCGCGCATAGTGAATATTCAGCCTTTTTCGGTGCGTACCGTAGTTAAAATCACCATTGTTTGTCTTGTGCGACGTTTTCCTTTGCGCTATATCGCCCTCGCCCAAGTCGCAACAAGCGGCAAACAATGAGGACGCTCGTTGTGGTCGAACGAGCAGAATGACCTGAAGCTGATCGCCAGAAGGGCGGTCTCGACAGGCAACCTTTTGGAGTAACGTCTACAATGAGCGATTCCAGCAATCACGTTGAGCTCGCAGCGGAGATCGTGTCGGCCTATGTGTCGAACAATTCCGTACCGTCAAGCGAGTTGCCGGCGCTTCTCAGCGATGTTCACGCGGCAATCGTGCGTGTCGCGACTGGCGCTCAACCTGTTGTCGTCGAGGCCGCCAAGCCGGCAGTCCCGCCCAAGAAGTCGATTACCAGCGATTACATCATCTGCCTCGAAGACGGTCGCAAATTCAAATCTCTGAAGCGCCATCTCCGGACCCAATACAACCTGTCTCCCGAAGAGTATCGTGAGAAATGGGGCCTCCCCTCCGACTATCCCATGGTCGCTCCGGCCTACGCCAAGGCGCGGTCGGCGCTGGCGAAGCAGATGGGGCTCGGACAACAGCGTCGGCGCCGCAAGTAAGACGCGGCGGTTAGATCTTATGTAAGCCGCAGCGGCGCGTCCTCGTTTTTGAGCGGGGGCGGGACCGCGCTCGCTCGCGGGCTCGATACGCCGGCCGTCCTATTTCGTACCGAACATGCGGTCCCCGGCGTCGCCCAGTCCGGGGATGATGTAGCCGTGCTCATTGAGCTTCTCGTCGATCGCGGCGGTCCAGATCTGGACGTCGGGATGGGCTTTGGTCAGCCGCTCGATCCCTTCGGGCGCGGCGAGAAGGCAGACGAACCGGATATCCTTCACCCCGCGCCGCTTGAGGCGGTCGATGGCGGCGACTGCCGAGTTGGCGGTCGCAAGCATCGGATCCATCACGATCACCAGCCGATCGGCGACATCGGCCGGGGCCTTGAAGTAATATTCGACCGCCTCGAGGGTTTGCGGGTCGCGATAGAGGCCGATGTGGGCGACCCGCGCGCTCGGGACGAGATCGAGCATCCCATCGAGAAAACCAACCCCTGCGCGCAGAATAGGCGCGAACACCAGCTTCTTGCCGGCGATCGAGGGCGCCATCATCTTGGCGAGCGGCGTCTCAACCTCGACCATCTCGAGCGGCAGATCGCGCGTCACCTCGTAGGCGAGCAGCATCCCGATCTCGTTCATGAGCTGCCGGAAGCCCTTTGTAGACACGGTCCTGTCGCGCATCAGGGTGAGCTTGTGCTGCACCAGCGGGTGGCCGACGACATGAACGTTCGACATGACGCTTTCACTCTTCGAGCTTGGTCCCGACGACAAGCGGTAGCCTGATCTTAGACGATGTAGCGCGGCCTAAAGCGACGACGCGGGCCCTCGTCCCCAGTTTTGTCGGCGGGCGCCGGCGCGACGAGCCGCGTTCCCCCCGCCCCAGCCGGTCGGGCGCTATTGACGGGCGGACGGGCACGATGTCTGCTGCGGCGCAAATGGCATCCTCGACCGCCCGTCCGATCAGCCGCAACTGGTCCTTGCCCAACATATTGACCTACGCGCGCGTCGCGGCGGTTCCGCTCGTCGCCGGGTTCCTGTTCTGGCCGGATGAGCCCTGGGCGCGATGGACGGCGCTGGCGATCTTCATCGCCGCGGGAGTGAGCGATTTTTTCGACGGCTATCTGGCCCGCGCCTGGTCGCAGCAGTCCTCGCTCGGCAGAATGCTCGACCCGATCGCCGACAAGCTCCTCGTATCGGCGGTGATTCTGGTGCTTGCCGCCAACCAGACGATCTCGGGGCTGTCGCTGTGGGCGGCGATTGTCATCCTGTGCCGGGAAATCCTGGTCTCGGGATTGCGCGAATATCTGGCCGAGCTCCGGGTTCCGCTGCCGGTGACGGCGCTCGCCAAATGGAAGACCGCCGTCCAGTTCGTCGCGCTCGGTTTCCTGATTGTCGGGCCAGCCGGCGAAGCGCTGCTGCCGGGATCGGTCACGACCGGGATCGTGCTGCTTTGGATCGCGGCGATCCTGACGCTCTACACCGGCTGGGACTATATGAAGGCGAGCTACGACCATGCCGGCGGCGATTGAGACGAGCATGAAAGCGCTTTATTTCGCCTGGGTGCGCGAGCGGGTCGGCAAGGCGGAGGAGGAACTCGATCCGCCGGCGACCGTGATGACGGTCGGCGATCTGATCGCGTGGCTCTCGAGACGGGGCGAGCGCTACGCGCACGCCTTCGACAAGCCGCTCGCGGTTCGCGCCGCCCTCGACCGCGTTCACGCCCGCAACGACGCTCCGATCGCCGGGGCGAAGGAAGTGGCGTTCTTTCCGCCGATGACCGGCGGCTGAAGCCGATGGCGACTGTCCGCGTCCAGCGCGACGATTTCGACGCCGGCGCAGAGGCCGAAGCGCTGGCCCGAGGACGAACGGACGTCGGCGCGGTCGCAAGCTTCGTCGGCTACTGCCGCGACGAGGGCGGCAAGCTCGCGGCCCTCGAGCTCGAGCATTACGCGGGCATGGCCGAGGACGAAATCGCCCGCGCAGTTGGCGAGGCCGAGACTCGCTGGCCGCTCCTCGGCGTGGCGGTGATCCACCGCTACGGCCGCATCGCCCCGGGCGAGCGGATCGTCTTTGTCGCAGTCGCGGCGGCGCATCGCGGGGCGGCGTTCGCGGCGGCCGAGATGCTGATGGACTATCTCAAGACCCGCGCGCCGTTCTGGAAGCGCGCGATAACCTTCGACGGCGCCGTCGAAGGTTGGGTGGATGCGAAGGAAGGAGACGAGAGCTCGGCGGCGCGTTGGGGGCGCGCCGACCTGCCGCCGGCGTCAGGCACGTGAGACGACCGCGCGGTAGATCAAGAGCACCACGACCGCGCCGATCACCGCGATGATGATGCTGCCGATGTTCACCCCGGTCACGCCGCCGATGCCGAAGAAGCTCGCCAGAAAACCGCCGACGATGGCGCCGATGACGCCAAGCGCAATGTCCATCAACATGCCCGAGCCGGTCTTGTTGACGATCTTGCTGGCGATGAACCCGGCGATCAGGCCAAGGATAATCCAGCTGATAATGCCCATGTCGAACCCTCCCGCGCGCCCCGCGCTTGCGTTCGAATGTGCGGTATGGACGGGGAAAACGCAAGCCGGTACTCTAGGCCGTCATATCTTCGCCAAGCGGCGCCTGTCTGATGACGGCAGGGCCGCGTTTTTGACTTGGCCTCATTCCATTCTAAGGAGACGATGATGGGTGCGTTTGACGATGCGATGAAGAACGCCGTGCCGGGAGGCAATCTGGCGACGCCGATCGCCGTGGCCGTAGGCGCGCTGCTCCTTGGCAAAATGTTTGGCGGCGGCTCCGCGCCATCCCCGGCGCCCGCGCCTGGACGCGTTGCGCCCCCGCCTACGCCGTCGCTGCCGGCCAATCCGCCGGCGGGCAGCGTCATGGGCGGCCTTTCCGATCTCATCGGCAAGCTCACCGCAGGCGGCGCCGCGCCGCAGGTCAACTCCTGGATCGGGCCCGGGCAGAACCAGCCGATCCAGCCCGGACAGCTCGGCGGCGCCTTGGGCCAGTCGACGCTGAATGAATTGTCGCAGCGCACCGGCATGAGCCAGCAGGAGCTTTTGAATCAGCTCGCGACTGTGCTGCCGCAGCTCATCAACCATCTCACGCCCAACGGCCGCATGCCGACGCTGGCCGATCTGGAGAAGTGAGGCGAGGCTAAACCTGCAGGGCGGGATCGAAAGCCCGGCGAAAAGAAGGGGGCGTCTTTGAGGACGCCCTATGGATCCCGCCCCGGCCGGGTCAGCGACCCGGCGCCACAGCGGAACCTTACTCCGCCGCGTGGCGGCGCGGCAGCGACGCCTTGTCCAGCGCCTGCGCCAGATCCTCGATCAGGTCGTCGGCGTCCTCGAGGCCGACGGACAGCCTCAAGAGGCCCGGCGCGATGCCGAGCGCGGCGCGCTGTTCGGGCTTGAGCCGCTGGTGGGTCGTCGTCTCCGGATGGGTGATGAGGCTCTTGGCGTCGCCGAGATTGTTCGAGATGCCGATGATGGTGAGCGCGTTCGCGACACGGAACGCGGCCGCCTTGCCGCCGGCGACCTCGAACGAGAGCATCGTGCCGCCAGCCTCCATCTGCCGCATCGCCAGCGCCGCTTGCGGGTGATCGGGGCGGCCGGGGTAGAGCGTCCGCACGACCGCGGGATGACCGCTGAGGAAGTCGGCGATCTTCGCTGCTGTCCGCGTTTGCGCAGCGACCCGCACGGGCAAGGTCTCGAGCGACTTCAGAAGCGTCCAGGCGTTGAAGGGCGAGAGACAGGGACCCGTCTGGCGCAGGAAATTGTGGATGTGGTCGGCGATGAATTTTTCCGACGCCAGGATAATCCCGCCGAGCACGCGCCCCTGGCCGTCGATGTGCTTGGTCGCCGAATAGACGACGCAATCGGCGCCGAGCTTCAGCGGATGCTGCAGCAAAGGCGTCGCGAACACGTTGTCCACGACCAGCGTCGCGCCCGCCCCATGCACGATGTCGGCGACGGCGGCGATGTCGACCAGCTCGAGCGTCGGGTTGGTCGGCGATTCGATGAACGCGGTTTTGGTGTTGGGCCTGAGCGCCGTTCGCCAGGCATCGAGGTCCGCCCCATCGACGAGGGTCGAAGCGACGCCAAACCGGGGAAGCAACTCCTCGACCACATAGAGACAGGAGCCGAACAACGCCCGCGCGGCGACGATATGGTCGCCCGCCTTGAGCTGGCCCATGAGCGAGGCGGTGACCGCCGCCATGCCGCTAGCGGTCGCCCGCGCCGCCTCGGCGCCCTCGATCAGCGCCATCCGCCGCTCGAACATCGACACGGTCGGGTTGGAGAAGCGCGAATAGACGAAGCCCGGATCGTCGCCCTTGAAGCGCGCCTCGGCGATCTCCATCGTGTCGTAGAGGTACCCCTGGGTGAGAAAGAGCGCTTCCGACGTCTCCTCGAACCGCGATCGCAGCGACCCGCCGTGGATGAGTTGCGTCGCCGGCCTCAGCGTCTTGGGATCGCGGGATTTTCGCGGCGTCGTCATCGTTCAAGTCCTCTCGCGCCGACGGCGCTTACGGGGCTCGAGACGAGGCGTATTTTGTGAGAGCGCCCCGATCTTTTAGCCCGATGTTTAACGTGGCGGCAAGCCGACCGGCTCAAATGACCACGGAAGAGGCCTGAATAGCCGGGGCGAGGTCCCGGCGTCAAGGCCAAGTCTTGTCGGCGGCGTCGCAGTTTGAATTTCTGAGTTTCCTTTCAGAAGCCATTCACAGGAGCGATTTCCGCTTCCCGCTTCCATCCGCGCCCTAGTTGCGGGGCAGGTTGGGCAGAAGCGCAAGGGCGTTATCCCGGCCGATCGCTTGAAGGTCGGCGGCGGATAGGTCGAGTTCCTTCATGCCCTGCGCTGTCTTCTGCAGCGGCACAAACGGATTGTCGCTGCCAAACAGGATTTGCGTCGTGGGAACGAGCTTGGTGAGCGCCGCGATTGCTGGCCGATACGCAGTGCCGGCGATATCGTAGAAAAGCCGCGCGAGTTCGTAGTCGATGCCATTCGGGGCCACTTCGGCGATATTCTTCGGCGCGTAGTCGTGCATGCGCCCCATCACCATCGGCACGTCTCCGCCGCCGTGCGAGAAAATGAAGCGAATATCTCGGAAGCGCGCGAACGCGCCGGTGAACATGAGATTTGTGACGGCCCGCGTGGTGTCCTCGGGAATTTCCGAGATGAGCGGCGAAACATCCGGCAGCAACTTCTGGCAGCAGCTCGCCACCGTCGGATGGACGAAGACCACGGCCTTGCGCCGGTTCAGTTCTTCGAAGACGGGAACAAAGGCCGGATTGCCAAGCCATTTGGACCCGGAATCGTCGCTGTAACTGGTTACGATGCCGATGCCATCCGCCTTAAGTACGTCGAAAGAATATTCGATCTCGCGCAGGCTGCCCTCGGCGTCCGGCAGCGGAATGACGGGAAACAGCCCAAACCGACCCGGATGCTTAAGCGCGAGATCAGCCGCATAGTCGTTGCAAGCCCGAGACGTGCGGCGCGCGGCCTCGGGATCACCGAACCATACGCCGGGGAGCGCCAACGAAAGGACAGCGGTCGCCACGCCTTGGGCGTCCATTGCGTCGAGCGCTTTTTGCGGGGTCCAGTCGAGCGCCGCCGGCGAAACCCTGCTTCGATTCTCCGCGACGTAGGAAGGCGGCGCGAAGTGATGATGCACATCGATCAGCCACGATTTGTCAGCCGTCGTCGCGTTGGCGAGCGCCGGCGATGATCGTCCGATGATTGCCGTCGCTGCGCTTACGCCTATAGCTGCGAAACCGGAAAGCACGGCTCGCCTTCCAACGGCGCGAGGAGGAACACTTGAGCAACAGAGGCAAGGCGCGATAGATCGACGTCCGGAGTTGTTGTGCATCGCACTCCTTCGCATTTCATCCCGCTTGAAGTGAGCAGGTTATAGCGACCGCGGCAGAAAGGATATGCGAATAGATAAGAACAAAGCTCGATCGCTTGATCGGGCTTGGGGCCAGGAGAGAGCCGGGACTTGGGAGATTGGTCGCCAGTTCCGGCGACCAATGCCTGACCATCAACCCATTTGGACTTGGCACGGCGATCCTAAAATGCGCGTCGAAATTCGCGTGACCGCCTTTCGGGACGATTAAGCGTTCACCGCGTCGCCAAGCCTTGGCTTGAGCGCGAGCCGGCGCTAACAACGCGGACCGCCCATCGAGGCCCCTCCGTTGACGCCGACCCGATCCTCCCTTCCCGTGATCCTCGACGCCGCCGAGCCCGGCGTGGCCGACGCCCTGTTCTCGGCGCCGTTCGGCCTCTTCGGCCGGCAGAAGATCCGCGCCATGATCGGCCGCAAGCTGATCCGGGCGGAGGCCGATATCGATCCTTCCCAACTCCAGCCCGCGAGCCTCGACTTGAGGATCAGCAAGGAAGCCTACCGCGTTCGCGCGAGCTTCCTGCCCGGGCGCGGCTCGTCGGTTCGCGACCGGCTGCAAAGCCTGAACGCCGAGCCGGTGTCGCTCGCCGGCAAAGGGGCGGTGCTCGAGAAAGGCATCGTCTATGTCGCGCGGCTGATGGAGCGGCTCGAATTGAGGCCGAACCTCTCCGGCGCCGCAAACCCGAAGAGTTCGACCGGCCGGCTCGACATCTTCACCCGGCTCATCGTCGACGGCGGCGAGGCGTTCGACGAGGCGCCGCTCGACTACAAGGGCGAACTCTGGCTCGAGATTTCGCCGCGAAGCTTCAGCGTCCGGGTCAAAGCGGGGACGAAACTCAATCAGATCCGCTTCCGCAGCCGCAATTCCCAGCAAAAGGACAGGCACACTTTCGTTCTCGACGACGCCGAGATTCGCAAACGCCACCTCCTCTCCGCGCTTGTCGACGGCCAGCTCGACCTGCGCGAGGGCGTTGTGCTGCGGATCGATCTTGGCGGTCTCGGGGAGGACGTCGTCGGCTACCGGGCGATCAAGAGCAGCGACGTCATCGACGTCAATCGGGTGCGCGGGTACCGAATCGAGGATTTCTGGGAGCCTATTCGCGCCCGCGAGGATCGGCGCCTGATCCTCGATCCCGACCAGTTCTACATTCTCGCTTCGCGCGAGAAAGTTCAGATACCGGCCGATCTCGCCGCCGAGATGGCGCCGATCGACCCGGCGATCGGCGAGTTTCGCGTCCACTACGCCGGCTTTTTCGATCCCGGCTTCGGTCAGGGCGCGGACGGGCTCCCGACCGCGCGCGCGGTGCTCGAGGTCCGCTCGCGCGACGTGCCGTTCCTGCTCGAGGACGCCCAGCCGGTCGGGCGGCTGGTCTACGAAAAACTTGCCGGCGCGGCAGACGAACTCTACGGCTCAGGCGCGAATTCGAACTACCAGCACCAGGGGCTCAAGCTGTCGAAGCACTTCCGGGTCTAGAGTCTGAAACCGGCCGGCTTCCGCTCCGCGCATTCGCTCTCGCCGCGCTCTCGCTCCAGCCGCGGGCGATCTGCGGCAGTTTCGTCTCGATCCATTCGGCAAGGACGCAGACATGCTGAGCCGCCTCCCGCCCGAACGGCGTCAGGCTGTATTCGACATGCGGCGGGACGACGTCGAACGCCATGCGGCTCACCAGACCGTCGCGCTCGAGCCATTGCAGCGTCTGGGAGAGCATCCGCTCGCTCACCCCGCCTATCGAGCGCCTCAATTCGCTGAAGCGGCGGGTGCGCCCCTCGAGTGCGAGCAGGACAAGAACGCCCCAGCGGCTGGTGATGTGCTTGAGCACTTCGCGCGACGGGCAGGCCGCGGACATCAGGTCGCCGCGCTCGAATCGCTCAGAGAGCGGCGCGACGGGATCGGCGGGCGGGGAGGAGGCCTTTTTCATACTTACTTAATTGTAAGTACTTCCAAAAAATAAGCAAGGGGCATAGAGGGTCCCATCCCAACGGGAATAAGAGGACAGGACCCCATGACCATCGCCGTTACAGCAGCTACCGGCCAGCTCGGCCGGCTCGTGATCGCCAAGCTCAAGGCCAAGACGCCGGCAAAGGAAATCGTCGCGCTGGCCCGCAACCCCGCAAAGGCCGCGGACCTCGGCGTCGCCGTGCGCGAGGCCGACTATTCGAAGCCGGAAACGCTCGCCAAAGCGCTCGCCGGCGTCGACACGCTGCTCCTCATCTCATCGAGCGAGATCGGCCAGCGCGCCGCCCAGCATCGCAACGTTATCGAGGCGGCCAAGAAGGCGGGGGTCAAGCGGATCGTCTACACGAGCCTCTTGCGCGCCGACTCGACGCCGCTGAGCCTGGGCGCGGAGCACAAAGCGACCGAGGCCGATCTCAGGGCTTCGGGCGTTCCGTTCACCATCCTGCGCAACGGCTGGTACACGGAGAACTACACCGGCTCGGTAGGCGGCGCGCTGGCCGGCGGCGCATTCATCGGCGCCTCAGGGGAGGGCAAGATTTCCGCCGCCGCCCGCGCCGACTACGCCGACGCGGCGGTCGCCGCGCTCACGAGCGAGGGCCACGCGGGCAGGACCTACGAGCTCGCCGGCGACGAAGCCTTCACTCTCAAGGACCTCGCGGCCGAAATCTCGCGCCAGAGCGGCAAGACGATTCCCTACAAGAACCTGCCCGAGTCGGACTACGCCGCCGCTCTCTCCGGCCACGGCCTGCCGCCGGGCATCGCCAAAGCCATCGCGGGATGGGGCGTCGACGCCTCGAAGGGCGCCCTTTTTGACGACAGCCGTGCGCTCTCGAAGCTCATTGGACGGCCGACGACGCCCCTCTCGGCTTCGGTCGGCGACGCGCTGAAGTAAGGCCGGCAGAGGGCGCGCCCACGGACGCGCCCTCCGGCGCCGCGAAAAGGCGGCCGGATGAAGCTTCTCCGGTCGAACCGTCATATTTCGCTTGGCGAGAGGCCATCCGATCCTATATGACCTCGAAGTGGCGCGGCGCCGGGAGGCTCCGCGCCGCGAGTTTTTCTGGCTGGGCCGAGGCCGCCCCCGGCGCCGGAAGCCCCAAAGCCCAAACGACGAGCAATGACCAACCCGTTCGAGTTCATTCAGCAAGTCCGCGCCGAGGCCGCCAAGGTGGTCTGGCCGACCAGACGCGAGACCCTCATCACCACCGGGCTCGTGCTGGTGTTGGTCGTCTTTACGAGTGTGTTCTTCGTCGTCGTCGATCAGGTGTTGCGCCAGGTGGTGTCGCTGGTGCTCGGCTTCGGCCGCGGCGGCTAGGCGTTGTTCATTGAACCGGAGGCCCGAGATTTGATACGGAACGCCTGAACATGAACATGCGCTGGTATATTGTCCACGCCTATTCGAACTTCGAGAAGAAGGTTGCTGAATCCCTGCGCGAGCAGGCGCGCCAGCGTGGACTTGCGGAGAAGTTCGAGGACATCCTGGTTCCGACCGAGCAGGTCGTCGAGGTCCGGCGCGGGCGCAAGATCAATTCCGAGCGGAAGTTTTTTCCCGGCTACGTGCTGGTCAAGTGCGATCTGACCGACGAGGTCTACCATCTGATCAAGAACACGCCGAAAGTGACGGGCTTCCTCGGCGCCGACAAGAAGCCGATGCCGATCTCCGATCTCGAGGCCGATCGGATCAAGGGCCAGGTGGCGGACGGGGTGGAGCGGCCGAAGGCGGCGATCCGGTTCGAGATCGGCGAAAACGTGCGGGTCGCCGACGGGCCGTTCGCCTCTTTCAACGGCGTGGTCGAGGAAGTCGACGAATCGCGTTCGCGGGTCAAGGTCGCGGTGTCGATCTTCGGCCGGGCGACGCCGGTCGATCTCGAATTCGGTCAGGTCGAGAAGGTCTGAACGACTCTCATCGCCTCGGGCGCGCCGGACCGGAGCCAAATCGGCCCGTTCTGTTTTTCGAAAACTTCCAATCTTGGCATCGGTTTTGAGAATCAATTGGGCGCTCGCCTCGCCCGCCTCCTTCCCTCGCGCCGGCCGGGCTGGCCTTGCGCAAATCGGCGATCTGTGCGAGTTCCCAAGGGTCGGCGCCTGAACCGGCGCCGTGCGCCGATCCTTCGAGTTTTCGCCGCGGCTAGAGCGTTGGCTTCAAGGGCGATGTGGATTTGGCCGTTCTGAAAGCAGAACTGGCCGCGATTAGCGTCCATAGCGATCGCCACCTACAGCAAAAGGGAGATTGATCGCGGCGCAAGGGTAGCCTATAGTACAATTGGGTCTAATCGCACGAAATGTTTGGCGAGCTGGGGTTGCACGGTGGGTATCGTTTCGACCGTTCGATCAAAATGGACCGATGAATTTCGGATTGCCGCCGATCAGGCCCCATTGAGATCTGTTTCATTCTTGCGCCGGCCCGAAAATCGCGATGCTGTTCTTGGCGCGTTGCGAATTAGAGCCGTCGAAGCTGCCCTTTACGACGCTTTCGGCAAGGGACAATTGCACGGCACGATTCATACCTGCATTGGCCAGGAGTTTTCGGGCGTCGCAATTTGCCGGAAACTTCAGGGTGACGATTTCGTCACCTCAAACCATCGCTGCCATGGACATTTCATCGCGACGACCGGTCAATGGCGGGGCCTGATCGATGAACTGGTCGGCAATATTGACGGCGTTTGCGCGGGAATTGGCAGCAGCCAGCATCTTTGCGACGAGCGTTTCATCTCCAACGGTCAACAGGGCGGCCTTTTGCCGGTCGCCGCAGGGATTGCGCTCGACCGCAAACTCGCGGGCAAAAAGGCGGTCGTCGTTTCCTTCATCGGCGAAGGCACGCTCGGCGAAGGCGTCGTGTACGAAACGGCGAACATCACCAATCTGTGGAATCTGCCGCATCTGATCGTTTGCGAGAACAACGGCTACAGCCAGTCGACGCCGCAATCCATGTCCGTCGCCGGCGACATCGGGGCGCGCGCCGAGGCGTTCGGGGCGCGTGTCTTCAAGGCCGACACGTGGGACCTCGAGACTTTGAACGGAACGGCGGCGCAGGCGCTCGAATACGTTCGCAAGAACAGTCGACCGGCGCTGATGATTGTCCAGACCTACCGCCTCAACCCTCATTCCAAGGGCGACGATCAGCGCGCCGCGGAGGAGATCAGGTGGTTTTCCGATCGCGATCCCGTCAATGTCGCGATTCAGGAGATCGAAGAGTTCGCGGAAGCCTATGCGCAGATAGCCGCGGAGGTTTCGTCCTATCTGGCGACCGCGATACCGAAGCCCAAACTGGCGATTGGCGATTATCGAATCGACCAGCTTCCGCGAGCGGAGGGTCCGGTCGAATGGACCAGGCGCGAGCCCTCGAGCGGCGGACGCGGCGCCCAGCAGCTCAATGAATTCTACCGAGACTGGCTCGAGAGCGACCCTCGCGCGATCTTCCTCGGCGAGGACATTGCCGACCCTTATGGCGGCGCCTTCAAGGTCAGCAAGGGATTTACCACGCAATTTCCGGAGCGGGCCCTGACCACGCCGATTAGCGAGGCCGCGATCACGGGCGTCGGGATCGGCCTGGCTCTGACGGGACGTCGCGCCTTCGTCGAGATCATGTTCGGCGATTTCATCACTCTCGCCTTCGACCAGATCGTCAACAACGCATCAAAATTTTATCACATGTACAACGGGAAGCTGAGTTGCCCGGTCGTTGTGCGCGCGCCGATGGGCGGGCGTCGCGGCTATGGGCCGACCCACTCCCAGTCGCTCGAGCGCTTTCTCCTGGGCATCGACAATTGCTGTCTGATCAGCCCCAATTCGCTCATTCCGCTCGGCTTGCAGCTCGAGGGGCTGAAGTCCTTGAGCTGTCCGGCGATCGTCGCGGAGAACAAGATCGACTACACGTTGCGCGATTTTGTTCCGGATCCCGCCTTCGTGATCGATGTGGACAACGCCTTGTTTCCGACGGTGCGGATCGCGCCCGCGAACGCCCGGGCCAATGTGACAATCGTCAGCTATGGCGCGATGGCGCGATTTGTCGCCGAACTCCTGCCGCGGATCTTTGAGGAGGGGGACGCCATCTGCGAATTGATCGTTCCGACTGCCCTCAATCCTTTCGATCCCCGACCGGCGCTCGAATTGGCGGGCCGCACCGGGCATCTTGTCGTCGTCGAGGAAGGGTCGAGTTCGGCCGGCTTCGGCGCCGAGGCGCTTGCGAGGATCGAGGAGTTGGCCGGCGATCGAATCGTCGCAGCCCGGCTCGGCAGCTATCCGGTGCCGCCGCCCTCAGTCCCGGCGCTCGAAGCTGAAGTGTTGCCGACTCTGGCTCGCCTCGTGGAGGTTATCGCCCTGGTTCTTGGGAAATAGCCGGTGGCGGTGGTCAGCGAAATATTCCTCGAGCGTGAGACGGCGAACGACGAGGACGGCGTCGTGGTCGCCGTTCACGTTGATTCCGGCCAAGCGGTCAAGTCAGGACAGCCGCTGTTCGATGTTGAACATTCCAAGGCGACGATGGAGATCTGCGCCTCGGTCGATGGTTTTCTGTTGCACGAGCTCGCCCAGGGGACATCGGTGACCTTCGGGTCGCGGATCGCTTGCGTGGTCGACGCGATCGACCCCGATGGGTCGTTGCCCGCGCAGCAAACGAAAGCGCCGCCGGAAGCTCTGCGAGTTTCGCCCGGCGCCGGTTCGGCGGCGGCCCCGGCGCCGCCAGCAGGCGGCAGGCAGCCGAAATTATCTCGGGCGGCGGCGAAACTTGCCGAGCAATTTGGCCTGACCAGCGCTGACTTCGCGGTCGACCTCGTGTCGACGGCGGACGTTCGCAGCAAGATCGGCGCGGGCCGAACGCCAGCTCAAAGACCTCCCTTTCGAGGCGGGGCTGCGTCCATGACGGTCGAAGCTCTTTCCAACGTCGGGCGGGCTGAGCGAATATCGCCGCGCAAGAGCGAAGAGATCAGCCTGCTTCAAAACGGCCCGGGAAACACGACGCAGTCGACTCTTGGGGTGAAGATCGGAAAGATCAGGGTCAGGCGCGAAGCCGGCGATACTTTCCAGGGCAAAATCCTCGATCTTGTCATTTTCGAAGCCTCGCGACTGATGAAGCAGTTCCCGAAGCTGAATTCCTCCTTCTCTGAAAATCAGATTTTCAATTACTCAGCTATCAACGCCGGCGTCGCTTTCGACAGCGGCGCAAAGCTCGTGGTTTATGGGCTCGAAAATTCCAACCTCAAGAGTTTGCAGGAAATTCGAGAAGAGATCGAGGACTCCCTCGAGAGATACTTGAATGACCGCCTTTCGTTGCGGGAGATGACCAGGGCGACCTTCACGGTGACCGATCTGTCGGCGAGCCAGATGGATTTCGTGCTGCCCATTCTGCCGGCTCGTCAATCCTGCATCATCGGCGTGACGCGCAATTCCAGCGAGGAGTTTTCGATCTACGTCGGGTTCGACCATCGGGTCACCGAAGGCCGGGAGGCGGCTCTGTTCCTCGACCACCTCGCCGAAAGGATCGCGTCCTTTGATCGGCAAACCAGGGCCGCCGAAACGGCGCGATGTTTCTTCTGCGAAACGTCGGCCGCGGATGGTCTCAACGATGACAAGAGAGGGCTCCTCAAGATTGTCCGGCCCGGAGGGGACGAAGTTCTCTGCTGCAATACTTGCTGGCTGGGGTGGTGATGAATACTCAGCCGCTGCAGGAGTATATTTCGCGGCTATCCGGGCGCCCTGTATCGGTTGACGAGGTCGTTTCATTGAGTTCGGCGCAGCAGGCGGCTGTGCGGTCGTGGCTCCGTAACAACAAGGATTGCGGCGTCCCGGCCGCGGTGAAGTCCAGGGTGTCGGTGAAAATGCTCGTCGACGGGCAAGATCCGGCGGGCGACGGGGCGGCGCCGTCGATGGAGACCCCCGTCGCTCTCGCGCCCATCGAGCGCGCGGGCGCCGTCGCCGGCGTCGGCGTCGATATGGAGCATGTTTCCTCGCTCCCCGAGGCGGAGGATTATCGAACTCACCCGTTCTACGTCGAGAACTTCTCGAAATCCGAGATCGTCCACTGCATTGAAAGCGACAATTCAAGACTCTCTTTCGCCGGGCTGTGGGCGGCCAAGGAAGCGATTGCAAAAGCCCGCGGAATCGATGCCCGCCTTGGCGGCTTGTCGCGCATCGAAATTGGCCATGACGACAGCGGGCGGCCCACATGCGGCTTCGGGTCGATCTCCATCTCGCATGCCGGGGAGATCGCAATCGCTGTCTGCGTGGCGAACCCCGCGCGCTCTCCCGAAGCGGTCGCCAACGAAGCGATTGGCGACGGGAGCGCCGCCTCCGCCGAAATTCGTGGCGAGCTGCCCGCTGCCGAGGTCGGAGTGCGCGTTTCCCGAAGCGTCCTGGTTGCGTTGGGCTTGAGCGCGGTGGTCAATATCTTGCTGGCGGCGATAGTTCTTCGCGTTCTTTATTTCTGACTTGGACAGACGATGGCGAGCGGTCAACTGAGGCAGAAGGCTTCTGACAATAGGGCGCTTTCGTTCGGCGCCTCCATTATCGATCCTCGCGCCTGGCTTCACCTGCTACGCATGGTTCACTACTACAACTATAGTCATGTGCAACCCCGACGATTGGCCGACATCGGACCCGGCGTGCGGATGGCGCCCAATGTCTCGATGAGAAATGGCGAGCGGATCAAGATTGGGGCCTATTCCCATATCGGGGCCCATTGCTCGCTCTGGGCGGGCAGTTCGGTCGGCCGGATTACGCTCGGACATCACGCTTTGCTGGGTCCTGAGGTTTTCATCACCGCTGCGAACTACGGGCTTGAGCCGGGAACGCCGATCATGGACCAGCCCATGGATGAACGCGACGTGGTCATCGGCGCGGATGTCTGGCTCGGCGCCCGCGTCGTCGTGGGAGCGGGCGTGGAGATCGGCGAAGGGTCTGTCGTCGCCGCCCACTCCTTTGTAACGCGGTCGATTCCACCCGGCTCGATCGCGGGCGGCAATCCGGCGCGCATCATTGGCCGCAGAGGGGATCACAAGGCCGAGGCGGAGATCCGGGAAGCCAACGAATTGCTGCAGGCTTAAGAGCGGATGGCATTGGGCTCGTCCGGCGCGCTCTAAGTATCCTTCAATCATGGAGTCGACTCAATGACGGTACGGGACCGGGTATATAGTGCGTTCAAAGAGAGCTTCGACCTCGACGACGAGACCAATACGTCGAAGCTTGTCTATCAAACCTACCCGGCGTGGACGTCGATCGGTCACATGATTCTGGTCGCGGCTCTTGAATCGGAATTCGATACGATGCTGGAGACCGACGATATTTTGGAAATGAGCAATTTCGACAAGACAGTATCGATCATGAGCAAATACGCCACTGACGCTTGAGTCGCGCCCTCCCGCGCGTTCAAGATGAGGCTGGAGCCGATCATGACCGTCGATGAGAGCGCAGGAGCCGCGTCCCAGGACGCGCGCGGCCGGCGGCCAGGCATCGACCTCGTTTCGGTGATCGTGCCGCATCTCGATGACTACGACAATCTCGACGCCTGTTTGACGCTGCTTGCGGGGCAGAGCTTTCCAAAGGATCGGACCGAGGTCATAGTCGCAGACAATGGCAGTTCGCGCGGAGTCGACGCCGTTCGGCGGATAGTTGGAACCCGGGGCAGGGTGCTCGACGTCGCCGAGCGCGGAGCCGGACCGGCCCGGAATGCCGGAGTTCATGCTTCGCGTGGCGACGCGCTTGCGTTTATCGACAGCGACTGCCGGCCGGACCGGCGCTGGCTCGAAGAGGGCCTCGCCGAGTTGCTGTCGACGGATTTTGTCGGCGGGCGCATCGACGTCATGGTCGAGGATCCGGCGCGGATGACGGCCGCCGAAGCGTTCGAGAGCGTCTTCGCCTTCCAGAACGAGCGTTACGTCAAGAACCTCGGCTTCACTGTCACCGCCTCGATGTTCGTATGGCGCTCCGTGTTCGACGCCGTTGGAGGGTTCGTAAACGGGGTCCCGGAAGATCTCGATTGGTGCCGGAGGGCGCGGCTCAAGGGATATCGCATCGGTTTCGCACCCAAATCGATCGTCCAGCATCCCGCCCGCCGGACCATGCCGGAACTCAAGCGCAAATCGCGACGGCTGACGCTCGAGTGGTGCGAAGCGGCGCGCCGCGACGGCAAGGGACCGATCTTCATGTTGGCGCGCAACTGCGCGGTCTTGTTGTCGATTGCCCCGCATGCGTTCGTCGCATTGGCCTCGAAGCGTCTGAGCGGAACGAGAAACCGCATTCTGGCGGTCGGCGCCTTGGCGCAAATCCGGGCCTATCGATTTGCGGTCGCTTATCGGGCCATCCTGGGTTCGCCAGAGGAGTGACGCGCGCATGCCGGCTGGTCTAGAGGTCCCGATAATCATCGTCGGGTTTGGACATTCCGACGATGTCGTCAAATGCCTGAACGCGATTGCAACTCAGCGGCGTTGTCCGAAGTTCGAGGTTTACATTTGCGAAAACGGCGGGCCGGCTGCGTTCGACGAACTGGTCAGGACGCTCACGCAAAACGGCGCCCCGTGCGAGGGAGGCGTCGAACCGCTTGAGCCCGCGTCGAATGAGTTTGTGCGGGCCTGTCGACTACGGCTCGCCGGAGGGCAGGCGATGGTCTCCATCGGCGAAGCCCGGGACAATTTCGGCTACGCCGGGGGAATCAACGCCTGGCTGAGGCCGTTGCTCGCCCAACCGGGCTGGACCGCAATCTGGATTCTCAATCCGGACACCTGGCCCGAACCCGATGCGCTCGCGGAACTCGCCGCCTATGCCGAAAGGCGAGGCAAGGGCATGGTCGGAAGCCGGCTGATGATCCCCGGCCGCCCGGACATCGCCTCGTCCCGGGGCCTGAAATGGAACAAGCTCAGCGCCCGGCTGACCGGCGTCGACATCTTCGCTCCGGTGTCTCCCGAGCCTGATCCTGAGGATGTCGAACGGCGGATGGACTCCCCCACCGGTCCGTCGATGTACGTCACCAGAACCTGCATCGAGCGGATCGGGCTCATGGACGATTCCTTTTTTCTCTATTGGGAGGAGGTCGACTGGGCGGTCCGCGCCAAGGCCGCGTGCGGCGTCGGTTACGCGCACAAGTCGGTGGTTCCCCACGTCATGGGCACGACGACCGGCTCCGCCGGGGGGCGCGCCAGACGATCGGCCTTTTCGGTCTATCTCGGCCACCGCAATCAGATTCATTTCGTCCGCCGGCATCACCCGCGGTGGTTCCTCTGGACCCTTTTGGTGACGTTCGTCAGAAGCGGCGAATATCTGGCGGTCGGCTCGACGCGCAATTTCGCCGCCGCGATCCGGGGTCTGATCGCCGGCCTGCGCGGGGAAAAAGGCCGTCCGCAGATGGCGCCGACCCGGGCGCCCTGAACGGCGGCGACCCCTCGCGGACTTCAGTACCGCCAGCGCTGCGCCGAGGTGACGAGGAAGTCGCGGAAAGCCTGGACCCGCGCGACGCTCTTGAGTTCCTCGGTATAGACCAGGAAGCAGTCCATCTCCGGCATGTCGGCCTGAGGCAGCAGGCGGACGAGCCCCGATTCTGGCTGCACGCAATAGTCCGGCAGGACGGCGATGCCGACGCCATGTTCGACGGCATGGGTCATCGCCGCCAGATTATTGACGGTGATCTGTGGCGCGCGGTGATTCTTCGGATCGCGCCCGAGGCTCAAGAGCGAGTTGAGATCGTAAAGCAGATGGGTGGCCGTGGGCGCGCCGAAGGCGACCAGATGGTGCTGGTCGAGATCCTCGACCTTGCGCGGTTGCGGATGCTTTCTGAGATAGTCAGCCGAGGCGTAGGCGTGGAAATGAACGGTGAACAGCCGGCGCCGGATCAGGTCCGGCTGGCTCGGCTCGCGCAGGCGCAGCGCGACGTCAGCTTCCCGCATTCCAAGGTCGAGGTCGTCGTCCGACAACAGCAATTGCAGTTTGATTTCCGGGTAGAGATCGACGAACTCGCCGAGCCGCGGGGCGAGCCAATTGGCGCCGAGGCCGAGCGTGGTCGTGACCCGCAATTCGCCATGCGGCTTCTCCCGGCTGTCGATGAGACGGCTGCGGACGGCGTCCAGCTTGAGCACCACGTCGCGAACGGCGCCGAGCAGCATTTCGCCTTGCTCGGTCAGAATGAGCCCCCGCGCGTGGCGGTGGAACAATGGCGCGCCGAGGTCGCCTTCGAGCGCGCCGACCTGCCGGCTTACCGCTGACTGGCTTAAGCCCAGCGTCTCGCCGGCATGGGTGAACGATCCCGCGTCGGCGGCGGCCTGAAACACCCGCAGCTTGTCCCAATCCATTGACGTTTCCTGGCCGAGTCCGGCTCACTTACATGTTGGCGCCGGGCCAGCCGGCGCGCGGGCGCGACTTTATTCCGCGGCCTCGCGCTTCGGCTCCTGCGCCGCGAGCCAGCGCTCGGCTTCGAGCGCCGCCATGCAACCGAGGCCGGCAGCGGTCACCGCCTGACGAAACACGTCGTCGGCGACGTCGCCAGCGGCGAAAACTCCCTCGATGCTAGTGGCCGTGGAACCGGGCGCCGTCTGGACGTAGCCGTTCCGCTTGAGCTCCACTTGTCCGCGCACGAGCTCGGTCGCCGGCTCATGCCCGATGGCGACGAAGACCCCGTCGGCCGGCAGATCGTCGAGCGCGCCGGTTACGACATTCCTGACCCTGACCCCGGTGACGCCGAGCGGCGTCCCTTCGCCGAGGATGGTCTCGACGACATTGTTCCATCGGATCGAGACATTGTGGCGCGACGCCAGGCGCTCGCGAAGGATTTTCTCCGCCCGGAAGGAATCGCGGCGATGGACGACGGTGACGTGGGCGGCGATGTTGGAAAGGTGCAGCGCCTCCTCGACCGCGGTGTTGCCGCCGCCGACGACGACCACCGACTTGCCGCGGAAGAAGAAGCCGTCGCAGGTCGCGCAGGCCGAGACGCCGAAGCCCTTGAACGCATCCTCGCTCGCGATGCCCAGCCATTTGGCTTTGGCGCCGGTCGCCAGGATGACTGTCTCGGCGGCAAGCATCCGGCCGCTGTCGCAGCGGACGATGAACGGGCGGCGCCCGAGTTCAAGCGCCGTCACATGTTCGCCCTCGACGCGCGCGCCCACATGTTCGGCCTGGGCCCGCATCTGCTCCATCAGCCACGGTCCCTGGATCGGCTCGGCAAATCCGGGATAGTTTTCGACGTCGGTCGTCGTCATCAATTGTCCGCCCGCCTCGAAGCCGGTCAGTACGAGGGGCTTCAGAAGGGCGCGCGCGGCGTAGATCGCCGCCGTGTAGGCGGCCGGCCCCGAGCCGATAATGACGATGCGTTCATGCTCAATTCTGGACGAAGACAATTTGTCCCCCGAATCTGGGCGTACGTCCTCCGGCCCGGTCGCCGGGCCAGCGAAACCTGCCCCTTATATGGGGGTGAAAGTTCCACGACAACGGCGCCCTTCACGCCCTCTTCGCCCGTTTGGGAGAGGGAGTTACGCCTGCCGCCAATTCTTCAGTCGGCGGTGGGTAGCCGGCGCATGACGAACTCGATCCGGTCGTCGGCGAGCACGCGCCAGGATTCGATCTCGGTCATGTAGGCGGCCTTGGGGAAGCGCTCGAACCATTCGCGCGCTTTCTCGCGCGCTTCGCCCCGCGGCAGGCAAAAAGTCTCCCGCCGCCAGGCGCCCTCGGTCGCGCCGGAGCTTGGGCGGCGGCTGCGCCGTTCGGCGACCCGCGCGGCAACATCGATCGGTTTCCTGGTCTCACTCGCCATCGCGGGGCCTCTGCGGCCAAAGACTAGCGCGATTTCGGACTGATGGGGAGCCGGGCGTCGCCTGACGCTGGGTTAGGGTTATCGCGCGAGCCGAATAGCGCTCGGGGCAGGCGGCCATCGATGAAGGCGAGACCGATTGCGATGAGGGCGAAGCCGAAGAATTGATGCGCCGTCAACCGCTCGTGCAGGAACAGAGCGCCTAAGATCACCGCCGTCGCCGGGGTCAGAAGGGTCACCAGCAGCACATTGGTCGCGCCCGCGCCGGCCAGAATGCGGAAGTAGACGATGAACGCGAGCGCGGTGGAGAAGGCCGCGATCGCCAGCACCGCCGCGATAACCGCCGCGCTGGGCATCGGCAGCGTCCACGGCCTGTCAATGGCGAGCGCCAACGGCGCGAGAAACACGGTCGCCGCTGTCGCCTGTCCGGTCGCGACGTCGATTGGCTTCAGGCCAAGAGAAGGCATGCGCCGCGCGTAGATCGCCGACAGGGCGTAGCACAGCGCCGCCGCGAGAAGCGCGAGTTCCGCCCATACGTTGTTTGCGGCGTCGCCAAACAGCATGGCGGGACCGATGAGCCAGCCGACGCCGATCAGCCCGGCGAGCGTTCCGAACAGTTTGAGCCCGCTGAGCTTCTCCTCCGCGGTGAGGACATGCGCGGCAAGGACGGTGAACAGCGGCGTCGCGGCGACGAGGATCGAGGCGAGGCCGCTCGCCACGTGCGTCTGGCCCCAGGTGATCAGAGCGAAAGGCAGGGCATTGTTGCCGAAGCCCATAACCGCCAGCGCGCCGACGGTCTTTGCGCCCCGGGGAATCGCCACGCCGAGAAACGGCGCGCTCAACCACAATAGCGCCGCCGCGAGGCCGACCCGCAGCGTGACAAGCGTCAGCGGCGGAATCTCCCCGACAGCTACGCCGACGAAGAAGTAGGATCCGCCCCACAGAAGCGAAAGCAGAGCGAGAAGTCCCCATTCCCGCGGCGTCATCGCGCGTTGTGCTACAACAGCCATTGTCGATCCCCGGAAGTCGGCCTCTGCACGCCCGTCTAGCACCGCGTCCTCGCCGTCGCCGCCCGATTCCTGCGGTCTAATTCGGCGGCCGGTCCACGCGGGGAAATCGCGCCATCGCCTCGAGGTCGTCGAGATCCATGCTGTTGCGCATGTATTGTTTCGACGCGTCGCGGAAAGGCTGGAAGTCCCAGGAGCGCTGCTCGCCCTTGCTGAGCGCGGGGTCGACCAGCTGGCGTCGGCGCTGGCTCTCCCGCACGCGGGCGTCCAGTTCCCCCAGGTCCCAACGCCTCCCGACCTCGGCGCGAAAGTCGGCTATCGCCGCGGCGCATGCCGGATTTTCCGCGAGGTTGTCGCGCTCGCCCGGATCGCGGCCAAGGTCGTAGAGCTGGTCGGGATCGGCAGGCGAGTGGATGAATTTGAACGCGCCGCGGCGGATCATCACGATCGGCGCAATCGAACCTTCCGCGAGATACTCGCCAATGGCTTCGTCATGGCCGGCGGCGCCGCCGAGGTGGGGCGCAAGGCTCCGTCCGTCGATGGCGATCCCGAGCAATTCCGCGTTCCCGCCGGAGATGTCGACCAGCGTCGGCATGAGATCGATGAGCGAGACGCTTGAGCCGACCCGGCGCGGAGCAAAGCGGCCCGGACTGGCGATCACGAGCGGGACGCGGCTCGCGCCCTCGAAGAAGCTCATCTTGTACCAGAGGCCGCGCTCGCCGAGCATTTCGCCGTGATCGCTGGTCAGGACCACGATCGTGTCCTCCGCCAGGCCTGCGGAGCGCAGCGCGGCCATCAGGCGGCCCAGCAGGTCGTCGATATAGGCGATTGCGCCATAATAGGCGTGACGGGCGTTGCGCACCTGGGCTTCCGTCACCGGTTCGGCGTCCATATTGCAGACGTGGCGCAGGCGTCGCGAATGGGGGTCGAGCGCTTCCGGCGCGATCGCCGGTCCCGGCATGTCGATATCCTGGTCGCGATAGAGGTCCCAATACCGCTGCTGCACGGCGAACGGATCGTGCGGATGCGAGAAAGAGGCCACGAGCAGGAAGGGCCGCTGATCCCTGGAGCGGGCGACGTCGAAGATCGCGCGCTCGGCCATGAAGGCCGCCTCGTCGTCGAAGTCGAGCTGATTGGTCCGGACGCAGACGCCGGCCTGCTGGACGGAACTCATGTTGTGATACCAGCTCGGCCGGCGCTCCGGATGATCCCAGTCCGGCGTCCAGTTGAAATCGGCGGGATAGATGTCGGTCGTCAGCCGCTGCTCGAACCCGTGCAATTGATCCGGACCACAGAAATGCATTTTCCCTGACAGAATAGTCTGATAGCCGCGGAGTCTCAGGCAATGCGCGAATGTCGGAACTTCGGCTCCGAACTCCGCCGCATTGTCGTAGGCGCGGGTGCGCGAGGGCAGGAGGCCCGACATGAGCGAGGCCCGCGACGGGGAGCACAGAGGACTGTTGCAATAGGCGCTGTCGAAGACGACGCCGCTTCGCGCCAGCGCCTGCATGTTGGGCGCATGGGTCAGAGGATGGCCGTAGATCGGCAGGAACGCCGGCGCCATCTGATCGGCCATCACGATAAGAATATTGGGCGCTTTCGCGGTCATGGGCGGGTTCCTCGTCGGGAGTGTCTATCGCGATCCAGACGCCTCGGCCAACCGCCTTTTGCTACGTCGGCGCCGGACCGGAACAAGCGGACAGACCGCGCGCTACCCAAACCGGACATATCCTGTGCTACCGACAGACGAGCGACAATTGCTTGCGGTAATCAGAAGCCTCTGCTATTCTCGCGCTGTCGTCAGAGCCTGGATTTCGGCGCGGACGAAGCGGGACCGGCAGGCGGCTCGCTGCTGTTTGACTCTGACGCCTTGTTTAATAGCCGGATAGAGATCGAACAAATCGCCGGGTTCCCGATTCCTGACTTAAGTCCCTGAAAGGTCTCGATCCGTGGAAGGAGAATTCTTGGATTTCCCTTCCCTTCCGCTTTGAATTTGCTTCCTTGCCGATTTGGATTTTATTTCCGCCCGCTTGGAAATATTTTCCCCCGCCGGCAATCGGCGTCATGATCTAAAGGATGCGGCGGCGCTGACCTGGATGAGCAAGTTTGGAGTGAGCCTTGAGCGCGCGATCCGATTGACGCCGAACCGCGGGGCGCTCGACAGCCACGTCTCGCAAATACGAATCGGTGGGGCGAACACCCAGCAGATCGTGCTGCTGCCCTATTCCCAAGGGCTCGGTTATTTCATCGTTCCGACGCGTGGGGCGACGCGCTCGATCGAAGGCGACGACTTTCACGCCGAGCCTCTCAGCCTGCCGCTCACGCTCTGGGTCCGGCTCCGGCTCAGTCTTATGTTTAAGAAGAAGAAATACCTCCAATTCGATGAATTCTCATTGTTTTGTTACGGAGTAAAACCCGAGCGAAAGCGTTTCACCACCTTCAATCAGCACATGTTCAACACCGGGGTCGCGCTCGACGGCCGTTTGGTCACCAGCCATCCTGAACTCCTCCAGGGCTGGGCGCCGATCGAACGCGCCAAGCTTCCCGCGCCGCGCTCGTCGACGCCCCCCGCCGCCATTGTCGCCCATGTCTACTACGAAGACACTTGGCCCGATATTTCCGCCGTCCTGAAGCGGCTGAGCATCCCCTTCGACCTGATCGTCACCACCGTGCCCGGACGAGAGCGGCTGGTTGGTGAGATTGCCCGCGATTTTCCGGACGCCGAAGTTATTGTGACCGAAAACCGCGGTCGTGACGTCCGGCCTTTTCTCGAGCTTCTCGAGAGCGGCCGGCTGGATCGCTATCGCTACGTCTGCAAAATCCACGGCAAGAAATCGAACGATGGCGGGCGCATCTCCTATCTCGGCGCGCTGTGGCGGCGACGGTCGCTGTTCGATCTCCTCGCCGGCCCAGGGATCGCCGAGTCGATCGTTCGCGCGTTCGAGGCCGACGAGAGCGTCGGGATCATCGGCCCGCGCGCCTTTCGTCTTCCCAGCGAAACCTCGCCGCCGGGGCCCTCCTGGGGCAAGACTCGACCGAAAGTGCTGGAGCTTGCGGCGAAAATGGGCGTCGCCCCCGACGACTTTCGGCTCGACTTCTACGGCGGGACCATGTTCTGGGCTCGCCCCGAGGCGCTGCGGCCGCTCCGGGACCTCAAACTGGCCCAGGCCTTTCCCGAGGAGCAAGGACTCCTGGATGGCGGCCTAGAGCATGCGACTGAGCGTCTGTTCACGACCTCGGCGGTTGTCGCCGGCTTCAGGCTTGCCGACAGCGACGGTTACGAGGTGACGCAGGGGCCGCGATGAACGAAGGCGGCTCCGCGCAGCTTGCAATCAAATCGGGCGCCCCGCGTGTCCGCCCTCACGCTCAGCCAGCAGGGCGCAGGCGCGCCGGGCCGCCTCGAGGAAGTCGGTCGCCACGCCGGCTGCGTCGGATTTGCCTGCGCTCACTCGCAGGCCGGCGACGCCCGCCGCCGCCGCCGCTCCCATGTCGGCCTCGCTGTCCCCTATCAGCACGGCCTGATCGGGGCCGAAGCCCAAATCGCGCATCGCGCTTTTCACCATTCCCGGGGCCGGCTTGCGACAATCGCAAAGGTCGTCGGGGCCGTGCGGGCAGAAGTAGATCGCCTCGAGCGTAAGTCCCTCCGCCGCCAGCATGGACCGGAGTCGGTCATGAATTTGTTCAAGCCGCGCCGCGTCGAAATAACCGCGCGCGATCCCTGACTGATTGGTGATCAAGACCAGTGCGAATCCGGCGTCCCGGAGCAATCGCAGCCCCTCGAGGGCGCCCGTTGCGAACTCAATCCCGTCCGGATCACTCAGATAGACCTTGTCGATGATGATGGTCCCGTCGCGGTCGATGAGCGCAACCCGACTGGGGGCGGCCGAATGGTTCATGAGTCGACCCGGATTTGGCGCGCGTTCATCATGATCTCGAAGCGACAGGCCGCAATTGGAATTCGGCGTCGGCGGCGTAATAATCACACTGAGATCGCGAAACAAGATCGTTGCGCCGACTTTGCGTTGCCTCAGACAGTCGCAACTTGTGAAGAAGCGTTGGGACGCGGAGCTTATCATCTCGGGCGCGGCGCCTGCGTTTATTGCCGGCAGGACAAACTGGACAGGCAAATGATCTCGGTGGTAGGGGCCCGGCGGCCACGGATTTCGGGCCGAGCAAGGGATCGGCGCGGCGAGATGAAAGTATGCCCGGCGACGAATCTTGGCGCTTCTCACCAGCTTGGGGCGAGGGAATCGGATTGAAAGCGTGAACAGTTCGACCTTGGATAGCGATGCGCACGCGAAGCTTGGGACGCCGGCGGCTCGCCGCGAATTGCGGGTGTCCGAGCTTCCGATCTGGATTTCGATTGATCCCCAGAATCCAGGCCTGACGCTCGGCTATCGAAGGGCCGCCGAGGGGGGCTCCTGGCTCGGAGCGCTGGTCTTCGGGCGCAAGCGGTCGGAGACGACCCTCGGGCCGGCCGACGATGACAATGCGCCGCCGGGGGCGCTGAGCATCGGCGAGGCCATGCGCATCGCAAGCGCCTGGGCCGACCGTGAAACTGCAAGAGAAGTCGGCCGCGGCGCCACGGACTTCGCTGCCGAGCGGGATGCCGCCCGCGAGGCGCAGGCCAAGGCGGAAGCCCGCGCCTCGCAATATCTGACGGAGCGGGATTCAGCGTTTGCGGCGCGCGACTCGCTTCGAGCCGTGGCGGCGCATTTGACCGGCGAGCGCGCAGATCTGGCGGGCCAGCTCAAGCGGACGTATGAACGACCATGGAGGCCGATCAAGTTTGCCTTCAGTCACCGTTTGCTAAGGATGCTCAGTTCGGCGACAGCGCCGATCAGCGAGCGAATGTCGGCGCGGTTCGCAAGTTCTGCTGAAAGCCGAAGCCCAAGGCGTTTCGACAAGTACTTCGCGCCGCCGGGCGCGCCGGCGCCCCGGCAGTTGCCGTCCGGGCCGGTTCTGACGTCCGAGCCCAGGCGGCCGCTGCGGAACGCCGACGTCGCAGGCGTACGTCTCCCGACCAGCGATCGTCCGCTTGTGTCTGTGATCATCCCTTGTTTTGCGAAGCCTTGGTTGACTTTGCAATGCCTGAAGTCCATCGCCAGATTTCCGCCAGCAACGCCATTCGAGGTCATCGTTGCAGACGATGCTTCTGGCGATGCGGGCGTTGAACTCTTGAGAAATGTGGCGGGGCTTCGGCTCGAGGTCAATCCGACCAATCTTGGCTTTACCAAGTCATGCAACCGAGTCGCTCAGCTGGCGAAGGGAGATTACCTATTCTTTTTGAATAACGATACGCTGGTCTGCAGGGACTGGCTGGAACCCTTGCTCGCGGTCTTTGATCGATTCCCGGATGCGGGCGTGGCCGGCTCGAAACTGCTATTTCCTGACGGTACTCTTCAGGAAGCGGGCGGGATCATTTGGGACGACGGTTCGGCCTGGAATTATGGCAGGTCCGATGACCCCAGCCGACCCGAATACAATTATGTCAGAGAGGCCGATTACATCTCCGGCTGCGCGATCCTGATTCCGCGCCCGCTCTGGGAAAAGCTCGGCGGATTCGATGAAGATTTCGCGCCAGCGTATTGTGAAGACAGCGACCTCGCTTTCCGTGTAAGAGCAGCAGGCAGGAAGGTCTACTATTGTCCTTTCTCGACGATCATTCATCTGGAAGGATTGAGCCTGGGCAAGGACGTAACGTCCGGTGTCAAGACCTATCAGATAGCTAATACGAACAAGCTCTACGAACGGTGGCGCGAAACCTTATTGAAGGAGAATTTTAGCCCCGGCTCTGAGGTCATGCGCGCCCGCGACCGAAATTCCGATCGGAAAACGGCGCTAGTCGTCGACCATTATATTCCTCAACCGGATCAGGACGCCGGTTCGCGAACCATGCTCGCGATTATTGAAAGTCTCCAGCACGCTGGATACATCGTAAAATTTTGGCCGGATAATCTCGCCTATGATCCGGAATACACCGCGCCTCTTCAAAGTCTGGGCGTCGAGGTCTTCTACGGGTTTGGCTTTTATTTTGAGGACTGGATCAGGCAAAATGGTCACGCGATTTCGCTTGCCGTTCTCAGCCGACCCGCGTTCGCAACTCGATACATAGGCCCGTTGAGAACGTATTCCGACGCGATGGTGGTCTACTACGGGCATGACCTCCATTTCCAACGTATGGGCATGGAGGCCCGAAGGACGGGCGACGCCCAGTTGGCTATCGACGCGGCGATGATGGAAGGAATCGAAAAATCCGTCTGGCCGCGGGTCGACGTCGTGCTTTATCCGTCGCCGGAAGAAACCGCCGTCGCGCTACCGTTGTCAACGCGGGCCAAGACCATCATCCCCTATGCGTACGAGGAATTCGGCGACGGCCGCGAACCCGCAAACAATCAAGAGATCCTCTTTGTGGCGGGCTTTGGCCACCCACCGAATGTCGATGCGGCCGTATGGCTGGCGAACGACGTCATGAAACTGATCTGGGAGAAGGTCCCCGATGCGACGCTGTCGCTAGTCGGCGCCAATCCCACCGGCGCCGTGCGCTCGCTTGCGAGCGTCCGAATCGAGGTCACTGGTCGCGTGAGCGAGGACGAGCTCAGGGCGCGCTATGCTCGGGCCCGGATCGCGATGGTTCCGCTTCGCATGGGCGCTGGCGTCAAGTCAAAAGTGGTCGAAGCGCTGCGAGAGGGATTGCCGCTCGTCACCACGCACGTCGGCGCTCAGGGCCTACCCGGCATCGAAGAGCGCATCGCCATCGCCGACGAGGCGCGCGGTTTGGCGGACGCGGCGGCGCCATTACTCCTGGACGACGCACTTTGGAGAAAGGCGTCGCGTGTCCAACTCGAATATGCGCGCGCTCATTTTTCGCGCGCCGCGTTCCGCCGCTCATTCCTCGAGGCGATTGGCGATGACAGGGCGGTCGCTGCTTTGGGACTGGCGGCGGCGAATTCCACGTAGCCCCTTGAGGCGCTACTCAAGTTCGCCAGACTCAGTTCAACCTAAATTCCGCGCCGATCGCCTTCAATTCCGTCGGCCCTATGAGGCGGGAATGGGCGACGGTGACCGAATGCAGCAGGCCCTCAAGCTCGCGCGACCAGAACTCTAGAAACTTCCTTAGCTCCGGAAAATGGGGATGCAGGTCGTGTTGCTGCCAGATGAAATTTTGCAGGATCGCTGGATGGTCAGGCATATGGTAGAGGATATTGGCGGTGGTGAGGCCGTACCCTTCGATTTGGCGGCGGAAGTCGGCGCTGGCCATGCGGATTCTCCTGATTCCGTGAGCGATGGTGTCATTTCCAACGCTTCCTGGCAACCGTTCGTTCCGCAAAAGTCGTGCCAAATCAATCTGTTAGCAGCAGATAAAGTAGAGTGCTGACGCCAAGCTCGACCCAAGGCGCCAGTCGCACGCCCGCTTTGGCGGACGTCAAGCCGCCTTCCGTTTCTCGCCGTACACGCCGTAGAACGTCTCGTCTCGCTCAGCCATTGCGGTCAGCTTGTCGCCGGGCTCGAATCGCGGCCCGTATTTCGCCGCCAACACCCTGGCCCGGGCGACGAACGCTTTGAGACCCATACCGTCGATGAACGAGATCGCGCCGCCCGAATAGGGGGCGTAGCCGAAGCCAAGGATCGAACCAACGTCGGCCTCGCGCGGATCGGTGACGATGCCTTCGAACAGGCAGCGCGCGGCTTCGATCGCAACGGTGAACAAGTACCGGTCCTTGAGGTCCTTTACGCTGATCGTGTCGGGGTCGAGCCGCTTCCCGGCAATCGAGGCCAGTCCAGGCCAAAGGCTCTTCGGTCCGTTTGTCGGATAATCGTAGAACCCTTTGCCGTTCTTGCGGCCGAGGCGGCCGTGCTTGACGACCATCGCCTCGATCAGCTTCTCCTGCTCCGGGTCGACCGCGTTCGCGCCGAGATCCTTTTTCGCCGCCTGTAAGATCTTCCAGCTCAGATCGATGCCGACTTCATCGTTGAGCGCGAGCGGCCCGACGGGCATGCCGGCCATCCTGGCGGCGTTCTCGATCATCGCTGGCGGCACGCCTTCCATCGCCATCGAATGGGCTTCGACCATGTAATTGCCGACGCAGCGGTTGACATAGAAGCCGCGGCAATCGTTGACGACGATCGGCGTCTTCTTGATCACGCGGACGAAATCCATCGCCGTCGCCAGCGCCTTCGCGTCGGTTTTCTCTCCTAAAATGATCTCGGTCAGCATCATCTTCTCGACCGGCGAGAAAAAATGCACGCCGATGAAGTGCTCGGGCTTGAGCGACGTCGCGGCGAGGGAGGTGATTGGCAGGGTGGAGGTGTTGCTGGCGAAAACGACGTCCGGTCCGACGACCGACTGCGCCTTTCTGGTTGCCTCGGTCTTGACCCCGCGGTCCTCGAACACCGCCTCGACTATGAGATCGCAGCCCTTGAGCTCGCCGTAATCGGCGGTCGGCTTGATGCGGGCGAGCAACGCCTCCTTGTCAGCGGTCTTGGCGCGCCCCTTGGCGATTTGGGAGCTTACGACCCTGTCGGAATAGGCCTTGCCTTTGTCGGCCGTTTCCTGGTCGCGGTCGATGAGCACAACCTCAAGCCCGGCGCTGGCCGAGACATGGGCGATTCCGGCGCCCATCAGGCCCGCGCCGAGTACGCCGACCTTCTTCAGATTGCTCGGCGGCACGTTCGCCGGCCGGCGCGCGCCCTTGTTGAGTTCGCCCATCGACAGGAAGAGCGACCGGATCATCGCCGCGGCTTCCTTGCTGAGGAGGATGTTGGCGAAATGCTTGCTTTCGACCGCCAGGGCCAGGTCCATCGGTAACTGCAGACCTTCGAACACCGAGGTCAGAATCGCTTTGGCGGCGGGGTAATTGTCATAGGTCTCGCGGCGATAGATGGCGTTGGCCGGCGGCCAGATCATCATGCCCTGCGGCGAAAAGACCTTGCCCGACGGAACCTTGAACTTCGGGTCATCCCACGGCGCCTTGGCGTCCGGGTTGGCCAACACCCAGGCCTTGGCGAGCGCGATGATCTCGCCGGCAGGCGCAACCTCATGCACGAGGCCCATCTTCTTCGCCGCGGCGGGGCGGATCTGATCGCCCTTGAGCAGCATCTGGAGCGCGTCCGGCGTCGGCATCAGCCGCGCCGCGCGTTGCGTGCCGCCGCCGCCCGGGAAGAGCCCAACCTTGATCTCGGGCAGGCCGACGCGGGTCTTTTCGTCGTCGGAAAGGATGCGATAGTGGCAGGCCAGCGCCAGCTCGAATCCGCCGCCCATGCATACGCCGTTGATCGCCGCGGCGACCGGCTTGCCGCAGGTCTCGAGCCGGCGGTAGATCAGGTTCAGCTGCTTCGTCGTTTCGACAAAGGCGCGCATCGCCGCTTCCTTGCCCTCGACCTTCGCTCTACGCTTGAGTTCGTCGCCGGCGGCCTTGAGGAATGTGAGATCCGCGCCGCCGACCCCCTTGCCGAAAGACACGACCGCGCCCTTGATCGAAGCGTCGGTCGCGATCTTGTCGACGATCTGGCTCATCTCGGCCATCACTTCAGGGGTAATGACGTTCATCGAGCGGCCAGGCATGTCCCAGGTCACGAGCGCGACCCCATCGGCATCGGTCTCGAAACGGAAATTGGCGAGAGTCATGGTTGTCGTCTCCACTGACCGTCAAACGCGTTCGAGGATCGTTGCGGTGCCCATGCCGCCGCCGATGCAAAGGGTGATGAGCGCGGTGCCCTTGCCGGTGCGCTCGAGTTCGTCGAGCGCGGTTCCGAGGATCATCGCGCCGGTCGCGCCAAGCGGATGGCCCATGGCGATGGCGCCGCCGTTGACATTGACCTTGGCCGGGTCGATTTCAAACGCCTGCAGGAATCGCAGCACGACCGCGGCGAAAGCCTCGTTGACCTCGAAAAGGTCGATGTCGCTCATCGCCATGCCGGAGCGGGCCAGGACTTTCTTCGTCACGTCGACCGGCCCGGTCAGCATGATCGCCGGCTCCGAACCGATGTTTGCGAAGGCGCGCACCCGGGCGCGAGGCTTGAGCCCCGCCTTGGCGCCGGCTTCGCGCGAGGCGAGCAACACAGCGGCCGCGCCGTCGACTATGCCCGACGAATTGCCGGCGTGATGGACATGGATGATGCGCTCGACTTCCGGATGCGCCTGAATGGCGACCGCGTCGAAGCCGCCTTGCTCGCCGGAAATGACGAATGACGGCTTCAGCGAAGCGAGCGACTGCATGTCGGTGGACGGCCGCATGTGCTCGTCGTGATCGAGCAGCGACAAACCGTTGACGTCACGGACCGGAGCGATCGAATTCTTAAACCGGCCATCTTTCCAGGCCGCCGCCGCGCGTTTCTGCGACTCGACCGCATAGGCGTCGACGTCGTCGCGGGAAAAGCCATATTTCGTCGCGATCAAATCGGCCGACACGCCTTGCGGCATGAAATATGCCGGAATCGCCAGCGACGGATCGGCCGGCCATGCGCCACCCGATGCGCCGATGCCGACGCGGCTCATTGATTCGACCCCGCCGCCGATGGTCATTTCGTGCTGCCCGCTCATCACCTGCGCCGCGGCGAAATTGACGGAGTCAAGGCCCGAAGCGCAGAAGCGGTTGATCTGCACGCCCGGCACGGTCTCGCCGAAGCCTGCGGCGAGCGCGCCCATTCGCGCGACGTCGCCTCCCGCTTCGCCGACGGGATCGACGCAGCCCATGACGACGTCGTCGACGTCAAGCGGATTGAGGCGGTTGCGGTCCTTGATGGCTTTCAGCGCGGTTGCCGCGAGGCGAAGGGTCGAAGCGGTGTGGAGCGAGCCGTCCGGCTTGCCCCGCCCGCGCGGCGTTCGCACATGATCATAAACGAAGGCGTCCACCATCAGGATTCTCCTTGCCGCGCGAGTCGCGGGACGTTCAACTTTCGTGGTCCGGATGCTGGCGATTTTCGATAGCGGCGATCTTCTTCCGCGCCAGCCATTGCTCGGTCCGCGTCTCCGGGGCATCCAGGGAGCGCGCGAGCCAGCGCACTCTCGATTCGACGCCGAGCTGCGTCGTGGGCTCCACTTCGTTCGGATCATCGAGACTTCCAAGCGTCACGCTGATTCGATCGGCGCCGAGGCCTCGATAAGTGAGGGGCGTGCCGCATTGCGCGCAGAAGCCGCGCTCTGCAATGTCAGAACTGGAAAAAGTCGAGATCGTGCCGCGGGTGACGACGAATTCCGCCCTTCGTACGCCGCCGAAGGCCATGAATGGGCCACCGCTCGCCTTCTGGCACATCCGGCAATGGCAGATATTTGCGCCGGTCGGGTCGGCCATAAGCCGATAGCGGACAGCGCCGCACTGGCAGCCCCCCGCCAAGCTCGCCGCATCGATCGCCATCGCCCTCGACCTCCCTTGTAGGCGCTTTCAGAACGCTTCCGTCGGCAGCGCCATCAGTGTCGCAGCGCCGGCGCTGAGCCGCGCCAAATGAGCCGCCGTTTCTGGCAGCATACGCTCGCTGAAGAACTTGGCGAGGATCAATTTCGCGTCAAGGCCCGGATTGCTCTCGCCTCTGGCCTGACGAGCCAAAACCGCCTTGACCATACGCGCCCACATGTAGCCGAGCGCAGTCAGTCCGAAGAGATGCATGTAATCCGTCGACGCAGCACCGGCGTTGTTAGGATCTGCGACGCCATGGCGCGACAGCCACAGGCTTGCCTGCTGGAGGTGGCCCAGTGCGGCTTGCAGACCGCCGAGATAGGGAGCAAGCGCGACCTCATTCTTTTCCGCCGCCAAGAATTGCGAAACCTCGCCGAGAAAAGCCATCAGCGCGCGTCCGCCGTCCTTCGGCAGCTTGCGGGCGACAAGGTCGAGCGCCTGCACGCCGTTCGCGCCTTCGTAGATCATGGCGATGCGGGCGTCGCGGACGAACTGCTCCATCCCCCATTCGGCGATGTAGCCGTGGCCGCCCAGCACCTGTTGCGCCTTGACCGCGTTAGCGAAGCCGTAATCGGTGAATACGCCCTTCAGCACCGGCGTCATCAGTCCCAGCCGATCGTCCGCCTCCTGCCTCGCCTTGTCGTCCGAGGCGTAACGGGCCTCATCGTGAGTGAGCGCGATCCAGACCAGAAGCGCCCGCGCTCCTTCATTGAACGCCCGCACCTCAAGCAGCATTCGACGGACATCGGGATGGACCAGCAGCAGGTCAGCGGGCTTGTCCAATTCGACCGCGCCTTTCAGCGAGCGGCCTTGCCGACGCTCCTTTGCGTACGCAGCGGCGTTCTGATAGGCGACTTCCGAAACGCCGAGGCCCTGGACGGCGACCCCGAGCCGAGCGCCGTTCATCATCACGAACATCGCCTGAAGCCCGCGATGCTGCTCGCCGACCAGCCAGCCTTTCGCTGCGTCGAAATTGAGCACGGCGGTCGTGTTGCCGTGAATCCCCATCTTGTGCTCGATCGAACCGCACATGACGCCGTTGCGCTCGCCGACGCCGCCATCGGCGTCCGGTAGGAATTTCGGCACAAGGAAGAGCGAGATGCCCTTGACCCCCGCGGGCGCACCCTCGATCCGGGCCAGAACCAAGTGGACGATATTGTCGGCCAGGTCATGCTCGCCGGCGGAGATGAAAATTTTCTGCCCCGTGATGGCGTAGGAGCCTTCCGTCTGGGGGACCGCGCGGGTCTTGATGAGGCCGAGGTCGGTGCCGCAATGCGGCTCGGTCAGGCACATCGTGCCTGTCCATTCGCCGGTCGTCATCTTGGGCAAATAGCGGGACTTGAGGTCGTTTGACCCATGGACCGCCAGCGCGGCGACCGCGCCGTTGGTCAGGCCGGGGTACATCGAGAAGGCGATATTCGCGCCGTAGGCGTATTCGCTGAACAGGACAGCCAGGAAAGGCGGCAGGCCCTGGCCGCCGAAGGCCGGATCGCCTGCCAGCCCGACCCATCCCCCTTCGACCAGCGCCTTGTACGCCTGCTTGAAGCCCTTGGGCGTGGTCACGCTGCCATCTTCGTGGCGTTTGCAGCCTTCGATGTCGCCGACGCGGTTGAGGGGTTGGAGGACCTCCTCGACGAATTTCGCGCCCTCGCTGAGCACCGCCTCGACAATGTCGATCGGCGCCTCGGAGAAACCGGGGGCGTTGGCGTATTTTGCGTAGTTGAACACGTCGTTCAGCAAAAAGACGGTGTCGCCAACCGGCGCCTTGTATGTCGGCATCGCAATCTCCGAAATCACGAAAACCCGCCCATGGCGGCCGCGGAGTCAAACGTCTCAAGAAAGTTTACATATGAACTATTGGAGCGCCGCGCAAGCGAAATCGTACCGCCGGCCTTCTGTTCAAGGGGGGCGGCGAGGCACGATCGCGATCGGGGTAACCGAGTACACCGGCTCGCCGCGCTGATTGTACGCTGTCCATTTCACCCGTACGATCCCCTGTGGCTTCGACCGCGACGGAATGAGCTCGACGACTTCGCCTTCGAGATGGATCACATCGTCGGGGCGCACAGGGGCCAGCCACCTGAGCTCGTCGACGCCCATCCCGAGCAGGGGATGCGGCCCAAACGGGCGCGTGTCGACAATCAGGCGCATTGCCATCGCCGCTGTGTGCCAACCGGAGGCGGCGAGGCCCCCAAACACCGACTGTTTCGCTGCTTCCTCGTCGAGATGGTAGGACTGCGGATCGTATTCCGAGGCGAACCGCTTGATTTCCTCGCGCGTCACGCGTTTCTCCGGGCTCTTGAAGCGCATGCCAAGCGCAAGGTCATCGAACCACGCCACCATCGCCCCGCTCCTGACCCAGAACCCGCAATTCGGGACGGCTCCGTACATCGCGTCGAAACGCGGCGCAATCCGATTGCGAACGGCTAGCTCGCGATGTAAGGCGAGGGAAGCGCGCCAGGCGCCGGCCGAAGCGCCGCCGTCACAGGAGGACGATTCTGCCTGCGATGGGCCTTGAGCGCACTGGCGCCCGTTTTCTCAGGCGAGTCTCTGAGGTACTGTCAACGGAAGGGGGCGACGGTGAACTTCCGAATGGTTCGTCCGGAAAGAGCGACGAGGCGGGTTCGAGGGCGCCTTAAATGGGCGCTCTCGACGTTTCTATTGGCGATGACAATAGGCGAATCTGCCTTAGCGTCGTCGCCAACCCTGGCCGAGGTCAGGGCGCGGGGGTCTTTGATCTGTGGGGTCAACGAGGGATTGCCGGGATTCTCGTTCGTCGACCAGCGGGGGATTTGGAGCGGATTCGACGTCGATTTCTGCCGAGCGATCGCTGCCGCCATCTTTGGCGATCCCAATAAGGTAAAGCTCGTGCCCCTTTCGGCGGACGCCCGCTTTCAGGCGCTGAGAGACGGCAAGATCGACGTCCTCTCGCGCAACTCGACCTGGACGATGGGGCGGGAGGCTGATTTCGGCCTGACGTTTGTCGGCGTCACCTACTACGACGGTCAGGGGTTCATGGCCCCCCGCGCAATGCGGATCAATTCGGCGCTGGAGCTCGACGGGGCGAAGGTTTGCGTCCAAAGCGGCACCACCACGATCGACAATCTCGCCGATTTCTTCACCAGCAACGGCCTGACCTTGCAGGAGGTCGTCTCTTCGTCGACCGACCAAGCGGTGAAGAACTACGATGCCGGTCAGTGCTCGGTGCTGACCAGCGACCTCTCCCAGCTTTACGCGTTGAGGCTGCGGCTCTCCAATCCAAGGGACCACGTCATTCTTCCGGACGTAATCTCAAAGGAGCCTTTGGGGCCAGTGGTGCGGGACAGCGACCTGCAATGGATCAGCGTCGTGAAATGGACCTATTTCGCCATGCTCAACGCTGAGGAACTGGGCGTAAGTTCCAGGACGATCAATCAGGCGCTGAAATCGCAGAAACCTGAGGTGATGCGCCTGGTCGGGACCAGCGGGGACTTCGGCAGGCAGATCGGGCTCAGTAACGATTGGGCGGCGAATATTGTCCGAAACGTCGGAAACTACGGCGAGGTCTTTGAGCGCAATCTGGGCTCAAAAACCCAGCTCGCCATACCGCGCGGGCTCAATCAATTGTGGAACTCCGGCGGCATCCAATACGCCCCGCCGATTCGATGACGAGCCGCCAACGGCGAGGGGCCTAAGGATCGACTGCCGCGGCGTGTTCGCGAGCCCTCGCGGGTTGCGCGCAAACAACGATATACGATTGTGTATTGTCATCCCTGCGGCGCCGAATGATCTCGTTGGCGCTCCCGCTCCATTGAGGCGGCCGGACTGGAATAGGCCTCCTGCCGATCGACGCTCCAATAGCGAAGCTCCTCGACCGGGATCGCCTCGCCGGTGATGGCGCAACGGACGAAGGCTCCGGGCCGAATGATGCGATATTCGCCGTCGACAAACTCAATCCTCGCTTCGCCTGCGTCGGCCGGACGCCGCTCAAATCTATTCATCGCGCAATATTCCCGGTTGAACTGTCTCTATGCCACGAACGACGCGCCTTAGGAACCGGATCGTCGGCCGCGGTCGCAGTCGCCATTGCTCTAGACAATAAATAGCCTCTCTGATAAGTGCACCGCAATTCCGCGGCGTTCGCTTCCAGGGAGCGGGCGCAATTGCGGTCGGCGCCAATCTTCACTTCTTACGAGGCTCCGCCTCGATACACAGGATAACCCGTGCAGGTACTCGTTCGCGACAACAATGTCGATCAGGCCCTCAAAGCCCTCAAGAAGAAAATGCAGCGTGAGGGAATATTCCGCGAAATGAAGCTCCGCGGACACTACGAGAAGCCGTCCGAAAAGAGGGCGCGTGAGAAGGCCGAGGCCGTGCGACGCGCGCGCAAGCTCGCGCGCAAGAAGTTGCAGCGCGAGGGCTTGCTTCCGGTCAAGGCGAAGCCGGCCCCCGGAGCGCCACGGTCGACCGGCTGATTTACCCCTTTGCAGCGGCGACGTTGCTTCGAGGGAAGCGCGCCTGACCGACGGGGAATGGATATGGCGTCGCCAATCATCGATCGAGGCGTGTGTCCGGTTTTGACCTCCGTGCTTGCCGCAGGTTTCGGCGCGCCATCATGAGAAGACCGACGCCGAAGAACGGGCGGATGGTCGCGGGTTTGGCGGCGAGCGCGCTGATGCTCGCCGCATGCAGCGAAACGATTGGCGGCTTCAATCCGACGACGCACGTCGCTGAGGTCGACGCCGGGGCCGACGCTCGGGCCTCCAACGCCGGCAACATTGCCTCCCTGACCGAAGTCATCGAGCGAAATCCGCGTGACCCCGCTGCTTACAACACCCGCGGGGTTGTTTACGCTAAGCTTGGCCAATATTCCAACGCGATTGAAGATTTCAGCCATACGATCGAGCTCGACCCGAATTTCTCCGGCGCCTACACCAATCGGGCGTTGGCTTATCGCCAGATCAAGAAGGACAATCTGGCGCTGCAGGACTTCAACCAGGCGATTGTGGTTAACCCCAACGACGCAGCCGCCTATCTCGGGCGCGGGAACCTCCTGCGCTCGGAAAACGACTTCACCGCCGCCCTCGCCGACCTCAATCAGGCCATCAAACTCAATCCGGAGGGAGCGCAGGCATACCACGCGCGCGGGTTGATCTATCAGCGCCAGGGCGACAACGTCCAGGCGATCACCGACTTCAGCAATGCGATCGATCGCGATCCTTTCGCAGGAGAACCGTACCAAGCGCGGGGCCAGAGCCTGATGGCCACCGGCAAATTCGATGCCGCGATCGAAGACTTCAACGCCGCGCTCAACGTAAACGCCAACAACTCAGTGGCCTGGTCAGGCCTCGGATTCTGTTACGAAAAATTGAACAATCACGCGAAAGCAGTCGAATCCTATCAGCGCGCCGTGCAGGTCAACCCCAACGACAGTCAAGCGCGCGCCGCGTTGCAGCGCTTGAGCTGAGACCGGCGAATCTGGCCGGGAAAGCTGCTGCTACGTTGGCGCTTTGCCCGAAACTTGGCAGCCGTGGCGGGTCGGTTTGGCTGTGGCCGGCGAAGCCGGCCGCCTGATGAACGCCCTCGAGGCTCGGCGCCCCGGCTTCCGCTTTCAAGAAATCCTCGAGCCAATGAATATGATACTGGCCATTCTGGACGTCCGGGTTTCGAACCAGGGCGCGAAAGAGAGGCAACGTTGTCTCGATCCCGTCGACGATGAATTCGTCGAGGGCTCGTCGCAGTCGCATGAGCGCCTCGGTTCGGGAGCGTCCGTACACGATGAGCTTGCCGACCAATGAATCGTAGTAGGGGGGGATGACATAACCCTGATATGCCGAGGAATCGACGCGAATCCCGAGACCCCCGGGGGGATGAAAGTACGTAATTCGACCCGGCGAGGGAGCGAACGTGCGTGGATGCTCGGCGTTGATCCGGCATTCGATCGCGGCGCCGAGGAATCTAACGTCGTCCTGGGTGATGGAGAGCGGAGAGCCGGCTGCGATCTTGATCTGCTCGTTGATGATGTCGATCCCGGTAATCATCTCTGTGACTGGGTGCTCTACCTGCACGCGCGTGTTCATCTCAATGAAAAAGAACTTTCCGTCTTCGTAGAGGAACTCGACTGTCCCGGCGCCGACATAGCCCAGCTCGGCCATGGCCATCGCCACGACCCCGCCGATTCCGTCCCGCTGCTCGGCGTTCAAGGCGGGGGAGGGGCCTTCCTCCCACACTTTCTGGTGGCGCCGTTGCAGGGAACAGTCGCGTTCGCCGAGGTGTATGGCATGGCCTTGGGTGTCGCCGAGCACTTGAACTTCGATATGGCGCGGCTTGGCCAGATATTTCTCGACATAGACGGCGTCGTCGCCGAAGGCTGTCTTAGCTTCGATCTTGGCGGCGGCGATTGCGTCGGCCAGTTCGTCAGGCCCGCGCGCGACCTTCATCCCGCGGCCTCCCCCGCCGGCTGCGGCCTTGACGATGACGGGGTAGCCGATCTCCGCCGCGATATGTTGCGCCTCTCCCTCGTCCCGTACGCTGCCTTGGGATCCCGGAACGCACGGGATTCCCAGACGAGTCGCGGTACGCTTGGCTTCGATCTTGTCGCCCATTATCCGAATGTGTTCGGCCTTGGGACCGATGAAAGCGATCTCATGCTCTTCAAGAATGTCGGCGAAACGGGCATTTTCGGCCAAGAACCCGTAACCCGGATGAACGGCGTCCGCCCCGGTGATCTCGCACGCCGCGACGATCGCGGGGATATTGAGGTAGCTATCGCGCGCGGGCGGCGGCCCGATGCACACGCTTTCGTCAGCGAGCTTGACGTGCATCGCATCTCTGTCGGCTGTCGAATAGACCGCGACGGTGGCGATGCCGAGCTCCTTTGCGGCGCGCATCACGCGCAGCGCAATCTCGCCCCGATTGGCGATCAGGATCTTGTCAAACATCGAGGCGGCTTCCCCGACCGACGGCGCCGCCCGTCGCGTAGCCCCGCTTCGCGATCATTCGATGATCATCAAGGGCTGATCGTACTCGACCGGCGCGCCGTCGACGACCAAAATGTTGATAACTTTGCCGGCCCGCGAGGCAACAATGTCATTGAAGGTCTTCATGGCTTCAACGAGCAGAAGTTTGTCTCCGACCTTCACCACCGATCCAACCTCAACGAAGGGTTTGGCTTCCGGACTTGACCGTAAATAGGCTGTGCCGACCATCGGGGACTTCACTGCGCCCGCGAGATCGGCGGTCGGCGCCGGCCCGATCGAAGGAGCGATAAACCCCTGCTCAGGATTGCGGGCAATGGACGCCGCTTCGGGGACCGACATGCTCGCGTGAGCCGGCGTTGATCGCTCGCGCACAAGGCGCATTCGGAGGTCTCCGAGGCTGACTTCAACCTCGGCGAGATTGTATTGCGCCGCGATCTTTGCGAGCCGGTCGATCCCAACTACGTCAACAAGGCTTTGCGCAGACCGCTCGGTTTGCGTGCCGGACGGCTTCTTCATTTCGTTTCGCTCGCGCGGGGAAGGGGCGTGCTCGTCAACAATGGGGACTTCGTATATCGCGCCTACCTCGCCAAAGAAAGTCCAAAGGCGGCGCCGTTCACGCTCGGCGCGCCCATACGCTGACGTCGTGAAACGCCACGCCGCCATGCGGAGCGACGCTGTCGTCGCCGACAAGCGTGTTGATTCCCCATCCATCGAGGAAAGCCGAAGGGGGCCAAATCCCTTCGCTGACGAGGATTCCTGGGTTGACGCCGTCAAATAGGCGCACATGCAATCGCGTTTGTCCGCGCTCATTGCCGAGTTGCACGAGGTCGCCTTGCGCGAGCCCCAGCCGCGCTGCGTCGGACGGGTTCATGAGCACTTCGGGTCGCTTTTCGCGCGAACGCGAGGTCGCAGTCTCGGTGAAGGTCGAATTCAGAAAATTTCGAGCGGGTGAGGTCGCTAGTTTGAACGGACGATCCTCGTTTATATCCTCGTTGATTTGCCAGTGGTCTGGCAGATTGGGCATCTCGCGCCAGGGACCCCGCAACCCGTCATTGGCGACCGGCGCGTCCGTCCAATTGGCCTTGAACCGAAACTTCCCGTCCGGAAATCCAAAGCCATCGAGGAAGTGGGCCTCTTCAAAAGGCGGCTGAAGGTCGAGCCAGCGCTCCGTTTCAAGGGTCGCGAGATCACCCCGGCCGGATTCGCGCAGGGTCCAATCGATGATCTCCCGCGGCGACATCGAGAACGCGGGATGTTCGGCGCCAACCCGCAGAGCGAGCCCAACGATCACGTCATGATTCGAGCGGCAGCCCTCGGGCGGTTCGATCACCTTCGGCGCGAACTGCAAGTGCTGGTGGCCTCCGGCGGTGTAGAGATCGTCATGCTCCAGGAACATGGTCGCGGGCAGGACGATATCGGCATAGCGCGCCGTCTCAGTCATGAATTGCTCGTGAACGCACGTGAACAGGTCGTCGCGCGAAAATCCGCGGCGAACCTTCGTCTGATGCGGATTGACGGCGAGCGGATTGGTGTTCTGGACCAGCATGGCCCGCACAGGCGGTCCTCCTCTCAAGGCCTCCGCGTCGCCCGTGAGCACTGATCCTATGCGCGACTGGTCCAGACGACGAACACTCGAGTCGCGGACGTCCAGACCCTCGATCATCGTCTTTTGAAGTTTGTATACGCCGCTATTGCTGTGGAAGGCGCCGCCGCCCTCGTGCGCCCAGGCGCCGGTAACGGCGGGAATGCACAGAGCCGCGTGCATGTTGGCGGCGCCGTTGCGTTGACGCGAGAAGCCGAAGCCTAGGCGGAAAAACGTTCGCTTCGACCGCCCGACCAGCGCTGCGAATTCCTCGATTTGAGCGGCGCTGAGGCCGGTGATCGCGCTCGCCCAGACGGGCCCGCGACTTCGCAAATGCGCCTCGAGCTCGTAGGGCGCATCGGTATATCGCTCAAGATAATCCCAGTCGGCGGCGCCGTCGCGAAACAAGACATGCATCACCGCGCACGCCAACGCGCCGTCCGTTCCCGGCCTCACACATAATGCGAGATCGGCTTGGCGCATCGTTTCCGTCTGGTAAATGTCGATCGCGACGATCTTCGCGCCGCGCTCCTTACGCGCGCGAATCGCGTGGGCCATGACGTTGACTTGCGTGGCGACTGCGTTGGTGCCCCAGATGACGACGCAGTCCGACTTCGCCATTTCCCGTGGATCGGCGCCGATCAACCGACCGGTCCCGGCGACATATCCTGGCCACGCGATTCCGACGCAAATCGTCCCGTGGAAGCGGGAATAGCGCTTCGCGTGCGTGAGGCGTTCAATTCCGTCACGCATCACGAGACCCATTGTGCCGGCGTAGAAGTAAGGCCATACGCCCTCGGACCCGACCTCGCGCTCGACAGCCAAAAAATTGTCGGCGACGCGGTCGAGCGCCTCATCCCAGCCGATCGGCGCGAATTGGCCGCTTCCCTTCGGGCCTATACGGCGCAAGGGCTCCATAAGCCGATCCGCGTGATGTATTCGCTCCCAATAGCGCGCGACTTTGGCGCAGATGACGCCGGACGTATATGTCTGATCGCGGGCGCCGTGGATGCGGCCGATGCGCTTTCCGCCGATAACCTCGACGTCGAGCGCGCATACCGAGGGGCAGTCGTGCGGGCAGACTGACGGACGTCTGGCGACTTCGGCAACCGCGTTCATCAACCCTCCAAGCGCCCTATCATCCGACAAAGCGACCGCGACTGGCAATGTCAGGCCGCTCTTGCTTTTGCAACCGCAAACAACTATAGGTTGTAGCTGGCAGCGCTCCAAGATGGCCAATGGCGACCCGCATCATTCCCGTTATTTGCCTTTTCGGGCTGATCTTGCCGATCACGACGTGGGCCCAGAGCGGACGGAAGGTGGAAATTCACTATGCTCCGCGAGAAAATCTCGAGAGCGTCGACGTTCAGGAGATTGGACGCGCCGAACTGTCCATCGACATGGCGGCTTATGTCCTTTCCGACACCCAAATCATCGAGGCGTTGACCGACGCCGCTGAACGCGACGTGACTATCCGCCTGTATCTCGACAGGTCCGAATTCGCAGAGCATGGACCTGTTCGAGGGGAACTCGTTGAAGCGTTGCTCGCCCATCCCAATGTCGTGGCGCGGGTCAAGGGCGAGGGCGTCCTGATGCACTTGAAAGCATACGCCGTCGACGGCGAGGTGTTGCGGACCGGTTCGGGCAACTTTTCGAGTTCGGGGCTCTCTCTCCAGGACAACGATCTCATCCTGATTGCCGATCCAGCTGTGGTCGACGCGTTCGAGGCCAACTTCGACCGCATGTGGGAGCGCGCGCGAAACATCGGGGCGCTCGACACGCCTCGCTGAACACCAGCGATGTGCCCGTCGGATGGGAGCCGAAAAAGGCGCCTGTTAGGGCGAAAGGATCGCTATTAAGTTGAATGAAGCTTCCTGTTTATGGCGAAAAAGCCCCTTGTTACTTGAGCGAAGATCGAACGTTATGCGCTCGCGACGCGGCAAACCGGACGTTTCCCGGGAATTGGCATAGCGGAAAATTCTCGGAACCGCCCTCAAACCGTCCGGATGGCTTGTTGTCTAGCCCAGCCATGAGGGCGGTTGTTATTCCCAGAACAATTCTGAATGGACGGCGTTCCGAATGTCGCCTTCAGCGCGAATTGCCTCGCACCTGCGGCATTCCCAATGGCGTGTAGCGCTCGTAACGTTGGTTGAACACATCGGCGTCGAGCACGCCAACGGTCTGTACGCGGCGAGCGGCGATATCACTCTGCTCGGCGAGAATGGAAGTGACTTGCCAACGCCAAGTGGAAGGATCCCCACGGATGGGACCGGTGGCGACTTCGGTCACTCCCGCCGCGTAGCTCGCGCCGCCTCCAATCGCTATCAGAGGAAGAATGAGGGACTTCCGCATCGTCTCCTCCGTGATTTTCGCCTGAAATTTCGCCGCTCATCTCCCACGCGAACGGCGCCTATTAGAGAAACGTTGAGCATAAATTTGTGGCCCGGCTAAGGCGCCTCGCTCTTCGCGGCCATCTGGCGCAACGCATCGCTCGCCATGGCGCGAGTTACCCGTCGACCTTTGCGTCAAGGCTTCGTTGTCGAGCGTCGCGACAATTGCCCGCGCGGCTCCCAGCGAACGTTCGATTCTCAGCGCGATGTACGCAATCACGTGGGCTCCACCTGAAGCTGGCGATCGCTGAACAGCTTAAACAGAACCGCTTCGGTCAATTCGATATCGGGGGCGCGCTAGCCGCACCACCGGCGCCAATCGAAGTCGCGACAACAGGTCGGGGATTTTCAGTCCCCAGGCGTCGGGCGCCGCGCGACAAGTCAGCAGCAGCCAAACGTCGTTTTGGAGCGCCGTATTCATGACGTGAAAAAAAAGCGCTTCCGATTGCGATGGCGCGATCGGCGTCCTCGAACAGCACCGCAGACGTGCGTCCGCAAGCCTCCACGCTCGCATCGTTCAAGCGCCTCACCGCGGAGCGTGATCGCACCGGAGGCGCCAGCCCAGATCGCTCCAAGATGGCTCTTTCCTGCGCCCTCAGGTCCCACAAGGGTCAACATTCGACCCGCCCAGTTCGGCCAAAGCTCAATCGCGCTCAACGCCTCGCGGTTCGACGAAGCGGGGAGAAAATCTTCGCGCGCGAAGCTTGGGGAGTGCCGCCAGCGAAAAGTCAGTTGCCGAGGCGGCGAAATCATCGGCGGTCCAGCGCCGAGCGGCCTCGATAAAGCGGGCTCGTCAGATAGAGCGCGATGAGATGGCGGGCCACGACGCCAATCGCTGCAGCCGTCGGAACAGCAATGAGGAGCCCGAGAAATCCGAACAGTTGCCCGAAAGCGAGCAGCGCGAACATCAGCCAGACCGGGTGAAGCCCGACCAATTCGCCGACAAGCTTCGGCGACAGCACATTGCCTTCGAGAAACTGACCGACCCCGACAACGGCGAGCGCCATGAAAAAAAGTTTCAGACTTGGCCAGCCCTGAACGAGCGCGACTCCGAGGGAGAGCACCAGCGCGGTGAGCGACCCGACATAGGGCACGAAACTCAGCAGGCCGCCCAACACGCCAATCAGGAAGCCGAAATCGAGTCCGATCAGCGTCAGCCCAGCGCTATACCAGAGGCCCAGGAACAGGCAGACAATCGATTGCCCCCGGATGAAGCCTGCCAAAGCGTGATTTATCTCACGGGCGATCTTTCGTAGGCTGTCGCGGTAATCGAGCGGGAGCCAGCCGTCGATCTCGGAGATCATCCGATGCCAGTCGATAAGAATGTAGAAGGCGACGACGGGCGTGACGATCATCAGCGACAGGAAACTGAATACCGCCGCGCCGCCGGAGACGAGCGACCTGAAGGCGTTGAGAAGCCACTGTGCGCCTTGAGTCACAAAATCGCTAACCGAACTCTGAATTTGTGCACTCGAAAGCTCCTGGTTGAACCCCAGGGCGCGCAGCCAGCCGCCGCCGTATTTCGCAATGAGGGCGTTGCCCTCCTCGACGGCGAGCGCCTGAAGCCGCACCGCATAGTTCGGCAGGCGTTGGGAAAAGGCGATGAATTGATTGCTCAGGATCGGGGCGACGAGAATGAGAACAACCACCACGCCCAAGGCGAAGGCGATCAGAATAACGAGCGACGCGCCGAGGCGGTTCAGCCCCAGGCTCTGGAGCTTGAGCACGATCGGGTCGAGAAGGTAGCCCAAGACGATTCCGGCCGCGAAAGGCGTTATCGTCGAGCCAAGCAAATACACGACGTACAAGACGGCGGCGACCGCGGCGGCCCAGAACAGAATTTGGCGCTCCAGGCTCACCGGGGCAACCTCATGGGACCTCGCCGGGTATGTCAGCTGGCTGCAGCAGATCCCATTTGCCGCCCCAGGGATCGAGGAACACTGCGACCAGCCCATACGGCTCGCGGCGCGGCGTTTCAAGGAATCTGATGCCGCGAGAGCGCATCGTTTCGTAATCGCCCCAGAAGTCCACGGTGTGAAGGAAAAAGCCGACCCGTCCCCCGGTCTGGTCGCCAAGGCGAGCCCTCTGGCGCTCATCGGCTGGAACGGCAAGCACGAGCGCCGCCCCCGCGTGTTGCGATGCGGCGACCACGATCCAGCGTTTGCCGGAGCCGAGCGGCGTATCTTCGAGGACCGCGAAGCCGAGCGCGTCGCAGAAGAAAGCGAGGCCCTCGTCATAGCTCGAGACGAGAATGGTGATGGCGGCGAGGCGCTGGAGCATGAGCTGCGCCCTAACGGCTCATATGGTTCAGCCACTGGGCGATATAGACGCCGCCCGAGGCCACGGTTGTCCCGGCGACCGCCCATTCAAGGAAGGTCTGTATGGGATGTAGATCGAGGCCGTAGGCGCGAACTCCGAGCGCGAAAGCGGCGAGCGCGATCTGTGCGACCGTATTGAACTTCGACACCCAGACGGGGCGAATCTCGACCGGCTTGTTGAGCAGCCAGGAAACCAAAACGGCGAAGAGAATCATCACGTCCCGCGATACGACCGTGACGGCGATCCAGGCGGGCAAATCGGCATAGATGGCGAGCGAAACATAGATCGAGATCAAAAGCGCTTTGTCGGCCAGGGGATCGAGGTAAGCGCCCAACTCGGTGCGGAGGTCGAAATTCTTGGCGATAAAGCCGTCGATCGCGTCCGAGACGCCGGCAAGGATAAAAATCAGAAACGCCGGAAGAAATCGCTGCGAAATAATCATCGTTACGGCCAAAGGCGTCATCAGCATTCGGGCCAGCGTGATCAGATTAGGTAAGTTGCTAAGGACCTGGCCAATATTCATCAAATATTGACGCCCCTGGCGTCACCGCCCAAGCATCTCCTCCCAGGACGTCGTCACATATGTGACGACGTAAAGGCTAGCACGAATTGCCTCAGGTTGGGAAACCGCGTTCCCAACGGCGGCCCTTGCGCGTTTCGCGGCGGCCAATTACGCCGATCGCGCCCGAACTCCTGCGGAGCCTCGATGTCCCAAAGCCGCAAGCCTCTCAGTTACGCCGAATCGGGAGTCGACATCGATACCGGCAACCGGATCGTCGATCGAATACGTCCGTTGGCTCGCGCCACCCGTCGTCCGGGGGCCAGTGCGGAGCTTGGCGGATTCGGCGGATTGTTCGATCTTCGGGCCGCGGGCTTCGTCGATCCGATCCTGGTTGCGGCGAATGATGGCGTCGGCACCAAGTTGAAGATCGCCGCCGAGAGCGGCGTCTACGACACGATCGGCGTCGACCTCGTCGCCATGTGCGTCAACGACATTGTCGTCCAGGGTGCCGAACCTCTGTTTTTCTTGGACTATTTCGCCGCGGGCAAGCTTGACGAGGACGTCGTGTCGGCCGTCCTGCGAGGCGTCGCCGAGGGTTGCGCGCAGTCGGGCTGCGCATTGATCGGGGGGGAGACGGCGGAGATGCCCGGCGTTTACGCTCTTGGCGATTTCGACATCGCCGGCTTCGCGGTCGGCGCCGCCGAGCGCGGGACCCTCTTGCCCCGGCCGGGACTGAAGGCGGGCGACCTGGTCTATGGCCTGCCCTCGTCGGGCGTTCATTCGAATGGATTTTCGCTGGTGCGGCGCATCGTTGCGCGATCCGGCCTCGGATGGGACGCTCCCGCGCCATTCGATCCGTCGCGCTCGCTCGCCGCGGCGTTGCTGGCGCCGACGCGCCTCTACGTGCGGCCGCTGCTTCAGGCGCTGGCGCGAACGCGAGGCATTTACGCGATGGCGCACATCACCGGCGGGGGCTATCCGGACAACCTGCCGCGCGTGCTCGACGACAGCCTCGCCGTGTCGCTCGACCTCGACGCCTTCGCTCCGCCCCCAGTCTTTTCCTGGCTCGCAGCGGCCGGCAATCTTGACGAGGAGGAGATGCTGCGGACCTTCAATTGCGGCTTCGGGATGGCGGCGTTCGTTTCCGCCGGCAACGAGCAAGACGCGCGCGAGGCTCTCGCCGGCGCCGACCTGTCGCCGGTGCTGATCGGGGAACTCATTCCCGCCGCCGGTCGGCGCCTCATCACCCACGGAAAGCTCAAGTTGTGAGCCAGCGGGCGCGGACCGTCGTTCTCATCTCGGGCCGGGGCTCCAACATGAGCGCCTTGATCGAGGCCGCGCGAGCGCCGGACTTTGCGGCCGAGATCGTGATGGTCTTGTCGGACGAACCGGGCGCGCCCGGTCTTGCGATTGCGCGCAAGGCGGGCGTTGCGTCGGAGGCGATCGACTTTCGAGCCTACCCGGGAAAAACGGCGTTCGAGGCCGCGCTCGACGCGCGGCTTCGCGCCGAGCGCGCCGAAATCGTTTGCCTCGCTGGGTTCATGCGCGTCCTGGGCCCGCCCCTCGTCGAGCGATGGAAGGGCCGCATCCTTAACATTCACCCGTCGCTTCTGCCGAACCTGCGCGGGCTCAACACTCACGAGCGCGCGCTCCGCGACGGGTTGGTTGAGCATGGATGTACGGTCCACTTCGTAACCGCCGAGCTCGACGGCGGACCCATGATCGCCCAGGCGCGGGTGCCGGTAATGCCCGGCGACGACGCGGCGGCGCTGGCGGCGCGTGTCCTGATAGAGGAGCATCGGATCTATCCCGCGGCCTTGAACGCGGTCGCCCGCTCGCTCGCCGCCGCTCCTTCGCAAGCGCTTCGGCAGAAGCCGTAAAGCAAAATCGCTCGTTGCGCTTGGCGGGCCGAAGCATTTGCCTCAATATGGCGGCGGGACAAGGGAGTTGGGTTTGGCCCGCGCAGTTGCGATCAGCGAGAAGAATTTTGCCCCGCCCCCGGCGGCGGCGAATGACGAGCCGGCGCCTCTGCTGTCGTCGCCCGAGCGGTTCATCAACCGCGAAGTCTCGTGGCTCGAGTTCAACAGACGTGTTTTGGAAGAAGCAGCCAACCCGAATCACCCGTTGCTCGAGCGGCTCAGGTTCCTGTCGATCTCGGCCAACAATCTCGACGAGTTTTTCATGGTCCGCGTTGCGGGTCTCGTAGGCCAGGTGCTTTCGGGAGTCGTCGAGATTTCCGATGACGGACGCACGCCGGCTGAGCAACTTGAGCGCATCAGCGAGCGCGTGGCGGCGCTGGTCGCCTCGCAGCAATCACGATGGAAGATGCTCAAGTCGGAGCTTGCGGCCAGCGGCGTGGTGATCCTGGAGGTCGCCGACCTCACCCGCCGCGAACGGGAGTGGCTGCAGGACCATTTCCTCTCCCATGTGTTCCCGATCCTGACGCCGCTCGCAGTCGACCCGGCCCATCCGTTCCCGTTCATTCCCAATCTCGGGTTCACACTGGCGCTGGAGCTCCTCAACCCACGCGACGGCAAGACGATGAGCGCGCTGGTGCGCATTCCCGGAAGCGTGGAGCGCTTCGTGAGGATGCCCGACGGACCGCTCGCGGGCGCCGCGCGATTCGTGATGCTGGACCGGTTGATCGTCGCTTTCATAGGCTTGCTGTTTCCCGGCTACGAAGTTTTGGGCGAAGGCGCATTTCGCGTCATTCGCGACAGTGACATCGAAGTCGAGGAAGAGGCGGAGGACCTCGTCCGCCTCTACGAGAGCGCGCTCAAGCGACGCCGTCGCGGCTCAGTCATCCGGCTCGAGATCGAAGCCCGCACCCCGGAATCGCTGCGCGCCTTTGTCGCCGGCGACGTCGACGTCGTCTCGTCCGGGATCGTTCTGGTCGAGGGAATGCTTGCGCTCAATGATCTGTCCCAGCTGGTCGCGATCGACCGCCCCGACCTCAAGTTTCCGCCCTATAACCCCCGATTCCCGGAACGGGTCAAGGAGCTCGGCGGAGATTGCCTCGCTGCGATCCGGCAGAAGGATCTCGTCGTCCACCATCCTTACGAATTGTTCGACGTCGTCGTCCAGTTCCTCAACCAGGCGGCGCACGATCCGAATGTCGTCGCCATCAAGCAGACGCTCTATCGCACATCGGCCGACAGCCCGATCGTGAGAGCCTTGATTGAAGCGGCGGAGGCCGGCAAGTCAGTCACCGCGCTCGTTGAACTCAAGGCGCGCTTCGACGAAGAGGCCAACATCCGTTGGGCGCGAGATCTCGAACGAGCCGGCGCGCAGGTCGTCTATGGCTTCATCGAGCTCAAGACCCACGCCAAACTCTCGATGGTGGTGCGGCGGGAGGGGGGCGGGCTGGTCAACTACTGTCACCTTGGCACCGGCAACTATCACCCCGTCACCGCCCGCGTTTATGCCGACATTTCTCTTTTCACAGCCGATGCGGCGATCGGGCGAGACGTGGCCCGCATTTTCAATTTCATCACCGGCTATGCCGAGCCCGACGGTCTTGAGCAGATGTCGATTTCGCCGATCACGCTCAAGAAGACGCTGTTGCGCAACATCGCCGACGAGATTGACTATGCCCGGCTCGGCCAGCCGGCCCAGATCTGGATAAAATGCAATGCGCTCGTCGACCCGCAGATCATCGACGCCCTTTATGCCGCTAGCCGCGCAGGCGTGCAGATCGATATCGTGATCCGCGGCATATGCTGTCTGCGGCCCGGCGTGCCCGGCCTCTCCGAGAACATTCGGGTGAAGTCGCTGGTCGGGCGATTTCTGGAGCACGCGCGCATCTACGCGTTTGGCGCTGGCCACGGACTGCCGAACCCGAAGGCCCGGGCGTTCATTTCCTCCGCCGATCTCATGCAGCGCAATCTGGACCGTCGCGTCGAGGCGCTCGTTCCGCTACTTAATCCGACCGTTCACGAGCACGTGCTCGACCAGATCATGCAAGCCAATCTGATGGACAATCAACAAAGCTTTCGCATATTGCCGGACGGCTCGAGCGAGAGAATCACCCCCACGGAAGGGGAGGAGCCGTTCAACGCGCATAAGTATTTCATGACCAATCCGAGCCTGTCGGGCCGCGGCAAGGCGCTAATGGACTCCTTTCCAATGGCGCTACGCAGGCGAGCCTGATAGAGGGCGTGTCCGCCGGCGCGACGTCCCCAGCAGGATCATTCATGCCCGACAATTCAGCTCCCGGACGGTTGCTGGGCGAGCCCCTGGCGATCGTCGACATAGGTTCGAATTCGGTCCGGCTGGTGTCGTACGAGTCACAGTCACGCGCGCCGACGCCGACATTCAATGAAAAGGCCCTGTGCGGTCTTGGGCGAGGCGTGGCGATGAGCGGGCTGCTGCCGCAGGACGCGATCGTCAAGGCGCTCTCCGCACTCGAGCGATTTCGCGTTCTCTGCGACACCATGCGAGTCAGCGACGTCCGGGGCGTTGCGACGGCCGCCGTGCGCGACGCAGCCAACGGACCACAGTTCCTCGCTCGCGCCGAGCGCGCGATCGGCTGCACCATAGAGCTCTTGAGCGGGCACCGGGAGGCAAGGTTGTCCGCGCTTGGCGTCTTGAGCTCGATCTATCGAGCCGACGGCGTCGTCGGCGATCTCGGCGGCGGTTCGCTTGAGCTGACCGATATCAAGGACGGCCGATGCGCGCAGGGGGTCACGCTGCCGTTAGGCGGCCTGTCGCTGATGGACCTTTCGGAGCGCTCGCCGAAAAAGGCGGCCAAGATCGTCCGCGACACCCTCGCGCCCGTCAAGGCGCTGCAGGGGCTGGCCGGGCGGACGTTCTACGCGGTGGGCGGAACCTGGCGGGCTCTGGCCCGCCTCCACATGCGCCAGCGGCAATATCCGATGAATGTAATGCACAACTACGTGATCCCAACCCGTGACGCGCTCGAGTTTGCGAGGTTGGTCGAGCGGATCGAAGCCGACGCGCTGCTGTCGATCGAGTCGGTGTCGTCCGCCCGCAGGCCGCTTCTGGCTTATGGCGCGGCGGTGCTGGAGGAGATCATCCGGCAGGCCAATCCGAAGGAGATCGTCATTTCCGCCCTCGGCGTGCGCGAGGGGCTCATCTACTCGCGGCTGTCGCCGGCCGAGCAGGCGGAAGATCCCTTGATCGTCTCGGCGCGCGAATTCAACCAGCTGCGTTCGCGGGCGCCGCAGCACGGCGAAGAGCTGTTCAATTGGACAGGCAGCTTGATCGCTTCAACCCATCTCGAGGAGGACGAGCAGGACAGGCGCCTTCGGCACGCCGCGTGTCTTCTCTCCGATATCGCCTGGCGCGCGCACCCCGACTATCGCGGCGCCCAGGCCTACGATCTTGTCGCGAATGCAGCCTTCATCGGCGTCGACCATCCTTCGCGCGCGTTTCTCGCTCTGGCGGCGTCCTACCGGCATTTGTCGAGCGAAGACGTCGTCTCGCCCCAGTCGCGCGCACTGGTGACCGCGCGCCAACTCGACCGGGCGCGCATCCTTGGTGCGGCGATGCGGGTCGCGTACAACATTTCGGCGGCGATGCCCGGAGTCCTACCGCGCGCGCCCATGATCTGCGAGAAGGGGCAAGTGATCCTGACCTTGCCGCCTGACCTTGCGCCGCTGAGCAGCGAGCGGCTGCAATCGCGCATGCGACAGTTTGCTCGCCTCATTGGCGGCGATCCTGAGATCCGGACTTCTGCGTGAGGCCGAATTCAGCGGGATCCGTCAATAGTTGACGCAGCGGCATGCGCTTGTCCCGGGGCGACTCAAGGCCTCACGATGCGTTGAGGCGCCGAACGGATTCTTTACCCGCTCGCCGGCAAGCTTGGCTTTCCTACGCCTTCACGATGGGTCAGACATGCATTCGTTTCGCACCGACAGCCGACTTTTTCGCGACGCTCTTGAACGTCTCACCGAAGCTTCGTCGATTCCACCCGGTGGGACGGGGCGCGAGGCGGGTGAGGCTGGGGCCGGAATCGACCTCGTGCCCGACCGGCGGGAGGCGGAGCCACCCCGGGTGATCGGGCGCTTGGTGGCGTTGAATGGAACGCAGGGCGTCATCAGCTGTCCACTCGACACAAGCGAAGAGGACTGGTCGGTTGGCCATCTGATCAGCATCGTTCACAAGACCGCGCGTCTGGTCGGCGCGGTTTGCGACGTCGAAACTCACGACGGCCGGTGGTCGTCGACGGCGGTTAACACCGCCCGCGTGACGATCGAGTTGAACGGCGAGATTGTCGACGATTCATCCGGCGCGCCGTACTTCCATCGCGGCGTCAGCTCGTTTCCCTCGCTGGGCGCGGCGGCGCATCGCATCCGCGCCGACGATCTTCGGGCCATCTATGCATTTCGAGGGCGGGAGGGGGTCGAAATCGGCCGGTTGAGTCAGAATCAGGCGATCCCGGCGGAAATCGACGTCGGCGAATTGATCCGGCGTCATTTCGCCGTGCTGGGATCGACCGGCGTCGGAAAGACGACTTCGGTCAGCCTTCTGTTGCGGAAGTCGGTGGCGATGAGGCCAAACCTCAGGGTCATTATCTTTGATCCGCACAATGAATATGCAGCGCATTTTCCCGGACTGGCCCAGGTCATTGATTCAGACAGCCTCGAGTTGCCGTTCTGGATGTTTCGTTTCGACGAGCTGGCCGATGTCGTCTTCAGCGGCCGTCAGCCGCATGCCGACGAACGGGACGCGCTTTACGAAGTCATCCGCGCCGCCAAGGCAAAATACCTCGCCGAGCTGGGGGCCCCGGGTGCGACCAGTGCGGTGCGGCGCCAGCCAATCTCCGAAGGGGCTTCCGTCACCGCCGATACGCCGACGCCCTTCCGCATCATCGACGTCGTCGCCATCATCGAGGACTGGCTTGGAATGCTCGATCAGCGCTTCGCCCGTTCTGATCTCAGGGCGCTCCGCTACAGGCTCGAGGGACTCAATCGCGATCCGCGGTTTCGCTTCATGTTTGGCAGACTGGTTGTCGAGGATGACATCGCGAAGGTGATCTCGCGCCTCTTTCGCATACCCACCCGCGGCCTGCCGATCACCATTGTCCGCCTTGCGGGGTTGCCCAACGAGGTCATCAACTCGGTCGTGTCGGTGCTCGCGCGGATGGCGTTCGAAATCGCGTTCTGGTGCTCTGGGTCGTATGAAATCAACGTACTGTGCGAAGAGGCGCACCGCTATATTCCAGCCGACAGCAGGCAAACCTTCGGGCCGGCCAGGCAGGCAATCGGCCGGATCGCCAAGGAAGGGCGCAAGTACGGCGCCTCCCTCGGGGTCGTCTCGCAACGTCCCTCCGAGCTTGATTCGACAGTTCTGTCGCAATGCTCGACCCTATTCGCCATGAGGCTGGCCAACGAGCTCGACAAGGGGATTATTCGCGCCGCGGCGGGCGCGTCGGCGAGCAGCACGGTCGCCTTTCTGTCTTCTATCGCGGACCGCGAGGCTATCGCATTCGGCGAAGCGATCGCCACGCCCATGCGCATGAAGTTTGCCGACATATCCGGCCACGAGGACGATCGCTGCGTCGCCAATCCCGGAGAGCGCGACGTGGAACCGATCGATCTGAGGCGACTGGCAGCGCAACTGCGCGGCGAGGCCGCTTAGCTCCGGGGCTGCCGGACTTTGGCGGCCGAGGCGGAGCGCCATGGCCGGACTGTAAAATAACGTCGCAAGTATGGATTTTCCTCGACCTTGCGCCAATCGGTCATTTGCAATCCTCACGCATGAACGCCATATATGCAGGCGTCTCCCCTCGTCGAAGCTAGGCTCTTCGAGCGGGGGCGATCACGACCCCCACCGGCGGTCCTTGAAACCGTCAAGGCGAGGAGAAGTCACCAATGGCGGCCGATCAGGAGACCGTCGATCGCGTGCGCTCGATTGACGTCGAGGCGTACAAATACGGCTTCATAAGCCCGATAGAATTGGACATGGCCCCGAAGGGCCTCAGCGAAGACACGGTCCGGTTCATTTCGGCAAAGAAAGAAGAGCCGGAGTGGCTGCTCGAATGGCGGCTTGAGGCTTTTCGTCGTTGGCTGACGATGGACGAGCCGAAGTGGGCGCGCGTCAGTCATCCGCCGATCGACTATCAGAACATCTATTATTTCGCCGCGCCGAAATCCTCGCCGGCGCCGAGGTCGCTCGATGAGGTCGATCCGGAGCTGCTGCGCACCTACGCCAAGCTCGGCATTCCGCTGGTGGAGCAGGAGATCCTCGCCGGCGTCGAGAGGCCCAGGGTGGCGGTCGACGCCGTTTTCGATTCGGTTTCGATCGCCACGACCTTCAAGGCGGAGCTCGCCAAGGCGGGCGTCATCTTCTGTTCGTTCTCCGAGGCGGTCCAAAAGCATCCCGACCTGGTGCGCCGCTACCTGGGCTCGGTTGTGCCGCCCACCGACAACTTTTATGCGACGCTCAATTCGGCGGTGTTCTCCGACGGCTCGTTCGTCTACGTGCCGCCGGGCGTGCGCTGCCCGATGGAGCTCTCCACCTACTTTCGCATCAATGAAAAGAACACCGGTCAGTTCGAGCGCACGCTCATCATTGCCGACAAGGGATCCTACGTCAGTTACCTCGAAGGCTGCACCGCGCCCAAACGGGACGAGAATCAGCTTCACGCCGCGGTCGTCGAGCTGATCACGCTCGACGACGCCGAGATCAAATATTCGACAGTGCAGAACTGGTATCCCGGCGACGCTCAGGGTCGCGGCGGCATCTACAATTTCGTCACCAAGCGGGGCGATTGCCGCGGCGCGCGGTCAAAAATTTCCTGGACGCAGGTCGAAACCGGCTCAGCGATCACCTGGAAATATCCTTCCTGCATTTTGCGCGGCGAGGCCTCGCGCGGCGAATTCTATTCGATCGCGATTTCGAACGGGCATCAGCAGGTGGACAGCGGAACGAAGATGATCCACCTCGGCCGCAACACGACGAGCCGCATCATCTCGAAGGGCGTGGCCGCCGGCAAGTCGCAGAACACCTATCGCGGGCAGGTGTCGGCGCACCGGCTCGCGACGGGCGCGCGCAATTTCACCAATTGCGATTCGTTGCTGATCGGCCAGGAATGTGGCGCCCACACTGTGCCCTATATCGAGGCCAAGAATTCCTCAGCGGTAATCGAGCACGAGGCGACCACGTCGAAGGTCTCGGACGAGCAGATGTTTTACTGTCTCCAGCGTGGGCTCTCGGCGGAGGAGGCGACCGCGCTGATCGTCAACGGCTTCGTCCGCGACGTGTTGCAGCAACTACCGATGGAGTTTGCGGTTGAAGCGCAGAAACTCATCAGCATCAGCCTCGAAGGGAGCGTAGGGTGATTTCCGGCGCGCAAAGTGAGGATCGACGCGCAATGCTCGAAATCAGAAATCTCACGGTCTCGATCCAGGACAGGCTGATCCTCGACAACCTCAACCTCAGCGTCAACGCGGGCGAGGTCGCCGCGATCATGGGGCCGAACGGCTCCGGCAAGTCGACGCTGGCTTATATCATCGCCGGCAAGCCAGGCTACGAGGTCACGTCCGGCGAAGTTTTTCTCGACGGCCAAAACCTGCTTGAGCTCAAGCCGAATGAACGGGCGCTCAGGGGCGTGTTTCTGGCGTTCCAGTATCCGACTGAAATTCCGGGCGTCGGCGCAATGACCTTCCTGAAGGCGGCGCTGAACGCGCAGCGGCGGGCGCGAGGCGAAAGCGATCTCACCACCCCGGATTTCATGCGCCGCGTGCGCGAGGCGGCCCAGGCGCTGAAGATCGACCAGGAGATGCTTCGGCGGCCACTCAATGTCGGTTTTTCCGGCGGTGAGAAGAAGAGGTTCGAAGTGCTGCAAATGGCGCTGATTGCGCCCCGCGTCGGTGTGCTTGACGAAACCGATTCGGGCCTCGACATCGACGCGCTCCGGATTGTTGCGGATGGCGTCAACGCCCTTCGCGATCCAAACCGAGCTTTCGTCCTCATCACGCACTATCAGCGGCTGCTCGACCACATCAGGCCCGACGTCGTGCACGTGATGTCCAGGGGCCGGATCGTCGCCACCGGCGGCCCGGAGCTTGCGCTCGAGCTTGAGCGCAACGGCTATCGCGATTACGCCGAGGAGGCTGCGTGAGTCGCCGATGAACGCCCACGTCCTCAACCCATCGGCCGCCGAGAAGACCCTCTTCCGGCAATTCGCCGAGCTGCAAGGGCGCGAGCCATCGGCGGCGCGCGCCGCGGCCTTCGCGCGCTTCGCCGAGGCCGGATTGCCGACGCGGCGGGTAGAGGCGTGGCATTACACCGATTTGCGGGCCGCGATGAGCGACGCTGCGCCGGTTCTGCCCGCGCCGGCGCCAGCCGATATCGAGGCGGCGAGGCGCAGGCTCGCCGGCTGCAAGCGATTGGCGCCGGGGCCGCAGCTGGTCCTGCTTGGTGGACACTATGTCGCCGAGCTTTCCGACCGCCTCCCGGACGGTGTCGTCGTCACGGAGGGCGCCGTCGTGGCCACCCCGGTGGACGACGCGCTGGCTGCGCTCAATGAGGCGCTGAGCCCTCCAGGCTGCACGATCTCCGTTGCGCCCGGCGCTGAGATCGCCGAGCCGATCACGATTCTTCATCTCCTGGGCGCGAGGTCCGCATATTCGGTCTATTCGCGATCGGCCATCGCGCTTGGCGACGGCGCGCGCGCTTCATTCGTCGAGGCGTTCGAAGGCGCGGAGCGAGGCGTACAGCGCCACTCGGCGACGGTCATGACGCTGGCGGAGGGCGCGAAAGCGAGGCACATCGCGGTGGTCGGTGATGAGCCGACGCTCCACATCGAGACCCAGATCTGCGAGCTGGCGGAGGCCGCGGAGCTTGAGGTGTTCGGCCTCGTCTCCGGCGGTGACCTCGTGCGCCGTCAGATTTTTGTCAGAATGAACGGGGAGGGGGCCAAGGCTTCGCTCGGCGGACTGGCGCTCGTCGACGGCGACCGGCGCGCCGACACGACGCTGCAAGTCCTTCATGCCGCGCCGCGCGGTACGAGTTGCGAATTCTATCGCTCAATTGTCGACGACGACGGTATTGGCGTGTTTCAGGGCAAGATCATCGTCGAGCGAGCAGCGCAGAAGACCGACGGGGCGATGAAGTCGCAGGCCATTCTGTTGTCTCCGCGGGCGCAAATGAACGAGAAGCCCGAACTTGAGATCTTCGCCGACGATGTCGTCTGCGGGCATGGGGCGACGGTCGCTTCGCTCGACCCGGAGCAGGTTTTTTATTTACAGTCGCGCGGAATTTCGGCGCCCGACGCAAAGGCGATCCTGCTCGAAGCTTTCGGGGGAGAGGCGATTGACCGCATCGACGATGCATTGCTGATCGACGCGTTGCGCGCGCGGCTCAGCGCCTGGCTTGCGACGCGCGGCGCGGCGGAGGAGAAGGCGTGAACAATATCGTCCAAACCGCGTTCGAGGCCTATGACGTAGAAGCGATACGCGCGGATTTCCCGATCCTTGCCGATCGCCCGTATGGGAAGCCGCTTGTCTATCTGGACAATGCCGCTTCGGCTCAGAAGCCGAAAAAGGTCATTGAGCGGCTCACCTACGCCTACGAGCACGAATACGCCAATGTGCATCGCGGATTGCACTATTTCGCCAACGCTGCGACTGAGGCCTATGAGGCGGCTCGTGAAACAGTGCGGCGGTTCATTAACGCCGCTTCGCACGACGAGATCGTCTTCACCCGCTCGGCAACCGAAGCCATCAATCTTGTCGCGTCCAGCTTTGGTCTTGGACGCATCGGCGAGGGTGACGAGATCACGCTGAGCGTGATGGAGCATCACTCCAACATTGTGCCTTGGCACTTTCATCGCGAGCGCAAGGGCGCGGTGATGCGATGGGTCGACGTCGCCGACGACGGTTCCATTTCGCTCGAGGCGTTCGAACGGGCGCTAAGCGATCGCACGAAAATCGTGACGATAACTCAAATGTCCAATGTTCTCGGGACCGCGCCGCCGATCAAGGACGTGGTTAGGCTCGCGCATCAGCGCGGCATTCCCGTGCTTGTCGATGGCTCGCAGGGCGCGGTCCATCTCGATGTCGACGTGCGCGAACTCGACGCCGACTTCTACGTTTTCACTGGGCACAAGGTCTACGGCCCGACGGGAATCGGCGTGCTCTACGCCAAGCGCGAACTCCTCGAGACGCTGCCGCCATACCAGGGCGGGGGCGAGATGATCGAGGAAGTGACCCGGGAGACTGTCACCTACAACCATCCTCCGCACCGCTTCGAGGCCGGCACTCCCCCGATCGTGCAGGCGATCGGCCTCGGGGCGGCGCTGGACTATGTGGAGGGGATCGGGCGGGCGCGCATCCGCGCGCATGAGGAAGCGCTTTGCGCATATGCACACGAGCTCTGTCATCGATCAACTCGGTGCGCATCATTGGCGCGGCACAGGGAAAGGGTCCCATCGTGTCATTCACGATGGAAGGCGCACACGCCCATGACATCGCAACCCTGATCGATCGGTCGGGCGTGGCGGTCAGGGCCGGAACGCATTGCGCGATGCCGCTGCTGCAACGGTTTGGAGTGACCTCCACCTGCCGGGCCTCGTTTGCGCTCTACAATACGTTCGCCGAGGTGGAGGCGCTCGCGGAAGCGTTGATCCGCGCCCGAAAGCTCTTCCAGTAGGGGAATGAGCATGGACGAGGCCCAAAGCCAGGCGACAGCTCCCATCACCGAAATGCGGTTATCAGGCCGTCCTCGGAGATGGCGCCTGAAGAGTGGGGAATTGACCGACGCGATTGTAGCGGCGCTGAAAACCGTATTTGATCCTGAGATTTCGGCAGATATTTACTGAACTTGGGCTCATTTACAACGTAGAC
>CAVZNQ010000007.1:0-130578 GCA_963776665.1 uncultured Alphaproteobacteria bacterium
GCTTCTACACGGGGCAGTTTGAAAAGAGCCTCGAATATTTTGACAAGGCGATTCGGCTCAGTCCGCACGACCCCGGCATGGGGACGTGGCTTAATTCGAAATCCGCGGCCTATTTCGCGCTGAAGCAGTGCGATCAGGCAATTGAATGGGCGCGCCGCGCAGTCGTAATCGATCCAAGTTTCGGTGCAGACCTTGTCGCGCCCTTGGCTTTGAGCGGTCATGAAACGGAGGCCCGCGAAGCGTTGCAGCGTTACCTCGCGCTACCTTCTAGCGATCAACCGAAGACCATCGCGGGGTGGAAGGCGTACAATGGCCATTTCGTCAACGCGAACACCGATCCGCGCCTTCTCGAAGCTTTCGACCGTTTTTACGGGGCTGTGCGGAAGGCGGGGATGCCGGAGGAGTGAAGCAAGTTTGAAGGCAGCGCGGCGGGAGCGGGTGCGATGCTCGTCGCTTGTCGACTGGCCGGTCTATCCGCGCTTGAGACGTACTATGCGGGCGGACTTGCAGTCGCGCAACTGTAGCGCGAAGAAGCGTCTCCGGCCACGCCGAGACCGGCGTCCAGACGCCACACAAAAACGGTCACTGGCGGCCGTTTTGGCTCTCGGCGGCCGGAACCACCGCCGGACGGCCGAAAACGGCTCCACGGCCGTCTAGCGCCGTCTTTCGTAGAAATTCCGACCATTTCCCGGCTTTCCCAACCTGAGACGCCAGCAAACACCGGTCGAAGCACGTGACGTTTGCCGGAAACTTGTCCGTCGCGGCCGTTGCTGGCTGGAAATTCGCTCCGCTCAGCCATTCGCGCCCCTCGGCTTGCTCTCTCTTTCTCTCTCTCTCTCCGGCACTCTCGCATGATGCCGGTGGCGCGGGATAGGCTTATCTCCCGACACGCCGGACTTCTCGGTCCCGGCTTTCCGCGCCAGCCGTTGACCGAAACGCGCAGACCGAGAGCGCCGTGACGACGAACCAGACGCCGAAGGCGAAAACCGAGCGGTTGATCGTGCGCGAGATCGACGGCGAAACGCTGGTCTATGACCGCAGCCGCGACGCCGCGAGTTGCTTGAACGAGTTTGCCGCGAAGGTCTGGCGCGAGTGCGACGGCGAGACATCGGTCGCTGGGATCGCCGCCGCGTTGGGCGAGGACGAACCCGCTGTCTGGCTGGCGCTGCATCAACTGACGAAAGCGCAGTTGCTGACAGAAGCCATCGCGTTTCCGCCTGATATGAGCGCCGCCAAGAGCCGCCGCGACATCGTCATCGGCCGACTTTTTCGCCTGTCGCGCCTTGCGCAGACCATCGCTTGCCGGCGGCGTTTTGTCCGAGGACGCGGCCTCGACCAATCGGGCGGCCTGAGCCTCCCGTGCGGTTTCAGAGCGTCTCTGTGGCCGCTGTGTGAGCCTCCTCGAGCGGCGTTAACTCTAAGGCTCGCCCGATCAATCGCGGCCTGCGCCTTCGCGGCTTCGCCCTCGACTTCATCGTGCTCCTTGATCGCAGCCGCCAATTCCTCGCGAGGATCGGCGATATCGTTAGTCAACACGGGCGCGTTCATCAGGCGAACCCAATGCGATCAAAGCCGGGATAGCGCTCGCCCAGAAACTTGAGCCGGACCAATCCGTGGCTACCACCGACTTACGCGGACTCGTTTGCATCGGTTGCACCTCTATTTTCTCAATGCCTGGGAACTGCTTCGCGAGGACCTCCGCGACTATCGCGTCCATCGCGGCCTTCGCTTTCGCCTGTCCCGGCGCGATCCGCTTGGTTTGCATGGGATCGAGGCTCGGATCGTCGTCCATCGCCCTCGCGGGCTTCGTAGCCAATTGCTCGATCAGGCGCCCCTGCGCCTCATCGTCAAGGTTAGCGCGGATCCACGCAAGAAGCTCCTCAACGGCGGCGTCAGAGGTGGCGTCGTCGAAGGCCATGCCACGCAGGCCGTTGCGTGCGTCATACGCACCCGCCGGGCGGGCGCGCCGAGCGCCGCCACGCAGGATATAGAGCCGTTCATGGTTCTTGCCGGGCGGCTCCAAACGATACCCGAACGTTACCCGGCCATTATACGCGCAAAATATATTTTTGTAAATATATGACATTACATAACAATTTATAACAATAGCACCCGCCTTATGGCGGCTGCCGTCTTTTTTCACGCTTCGACAATCGGGCATCGAGAGCGAGGATTGAGGCTCCGTGAAAAATTCAGCTATAGTCTCAAATGACGCATGACGACATGACGCATATGACGGGACTTTTGCTTTAGGGCGTATGCGCGCGCGTGACGTAGATAATCAGAGAACGCGTCATATGCGTCATGGCGAATATGAGCGAGACGGTTGCGAAGGCTCTATGTGGACGATCCGAAGGCCGGTGAAGCCTCGCCCGTCCATCTTGCGGCATGGCATAAAGCCTCTGGTTTCGAGCGCCTGCCCGAACCGCTTGGAGCTTCCTGAGAATTCACCCGCAGCGGTTGCCCAGTTGGTCCATGAGCCAAACAACGCGGTCGAGCTTTCCCATGCGTTCGGGTCGCGTTCGCATCGGTCGTCAATCCAAGCTGCGATGGCGTCTTCAGACTCCAGATAGGCCGCTGTCGCATTAGCGACGGCTTCGGGGCGCTGTAGTCGTTCGGTCCGCCATTCCAAACAGCCGTCCACCATCCATTGCAGAATACCCGGCCACTCAGCCTTGAGCTTTTCGGCCAGTTCCGGATCGCGTTCCTCGGGGGGATCGTCACGCCGAATGGGATCAGATGAAAACGCCGACGGATGGCTTCATCCACGCTTCGCAAGCCGGGCTTATGGTTGCCGGCGATAACAAGCTTGAACGCCGGCGTATATTCGAAAAAGTCCTGCCGCATGAACCTCGCCGACACGGGGTCGCCGCCAGTGAGGGTCTTGATCCGGCTTTCCGCCCAGCGCCGCCCCTCCTCCGTTTCCGTGGCGGTGACGAGGCGGGCGCCTCGCAACATGGCGAGGTCAGTGGGGTGGCGGTCAACGTGTGTTGCGGTGAATGTCTCGATTGGCGCGGTCCTATGGTAATCGCCCATGATTCCGGCCGTGGTGGACATCAACACGCTTTTGCCATTCGCGCCCGTGCCATAGGCAAAGAACAGCGCATGTTCATTGGTTACACCAGTCAGGGCGTAACCAAGCACCCGACGAAGATAAGCGATGAGCGATTGGTCGCCGTTCATGACGCGATGAAGAAACGCCAAAAAGGTCGGGCAGTCGCCGCGCGGCGCCACGGCGGTCATCTTGGTCACGTAATCCAGCGGACTATGCGCCCGCATAATTCCGGTGCGCAGGTCGATAACGCCGTCAAATGTGTTCAATAGCCACGGATCCGTGTCCCATTGGTCGATGGTGGCGGCGATGCAGCGGTCCGCCTGGCCAGACGCTCCACTGCCGCGACGGTTTTCGCACTGGCGACGGCGGCCGCACTCTTATGGTCGTAGCGTTCGCCGCAGTTCGCGCAAACCACGCGGCCATAGCGAACGCGAGCTTCGTATCCTCGAACACCCAGCGCTTGCCGTCCCACCACAACCACTTGTTCCACGCCGCGTTAGCCTGTCTCGAATGCGCTGGGAGAAGCGCAGCGCCAACGCGTCGTCCGAGAACTGAGGAGGCGGGTCGTCTTCCCGCCGCGCGGCCTTGGCCGCCCTCTGTCGCTCGGCGTAGGCCTCATCCTGCTTATCGCGTGGCCAGCGCGCATAATCCGAGGCATACGGAGGATACTCCGCGCTCATGGTGCGCCCCCGTCGCCATCGCCTATGTGAAGGCGCTTTAGCGCCGCCTATGCGATCCATGCCGCCCTTGCAGCCGCGTAAAACCGGACGAGTGACGCTGGCCTTAGCCATCATCGTCGGACCGGTTTTACGCGGCCGCGTCCGTGGCACGGCGCGGGGTGGAGTGCCGTGAACAGCGCATCTTTGGCGCGCGCGATATCGTCTAGTCTGACCCGTTCGCGGGCCTCGGCAATAATCCGCGCCCTAGCGGCCTGCGCCTCGACGCTGGGCTGGGCGATAGGGGCGATAGCGGCGCCGGCGCTCATCGGCCACCTGCCTCGGGCGCGTTCTGTGGCGCGCGCGACCTGGGTCGCCAGGTCGATGCGGACGACCACCAGAGGCTCTCGGCGATCAGCCCTGACAACCAGGATGTCGCGGCCCTCAAGCCAGCGGTAAGGCGGGCGGTCTTCGAGGTAATGAATTTGCCTCGCCAAGTGGCGAAGGCGGATCTCGGGAATATGCATTTTGCACTCCAAAAAGCTGGAGCGCGGGCTTGCTGACAGGCGCGAGATACGCTAAATTTCCGGGTGCTGATACCTGGAACAAATGCTTTTCGCCCCGTGCGGCTCGTCCGCGCGGGGTTTTCATTTTGCCGGGACGGCTTCTGTCTCACGCTGCCGGCGGAATGGCTTGCCAACGCTCGGGCGGCTGGCCTCCCATGCGCGCAGATCAGCGAGCTTCCAGTAGCGGAAGCGGCCAATGTAACGGGGGCGGGGGAAGTTCATCTCTTCGCTATCGAGCCAACGATAGAGCGTCATGTGTGTAACGCCGTACCGTTCCCAAACGGCGCGGGCTGGAATGTAGCGGTCGTTTTCAGGCGGACTCAGTTTCGGTCCCATAAATATCTAACCTCGTAGTACTGTTGTGACTACGGGGGATATAGAAGGGCTCCGGCTCGAAAACAGCACTTGCAGCTAGCTGAATTGTGCACTCCAGCTAGCTGATGACATAATAAACGTTAACTATTTTCGGTAGTTAAGCTCGCCTGCGGAGATCCAGGCGTTAATATTGCGCATCAGCGTGGAGCGGTCCGGGAGCTTTGCCCCCTTGTGCCTACTGAAGTGCCTCTCGATTGCCCTCGCTATAGCAACCTTCTTAGGCTTCCCGTTGGATGCTGCGATGAAGTCATTGCCCACCAAGATTGCAGCCTCGCCGTACTCTTCCATTCTCCTCTCGCGCAGTTTCTTCTGCGTCTCTATCCCAGCATCGGAGTGAGGCTTACCCCTGACATAAGCGCTATTGAGCCATTCGGCTTTTGTCGTGACTAGTCCGGCCTCCTCGATGATGCTGACTAGGTCAGCGTATCCTTGCTCGGGATCCGGGCTTGCGGCGATGACCCCGCAAAGATGACGAAGCGCATCCTTGAAGGGCCCCGCGTCCCACGAAAGGACGCCCATTCGCCATTCGATAAAGGCGGCACGTTCGGCCAACCGATGTTTATTGCTCATTTCGCAACCCTCGTCATCTCAACGACGTTTTGGGCGCGCGTTCCACTCACGGTCGATTCAAGAGCGCGGCCCCACGCTTCAAGGGCAGCCTTGCGCTCGTCGAGGTATTCGAAACGGTTGTAGACACGGGCGACGCCCCGGATCGTCCCGCTAGTATGGTTAAGTATGCGATCAACGACGTGGGGCAGGATGCGCAGTCCGGCCATACCGGTCGCCGCCGTGCGCCTCAAGTCGTGCAGAATCCAAGGCTCCAGCTCCTGGCCGATCGCCTTCCCCATGAGGCCGTCTAGCCGTTCCTTTGCTCGGCTGAACCCGCTTACTGCGGTGCGGCCATTCGTGGAGAAGACGGGGCCGCCGTCGATGCGGGGCAGAGAGGCTATGATGTCGATAGCTTGCTGCGACAGGTGAACGTCATGACCGTGATCGTTCTTCGCCTTCTCTCGGGGAAGGGACCACACATTGCGCTCAAGGTCGATCTCCGACCATTCCAACGTCGCGACTTCGTCCCGGCGCTGCGCGGTGATCAGGAGGAGCTTGAACAGCGGCCCGAACGGCCAGCCTAGCTCTTCCGCCGAAGACCAGAACGCCCGAATTTCTAGGTCGCTCAAGACACGGTCGCGCGCCCTTTCCTTAGTCGGCGGCTTAAGCCCCTCGCACGGGTTGGTCGCTATCCGGTCCTTTTCGACCGCCCAGCCGAATAGCGTCCTAAGCCGCGCAAGGATCCGGTTCGCTTGGATCTCAGCGCCTGAGGCTACTTTCTTGTCGATGAGAGCGATTACGTCTCGCTTTGCAATCGAGCCCATCGGGCGCTTTCCCCATTCGGGGATAACGTCTTGGTCAATGATGCGCGCGGTCTCGCGATAGGTAGATGCGGCTGTGTTTCGCTTGACTTGGCGATCGAGGTATTCGCGGGCGAGGGATGCGAAGTCGTCGGCAAGAGGCTTCGGTGCTAGCCTGCGCGCCCTCTTTTCCTCTGCCGGGTCGCCTCCCGCCTGGACCTTGTGGAGGGCCGTGCTAGCGGCTCTACGCGCGTCGGCGGGACCGAAAGCAGGGTAGGGGCCAATCGTGTAGCGCCGCAATCGGCCACCATTGCGATAGAACAGCGACCACGACTTATGGCCGCTGTCGGTCACGCGGAGCGCGAGCGCGGGGAAGGTTGTGTCGAAGTATTCCACCCGGCGGCCCTTAGCGGGCGCCGCGACCTTGGCGACAAACAGGTCGGTCAGCTTTTTTCTTGCCATGGCAGAGACGCTCGCTTGCGCCACCTGTGTCTGAGCAGCCGCCATCGGCAATCTTGCTCGGGGTTCTGAATGCGGGTGACGCGTGGGTAACGTTACCCTGAGTTATTCCGTGTTGTCAACACGAGATAACGCGGCCGATCAATCCGACATAAAAACCTTATGAATCAAGGTGATGTTGTTACGTCTTCGACATGTGTCGTTATGGGCCGGCAGCCGCCTTCTAAGCGGCAGGTCGCAGGTTCGAATCCTGCCGGAGTCGCCAAAGACGCAAACTGGCGCGTTATGATTTGGGTCGAGCCGGTCTTGCTCCCTTGTGAGCGGTTCGTCGGCTCGTGGTCGTTCCCCATCGAGGACCTCGGCTTGCCAGTTGCACTGACTGAAGGGGCCCTGGAGCCCTCGACCTGGGCGATGATGCTGCTCGGCTGCGAGCCTGGGCTTTGCGGGCTGTCGCGCAAGCGCCAACGCCATCGTTTCGACGCCGGAAACCACTCGCTCCCTGATCGGAGAAATGCCCCGCGCCAAGGCGAACCGGCGCGGGGCGGGGCGCGCGCTCGTGTGCGAGCCGCCTGGGGCCGAGGCGCGACCCTGGACACGATGCTGTGGGCGCGGCGCCGTGGCAATGGGTATAAATACCGGCCCTTGGCGAGAAGCGAGCTCGACGCGCCCGCGCGGCGGCTCTCTCGAAACCCGGGGAAGCTGCTCGCGGCGTGAGTTCACGGCCGCGACGCAATCAACCTTGGCTCAGCCTTTTTGCCGACGGGCAGCGGGTTCGTATGGCCGCCGGAAGTCGCCGCGCGCTTCGGGTGTTTCCCATCCAAAGACGCTGCGGCCGGCGAAGGAATGCGAGAGGCGTCGCTCCTCGGCGACCATATCCGCAAATGGAGGGCCGTCCGCGCTTCTTTCCACCCGGCGCGCCTCGTCGTCGAGCCGCTTGATCGCGGCGAGCATGTCGTCCCGCCCGAGCCTGGCCTTTTGCACGGCCGCCTTTATGACCCTGATCGTCTCGTCATAAACTCGCAGCGGCACCGGGAAGGGATGGCGGTCCTTGCCGCCGTGGGCGAACGAAAATCGGGCGGGATCAGTGAAGCGGTAAGGCGCGCCGTGAACGACTTCGGCCACCATGGCCAGCGCGCGCACCGTCCGCGCGCCGACGCCCGGCACGAGCAGCAATTCGGCAAAGTCGGCGGGTCCCCGGTTCGCGGCCGCAGCGAGGGTTGCGTGAAGGCGCGGCGCGAGCACATCGCTCGCACGGACGTCATGGTGAGCAGGCATGACGAGATGCGGTAGAGAAAGCTGCCGCGGGTCGGACTGCGCCGCGCGCCTCCGAGGCGTCGCATCGAGTGCGGCGAGCTCGCGCGTAAGGCCGTCGGGACCCAAGGAGCCGAGCAGCTCGAGTTGGCCTCGTCGGGACTCATCCGCGCGACGATCGGTGAGATTGACGATTTCGCCTTGATCGATCCCGTCGATCGCGGCGTGCGGCTCCTCGACGAAACTCTTCAATCCTTCGCTCAACCAATGATAGCGGCGAGCCGTCCTGCTCGCGTCGTTCATGCCCTGCTGAACGACTGCCCAGCGGCCGTCATCGGTGACGATGAAGCCGTGCAGGTAAAGGTCAAAGCCATCCTGGACTGCGGCGCTGTCGACCTTCGCCACCAACCGGCTCAGACTGGCCAGCGCTAATCCATCGAATCCCACCCGCTCGCCGATCGCGACCAGTTCGTCGGGCGTCTTGCGCGAATGCTTGCCGCGGCCGCCGCACACGTGGACGCCGAGTTCGTCCGCCGCCGGCTCGAGGCCGCGCTTGAGCGCGCCAATGACGCTCGTCGTGATCCCTGACGAGTGCCAGTCCATGCCCATGACCGCGCCGAACGACTGAAACCAAAAGGGATTCGCAAGGCGCCGAAGGAACTCGTCGCGACCATAGTGATAAATGATCGCTTGGGCGATGACCGCGCCGAGCCGGGTCATGCGGTCCGCCAGCCACAGCGGCACTCGCCCTCCATGGAGCGGCAGATCCGCGCTTCCGGCTCTATGGGCCATGCATTGTTCTACGTCGCATCGGCGATAGCGGCAACGTGCGAACAGATGGATGGAACGATCGCGCCTCTTCAGCTCTTGCCGAAGCTTTCGTCGAACGTGTAACCCGCGCCGCGAACCGTCCGGATAGGGTCGCGTTCGCGACCCTTTGACAGCCTCTTGCGGAGGCGCCCGATGTGCACGTCGACCGTCCGTTCGTCGATCTCCGCCGATCGCCCCCACACCAGGTCGAGCAACTGAGAGCGCGAGAACACGCGGCCCGGCCGTTCGAGCAAATATTCCAGCAGCTGGAAGTCGGTCTGCCCGAGGTGAATGAAGCGGTCGCCGCGCCGCACGAGCCGCGTGACCCGGTCGAGATCCAGGTCGCCGGCATAGAGACGTTCAGCGATCCGCTCCGGCCGGCTGCGCCTGAGCAGCGCCCGGACCCGCGCCACCAACTCAGGCACTGAGAACGGCTTGACGACGTAATCGTCAGCCCCGATCGCGAGTCCGCGAACCCGGTCTGCTTCCTCGCGGCGGGCGGTCACCATGATGACCGGAAGGGTCCGGGTTGCCTCCCGCGCCCGCAGTCGCCGACAAATCTCGATGCCTGACAAGCCCGGCAGCATCCAGTCGAGGATGACGAGATCGGGCGCGTTTTCGGCCAGCCGCAACTCTGCCTCATCGCCGCGCGCGACGCTCTCGACGACGTATCCTTCCGCCTCAAGATTATAGCTGATGAGCAACGCCAGATCGGCCTCGTCCTCGACGATGAGGACGCGCGGCGCAGAAGCCCCGGCGAGGTGAGCGATGTCCTTGCTCGTCCGATTCATCAGAGGTCGCCTCCGGTCACAATCGCGATCGTATCGCTCCCGGACAATTCCTCCGTTGACATGCGCGCCTGACGTAGGCCCTGCCGCCGAGCGGCGACAACTAGCAGAAATGTGGAGGGATATTGCTAACGCTGTTCACAATTGGCTGCGAAACCGGCAGGCTTTCTTGAAGCAAGACAGAAGTTTGCGTCCATACCGGCCAGCAGACTCGACTAAAGACAGTTTCCGGCGCTTCGCGAACCGCCGGGCGCACTACTCCAAACTAGGCTCCTCAAAACCAAGAATATGCATCAGGTTAGACGAATACTCGACAGTGTCTTTAGGCCGCGGCTGGCTGTCGGCCCGTGGCCGGCGCCGCCGGTGACTGCCTATGAGGTCCGGCCGCGAGCGACAATATTGGCGCTGACTATTGCCGCGCCTGCACAACTAGACATTCATCTCCAATTCATCATGGCAAGCGCAGATTGAGAATGTTCGAGAAACAAAGAGTCGGAACACTCGCTTCAAGAGGAACTACGATGCTGAATAAATTTGTCGCGATCGGCCTCGGCGCCATCATCGCCTTGGCGCCTCTCGCCGCTGTCGCCCAAACCGAGCAGCTGGCTCAGGCCGCTCCTGCCGCCACCGACGCGACCGGGGCCGCGGCGGAAGCCAAGCCGGCGGCCACTCACGGCACGAGGGGATCGCACAGACGCCATACCCGGCGCCAGGCGCGCCAAGCGCACCGCAACGCAAGGGCTTCAGCCCGCCACATGACGGCTCCGGCCGCGCCGGCCGCTCCGAAGAGCTGATCGATCGGCGCGCGCCACGGGCTGGGCGCGAATCAAATGGGGTTGCCGGGGGGCCGATCAATGCGGCCCCCCTCGTTTTTGTGCTCGTCGAGTTTGGGCCTCGCGCTGAACCGCACTCTTTTGTCAGAGCTCTAACTTTCGGCCATTGGCCGCTGCGACAGCCGGGCCCATTCTGAGCCGCGGCTTCCCAAAGCCCATCCCCAGCCTTGTTGGAGCGCTTCCCACGAAGGCAGGCGCGCCTGGCTGCCGCTCACTGCGGCCGATGCTTCCCCTGTTCCGGGGAACATGGTAGCCCTGCGTCGCTGCATCGCAACACGCGGATTGCTCTCGGATGCCAAGCCAGTTCTGCGATCATTCTGGCTCCCGCCTGCGCTTCCCCGCCAGGCCGCGAGCGCAATCGCGCATCCCCTCGCGGATGCGCCTTGGATTTGGCTGTTGAGCGCCTCGACCGGCAACGCCCCGCTCGACTTGAAGCGGGCCGCAGCCGCCCGAGGGGCGCTTTTCCTCGCCTTCTGGCTCATGATCTCGGGATGGGCCCTGGGGGATTTTCCCGTCGGCCTTGCCGCGGTGGCGGGCGCCACGTGGACCAGTCTGCGTCTCCTGCCGCCCGGTCGATCCCGGATCAGGATTGTCTCGCTCGGCGCGCTTGTGGCGAACTTCCTGCGCCAGTCAATCGTTTCGGGCGCCGACGTCGCGTGGCGGGCGCTCAATCCAAGGTTAAACCTGCGGCCGGGATTCGTCGCCTGCCCATTGAGCTTGCCCCCCGGCGGCCAGCGAAGCGCATTTTGCGCCCTCTCGAGCCTGATGCCCGGGACGCTCCCGACGGGAACCGACGAACATGGGGCGCTGCTGGTACATTGCCTCGATATCAGTACGCCGGTTGCGGCCAATCTGAGCGCGGAAGAGCGCCTGTTCATCCGGGCGGTCGGGGGTGAGTGATTTTCTCCTGGCGACGGCGGGCGCGATCCTGTTCACCGTCGCGGTCGGTCTCTTGCGCATCTTGGGGGGACCCGGCGACGCCGATCGCATGATGGCGGCGCAGCTCATCGGCAGCGGGGGAATCGCTTCGCTCCTCTTGATCGCCGCGGCGACGGGAGCGCGCGGGGTCGATGATGTCGCGCTCGGACTTGCGATCCTTGCCGCCTTCGCCTCCGCGGCCTTCGTCAACAGCGGCGCGCCCGCGGAGGAACCGGATCCGAATTTCGCGGACGACCGATGAGTCTGGCTCTCGACATCTTCACCATCGTTGCGATCAGCGCGGGCGTACTTTTCTTTCTCGCCGGTACGGTGGGATTGTTGCGATTCCCCGACGCATTGAGCCGCCTGCACGCGCTGACCAAGGCTGACAATCTCGGGCTCGGCCTCATCGTGCTTGGTCTCTTGCCGCGCGCGGAAAGCCTGCTCGCCGCGCTCATGCTCGTCGCGATCTGGGCGCTTGTTCAATTGGCGGGCGCGACCGCCGCTCAGCTCATCGGACGAGCGGTACGGCGCAAGGGGCCAGCTGCATGAGCGTCCTGCAGGCGCTTGACGTCGGCCTCGCCCTCCTGGTTTTTGCTGTCGCCGCGTGGACCGTTTTCGCGCCCGGAGCGTTCGCCGCGACGGTCGGCTATGTCGTTTACGGGCTGCTGCTTTCGCTCGTCTGGATTCGCCTGTTTGCGGTCGATGTGGCGCTGACGGAGTCGGCGATCGGCAGCGGGGTGACGGGCGTGCTGCTCATTGGCGCCGCCGCGCGCCTGCGCGGAGCCGAGGCGACAACTGCCGAACAGTCCCTAACCCGATTGACGCGCTTGTTCGCGGCCTCCCTTTGCCTTCTTGTCGCCGCGGCGCTCGCGGGCGTCGTGCTGCTGCTTCCCGACCAGGGTCCCTCGCTGGCCCCGCAATCGATGGAGCATTTGCCTGAGACGGGTCTTGGCAACCCTGTCACCGCCGTTCTCATCGCCTACCGCTCGTTCGACACCATGCTCGAGAAGGTGGTGCTGGTTCTCGCCGTGGTCGGCGTATGGTCGCTTGCAGCCGACCGGAATTGGGGCGGCGCTCCAGGAGAGATTCGCGCCGAGCGGCCCGAGCCCACGCTCGCGTTCTTCGCCCAGGTGCTGGCCCCGATCGGTCTTCTCGTCGGCGTCCACATCTTCTGGGTCGGCGCCGATGAGCCCGGCGGCGCGTTTCAGGGCGGCGCTATTCTGGCCGCGATGTGGATGATTGTCATGATCGCGAGACTGACCGAAGCGCCCCAGGCAAACGCCCTTTGGCTGCGGATCGCGCTGGTCGCGGGCCCGATTGTATTTCTTGTCGCCGGCGCGGCCGGCGCTGTCGTCGCGGGGGGATTCTTCGCCTATCCGCCGGGCCTCGCCAAGCCGCTGATCCTTTTCATCGAGACGTTCATGACGTTCACCATCGCAGTCACTCTCGCCATGCTCGTGGCGGGTCCGCCGCGCCGTGAGCCCCGACGATGACCTCGGCGACGCTGGCCGGGCTGGTTGGAGCGGCTCTTGTCGGTCTTGGCCTCTATGGCGTGATCGTCGATCCCCAGCCGCTGCGCAAGATTCTCGCGTTTAATCTGATCGGCAGCGGCGTTTTTCTCGTGTTCGGCATCGTCGCAAGGAAAGGCGCGGCGGCGGGACTGTCCGCCGATCCGGTTCCGCAGGCGATGGTGATCACCGGCATCGTCGTCGCGTTTGCGGCCAGTGCGCTCGCGGTCGCACTGACGTTGCGCCTGCACGAGAAAACTGGGCATGCGCAGCTGGCTTCCGAGGCCGGAGCCAGACCCCGCGACAGCGGAACCGACGCCGAATGACCGACGGCGCCTCCGCAATCGCGGCGACGGCGGACGGCGGTCTGCTGGCGCTGCCTGTCCTCATTCCGGCCGCAGGCGTGCTGCTGTCGTTTCTGCTCGGCGGCCGTCGGCCCGAACGGATCGCGCTCGGCCTCATGCCGGTGCAATTCGGCGTCGCCGTTGCGATCGCTGTCCAGGTTTGGCGCTCCGGCGAGCCGATCGTCTATGTCCTCGGCGGCTATGCCCCGCCGCTTGGGATCGCGCTCAGGGCCGATGGGTTCTCGGCGGTCATGCTCGTGACCGCTTCGCTGATCATGCCCGCCGCCGGCATTTACGCGCGCGCCAATTTCGCGACGCCGAACGATGTGACAGAGAGCCGGGCGCCTCTGGTCTTCTGGACCTTGCTGCAGGCCATCCAGGCTGCGTTAAGTCTGATCTTTCTCGGCGGCGATCTTTTCAATCTCTATGTCGCGTTGGAGCTCCTGACCTTCGCCGCGGTGCCTATGGTTTGTCTCGACGGCCGTCCGGAAACGTTGGCCGCGGCGCTGCGCTATCTCATGTTCGCATTGTTCGGCGCGCTGTCCTATCTGCTCGGGGCGGCATTGCTTTATGGGGCTTATGGGACGCTCGACATTGTCCTCCTGTCTCGCCAAGTCCGCTCCGAACCGGCGGTATGGCTCGCGACCGGCTTGATGACCGCGGGACTCTTGGCGAAGACCGCCCTGTTTCCGCTCCACCTTTGGTTGCCCCCGGCGCACGCCAACGCGCCCGCCGCCGCGAGCGCCGTGCTTTCCGGACTGGTGGTCAAGGGATCGTTCTTTCTTATCGTGCGGCTCTGGTTCAATGTCCTGCCGGCGCTCCCCGACGCGGTTCCGGGGACCATTCTGGCGGCGCTCGGTTCCGCGGCGATCCTCAGCGGCAGCGTGCTTGCACTCCGTCAGCAGCGGCTGAAACTGTTGATCGCCTACTCGACGGTGGCGCAGATCGGTTATCTCTTCCTGATGTTTCCCCTCGCCTCGGGGCCTTGGGCTGCGGCCGCGTTTAGCGGCGGCGTCATGCAGGCGCTGTCGCACGCCTTCGCCAAGGCGGCGATGTTCCTCTCCGCAGGGCTGGTCGCTGAATCTCTCGGCCACGACCAGATCGCCGGTCTCGGCGGCGCAGCCCGCGCGATGCCGGTCACGTTCCTGGCGCTGGGTCTTGGCGGACTGTCGCTCATGGGGCTCCCGCCGAGCGGGGGCTTCGCCGCCAAATGGCTCTTGATGACGGCCTCGATCGAGGCCGGCCAATGGGTGTGGGCGGCTGTGATGCTCGCCGGCGGACTGCTCGCCGGCGGATATCTCTACCGGGTGCTCGCGCCGGCGCTTTCTGGCGAGCCCCCGCAACTGAAAGCGACGCCTCGCGGCAGTCGCGAAAGCGTCGCTCTGGCGCTCGCGCTCGCCGCCGTGCTGCTCGCCTTCGCGCCGCCGGCGTTCTTCGCCTTTTTGCAGATCGGCCGTCCGGTCGCCGGCGTCGCGCTGCGATGAGTCGCGTCGGCGGCTGCGGCGGGGGTGTTCGGTCCCGGCCTGCTCGCGGCCGCGTTTGCGGCGCCGCTCGTCATTCTGGCGGTCTTCGCGGCGCCGAAACTGCGCTTCGTCGCGACGGCGTTGGCGCCGCTCGCGCCGCTGCCCGCCCTTGCGACCGCAATTCTGACCATCAGCGGCGCTCCGTTTGGGTGTGAGCTGCCGGGGTTGCGCATGAGTTTCCGGCTCGATCAGCCCGGGGCGATGCTGCTTGCCGCCGCGGCGCTGGTCTGGATCGCGGCCAGCATCTTCGCCCTCGCGGACAGGACGGGCAGGGCGAACGCGGATCGTTTCGCGGTCTGCTGGCTCCTCACGATGGCCGGCAGTCTCGGGGTGTTCATTGCCGCCGACCTGCTGACGTTCTACCTCGCCTATGCGCTGGTCAGTATCCCCGCCTACTACCTCATCGCCGATGACGGGGAGGCCGGGTCGACGCGAGCCGGCGGGGTCTACATGGCGTTCGCGCTCATCGGCGAAGCGGTCCTGTTGATCGCCTTCGTGATGCTGGCCGCGGGCGAGCCGGGCGGCGGCCTCGACATCCGCGCCGTCGTCGCGGCGCTGCCGGCATCCCCTTGGCGCGATGCGGCGCTCGCGCTCCTCATCATCGGCTTCGGGATGAAGATCGCGCTCGCGCCACTCAACGGCTGGATGCCGCTCGCCTATACCGCGGCGCCGATTCCGGCCGCTGCCGTCTTGAGCGGCGCCGCGGTCAAGGCCGGCGTGATCGGATTGATCCGCTTTCTGCCGCTCGGCGCGGCTTTGCCGGGCTCAGGCGAGGCGCTCGTCTGGGCCGGGTTCGTCTCCGCCTTCTACGGCGTCGCGATTGGCCTGACTCAAAAGGACCCCAAGACGATCCTCGCCTATTCGAGCATCAGCCAGATGGGCGTGATCGCCGCGGTGTTGGGGATGGGCCTCGCCGCCGGCGATCAAAACGCGGCGACGGGCGCGGCCTTCTATGCCGCCAACCACGTTCTGGCGAAGGCCGCGCTCTTCCTGACCGTCGGCGTCGTCGCGACGCTCGGCGGACGCGGCCGATCCCTGGCGCTGATCGCGGCGGCGGCGCTGGCGCTGAGCCTCGGCGGACTGCCGCTGACCGGAGGCGCGCTGGCCAAGCTCGCCGTGAAGGACCTGTTCGGCGACGGCCCGGCCAAATGGGCGGCGGCAGCGTCCGCGGCCGCGACGACGGCGCTGATGTTGCACTTCCTCATCCGGCTCGCGCGGTCGGGAACCGAGGGGAGGGCGACGTCGCCTGGTGGTGGTCTTTGGTCGTGGCTTGCGCTTGCCGCCGCCACGATAATCGTCCCGTGGCTCATGTTCCCCGCCCTCGGCGGCGATGTCGCCGACGCGCTCGGTCCCGGAGCGCTGTGGGACGCAACCTGGCCGATGCTCGTCGGCGCCGCGCTCGCTGCCGGGTTAGCGGCCCTGGGCGACCCGCTCCCGCGTGTTCCGGCCGGCGATCTTGTCGTCGCGCAGGAGGCTGCTTTTCACGCCTTCGCGCCCCTGGGCGCTGCGTTCGAGCGTCTCGACGGGCGGCTCACGCAGTGGCCAGCGGCGGGTCTGTCGCTGTTGACGATCGCCCTCGCCCTCGCCGCGGCGGGGTTCGCCACGCGCTGACCCGACCGCAACAATGTCCAAGCGCGGCGCAACAAAATCAAAGGCGGACGCAACGAAATCCAAATCCGGCGCAACAAGAACCAAATCGAGCGCAACAAAAACCAAATCGGCTGGGGCTTGGAATCGTTGCTCTGAATCACGCCTTTTCAGATAGTTACGTAGTTTTCCTCTCCTTACGCTTCATCTCAACGTCAATTCTCCGCGCCGTCCCGGTCCCCAGAGAGGCCCAACTTGAATCCATAGCACGGAGTTCTGATTATCACAATCAAATGTTTATGCACATAGATCTCGTAGACTTCGCCGTCGCCTCGCTCAGGCTCGCAGCCCTCATGCTGAGGCATTTCTCCCGCGCGGCCAGAAGGCGACCGCCAGTCCGGCGATGGCGACGCCAGCCAGGAGCAGCAGGAGCGACGCCTGCTTCAGCCATGTCATCGCCGGAATCGACAGCGCCATGGCGAGGCCGAGAAAACAGATTCTGAGCGAGATGCAGGCTGATTCCGGCGAGAAAGGTCCCGAGCCCGAGCAGCAGCATCAGCACGAGGCCGGCGGCCTGCACTGGCATCAATTGCTGAAAACCTTGCAAGAGCACGAGATTCATCGCGACAATGATCGCCGTCCAGTGCGCGACCTGGGTCCAGACGAGCCTGATCCGGGTCTCGCGGTCGGGTGCATTCGGCCAGCCGAGGAAGATGCACAAAAGCCCCATGGCGATTGCGAGGAACTCCCAATAGCCGTTGATCGGGCGGCCAGAGAAATTGCTATAGGCGACGCCGAATATCGCCAGCGCCAGCACCACGAGATAGGGCAGGTTCCGCAGCAGTGAGCCCATCGAAAAGAATTTGTCGCGATGAGGTTCAAGCTCCGGTTCCGGCTCCGGAAAGTCAGTGGGGTCGGTCATCGTCAATCCAGTTTGCGGTGGAGCCGGAAGCTATTTAACCCTCGGCGGCTCCGAGTCTATGCTCTATAACCCGCCGGCGCCTGAATTGGCGCTTTGAAAGTCTCGGCGCGGACAAAATCAATAGCGAGTCCAATTCCTTGATTCTGCCGCGCGCGTCGCCACTGTGCAGGCGCGCGTCGCTTCCGTTTCGTCGCAAGGGGGCCAGGGTCGCAAGATCCCGACGCTAGACCTGTCCCGAAAGTCGTTCGAGGTTAGACATGCCGACCAAACCGAAGAAGCCGATCGCGCGCAAACCCGTCCTGGTCGATCTTGCCTTGCAAGGCGGCGGGTCGCACGGCGCGTTCACCTGGGGCGTGCTCGATCGCTTGCTGGAAGAGACGTGGCTCGAGATCGACGGCATTTCCGGGACATCCGCGGGGGCGATGAACGCGGCGGTCATGGTCCACGGCCATCAGAAGGGCGGGGCGGCCGGCGCGCGCGCGGCGCTCGAAACCTTCTGGCGGCGCGTCTCGGACGCCGCCCGGTTCAGCCCGTTCCAGCGCGGGCCGCTCGACGTGATCCTTGGCCGCTGGTCGCTCAATTCATCGCCGATCTATGTCGCGATGGATCTCATGTCGCGCGTCGTGTCGCCATACACCCTCAATCCAATGGGCAGGAATCCGTTGCGCGAGATTCTCGCCGAACTCATCGACTTCGAAGTGCTGGCGCAATCGCCAATCCACCTCTTCATCACCGCGACCAACGTTCGCACGGGCCGGGGCAAGGTGTTCAAGAACGCCGAGGTGACGCCCGACGTCCTGCTCGCCTCGGCCTGCCTGCCGACCATGTTCCAGGCGGTCGAGATCGACGGCGAGGCCTATTGGGACGGCGGCTATTCCGGCAATCCCACGCTCTCGACTTTGGTTCGCGAGTGCAAATCCCACGACACGATCCTGGTGCCGATCAATCCGATCGAGCGTCCAGGCGTGCCGCGCAGCGCGAGCGAGATCCTGAACCGTCTCAATGAGGTGTCCTTCAACGCCGTCGTCCTGAAGGAGCTGCGCATGATGGCGCTGTTGCGCAAAGTCGCCGATCCGGGCGAAGGCGAGGGCAAGCTATGGGCGCAGATGCGCATCCACTCCGTGCGGAACACGGTCCTGACCGAACTGGGCGCGTCGTCGAAGCTCAATGCGGAATGGCCGTTCTTCGCCTATCTGCGCGACGAGGGGAGAAAGTCGGCGCAGGCTTTTTTGGACGCCCACGCGATGGACCTCGGCAAGCGCTCGACGCTCGACATCGACGTTCTGCTCGAGGGGATCTGAGCGCATGGGGCTTCTCGGCATACTGATCGCGCTCGGGCTCCTGATCTTTTTCGCCTACCGGGGCTGGAGCATCCTTCTGCTTGCGCCCGTCGCCGCGATCCTCGCGGCCGCGCTGGCCGGAGAGCCGCTGCTCGCCCACTGGACGCAGACCTTCATGGCGAGCGCCGCGCAGTTCGTGATGCAGTTCTTCCCGATCTTTCTGCTCGGCGCCCTGTTCGGCAAGCTGATGGAGGATTCCGGCTCGGTGACGTCGATCGCCAAATTCATGACCGAGCGTCTCGGCCACGAGCGGGCGGTGCTCGCGGTCGTGTTGGCCGGCGCGATCGTGACCTACGGCGGAGTGAGCCTGTTCGTCGCCTTTTTCGTCATCGCGCCGATGGCGCATGAACTTTTTCGCGCGGCTCAGATTCCGCGCCGCCTTATGCCGGCGGCGATCGCGCTCGGCACGACCACTTTCACCATGTCGGCGCTGCCGGGAACGCCGGCGATCCAGAACGCGATCCCGATGCCGTTCTTCGGCACGACGCCGTTCGCGGCGCCCGGGCTGGGGATCATCGCGGCGATCGTCATGTTCGGCTTCGGGATGTGGTGGCTCGGACGGGCCGAGCGAAGCGCTCGCGCCAGGGGCGAGGGCTATGGCGATGCGTCGCCCGGTTCCGGCGGGGCGGAACAGGCGGCGGAAGACCTTGTCGTGCGCGAGCGCGCGACCACCGCGAGCACGTTCGACCCGCCGGAAGCAGCGCATGGGCGCCCGAGCGCGGACGGCCCGCCGATCGCGCTCGCGGCGCTTGCCGCTGGTCATCGTCGTCGCCGTCAATCTCCTGATGTCGTTCTTCGTCCTGCCGCGGATGGACGCGTCTTTCCTCGCCCACCCGGAATGGGGCGGAACATCGCTCGCGGCGGTCGGGGGCGTGTGGGCGGTGGTGACGGCGCTCTTTGCCGCGATCGTCGTCCTGATAGCCATCAATTTCCGACGGCTGACGGCTTTGCGCGACAGCATGGACGCCGGGGCCAACGCCTCCGTCCTGCCGGTTGTGAGCGTCGCCAGCCTGGTCGGCTTCGGCTCGGTCGTCGCCGCGCTCCCCGCCTTCGCGCTGGTGCGCGACTGGGTGCTCGGCATCGAGGGCGGGGTGCTGGTGTCGCTGGCGGTCGCGACCAATGTGCTCGCGTCGCTGACGGGCTCGGCTTCGGGGGGCCTGACGATCGCGCTCGACGCGCTCGGCGTCAACCTATCTCAAGATCGCCCACGAACAGGGCATCGACCCGGGGCTATTGCATCGGGTCGCGGTCATCGGCGCCGGCACGCTCGACAGCCTGCCGCACAACGGCGCCGTGGTGACGCTGCTCGCGGTCTGCAACTCGACCCACCGCGAGAGCTACATGGACATCGTCATGGTGTCGATCGTCGGCGGCCTCTTGGCGCTTGCGGTGGTGATTGTGCTGGGGAGCACAGTCGGGTCGTTTTGACGCCGCCATCTCCGGATTTCAGTCGAACCGCTCTTGCCGAAAGCGGCGAACGGCGCCTAGGTATTCATACCTATCCGGAGGGAACGCCGGATGAAAGGGTGGGGCGCCCATGGCCGTGCACACCGTCGTCGTGGTTGGGAGCAACGAGAGCCTGCCCGAATACACCCAGGGCCATTTTTGGGTTATCGACTTTTCCAACGCTCCAGCCGGGGCTCCTACCGCTGTTTCCGTGCCATGCTCGTCGAATGGCGTGGTGGTGGATTGCTCCGGCTCGCTTGCCGCTGTGGCCGCCATCACCGGCGGCTCCGTCACCATCTACGACATTTCCACTCCGGCGGCGCCGCGGGAAAACGGCTCGGCGGCGCTTCCTTTCAACAATATCGGCGCGATCTCGTTCTACGGCGACTACGTGCTGGTCGGCCAAGCCCAAGCCAGCACCGGCCGTGGAGCGCAGGTCGCTCTGATCGACGTCAATAATCTGGCGAGTCCGAAAGTCTACGAGACGACTTTCGACAGCATCACGGACGTCACGCTTTTTGGCTCGATCGCGGTCATCTGCGGGTTTGCGGTCTATTCCAACGCCTTTCAGGTCGCCAAGACCAGCGATTTTCATGACCTGGCCACGACGGTGGCTGTTGACCGACCTTCAGCACCTTGAGCGCAGACGCCAGTTCCGCTCATGTGTGACTTCGACGGTACGAATGCGGTCTTTTCTGAAGGGCGGCAGCCTCTACGTGTTCGAAGTCTCGGGTGGAACGCCGAGCAAAGTCAGCTCGCCGTCGGCCATGTCACCGGGAAGGTGACGACGTCGATCGCGATTGCGGAGAGTGGAGGAACCAGCTTCGAGCGTCCCAACGGGAGGCGTTCAGGTTGCCTATGCAGCCGGGGTGACGCCAATGTCGAGACTCCACTACATTCTGCCGCCCGTTTCGCCCGGAGCAACCTGGGTAAGCGGCAGCGCCAGCCTCGGCGATCCGAAGAATATCTACGGGAACCGACTCGCGATCTATGGCGGCATCGCGAAATTCTACCGCTACATTTACGGAACGAGCACCAGTCTCGCCACGGCCGGCGTAACGCAGACCGGACCGCGGGCGCGCGGAATGCGTCGTCTCGCTATTCGACGTCAGCGCCGGGGCGGATCGATCACGGCGACGCGACAAGGCAAGCGCTCCACCGTTGCGCTGCCGAATACGCTATCGTCGAACAAACGACGCTCGCAGTCACCACTTCTACACGTTCTGGCCGCTTCCCATGGCCGATTCCGTGGCCAATTATCCCATGGTCTTGGCTGCGGTCGATCGGGTTCGGGTGACGGCGGCAGTGCGTCGCGCCGGTTACGCTGCGGCGACCTTGCCGCCTCCGGCCGCTTCGCGCGATAGAGCGTGATGTAGAACACCGGCAGCACCAGCAGCGTCAGCATCGTCGCGACGAACAGGCCGCCCATGATGGCGAAGGCCATCGGGCCCCAGAACACGGTCGGGGCGATCGGGATGAGGCCGAGCACGGTCGAGATCGCGGTCAGCATGATCGGGCGGAAGCGCGAGAGCGTCGCCTCGACCACCGCGTCCCAGATGTCGCGCCCCTCCGCCCGCTCGGTCTCGATCTGATCGATGAGGATGACCGCGTTGCGGGCGATCATGCCGACGAGCGCAAGAATCCCGAGGATGGCGACGAAGCCAAGCGGCCGGTTTGAGATGATGAGCGCGAGCACGATCCCGATCAGCCCGAGCGGCACCGTCGCCACCACCAGCGCCACCCGGCCGAAGCTGTGCAGCTGCATCATCAGAAAGAGCAGCATCAGGAACAAAGCCGCAGGCAGGAGCGCGAACACCGATGCCTGCGACTGCGCGCTCTCCTCGACCGTGCCGCCGACGGCGATGTGGTAGCCTGCCGGCAGGCTCGCCTCGAGCTTCTCGATCGCCGGCTCGAGCGAGGCGACCGCGCCTTCCGGCGTCGCGCCATTGTTGACGTCGGCCTGCACGGTCAGCGTCGGAACCCGGTCGCGCCGCCAGATCAGCGGAAACTCCTGATCGAAGTCGAAGGTCGCGATCTGGCTCAGCGGCACCGTGCGCCCGCCCGGCAGCGGCAGCTGCAGCGAGCGCAGGGTCGAAAGCGACACGCGCTGCTCGTCGTTCGCCCGGGCGACGACATTGACGAGATAGATGCCGTCCCGAACCTGGGTGATCGGCGTCCCGCTCATGACGGCGTTCAGCGTTTCGGCCAGCGTCTGCGAGCTCAGGCCGAGCAGCCGCGCCTGATCTTGGTCGATCTTGACCCGAACCTCGCGCGAGGGCTCCATCCAGTCGAAATTGACCAGCCTCAGGTTTGCGTTCTCGCCCATCGCCTGGCCGAGCTTGAGCGCGGTTGCCCGCACCTCGGCCGCGTCCGGGCCGCTGACCCGATACTGCACCGGCCAGCCGACCGGCGGCCCGAGCTCGAGCGGGGAGACGCGGACGACCGCGATCGGCAGTTGCTCGGCGAGCGCCTTCTCGAGCTTGGCGTGCAGCCGCTCGCGCGCCGGCACGTCCTTGGCGATCACGACGGCTTGGGAGAAGAAGTCGTTGGCGAGCTTGACGTCGAGCGGCAGGTAGAAGCGGATCGCGCCGCGTCCGACATAGGTGCTCCAGCTCGCGACGTCGGGATCGTCCTTCAGCATCGCGTCGAGCTTGGCGGACGCTGCCTCACTGGCGTAGATCGAGGCGTTTTGCGGCAGGGTCAGATCGACGGTGAGCTCCGGGCGGTCGGAGGCGGGAAAGAACTGCCGCGGCACGTAGGGCAGGGCGAGCAGGGCGGCGACGAAACAGGCGAGCGTGACGGCGATCGTGAGCCAGCGCACCCGCATCGCGCCGACGAGGATGCCGCGGAACGTCCGCATCACGAAATTGAGCTCGCCCGTCGCGGGCTTATCCGGCTTCTTGAGCAGCCAGACGCCGAGCAGCGGCGCAAACAGGACCGCGACGAACCACGACACGATGAGCGCGATCGTCACCACGGCGAAGATCGAGAACGTGTACTCGCCGGCGGCGCTGCGGGCGAAGCCGATCGGCACGAAGCCGGCGATGGTGACGAAAGTGCCGGTCAGCATCGGCAGCGCCAGCGTCTTATAGGCGAACGAAGCCGCTTCTTCCTTGCTGTCGCCCTGGGTGAGGCGGGTCGTCATGACGTCGATCGTGGTCATCGCGCTGTCGACGAGCAGGCTTAGGGAGATGATGAGCGCGCCGAGCGAAATGCGCTGGAGGTCGATATGCATCGCCTCCATGATCGGGAACACGATCGCGATGGTCAGCGGGATCGTCAGCGCCACCACCGAGCCCGGCCTCAGGCCGAGGCTGATGATGCTCACCGCCATGATGATGGCGATCGCCTGCCAGAGCGATTCCATGAACTCGCCGATCGCAGTCTGGACGACCACCGGCTGATCGGAGACCAGCGCCGCGTCGATGCCGAGCGGCAGGTTGGCGACGCTCTCGCCGACCGCATGTCCGACGTTGCGGCCGAGCGCGAGGATGTCGCCGCCGTCGCGCATGGCGATGGCGAGGCCGATCGCCGGCTTGCCGTTGACGCGGAACATCGGCTGCGGCGGATCGGAATAGGCGCGTCTCACGGTCGCGATGTCGCGCAGCCGGATCAGCCGGCCGTTCGACAGGAAGTTGACGTTGAGCAGGTCCGCTTCCGACCGGAAGGCGCCCGAGACCCTAAGCGAGATCGTCTCGTCGCCGGTCTGAAGCTCGCCGGCGGGGCTGACCGCGTTCTGGGCTCTCAGCGCCGCCATCAACGCCGTACGGTCGATGCCGAGGCCCGCCAGCTCCGCCACGGAGAACTCGACGTAGATCTGCTCGTCCTGGGCGCCGATGAGCTCGATCTTCGACACGTCCGGAACTTGCAGCAGGCGCGAGCGGATGTCCTCGACCGCGTCGCGGAGCTCGCGGTGGGTGAAGCCGTCGGCGGTGAAGCCGTAGATCAGGCCGAAGGTGTCGCCGAAATCGTCGTTGAAGCCGGGTCCGACAACGCCCGCGGGCAGCGTTGAGCGGATGTCGCCGACGTTCTTGCGCACCTGATACCAGATGTCCGGCACTTCCGAGGCTTTCGTCGAGCCTTTGAGGTTGACGAAGATCGTCGTCAGGCCGGGGGTGGTGTAGCTGCGCAGAAAGTCGAGGCCCCTGGTCTCCTGCAGCTTGCGCTCGATCCGCTCCGTCACCTGCTGCAGCGTGTCGTCCATTGTCGCGCCGGGCCAGGCGGCCTGGACGATCATGGTGCGGAAGGTGAAGGGCGGGTCCTCGGCCCGGCCAAGGCCGAAAAACGAGGCGACGCCGGCGAGCGTCACCGCGATCATCAGAAAAACGATGAACGAGCGATGCTTGAGCGCCCAATCGGAGAGATTTAGGTCCGCTCACGAAGTCGCTCCGAGCAGCCGGACCTTCTGGCCCGGATGCAGCGCCTGAACGCCCGCCGTCACCACCACGTCGCCGGGCTCGAGCCCCCCAGAGATCACAGCCGTCGCCGGATCGAAGCGTTGAATATCAACGTTGCGTAGCGCAACCGTCAGGCTCGCCGGATCGACGATCCACACCGCCGGCTGACTCGCGGACGAAGTCAGCGCGCTTGCCGGAATCGAAATGCCCGTGCCGCCCTCGAGCTGGAGGCGCCCGGTCACCGTCGCGCCGAGGCGCATGGCCTCGGGATGATCGATCAGGCTCAGCCTCACACGGAAGGTGCGGGTGACCGGATCGGCCTGCGGATCGACGGTGCGCACGCGCGCCTTAGCGGTGACCGACGGGTCGTCGGCGAGCGCGATCGTGACCGTCGCGTCAGTGGGCGCGGCGCGCAGAACATTGGCCGGAACGTCGAACACGGCGTCGCGCCCGTCCTGCCGGGCGACGGTGAAGATCTGCTGGCCCGCCTGCACAACCTGGCCCGATTCCGCGGAACGCGCGGTGATCGTCCCCGAGACGTTGGCTTTGAGCTCGGTGAAGCTCACCCGGTCCTGGGCGACGTCGAGTTGCGCGCTCGCGTCGTCGACCCGGGCCTGCGCCGTCTGCAACCCCTGGTTGGCCGCATCGAAAATCGCCCGTGTCGTGAAGCCTCTTTCCATCAGGTGGCTCTGCCGGTCGAAATTGCCCTGCGCCTCGACCTCCTGGGCCCGCGCGGCGGCGAGCGCCGCCTGCGCCGAGCGAAGCGCGTTGAGTTCATCCTGCGGATCGAGTTTCGCCAGCACCTGGTCCGGCTCGACCTTGTCGCCGACCTCGCCCTTCCGTTCGATGATCCGCCCGCCGATCCGGAAGGCGAGATTGACCTCGTTCTCGGCCCGGATATCGCCGGTCAGGACCACCGAATCGCCGACCTCGCCCTTTTCGACGGTGACGGTGCGGACCGGGCGCGGCTGGGGCGGCTCGGTCTTGGCTTCCTGATTGCAGCCGGCCAGCAGGAGCGCCAGCGCGGGCGCAACGACGAGGGCGCGAGCGAGTCCGCGCGCTGCCGGATGACGAGTAATTGGAGCCAAGTCGCGGTCCTCTGGCCGAAAGTTGACCAGTGCTTATCGCGCCACCTCATGCGGCGCAACGCGCGGGGGATCGGCTTTCCCCGCCGCAATGACGGCGGCGGGGAAGTTCGGGCGAGACTTGAAGCGCCTTCGGATCGGCTCTGCGGCGCCGGCCGCCGCACCGATTGCCCCGCCGGACGGACGGTTATGGCTGGGCCTGTTGTTGCTCGGGCGGTTGTGGTTCGGTCGATTAGTGGGGCGGCCTCCCCGAGCCCTGTTGTCGGCCGCCCCCGTGCTACCGAACCGGTACGCCGCATGGTATGGCCAGCCTCCGAGGAATTCCCCGCAGATCCGCCAAGCGAGCGCCCTTGACCCCCTCGAGCGCCGAATCCGAGCCGCACCGCCCCGATCACGATCCGGCGAATCTCCTGCTCGACCCGCGCGACGGCGACGCGGAGGACGACGCGTCGAGCCCCAAGCAGAAGTCTCTCTTGGCGATCGCCGGCAGGCTCCTCGCCGAGATCAGCCTGCCAAAGCTTCTCATCGCCTGGGTGGCCTCGATTGTGCTTCCAGCGGCGATCCTGGGCCTCGCGCCGCTCATCGCGACCGCGTGGGTCGGCCGCGTCTTCTCCCGATTGTTGGAACTGTACGGAATCGGCGCCGCGATTGTCCTCCTGGCGGTCGCCGGCGTGGGCTGGATCGGCTGGCGGCCATTGTTTCGCGCGGCGGAAGCGAATTTCTGGGCGCTCAACGCCTTGGGAGTTCAGCCCGGATACGCCTTATGCCGCGAGGCGATCCGCCATCTGGCCGAGCGGGCATTCAAGCCAAAGGGCGGCGCCGAGCTCGCGCGGATGCGCGCGGTCAGCTGCGCCGGCGCCGGAATTCTCCTCGCGGTGATCGCGGCCCTGGTCGCCATTATCGTCTGGCCGGCGACGCAGTGGATCGGCTCGGCGTCGGATCTCGCCGCGCCGCTCCACCTGATCTTGCCGACGCTCGCCAACGCCGTCGCCATCATGTCGGCCTACCTCGCGGCAGCCTCGCTCGTCTGGGGCTTCGCCGACGCCGGCGCCGACCAGCCGCTCGACCTCGAAGCGTTCGACACCGTGCAGGCGGGCGGGCGCGTCTGGCGGGTGGCGCATCTTTCCGACATCCATATCGTTGGCGAGCGTTATGGCTTCCGGATCGAGAGCGGGCGGGGCGGGCCGCGCGGCAACGAGCGGCTAAGGCAGGCCATGGCCCGCCTCGAGGACGCGCACGCCGCCCGGCCGCTGGACCTCGTCCTCATCACCGGAGACATGACCGACGCCGGGCGTTCGGCCGAATGGGCGGAGTTCTTCGACATCATGGCAGGCCATCCCGATCTCGCCGGACGGATGCTGATTCTGCCGGGGAATCACGACGTCAATATCGTCGATCGCGCCAACCCGGCGCGTCTCGATCTCCCGTTCAGCCCGGCCAAGAGCCTGCGCAAGATGCGCGCGCTCTCGGCGATTGCGGCCGTCGGCGGCGACCGCCTGCGCGTCATGAATGTGGGCGGCGCGGAGCCCGCCCTGACGCTGGCGGCGGCGCTCGAACCGCACCGCGAGGCGATCCGGACTTTCGCTGATCAGGGCGGCCTTCGGCTGTCGAACCGTCTCGCCCGCCTTTGGCATGAAGTCTTCCCGATGATTGCGCCGCCGCGTGAGGAGGACGGGCTCGGGGTCGCCATTCTCAATTCGAACGCCGACACCAATTTCTCGTTCACCAACGCGCTTGGAATGATTCCGGCGGCCGACGCGCGGCGGCTGACCGCCGCGTTCGACCATTATCCCAAAGCCCGCTGGATCGTGGCGCTGCACCATCATCTGATCGAATATCCAATGCCGGTCGCGGCGTTCTCGGAACGCATCGGCACCGCGCTCGTCAACGGCAGCTGGTTTCAGCGCGTGCTCAAGCCCTATGCCGGCCGCGTCGTCGTCATGCACGGCCATCGCCATGTCGACTGGATCGGCGCCTGCGGCGAGCTCAAGATCGTCTCAGCGCCATCGCCGGTGATGGCGGCGCAATCCACGGCTACGCATTTCTACGTCCACGCGCTCGGGATCGGGCCGGACGGGCGCCTCGAACTCATGGTCCCGGAGCGGATCGAAATCGCCGCCGCCAAAGAGTGCGCCTAGGGGCTCTCCGCTTGCCCGGCTTCCTCCGGGCCGCCAAAAAGATCGGCGACCCATCGGCTCGACGGATAATAGCTGCAGAAGGTGATGATCGCGATTGCGATCGGGACGCCGATGAAGGCGCCGAACAGACCCCAAAGGAACGTCCAGAAAAAGACAGCGAACAGCACCGCCGAGGGTGAGATCGCAAGCACGGACCCGGACACCCTCGGCTCGACATAGCTGCCGATCACGAACTGAATCACGTTCAGGGCAAGGAAGAGCTCGACAACCGCCTTCCAGGTAGAGAATTGCGTCATGGCCAGCAAAGTCGGGAACAGCGTGGCGATGAACGGGCCGATGAACGGAATATAGTTGAGCGCGAACGCGATAACGCCCCATTCGACGGCGAACTGCAGTCCGGCGATCCACACGAACGCGCCGACAAGGACGCCGGTCGCAAGGCTCATCTGGGTCCTGACCGCCATGTACTTGCGCATTTTCTGCGCCGTCGCCGCGCTCGCCGCCAGGACGATCCGGGCGGTTTCCTTGCTGGCGTGAGATTCGATCCGCCGGCGAAGGTCCTCGACCTCCATCAGCCCGAGAATGACGTAGACGAGGGCGATAAGCCAGAAGCTCAGGGTGGTGTTGACGCGCCCGGTGACCTGTCTCGCCCAGCCAAGTATCGACCCGACGCTGAAATATTCGCTCCATACGCCCGCGACCGAGACCCCGTGGTCCTCGAGCCACGTGATCGCGGCGTTGTAGAGCGTCTGGTAGCGCGCGGAGTCCGCGATCAGGGACACACCGACATGGCCAAAACCCCACGCGATCAGCGATCCGAACGCAACGCACACGGCGATCGTCGCCATCATCGTGATCGCCAGCGCCAGGAGTCCCGGCATGCGGGCCTGGAGCCAGCTCTGCAATGGCCATACGATCGCGATGATGAAGAGCGCCAGCGCCAGTGGAGCGAAGACGTCGGCCGCCTGATAGGCGGCGAATGAAACAACCACCGCCGCGATGATCCCGACCGAGACATCGAGCGCCGAGTCGCGAGCCATGCAAAACTTCCAGGGAAGGTGACGTTGCACGAGGACAAAGACGCGGGGGGTTGTGCCCGAACCCGGTCCCCGTGTACAGGCGGCGCCCTTTGCCCGCTGGCGTACCTTGTCATACCCGCGAAAGCGGGTATCCAGTCTTTCGGCGGCCCTTGGATTCCGCGTTCGCGGGAATGACAGGCTGCCTGCCAGCGACGTCGGGTGAGAGGCTCGTTGCGCTCCCGGCCCTGGCCTGCATAATCGACGCGCCATGTGCAACCTTTACAGTTTGACCAAGGGCCAGTCGGCGATCCGCGACCTGTTCAGTGTCAGACATGATCGCACCGGCAACCTGCCGTTATTTCCCTCGATTTTTCCCGACCAAGCCGCGCCGATCGTGCGGAGCGGAGCGGACGGCGAGCGCGAACTCGTCATGGCGCGGTGGGGCATGCCCGGGCCGCCCCAATTCGGGGGCCGGCCAGTGACCAACATCCGCAACGTCGCGAGCCCGCACTGGCGAGGATGGATCGGCGCGCGAAACCGCTGCGTCGTTCCGGCGACGTCGTTTTGCGAATACGCCGACACCACGCCGCGCAAGACGCCAATCTGGTTTGCGCTCGGAGAGGACCGGCCGCTGTTCGCGTTTGCGGGTTTGTGGACCCGCTGGCGCGGCGTGCGCGGCCCGAAGAGTGCGCCGGTCGAGGGCGAGCACGAACTCTACGGAATTCTTACCACCGACGCCAACGCGGTCGTCGCGCCGATCCACCCCCAGGCCATGCCGGTGATCCTGACGTCGCAGGCTGAAGTCGACCTGTGGCTTGAAGCCGAGACCCTGGCCGCGCTCTCGCTGCAACGGCCGCTTCCGAACGAAGCGCTGGCTGTTGTCGCCAAGGGCGAGAAAGAGGACGTCAGGCCGCCCCCGTAACCGCCAAAAATTGCGCGCTCCGGACGCCTTTACACCTTGATGTTAGCCTATGACGGCCGGGCGAAAGGCTGGAGGAAAGCGGAAAATCTTGACAAGCTTCTCTTTGAACGGCGAGCAGAAGCGTCGAGATCGGGCGATATGCGAAGGAAGGACCTGCCAATGGCGCCGCGTCCATTTTGGAACGGTTATTTGAAGCTCTCGCTGGTCACCTGTCCGGTCGCCATGACAGCGGCGACCAGCGAGGAAGACAAGGTTCGCTTCCATGTGCTGAACCGCCGAACGGGGAATCGAATCTTGAGCCAATCCGTAGACGCCGAAACCGGCCGGCCGGTCGGCGAGGACGATGAGGTCAAGGGCTACGCTCGCGGCGAAGATGACTACATTCTGCTCGAGGACGACGAACTGGAATCGATTGCGCTCGAGAGCGCCCGGACAATCGATATCGAGACTTTCGTCCCTCTCGAAAGCATCGATCCCATCTGGTTCGATACGCCCTATTACGTAACGCCCGATGATCCGGTCGGCGAGGAAGCTTACTGCGTCATTCGCGACGCGATGCGCTCAGTCGCGATGGCCGGCGTATCGCGGCTCGTTCTCCACCGCCGCGAACAGGCGGTGATCCTAAAGGCCCGCGAAAAGGGTATTGTTTTGTGGACGCTCAGGTTTGGCGATGAAGTGCACGACCCGGGCGACTATTTCGCCTCGATCGGCGACGTGAAGCCTGATCCGGAGCTGATGCGCCTGATCGGCGGCCTCATCAAGTCGCGCAAGAAAGCCTGGAGCCCGGAAATGGTCGCCGATCCGGTGCAGGCGCGGCTCCTGGACATCATCGCGGCGAAGAAGAAGGGGACGAAAAAGGCCAAGGCGAAACCGAGCGCCGAGCCCGAGCCGCCAAGCAACGTCATCAACATCATGGACGCGTTGCGCCGCAGCGTCGCCGCCGCCAAGAAGCCGAAGGGGCGGTCGTAAGCCGCCCGATCAGCGCTTGCGGGCCGGCTTCGCGGCCTTCCGCGCCTCGATTGGCGCCGCGCTCGCGCGGAAATCCGCCCACGGATCGGCGGCGAGCGAGGCGAGCCGCGTCGGGGCGTTGCGGACAGTGAAATAGGCCGGCCCGATTTCGGGCGTGAGCTCGTCCCAGCGCAGCGGCATGGAGACCGGCGCGCCTGGCCGGGCGCGGGTGGAGTAGGCGGCGACGGCAGTCATGCCGCGCTGGTTTCGCAGATAGTCGATCAGGATCTTGCCGTGCCGCCGCGCCTTCGGGATCGTCGACACGTAGCGCTGGGGGCTGTCGGTGGCCATTGAGTCGGCGATCGACTTCGTGAAGGCTTTTGCCGCCGGCCAATCGGCTTTCGGTTTCACCGGCGAAACCACATGCAATCCCTTGCCGCCCGAGGTCTTGACGAAGGCGGCAAGGCCGGCGTTCGCGAGCCGGTCGCGAACTTCCTCCGCAGCGGCGATGACCGCGTTCCAGTCCACTTCGTCGCCGGGATCGAGATCCATCACGATCATGTCCGGCCGCTCCCAGTCGGCGACGGTCGAACCCCAGGGGTGGATTTCGAGCGCCGCCGACTGCACCAGCGCCGCCAGGCCATCGAAGTCGCGAATGCTGATCAGGGCTTCCGGCTCCGCGGGATCTTTGACGAGGACGATGTTGCGGTTGATTCCTTTCCAGGCGTGCTTCTGGAAGAAAGCCTGCCCGCCAATTCCGTCCGGGCATCGCACCAGCGCCAGAGCTCGGCCGGCGATGAAGGGTTTCACCAGCGGCCAAACCTCGGCGTAATAGTCGGCGAGACCTTGCTTGGTGACGCCGACATCGGGCCAATAGACGCGATCGGGATGGGTCAACTTGACGCTGCTCTTCGGGTGCTCCGGCGGTGCAGGCGAGGCCATGGTCGACTCTCGGACAATCTCGCGGGTCGGCTTGTCGTCGCGCAAGCCCTGGAACGAAGCCTGGCGCAACAGTCCGTCGGCCGTCCAGCCGCGGAAATCGACTTCCGCCGCCAGTTCAGGCCGGACGAAGCGAACGTTGCGGGCTTCGTTCCCGACGAGGCGGGCGGCGAACGGACTTGACGGAATGCGCATCGCTTCGAGCTTGGCGAAGAGCGCCTCGGCGACGCTCGAGGTAAAACCGGTCCCGACGCGACCCACGTAGCGCAGCGCTTCCGCCTCGTAGACTCCAAGAACCAGCGATCCGATTGCCTTGCGCCCGGTCGTCGAGGGGACGTAGCCGGCGATGACGAACTCCTGCTGGGCCGAGCATTTGCACTTGATCCAGCTCTTGCCGCGGCCGGAGGAATAGACGGACTGGCTGAGTTTTGAGACAATGCCTTCAAGTCCAAGCGCGCAGGCGCGGCTCAAGACCAACCGGCCGTCCTCCTCAAAGTGGGTGCTGAAGCGGACCGCGCCGCCACCGGTTCCAACCAGCCGCTTGAGCAGCTCCTTGCGCCCGAGAAGCGGCGCCTCCCGCAAGTCGTATCCGTCGAGATAGAGGCAATCGAAGACGTAGTAGACGAACCGGTCGTGGCGCTCGTCGCCGAGGTCCGCCTGCAGGAGCGAGAACTCGGAGACCCCGGTTTCGTTCTCGACCACCAGTTCGCCATCCAGCACAGGCGTCACGTATGGGCAGGTCTCGAAGGGTCTCGGGAACCGCGCCGGCGAATCTCTCCGTCCAATCGAGCCCGGCCCTCGTCCATAAGGTCACCCGGCCGCCCTCGATGCGCGCTTGAAGCCGGTAACCGTCGAACTTGATCTCGTGTAGCCACCGATCGCCGCCCGGAGGCGATTTCGCCAGCGAAGCCAGCATCGGTTGAACGAAGCCGGGCAGGGGCGCGCTGACTGCGCCCTCAACCTCGGAGGGTTCCGCCGCCTTGCGCTTGAGCACGGTGGGATTTGGCTTTGCGGCGGCAGGGTCGCCGGACTGCTCGATCCGTCCCGTCCTCGATGACCAGCCCGGCGGTTCGCCTGCGACGTCATCGATCACCCTGCCGGTTTTGACCGATTCCGGATGCTCCTCGAGGATGTCGGCGTCTGCGGCGGAGCGGGCGTATTCGTCGTCGCCCTTGATCAGGAGCCAATTCTCCCGTTTCTCCTGCGGCTTGGCGCGCATCCTGACCAGATGCCAGCGGCCCTTGAGTTTCTCCCCGTGAAGCTCGAACTCGAGATGGCCCTTTTTCAAGCCCCGCTGCGGGTCGCCGATCGGCGTCCATGACCCACGATCCCAGACGATGACCGCGCCACCGCCATATTCGCCCTCCGCGATCGTTCCTTCGAAATCGGAATACTCCAGCGGGTGGTCCTCGACCGCGACCGCGAGGCGCTTCTCGCCCGGATCCAGGCTCGGGCCTCGGGTCACCGCCCAGCTCTTGAGGACGCCCTCCAGAGCGAGCCGAAAATCGTAGTGGAGCCGAGTCGCGTCGTGCTTCTGGACGACGAAGATGTCGCTGCTCTCGACCGGTTCGCGCCCCCTGGGCTCGGCGGTCGCCTTGAAGTTGCGCTTGCTTCGATAGGCTTCGAGCGCCATCCGTCAACCTGCCTTGCGACGCGGCGAAGCGGTCTTTGCTTTCGCCGCGTCCCGCCGGGCCGCCGCCCCCTTCTTGGCGGTGGATTTGCCTCTCCCGTGGCCGCCGGCGCTGTCGCGCAAAGCCTGCATGAGGTTGACGGTTGTTTCGCTCCGCTGCAGGGCGCGCTTCGGGATCGCCTTGCCCTCGAGCTTGAGCTTGACGAGATCGGCCAGCGCGCCTTCGTAGCGATCGTGGAACGCGCGCGGATCGAACGCGCCCTGCTTGCTCCTGATGATGTGCATGGCGAGATCAAGCATCTCGCCGCCGATCTTCTTGGCTGGAACAGACGAAAAGATTCGCTCGGCCGAACGCACCTCGTAGTCGAAGTTAAGCGTCGTGGCGGCGAGACCCTTCTCGTAAGGGCGGATGAGAAGCGTCCGGACGCGTCGGAACAGCGTCGCCTGCGCGACCGCCGCCGTCTTGGCCGCTCGCATGCCGTCGCGCACAAGGGCGAACGTCTCAGCGCCGCTGCGGTCCGAAGGCGCGAGATAATAGGGTTTGTCGAAATAGAGGTCGTCGACGTCCACAAGATCGAGGAACGCCGAGACAGTGAGCGTCCGATCGCCGTGCGGAATGACGGCCGCGATTTCGTCCGGCTCGACGGTAACGTATTCGTCCTTTCCGACTTCGTAGCCCCTGACCTGGCCGTCGCGTTCGACCGTCTCGCCGGTTTCGGCGTCGACGAACTGGCGCCGAATCCGGTTGCCCGTCTTCCGATTGATCGTGTGCAGAGCGGTCCGCTCGGTCGTCGAGGCGGCAGCGTAGAGGGCGACCGGACACGTCACCTCCACGATCTTGAGGAAGCCTTTCCAGCTTGCTCTCGGCGGCAATTTCGACCTCGCGAGGTTCCAAAGAGCGACTTGAGCCGTCTTCCAAAGAGTGGCTTGAGCCGTCGTTGATCTAAACTCCCTCAACTCCGGGCGGTCAAACTTTGCTCCGATCCGGCGCCTCCATTTCGCGCGTTCCCCCGCTCCCCGTCTCGCTTCAACTCGACGCGTCGGCGGCCGGCGCGCCGAAGCGGGAGGACTGATGGAGGAAGTCCGGCGTCCGCCACAATCGGTCGGCGAAGCGGAGGAGGCCCGCGGCGTTCGCGGCCCCGGAGACTTCGTTTGGCCGATTTCGTCGCCGATCCTGAGCGGCGTTCATTCCTCAAACAGCGGCTATACGGCCAGGAGGGTCGTGAATTTAAGCGACCGCGGGCGAGCCATACGGTTGTGTCCGAGGTGTCGCCCGCGCGCCGAGGCAGGCGGACAGAATGAATGCGCCGACGCCGGGAGCGCCGGGAAGCGCCAGCGATTCGAACGACTTGCGCGAACAGCGTAAACAACTGGCTTCGGTAGGAGTAAGGCTACAGGGTTATGCGCCTCGCATCGCACAATTTAACCAAGCCGACGCGGCCGAAGGGTTTCCTGTGGATGAAGTTTCGGTGACATCCGCAACGCTATATTTTTGTTGAAGTTCATTGAGAATTATGATTAATGCGTGACGCCGCGACGGGCTTGAACCTGGGCCTTCGAGTCGAGAACCCCCTTCGACCCGATGAGTGACGCGGCGCTTATGGAGGCGACGCGATTAGCACCGGCCGGGAGGGCTTGCAGCAAGTTCATCTGGCAATAAAGTCGCTTCCAAAACAACTGGGCGGTCCGAGTGCTGCCGCGTTCGGGCCGCCCAGCCTTTTTTATTATCCGAAATTACGGGCGAGGCTAGTTGCAGTCCGCCAGGAGTTTGACTTCAACTTTGGCGTGTCCCCCCGGACTGTCGAACGGGACGGTTCGGAGCGCGTCAGCGCCAGGACACGCTGACGACAACGCACGGTTCGCGCGACGCAGGGAAGAACGGACGAGGCCCGGGTTGCCGTCCGCGTCTCGAGTTGGCCACGTTGTCGCCGCGATTGGACGTCACTTCTGCGGGCGGAATAGGGCGGGACAGCGGGCGTTTGCAACAGCGAACGATTTCCGGCGGCAGTCGACAGCGCGGCCGCGGGCGGGCGCTGGCTGGGCCGGAATTCTTAGCGAATTCGAAACGAAGCAGGGTCAATAGTGCGCAGCAGGCTCGATGGTCGGGAAATGTCTTGCCGACGCGGTGGGTATCGGCGTTCAAAACTCGAAACCTGCTCTTGCCCGCAACCGAGTAGGCGTCATGAGCGTTCCGGGCGTTGAACCCAGCGTCTGCGCGGTCAGACGAAGATGGCGAGGCGTCGCGAGCCTCGGCGCGGCCGCACTCGCGCTCGCCGGGTGCGCCCCGGAGAGCCCGCAAGTCTCCTACTCCCACGGCCACGAGCATTTCTCGCAGGCCAAATATGGCCACGCGAGCGCCAAAGTAGTGGCCGACGGCCAGGCGGTGCCGCGCGGGGGCGGGCAGTATCTCGTCGGCCGTCCCTATTCGATCGCGGGCCGCAAATATTACCCCGCCGAGAACCCATCATATTCGGCGGTCGGGATGGCCTCCTGGTATGGGGCCGCGTTCCACGGCCGCCGCACCGCCAATGGCGAAGTCTACGACATGGCTTCGTTTTCGGCCGCTCATCCGACGATGCCCCTGCCGAGTTATGCGCGGGTGACGAATCTCGGCAACGGCTATTCCATCGTCGTCCGCGTCAACGACCGCGGCCCCTACCACGGCGGGCGGGTGATGGACGTTTCCTCGCGGGTTGCCGACGTTCTCGACATGAAAGCGATGGGTACGGCGCGGGTGAAAGTCGAATATGTCGGACCGGCGCCGATCGAAGGGTCGGACGATTCGCAATTGCTGGCGAGCCTGCGCACCGACGGATCGCCGGCCAATATGATCGGTTATCCGGCCGCGGTGATGGTGGCGGCGGCTGAGACTCAGACGGTCTTCTCATTTTTCTCTGGCCGCGGCGCATCGCAGGCGCCCCCGCCGCAGCCGGCCGAGGAGGCTTCGAGTCAGCCCGCGCCGGCGCCCGAACCGGCCCGCGTAGCCGCGATCGCCGAAGCCCCAGCAGGCGAGACTGCGCCGCCAATCCCTGAAGCCGAGCCGGTTGCGATCCGGCAGCCGCAAGGCGCGGTTCCGTTGCCGCCCTCGCGCCCGTTCGATCTCGGATCCAATCGCAACACGCTGGTCGTGGCAGCTGCGACGGCGTCGCCAGCCGAGCGGGCCGTCATGCCGCCGCGCCGTCCTGACCTCCAGGCGAGCGCGGAAAAGGCGATCTACTTCTCCGCTCAGCTTCCGCCCAAACGGCCGCCGACCGGCGCCTTCAAGCGGCTGAAAGCGACAAACTCCAGCCTGACCGCCGACTGACCGCCCCAACCGGGTGAAAACGCGCCGGAACGCCAAGGCGCGGCCGGGGCGAATGTCGATCAATCGGCGGCCGGCGCCGCAACCTCAAGTCGCCTCCCCGGAGGACGCTCGCCACAATGCCGTCACGCCGTTGCCAATCGGCGCTGAACGATGCACTGAACGGCTGGGCCTTGAAGGGGCGGCCCCGAGGGACGTGCGGTGAGCCTCATTCGGCGCAACCTGAGCAACGGCGCGGGCGACGAGACGCCACGGCGGAAGGCGCGCCGATGATCGGGCAGGCGAAAGGCCGATTCATCACGCTCGAAGGCGGCGACGGCGTGGGCAAGTCGGTTCAGGCGAAGGGGCTGGGGGAGCGCCTGGCTGGGCTCGGCCTCGAAGTGGTTCGCACGCGCGAGCCGGGCGGTTCGCCGGGCGCGGAGGCGCTTCGCGAGGCGATCCTAACAGGTTTTGCGGCCGACTTCGGTCCCGCAGCGCAGGCGCTCATGTTCGCAGCCGCCCGCGTCGACCATCTCGACAAGAGAATCCGGCCGGCGCTCGGGAGGGGCGCCTGGGTCGTTTCCGATCGCTTCGCAGATTCGACCCGGGCCTATCAAGGCGTGGCGGGGAACCTGCCGCCGGACTTCATCGCCGGACTCGAGCGACTGACCGTCGGCGGGACCAACCCGGACCTGACGCTGATCCTCGACCTCGCGCCGGAAGTGGGCCTGGAGCGAGCCCGAACGCGAAGGCAGGGCAGGGGGAGCGCCGACCGATTCGAATCGGAGGGCCTCGCCTTTCATCAAACCCTCCGCCGCGCCTTCCTGGACATCGCCGCCGCCGAGCCGCGGCGCTGCGCTGTCATCGACGCCAGCGGGAGCGAAAGCGAGGTCGCCGCCGCGATCTGGTCCGCGGTCGAGGCGCGGCTCGAACCCGCGGGCGCGCTCAAGGGCGTTCGGGCGTGAAGAAGACGGAGGATGGCGATCTTCCCGAAGCCGACGCCTTGCCCGGCGCGCCCCATCCGCGCGATGCGACTTCGCTTATCGGCCACAAGGCCGCCGAACAGGAACTGCTCTCCGCCTATCGCGGGGGCCGCCTCGCCCATGCCTGGCTGATCGGCGGCCGGGAAGGGATCGGCAAAGCGACGCTCGCCTGGCGATTCGCCCGCTTCGTGCTCGCAAACCCCGATCCGGCCTCGGCGCGGGTGCGCGAGGCGCGCGATCTCAATGTCGAGCCCGGCCATACGGCGGCGCGCCTGGTCGCCCAGCTCGCGCATCCCGACTTTTCACTGATCCGGCGCGAATGGCAGCCTTCGACAAAGAAGCTCGCCAGCGAAATCTCGGTCGAAACGGTACGGCTTGGACTGCAGGTGTTTCAGCTTTCGGCCGCCTTCGGCGGCTGGCGGGTCGCCATCGTCGATTCCGCCGAAGACCTGAATCGAAACAGCGCCAATGCGTTGCTGAAAATGGTCGAGGAGCCGCCGCAGCGGTCGCTGATCCTCATCGTCTCGCACCAGCCGGGTCAGGTCCTGGCCACCATCCGCTCCCGTTGCCGGCGTTTGCGACTTGACCCCCTCACGCCGGACGAGATCGTCGAAGCGGTTGCGAGCCTCGGGACGCCCTGGAGCAAAGCCGCCCCGGAGAAGATCGCCGTCGCCGCAAAACGCGCAAATGGATCGGTCCGGGAGGCGCTCGTTCGCCTCGCGCCGGAATCGGATGGGGCGGGCGCACTGATCGATTCGATCGTCGCGGCTTTGCCGCGCCCCGATCCCCGCGCGGTCGCGAGGCTAGCCGAGGCGATAGGCGGACGCGCCGGTGAAGAGGCATACCGGGCCTTTCACCGCGAGCTCTACGATTGGCTCACGGCTTACGCCCGCGATGTCGAGCCCCATTCCCTAGAGATCGAAGAGATCGGGGGCTTATGGGACCGCATCCGCGCCGCCGAGCGCGAGACGGAAGCGCTCAATCTCGACCGCAAGCTGCACGTTCAGGCGGTCATCGCCGAGATCTCCGCGGCGCTGAAAGCTTCGTTTTCATCGCCGGCAAAATGATCTAGGACGGCGCGCATGAGCCGGTTCTACATCACCACCGCGATCCCCTACGCCAATGGCGCGCCGCATATCGGCCACGCCTACGAACGCATCGCGACCGACGCAATCCAGCGGTTCATGCGCCTCGACGGGCGCGAGACGTTCTTCGTCACCGGCATGGACGAGCACGGCCTCAAGGTTCAGCAGACCGCGGCGCGCGAAGGCGTGTCGCCGCAGCAATTCGTCGACCGGATCGCGGCCGAGTTCGAGGCCATGGGCGACATGCTGAACGCCCGGGCAGACGACATCGTGCGCACCACGCAACCGCGCAACGATCGCGCGGCGCAGGCGATCTGGGAGCGCATGGCCGCCAACGGCGACATCTATCTGTCGAAATATTCGGGCTGGTATTCGGTGCGCGACGAAGCCTATTTCGACGCCGGCGAACTGAGCGAGGGCCCGGACGGAACGAAGCTTGCGCCGAGCGGCGCGCCGGTCGAGTGGGTCGAGGAGGAAAGCTATTTCTTCCGGCTCTCGGCTTACGCCGAGAGGCTCCTCGCCCACTACGAGGCGCATCCCGAATTCGTCACCCCGGAGACCTATCGCAACGAGATCATCGCATTCGTGAAGCGCGGGCTCGCCGATCTTTCGATCAGCCGCGCCACTTTCGACTGGGGCACGCCGGTGCCGGGCGATCCGAAGCACGTGATGTATGTCTGGGTCGACGCGCTAACCAACTACATCACCGCGACCGGTTTTCCCGACGACGGCCCGCGGGCGAAATTCTGGCCGGCCGACGCTCATGTGATCGGCAAGGACATCACGCGCTTCCACGCCATCTACTGGCCGGCGTTCCTCATGTCCGCCGGATTGCCAGTGCCGAAACAAGTGGTCGTGCACGGGTTCCTGTTCAACCGCGGCGAGAAGATGTCGAAGTCGGTCGGCAACGTCGTCGGGCCGAAAGAGATGGTCGAGGCCTATGGCCTCGATCCGGTGCGCTATTTCTTCCTGCGCGAGGTCCCGTTCGGCCAGGACGGCAGCTATTCGCACGAGGCGATCGTCACCCGCATGAACGCCGATCTCGCCAACGACATCGGCAATCTGGCGCAGCGCTCGCTCACGATGATCGCGAAGAACTGCGCCGGACAGGTTCCGGATTGGCGCAACGCGACGGCAGCGAAGGAAGATTTGGCGATGCTGGCGCGGGCGGACGCCCTCGTGGGCGAGGCGCGCCGTCACATGCAGGGCTTCGCGATTCATCTTTATGTCGGCGCCGTCTTCGAGGTGGTGTCGGAGGCCAATCGCTACTTCGCCAATGCCGAGCCCTGGCGGCTCTCCAAGACCGATCCGGCGCGCATGGGGCTCGTGCTCTACGTGACAATCGAGACCTTGCGGATCGCGGCGATCCTCCTCCAGCCGGTCATGCCGGGGAGCATGGGCGCGCTTCTCGATCTTCTCGCCGTCGGGCCGAAATCGCGCGCTTTCGCGGCGGCCGACGCCGGCGCCGCGGCCGGCCGTCTCGACGCGCCGCATCGGCTCGAGCCGGGCAGGGCGCTGCCGGCGCCAGCGCCGATCTTTCCGCGCTATGTCGAGCAGGAGGCGGCGAAGTGAGGCGGCGGGCATCCCCCTCTCCCCTTGCGGGAGAGGGGTTAGGGGTGAGGGGTCGGCGACGTCAAGTCCGCTTGTTCGAAGCGCCTTGGCGCGTCCAACCCGTCATCCGGCCGGCCCTTGGCCGGCCACCTTCTCCCGCAGGGGGAGAAGGGCAACCTGCATGACGCTCATCGACAGCCATTGCCATCTCGATTTCCCTGACTTCGCCGGCGACCTCGATCAGTCGTCGAGCGCGCGCGCGCCGCCGGCGTCGAACGCATGATCACCATCGGCACCCAGGTCGCGAAGGCCGCCCGCGTGGCCGAAATCGCCGAGCGGTACGACGACGTTTTCTTCACGGTCGGCACGCATCCGCATGAGGCGGCGAGCGAGGGAGCGGCGGACTTCTCAGCCATGCGCCAAATCGCCGCCCATCCCAAGTGCGTCGGCATCGGCGAAGCCGGCCTCGACTATCACTACGGCTACGCTGCCCGCGACGTGGCCAAGCGGGTGTTTCGCGGCCAGATCGGGCTCGCCCGCGAGCTCGGCCTGCCGCTCGTCATCCACGCGCGCGACGCCGATGACGATATTGCCGAGATTCTGACCGACGAAATGGGGCAGGGGAGATTCAGCGCCCTGCTCCATTGCTTCACCTCGTCGCGGGAGCTCGCCGAGACCGCGCTCGGCCTCGGGCTCTCGATCTCGTTTTCGGGCGTCGTGACGTTCAAGAAATCCGAGGGCTTGCGCGCCATCGCCCGCGACGTCCCGCTCGAGCGCATTCTTGTCGAGACCGACGCGCCCTATCTCGCGCCCATTCCCCATCGCGGCCGCCGCAACGAGCCGGCCTTCGTCGTCTCCACGGCGCATGTGGTCGCCGAGGCGCTCGGGCTGGAGCCCGAGGCGCTCGCGGCGGCGACGCGCGCCAATACGCTCAACGTTTTTCCCAAGCTGCGATCGGCCGGCGGACGGCGCGCAGTGACTCTTCGTCTGACCATCCTCGGCTGCGGCTCGTCCGCCGGCGTGCCGCGGGTCGGGCAAGGATGGGGCGCCTGCGATCCGTCCAACCCGAAGAACCGCCGCCGACGCTGCTCGGCGCTGGTCGAGCGCTTCGGCGGCGGAGAGGCGACCACGGTCCTCGTCGACACCTCGCCGGATCTCCGCGAGCAACTGATCGAGGCCGGCGTCAAGCGGGTTGACGGGATCCTGATGACCCATCCGCACGCCGACCACACCCACGGCATCGACGATCTGAGGCCCCTTTACCAGGAAATGGGCCGGCGCATCGACGTCCACATGGACGAGCCGACCTCGCTCATTGTTCGCCGGGCCTTTTCATATGTATTTCACACGCCTGGCGGAAGCTCTTATCCCGCCATCGCAACCGAGCTCCGCCTTACCGCCGGTCGGCTGTGCCGGATCGAGGGACCGGGAGGGGCGATCGAAGCCATGCCGTTCGACCTCGACCACGGCGACATCGGCGCGCTCGGCTTCCGCTTCGGATCGCTCGCCTATACGCCCGACGTCAAGCGGATACCGGCGGCGAGCCGCCCGTTCCTCGAGGGCCTGGACATCTGGATCATCGACGCGTTGCGGTATCGATCGCACCCGTCCCATTTCAGCCTCGACGACGCCCTCGGGTGGATTGAAACGATGCGCCCGCGCCGGGCGATCCTGACCAACTTGCATACCGATCTCGATTACGAGACCTTGCGCGCGCGCCTGCCCGCGCACGTGACGCCGGCCCATGACGGGATGCGCGTCGAGGGGTTCGATGCCTGACGGGCCGATGGGGGAAATGCGATGACGCCGGTCGAGCGCGCGATCCACGCCTTCGTGCAGGCGCACGCCGAAGCGGAAACCCGTTTTCTCGCCGAGATCGTCAAGGTCCCGTCCGACAATCCGCCGGGGGACTGCGATCACGCCGCCGCCGCCGTCGCCAGGCTAATCGAGGCTCTCGGGTTCACGGTCGAGCGCCACAAGGTCCCCGATGATCTGGTCAAGGCCAATGGCATGATCTCCGCGACCAACCTGATCGTCAGGCGCCGGTACGGGCAGGGCGGCCCGACGATCGCGCTCAACGCCCATGGCGACGTCGTGCCGCCAGGTACGGGCTGGACGCACGACCCCTATGGGGCCGAGATCGTCGACGGCTGGATGGTCGGTCGCGGCGCGGCGGTGTCGAAGTCGGACATCGCCACCTACGCCTTTGCGATGCTGGCGCTCGAGAAGAGCGGCGCTAAGCTCAATGGCGCGGTCGAATTGCACGTCACCTACGACGAGGAGGCGGGCGGGGAAATTGGGCCGCGCTACCTGATTGAAACGGGCCTCACGCGGCCGGATCTCGCCATCGGCGCCGGCTTCTCCTACGCCGTGGTCAACGCCCATAACGGCTGTCTGCATCTCGAGGTCGAAGTCCTCGGCCGCTCCGCCCACGCCGCCCGCCCCTCGACCGGCGTCGACGCGCTCGAGGCGGCGAACGCGATCCTCGCCGCGCTTTACGGCTGGCGCGGCTGCCTTGAGGCGCGGACCTCCGCGGTTCCCGGCATCGGCTCGCCGCAGATGACGGTCGGCCTCATCTCCGGCGGGATCAACACCAATGTCGTGCCCGACCGGGTGGTCTTCCGTCTCGACCGGCGGATGGTTCCGGAAGAAAGTCCGGCCGAGGTCGAGGCGGAGCTCAAGGCGGTGATCGCGCGCGCGGCGGCGCTCCACCCCGACGCCAAGGTCGTCGTCAGGCGCATCCTGCTCGCCGAGCCGCTGACGCCTTCGCCCGCCGGGGCGAAGCTGACCGAGGCGCTGAGCCGGCACGCGAGCCGCAGTCATGGGCGAAAAGGTCGCCGCCTCCGGCGTGCCGCTCTATACCGACGCGCGCCACTACGCCGCGGCCGGCGTTCCGATCGTTCTGTACGGCGCGGGCCCGCACACGATTGAGGAAGCCAACGCCCATCGCGCCGACGAGCGCCTGCCGCTCGCGGATTTGTACAAGGCGACTGAGGTTATCGCGCTTACGCTGGCGGAACTGCTGGGCGCCTGAAGCGCCAACAAAATCCAAGCCGACCGCAACGGAATCCAAGCCGGCCGCAACAAAATCCAAGCCGCCGCGGAAGGAAAACAAAATCTCCCGGTAGCAAAACAAAATCCCTATCTTCGAGAAAGACCCACTTTTTTCAATAACTTAATCCGATATCTTCAACAAACTTGCCCGCCTCCGCCAGCATGACGCCAGCCTCTCGCCTTGTTCTGACAATCAGACCATGACACCGCGACCTTGTCCAGAGAATGATCGTTTTTCCAGAAGGCGCGGGATGACCAGGTCGCACGGACTTCCCGTGGGCCGGGACCGATCGACTGTGACGGCGGTCACAGTCCGCGGCGCCCAAAAGGTGTACGCACGCCGCCGCGGCGTTCGTCTTGGCGCCAAGATCATTCAAGGAGGCGCCCCGTGATCGTCGACCGCGCGTGGGTGGAGCGCAACATTGGCTTCGACCCGCTGAAGACCCCGGCCCCGGCCGCCACATACGCCAACAAGGCCGCCGCGAGACCGAATCCCAGTCTGGATGACATTCAGCGCGACATCATCGATTTTGACTCGGAAGGCCCCGAGGGGGCCGCGTTCTTCGCCTTTACGACCGCAACCGGGCTCAGCCGCTTCACCGACATACCGTGGCCAAGCGGGCTTGCGCCACAGACGGCGAGCAAAGCCCCAGGCACAGGGAAGGGGGCTCTGCCGCAGGTCGACGTCCTCGTCGTCACCTGGACCGTAGACGAAGGCCACGCCCTCAGTCGCGTCCTGACGCCGGGCAAGGATTCCAAAAACGACTACGTGCCCTACACCCACAATTTCGCCTCGCTCTCGAGCGCGATGAGCCACAGCTCTCCGGCCGTGGAAGAGCAGCGGCTTGGCACGTTCTGGACGACGATGATCGGCAGCAAGACGGTCCTGGTGTTCAAATCCGATTCGCATCTCTCGCAGGACACCCACAAGCACTTCCCGGCCAACGGCGTCCTGCCCAATGCGGAGGTGTGGAAACAGATCATCGCCGAGACCCGGCCCAAATTGGTCATCACCACCGGCACCGCCGGCGGAATCGGCACGGCGTTCGAGGTCGGCGATGTCGTGGTCAGCCCGGTCGTGCGCTTCAACTCGCAGAAATGGCTGAAGTCTGCCAGTTTCGCCGCCCAGAGCTACAGCAGCAAGCCAGCCAACCCGCAGTTCTTCGCCGAGGCGAAGACGCTGTTCGCGGCCAACGCCGGTCAGCTGCCGAAGGACAATACCCGCCCGCCGGACATCATCGTCGTCCCGCCGGACGGACTGACCTCCTCGGTCGTCACGACCGACTTTTTCGGCTTCGACACTTCCGACAACCACTTCAAGCTGCAGGGCGTGGGCGATGTGTCCGAAATGGGCGACGCGGTGCTCGGCATGGTCGCCCAGGGACTTGGAGCGCAAGCCCCAGTCTGGATCGCGGTCAGGAACGTCTCCGACCCGCAGATCCAGGCGGAGCCCGGCATGAGCATCGGCCAGGAGGGCGACGTCGCCAACAAGATCTACAAGGCGTTCGGCCGCTGGAGTTCGGTCTGCAGCGCAATCGTGTGCTGGGCGCTGATCGCCGCGCTTTAGACCACGCTGGCCCTCGACGCAGTTGCAGGTTCCATAATATATATTATGCAAATCAAACCTCCGCCGTCCTCGGGGGGCCGGGAATTGGCGCAGGCGAAGTCGGACGGTTGCGCGGCTCACGGATCTGCGAAGCCTTGTCGCCTCCCCGCGATCTGGGCGAAGATGGACGGATGGCGTCCTTGCGGCTGCGCATCGCTAACATCGGGATGTTGGGTCTGGCGCTGACGCTCGCGTCGCCTTTGCTCGCCCAGTCAGGAAGCGGCGCGGTTCAATCGGGCGCCGTCATCTACTGGAACGCTGCGCAATGCACGGGCGGTTATCGCCTGGACGCCTATTCCGCCCATTGCCAGCCCGGTCCAGCCGCCGTCATTCTCGACTTCAACACAAAGGCGCAATTTTCCTGCGCGGACAGCGCGTCCGTCGACATCCAATGGGCGATTCCGGCTGACGCCAAACCGGGGCCGCCGCTGCCGCCAAGCGAGATCAAATGGCGTCCGGAATGCTGGAGGACGCCGCTTCGGTTTGACGTCGGCCCAAACGCCGCGATCCTTTCGCCGCAGTACAGTCAGACGCCGCCGCCCAACAACTACATGTCGATGAACGTGGTGGTCCTTTACGACGCCGCCGCGCCAAGCATCAAGATTTGCCTTGTCCCGTTGTTTCCCCGGTTCGCGGTCGAACCCGCGTGCGCGGACGCCGAGATACGGTCCTGAATGGCGGCCTCGCGATGATGCTCGAACGGGCCCTCAAGATTTTCATGACCGGCGGCGTCGCGCTCCTGTGCGCTTTCATCGTGTTCGGAAACATTTACGACCCGGGGACCAACCTCGTGTTCGTGCAGCACGTGTTCAGCATGGACACGATCCTGCCGTCGAGCGCGATGGCGGATCACGCCCTGTCGATCCCGCTTTTGTGGCGGCTCGGCTTCTGGCTGATCGTCCTCGGCGAAGCCGTCACCGCGATCCTGTTCGCGCTTGGGACGTTCGAACTTTTTCGCGCGCGCAAGTTCAACGCGCGGGAATTTCATGGCGCCAAGCGATTTGTTTTGGCCGGAGCCGGTTGCGCGTTCCTGGTTTGGTTCGTCGCCTTTCTCGCGGTCGGAGGCGAATGGTTTTCGATGTGGCAATCACAGGTCTGGAACGGCCAGCAGCCTGCGTTTCGCTTCATCGCCTCTATCCTTCTTGTTTTGATCTTCGTCGCCCAGCCGGACGCCGAGCTTTGAAGCATGGGCGACACGCTCACCCGCAAGTGGCGCGCATCGACGGCGCGTTCAGCGCCTCGGCGCCAATGTCTGAAGCTCCTTGCGGACGGCGCCGAAGGCAGGCGCCGAACGCAAAAGGACCTTCGCTGCTTAGGTGGCCCTTCGGGGCGCCCCGCCGCGGTTCACAGGCCAACCTGCCCTGCCCGCCGACTCCGGACGGCGGGCGTGGCGCTCACGCCCCGTTTTTGAAAGGGCGCGCGCCCGTCTAGGGAGCCACCGCCAATGTTCCGCCAAGCTCCCTGCGGACCGCGCCGAAGGTGCCGAGCTGGTAGACCGCCGCGCCTACCGGCGAGAACGTGAACCGCTTGAACGGCTCGGCGAACATCTTGTCGAGATAGGTCTGAGGCGCGACGCCGATCGTGACATGCGGATTGAACTTTTTGCCGGCGGCCACCGCGACGAAATCGGCGACGTAGTCGATAAGCCCCGGCTGAATGTCGCGCCCGTCTTCGGTGCTGTAAAACGCGGCCGGGGTTCCGGTCTTTTCGGTGAAAGGCGCGACCGCGTCGAGGAGTTCCCGCTGCAGCCGGAGCAAGGCTTCCGTCGGCTCGACCACGATCCCGGCGATGCCGAGCGGAGGAGAGGGAATGTAGTAGTACCCGGTCGCCTTGAGCCTCCAGTTCGTCACGCCCTCTTTGCCGAGAACCGCGCTCGGCCGCCGCGTAAACCTTCGAAAGCTCGGCGGTGCGGACGAACTGCTGGAGCATCGTCATGTGCGGGTGATGGGTCGCGTCGAGAGCGAAGAACTCAGGGAACGCCTTGAGCAGGCGCGCGTTGTCGGCGCGCGCGCGCCGGAGCATCGCCGGGCCAGGCTTGAGCGCAATGTCGATCGCTGTGACTGGGTGTTCGCTCATGGATTTCGCGATCGTCCCCTTCGACCCCGCTGCGCGTAAAGAAAGACAAGGGTGTAAGGAAAGAAACGTAAGGATATAGTGAAGGGTCGGAGCGACAGGAACCAAACCCATGCGGCCAAGACGGCCTTACGCGCTGGCGGTTTCGCTTGAGGCTGCGGCGGCGAGTTTCTGGTGCTCGCGATAGCCTCCGAAGCCGACCTTCAAAAGATTGTTCATTGAGACCCCCAATTGACTCACCGGAAGGTTCACTACGTCTTCCGCTGGGTCAATCCCCCATTTTGCCGGGGCCTCGGCAGAAGCTGCGGTATCGCCGGCAAGCGGCGCCGGGGAGGCGAAACACTTTTGAGGCGTTAGGTGGTCGGAGTGGCGGGATTCGAACCCACGACCCCTAGTCCCCCAGACTAGTGCGCTAACCGGGCTGCGCTACACTCCGACGGCGCCCTTATAGTGAGCGGCGCTGCGTCGCGCAACGCAAGGCTGGCGACGTCGCGAATCACGGAGCCGGAGCGCGCGCCTGGGTCAGGATTCGCTCGGCGTCGGTGATTTCAGCCAGCGCCGCGCGCAACGCGGCGAGATCGTCGCCAGCAAGGCCGCTGAGGGCCGCTTTCGCGCTTGCCGACTCGGCGGCGCCTGCCGGCCCGGCCTGAGCTTGAGCGGCGCTCGACAAAGCCTGGACGCCCTGCTCCTTGAACAGCTTCTGCACGCCCTTGATCGTGTAGCCTTCGTCGTACAGCAGCCGGCGGATGAGCCGCAGCCGTTCGATATCGTCGGGGCGGTAGTAGCGCCGGCCGCCGGCGCGCTTCAGCGGGCGGATCTGCGGAAAGCGCGTCTCCCAGAAGCGCAGCACATGCTGTGGCAGGTCCATCGAATCCGCGACTTCGCGGATCGTTCGATAGGCTTCGGGCCCCTTCTCAATCGGCGTGCTCGCGGCCGCCAGTGGCGAGGGAATCATGGCGCCTCCGTTCGCGTCCATCCACTATCGGCCCAACGGCGCGGAAACGCCAGAAGCGGTCGGTCTCCGCCGGCGGACCGAGGGCGCCTACTCTTTCTCCAGCGCCGGATCGCGGCCGTTGATCTTGGCCTTGAGAACGTTGGACGGCTTGAACACCATTACCCGCCGAGGAAGGATCGGCACCTCGATTCCGGTCTTGGGATTGCGTCCCACCCGCTCGCCCTTCGAGCGAACGACGAACGAGCCGAAGCCCGATAGCTTGACCGTCTCGCCGCGCGCCGCCGCATCGCAAATTTCGTCCAGAACCGACTGCACCAGCTCCGCCAACTCGGTGCGCGACAATCCGACCTTCTGATAAACGATCTCGGAAAGGTCGGCGCGCGTGACCGTCTTTCCCAATTCGCGCCCAAGTCTAGATTCGCGGCCAAGCCTAGCGTTCGCCATTTCGAGCCCCAAACAATTCCCACCCCGCGCGCGACGCCGGCCCCCGACCCCGCGCCGGACCCAAAAGAGGCCCGGCGACTTTGTCGTGTCCGCGTCGGACTTTCTTTTCGGTCACCGCAAGTCCATAAGCGCGAAGCCTAGTATCGGCGCCAACGAAAATCCACTTTGCAAGGTCACAGGTTCAGCGCGATCGACGCCGCCGCAACCCGGCGGCTTCCAGTCGTCTCGCGCCAGCCCGCGATCATGCCCCGCAGGCAGCCTAGCAAATGACGCAAGGAGTGTCGATTGAGCGTGTCGGCCGACGATGGATCGCCCCGCGTCGCGCTGGTCACCGGGGCCTCTCGCGGCATCGGCCGGGCGGCGGCCCTGGCCTTGGCCGCGTCGGGCGCGCATGTGGTGGCGCTCGCGCGCACGCAGGGCGGCCTCGAGGAACTGGACGACGAGATCCGTGCGCTCAGGCCGGCGGAGCCGCCCGCGACAACCCTCGTTCCGATGGATCTGCGCGACTTCGCCGCTATCGACCGGCTCGGAGAGGCGCTTTACCGGCGCTGGGGCCGGCTTGACGCCTTTGTCGGCAACGCCGGCGTCCTGGGCCTCCTGACCCCCCTGCACCACCTCGACCCCAAGACCTGGGACGACGTCATGGCGGTCAACGTCACCGCCAACTGGCGCCTCATCCGATCGCTCGACCCGCTCCTGCGCCGCTCCGCCGCCGGCCGGGTCGCGTTCATAACCTCGGGCGTCGCTAGCCGGGCGGAATTGCGCGCCTATTGGGGCCCGTACGCAATTTCCAAGGCGGCGCTCGACGCCCTCGCCCGCACCTATGCCGCCGAGACCCTCAACACGTCGAACATCCGCGTCATGCTCGTCAACCCGGGACGCTTGCGAACGGCGATGCGCGCGATGGCCATGCCCGGCGAGGATCCCGCGACGCTGCGCGGGCCCGAGGAGCTGGCGCCGAAGATCGCCGAGATCTGCTCGCCCGATTGGACCGAAACCGGAAAATTGTACGATTTTCCCTCGGATCGAATTCTTCGCTTCCAGGCCCCTGGCTGAGCGGCGAGCGCCGGCGAGATTGGCCTTGCGGATTTCAGGGCGCCTCTATATGAAGGCCGCTTCGTTGCGTCCCGCTGGGGGCTGAACGGAGGGTCGCGGGCTCAAAAATTGAGCGCGCGGCAGGCGAAATGAGCGTCCGTCCTCCCGTGTCTCCGCCTTCGAACGATCCGGTTCGAGCCTTTCCCGGGCTCGAAGGGCTCTGCGTGGGACGCCGCTTGAAGAGATGGAAAGGCACGAAATGGCTCTTTACGAGCACATCTTCCTGGCGCGCCAGGACGTCACGTCGCAGCAAGTCGAGACGCTGACGGAGCAGATCAAGTCAAAAATCGCCTCGCTGGGCGGCGCCGTCACCAAGGTCGAGCCTTGGGGACTGAAGTCGCTGGCGTTCCGCATCAAGAAGAACCGCAAGGCGCACTTTACGCTGCTCAACATCGCCGGCCCCTCCGAGGCGGTGGTCGAGGTCGAGCGGCTCCTCAGCATCAACGAGGACGTCATCCGCTACCTCACCATCCGCGTCGGCGAGCATGAAGCCGGCCCGTCGGCGATGTTGCGCAAGCGCGAGGACGGCGACCGCGACGATCGCGGTCCGCGCGGACCGCGCGGCGACAGGCCGGATCGCGGCGACCGTGGAGATCGAGGCGACCGCGGAGATCGTGGCGATCGTCCGCCGCGCCGCCCGCGCGATGACGCAAATCTTGGAGTCAGCTGATGGCCACCGCTCCCCGCCGCCCGTTTTTCCGCCGCCGCAAGTCGTGCCCGTTCACGGGCGCCAACGCGCCGAAGATCGACTACAAGGACACCCGTCTGCTTGTCGCGCTACATTTCCGAACGCGGCAAGATTGTGCCGTCCCGGATCACAGCGGTGAGCGCCGGCAAGCAGCGCGAGCTCGCGCAGGCGATCAAGCGCGCCCGGTTCCTGGGCCTCCTGCCCTACGTGATCCGCTGAGGTCGTCCGGGCGGCGTCGCCGCCCTTGAAATTTCGAACCGCCGCGTTCGGCCTTCACCGGTCGCGGCGGAAGTTGGAGGCGGCCCCCGGGCCCGCCTTCTAACCGCCTGCCAATGCGGGACAGCGTTCGTTATGTTGCATCGATTTGTCGTCGCGATCGGAGCGGGATGCGCCGCCGCGCTGCTGTTCGCGGTGAGCGCGCAGCCAAGCGTTCTCGCGATGGCGCTCGCCTATCTCGCGCCGTTGCCGATCATGATCGCGACCCTTGGCTGGGGGCTCGACGCCGGAGCGATCGCGGGCGTGATCTCGGTCGCCGCGCTCGCGCTCCTGGCCGAGCCGCTGTCGGCGTTGCTGTTCGCAGCTTCCGTCGCGGGTCCGGCCTGGGCCCTCGCCGCGTTTGCGATCACTCCAATCGCGCGTTACTTGCGCGGGCGCGCGCCGGACACGCCGGTCCACCCTTCGGTCGGCGCCGTCGCCGTGCTGGCGGCAGTGTTCGGGATGATCGGCAGCGCCGCGGTGCTGACTACCGTCATCGTTGTGTACGGGAGTTATAGCGAGGGCGCGCGCCAGGTTGCTTCGACCGTCGCCGCGCTCGCAGCCGACGCTTTCGACGGCGCGCCGGACAAGACGACGGCGCGCGAATTCGCCGAAGCGCTGGTGCGTTTCGGCCCGGCGGCGATCGCTGCCTCGACGCTCATAATGCTGTGCGTCAACCTCTACGCCGCCGCGCGTTCAACCCAGCTGTCGCACAATCTTCCGCGCTCCTGGCCGGATCTGCCGGCGTCGCTTGCCCTTCCCTGGCCGCTCAGCGTCGCCTTCCTCGCCTGCCTCGCGGCGGCTTATGCGCTGCCCAGTCCGGCCGCCCAGTATTTCTCGATCGGCGTTGGCGGGCTCGGCGGCGCTCTGGCGCTGCAGGGACTGGCCGTCGCGCATGCGCTGTCGCGCGGTCTCAAGATGAGGCTCTTGATGCTCGTTGCGCTCTACGCCTGCTGCGTCCTGCGAGCCAAATACACGCTGCCGGTTCTCGCCGCGCTTGGCTTTCTCGACGGTTTCCTGCGGCTGCGCTCGCGCGCCGCCCTCATTCCCACCCCCACTCCGACCGGACAGAAATAGGAGACGAAGATGGATGTCATTTTGCTAGAGCGCGTCGGCAAGCTCGGACACATGGGCGATACGGTGCGCGTGAAGGACGGCTACGCGCGCAATTTCCTGCTGCCGCGCGGCAAGGCGCTCAGGGCGACCGAGGTCAACAAGAAGAAATTCGAGGCTCGCCGAGCCGATCTCGAGGTCCGCAACAACGAGCTCAAGCGCGGCGCAGGTGAGATTTCGTCGAAGGTCGAGGGAACGACCGTCGTCATCATTCGGCAGGCCGGCGAAACCGGACAGCTCTACGGCTCGGTGTCGGCGCGAGACATCGCCGAGGCGCTGAGCGCCGCCGGCCATCCGGTCCAGCGCGGCCATGTCGCGATCCAGCACCCGATCAAGACGCTTGGCCTGCATCCGGTTCCGATCCATCTCCATCCCGAGGTCGAGACGAAGGTGACCGTCAATGTCGCGCGCTCGGTCGAGCAGGCCGAACGACAGGCGAAGGGCGAAGACCTCACGGTGCGCGAGCAGACCTCGATGGACGACCTCGGGCTCGAGGTCGGGAAGGCGCTGGCGGAAGCCGGTCCGGGCGAGAGCCTCGGGCGGGAGTAAGGCGGGCGGGCACGCGCACCGGCTTGTGCGCGCGCCTATGATTTCATGCGCTTGGAACCTGGCGATCGCCACGCGGCGCAATCGCCGGCTCCAGCAGGACGAGATTTCGGCGCGGCTTGCGCGTGTCCAGCCCGACGATCGCATGACCCTCCGCGGCGAAGGCGAGACCTTCCGGCTTGCCGTCCAGATCGCCGAGCCGCCACGCCTCGAGGAGCGTCGCCGCGCCGCCGCCAGCCGGGAGATCGCCGAGCCGCGCAATGGTGGAGGACTTGTCGCTGAGCAGATAGAGGCGCCCATCCGGACCTATCTCGAGGTCGCTGAAGTCCTCGCAGGTTTTGGCGAGCGTCTTGTCGGGCAGCCAGGTCGCGAGCGCAATGAACCGATGCGGCCCTTCTTTAATCGGCCACCGCGCGCCGTCCGCCAGCGCGCCGCCGCGGACCAGGCCCCGCGACCGCGAATTTGGCGGGCCAAACTCAATGAGCGCCGCCGGCTTCTTCTCCTTCGCGACGAGCAAATGCCCGTTGGGCAGCAGCACCATGCCTTCGCCCCGCGACCCCTTCGGGTCGGACCATGATCGCGCGATTTTGCTGCGCCCTTCCACCGCAAGATCGATCGAGGCGACCACCTTTAGCGCCTTGGGGTCGATCAGTTCGACACGCGGGGGCGTTTCCTGAAGCAGCACGACGCGCCCAAGGCCGTCAGCACAGACAGCCTCGATCTGGGGGTCATCCTGGGGAATCATCGAACCCGAGAGCTTCGCAATGTCGGCCGTATGCCAGTCAATTTGGCCGTCATCGCTGCCCGGCAGGGAAAACCAGACCATCTTCGACATCCGATCGCCGATCGCGACCAGCGACATTTGGCCGTTTCGGCCGCGACCCAAACAAATGCCGGAGACTTCGTGAAGTGGCGCGTCGACCACGCGGCGCACGCGCAGCCGATTCTTCGACCTGCGGTTTTCCCCCATGGAAGACGGCCTCCGCTGACAGCAAAAAGAAGACCGATACAGCGCCCCTGATCGCGGCCGCACGCTCGCGTCGCCGCTTAGTAATTTGCCATAACCTATTGCTACGCGAAGCGAAACTCGCTCACGTGCTGGTACTCTTCATCCGGCCGCAGCACGCAATCGGTGAAGTGGCGCCGGTTGGGCGAATCCGGGAAAGCCTGCGGTTCGAGCGCCAGGCCGGCGTGCGCACCGTAATGCTGGCCGTCCAGTCCGGGCGCGGGACAATTGAGGGGCGCTGCGGAGTAGAACTGGACGCCCGGCTCGGTTGAGAACAGGCTCATCGTCAAGCCGTTCTTCGGCGAACGCAGCGCGGCGATCTGCGCAAGACCGCCTTCTGTGTCGGGCAGAAGCGAAGCGACGAAGTTCGTGTCGTAGGGGGTCAGCGCCGGATTGCGGATCGTGCGGGGAGTGCGAAAGTCGTATGGCGTGCCGGCGACGGCGCGGATCTCGCCGGTTGGAATGAGCTCCTCGTCGGCCGGCGTATAGAAGTCAGCGAACAGCCTCAGCTCATGGTCGAGAATGTCGGGCGAGCCGTCGAGGTTGAAATAGCTGTGCTGGGTGAGATTGACGACGGTCGGCCGGTCTGAGACCGCCGAGAGCTCGACCCGGAGCGTCGATGGCTCAAGAAGCCGATAGACGCAGGTCGCGGTGAGGTTTCCGGGGAAGCCGGCGTCGCCATCCGGCGATTCGAGCGTGAGCTCGACCGAGGACTCATCATAGGCGCCGAGCTTCCAGATCCGATGGCCAAATCCATGCGGGCCGCCGTGCAGCGTGTGCTTCTGGCCGGGCTTGCGGTCGAGTTGATAGGCTACTCCATCGAGGACAAAGCGGCCGTTGGCGATCCGGTTGGCGAACCGCCCCGGCGTCGCGCCGAAAGAGGGCGAGTAAGCGAGGTAGTCGTCCAGGGTGTTGAGGCCGAGCACAACCCGCTGCAACCCGTTGGAGGCCGGCACGACGAGGTCGCGCACAACAGCGCCCCAAGTCAGAATCTTCGCGCTCGCTCCCGCCTTTGAGGCGATCGTAACCTCGAACACGGGCGTTTGATCAATCTGGCCGAAACCCTGTGCGCTCATTTCGTCCCCCCTTCGCTCCCCCTGCCCCAGGGCCCGGCTCAAAAGCTCATCCAACGACCGGCGCTTGCGCATCCGTGCGGTCGAGCTCGGCGCGGATCGAAGCGAAGACCTCGCGAAACATCGCTTCCGTCAACACGCCGGTGTTGGTGTTGTAGCGCGAGCAATGGTAGCTGTCGAAGAGATCAAATCCAGCGGAACTCGGCGCATGGCGCGCCCCGTGTGCGAACGGAAACTTCGCCGGGCGGAGGTTGATTGCCCGCAAGGCGCTCTCATGGGCGATCCGGCCGAGCGCGAGGATGATCCGCAATCGCGGCAAGGCTGAGATCGCTTGCGTCAGATAGCGCCGGCAAGTCGCGATTTCGCCGGGGGTGGGCTTGTTCTGCGGCGGCACGCAGCGCACGGCGTTGACGATTGCGCAGTCGACCAGCCTCAACCCATCGTCTGGGCGGCGATCGTAGACCCCCGAGGCGAAGCCGAAATCGATGAGCGTGCGGTAAAGAAGATCCCCGGCGTAGTCCCCGGTGAACGGGCGGCCGGTCCGGTTGGCGCCGCGCAATCCCGGGGCGAGCCCGACGATCAGCAGACGTGCGTCCGAATTCGCCGATGGAGGCCACCGGCGCGTTCGACCAGTCGGGATGTTCGGCCCGGTTCGAGGCCCGGAACGCGGCGAGCCGGGGACAATCCGGGCAATCGGTCGCCGGGCCGACATCGAAGGCCAGGGCCGCAGCCTTCCCTGCCTACTCGCGCAATTCTTCGGCTGGCTGCTGGACAGGTCCATACTGGCCGCGGCGGTGATCGGCGGGGCGCTGCGGCCGGTCGCCGGGATCGCGCCCTATCCGCTGGATCAAGTGGGCGAGGTCGATGAACTCGTCGGCCTGGCGGCGCAGTTCGTCGGCGACCATCGGCGGCTGGGTCGAAATTGTCGATACGACCGCCACCCGGACGCCCTTTCGCTGGATCGATTCGACCAGCGACCGGAAGTCGCCATCGCCGGAGAACAGAACCATCAGGTCGAGATGCGGCGCCATGTCCATGGCGTTGACCGCAAGCTCGATGTCCATATTGCCCTTGACCTTGCGGCGTCCCGTCGAGTTCGACGAACTCTTTCGTCGGCTTGGTGACGACCGAATAGCCATTGTAATCGAGCCAGTCGACCAGAGGCCGGACCGACGAATATTCCTGATCGTCGACCAGGGCGGTGTAATAGAACGCCCGGATCAGGCGGCCTTTTGCCTGAAACTCCTTCAGGAGGCGTTTGTAGTCGATATCGAACCCGAGAGCCTTGGCGCTTGCGTAGAGATTTGCCCCGTCAATAAACAGGCCGATCCGTTCCAATGATGACATATCGAGGTTCTTTTCGTTTCGATGATTAACATATTCAGCCTGTTTATCAGGCTTCCAACGACGCCGCAGATGACATTTTTACGAATCCAGGATCAAGCCTCAAATACAGCTCGACGCAGGTCCATTGGACAATTTTTCGTGCACTCCGGTCGGTGACTCTCCGCTTGAGACCCGGCGCGCGGGCGTCTCTTGCCGTTTCAGGCGCGCCGCAGGTCGAGTCAGCACAACCCACGACGCGAGTACACGGCATATAGTACGATGCCGCTCATAAATCCAAGGGGGCCGGCTTCAAATTTTCTGTCCTGCCGCCCGCCCCTCGCTTCGACGGTCCCGGGAAGGCGAGCCGCAAGGATTGACGAGGCGACGCCGCGAGCGTTTGTTACGACCCGATCGACCGGCCGAACGGTCCGGCGCGACCTGTGCCGGCCGGGCTCCGGGCGGCTTCAATTGGGAGGGGTGATGAAACTCGCGCGATATGGCAGGGCGGGCAAGGAAAGGCCGGCGCTCGTCGACAAGGCCGGGAAACTCAGGGATCTCAGCGAGGTGGTGGAGGACATCGACGCCGACACGCTCACTCCGCGGGCGCTCGCGCGTCTGGCCAAGCTCAAGCCTGAATCCCTGCCCGCGGTGCGCGGGACGCCCAGAATCGGGCCATGCCTGCGCCGCGTCGGCAATTTCATCGCCGTCGGGCTCAACTATGCCGACCACGCCGCCGAATCGGGGATGCCGGTCCCCAAGGAGCCGGTGCTGTTTAGCAAGGCGCCCAACTGCGTCGTCGGACCGAACGACGACGTCGTGATCCCGAAAGGCTCGGTGAAGACGGACTGGGAGGTCGAGCTCGCGATCGTGATCGGCTCCCCAGCGAGCTACGTGAGCGAAAGTCAGGCGCTTTCCCACGTCGCCGGCTATTGCATCTGTAACGACGTGTCGGAGCGAGAATTCCAGCTCGAGCGGTCCGGCCAGTGGGTGAAGGGCAAGAGCGCCCCCACCTTCGGCCCGCTGGGGCCGTGGCTCGTGACGCCGGACGAGATCGGAAACGTTCAGGCGCTCAACATGTGGCTCGACGTGAGCGGCGAGCGCATGCAAACCGGCTCGACCGCGACGATGGTGTTCGGAGTCAAGACGCTCATCTCCTACATCTCGCAGTTCATCGCGCTCGAACCTGGCGACGTCATCACCACCGGCACGCCCCCTGGCGTCGGATCGGGCAAGAAGCCGCCGCGATTCTTGAAGGCCGGCGACACGATGTCGCTCGGGATCGATGGGCTCGGACGGCAAGACCAGCGCGTCGTCGCGTGGAAGGCCGCTTGAGCTGAGGGCCAATGAAACGCCTGCGATCGTGGACGGGCGTCGTCTTCGCCGCCCTCTATGCGCTGGCGTTCGTGGCGCTGTACGTCCAGTATCTCACGCGGGCGGGGACGTGGTTCGCCGACCTTCCGCTGACGCTCGCCGCCCTGCCCTTCACGCTCGCCATGCGGGCGCTGAACGGGGGCTCCTACGCCTTCGGCGGCGACATGACCGGGAGGGTCGTCGCCGCGGGCGTGTTCGGCTCGGCGCTCGCCTATCTGATCGGCCTCGCTCTCGAGACGTTTGTTCGCCGCCTCGCCCGGCTTTTCCTCGCCGCGCGCTGGTCGGCCGATTGAGTGGCGGGGAGCTTCAGGGCCTGCCCCACTCTAGGCGCCGTTCCCCCGCGCCTGCTCGACAAACGCCTCGTACCTCCCGCGGGGGAGCGGAGAAGGCGGAGTGCAGAGATCTTCGCCGCTCTCGAAGAAAACATAGGCGCGGTCGTCGCCAACCGCCGCGAACATTTTCGTAGCCATGAAATTGCTGTTGGGCGGCGCCGCGTTGAACGCCTTCAGGAACGTCGCAGTCTCGGCCTGGCTGAAATCTTGGATGTCAAGGCCGCGGCCCCGCGCCGAGGCAATGGTCATTTGCTTGTTTGCGACCGAAACGCAGCGAGCGCTCGGGTCCTGGGCATGGGCCTTCACAGTCGGGCAGCCGAACGCAAGCAGAACAAGGATCGTCGTGCGAAACATGGTTGGCCTTTCAATTTATTGTGGAAAGTCAGAGCGATGGGAGAGGGATAGCCCGCCATCGCGCCGGCCGCCTGTTGCGACGCAAGTTCCGGGCCATTGGGGCGGCGCGCTTTCCAATCGAATCGCTTCGATTGCTTTTGTCATTCCCGCGTATCCGGGAATCCACGCTCGTCAAGCGCCTTGCCGGATGCCCGCCTCCCGGGGAATGACAGGAAACGTGGGCTGAGCCTGCGCCGCGCGCGAGCCGCTTCTCAGCGGCCCAGCATCAGCATGAGGTTCTGCACCGCCGCGCCCGAGGCGCCTTTGCCGAGATTGTCGAACTTGGCGACGAGCAGCGCCTGGCGGCGCGCCTCGTTGGCGAACACGTGGATTTCAATGTCGTTGGTGCCGTTGAGCGATTCCGGCTCTATGCGCGAGGCGTCGTCGCTCTCGACGACATGAAAATGCTTCTGCCCGCGGTAGTGCTCCTTGAACGCCGCGCTGACGTCCGAGGCTTTCGGCTTGCCTGCGAGCGCGTCAAGCTGCAACGGCACACTCACCAGCATTCCCTGGCGGAAATTGCCGACCGAGGGGGCGAAAATCGGCCGCGCCGTCAAGCCCGAATAGAACTCGATTTCGGGCATATGCTTGTGCTCGAGCTGAAGCCCGTAGAGCTCGAACGCCGGCGCGCGGCCGCTCTCGTAGGCCTCGATCATCGATTTTCCCCCGCCTGAATAGCCGCTGACCGAGCCGATCGAAACGGCCGTGTCCCTGGCGATCAGGCCTGAGTCGGCGAGCGGGCGGAGAAGCGCGATCGCGCCCGTCGCGTGACAGCCGGGATTGCTGACCTTTTTCGCGCCCGCGACCGCCTCTGCCTGCCCGGCGACGAGCTCGGGAAAGCCATAGGTCCAGCCCGGCGCGACCCGATGGGCGGAGGAGGCGTCGATCACGCGCGGCGCATCGGCGCCCATAGCGTCGATGAGGCTCGCCGCCTCTTTCGCTGCTTCGTCCGGCAAGCAAAGGATGACGATGTCGACTTCGCCATAGAGCTTCTGCTTGGCGGCGGAGTCCTTGCGCGCTTCAGGCGGCAGGCTTACGAGCTTGAGGCCTGACAAACCCGCGAGCTTGTCCCTGATTTGCAGGCCGGTGGTGCCCGCTTCGCCGTCGATGAAGATTTTCGCCGCCATGATCGCCTCGCCGAAGTTCCGATACCAAAACCGTTTCGCGCTTGCGCGCGCTTACGCGTAGTGATGTCAGCGTCGTCGCGGTCGGATTGGCGCAGAGGCGATCATGGAGCGTTCCATTGCTCCCATCGCCGTCGATCGTCAAGGCGACCAAACTGAGTTGCGTCTCAGTTTGAGCATAGGCTGACTTCCGACTGGGGCGCCTCATGTCAAAGCGAATTGATAAATCCTGGCGCGTTTTCGCCAGCGTCGAAAATGCTGAGCACGATCGGTGCGCCGATTTCTTTCTCCGTCCGGATGGAACCTTCGGCTTCGAAGAATTCAGGCGCGACGTCGAGGATGCCGGAGAGTGGACGCCGATGCAATATTACTCCGCGGCTGAGTTTGAAACCGCTGCCAACGCCTATGAGGCTGCGGAGCGCTCAATCCAATGGCTGGCTCAGATACTCGCCCACGCTCCACATCTCCGGAAAATGCCCTAAAGACTTCAAGCCCGGACGCGTTATGGGACGATCGTCGCGGCGAAGGCGACGGAAGGCTCGCTCGTCTTGCGGTTCGCCGGGTCGGAGAAAAACGCGTAGTAGTCCGGCCTGGCGAAGTGGGCCCCGTAGAAGGGATTGGCGTATGTTCCATCGGCGAGAGCATAGCCGAAGCCATGCATGGTGAGCCTCGGCGCGTCGGTCCTGACGAGGTTGTCGACGGGGTAGCCGTCGTTGCCGGGGATCGAGGTCCCGGCCGGCTGCAAACCCTTAATGGCGACGCCGTTGGCTTCGCCGCTTATCGCGGTGATCTCGTAGAAGCCGTCGCCGTTGGGCGCGTCTTTCGTGGTGAGCGTCCCCGACGCGGCGACCCCCTCCCCCGCATAGCTCCAGCGCCATTGGAGCGCCTCGGCTCGGCTCGCAAAAAGCGCCGCGCCGACCATGATCGAAATTGCGAACTTCAACTGAATCCCCGCGCGAACGACCGGATACTTGATCCGCGGTCGATCCGGATCAAGCCGGCCGCCGGAGACAACTCTCAGGCCAGCGGCCGCCAACAAGAAGGCGGCTCGCGCCGCCCTTCGATATGCAGCGGAAAGGGTCGGATCAGCGCTTGGAGAACTGGAAGCTCGCACGCGCCTTGCGGTGGCCGTACTTCTTACGCTCCACCACGCGCGAATCGCGGGTGAGGAAGCCTTCCTTCTTCAGCGCGGGCCTGAGGTCGGGCTCGAAGTAGGTCAGCGCCTTGGCGAGGCCGTGACGCACGGCGCCGGCCTGACCGGAAAGGCCGCCCCCGGTCACGGTCACCGTCAGGTCGTACTGCGTGATGCGGTTCACCACCACCAGCGGCTGGCTCAGGATCATCCGCAGCACGGGTCTGGCGAAATACTGGTCGAGCGGCTTGCCGTTGACGGTCGCCAGGCCCCTGCCCGGCTTGATCCAGACCCGCGCGACCGCATTCTTGCGTTTTCCGGTCGCATAGGCGCGCCCGTACTTGTCGAGCTTCTGCACATGGACGGGGGCTTCGGCAGGCGCGGACGCCAGATCCGAGCCTTTGAGGTCGGCGAGCGAGGAAAGAGTCTCAGCCATGGATTTCAGCGCTCCGGCTGTTCTTGGGGTTGAGTTTGGCGACGTCGAGGACGGTTGGCGACTGGGCCGCGTGCGGGTGGTCCGGCCCCTTATAGACGCGCAGGTTGCCGAGCTGTTTCTTGCCCAACGGCCCGCGCGGGAGCATTCGCTCGACCGCCTTCTCGACGATGCGCTCGGGGAACTTGCCTTCGAGGATCGACTTGGCCGCCCGTTCCTTGATGCCGCCGATATAGCCGCTGTAGTGATAGTAGACCTTCTGGTCGAGCTTGCGGCCGGTGAACACCACCTTGTCGGCGTTGACGACGATCACGTTGTCGCCGTCGTCGACATGCGGGGTGAAGCTGGCTTTATGCTTGCCGCGCAGCCGCATGGCGACGATCGAAGCCAGGCGACCGACGACGAGCCCCTTGGCGTCGATGAGAAGCCACTTCTTCTCGACCTCGGCGGTCTTGGTCGAATGGGTCTTGCCGAACATGACTTTGAGTCCGCTTTGGTTCACGTGGGCGGGCTTCTAGCCGCGCCAGGCGCGAAATGTCAACGGCTGAGCGCTGGAATCGCCAAGAAAACTGCCAATGACAATGATGCGGTATCAGGATACCGCATACGTCCTCCCTGTCATGCCCGCGCATGCGGGCATCCAGAATGGCGAAAGACGGCGGCTCTGGACCCGCTTTCGCGGGGGTGACAATCGCTGCACGACGTCGGGGTCCCGGGGGATCACGACGCCGCCTCTCCGCGCGCCGGGATCGAATAGGTGCCGGTCGCATGAGCGACCATGTCGCTCTCTCCCTCCGAGTAGAGCGCCACCTCGCCGACCGCGAGCCGTTTGCCGAGCTTGATCAGCCTGGCCTTGCCGACGAGGTCGGCGGGCGCGGGCTTGCGCAGGAAGTTGATCGAGACGTTGGTTGTCACGGCATGCTCGACCCGCCCGAGCTCGCCCAGAATCGCGACGTAGAGGGCGACGTCGCAGAGCGCGAACATCGCCGGACCGGAGATCGTGCCGCCCGGCCTCAAGTGCCTCGGATGATGGACGAGGCGCAGCGTTGCGGCCATCGGCCCGAGGTCCTCGATCCGAATGTCTCCGCGCTTCCAGAGTTCGGGAAAGATCTCGACGAGATAAGCGCGCAATTCGTCGATCGTGAAGGGTCGGGGCTTGGCGTGGCTCATTGGCGCCACGGAGTACCAAATTCAGTCGGGCGCCTCCACCGGCGCGCCGGGTCGAACGGGCGAAATCCGCGGCCGGGAGGACTTTCCATGCAGTGGCCAAACGAAGCGCGACGGGCTCAAGCAGGCGGAGCGGCCGTTTGGGGTCGACTTCACCCGACCGAAGGCGCTCATCAGAAGTCCAGCGGCGTAAGGAAGCAACGGATGTCCGGCGTCCTTGGATCGCGCAGCTGGTTGCCGTCGTCGGTAACCATCCACATGTTCGGGAAGAATATGTGGCTGCAAGGATCATTGCTGACAGAGCTAATTCGCCTTCGTACATGCGGCATCATTACCCGGCTTCTACGCAGGATGTACTTGACGCCTGCTCGCCAGCCGGGTCTTCGGCGAGGTTCGCTCGGGGTCGGGGGCCGCGCGCTCGCCACGGCAAAAAAAGTCCCCGCGTCCGGAGGGCCAGGCGCGGGGCAAGTCGCGTGCGGATGGCCTCGGCGGTCTAGACTCGAGGCGCGCGACTTCCCTTACGTTGCCCCCGCATCCGTATTGGCGCCAATCGACAAAAATGCGGAGCCGCTCCATGTCCCTTGTCGGTGCGCCCCATCGGCTGCGCCCGCCGTCAAAGCGAGGAGCCGCAGTGGATCCGACATTCGGTGGCGAACGTATAGAAGCCGATAGCGGGGCCGATGGAACGAAAAGGCTTCCGAATAAGTTGTCGCCAGCGGTGTTTGGCGGAACGAAGGGGGCGGTTAATAACATGGTGAGCAAGGCTAATTGCATAGATAGCCCTCGCGACCCCCGATGCTCCGACGACGGCGCCGCAGAATGGGGCCCATCGCCCCCGGCGCCGCCGGATGTTGGACCGCGCGAGGATTATCCGGCGATGCTCGATCAGGGCTTGCGGCTGAATCGAGCCTTTGTCAAAATCAGTAATCCCCTTATCCGTGAGGCCATCGTCAATCTGGTGAGCGAGGCCGCAAAGAATGAAAACGGAGCGGAAATTCCGACTTTCGACCAAATTCAGCTCCAGGACCGGCCCGCAAAGTCCGAGCTTTCGCCCTCTGGCCGGGGGCGCGGTTACCCCTCCTACTGACAATCCGGGCGGCCTTCGGGCACTCGTCTCGGCCCGCTCGACAGAGAGGATCACGGCTTCTCCCAACCGTTGCGTCAGGTCGTCGTCTTCCTTGCCGGCGGCGCCAACGCGACGGCGGCCTCGGATGTGAGCATGAGAAACGTCATCGTCTCCTGAAGATAGAGGCGCACCACGCTGTCCGTGTGGCTGAGATAGCCGATCGAGACGTCCTGCCCGATATGCAGGTCGAAGTCCCCGCCGCGGGTGGTGAGAACAAAGGCGCCGTCGATCGCCGGGGCCCAGATGATCTCGTCCTTGACGATTTTCCTGACATGCTCCAGCACCGGGTAGCCGTTGTCGCTGGTCTCGGCGAGGGCGGTATAGGCGTCGGCGCCGAGCACCACCGAATAGGGCCCGTTGACCCCGACGAGGCGAAGCTGGCTCAACGCCTGGGCGATCGCATCTGGATACTGACGCACGTCCGCGGGAAGCGTCATGATCGGGTTGCTGGTCCCCTGACGGATGCCGTCGATGGTCGCCGCGACGTAACCTTCGAAAATGGCGCGGTCCTCCGCATACGCGATCTTTTGCGCGGCGTCCTTCGCCGGCTGCCAGTCGGAGTCGTTGGAGCCCCGCTCGACATCGTCGATCTGCTGGCGATCGAGCTCGAAGGGGACTCTGAGTTCGACCAGCGGCTTGACCTCGCGCTGTCGCGCAAGCACCCCCTGCCCCGGCGGATCGATCATTTTGAGATGGCCGGTTCCGATCGCGGATAGAGCCGCGCCGCCTGGGCCCTCAAGGTCGACCACGCGCCGCCCTGCAAGGTAGCGCTTCACGGTGCGCTTTGTTTCCTCTTCGATTTGCCCCCAGGCCGCATCGGAAATGGGCGCGAGCTCGCGATGAAGATTATTCATGGCCCTTTTCTCCTTTGAGAGAGCCGATTCCGAGCGAACCATCGGAGGCTGAGGCTGTCGCCGGCGACGGGCCGGCCGTCGATTGCCCAGCCGGCGCCGCTGGGACCTCCTCGCCGAGAGAGTCCAGGAACGTCGCAGACGGGACGAAAAAAAGAGCTCCGGTCACGGCGCGGCTGAAGTCGAGCAGGCGATCATAGTTGCCCGGCGGCTTGCCCACGAACATGTTCTCGATCATCTGCTCGGTCACCCGCGGCGTGCGGCAATAGCCGATGAAATAAGTGCCGAATTCGCCGCTTCCCGTCTGGCCGAAGGGCATATTGTCGCGAACGATCTGAAATTCGGCGCCATTCTCGGTGATCGTGGTCAGCGCATTGTGCGCCGACGTCGGCTTGACCGAGTCGTCCAGTTCGATATCGGCGACCTTGGTGCGGCCGATGATGCGTTCCTGGGCCTCCGTGGACAGCGCGTTCCATCCGGCCATGTCGTGAAGATATTTCTGAGTGATCACGTAGCTGCCGCCTGCGAAGGCCGGCGTCCTCGGCGCCGATCAGCGCGGCGTCGATCACCGCTTGCCCGCGCGGATTTTCCGTGCCGTCGACGAATCCGAGAAGATCGCGGTCATCGAAGTAGCGGAAGCCGTGCACCTCGTCGACCGCGGTCACTGCGCCGCCGAGACGACTCATGATCTGCGCGGCGATCTCGAAGCACAGGTCCATCCGCTTGGCGCGGATATGGAACAAAAGGTCGCCCGGGGTAGCGACGGCGTGGCGCGATCCGGCCCGGAACTCGCGGAAGGGGTGAAGCTCAGCCGGGCGAGGGTTGCCGAACAGCCGGTCCCAGGCGTCGGACCCAATCCCCATCACGCAGGAAAGCCCGGCTTCGAGATCGCGAAATTCGACCGCTCGAACCAGGCCCGCAAAGTCGGCGCAGAACGCGCGCGCCGCGGCGCGACTGTCGGCGCCCGGGTTTATCGTCACGACCAGGAAGATCGCGGCGCGGGTGAGCGGCGCCGAAACCGGCTGTGCAACCGCGATGGCGTCAGTGTTTGAAGTCGCGTCAGCCATGAAGTCTCTTGCCCGCGTTTTTCATGTCTCGATGGCGCCCGCGGATCAAGGCCTATCTTCCATGATATTTTGCGGATGCCTTCTTTGGCGCGCCGGTCTGAGGATCTGGGGCAGGCGCCAAGTTTCGCGACCGCGCCAAATCGCGTAGGCTAGCCGAAGCGCCAATGTTTCCTCCCGATCTCCTCGTCCGCGCGGCCGAGCTTCTCGCCCGCTACCGGTCTGCGCACCGCATGATCGCGACCGCGGAATCGTGCACCGGCGGGTTGATCGCCGGCCTGCTGACGGAGATTCCGGGGTCGTCCGCCGTGGTCGAGCGCGGGTTTGTCGTCTATTCGAACACGGCCAAGGAAGAGCTGCTCGGCGTTCCGGCCTCGATCCTCGAGCGGAGCGGCGCGGTCAGCGAAGAGACAGCGCGGGCGATGGCCGAGGGGGCGCTCAAGGCCTCGCGCGCCTACGTCGCGGTCAGCGTCACCGGCATCGCCGGGCCGGACGGAGGGTCGGCGGCGAAGCCGGTCGGCCTCGTCCATTTCGCTTGCGCCCGGCGCGGCGCCCCGACGGTCGCGCGCGAAGAGCGGTTCGGCGACATCGGCCGCGACGCCGTGCGCCTTGCCGCGGTCAGGGTCGGGCTCGATCTTCTGGCAGGGGCGCTCGGATAGCGCGATCCCCGGACGGCTGCCGCGGGCGCGCCGGGTCCCTGTTATTCATGCAGGTTATTCGCCGTTAAGCCTGAATGATTGATGTATTTGCCTTTTGACGCCGAAGCTGTCGATCGTCGGTCCCATGCGTTCCAGATCGGTGCGGCCTGCCGCGGCGAAAGTTCATCGTCGCGGGGAACCGTCCGCTCTCACAGCCGTTGCTTTCCATGCTGTATGCAGAGATCGAAGGATGAAACCCCATGACCTCTCTTGGCCGGACGATGTGCGTGCTTGTTCTCGGCTGCGGCCTCGCCGGATCGGCGCTCGCGGCGATGGACTCGGCCGGATCGCCGAGCGATCGGAATGCGCAAGCGGCTGCCCGCATCAGTGAAAGGCTGCGCGCCGACCTGGCCAGGGCCGGATTCACCGATGTCACCATCATGCCGTCGTCCTTCCTTGTCCGGGCCAAGGACTCGCAGGGCAATCCGGTGATGATGGTCATCAATCCGGATTCCCTGACCGAAGCGACGCATCCCTCGCAAGGGACGGAGCACAAGGATGCGCCGCTCGCAGGGGCGATCAAGGGCGAACCGAACAGCCCGATCCCCTCGCCCGCTCCGAAGCCGTAGCCTGGGGCGCACGGGCCGCGTTCGGTCAGTCCCGCCCGTAGACCGCGTCCGCGCGCTCTTCGAAAGCGCGGGAGAACTTGCGGAAGGCGACGTCGAACATCGAGCCCATCAGCGCGCCGAGCGTGCGGCTTTTGAACTCGTAGTCGATGAAGAAGCCGACGCGCGAGCCCGAGCCTTCCGGCTCATCCCGAAAGGTCCAGACGTTCTCGAGATGGCTGAAAGGCCCGTCGACATATTCGACCCTGACCTTGAGGCGCGGCTTGTCGAGCATGACGCGGCTGGTGAAGGTCTCGCGAATGAGCTTGTAGCCGACCGTCATGCCGGCGATCAGCGTTTCGCGCCCGTCCTCGTCCACCTTGCGGCTGCGCACCTTCAGCGCCTTGCAGAGCGGAACAAATTCCGGGTAGCGCCCGACGTCGGCGATGAGGTCGAACATCTGCTCGGCGCGGTGGCGAACCGGGCGCTCTTCGCGGAAGGAGGGCAAGGGTCGCGGACCTCCGGCGCCCGCGTGGGGGTCAGGGCTTCAGGGCTTGGGTTGAGGCGCTGCGGGAGCAGCCGGAGCGGGCGCTGCCGGCGCCGGCGCGGGAGCCGCGGGCGCGCTCGACTGGCCTTCCATCTGCTTCAGCTGATCGAGAATATTGCCGGGCGAGATCGGCGTCGGCGCGGTTTGGCCCGCAGGCGCGGGCGCGCCGCCCTTCTCGAGGATCGAGTGCGGCGCGCGGCTCCAGCTCGAGAGGATCGACATCAAGAGCGCGGTGGCGAAGAACATCGCGCCCAGGATCGCGGTCGCGCGCGACAGCGCGTTCGCCTGGCCGCGGCCGGTCATGAAGCTGCCGGTTCCCCCGCCCGCCCCGAGCGCCCCGCCCTCGGAGCGCTGCAAAAGGACGACGGCGATCAACGCGACGACGATCAGGATGTGAATGACGATCAGAACGGATTGCATGAGGGTCTCGAACCGGCGGAACGCCTGCCTCAAGGCGGGCGTCCCCGAAAGATGGCGCTCCTATCACGGCGCAAGGGGGGCGTCCATCGGTTCGGCGCCTCCGCCCGGGCGGATCGTGCTAGCCTGGCCTGACCCATGCGGATCTCCCGGCGCGGACTGATCGGTTTGCTGGCTAGCGCGCCTGGGCTCGCGGCGGCCGCGCCTTGCTGCGGCCCCATCACTCCGCGGGGCGCACGGCTCGCCGCCTTCCTCGACGGAACGGGCGTCGATCACCTGTGGCTCGCTGGCGAGAGGGTAGACTGGGAGACCGGGGAGCCGCGTGGCACGTGGGACGATGGACGGGCGCACACCCACTGCTCGGCCTTTGCGGCGAGCGTCGCCAAGCGGCTCGGAATCTACGTGCTGCGGCCGCCGGACCACAGCGCCATTCTTCTGGCGAATGCGCAGATGGGCTGGCTTGGCGACGCAGCGGCTGCGGGCGCGGGCTGGCGGCCGCTTCCCGACGCGCCTGCCGCGCAAGCGGCCGCGAATCGAGGCGATCTGGTCCTCGCGGCATTCCAAAACCCCGATCCTGACAGGCCCGGGCACATCGCCATTGTTCGCCCCTCCGACATCGACGCCGCGACCTTGCAGGACCAAGGCCCGTTCGTGACCCAGGCTGGAGGCCATAACGCGCTCTCGACGCCGCTTGCGCGAGGTTTCAGAAATCACCGCGGGGCGTGGCTGCCCGGCGGAGGCGGGTCCGTTCGCTTCTTCGCTCATGCGATCGAATGGCCACAGGGGCGGTGAGCCGCGGCGAAGGTGGCCGTCAGCGATAGGCCGGCGGCGATCGCCAGAAATTCCGCCGCCTTGAGACTTGCGCCGCCGACCAGCGCGCCGTCGACATTGTCGAGGGGCAAGAGCCCGCGGCAATTGCTCGGCTTGACCGAGCCGCCGTAAAGAACCCGCGTTTTGGCGGCCGACGGACCGCCGACCTCGGCGAGCAGCGCCCGAATTCCGTTGTGGATGGCCGCTACGTCCCCCGGCGTCGGCGTGAGGCCGGTGCCGATCGCCCATACCGGCTCGTAGGCGATCACCACGGTCTCGCTGGTCGCCCCCTGAGGCAGCGACCTTCGCAATTGCCGAATGACGACGGCGGCCTGCTGGCCGGCTTCGCGCTCGGCTTGCGTCTCGCCGATGCAGACGATCGGAATGAGGCCGGCCTTGAGCGCCGCCTGGGCCTTGGCGCGGACCAGATCGTCGGTCTCGTGATGATGGGCGCGGCGCTCGGAATGGCCGACGATGACGTAGGTCGCGCCCGCATCCTTGAGCATGGGGGCGGAAATGTCGCCGGTGTAGGGGCCGCTCGGCTCCGGGTGGCAGTCCTGCGCGCCGAGCACGAGCTTGCTCCCCCTGAGCTTCGAGGCGGCCTGGGCGAGCAGAGTCGCCGGCGGAAAGATTGCAAGCTCGGCCTCGCCCGCTTCGCCCGCGTCCGCCGCCCGCGCCATCGCCTCGATTTCACTCGAGGGACGCGGACAGGCCGTTCATCTTCCAGTTTCCGGCCACCAATGGACGCACGCCAGGGGTCATCGGAGCCCTCCCGCAACTCGGTTGGCGCGGGTGTTATCATCGCCCTCCCGCCTATGCAAAGCATGCAGGCCTCGCTAGATAGGGCGCGCCCCGCGGCCCGGAAACCATTAGGATCGAGGCGGCGACGGGCGAGGAAAGGCGAACCAGGCGAATGCTCGAAGCGATCCGCAACGCGGCTCAGGGGGTCGTCGGCAAGGCGATCATGACCTTGGTCATGGGGCTCATCATCGTCAGCTTCGTCATCTGGGGCGTCGGCGACATGCTGCGCGGCTTCACCGCGACGACCGTGGCCTCCGTCGGCGGGGCGAAGATCTCCGCCCAGGAATACCGCGTCGCCTACGACCGGACGATCCAGCAATACCAGCGCCGGCTGCGCCGCCCGTTCACCAACGAGGAAGCGCGCCAGATCGGGCTCGACCGCAGCGTCCTGCAGCGGCTCCTGAGCGAAGCGGCGGTCGACGAGGAGGGCCGCAAACTCGGGCTCGACATTTCCGACGACGCCTTGCGCGAGATCATCACCTCGAACCCGGATTTTCGTGACAAGTCCGGCGCTTTCGACCCCGGCCGGTTGGCCGGCGCGCTGCGCGACATGGACATGACCGAGCGTGGCTTCGTCTCCGAGTTGCGCAAACAGGCGCTGCGGCAGTTTATCGTTGCGGCGCTCACGACCGGCATCGCCGCGCCGAAGGCCGAGGTGAAGGCCGAGGCCGACTATGAGGGCCAGAGCCGGGGGATCGACTATTTCCTGCTTCCCGCCGCGGCGGCGGGCGAGATTGGCGCGCCCTCCGAAGAGGCGCTCAAGACCTTCTTCAACGATCGCAAGGCGAGCTACCGCGCGCCCGAGTTCCGGGCGATCGACGTCCTGGCGCTCGAGCCGGACACAATCGCCAATCCGGCCGAGGTCAGCGACGCCGATGCTCAGGCCGCCTATGAAAAGATCGCCGGCAAGGATCCGAAGTTCGGCGCGCCCGAGAAGCGGGACCTGCAGCAGATCCTGTTCCCCGACGAGGCTGACGCAGCCGCGGCCGAGGTCAAGCTCAAGGCGGGCGCGAGTTTCGACGACCTTGTCAAGGACCGGGGCCTCAAACCCGAAGACACCGATCTCGGCGAGACGACCAAGGACGGGATGCTCGACAAAGCCGAGGCCGACGCGGTGTTCGCGCTGCCGCAAGGGGGCGTGAGCGAGGTGCTGAAGAGCCAGTTCGGCCCGGTGATCGTACGCGTCAAGGGCATCACGCCCTCGACGGTGAAGCCGTTCGCGGAAGTCGCCGACGAGGTCAAGCGGCAGGTCTCGGCTTCCCGCGCCGGCGACAAGATCCAGGCGCTCCACGACAAGATCGAAGACCTGCGAGTGTCGGGCAAATCTCTGCTCGAAGCCGCCAAGGCTGTCGGGCTTGACCGGGGAGTCGATCGCCGCGGTCGACGCCCAGGGCCGCGACCCCCAGGGCGAGCCGGTGAAGCTGCCGGACCAGGCCGACCTCCTGCGCGCGGCCTTCGCGTCCGACGTCGGGCTGGACGAAGCGCCGATCAACACCAAGGACGGCGGCTTCGTGTGGTTCGACGTCGCCAAGGTCGATCCGGCGCATGACCTCACGTTCGAGCAGGCGAAGCCCGAGGTCGAGAAGCAGTGGCGGGCCGAGGAGGTCGACAAGGCGCTGGCCAGCAAGGCGGACGATCTCGTCAAGCAGATCAAGGCCGGCGCGAGCGTGGCGGACGCCGCCAAGAGCGCGGGCGCCGAGGTGAAGTCGGCTCAGGACATCCATCGGGCCGAGCAAACGAGCTTGCCGGAAGCCGTCGTCGCCGCGATCTTCCGCGAGCCGGCGGACGGCGCGGGCTCGGCGGCGACCCCGGACGGGCGGGTGCTGTTCAAGATCACGTCCGACAGGTCGCCGCCGGTTGACTTCGCCGACGCCCGCGTCAAGGCAATGGTCTCGAAGCTCGACCCCGCGACTCGCGAGAGCCTGCTCGACCAGTATGTCGAAGCCTTGCGGCGCACGCTCGGCGTCGTCGTCCATCCCGAGGCCCTGCAAGCGGCCGAGGGCGGATGACCACCCTCCCCGACTACGAAGCCTTCGCGCGCGCCTATGGCGCCGGCGAGGCCGAGGTCGCGGTGACGACGCTGGTCGCAGATCTCGAAACGCCGGTCTCCGCCTATCTCAAGCTGGCGCGCGGCCGCTCAGGCAACATGTTCCTGCTCGAATCGGTCGAGGGCGGGGCGCAGCGCGGCCGCTATTCGATGATCGGCCTCGATCCCGACCTCATCTTCCGTTCGTCTGGGAATCGCGCCGAGATCAATCGCAGCGCGCTGACCGACCCCGAGGCCTTCGTCCCCTGCCCCGGCGATCCGCTCGACGCCCTGAGATCGCTGCTCGCCGAATCGCGCATTTCCATGCCCCCCGGCCTGCCGCCGATGTCGGCTGGCGTGTTCGGCTATCTCGGCTACGACATGGTGAGGCGCATGGAGCGCCTCGCGCCCGCCAAGCCCGACCCGATCGGCGTGCCGGAGGCGCTGCTCATCCGCCCGACGGTGATGGTCGTGTTCGACGGCGCGCGCGACGAGATGGCGGTCGTGACCCCGGTGCGCCCGGCCCCGGGCGTCTCGGCGCGCGCGGCCTACGAGAGCGCAATGACGAGGCTGGACGCGGTCGTCGACGCGCTCGAGCAGCCGCTCGACCACACGGCCGGCATGGCCGTCGATCCGCTGGTGCAAGCGGGCGAGGCGCGGTCGAACACCAGCGAGGCCGAATTCAAGGCCATGGTCGTCCGGGCGAAGGAGTATATCGCCGCGGGCGACGCGTTCCAGATCGTGCTGTCGCAGCGGTTCACGAGCCGCTTCGACCTGCCCGCATTCGCGCTCTACCGGGCGCTGAGGCGGGTCAACCCCTCGCCCTATCTCTGCTTCCTCGACTTCGGCGCCTTCCAGATCGTCTGCTCGAGCCCTGAGATCCTGGTCAGGGTGCGCGAGGGCAAGGTGGTGATCCGCCCGATCGCCGGCACGCGGCCGCGGGGCAAGAGCCCGACCGAGGATGAGGCGCTGGCGGCCGAGCTGCTCGCCGATCCGAAGGAGCGCGCCGAACATCTGATGCTGCTCGACCTCGGTCGCAACGACGTCGGCCGCGTCGCGAAGATCGGGTCGGTCAAAGTGACGGACAGCTTCTTCATCGAGCGCTATAGCCACGTCATGCACATCGTCTCCAACGTCGAGGGCGAATTGCGCCAGGGCGTCGACGCGGTTACCGCGCTCGCCGCCGGCTTTCCCGCCGGCACCGTCTCCGGCGCGCCGAAGGTGCGGGCGATGCAGATCATCGACGAACTGGAGAAGGACAAGCGCGGCATCTACGCCGGCTGCATCGGCTATTTCGGCGCCGGCGGCGAAATGGACACCTGCATCGTGCTGCGCGCCTCGGTGGTGAAGGACGGTCTGATGCACGTCCAGGCCGGCGCCGGCATCGTCTACGATTCTTCGCCCGCCGCGGAACAGAAGGAATGCATCGCCAAGGCCAGCGCTCTCTTCCGCGCCGCCGAGGAGGCCGTGCGGTTCGCGGTCCGAGGCAAGCGCGGGCAATAGGCCGGACGGCCTCAACGACTCTCCCCTAAAGTCCCTGTGGCCGTAGTGTGATCCGGATCACTGACTCCACGGCGCGACTCCCCTATCCACGCATGAGTGCCGGGAGAATGTCCCGCATGTGGCGGGATGTTTTCACCATCCATCGGATCCGATCGGTTCGTTTCCGCCCCGGTCGCAGAGGAGAGCTCAATGCTTATCGGGAAAATCGCCCAAGCGTCCGCCTTTGCCGCAACGCTTGCGCTCAGCCTATGCGGGTCGGCGGCTTCCGGCCAATCTCAAGCCCTGGTCAAAGGTGAGGCCAAGTATGCGCCAACTCAGAGCATACGCTATGATTTCGGCTCGAAATCGACGAGTGGCTACTTCGTGGAACAAGCGGCGAAATGCGTCGTCATGATGATGGTTTTCGAAAGGCGCGATCCGGACACGGATTCTCCGAGCACTGCGACGCGCGTTCGCCTCGTGCTTAGCCCCGGGGAGACCGCGGGCCTCGACAGCGAGGAGGGCCGCTCGCTCAACCTCACCTGCGGCGAGGGAGCGACGGCGCTACTCGTCGACGCCGGCGAGCGGGAGAAGCTTGTCGACCTTCAAACAGTGAGCTTGCGAAAGACTGCCAGCAAATAACCCGATGAATTGACGTCGCAAGCCGGGTTCCGTACGTCTTCGCCGAAGCCGCTGGCCGAAGCGGCGACGCGAATGCGGAACCCGGGAGCTGACTAAGTGTGTCAGATTTTGTGAGGTCGCCGCGTCCGAAGTCGGCGCAGGCGCCCCTCCCCGTTTCACCGCAAGTTCCGCGACCGAGCCAAACTTGCGGCGGGGCGACGCAGATCCAGAAGGCGCTCGACCTCGGGATGAGCCTGTCGCTGTCGACCGATGTCGAGTGTACGATGACCGCCGACATGTTCACCCAAATGCGCGGCGTTCTCACTCTGCAGCGCATGTTCGCCAACGAGCTGGCGCTGCAGGGCAAGGAGTTCCCAAAACTCATGTCGGTCTGGGACGCCCGCAAACTCGCGACGATGGGCGGAGCAAAGGGCCTCAAGATCGAGGCCAAGACCGGCTCGCTTACCCCAGGCAAGGACGCCGACATCATCCTGCTCGACGCGACGGCGCTGAACGTCACGCCGCTCAATCACGCGCCGGGCGCGGTCGTCACGCTGATGGAGCGCTCCAACGTGTCGACGGTGCTGTGCGCCGGGCAGATCAAGAAATGGCGCGGCGCGATCCTCGGCTACGATATTCCGAAGCTCAGGGCCGAACTGAACGCCAGTCGCGACCATGTCTTCGCAGCCGCGGGCATCGAGCGCGATCTCTTTCGGGCGTGAAGCGAACCGGGACGGACAAGCATGGCGTCCGCGCCGGCTGCGCCGGCCCTACAGGCGCCGCGACTTCCGCCGCCGCAGGCGGGCCCGCGCCCGCGGGCTGGAAATCCGCATCGCTCTAGGCGATGATCCCGTCGGCGCCGCCCGCGATCGGGTGGGTCGAGGCCGGACGAAGTTGGACGCAAACCCGGAGACAGGCCTCGCTGCGGGTCAGGAAAGATAGGCATTGAGCCACCGAGAGGAAGCGCTGGGGTTCGCCTGGACGGAAAGCGCGGCGAACCTTCACAGACCCCGGTTCTGGCTGACCGGGATTGCGTTCCTTGCGGCCTATCTGGCGCTGAACATCCTCACCGCGCGGTACCAATTCGAAGCGCTCGGCATCACGTTGTGGAGCCCCGACGACGGGCTCACCGTGCTGCTGCTGATGGAGGGCGTAGAGTTCTTTCCCTTCGTGCTCGCGGGCGCGGTGTTGGCCGACGTCCTCATCTCCCACGTTCAGCATAGCTTTTACGTGACCATTCTGGTCGAATCGGCCTCGACTCTCGGCTATACGGGCATCGCACTGGCGTTGCGCGACGTTCTCAAGTTCAGGCTCAGGCGAACCGATCTCGCCAATGTCCTCGTGATGCTGGCGGCCGTGCCGGCCGGCTCCATCCTGAACTCGCTGATTTATTGCGGCGTCCTCTATCTGGCCGGTTCATTGCCCGCGTCGCAGTTCGTCTTTGGGCTGCGCCATTTCTGGATCGGCGACGCGGTCGGAATCATCGCGGTCCTCGCGGCCGCGACGGCGATCTTCTCGGTTTCCTCCAGAGCCCGGTGGGTATGGCGGAGAGACGATACGCTCAACTGGTCGGTGTTCGTCGTCAGTTCGTTCCTGGTGTTCGCGTTCATCCACAGCGGCGCCAAGCGCATACGCCTACCATTTGTTCTATCTGCTCTTCTTGCCGATCATCTGGATAGGCATGAGGGCTGGCTACGTGGGGGTGGCGATCGCGCTCCTCGGCGACCCAGGCGGCATTTTTCATGACCGCTTCGCACATCGGGTTCAACGCCGACGATTTCGACCAGTTCCAAATTCTCATGCTCGTGCTTTCGATCACCGGGCTCATCCTTGGCGCCACCGTCACCGAGCGCGAGCGCGCCAACCAGAAGCTCAGGGAGCAACAGGCGGAGCTGGTGCGGATCTCGGCCCACGCGACCGCGGGCGCGATGGGGATGCAGCTCGCTCACGAACTCAGCCAACCTCTGTCGACGGTCGCGACCTACGCTGTTGCGGCGCGCCGGATGTTGCAATCGGGAGCGGGCCCGGGGCCGGTGATAGACGCGCTTGAGCAAGGCCGAGGCCGAGGCGCAGCGAACGCGGGAGGTGCTGGAGCGGATCCGCGACCTCGTCTCGGTCGGCAGATTGCAGCCGCGAGCGGTGAATCTCGTCGATGCAGCCCTGAAGATCCGGGCGCTGGGTTTGGAAAGCGCAAACGCGCGCGGCGTCGACATCGCCGTCGAGAGCCTTCGTCCGATCCCGCTCGTCAAGGCGGACCCGATCGGAATCGAGCAGGTTCTTAACAATATCGTCAGCAACGCGATCGATGCCGCCGCGGAACGCCGGGATGCTCGCGGCAGCGTCGTCATTCGGGTGATCGACCGCGACGGTTGGGCGAGAGTCCAGGTCGAGGACAACGGGCCCGGAGTGGCGCCGGAGATGGCGGAGAGCCTGTTTGAACCTTATCAGACGTCCAAACCCCGGGGCATGGGGCTGGGACTAACGCTCAGTCGTCAAATTGTGCAACAACACGGGGGCCACATTTGGTGGGAAGCCATCGCGCCGGAGGGAACCAGGTTTGTTGTCGAACTCAACCTCAACGGACCCGACGGCGACGCCGCATAGGCGTTACGTCGCCATCGTCGACGACGAGGCAAGCGTCCGCGAGTCGCTCGCCTTGCTGCTGTCGACCGCCCAGATAGAGTCGCAGACATTCGCCACGGCGGAAGACTATCTCGCGTCGGTGCCGCTCGAGGAGTCTCTCTGCGTCATCCTGGATAATCAGCTTCCGGGCCTGAGCGGAATTGGTTTGCTGAAGCGAATAGCTGCTGCGGACGGAGACACCGCGGTTATCCTGATTAGCGGACACGGCGACGTGCCGACCGCGGTTTCAGCGATGAAATGCGGCGCATTCCATTTCGTCGAAAAGCCGCTGGACCCCGAAGCGCTCCTGCTCACGGTCGAGGAGGCGTTGGGGAGGACCGAACAGGGCCGCGATCGCCAGACCCAGGTCCAGGAGTTCAGGAACCGGCGCGCGTCGCTCACCCAGCGCGAGCATGAAGTCTTCACGCTGCTGGTCGAAGGTCTGCCGACGAAGGCGATCGCCCGTCAGTTGGGAATCACCCCCCGGACGGCTGAGCACCATAGGGCCGCCGTCATGCACAAAATGCAGGCCCGCACCATCTCTCACCTCGTGCGGACGGCGCTTAGCTTCGGTGCGCCCGCGGGCGAGACATAGGTCCGTTCCCGAGACTTTGCCCCAACGTGATCGCCGGGCGCGGATCTCCGGCGTGAAGAGCGGGCAGCAGGCATTTGTAGCTGTGATCGCTTTCGCGGTATAAGCCGGCGCGAAAGCGAGCGAATATGCTGTCGCAGGATACGCTGGTCTGGGTCGGAGCGACTGCGGCGTCGACGGTTGTGGTCGCCGGCGCGGTGGCGGGCGCGCTGCTGTGGACCCATCCTGAATTCCTTCGGCCGAGCCCTGCCGCGACGCAGGTCCTGGCCAGCGCCCCGGAGCCGAAACCGCCGAGCGTTCCTCCGGCTGAGCCGGCGCCGCCGGCCGCCAGCGCCCCGGCGTCCAGCGGCGATGCGACGGTTTCTGCGCTCAAGCCAGCCTTCGACGTGGTGAATGTCGACCCCACGGGCGAAGCGGTCATCGCTGGCCGCGCCGCGCCGAACGCCAAGGTCGAGCTGCGCGACGCCGGCAAGGCCGTCGCCGAGGCGACCGCCGACGCCTCGGGCCAGTTCGTCATCATTCCGCCGACGATGGCTCCAGGCGATCACAGCCTGTCCTTGACCGTTGACGCGGGCAAGGCGGCGCCGGAAACGTCCAGCGTGCTCGCCGTCTCTGTTCCCCGGCCGGAAACGAAGGTTGCCGCCGCGGTCCCCGTCGCGCCGGCAAACGCGGCTGCGCCCGCGCCCGCGCCGCCCTCGCTGGCGATGAGGACCCTTGCGACGCCGCCGCCGGCCGCCGCCTCCCGCGTCGCTATCCGGTCGGTCGAAGCCGACGCCGCCGGAGGGCTCGTCGCCAAGGGCTCGGCCGAGCCGAACGCGACGGTGCGGCTTTACCTCAACGGCGCCAACGTCGCCGACGCCAAGACCCAGTCGGACGGCCGCTGGTCGCTGACGATCAAGCAGGGCATGACGCCGGGCGGCTACGTAATGCGCGCCGACCAGATCAGGCCGGGCGACGCGGGCGTGACTGCGAGCGCCGATACGCCGTTCGACTATCCCGCCGCGCCGGGTTCCGCGGAGAAGCCCGCCACCGGCGCTTCGCCAGCGACCGCCCCGGCAGCCGCCGCAGCAGGCGTGGGGCGGCCGACGGCGGCGCCGACCGCCGACGTCGTCGTCGACATGGTCCAGACCGCGCTGGTCCGGCCGGGCCACACGTTATGGGCGCTCAGCCAGAACTACTACGGCGATCCGACCCGCTACCCGGTGATATACGAGGCCAACAAGTGGGAAATCCACAACCCCAACCTCATCTATCCCGGCGAAGTCTTCGTGGTGCCGAAGTCCGAGCCGAAGCCTTGAGCGGGGCGGATCAGCCCGACGCCGCATCCAACGGGGATGTTCGACAGACCCCGGCCGCCGTATCGGCCCTCGACGACCGCGCCGAGGCAATCTCACGGCTCCAGATCAGGACGTTCGACGATGCGCTCGGCCATCGCATCATCGGGACCCATATGTGGGCGGTGCGCGAAGGACTTCGCAGCGCCGAGGCGTATGAATTGTTCGACGGCTATTGCCAGCGACTGGTCATCGACGGAGTTGAGCTATGGCGCGCGCATCTGGCGATGGAGACGCTGCATCCGCAATGGAGCGGCTATGGCTACACTTGGCGTCGCGAACTCAACGCCATCCAACCTGAGCAATACGTGCACGGGAGCAGTGAAGACGCGGATTTTCTCGGCAGCCCTTTCAATGACCTCATCGTCAGGGCTCAGGGCGGCGAGGAGAACCCGTCAATGCGTCGGCGCATCGAACAGGACGACCAGCGCGACTTCCCGATCCTGGAGGAATTTTTCGCCGCCGGCGCGACGGACTACCTCGCCTACCTTTTCCAATTCGGAAAAGGCGGCGACCGCTCGCAGGGAACCGGCATCGTCTATTCGTTCGTGACCGATCGCAGGGGCGGTTTCAGCGACGACGACACGACGCTCCTGCAGGCGACGCTCCCCGGACTTTCCCTGGCGATGAAGGCGCGCGCCGGCTACGTCATCGCTTCCGGACTGCTTGGGACCTATCTCGGCGAGGACGCCGGACGGCGGGTCCATGCCGGCTCGATCATGCGCGGTTCGGTCGATGCCTTACGCGCGGTGATCTGGTACGCCGACATCCGCGGTTTCACGTCGGTAAGCGATTCCGCGCCGGGTCCGGTCGTTGTCGAGCTGCTCAACGAGGTGTTCGAGATCCTGACAGCCTCGCTTCGCGTGCACGGCGGCCAGGTGCTCAAGTTCATCGGCGACGGAATGCTCGCTGTCTTCTCGTTCGACGAGCAGGACCGGGCCGCAACCTGCCGGCACGCGCTCGACGCCGCGATCGAGGCGACGCGCGCACTCGATGAGATGAACAAGACGCGCGCCGCGGCCGAAGTCCCGGTCGCCTCGGTCGATCTCGCCCTCCATCTCGGCGAGGTGCTCTACGGCAATGTCGGCGCGACCGACCGGCTCGACTTCACCGTCATCGGCCCGGCGGTCAACGAGGTCGCGCGGATCGAGGCTTTGTGCGAGCCGCTCGGCCAGTCGGTTCTGGTCTCGGCGGAGTTCGCCGCCGGCATAACCGAGGACGAAACGCGCCTCGAATCGCTCGGGCGTCATGCGCTGCGCGGCGTCCGGGAGCCGAAGGAGATTTTCGCCCTGGATTTGAGCGCCGCGCCGGCCTGAGCGCAGTCCGCGCTCAGGGGAAATCGCCCGTTCGTTTTGCGCGCCCGTCCCCGTTCGCCCCGCTTATTCCGGCGGAACCCCGGCTCGGCGCATATCGTCGAGGACCTTGGCCCGCTGGGCAAGATAGAGCGGATTGTCGCTCCACACGGCGGACTGAAAATTCGCAATCGTAAAGCCGCGGTCGAGTGCCAGGCCGGCCGCGACCTCCGAGCGCGCCTCGTCCATTCGGCCTACGTTCGCCAACACCGTCGCGTAAATGAAACGACACAGCGCAAAATTTCGATTGGCCTCGATGGACCGGCGAAACCATGTCGCCGCCTCTTCGTTGCGGCCGAGAAGGCAAGCCGCGAAGCCGGCGGTCAGCAGCCAGACATAGGCCCATGGATCGCGAGGGCTGAGGCGGAGCGCTTCGAGGACGTGCGCCTCGGTCTCTTCGGCCCGCCCGATGAAGAGCTTGTTTTGTCCGATCAGCGAGTGAGCTCCAGCCATGTTGCGGTCCAAGGCCAATGCCCGTTCGTATTCGGCAATGCCCCGAGCGGCGCGGTTGGTGAAGCCCAGGACCATGCCCATGTACAAATGGGCAGGAGCATGATCGGGAGCCAACGACAAAGCCCTGGTCGCCGCGATCTCTGCCGCGGCGAACCGTGCGGCTTTGTCGTCCGTGGATAGACTGATCGCGAAATTGGCCTCAACCCCGGCCATGCCGGCGAGTGCCTCGACATTGGCAGGGTCAAGGGCTAAGGCGCGTTCAAAAAAGTCGCGCGCCTTCGTCAGGCTTTCAAACGTGACTCCCTTGTTGACCCAAGCCTGGCCTTGAAAATACAGGTCGAGGGAGTCGGGCGTAGGAGCATGCTCCGCTCGTCGCGCCTCGACCGCGATCAGTTGGGCATTGAGGGTATTGCCGATGCGCGCCACGATCTCGTCCTGCATCTCGAAGAGATCCGTCACCGGCCGTTCGAACCGCTCCGCCCAAAGATGACTGCCGCTCTGCGCGTCAATGAGCTGCGCGTTCACGCGCATCCGATTGCCGCTCCGTTGGACGCTTCCTTCGAGGGCATAGCGGACGTTCAGCTCGCGCCCGACTTTCATGACATCGAGGGCCTTGCCTCGGTAGGTGAACGCGGTGTTGCGCGCGATAACAAATGAGCCTTGAATCCGCGACAGATCGGTGGTGAGGCTTTCGGTCACGCCATCGACGAAATAGTCCTGTTCGGAATCGCCGCCGATATTGGCGAAGGGGAGCACGATGATCGAGAGGCGAGGTGGGCCAAGATCCGAGGGAGGAGCGAGGCGCGCGCTGGAGAGCGGTCAGAATCGACACGGACCGCATAGACACGCACCGGGCGCGCGATATTTTTAAGCGCTTTCTCTCCAAGATCGATGAATTCCGCCTCGACCCTCCCGCGCACATGCTCGTGCGCGGCGGCTGAAACGCACACGCCGCCGGCTTCCGCGACGCCCTCCAGGCGTGAGGCGATGTTGACGCCGTCGCCAAGGATATCCTCGCCTTCGACCAACACGTCGCCGAGATGGACGCCGATCCGGTAGAGAACGCGCTTGGCTTCGAGCGCGCCTACGTTGCCCGCGGCCATCTGCTTCTGGATCGCGAGCGCGCATTCGACGGCAGCGACGACGGAGGGGAACTCGACCAGCATCCCGTCGCCCATCGTCTTGAACAGCCGCCCGCCGTGCGCGGCGATGATCGGCTGCCGCCGCCTCGCGCCGCTCGCGCACCGCTTGCGCCGTCCCCGCCTCGTCCTCGCCCATCATGCGCGAGTAGCCGACGACGTCGGCGGCGAGGATCGCGGCGAGCTTGCGGGATGCGGTCATCTCTCGACGTCGACCGGAGTCATGGCGACGGCCTGCTTATCACCGCCGCGACCGCCCGGGACATGCGCCTTACCTTATCGGCGGGGCGTATTGCAGGCCGCCCTGGTTCCAGAGCGCGTTGAGGCCGCGGCGGATCTTGATCGGCGAGCCCATGCCGACGTTGCGTTCAAACAATTCGCCGTAGTTGCCGACCGCCTTGATGATCCGATAGGCCCAGTCGTTGGTGAGGCCGAGGCCCTCGCCGAAATTGCCCTCGACCCCGAGCAGGCGGCGGATCGACGGGTTGTCCGATTTGAGCTTCTCGTCGACGTTGGCCTGGGTCACGCCGAGCTCTTCGGCGGTGACGAGCGCGTAATGGGTCCATTGCACGATCTGGAACCACTGGATGTCGTCCTTGCGCACCGAAGGACCGAGCGGCTCCTTCGAGATGATCTCCGGCAGCACGACATGGTCATCGGGAACGGACATCTTGAGCCGTTCCGAATAGAGGCCGGAGGCGTCTGTGGTGTAAGCGTCGCAGCGGCCCGAGTCGTAGGCCTTGGTCGCCTCGTCGTCGGTCGCGAACACGACCGCTTCCAGTTTCATGTTGTTGGCGCGAAAATAGTCGGCGAGGTTGAGTTCGGTCGTCGTTCCCTGCTGGACGCAGACCGAGGCGCCGTCGAGCTTCAGCGCCGAATCGATCCCAAGCTTCTTGCGGACCATGAAGCCCTGCCCGTCGTAGTAGTTGACGCCGGTGAAGAACATGCCGCCGGTCTGGCGCGACAACGTCCAGGTGGTGTTGCGGATGAGCACGTCGATCTCGCCCGAGGCCAGGATCGTCGGCCGGTCCTTGGCGTTGATCGGCAGGAATTTGACTTTTGTCGGATCGTTCAGGATCGCGGCGGCGATCGCCCGGCACTCATCGACGTCGAGGCCCTTGTAGACCCCCTGGTCGTCGGGCAGGCCGAAGCCGGCCAGCCCCGGATTGGCGCCGCAAATCAGTTGGCCGCGCGCCTTGACCTGGTCGAGCGTGCCGGCGTCGGCGGAAAGAGCGGCCGCGGCGGCGAGCGCTGCGCCGGCAAGGAGCACAATCAACAATTTCATGAGTTTCTCCGGCCTTGAGCGTTACGATCCTTGACGCCCGATCTGATCGAAGGGCAGATGCGGGTATTGTCGGGACAGCCGATCGCGGAAGTCAATCGTTCGTGCAGGCGAGCGGGCCACGCCCATGGAGCAACGGTTCACCTTCAACAAAGTCGCCGAACTCTACGATCAGGCCCGCGCCGGGTATCCACAGGCTCTGTACGACGATCTGATGGGGCTCGCCAATCTGTCGGTGGGCGACGCAGTTCTCGAAGTGGGCTGCGGCACCGGCAAGGCGACCGAGGATTTCGCCCGGCGCGGTCTGAATGTCGTCGCTCTCGATCCGGGACCCGACATGATCGCCGCGGCGCGGCGTCGCCTCGCTGGCATGGACGGCGTGCGTTTCGTCCGCACGACGCTTGAGGCATGGCCGGTCGAACCCGGCGCCTTCCAGCTCGTTGCGGCCGCGCAGTCGTGGCACTGGGTCGCGCGGGACGTCCAATTCAGCAAGGCGTTCGAGGCGCTCGCGCCCGGCGGCGCGCTCGCCGTGTTCGGCACCTCGCCAGAGCCGGTTCGCCAGCCCCTCCGCGAAGCCCTGGAGAGCGTTTACGCCATCCACGCGCCCGAGCTCGCCGGGCCGCCGCCCGAGCATGCCTATCTGCCGAGCGGTCCGTTTTCCCGCGATTTCGATCGTTCGGGCCTCTTTGGAGAGGTAATTCATAAGTCCTATCCCTGGGCGCGCTCGTTTTCAGCCCGGAGCTATGCCGAATATCTTCGGACTGTCTCTCGCTATCAGCTGATAGATGAGAAACGTCGCGAAGACCTTCTCGCCGCCATTTCGGAAGCGATCGAGGCCAATGGCGGCGCCTTCGACGCCCCGGTCGAAACCCACCTCTATTTCGCGCGCCGAAAGGCGTGAGCGCGATGGATCGTCGTGCGGCATGAGCCAGCGGGAAGCCCATCCTCGATCTTTGCTTGATTTCGTTCCGATTTCGCGAAAGACCCCGTTCCACGATCTCGTGACAGGCTCCCTGGACCCTCATGGCCAAGCTCACCGATGAAACCCGCGCCACCTTGAGGCGCCGTTCGCGCCTGGCGAATCTCGGCCGCGATACCGAACTTTCGCAAGGCTTCGTCAATGTGCCGCCGTTTCGCGGCTCGACCGTGCTCTATCCCGACGTCGGAACTCTGAAGAAGGGCGGACAGCGCTTCACCTACGGCAGGCGCGGCACGCCGACCATGCAGGCTCTCGCCTCCGCCTGGACGGATCTGAGCGGCGCTGTGGGAACCATGCTCGTTCCGTCGGGCATCGCCGCGATCACGTCCGCGCTCTTGGCGACGCTTAGCGCCGGCGATCACTTGCTCATGAGCGATAGCGTCTATGGGCCCTCCCGCTTCCTCGCCGACACGACGCTGAAGCGCCTGGGGATCGAAACCGAGTACTACGACCCTCGCATCGGCGCGGGGATCGACAAGCTGATGCGCGCGAACACCTCAACGATCTTCGCCGAGTCGCCCGGCTCGGAAACTTTCGAGGTCCAGGACATCCCCGCGATCGCCGCGGCCGCGCATGCCCGCGGCGCGTGCCTGATTCTGGACAACACGTGGGCGACGCCGCTCTTCTTCTCGCCGCATCAGCATGGAGTCGACATCGCGATCGAGGCGGGCACCAAGTACCTCTCCGGTCACTCCGACCTCCTGCTGGGTCTCGTCTCCGCCAACGCAGATTGGTTCGAGCGGGTGCGCCGAAGCACCGAAACGCTCGGAATTCCGGCGGGCCCGGAGGACATGTTTCTCGCGCTGCGGGGCTTGCGCACGCTCGACTTGCGGCTGCGCGAGGCGGAGCGGCAGGGGTTGGCGCTGGCGACATGGCTCAGCGACCGGCCCGAGGTGTTGCGCGTCGTCCACCCTGCCCTCCCCGATCATCCGGATCATTGGCTTTGGGCGCGCGACTTCTCCGGCTCTTCCGGCCTCTTCTCCGTCGTGCTCAAGCCTGTCTCCGACGCAGCGGTCGCTGCGTTGCTCGACGGGCTCGAGCTGTTTGGCCTCGGCTACTCGTGGGCAGGCTATGAAAGCCTCGTCGTTCCCGTCGACTGCTCGCCCCGCCGCACCGCGACGCGGTTCGCGCCCGGCGGGCCGATGGTGCGCTTCAGCGTCGGCCTCGAGGACATCGAGGATTTGAAGGCGGACCTCGACCGGGGCTTCGCGCGCCTCAGGGCTACGGCCTGACGGCGCGGCGAGGCAGCGAGATTGGGAGGCGATTTTGAAGCAAGACTGTTCCTGCCTCTGCGGCGCGTCGCGCTTCACCGTCAATGGCGACGCCGATTGGCCGCTTTTTCTGCCACTGCACGATCTGCCAAAAGATCTATCGGAAGCCCTTCTCCGATGTGACTTATTTCTGGGCTGAGGCGGTCGCCCTACCGGGCGATCAGCCGGTCGAGTTCCGTCGTTATCGTCCGCCGCCCGCGGTGAGGCGCGGGATATGCGCCAAATGCAGGAACCCCGTCGTCGGGTTCCTGACCATGGTCCCCGGCGTCAGGCTCGCGTTCGTTCCCTCGCAGAATTTCCCGGAGCCAGCGGAGCTTCCCGCGCCCGACCGCCACATCTTCTATCATCGCCGGGTCGCCGAAATTTCCGAACTCGGTCCCGAAGCTCAGCGGCTATTGGCCAAGCGAAGCCCATATCATTGGCATGGTGCTTGGAAAACTCCCCGGACGCAAAAGCGTCGCCTGAAGGGCGCCGTGAGAGATACTGGACCCCATGCGCAATTTCCTCATCGACACCGACACCGCCTCCGACGACGCGGTCGCGATCATCATGGCGCTGGCGGCGCCGGACGTGCGCGTGCTCGGCCTCACCACCGTCGCGGGCAATGTCGGCCTCGAACAGGCGACCTCGAATGCGCTCCTGACCGCCGAGATCTGCAATTCCGACGTTCCCGTCTTCATGGGCGCCGACCGGCCGCTGATCCGCGCGCATGACCACGCGCACTGGTTCCACGGCAAGGACGGCCTCGGCGATCGCGGCTATCCCGCCCCGAAGCGCGCGCCCGAGCGCGAACATGGCGTCGACGCGATCCTGCGCCTCGCGCGGGCCGAGCCCGGCCTGACGCTGGTCACGCTCGGGCCCTTGACCAATATCGCGCTGGCGCTGGCCCGCGATCCGGAGCTTGCGGGCAGGATCGGCCGCTGCGTGGTGATGGGCGGCGCGCCGAGTTGCGAGGGCAACGTGACTCCGGCGGCGGAATACAACATCTGGGTTGATCCGGAGGCGGCGCGCGCCGTGTTCCGCTCCAAGCTCCCGATCGAGATGGTCGGCTGGCACGTCTCGCGCGGCGCAAGTGTGCTGAAGGACGACGAGATCGCGGCGATCGAGGCGCTCGGCACGGCGAAGGCCGAATTCGCGATCCAAACGAACAGCCGCGCCCGCGACGCCTATCGAGTCCAGACCGGCGAGGTCGGGCTATCGCTCGCCGATCCGACCGCGATGGCGGTCGCGCTCGACCGCTCGATCGGCCTCTCGTGGTCCCGACATCGGGTCGCCGTCGAGTGTTCCAGCGAACTTACGCGCGGCATGACCGTGGTCGACCGGCTCAACGTCGCGGGCGACGAAAACAACGTCCATGTCTGGAAAGCCGCGGCCGGCGAGCACCAAGGCGCCGACATTCTCTGGACCTTCGAACTCGGGCCGGTTCAAGGCTATGCTGAAGGCCGCGCTGGCCTGAAGGCGAGCGGAGGGGTTCAAATGGAGACCGGCCGCAATCTCCTCGCCGGCGAGGCGTCGCCCTATCTCCTGCAGCACGCCCATAACCCGGTGCATTGGCGCCCATGGGGCGCCGCCGCCCTGGCGGAGGCCCAGCGCCGCGACTGTCCGATCCTGCTCTCGATCGGCTACGCCGCCTGCCACTGGTGCCACGTGATGGCGCACGAGTCGTTCGAGAACGACGAAACCGCCCAACGGATGAACGAGTTGTTCGTCAACATTAAAGTCGATCGGGAGGAACGGCCGGACATCGACCACATCTACATGACGGCGCTTCACGCGACGGGGCAGCAGGGCGGATGGCCGCTGACGATGTTTCTCACGCCCGAAGGCCAGCCGATGTTAGGGGGCACCTATTGGCCGCCCGAGCCGCGCTGGGGCCGCCCCTCGTTCCGGCAGGTGCTCGAATCCGTCGATACGGCCTGGCGCACACGCCGCGAGGACATGAAGGGCCGCGGCCTCGTCCTCGCCGACCATCTGGCGAAGCTGTCGGAGGTAGGCGCCGGTCGCGGCGTGACGCCCGAAGATCTGACCAGGATCGGCGACGCCCTCTTGAGCGCGGTCGACCCCGTGCATGGCGGCCTCCGCGGCGCGCCGAAATTCCCCAACGCGCCAGTCTTCCGCTTTTTCTGGAACGAGATGTTCCGCCGCCGGGAGCCGGCGTTCGGCGAGGCCGTGCGGGCGATGCTCGAGGCGATGAACGCGGGGGGCATCTACGATCATCTCGGCGGCGGCTACGCGCGCTATTCGACCGACGCCGAATGGCTCGTCCCGCACTTCGAGAAGATGCTCTACGACAATGCCCAAATCCTCGAACTGCTGGCGCTGGTTCATTCGCTGTGGCCCGATCCGACCTTCGCCGACCGCGCGCGCGAGACGGTCGGCTGGCTGATGCGCGAGATGCGGGTCGGCGACGCCTTCGCCGCGTCCCTCGACGCCGATCAGGACGGCGAGGAGGGCCTCTTCTATGTCTGGCGGGCGGACGAGATCGACGCTGCGCTTGGCCCCGCCTCGGCGCGTTTCAAGGCCGGCTATGACGTCACGCGCGGGGGGAACTGGGAAGGGCAGACGGTGCTGCGCCGCATCACTCCGCGCGGTTCGCCGGAAGAGGAGGCCGAGCTTGCCGCCTCGCGGGTGAAACTCTTCGCCGTGCGCGAGGCGCGGCCGAAGCCCGGTCGCGACGACAAGGTGCTCGCCGACTGGAACGGCCTGACCATCGCGGCGCTCGTCCGCGCGAGCGCCGTGTTCGGCGAGCCAGCCTGGATTGCAACCGCCCGCGCCGCGTTCGACTTCATCATGACGAAGCTGCGCGGGCCGGATGGCCGGCTGCTTGCACGCCTGGCGGGAGGGACATCCCGGCGCCCGCGCGCTCCTCGACGATTACGCGTCGATGGCCCGCGCCGCGCTTGCCCTGTTCGAGGCCAGCGGCGAGCCTCGAGACCTCGAGGCCGCCCGAAGCCTTGCGGCCGAGGCTCTGGACCTGTTCGGAGACGGCGCCGGCGGCGTCTACCTTACCGCGAGCGACGCCGCCGACGTGCCGGGCGCGCGTCCGCGCCAGGCGCATGACGGAGCGACCCCGTCGGGCGTCGGCCTCCTGGCCGAGGCTTTCGTCCGGCTCTGGCATCTGACCGACGAACCGCGCTGGCGCGAGGCGGCCGAGAACCTAATTCGCGTGGTCTCCGGCGCGCCGGAGGGCCTTGGCGGCAGTCCGCTCACCCTGATGAGCGCCGACATGCTGGAGCGCGGCGGCTCAGTCGTCATCGATGGGCCGCTCGACGATCCGCGCGCTCGAGCGCTGGCGGAAGCGGCGCTCCGCGCGGCCGACCCGTCGCTGACCGTCCTGCGCCTCGACCGAAGCTTATGGCCCGACGGCCCGCCGCGCGCCGAGCTGCCTCGGGCGCCGGGGCCGATCGCGATGCTCTGCCAGGGCCAGACCTGCAGCCTGCCGGTGACCACGCCGGAAGCTCTGCACGCGCTCATGGAGGAGCGCCGCGCGGCGCCGCCGGGCTGACGTCGGCGTCGGCTTGTGTCACGCGGCCGCTCGATCTTCACGCCCCCATCTGAGAACGCCGACCCCAACCGCGCCGTCGAAGAATTCGACTGGCCGAGGGTCGGTGACAATGTGGAGCTCGCCGTCGCGAAGCGAGAACGTGCGACCTTGCGCCGACCCGACCCAAGTCGGAAACCAGGCGATATCGACATCGGTGACGAACCGGCTGGGAGGCTCGATCCGGTAGCGGCCGGAATAGGCGACAAGCTGCCGCGGCGTTGGCGGAGGATCGTCCCGCTGCAGCGACGGCGTGATGAGCGCCGCCATCCGCCCGCTCTCGTGCAGCATCAGCACGCCGCGCGGGTTCTCGCCGAAAAGGAAAGTTCTTTCTTTCGTGTCAAACCGTTCGCCATAGGCCGAGCGCAAGATCCAGACGCCGACGAGCCCGCTCGCTTCATCGCCCATTGTACGCTCTCCGTATGCGTTGGCGCTTCCCGCCCATTGTTGCCGTGCGGCGAGGGCGCGCAAGAGCGTCAGACGGGCAGGGGCGCCGGTGAAAGGCGATTTGACATTTCTGCAACTCTATGTCAAGTTCGTCAAAATGGCTTCCCGCGAACGCATCCTCGATTCCGCCGCCAAAGTCTTCGGCCAGCACGGCTTTAAGCTCGCTTCAATGGAACTCGTCGCACAGGAGTCCGGGCTCACCCGGCAGGCGCTTTACCACCACTTCGCCGTCGAAGGAGGCGCTGTTTCGCGCCGTCGTCGAGGCCGTCTACGAAGGCGCATTCGAGGCCGAGCAGGTCGCGGGCCTGCGGCGGGAACAGGCCGGCGGCGGGCTCGCCGACATTCTGGTCGCGCAGTTCGAAGCGCGGTTTCGCTATCTCTTCGATCGATCAACGGGGCCGCCCAGGTCGAGGAGCTGCTGTCGGAGCAGCAGCGGCAGACGCGAGACCTCCATCAGACCTTTGTCGACCGCAAATTCAGCCTGATCGCCGGCGCGATCGAGCGCGCGCACGCCGCGGGCAAGGTCGTCTTGCGCGACGGGGTGACCCCGGCGGAACTCGCGCGCTCGATTGAGCTTGCGGCGCACGGCCTCGACCTCAAGAAGGGCGACGCCAACGCGCTCGCCGATCTCGAGCGATCCGTTCGCCTGATGGTCGCCGGAGCGATCGAGGCCGCGCCCGAAGCCGTCCAACGGCGCCCCTCAAGGAGACTGCCATGACTAGCGCCCTGATCAACGGCCGCGCCGCGACCTTGCCGGACGACCCCGAGGCGCTCCTGGTCGACGTCCTGCGCGATCAATTGCGTCTGACCGGGACCAAGCTCGTCTGCGGCGCCGGCGTCTGCGGCGCGTGCACGGTTCTCCTTGACGGCGCCCCGGTCGCAAGCTGCCTCCTGCCGGCGAAAGCCGCTGCGGGCAAGAGCGTGACCACGGTCGAAGGCGTCGGCGCCGACAAACTGCATCCGGTTCAGCGCGCCTTCATGGCGCTCGACGCGCTGCAATGCGGGTTCTGCACCCCGGGCTTCATCGTCGAGGCGGCCGCCTTCCACGACGCCTGGCGAGCCGCGCGCGGCGCCGCGACGCCCGCGCGCGAGGACATCGCCCGGGCGCTCTCCGGCCATCTCTGCCGCTGCGGCGCTTACGACAACATCTTTCGCGCCGTCGCCGACGCCTGCAGCGGCAAATACGACGGCGAAGCGGAACGCTCGCCGCGGATCGAAGCGCGGCAGAAGGTGACCGGCGCCGCGATCTATACCGTGGACGTCCGCCATGAGGGGCAGCTCGAAGGCGCGGTGCTGCGCTCGCCCCATCCCCGCGCGCGGGTCGGGTTGGTCGATCTCGCGCCGGCGCGCGCGTTGCCCGGCGTCACGGCGGCGGTTTCGCTCCTCGACGACGACCGCATGATCCATTTCGTCGGCGAACCGGTCGCAGCCGTCGCCGCGGTCGATCGCAAGACGGCGCTCGCCGCATTGGCGGCGATCAGGGTCGACTACGAGATCCTGCCAGGCGTGATCGGACCGGACGCCGCGCGCAAAGCCGAAGCGCCGATCCTGTTTCCCAAGGGCAAGGGGCAGAGGTACAACGCCGGCGAAGGCGCGGCCGCGCCGGCGTCCTGGTCCGGCAATGTCCGCGGGCCGGTCGCCGCCTTCTCCCAGAAGAAAAAATCCGCGCGCGCTTCGATCGCGAAGGCGCGGGCCGCGCACGATCCATTGTTGTTCGAGGGGACGTTCCGCACCGGAATTCAGCAGCATTCCTGTCTCGAGCCGCATGCCGCGGTCGCCCGCTTCGACGGCGATCAATTGACGGTGCACGTCTCGACCCAGGCGGTGACCGAACTCAGGTCGAAAATCGCCAAGCGTTTTGAGCTCGATCCTGCGAAGGTGCGGGTCATCGCCGAGCACATCGGCGGCGGGTTTGGGTCGAAGGCCACGCTCGGCGCCGAGACCGTGATCGCCATCAAGCTGGCGCAAGCCGCGAAGGCGCCGGTAAAGGTCGCGTTCGACCGGCATGAGGAATTGTCGGTCGCCGGCTATCGGCCAGGCGCCGAAGTCACGGTCGCGATCTTGCCCGGGCGCGACGGCGCTCTCAAGGCGCTCTCGGTCACGGCCTATTCGGATGCTGGCGTGGCCGTGAATACGACCCTCGCGGCATGGGCCCGTCTCATCTACTCCGCCGAGGCGAAGGAAATCGCCGACAATGACGTCGTCAGCAACCTGCCGCCGGGCTGCGCGTTCCGCGCCCCGGGCGGCCCGCCGATGGCCTTCGCGCTCGAGCAGGCGATCGACGAGGCGGCGCTTCGGCTCGGGACCGACCCGATCGCCTTGCGCAAGCGTTGGGATCCCAATCCCGACCGGCAGCGGCTTTACGACTGGGCCGTTGGGCTCGAGGCCTGGCGCCTGCGCGCTCGCGGGCGGCCGCAGACCGGCCGCTACCGACGCGGCGTTGGGGTGGCAACGGGATTTTGGCCTTATCTTTGGCAGGTCGGAACCAAGGTCGAGCTTGCGATCGAGGGCGGCCGTCTCGTCGCCGCCACCGCGGTGCAAGACATCGGCACCGGCACGCGCAGCGTCATCGCGGAAACGATCGCGCGCGAGTTCGGGCTCGAGCCGCACGAGGTCGAGGTCCGCATCGGCAATTCGAAGTTGCCCAACGGGCCGACCTCCGGCGGCAGCCGGGTCACAGCGTCGATCGTGCCGCCGCTCCTCGTCGCCGCCGGCAAGCTCAAGGCCGGCATCGGAGAGAAGACCGGACGAAAGCCCGCCCCTGGCTCGAACGCGCCGTGGCGGGAACTCATCGCCGCCGCGCCCGATCTCAAGGTCGAGGCGGAGCGCGCGGAAGACAATTCGAGGACCGCCTACGGCAACAATTCGCTGCTCAAGGACGCCGGCATGATCGGCTGGATCTTCGGCTTCATGATGCGGCGGAGGGCCGGCATCGTGATCGGCGCGGGCGCGCCGAGCTCGGTCCAGGTGATCGAGGTCGAGGTCGATACGCTGCTCGGCCGCGTGCGCGTGCTCGGAGCGCATACCGGCGTCGCTGTCGGCAAGCTCGCCGCGCCGACTCTGGCGCGCAATCAGGCATCGGGCGCCGTCATTCAGGGATTGGGCTACGCTCTCTACGAGGGGCGCGAGATCGATCGCACGACCGGCGACGTTCTGACGACGAGCCTCGACGACTACCGCATGCCCGGGATCGGCGACATTCCGCCGATTGACGTCTACTTCGACGAGGGCGGCTTCGACCATGTGCATGGCGGCAGCGTCGGCATCGGCGAGGTCGCGACCGTGCCGACGGCGGCGGCGGTCGCCAACGCCGTCCGCGACGCCATCGGCGTCAGGCCATACGAGATCCCGATCCGGCCCGACCGGCTGCTCGAACTTCTCCATCGGAGGACTGCGGCATGACGGTGATGGCGCCAATCGTCCCCCAGTCGGGAGAGGCCGAATTCCGCGCGTCGGGCACCGACCTCTCGGAGCGCCGCCGCAGCGGCGTCTCGCGCGGGCCGCTCGTCGACATCGCGCCGACTTCCGCCATGACCGGGATCGCCTGGGATGCGGCGGGAGCGGCGCGGATCGGCGCTTCGACGTCGATCGCGACAATCGCGGCCGACGCCAAGCTTCAGGCGGCCTATCCCGGCGTCGCCGCCGCGGCGGGCGGTCTCGCGACGCCGCAGATCCGGCATCTCGCCACCCTCGGCGGCAATCTCGCCCAGCGTTCGCGCTGCTGGTACTACCGCAATCCCCATTTCTCCTGCCTGAAAAAGGGCGGGAACGAATGCCCGGCGCGCGAGGGCAACCATCTTTACGGCGTCGTCTTCGATCTCGGGCCATGCGTCGCGCCGCATCCTTCGACCATGGCGGCGGCGCTTCTGGCCTACGAGGCGAAGGTCGTGACCAACCAGCGCCAGGGCTTGAGCGTCGAGCAGTTGCTTGGCGACGGCTCGAACGGCGCCGCCGACCATGCGCTCAGACAAAACGAAATGATCGAAGCGATCGAACTCGCGCCCCCGCTCGCCGGCGAGCGCGCGGCCTACAAACGCGCGATCAGCCGCGCCTACGCCGAATGGCCGCTGGTCGAGGTCGTCGCGCGTGTGGTCGTCGCGGATGGCGCGTTTCAGTTCGTGCGGCTCGCGGCGGGCGGAGTTGCGCCAGTTCCTGTGCGGCTCGCCGAGGCTGAGAGAGTCTCGCAAGGCGCCCCTGTCTCAGCATCGACCATCGCGGTGGCGGCCCAGGCTGCGACTGTAGGCGCGAAGCCCTTGCCGATGACGGGCTACAAGCTCGACCTGCTCGCGGGCCTCGTCCAGGACCTTCTGGAGCAAGTCTCGGGCTGACCGGCTTCGGCGCGCGCTCGTTGGCTGATTGACTCCGGCGCGCCGAGCCTTGATGCAGGCTGCGACCCCGCAAGGATGCGAGCCCCCGTGTCGCCCGAAGAATTCCGCCGCTACGGCCACCGGCTCATCGACTGGCTGGCCGACTACCACGAGGGCCTGGCGAAGCGGCCCGTCATGGCCAAGACCCAGCCCGGCGAGGTCCGCGCCGCCCTGCCCGCTACGCCGCCGCAGGAGCCCGAGGATTTCGGCGCGGCGATCGCGGATCTCGACCGCGTCGTCCTGCCCGGCTTGTCGCTCTGGCAGCATCCGCGTTTCTTCGGCTACTTCCCCGCCAACGCGCTTCATGCGGGCGTCCTCGCCGATCTCGTCTCGACCGGGCTCGGCGTGATCGGGCTCTCGTGGCAGTCGAGCCCGGCCGTCACTGAAGTCGAAGAGGTGGTGACCGACTGGCTGCGCCAGATGCTCGGCCTCTCGCCGGCCTTTAGCGGCGTCATCCAGGACACCGCCTCGACCTCGACGCTGGTTGCGCTCATCTGCGCCCGCGAGCGCGCCACGGATTACGCGCTTGCGCGCGGCGGCCTGCAGGGCGAAACGCGAACGCCGCGCGTCTACGTGTCGGCGCACGCCCACAGCTCGGTCGACAAGGGCGCGCTTCTCGCCGGCTTCGGCCGCGACAATTTGCGGCTCGTCCCGTTCGACGCTCAATACGCGATGCGCGCCGACGCGCTCGCGGAAATGGTCGCCGCCGACGTCGCGAACGGCGACCTCCCGTGCGCCATCGTGGCGACCGTCGGCACTACGGCGACGACGGCGATCGATCCGGTCGCGGATATCGCGGCGGTCGCGCGGCGCCACGGCGTCTGGCTGCATGTCGACGCGGCGATGGCCGGGAGCGCGATGATCCTCCCCGAGTGCCGCTGGATGTGGCAGGGCGTCGAGGGCGCCGACTCGCTGGTCGTCAACGCGCACAAATGGCTCGGCGCGCCGTTCGACTGCTCGGTCTATTACGTGCGCGATCCCGAGCACCTGATGCGGGTGATGTCGACCAACCCGAGTTTCCTGCAATCCTCGGTCGACGGCGAGGTCAAGAACCTGCGCGACTGGGGCATCCCGCTCGGGCGCCGGTTCCGGGCGCTGAAACTCTGGTTCGTGATCCGCGAACAGGGCGTGAGCGGGCTGCAAGCGCGGCTCAGGCGCGACATGGCCAACGCCCGATGGCTGGCGGAAAAGGTCGCCGCGACGCTCGCCTGGCGGGTCGTCGCGCCGGTCAACCTGCAGACGGTCTGCGTCCGCCACGAGCCGGAGGGGCTCGGCGGCGAAGCGCTCGACAAGCACACGACCCAATGGGTCGAGGCGGTGAACCGCTCCGGCGCCGCCTATCTCACCCCCGCGATCCTCGACGGGCGCTGGATGGCGCGCGTATCCATCGGCGCGCTGGCGACAGAAGCCGCCGACGTCGAGGCCGTCTGGGCGGCGATGCGGGAGGCGGCTGAGGGGGCGGCGGCCAAGGATTTGCTGGCGCAGGTGCGCCGCTTGGGGCTCCAGACGCCGGCTGATTCCGCTGAAATTGTCCGGGCTGATCGTGACCGGCGCTAAGATCGAGGACGCTTCCGCACTCAACTGCGGCCTGCCGCCCGTTATCCACTGATTGGTCAGTTGTAAGGAAGGCCAGCCATGGCGTCGAGGCTCAAATTCTACGGCTGGGGCAACGAGGGCGAGGGCCTCGACGACGGCGAGCGCGAGCGCCTCTTCCGCTTCGTCTCCGAGAAGCTCGGCGTCGAGCCGCGCGCGATCGCACCCCCGCCGCAGGCCGCCGAGATCGCGCTCCGCTCGCCGCGCGTGTCGGCTCCGGCCGCGTCTCGAAAGCGTCCTGACTTCAGATCCCTACGAGCGGCTCCTGCACACCTACGGCAAGTCCTTTCCGGAGACCGTGCGCGCCTTCGCGCGCGATTTCGCCAACGCGCCCGATCTCGTCGCCCTGCCGAAGAACGAAGCCGACATCGAGGCCGTGCTCGACTGGGCGGGCGGCGCGAAAGTCGCGGTCATTCCGTTCGGTTGCGGCTCCTCGGTCGTGGGCGGCGTCGAGCCCGCGGTCGGCGAGGGCTACGCCGGGACGGTCAGCCTCGACATGCGCCATCTCGACCGGGTGCTGGAGGTGGACAGCGCGAGCCGCGCCGCGCGCATCGAGGGCGGCATCCGGGGGCCGGCGATCGAGGCGGCGCTGAAGCCCCATGGGTTCGCGCTTCGCCACTATCCGCAGAGCTTCGAGTTCTCGACCCTGGGCGGCTGGATCGCCACCCGCTCCGGCGGCCACTTCGCCACCCTCTATACGCACATCGACGATTTCGTCGAAAGCATCCGCACGGTGACGCCGGCGGGGATCATGGAATCGCGGCGCCTGCCGGGCTCCGGCGCCGGCCCCAGCCCCGACCGGATGATGATCGGCTCCGAGGGCGCGCTCGGCATCATCACCGAGGCGTGGATGCGGCTTCAGGGGCGGCCGCGCTTCCGCGCCGACGAGGTGTTCGGCTTCCAGAATTTCTTCGCCGCCGCGCGCGCCGTTCGCGCTGTCGCCCAAGCCGGGCTCTACCCCTCGAACCTGCGCGTGATCGACAACGACGAAGCGGGCGCCTACGGCGTCAACGCCTACGAGGAAAGCCTGCTCGTGCTCGCCTTCGAATCCGCCGACCATCCGGTCGAGGCGTGGATGGCGCGCGCAATCGAGCTGATGGCCGACCACGGCGGGCGCCGGCATCAGGACGAAGGCGCGGGCCTGCGCTGGCGCACCGCCTTCATCCGCATGCCCTACGCGCGCGAACTGACCGTGCCGATGGGTCTCATCAACGACACGTTCGAGACCGCGATCACCTGGGACAGGTTCGAGGCTTTCCACGCCGCCGTCCGCAAGGCGACGGAGGACGCGCTCATCGAGGCGACCGGCCACAAGGGGACCGTCTCGACCCGCTTCACCCACGTCTATCCGGACGGGCCGGCGGTCTATTACACCTTCAACGTCCGCGGCGACCCGGGACGCCTCATCGAGCAATGGCGGCGAGATCAAGACGCGCGCCTCCGACGCGCTGATCGCCGCCGGCGGCACGATCACCCACCACCACGCGGTCGGCCGCGCCCACATGCCCTGGTACCGCGCCCAGCGCCCCGCCCTGTTCGGGAAAGCGCTCGCAGCGGCGAAGAGCGCGCTCGACCCCGCCGGGATTATGAACCCGGGGGTGTTGATACCTTGAGCGTTTGTGTCACCCCCGCGAACGCGGGGGTCCAGAGTCTTGTCCATGTCCTCGCCTGGATGCCCGCTTTCGCGGGCATGACAGAAAACTGCGCGCCAGACCGCGGGTGACGGTTCCCTCGGACGCTTCGCCCTCGCGCGCCTACAACCCCCTTGCCTTGAAATACTTCAGCAAGGTCCAAATCGCCGCCTGTTGTTCCTCGTTCATTGCGCTGGGGTCGAGGTGCGCGAAAAGGATCTCCGAAGGTTTCTTGCGCTCAATGAGGGACGCAGCCGGCAGAGGCTCAAACGATTCCGCCTCGACGCCCTTCGTCGCCGCTGGCGCCCGCCTTGACGTCCTGCGCGGCGCGAGCGAGCGCGGCTTCCGGCCTTTGAGAATGCGGGCGCTCACCTTCAGCCCCGCGTCGGCCGCGGCGTAAAGAAAGAAGGTGACGCACTTCTGGACGACCGCATCCGCCGCCGGGAAGGCCTTCCGAAACGTTGCGCCGAAATGCGAGGGGGTCGCGGTTTCGAGGTCGATCGCGAACATCGGCGCGTAGGCCTGGTGAAGGGTGTGCGATAACGTCTCGGGCCACTGCGCTTCGCCGTGCGCGATCACGAGCTCTCTCAAACGCTGCGTCGAGCGCCCCTCGCTGTCGATCAGACCGAGAAAGCGCAGCGCATGCATGAGCTGTCCGCCGACCGCGCCGGAAAAGCGCGTGAGCACGCTGCGGTCGATCCGCGACGGGACCCCATGCTCACGAAGGTCCTCGATGAACGTCTTGAAGGTCCTATAGGACGTGTAGGGCGCGGTCCGTAGGGACCGGGCTTTTTCCGAACCGCCCCTCGCCATGGGATGCTCCTCCCGTTCGGAATGCAGACTGCGCTCATTCGCGGCTCGGCTGCAAGCATACCGTATACGATCTCGTCGTGGACGGTTCGAAATAAGCCGTTGCCGCGCTCGGCTTTCCTGACAACCATCTGACATTAACAAGTTTTTCACCATTGATGGAGGCGGCCGGAGCCATCGGCGTCCGCGAATCGTCTGCCGTCGGAATGGGGTCGTGTGATCGGTGCGTGGAGCGGCCGAGGATCCTGGGGAGCGCAAGATGCTGTGGACCGAAGAGTCGATCGAAGTCTTGAAGAAGCTCGCGCTCGAGGGAAGAAGCGCAAACCTCATCGCTCAAGCGCTCGGCGCCGCCTCGCGCAACGCCGTCATCGGCAAGGCGAACCGGATCGGAGTCAGGCTCAACGGCGACGGGCGATCGTCAGCCCCGGGATCGGGGCCGCGGCGCGCGCGTCGACTCCCCGCTTCTCCCTTCGCCGACGACGCCCGAAGAAGGAGGCCCGGCCGGAGGAATGAGATTTGGGCCTTCGCCGACGCCGAGGTCGGCGCCATGCCGCGGGTCAGGTTCGAGGACATCCGGCAGGCGGCTTGCCGATGGCCCCTCGGCGACCCCAGATGCGGAGACTTCGCTTACTGCGGGCTTGCGCCGGCCCAGGGCCATTCCTACTGCCCCGGCCATTGCCGTATGGCGTATCGCCCGGGGTAAGCTGGCTGGAGCATTACGCAATTCCCCAAGAGCGATATCCGTCATTGCGAGCGGAGCGAAGCAATCCAGGGAAACGTCAAAAAAGCGAGGACCCGGATGGGCGCGTCCTTGCCCGCGGCGGTCGGGAAAACCGACGTTCTAAAAATCATATTGCCAAAACCAGAAACTGCTGCTACTCTCATTGCACGGCGGACCAGGGATCCGCTGAGGTCGGCGACCAGCGGTGTAGGAGTTCGCAGGGAGCACGGAGGCGCGGGGTTTTTTGGATTCAACCGCAAGCCGTTGAAAAGTCACAATTCGTGGAAGAGAAAAATTTGGATTTTGCTTCACTCCGCTTTGATTTTTCTTTCCCGAAGATTTGGATTTTGCTTCCAACCGCTTGGGAAACTCTTCCCTGATCTTGCCCGATCGGTAGTTTCACGTGAAACAGCCCTCGCCTCCCCCTCGCGGCCGCTTGGCTATCTTTTCGGGAAGTCGAGCCCCATCGCCCGGTAGCGCTCGGGGTCGTCGAGCCAGTTCTGGCGCACCTTGACGAACAGGAAGAGGTGGACGTTCGCGCCATGCGCCGCGGCGATGTCCTTGCGCGCCGCCGTGCCGATCGCCTTGATCGTCCGTCCGCCCTCGCCGAGCACGATCTTGCGATGGCTCTCGCGGGTGACGAAGATCGTCTGCTCGATCCGCGCCGTTCCGTCCGGCAGGTCCTTCCAGCTCTCGGTTTCGACCGTCGCCTGATAGGGCAATTCGTCATGCAGCCGCTCGATCAGCTTCTCGCGGGTGATCTCGGCGGCGAGCGAACGGATCGGCGCCTCCGCGATCTGATCCTCAGGATAGAGCCAGGGTCCGGGCGCCATGAGCTCGATCAGGCGCCCGGTGAGCCGGGCGACCCCGTCGCCGGTCGCGGCGCTGATCATGAACGTGTCGTCGAAGGGGATAACGGCGTTGAGCCGGGCGGCGAGTTCGAGCAGCTTCGCCCGATCGACGAGGTCGATCTTGTTGAGGAGGGCGAGCTTCGGCTTGCCCCGCTCGCCGAGGCCGCTCAGGATCGCCTGGGTCTCCTCGGTGAGGCTCGTCTGCCCCGCCTCCTTGCGCGCATCGATCATGAGCGCGAGCACGTCGGCGTCGGCGGCCGCGCTCCAGGCCGAGGCGACCATGGCCCGGTCGAGGCGGCGCTTGGGCGCGAACAGGCCCGGCGTGTCGACGAATATGATCTGCGCCTCGCCCCTGGTCATCACGCCGCGCACGACCGAGCGGGTCGTCTGGGCCTTGCGGGTGACGATCGAGACCTTTTCGCCGACGAGCGCGTTGATGAGCGTCGACTTGCCGGCGTTGGGCGCGCCGATGAGCGCGACGAACCCGCAGCGCGTCGCGCTCACGTTACGCCCCGGCGGTCGAGAAACGCCTGCGCCGCCGCCTGTTCGGCGGCCCGCTTCGAACTGGCGGCGCCGAGCTCGGGCTCAAAGCCTTCGAGCATGAGGCGCATCACGAAATGGGGCGCGTGCGCCGGACCGCTGCGCTCGACCTCCTCGTAGCGGGGCGCCGCCAGCGCCCGCGATTGCGCCCATTCCTGCACCGCAGTCTTCGCGTCGCGCCCGGCGTCGGCGGCGATCCGCTCGCCCCAGGCGCCAAGCACAAGCGCCTCCGCCGCCTCGAAGCCGCCGTCGACGAACACCGCGCCGATCAGGGATTCGCACACGTCCGAGAGGATCGCGGCCTTCTTGCGGCCGCCGCCCCGCGCTTCGCCGAGACCCAACGACACGTGCGGCCCGACGTCCCATTGCGCGGCGATCTCGGCGCAGGTCTCGCGGCGCACGAGCTTGGCGAACCGCATCGAGAGCTCCCCCTCGCTCGCCTGGGGAAAGGCCTGATAGAGCCGGCTCGCGATGACGACGCCAAGCACCCGGTCGCCGAGAAATTCGAGGCGCTGGTAGGATTGCGCCCGCCCCTGCCCGCCGGAGCCCTGCGCTGACAGATGGGTCAGCGCGAGCTGAGCCAGCCCCGGATCGCGGAAGCGATATCCGAGCCGGGACTCCAACGCCGACAATTCGGCTCGCGGCTGCTTGTTCATTGACCAACCGATCGCGGGACGGCCGCGCCTTCGCGCCGCTCGATAACGGGCAGGAAACCGGAGAGGCGACTCGCCCGACTATAGCGCCTACGAACTTCCAGGGGCAGCGCGCCGGCCGGCGGCTAGCGAACCCGTTGAAAGATGCGGCTCCACCGCACCGTCCACGGCCACCGCCACACCTCCCACGCAGGCGTGCCTTCGTCGATCGAGAAGAAGATGACCTCGGCCCTGCCGATCAGGTTCTCGAACGGCACGTAGCCGACGCCGCCCTGATCGCCCGCGAGTTCTGAAGTCGCTCGAATTGTCGCGGTTGTCGCCCATCATGAAATAATGTCCGGGCGGCACTTCGTAGACCTTGGTGTTGTCGAAGGTTCCCTCGTCGCCGTCGATCTGAATGATCTTGTGCTGGACCCCGCCGGGAAGCGTCTCCAGATACTGCGGGGCCTCCATCGGCTTGTTGAAGTGATTGACGGTCACGAACGGCGCGACCGGCTCGCGCGGAACGACCTCGCCGTTGATGATGAGCCGCCCGTGCTGGACCTGGATCTTGTCGCCGGGCAGGCCGATCAGCCGCTTGATGTAGTCGGTCTGGCCGTCGCTCGGCAGCTTGAACACGATAATGTCGCCGCGCTTGGGCTCGGAGGCAAAGATCCGGCCGGGCATCGCCTGGGGGTCGAGATCGAGAAAGCTCGGCAGGGAGAAATGCGAATAGCCGTAGGCGTATTTGGAGACGAACAGGTAGTCGCCGACGAGCAGGGTGGGAACCAGCGAGCCTGAGGGAATGTTGAACGGCTGGAACAGAACCGTGCGCACCACGAGCGCAATCAGAAGCGCTTCGATGATGACCTTGATGGTTTCCCACCACCCCTCCTCCTTCTTGGCGGGCGTGACGGCGGCCTCGACAGGCTTCAGGCTCGGTTCGATCATTCGGCTCAATACGCCCTTCCTCGTCTCATCCGGAACTCGGCGGCCGGCGGCCGGACGCGCCTCCTATACAAGGGCGGTCAGCCCGCGCCAAGCGCCGGCACGTGGCGCGAAAACTTGGCGTGAAGAAGGCCGCGCGTCGGCCTTACGGTACGAGAATGAGGGAGCCGGTCGTTTCGCGCTTTTCAAGCGCGATATGAGCGTCGGCCGCCTGGGCAAGGGGCCATTTGCCGCCGATCCGGATCTTGACGTCGCCGCGCTCGACGACCCGGAACAGGTCGCGCGCCATTTTCTCCGCCCGCGCGCGATCCGACATGAACGTGAACAGGGTCGGACGGGTGGCGAACAGCGACCCCTTCTGCGCCAGAAGGCCGATGTTGAACGCTTCGACCGCTCCCGACGCCGAACCGAAGCTCGCGAACACCCCAAACGGCCTCAGGCAGTCGAGCGACGCCGGGAAAGTCGCCTTGCCGACGCCGTCGTAGACCACATGGCACTTCGCCCCCTTGGTGATCTCGTCCACCCGCTTGGCGAAATCCTCCTCGCGATAGAGGATCGTGTGCTTCGCCCCGGCCTTCTTGGCCAGCGCAGCCTTTTCCGCCGTGCCGACGCAGCCGATTACCGTTGCGCCGAGCGCCTTGCCCCATTGGCAGAGGATGAGCCCGACGCCGCCGGCTGCGGCATGGACGAGGATCGTGTCGCCCTCTTTCACCCGATAGGTTTGGCGCAGGAGATATTGCGAGGTGAGGCCCTTGAGCATCATCCCGGCCGCGACTTCATAGGAGATTGCGCGCGGCAGCTTGAACAAGACCCGCGCTTCGATGTTTCGCTCCTCGGCGTACGCGCCCGCCGAGCCGCAATAGGCGACGCGGTCGCCGCGCTTGAACCCCTCCACCGACGGCCCGACCTCCGTCACCTCGCCCGCGCCCTCGGATCCCGGCGTATACGGCACCTTAGCCGGCGGGTAGAAACCGGTGCGGTGATAGATGTCGATGAAGTTGATCCCGATCGCGTGCTGCCTCAGCCTGACCTCGCCCTTGCCCGGCGGCGCCAGTTCGGCCTCCTCGAGGCGCATGACTTCCGGACCGCCGGGTTGATGGATGCGTATCGCGCGCATTGTTTCCTCTGATCGTTGAACGCTGACTTGACAGACGCCGCCCAGCGGCCTTGCCAGCGCGAAGCGCCGACCTTATAGCATCGCGTCGATCCGGCAGAACCGGATTCTGACCAAGCCCGCGCCCATCGTCTAGCGGTCCAGGACGTCGCCCTTTCACGGCGAAAACACGGGTTCGATTCCCGTTGGGCGCGCCAAACAAGATCAAGGACGACCTGCGATCGGGACGCCCTGTCCAACACGCGGGAGTGAGCGGTTGCGGACAGGCGCAAAAGAGGTTCCGCCCATGCTTAGTCGAAAGGAGCGCGAGATGCCGATGTGCTCCAAATTGCATTTCAGTACGAATTGAAGGATCTGAGAGATGCTGAAAGGGCTCGTCGTTTCAGCCGGGGTGGTGATCGGCCTGTTCTTCTTCGGGCTGGCGGCGATCTACCTGTCGATGCCCGCCGATCATTTGCCGGCGTTCATGCCCGGCTATGACCCAGATTCCAATAGTCGGCACCTCACCCACGGCATCGGAATGATAGGCGTTGGAATGATAGCATTCGCGATGGCGTTGCTCCGAATTTGGGGCGATTAGCCCCGAGCGCAGACTGGACCAAACAGGGCGGTCTCGCTCGGCCGATGGCGCTATCGCCGGTTGGCTTTCTCCCGGGCGAAGACTTCGCGGCCTTCGCGATCCAGGATACGCAAGCCGATCGTCCGAGGCGGCCATTTGGCGTTCGCGGCGGCGACGATTGCGGCGGACGCGTCCGGCGCGTGGATGTGTTTCTCCGTCAAGCTCGTAGGGCCGTGCTCGCCCATTCCGCAAACAAATTGAATCCTGAATGCCTGCGGCGGGTCCGAAGCCATCTGCGTCGAATTCGGCGACCGGGCGACATTCCGGCGGTGTCGGGCCCGCGCTATCGACCGAGTCGCGCATGGGGACCCGACGGGCAATGACCGATGCGACGCGTCTCCAGTCTCGCGCCGTTCCAGCGCTATTGGCCTCGCGCTCCCGTCGGCGCGCCTCCCCGCTCGCTTCGACACCAAATTCGTTCACGAGCATGTCCGCCGCGGCGTGTATCCGCTCAATCCTCTCCAGCTGGCAGAGCAACCACGTAAGCATGTCTGCTTCCTTGTCCCGACGCGGCAGCGTCCGCTCGCGTTCGCGCGCAGACCGCGCAGGGGCTTATCGCCGCGGTGGCCGGTGCGGGCGACAGCGCAGGCCCTTACCCCAACGGATCGAGCAGTATTCGACCACTTCCGTTGACAGAAACTTAACAGCGGTAAAAATGAAGTTACGTATTATTTCCGGGCGTTGCTTCGCCTCACGGTCAGGCGACGGGACGACCCACGATCTTCGGGAGCGCTTCGCTTCGCCCACAACGACGCCGCTATGGGCCGCTAATTCGTGGCGACCTCGATCTTGTCGTAACCCCTGGCCCGATAGACAATGAAGGAGAGCAGCCAGCTCACGACAAAGATCCCTGCGATGATGTAACCGAGAGCGCCGAAATTATCGTTGATCGCGCCGATCGCGCCCCAGAAGCCGCCGCCATCGCTAAGGCCGAGCCGATCGCCGATCAGATTGAGCGCTTCGAGTCCGCCCACGACGACGGCGACGACGACCGACACTGCGGTGATCGTGAGGTTGTAGTAGAGCTTGCGGATCGGCTTGACGAACGCCCAGCCATACGCGCCAAGCATCAGGATGCCGTCGGTCGTGTCGATCAACGTCATGCCGGCCGTGAACAGCGCCGGGAACACCAGGATCGACCAGACCGACAGGCCCTGCGCGGCCTGCGTCGCCGAGATTCCGAGCAGCCCGACCTCGGTCGCGGTATCGAATCCAAGGCCGAACAGCACGCCCAGCGGATACATATGCCAGCTGCGCTCGATCAGGTGAAAAAAACAGCGCAAGATCCGCCCCATGAACCCCCGCTTCGACAGCATGAGGTCGAGATCTTCCTCGACGAATTTGCCGCCGCTCTTCACCTTGCCAAAGGTCCGGTAGATCGAAATGAAAACCATGATGTTGGCGATAGCGATGGCGAACAAGAAGAATGCCGACATCAGTGTGCCGACGACGCTACCGAAGCTGGCGAAATTGTCGAATCTCGATTGAAGCGCCGTAGCCGTGATCGCGATCGCGATCGACAGTCCGACGACGACCGTCGAATGTCCGAGCGAAAAGAAGAGCCCGACCGCGACCGGCCGCTTCCCTTCTTGCATCAGCTTTCGGGTCACGTTGTCGATGGCGGCGATGTGATCGGCGTCAACCGCGTGGCGCAGACCGAATGTGTAGGCGAGCATGGCCGTGCCGATGAGGATTGGGTAGTTGCGGAACGCCGATAGGGCCCAAAGCCACGCGGCGATATTCGCCCCGATCAGCAGTACGTAGACGCCGATCGCCTTCGCTCGCAGGTTGCCGCCCTCATCGTTGAAAAGACCGGATAGAATGCTGCTCATTTCCCCTCCAAAACTATGCCGCAAACGACCTGGGCTGGATTTTCGCGTGCGCGTGGGTGCGTCGCCGCGCCGTCCCGCCATGAGCATGCGTCGCCGCGTCGATGGATACGGGAACGAAACTGACCTGGCCGTGCGTGACGCCACGTTCGGCGATGATCGTTTTCGCAAACTCGCGCACCGCCGAAGCCTCGCCCCGGAGCGCCGCGACTTCGAGACAGCTGTCGTGGTCGAGATGGCGCGCGAGATCGCGAACGGCCGGATTCCTCAAGATGTGAGATATTTTGAAGCTGATATCATACATAGCTCGCGTCACGGGGCAACGGCGGCGGCCGGATGTCCCGCGTCGCGAGCCGCGACACCCGGCGTTTCCCCTCGGACAGATGCGTTGGGCAAGCAGCACGCATGGTATGAGATACTCCATCGAGCTGAAGGTGCGAACGGATCGCGACGCGACGCGATTGTGCTGAATTTCAACCTCGAGAGCGAACGCATGGCCGATCTCGCCTACCCCGCCAACTTACCCCGCTACCAGGAGACGTTTCCGGCGCTGACCGACGCCGAAATCAGCCGCCTGCGACGCTACGGCGTTCTCCGCAAATATTCCGATGGGGAGAAACTGTTCGAAGCGGGAAGGATCAATCCAGGCATGTTCGTCGTCCTCAAGGGCTCGGTCGCGCTCACCCAGCGCGATGGTCTGGGCCACACGACGCCGATTGTGGAACAGGGAGTGGGTCAGTTCCTGGCGGACGTCGGCCAGCTTTCCACTCGCGCGGCGCTGGTCGACGGAACGGCGGAGGGCGATGTTGAGACCTTGCTGATCCCGACCGAGGGCCTGCGCGCGCTTTTGGTCGCCGAAGCCGAGCTCGGCGAGCGCATCATGCGGGCGCTCATACTTCGACGGGTGGCGCTGCTTCAAGGCGGCGCCGCCGGCGCCGTCCTGATCGGTTCAGCGGGCGCGGCCGACGTGATCAGGCTCGATGGCTTTCTCACCAGGAACGGTTATCCCCACCATCTGCTCGATCCGGCGCGGGATCTCGAAGCCAAGGATGTGATCGGCCGATATGCCGACATCGCCGGCGGATTGCCCCTGGTGGTCTGCCCAGACGGGACAGTGCTCGGCAATCCCTCGGAGCGGGTCCTGTCGCGCCAAATCGGATTGACTGTCGCCTCGCGGGTGAACTTCGTCTATGACGTCGCGGTGGTCGGCGCCGGGCCAGCCGGGCTCTCGACCGCTGTCTACGCCTGTTCCGAAGGCCTGTCGGTCGCGGTTCTCGACGCCCGCGCTTACGGCGGGCAGGCCGGGGCGAGCGCGCGGATCGAAAACTACTTCGGCTTTCCCACCGGAATAAGCGGCCAGGCGCTGACCGCCCGAGCGTTCATTCAGGCGCAGAAATTCGGCGCCGACGTGATGATTCCCGTCGGAGTCAGGACTCTCGATTGCTCGCGCGAAAATGGGGCGTTCATCCTCGAACTCGACGGCGGAGATCGCATTCACGCCCGGGCGGTCGTGGTCGCGAGCGGCGCACGATATCGCCGCCCGGCGATCGCCGACATCGCCCGCTTCGAGGGTCGTGGAGTTCTGGTACTGGGCGTCGCAGATCGAGGCGCGCCTGTGCGCCGGCGAGGAGGTCGTCCTGGTCGGCGGCGGCAATTCGGCAGGCCAGGGCGCGGTGTTTCTTTCCGCTCACGCCGCCAGAGTGCGGATGATGGTCCGAGGACCGGGCCTCGCGGAAAGCATGTCGCGCTACCTGATCGATCGCATCGGCGCCACTTCGAACATCGAGCTGATGACCGAGACCGAGATCATCGGCCTCGACGGGGCCTCCGGCGGCGGCCTCGAGAAGGTTCGCTGGCGCGATAGGCGCGCCGGTCAAGAATCCGAGGCGCCGATCCGCAACGTATTTCTGTTCGTGGGCGCGGATCCCGCGACCGAATGGCTGCAGGGTTGCGGCGTGGCGCTGGATAAGGCAGGCTTTGTGATGACCGGGGCGCCTCGGAGCGACGGCGGCCCCCGATCGGCGCTCGAATCCTCAATTCCCGGCGTGTTTGCGGTCGGCGACGTGCGGTCCGGATCGGTCAAGCGGGTCGGCGGCGCGATCGGCGAAGGCGCGCAGGCGGTGGCGGCGATCCACAACTTCCTGGCGCACTCTCCAGGTCCCCATCTCTAACGCAATCGGGCGAGCTCGCGATGTCGAAAACCTGCACGCATCTCAACACCATTCGCAACGTGAAGCCGAGCGCGCTTGGCTGCGAGGAATGCCTCAAGACCGGCGACGTCTGGGTCCATCTGAGGCTCTGCCGCACCTGCGGGCATGTCGGATGCTGCGACCAGTCGCCGAACCGGCACGCAACCGCGCATTTCCACGCCACCCGCCATCCGATCATCGAGGGCTACGACCCGCCCGAAGGCTGGGGATGGTGCTACGTCGACGAGGTCATGTTCGACCTCTCCAACCGCAAGACGCCCCACGACGGCCCGATCCCGCGGTACTACTGAAGACGATTCGGCCTTTCCAACGAGGGGACGGATAAAGATTTGAACAGGGAGCTTCTTAGGCCGGAACAGGAAGAACTATCGGCGACAACAGGGAATGAAATCGCGGATATTGCGCCGAGGCGCCAATCGCGCGTCGCCAGACTAGCCACCCGGCCCGACGGGTTGCGCATCGGCGCCCGCCTGTCCGCGCGCCGGGCGCGCGGCACGGCCGGGCCTGCGCTTCCGCCATTGCCGGTGGCGGCGCTGCGGCGCAACCAAATACCGGATCTCTGTCGGCGCGGTCAGAAACTTGTCGGCCTCCTCCTCCATGATCTGGTCGGCCACGGTCACCCGCGTCTGGCGATATTTGAGCTCGAGCGCAGAATGGATGAGGTAGGTCTCGATCACCTTTCCGGGCTCGTCGGGGTCTTCGAAGACATGCCAGGCGTAGGCGCCGTCGCGCCGCCGCTCGAGGCTGATGTCGTGCATCACGGCGAGAAAGGCGGCGGAGTCTTTCGGATCGATCCGATATTCGGAGATCGCCAGGATCGGGCCTTGATCGTCCGGGAACCGATTGAGAAAGGACGGCGCGCGCCAGCGCATCGACGGCGTCAGGTCGAGCGCGGTCCCGGCTTGCAGCTTCCACCGCCAGGTGAGCGCCATCGCGATCAGCGCGCCTACGCCGGCGGCGGCGAGGGCGAAGGGCACCCCTCGGAGGCTGGCGACTTCGCCCCATAGCGCGCTTCCCGCCGTCAGGGCGCCGAAATAGACGGTAAGAAAGATCGCGAGCCCGCGTCCGCGCACCCATTCCGGCAATGAGACCTGCGCCGAGACGAAAAAGGCGGTGAGCGCAATGATCCACGCCGCGCCGGCGAGAAGGCTCGCGGCGAACGCGGTTACGGGATCCTGCGCGGCGGCGAACGCGAACAAGGAAACGGCGATGCCGATGGTGCCGAGAGCGGCGACCCCGTTCGGACCCAACCGGGCCTTGAGCCAGTTCAGCGCGAAGGTAGCTATGATCGAGCCGACGCCGACCGCGGCCATCAGCTCGCCATAGACCTCCGGCCCGTCGCCGATTTGAGTGCGCGCCACGAGCGGCAAGAGCGCAAGATAGGCGCTGGCGAAGAGAAAGAACGCGGCCCCGCGGATAAGGGTCGCGTCCATCTCGCGGCTGTAGCGAACGTAGCGGACGCCAGCGGTCATCGCGCTGACGAAGCGTTCCGCCGGCAGAGTTTCCTTCGGCCTTCGCGGCGCCCGCCACCAGAACAGCGTCATGAGGAGGAGAAGATTGCCGAGGCAGCAGCACCAGAACGGAACGGCGTTGCCGAACCTTGCGATCGCGAATCCGGCGATCGCCGGACCGATCGCGCGCGCCACATTGTAGCTCGCGTTGTCGATTGCGATTGCGCTGTCGAGTTGGGATCTCGGCACCAGCATCGGGGCGATCAACAGCCATGCCGGCGCAACGAGCGCGCCGCCGATGCCAAGCATGAACGATGTCGCCAGCAGCCATGGCGGGCTCGCCGCCCCGGCCGAGACCGCCGCGGCGAATGCAATCGAAACGGCGACGATGCCCGTCTGCGCGACGATCAGGAGCCGGCGCGGGTCGACGACGTCGGTCAGCGCGCCGGCAGGCAACGTCAAGAGAAACATAGGCAGGGTCGTGGCGACCTGCACCGCGGAGACCATTCTCGGGCTCGGATTGAGGCTGGTCATCAGCCACGCAGAGGCTGTGTCGAACATCGCGAACCCGACGCTGGAAAGCGAGGTGGCGACGAGGATCGTTACGAACGAGGAATAGGCGAACACGCCCCAGCGCGATTGGGCGCTCAGCGGCGTCTCGGGATTGACGTTCAGGTCGGCGGTCAAGTCATTCGCCCGATGTCCGGAGCGCGGTCCGGCCCGATCCATCGCCTGCCCTCATTCGGCGGCTTTGGCAAGGGCGAACAAACGTCCGATCGTCGCCGACGCCGAGCCCGCGCGCGGCGCTCCCGCTAAAGCCAATGCCGGATGAAGGCGCCCGCGCTCGCCAGCGCGCGGCGGCCGGGTTCGAGGCGCGCGTTCCACATCGGCCAAGCATGGATCATTTGCGGCCAGACCTCGAGCGTGACGCGGACGTCGGCGGCGCCTGCCGCGGCGGCGAAGCGGGCGGAATCGTCGAGCAGGGTCTCGGCCGAGCCGACCTGGACCAGGGTCGGCGGCAGGCCGGCGAGGTCGGCGAAGAGGGGCGACACGCGCGGGTCCTTTCGGTCCACGCCCTCAGGCAGATAGGCTTGGGCCAGCTCCTCGAGATATTCCTTGTGGATGAGCGGATCAACGGCGCTTTTGGTCGTGAGCGTCGCCCCTGACATCGTCAGATCGGTCCACGGAGATGCGAGCCAGAGGCAGCCGGGCAGTTCCTCGCCCGCGCGCTTGAGTTCGCCGGCCAAAGCAAGCGTCAGCCCGCCGCCCGCGCTGTCGCCGCCGACCGCGATCCGCCTCGCCGCGTACCCGTCCTTGATAAGGCGCCGCCAGGCGGTCAGCGTGTCCTGGCAGGCCGCAGGGAAGGGATGCTCGGGCGCCAGTCGGTAGCCGACGGCGAGCGTCCTCACTCCCCCTGCCCGCCCGGCTTCGGTCACCATCCGGCGATGGCTCAGGATCGAGCCCGAGCAATATCCCCCGCCGTGAAAGAACATCAGTACGCGCGACGGGTCGCTGCCCGGAGCGATCGACCATTCGCAGGTCACGCCGTCGAGATCGACCGCCTCGAGGTTGATGTCGTCGGCCGCCGGCCAGACCGATCCGACCTCGTCGATGCGATGCCGGCGCTCCTCCCAGCCTACGGGCCGGGGCTTGGCGCCAAGCAGGGAGCGAATGGCGTCGATTTCGCTTTGGGCCATGGCCGGTCGAACCTCGGGAGGAAGCCCAACCTTAGGGCGATAGGTCAAGACTTCAAACCTGAGCTCGCGCCGCGCAGGGAGAGCTCAAGCCCGGCGATGACGCCTTGAGGGGCTGTCCCAAGGCGATAAGAGTTCTCATTTTTGGTGAGGCGGCAGGTTTGGCGGCGATGACGCGCCCTTCGCGGCGTTCGGCACGCTTCCCTCCAGGAACGAGAAAAAGACGTCCGTCGAGTAGCCGACCACAAACGCCAGCGCCAGCGGCGATACAGTCAGCCCTTCGCCGATGCTGAAATTGAAGAGGCCGATTACGCCCCCGCCGATGGCGGCGATGATGAAACGCGCGGGCGATGAGTAGGAATAGTTGAATGTCCTCTTTTCCAGTTGTTGCGTAAACGCACGCAGAACAGAGGCGAAGGCGCCCAGGATGGCGTAGAGGATTGGAAGGATCGCCGTGCTGACCGCTCCAAACCAGATCGACGTCGCGTCCAGAATATTTTTTGCGTAAGCGCGCACCTTTTGATAGGTCTCTGTCATATCGGTAATTTGCTGGTCTATTTGAGCTTCGTTCTTCGAGTTCAGATCTGGCGGCAATTCGATATCCGCTGGGGGCATATCGGACTTTTTCATTCCCGCTATATTGAATAAATTCAGTTGGGTCGCCCTGCTGGGTATCGCCCTCGTGTTGATCGCCAGTTGTTGCAAAGCGGATATTTTGTCCGCGGAAGTCGACAGACTCGAATGCAATTGAAGGACCGTCTCGTTCGCCTCTTTGATCTGCGCGTTGATTGCGTTGCTGATGCCCGTATAAACCGCGCTGAAGATCGAGATCGGCAAAATGATTGCGGCCAGCACAATGACGCAGATCTCATATCTCCGGATCACGCTGCGGGCTTCCTCCCGGCAGGCTCGGAGGGTTTCGGCCGTTACCGGGTGCAGTTTCGCAGCAAGCCTGGTGACCGCGCTGAGCAGCGCGCTCGGCTCGGATCCTGACCAGTAGGGTTCGCCTTTCTTGTCCGCTTCCAAAATCCTGTCGGTTATCTCGGGTTCAACGTCGATGCCCGCCTCGACCGCATAAGCCAGCAGATGGTTCGCGTCGGTCAAAACAAGATCCAGGGGATTGGAGTGAGCGCTCATACCGGTCGGTTCCTCGCCCGCGTCGGCCCATCTTTACGAGATGTTTTTCCGACTTCCAGCCCGCAAATCAAAGCTGTTTCCTCAGCTAAGTGTGCAAGAAGGCTTGGATCGACGCAGTGACGGGCGTCACAAATCCGCTTGGCGCCCCGCTCAGCGGAGCGCGCATCGCAGGCCGTCGCGCTCGGCCAGCATCGGGATCAGCTGGCGGAAGATGACGTCCGCAACCCGTTCATTCCCGGCCTCGGTGAAGTGGACGATGTCGAGATAGAGATCATCGTCCCATTGACCGTCGAGGCCCGTGGTCGTGGTGATGAGCGGGACGCCCTCTTCCTGGCTCAGGAGCCGCACCATGCGATTATGGGCGGCGTTGGCGGCGACGATGTCGTCGATCGGCTTGAACACCACGCCATAGAAGTCCTTGACCTCGCGCGGACTGTCCTCGCGGATCGCCATGCTCGAGTCCGCGAGCGCGACGTCGGCGCCGCCGGCGCGCGCAAGCGCGATCAGTTTGCGGTAGGCCTCGGCGTAGCGGCTCTTCATCAGCTCAGCGTCCGAGATCGCCGGGAGCGGCGCTGGCCGCGCCTCGACCGAATTGCGGCTGCGCCAGTCGTGCCCAGCGCGCTCGATCGTCAGCGCCGCGCGGCCGATGAGCGCCGAGGCGCGCGGCCGCACGCCCGGCTCGTTGGGCTCCGGCACGCGCCGCAGCCCGAACGCGAGCAGGCCGTTCATGCCGTGCGTGCTCAGGATCAGGTCGGGCTTGAGCGGCAGGATGTCGCGGCGCATGCGCTCGAGATTGTCTTCGAGCGTATAGGCCTCGGTCCCGGCGTTGACGACCTCGACCCGCCGCCCGCACTCGGCATGCTGGTCGAAGAGATCCTGGAGCCGTTCCGGCCACGGCTTCTCGCCGTCGCGCAACGTAGGCCCGAAGGTCTGCGACTTGCCGAGAGCGAAGATGCGGAAGGCGTCGCCCTTGTCGCGCGGCAGGTCCGGCCCGCGAAAGCCGAGCGCGTTGATCCGGATCGTGGTGTCGAACATGCGTCCGGAGGAACCCGGAACGAGCACGAACGGCAGTTTCTTTTGCGGATCGGGAGCATCGATCTGGGACCGGATGCCGTCCTCCCTGATCCACTCGTTGAGATAATAGTACCACCAAACAGCGAACGCTTCCGGATTGGCGTGCGCGGCACGGTAGGAATAGGTGGGCTGAGCGATCGTCGCGGCAAGCGGCAATCCGCTCGAGTGACGGTAGAGAGCGTCCGCGAACGGCAGCGCGAGCGCGAACAGGAGAAAGGCCCGCGCCGCCGCGGCGAGCGCGCCCTTTGAGGCGGGACGCGCCCTCTCGCTCAGCGCCAGCGTGAGGCCTGCGGTAGCGAACAGGAGGCCATAGAACGCATAAGGCTTGTTCGCCATGAAGGCGTTGCGGGCAAGGACGCCGGCGCCCAGGGCCGCGAGAGCGAGCGCAGCCGATACGAGGGAGGGACGAAAGCGGCGAACCGCGCCGCGCGGCGCCGCAGGGGCTGAGGCGGCTTCGCGTCGTGCAGTATAATAGGGCCGCGCGACCAGGATCGGCCGCTCAAATCCGGCGAAGAAGAGCGTCGAAAACGCGAGGATCAGGACGACATAAAGCGTGAGCTGCAGGACGAGCGGCGCCGATGCGATCCGCGGCTTCAACGCCATCACGATCATCAAGTGAAAGAGATAGGTCGAATACGAGATGCGGCCCAGATAGAAGCTCGCGCTCCTGACGAAACGGCCGCGGAAGGCGTTCTCCGCCTGCTGGAAAACTCCAACGCAAACCATGCCGAACGCTGCCGAGACATAGGGAAACGCTCGCTGCGCCCATGCGTCGCCGTCGACAGCGAAGATTGCGAGGCTGAGCTCGGCCGCAATCGCGAGCGCAAGCAAAGCGATCACCGCGCCGAGGCGTTTTGGGCCCTTAGGGCCTTCGAGCGAGATCCGCGGAAGGCGCTCGATCGCCAGATAGAGCAGGAAACCCCAAACGATCGAGTCGATGCGAAACAGCGTCACTCGCCGGACGTTCAAATCCCAATCGTGCGGCGCAAGTGCGAATCTGAGCGCCGCTACGACGACAATGACCAGAATCGCGAACGCCGCCTCGAGCCGCCGGTCGCCTCTCCTGAGGAGCATGGCGACTACGAACAGTAACGGGGCGAACAGTACGTAGAACCATTCCTCGACCGCCAGGCTCCAGGCGACGGGATAGAAATCGACGCGATTGGCGGAGACGAAAAGATTCTCGACGTAGAAGAGGTAGCGGACGAAGTCGGCGGTCACGAGGTTGCCCGTCATCAGGGCGATGACGACAAGCGCGACGACATAGGGCGGGATCGTGCGCATCCAGCGCCGGACAAGAAACACGCCGAGATTGCGCCATGGCCGTCCGACCACCCAATCGACGATCTGCGGCGCCAGCACGAAGCCGCTGAGGACGAAGAAAACCTCGACGCCGGCAATCGCGGAGGCTTCCGCGAACGGCTGAAAGGGCGCGTTCAAGGTGAGGTAGTGGGGAATCGCGACCGCGAACGCCGCCGCTCCGCGCAGCAAATCGAGCGAAGCGCTTCGCTTCATCTGGGCGCAGTATAGACGAACGGGGCGTTCAGCGTCTGACCGGCGAGCGCGAACAGGATCACGAACGCCGCGAGGCAAATGAGCGCCGCCGCCGCCCAAGGCCCTTTCAGAAGCCGGAGGCCAAATTCAACCATTCCGATCGGATCTCCGTTTCTTGCGCGGCGGCTCGGGTCGCCGAACATTGTGAGCGGCCAAGAGCCTTGACGTCGATCTGCCGCCTACCCCATCCGGGCGCGTCTGTCATGCCGCCGCGCCCGCCGCGCGCTCCCGCCGCCGGTTCGACCGTTGACGCGGAAACGGAAACGCGCCAGCCAGGCCGATCGACCTGAACACACGCTCGGCGACGGGCCTGATGTTGCTTGCAGTTGGGTCATTGGCCGCTTTGGCGCGGTCTGCGCCGGTATCGCGCTCCCGGACGGCGGCCCGATCCGGAACTTCGTCGGTTCACTGCGCCGGGGGAGCCGACCCGATCAGTAGCGGCAGCCCGAGCGGCCTGAGGAAGGTCTTGATGAAGTTTCTGCCCGAAGGCGGGGGCGGAGCCGGCGCACCCTTGGCGCGGGTGTCGTGCATCGCCGTGGCCGCTTGCCGGTCATCGTCGCTCGCCAGCTCGTAGTCGCGCTGGTAGAGTTCGCGTATCCACGCCTCTTTGGGATCCGGCGCCGAATCCTTGGCGAACTGGAGCCACATCAGCCCACGCGCTCGCTGATGCTGGACGCCTTCGCCGGTGAATAGCATATGGCCAAGCAGCGCCTCGGACGGCGCATGGCCCTTCTCCGCCGCCACCGCCAGCCAGTGAACGGCGGCGACGCTGTCCTTGGCGACGCCGCCGGAGCCGATCCGATACATGTGCGCCAAATTATATTGCGCGTTCGGATCGCCGAAGATCGTCGCCGCATACTGGAACAGTTCGTGCGCGCGCCGAGGATCGGCCCTGACATCGCTGTCGGGAATGCCGGTCAGGCAATAGACGCCAACGGCGACGAAAGCATTGGAGATCGCGCTCAGGTTTCGCCGGTCAGGCTCGTCCTCGTCATAGTCTTCGACCATCTGGTTGAAGTAATGGTAGGCCTTCACGTCGTCGCGCGGCACGCCGTCGCCGTCCGCGTACATCTCGCCGAGTTTCCAGCGAGCGATCGCCTGCCCGCTTTCCGCTGCATAGGTGAGAGCAGGCAGGGAGCCTGCGGCGTTCCCGGCCTTCAGGTCGTCAATGCCGGCGCGCAGGGCCTGCTGGGGATTGGAGAAATTTCCGGGGATCTTCTCCGGCGTGCTCGACGTCGATCCGTCGAAGGCGAAGGCAGGCGCGAGCCCGAAAGTCAGAGTTCCGACGACTGCGAACGCGAAGCGGCGGCGCAATGGCGCCCTATCGAACCGAACTTCCGCACACGCGAATACGCTCATATCGATCCCGAGTTGCCATCCGGCCGCGTCGCGGTCCTTCGAGGGCGCTCGCGACACGGACGACCTTCGTCATCAATGCATCCAAAACTGCGGGCCGTTTATGGCGCAATCGGGGCGCATTGCGGCCGGAATCTCGACTCGCAAGAGTTGCCGCCGAGCTGTTGCGTAAAAGCAACATTATGGCGCCCCGGCCATGTCTGTCAGACGCGCTCCAGGCGCTCGCGCGCCGCGTTAAGCTTAACGAGCCGCGCCTGAAACGTCTCGAGCCGGTCCTCGTGTTCGGCGATGATGTCTTCCGGCGCCCGGGAGGTGAAGTCGGGGTTGCTGAGCTTCGCTTCGACCTTGGCGATCTCCAGCCGCTCTCGCGCGATTTCCTTATCGAGGCGCGCCCTTTCAGCCGCGAGATCGACGACGCCGGCGAGCGGCAGCGCGACTGCCTCGCCGCGCACGACCAGTTCGAGCGCGCCCTTCGGCGCGGCCTCTGCCGTTTCGACCGAACTCACGCGTGCGAGACGCCTGATGCTCTCGCTCCACGCCTGCGCGCTTCTTTCCGCTCTTTGGCTTGGGGCGACGAGAACGAGCTGCGTGAGCGTCGAGGGCGGCACGCCCATCTCCGATTTCACGGAACGAATCTCGGCGATCAGATCGACCACCCAGCCGATTTCGGCCTCGACCTCCCCATCGACTTCGAGGCCCTGCGTGGGCCACGGCCCGAGCGCGAGCGGACCCTCGCGCCTCGGCCCGACCTCACCCTTGATCGCCCAAAGCTCCTCGGTGAGGAACGGCATGAAGGGATGCAGGAGGGCGTAGATCGTGTCGAGGACATGGGCGATCGTCGCCTGGGTCTCGGCCCTGGCCGTCGGGTCCGCGGGCCCCTGCAGCACGGGCTTGGCGAGCTCGAGATGCCAATCGCAAAACACGCTCCAGACGAACCGATAGACGGCGTTGGCGGCGTCGTTGAAGCGATAGGCTTCAATCGCGAACGCCGTTTCCGCCGCCGCCTTCGCAGCTTCGCCGAGAATCCAGCGGTTCAACGGCTCGCGCGCGGCGGCCGGATCGAAACCGGCGACGCGGGCGCAGCCGTTGAGTTCAGCAAAGCGCGAGGCGTTCCAAAGCTTGGTGGCGAAGTTGCGGTAACCTTCGATCCTCGATTCGCTTAGCTTGATGTCGCGCCCCTGCGCCGCCATCGCCGCCAGCGTGAACCGCAACGCATCGGCGCCGAAGCGGTCGATGAGTTCGATCGGATCGATGACGTTACCCTTCGACTTCGACATCTTGGCCCCCTTCTCGTCGCGGACGAGGGCGTGGATGTAGACGTCGCGGAACGGGATCTCGTTTTGAAAGTGCAGACCCATCATCATCATCCGCGCGACCCAGAAGAAGATGATGTCGAAGCCGGTGACGAGCGTGTCGGTGGGATAGAACCGCTTTAGTTCCGGCGTCTCATCCGGCCAACCGAGCGTCGAGAACGGCCATAGGGCCGAGGAAAACCAGGTGTCGAGCACGTCCTCGTCGCGAGTGAACATCTGAGCGAGCTGCGCAGGATCGCTCGCCAGGGCCTGGGCTTCGCCTTCCGACAAAGCGCCGCGCTCGACGCCATCGGCGAGCGCCGCGGCGTAGGCCGCTTCCTCCGTCTCCTCGACGTGAACGGCGCCCCAGGGCGCGTACCAAGCCGGAATCTGATGCCCCCACCACAGCTGGCGGGAGACGCACCACGGCTGGATGTTCTCGAGCCAGTCGAAGTAGGTCTTCTCCCAGCTCTTCGGCACGAACTGGGTTTGGCCGTCGCGCACTGCGTCCATCGCCGGGCCGGCGAGCGCCTTGGCGTCGACGTACCACTGATCGGTGAGCCACGGCTCGATGACCGCATTGGAACGGTCGCCGTGAGGAACGCCGTGGGCGTGCGGCTCGATCCTCGCCAACAGGCCGGCGAGCGCGATCATCTCTACGATCCTGAGCCTCGCCACGAAGCGGTCCTGGCCGTCCACGGCGGCGACGAGCCGCGCGTGGTCGTGATCGCTCTCCAGCCCATCGAAGAAGTCGAGATTGTTCTTCAGCACCACCCGCGCTTGCGCATCCAGGATATTGATCGCGCGAACGCCCTCGGCCTCGTGCCGCCTGCCGACCTCGAAATCGTTGAAGTCGTGCGCGGGCGTGATCTTGACTGCGCCCGTGCCCTTCTCCGGATCGGAGTACTCGTCGGCGATGATCGGGATCAGCCTGCCGACCAGAGGGAGACGAACCCGCTTGCCGATCAGATGCTGGAAGCGCAGGTCGTCCGGGTGGACCGCGACTGCAGTGTCGCCGAGCATCGTCTCCGGCCGGGTGGTGGCTACAGTCAGCCGCTCCCCCGTCTCGTCGCCGTTGGCGTCCACGACCGGATAGTCGAGGTGGTAGAGATGGCCATTCGGATTCCTGCCGAGGACCTTCCCGAGTGCGGCTGCGTCGAGAGGCGCGCCGTCCACGCGCGACCATCTGATCGAACCTCTCGTTTCGACCTGCACGACCTCGAGATCCGAGATCGCGGTCTGGAACTTGGGGTCCCAGTTGACGAGCCGCTTGTCCTTGTAGATGAGCCGCTCGCGATAGAGCTGGACGAAAACCTTGGCGACTGCGCGCGAGAGACCCTCGTCAAGCGTGAATCGCTCACGGCTCCAGTCGCAGGAGGCGCCGAGGCGCTTGAGCTGGGCGACGATCGCGCCGCCCAATTCCGCCTTCCACGCCCAGACGCGCTCCACGAAGGCCTTGCGGCCCAGCGCGCGCCGGTCGGGCTCCTGCCGCTCCATGAGCATGCGTTCGACAACCATCTGGGTAGCGATGCCGGCGTGGTCGACGCCCGGCTGCCACAGCACGTCGCGCCCGTTCATGCGCCAATAGCGGCAAAGGATGTCCTGCAGCGTGTTGTTGAGCGCGTGGCCCATGTGCAGATTGCCGGTGACGTTCGGCGGCGGGATGACGACGCAGAACGGCCGCGCAGACGCGCGCTCGGAGCGCCCGGCCCGGAACGCGCCGGCTTCCTCCCAGAGCGCGGAGACCCGGCCTTCGACCGCGGCGAAGTCGAACGATTTGTCCATCATGGGATACTGTCAGGGCGCCCGCGGAGCGGTTGTCTAAGGATCGGGATGGCTTTCCGGGCACCGGACCGGAGCGCCGCGCGGCTATAAGCGCATCGCGAGCCCCGGAGTCAACGCGTCGGCGCGCGCGTCCGGCGGAGGAACGCCAGCCTCTGGGTCGCTTTCGGACGCGCGCCCCAAGGGCCAGGCGGGAACGGTAATCTGCCTCGTCGGAGAGCAGGGCCTCCCGCGTCGTTCTCCGACCCTACCAGGCTTGCGCGCGGGGTGAACGATTGCGCCCGCCGGCTTTCGGGCTGCGCGAAAGCCGCCATACCCCGAGGTGTCAGAACTTGACGCCCGTCAAGCAAGCGCGATCAGGAACGCAACGGACCATGCCGCGACGACCGCGACCAGGGCGACGAGCAGCGGGCGCTCGTTGCGCTCCTCAATCCACTCGGCTTCGCGCCATCCCTCAAGACTGTGGGTGTAAAACATGACTGATCTCCCTGACGACACCGTCTAGCAGGGAGCGGACCTTGCCGCTGTGATCCAGATCACACCTCGGGACGGGCGGGTTTGAGCGCGGACGCGTTTCGGGCGCCCTCGAGGCGATCGGCGTCCTAGCCCCGCTTAGCGGCCGCGCGCGACCCGCTGGATTTCCGCCCGCACCAGTCGCTCGACGATAGCCGGGAGGTTCTCGTCCAGCCACTGCTTGAGCATGGGACGCAGCATCTCGCGAACCAGGCCGTCAGCGAGCTCGGCGCTCCGGGCCGCCAGATTGGCCGACAAGGCGCCGAACGAGGCCGTCACGGCTTCATCCGCCTCCGACGAGAGAAGCGGCTCCTCTTCGGGCGACGCCTTTACGGCGCCGGATTCGGAATCCGCCAGCTGCGCGCGGCGCCATACGACCGTCGGCGCGCTGGCGTCACTCCGCTGGGAGGGTTCAGGGGCGTTGCGGTTCGGCGGGAGCGACTCTTTCGAATAGACGATTTGGGGCGCGGATGCGTGGGCGGGCGCCGGCGGCGCAGGTTTCAGCGCCGCGGCTGACGCGGGCTCACGCTCCTCGGCAATGATGTTGCGGATCGAGGCCAGGATCTCTTCCATCGACGGCTCGTGGGCGCGCTGCGCCCGGCGGATCGCCTCGAGGTCGCGATCGTCGGAATTTGAATTGACTGCGCTCATCAGACCGCCCTGTCCCATTCAAGAGGCCTTATGCAACGCGACCTGCACGACTCTGAAATCAAACGGCGCTGGCGCCGATGGCCGAATCGGGCGCCGATGCCACGCACGATAGTCGCCTGAAGCCGCCACCAGCAAGCGGTTTGCAAAAGCCGCAAGACCTCACTGTCCGCTCGGCGTCCTGACCCCGATCCACTTGGTCTTGACCTGGTCGAAGTGCACCCGCGGGTCATATTCGGCGACCGAAAGTCCAAGCGTCGGGATGTTGAGGCGGCCGATCGACGACAGCAGCGAATAAGAATTGACAACCTGGTCGTGCTCCGCCTGAACGAGCGTCGTTCGCGCCTGCAACAGCGCCTGCTGGGCGTTGAGAACGTCCAATGTCGTCCGCTGGCCGACCTTCGCCTCTTCGCGCACGCCGGTCAGCGCCACTTCATTGGCCGAGACAGCGGCGCGCGCCGCGCGCACCACGCCGACCGACGCTTGATTGAGGCCCCAGGCGGCGACGACGTTCTGGCGGATCTGGTCGCGCGCCGAGTCCGCTTTCAGTTCCTGGACGCTGAGACCTTCCTTGGACTGCCGGATCGAGGCGTATTCCGCGCCGCCCTGATAAATCGGAATCGTGAGTTGCCCCAAGATTTCGGCGTTGATCTGCTTGTTTCCAGGAATGTTGTTGAGATCGTAGTTGTTGGTGAGGCTCGCGCTCACGCCGATGCTGGGGTAGAGCGCTCCCTCAGCGATCTTTATCTGCAGCTGCGCCGAGTCGACGCCATAAAGCTGGGCGGTGATCGCAGGATGCTCGACCTGCGAAATCGCAACCGCCTCGGGCAAGGTCCTCGGCAGCGGACGCACGATCGGCTTGACGGGGGCGAGGCTCGTCGGCTCGTCGCCGATAATCTGATGGTAGCGCGCGACCGCCGCCTGCAGCGTGGCTACGGCGCTGAGCGCGGTCGCCTGCCCGGTGGCGAGGCTCGCCTCCGCCTGCGCAACGTCGGTCCGCGTGACTTCACCAACGGTGAAGCGGTCGCGGGTCTCCCGCAGCTGTTCCTGCAGGACCTGGACGTTGTTGCGATCGAGCTCGAGGATCGCGGTGTCCTGCAGCACGTCCATATAGGCCACGACGCCCGAGAGCAGGGTGTTCTGCTCGGTGTTGCGCAGCTGCTCGCGCGAGCCCATCACTTGGGATTCGGCGGTGCGGATTCTGTTGATCGTTTGGTAGCCGTCGAACACGTTCTGAGAGGCCTGTATGCCGTAGCCCCGAGGGAAGGAACCGTTCGCGTATTTAATACCCCCCGAGCCTGGTATGGCTTGTGAGCCGGTGACGTGGGACACCCCCAGGCTGCCGATGGCGCTTACTCTCGGCAGATAGCCAGCATTCGCGGTGGGAACGTTTTCGTCGGTCTCGCGGACCGTCGCCCGCTCGGAGTTGATGTCGGGATTGCTCAAATACGCCTTGATAAGCGCCCCGTTGACTGTTTCCGCCCTGCCCGGTCCGACGCCGATCGCCGCCAGACCCGCCGTCGCAAGCACGGTTGCGCGCAAGGCGCGCCGCGACCATGCGCGGCAGGATGCGCCGCGCCGCCCCTGAAATGCGCGTGAGCCCCAAATCATCATCGCCTCATGCGTCCTCGCCGCAACGGTGAAGCGGCGGTCGACGCCTTCGCAGTCGCCTAACTCGCATGTCCGACGCGAAAATCAAAGACGCCAACCGGGCCGCCACGAAAGAGATCGATCATGAACTGCGTCTCGCCCCCTCGTGGGAGGCGGCGGGACGGGCCATCATAGGCGATTATCCTCCCCGCGCCACGCGCACTTGACCGGGCCGGCCCATCAGCAGCGATTTTTCCGCCGAGCGTCGCAAACATGAGACACCTGACCTTGGGTAGGAGCCTCTTCACCCGCCGCGCCCGAGCCTTAGAAGGCGAAGCTCACCCCGGGCTGGAAGCCGTCCAGGATGTCGGCGGCGGTCTCGAACAGCGCTCGCCGGCTGAGCGCCGCGCCCATTTTCTCGAACAGAACCGCTTGCGAGGGACCTCTCGAAGCGTCAATGCCGACAAGACGCCCCGGGTCGCCCAGGAGCGACAGGAGACTGTCCGGGAATACCGCGAACGCTCCCTCAACTACGATGAGGTCGAACGGCCCGCGACCGGCCGCCCCCCGGTCGAGCGAACCCTCGACCACTACGACGTTCGCGCGGCCCTTGAGCTCGGCCCTTGCCGCCGCCGCCGCGCCCAAGTCGGCTTCCAGCATAACCACCTTCGCGCCCATGGCGTCGAGGAGGGCCGCGCAATAGCCTGACCCGCCTGCGACATCGAGGACGCGTTCGCCGGGAACGACCGCCCCCGCTTGCAGCATCCGCGCCAGCGTCAGCGGCTCCATGAGCTTGCGGCTCACCGCGCCGCGCGCCGGGAATTCGCGATCGAGATAGGCGAGCGATTCATATTCCGGAGCGACGAAGCGCTGGCGCGGCGTTTCGAGGAACGCCGCCAACAGGGCCTTATCGACAATTCCGCCGGTCCGCAGCTGACCATTGACCATGTGCAGACGACGATCGAGCATTGTTTCGGCGGAAATGTGCGCCCCCATGGCTCATGCCCGAGATACGGAACGGATCGCCGCCCGAGGTGGAAACTGCTTGGGGGCCCCGATACAACCGTTTCCGGGTCAAAGAAGTACCGCTCGCGTGGCCGTCAGAATAAGCGACGCTTGGCTCAGGAAGCAAGCGTCGCCCGGCTTGCGACAAGTGGAGAGATGCATTGGTCCTGACAGCCGACCTCAAGGGGGTGATCCCAATTGCCCCCACTCCGTTCCTTGACGACGGGCGGATCGACGAGACGTCCGTCGATCGGATGACGGATTTCTTCGTGCAATCGGGAGTCGACGGGATAACGATTCTCGGCCAGCTTGGCGAAGCAGCGAAGCTCGATCACCGGGAATCGCTCTTTGTCGCCGGCCGCATCATCAAGCGCGCGCGCTTGCCCGTCATCGTGGGAGTGTCTGCCCCGGGCTTCGCCGCAATGCGCGCTCTGACGCGAGATGTGATGGACCTCGGCGCTGCGGGCGTCATGATCGCACCCCCGAACACGCTCCGAACCGACGATCAGATCGTCGGATACTATCGAGACGCCGTCCAAGCCATCGGTTCCGACGTTCCTTTCGCCCTGCAGGACTACCCGCTCCTGTTTTCAGTCGTCATGACGCCGGCTGTGATCCGGCGGATCGTCTCCGAGAATCCCTCGTGCGTGATTCTCAAGCACGAAGACTGGCCGGGCCTGGAGAAGATTACGGCCCTCCGACAGTTTGAGCGTGACGGCTCGATGCATCACCTAGCCATCCTCACGGGCAACGGCGGTCTCTTCCTCGATTTCGAGATGGATCGCGGCGCGGACGGAGCAAACACAGGCTACGCGTTCCCCGAAATGCTGGTCGACGTCGTAAAGCTGTCTGCAGCCGGTCGTCGGGACGACGCGCACGACCTGTTCGACGCCCACCTGCCCTATTTGCGATACGAGCAACAGCAGGGGCCGCTCGGCCTCGCTGTGCGAAAATATGTCCTCAAGAGGAGAGGTATCCTGACCTCCGAGGCCCTGCGCAAGCCGGCGCTCGCGCTGTCCTCCAACGCCAGGCAGGAAGTCGACTATCTCTTGTCCCGCGTCGCCCGAGTGGACAAACGCGCCATATTGACGACCCGATGACCGGGAGGGGGGCCCTCGTCCGTCCTGCCCTCCCACGACAGCGCGAAAAAAAGGCCGCCGCGCGGGGCGGCCTTTCCGGAGATCTGAGGGTTGATCTACGCTGTCGCGACGCTCTGCAAAGCTTTCGCGCGCCCGCGATGGGCCACGAAGCCAAGGCCCGCAAATCCCAAGGCCATCATCGCCCAGGTGGACGGCTCCGGCGCCGGAGCCGCAGTCAATTCCACGCTGTCCAGGAGGGCGAACGGCGGAGATCCAGGATCGGTCGGGCTGCAGGTATTTCCCGGCATCAGGCACGTGCCGATGGCCAAGAACGAAAGCGTCTCGTTCGCTTCGGTGGCCGTGAAAGTCAGGCTCTTCGTAAACCAACCTGTGAAGCCCCCGTCGACAGCGCCTTCTCCGATCGAGGGCGAGCGGCTTGATCTGGATTGAGCGGTTCTCTGGCGGGTCAGTTGGTCAGGTTGACTGTCTTGTCCGCGCAGACATCAACATTGGACGCATCCGCCAACTGACCGTCGGCGTATTTCCCGCGCAAATCCACGCGACAATTGTTGCCCTGCGGTACTTGAGCCGACGTCCATTGGCCGGCTTTCAGCGCGCCTAGCACTTTCTTCCAGTTAGCTGAGCCGCTCGCGGTCGCCTGCAGCTCGACGAGATCGGCGTTGCGCCAGTTTATCACCTTCACCGTGACTGTGCCGCTCGCCGGCGTCTTCGCCTTCGGGTTGGACTTCATGGGCGCGGCTGTGGCCGGCGCCGACTCCGAGTTCTGTGCGACCGTCGGCGCCGCGACAACCCCAAACAGCGCCGCCGCGATCGTGACGGCCAGGATCCGCCTCCTCATGAATCTCCTCCCTGCACTGGCGCGAGCTGATGAGCAGCGTGCCTTGAGCATGGCGGCCAACGATGGCGAAAGAAAAGCCGAGAGGTTCAGGGAGCGATGCGTTTCCTCGATCGTTTGCGTGCCCTAGCGGCCCCGGCGACCACAGCGGCCTTGCGGCTAGCGAGGGGTGACTGGATTTTGCTTCAACGCCGCGTGACTCGGTCCTCGGGCCAAACGATTGTCCTGATTTCCATGATGATGTAGCGCCAATCGTCACGCCGGAGACGGACGTCAGCGATGGCCTCGTCGAGCGTGTCGAACGAAGCCAAGACGTGGCTCCCATCAACGTCCCGCAGGACTAGAAACCGTTTCTGCGGGCTGGGGGGACCTTCGATCTCCATCCTCACAGAAACCAAACTGGCGGCAGACTGTTCCCGTCTGTTTGGATCAGAGTTAAGTCCTTGATTGTGTTGGAGGCCTCGCCCGGAATCGAACCGGGGTGCAAGGATTTGCAGTCCTCTGCGTAGCCACTCCGCCACGAGGCCGGCGATGAAGCCAGGCAGCATCGCGAGGCGCGGCTATACCAAGGATTTGATCCGCCTCGCAAGGCGCTTCGGACATTTTCGCCGCACCCGGCTCAATCCCGCGCCCAGGGCGAATGGCGGAGCAGCGGCAAGCTCAGAAAATACGCCGCCGTCGCGATCAGGCCCCAGCCGACCCATGGGGGCGGCGCGAGGTTCATTGCGACCGCCGTCGCCGCAAGCACGCCCCAGGCGATGCTCATGGCGATGGTAAGACCTCGGAGCTTGACCACCCTGAGCGGATGCACGAACACGACGGGCGCGAACATCATCGCGGCTGCTCCGAGAAGGACGACCGCGCTGAGAATCCAGGGCGGGCGCAGGACGAAGAGATAGAGCACCACGACATTCCAGGTCGCCGGAAAGCCGCGGAACCAGAGATCGTCGGTCTTCATCCGCGTGTCGGCGAAATAGAGCGCCGAGGCGATCGTCACGATGAGCCCGATCCAGAACGAGACCTGGGTCGGCATCAGGTCCGAGCGCCAGAGCGCGACCACCGGCACCAGCACGTAGGTGAGGAAGTCGATCACGAGGTCGAGAATCTCTCCGTCGATCGAGGCGGCCGTGATCTGGACCTTCGCGGCGCGAGCTAGCGTGCCGTCGATCCCATCGATGAAGAAGGCGAGGCCGAGCCAGGCGAAGCAGGCGGCGAAATTGCGCTCGATCGCCGCATAGAGCGCAAGCACCGCGACAGGCGCGCCCGAGGCGGTGAAGACATGGACGGAGAACCCCGCCGCCCGCGCGACGTCGCCGCGCCGCTTTTCGATCGACATGCCTTGCCCCATCCGCCTCGCCCGTAACCCACGCCGGCGTCGGCTTGACCTCGCAGCTTTCGCCATTATCAAAGTTGCGCCGCGCCGTCTCCCCGATCGTAAGCGCGTAAGGAGCCCAACGGGAGATCAATGATGACCAACAGCCAAGCCTCGGGCGCGCGCGCTTCGGACGTTCTGGTCGCCGGGGCCGGGCTCGCCGGACTCGCCGCCGCCCTGGGCTTTGCGCGGGCCGGCTTCGATGTCGTCTTGAGCGGCGCCGGGGAGCGAACAGGACGCGGGCGCACCGTCGCCCTCCTCGACCACTCGGCCGCTTTTCTCGACTCCCTCGGCCTGGGGACGCAATTGCGGGCCGAAGCCGCGCCGCTCAAGTCGCTGCGCCTTGTCGACGACACGGGTACGCTGTTTCCGTCCCGCCCCATCGAGTTCCACGCCCGGGAAATCGGGCTCGACGCGTTTGGCTGGAATATCGAAAACGACAGGATGGCCCAAGCGCTCGCCGCCGAGGTCGCTCGCGCTCCCCGCGTCGAGCGCGTCGCCAGCGCCGCCGCCTACGACTTCGCGGCCGACGCCGTCCGGGCCCGTTTGGCAGACGGGCGCACGATCTCGGCCCGGCTCGTCGTCGGGGCCGACGGCCGGGATTCGATGGCGCGTCGGGCCGGCGGGCTGGAGGCGCGCGCCCACGCCTACGGGCAGAGCGCCTTGACCGCGCTTCTCGCTCACCGCCTGCCGCACGGCGACTTCTCGACTGAGTTCCACACCCGCGGCGGGCCCTTCACCCTGGTGCCTCTGCCGGCCAAAGCGGGCGCGTCCCATCGGTCGAGCCTCGTCTGGGTGATGGCCGACAGGGACGCGCGCCGGCGCGAGGCGCTCGACAATGAGGCGCTGGCGGGCGAGATCGAGCGCCAGGCGCAGTCGCTTCTCGGCGCCGTGCGGATCGAGGGCGAGCGGGGAATTTTCCCGATGACGCGCCAGACAGTGCCCAGGATCGTCGCCAGCCGATTGGCGCTCGTCGGCGACGCGGCTCACGTCTTCCCGCCGATCGGCGCCCAGGGGCTCAATCTAGGCTTGCGCGACGTCGAGGCCATCGTCGCGTGCGCCGTCGAAGCGCGCAACGAAGGCCGCGACATCGGCGGGCCGGAGGCTCTAGGCGCCTACGAGCGCTCAAGACGCCCGGACATTGCGCTGAGAACCGGCGTCGTCGACGGCCTCAACCGGGCCCTGCTCACCCATTTCGCGCCGGCCGACTTCGCCCGCGGCGCGGCGCTCGCGACCCTTTCCGCAATCGGGCCGCTGCGCCGCTTCGTCATGCGCGAAGGCCTCGGCCCTCAGACGACGGCGCGGCGAGCGAAATCGTCGACGCCGGGACTTCCGCCGGCGGCGGCCACCCCCAGCCGGCCGAGGTAATGCGCCCAACCCTTGGCGTGGTTTGCGCATTGTTCGGCGTTGGGAAGGCCGGTGTGGGTCATGCGCACCAAAGTGCCGCCGTCCCGGTCGAGGAGGTCGATTTCGACCAAACCCGAGCCCGGCGGCACGGCGTCGTCCCCGTCCCAGCCGAAACTGTAGGCGAGACGGTGCACCGGCACGACCTCGCGGAATTGCCCGCGAGCGGTACGGCCAGGCCGCCCGCCAACATCCTTGACGAGATACAATCCGCCCGGATGGACCTCGGTTGTTGCCTCCGCGCCCATCCAGCTCATGATCTTTTGCGGATCGGTGAGGAAGGCGAAGACGGCGGCGGGCGGAGCCGCGATCTGGGTCTCGCGCCGGACGACAAGCGATTCATCCATCGGGTTCTCCTCAAATGACGGTTGAGCTGAAGCGGGCTGGTTCAAGTGGGTCTAATGTGGGGGCGCATCCTCAAAGATCAACCGTTCGGTTGAATGTTTTTGCCGCCTCACGACGCTGTCAAATAGACGTTTCGAACGCGGGCTGACAGACAGCCCGCCGGAACGCTGATGACAAGGAAACGACGCCGGGTTGATGATTGATCCATGCAGCTCTCTTCCTCCCTCGCCTGGCTGGTCGACGCGGCGGCCGAGACGCCGACGCCCGAGCGATTTCTGGCCGATCTCGGCAGTCGGCTGATCGCAGATGGGGTTCCCCTTGCGGCAGGCGCCTTGACCCTGACCGCGCCGCATCCGCTGATCGCCCGGCGCACCTGGCTCTGGCGAGCGGATGGCGCCGAGGTGATCGAGGCGCTGGGGTTCCTGCCCGGGGAGCTGGGGGATTCGGCGCCGGCGGGCGACGGCGGAGGGGCTTGGCTCCAGGGACTTGGCGTTGGACCCGCGCATGAGGACGCCGTCGCGCCAAAGCCGGATGGGCCGCGGCTCGGCTGGATCGGCCCCCGTCCGTTCACCTCCGAGGAGGCCGACCGTTTGCGCGAGGCCGCCCGCTTCGCTGCCGCCCCGCTCGCCGCGCTGACCGCGCGGGCGACGCTGACGGCGACGCTCGAGGCCTATCTCGGCCGGCGCAGCGCCGCGCGGATGCTCGCCGGTCCCTTGCGCCGCGGGGTCGGCGAGACCATTCAAGCGGCCCTGCTGTTCGCCGACCTGCGCGGCTTCACGGCGCTTTCCGAGACCAGTCCGCCGGAAGCGGTCATATCCGCCCTCGACGCCTGGTTCGACCGGGTCGCCGGCGCAGTGCACGCCTTCGGCGGCGAAGTGCTAAAATTCATGGGCGACGGGGTGCTCGCGATCTTCCCGGTCGCGGGCGCGACGCCGCGCGGCGCCTGCAGTTCCGCTCTCAACGCCGTCGCCGCCGCGCGCGCCGGAATGGCGCATCTCGACGCAGCGCGACGTCGCGAGGGCCTCGCGCCTCTGCCTTTCGGCGCCGCGCTCCATCTCGGCGAGATCCTGTGGGGCAACGTCGGCGCCGCCGATCGGCTGGATTTCACCGCCATCGGTCCCGCCGTCAATCTGGTCAGCCGGTTGGAGGGGTTATGCCGGCCGCTGGGGAAGGCGGTCCTCATCTCGGGGGCCTTCGCCGCCGAGACCCACGCGGCGCTGATCCCGCTGGGTGAGCACGCGCTCCGCGGCATAGCCAAACCATGCGCGATATTCACTCTGGCGGAGGATTGACGGGGTCGAACCTCACAGCACGACGACAGGCGTTCCTTTGGCGACGCGCCCGTAGAGGTCGATCACGTCGGCGTCCATCATCCGGATGCACCCCGACGACACCGCCTTTCCGATCGACTTCGGCTCATTGGTTCCGTGGATGCGAAAGAGCGTGTCCTTCTTGTCCTGAAAGAGATAGAGCGCCCGCGCGCCGAGCGGGTTCTCCATGCCGCCCTCCATATGCCGCGGCAGGGCAGGCTGACGATCGATCATTTCCGGCGGCGGGGTCCAGCCGGGCCAGAAGGCCTTGCGGCCGATCTGCGCCGATCCCTTCCAGGCGAAACCCTCGCGGCCGACGCCGATCCCGTATTGCAGCGCCTGCCCGCCGCCGAGCGAGAGATATAGCTTCCGCTCATGCGTATTGATGGTGACCGTGCCGGCCGGCTCCCCGGTCGGATCGCTGACCAGCTTGCGCGTGGTCAGCGCCATATCGACCTCCTGGTCGTAGCCGCCCGGAGTTGAATAGTTCGGGTCGGCGTCGGGCGGCAGGTAGGTCGCGGTCTGCGGCGGCGGCGCTCCCGGCAGCTGGAAGGGAAAAATCTGCGCTCTTCCGCTCCCGGCCGAAATCGCCAGACTCGCGAGCAGGATCGCAAGACGTCGCGCGTTACTCATGATGGTTAACCTCTCGCCCCGTCCGCATCTGTCGAAAATAAAAGCGGCGAAATCTGGACCGGCGCCGCCGATGAGGGCGCGAACCTTGTCCGCCCGGGCTTCATGGCGAGCGCGCTCGCTCGGGGGCTCTTGCGGCCTTACGTCAAGAAAACGCCTGATTGCGCTCCGTTTTCGATCCAGGGACGATTGAGGGCGCGATTCCGGGACGAGGGGTCTTGCGGGCGCGCGCGGAGAACTCCGCGTGTTCGACGCCGCAAGGCTGCGCCCTGACCCAGAAGCCGCACGCGCCCGCCTCACGATTTCGCCGCGCAGCGCCTCGCCAAGCGGCTTCCTGCGCTCGACGATTGCCCCGACCTCTTCCGAAAGCGCGAGCGCCGCGTCCCGATCGGCCCCGAGACCGAGCTTGTGGTCGATGAAAAGGTCGGCGAGCCCGCCCGCCGAGCGCCCGGGCGCAAGGGCCGCGACGCGCGCGAAAGAGGCCCTGGCGCGTTCGGCGAAGCGGTTGAAAAGCGCCTCCGCGAGCGCCTCCTTGGAAGGAAAGAACTGATAGAGCGAACCGATCGCCGCGCCGGCGCGGGTCGCGATCTCGGTCATCGTGGTCGCCTCGTAACCCTTCTCGGCGAAGAGTTCGGCGCCGGCGTCGATGAGGGCGGCGACACGCTGTTTTCCCCGCTCGCGCTTGGGTTCCTTGGCGGTCGGTTGGATCGCGATTGACATTTATGAGGAACTCTCATAATTCACGTTTTGCGAGTATCTCTCATAAAAAGCGCTCGCGCAATCCTCGCCGCCAACCCGCTCCGGGGGACGAGATGTCGCCGCTCACTCTCAGCGGGAGACGGCCGGCCTTGCAATGGGCCGCGCTCCTCGCCGCTTCGCTTCTTCTCGTTTCGGCTTTCGAGCTGATGCGCCTGCCAGCGGCTCTTCTCCTCGGCGCCATCGCGGCGGCGATCCTGGTTTCTTGGTTCGAGGGACGGCTCAGGATCCCGCCGTGGGCCTTCGTAGTCGCCCAGGGCTTTGTGGGCTGCCTCGTGGCCCGAACCGTCACTCCCGACATTGTGCTGACGATCTTCCACAAGTGGCCGATGTTCCTGACCTTGATCGGCGCGGTCATTTTTTTCGCGGCCGGCCTCGGCTTCGCGCTCGCCCAGCTGGAGGGTGCTTCCGGGGACGACGGCGGTCTGGGGCTCGTCGCCCGGCGCGGCGACCGCCGTGGTGCTGATGGCCGACGCCTTCGGCGGCGACATGAGGCTGGTCGCCGTCATGCAGTATTTGCGCGTCGTGTGCGTGGGACTTGTGGCGTCGGTTGTCGCCCGGGCTTGGTCGGCGTCGGGCGGCGCGGCGTCGGTTGCAATCGACTGGTTCCCGCCTTTGGCGCCGGGCCCGCTCTTTGCGACGGTCGCGCTGGCGTGGTCGGCGCAATCATCGGCGTCAAGTCGAGGATCCCGGCTGGCGCGCTGCTGGCGCCGCTTTTCGTCGGCGCCCCGCTTTCGGCGAGCCACATTCTTGTGATCACGCTGCCGCCGTGGCTTCTCGCGATCTGCTACGCCCTCGTGCGGCTGGTCCATAGGTCTCAGGTTCACGCGGGAAATCGTTCTTTACGCAGCGAAACAATTTGCGCTACATGAGGCGGCGGGAACGGACGCGCTGACCGCGTATCTCGCGACCAGCCCCGGCGGCGCCGATGCGGTGGCGATCATCGCCGCTTCGTCCAAGGTCGACATGCCGTTCGTCATGGCGATGCAGATCGCGCGGTTGCTCATCGTGATCCTGATCGGTCCCAGTCTCGCCCGGTTGATCGCGCGCTGGACCGTAGAGACTGAGGCGGCGCCCTCGGACGTTCAGGCCTCTAATTGAAAGCGAGCCGCGATGAGTCTGCCTTGGTATATTTATCTCCTGCAATTCATCAGCGGATTGCTGCTCGCCAACGGCGTCCCGCATTTCGTCCAGGGGATCAGCGGCCATCGGTTCCAGACCCCGTTTGCTTCGCCTCCGGGCGTTGGCGAATCCTCGCCGGTGGTCAATGTCGTGTGGGGGTTCCTCAACCTCGCCGCCGGCTTCGCCCTCCTGTTCGCCTTTGCGCCCAAAGGAAGCGACGTGATCGCGGAATGGTCGCTCGTGGCGTTAGGCGTTCTCGTCACCGCGCTTTCGCTCGCCCGCCATTTCGGCCGCGTAAGATCGGGAATCCGCTGACGAGTTTCTCGAAGGCTGCCAATCTCGCCTTTCAACAAGTCGAAAGGCGAACCGCGTAGATTTTTGCCGAACGGCGACTCTAGCCGCCCCTTCCGTACGGAAAAACGCCCATGATCGTCGCCACCACCGAGAACATCGCCGGACATCGCACCGTCCAGACGCTCGGACAATGTTTCGGCGTCGTCGTTCGCAGCCGGGGTCTCGGCGGCAATATCATGGCGGGGTTGCGCACGATCGTAGGCGGCGAAATTCATGAATATACGCAATTGCTCGAGGAGGCCCGCCGCCATGCTCTCGATAGGCTGGTCCAGAACGCGACCGCGATGGGCGCCAACGCCGTCCTGATGATGCGCTACGACAGCGCCGAGATTGGCAATACGATGAGCGAGATCGTCGCCTACGGCACGGCGGCGGTGATCGAACCCATTCCATGATTCCGTTTCTTTTCCCGGCCGGCTTCTTCCTCGCGCTCATTCTAATCTGGTTCTTCTTCCGCAGCGGCGGCTACAAGCGCCATCCCCTCGACGCCCCGCCCGGACCCGACTGGAAATTGACCGGCGAACGCTTCCTCGATCCGCAATCCGGCGACTGGTTGAGGTCTGGTACTGCCTCGAACCGGCGAACGCGCTTATGTGCGGGGGCCGATGGGCAAGGCGCGCAGCGGCGAGGGCCGAAATGAGCAAGGCGGAACGCGATCAAGAACTGGCGCATCACCCCCGCCCCGCCTCCAACAGCCTCGCAGCGTAGCGGGCCATCTGGTCGACCTCGATGTTGACGCGCTCGCCCGCCTTGCGCTTGCCCCAGGTCGTCACCATCAGCGTGTGCGGGATCAACAGGACCTCGAACGTATCGCCTTCGACCGCGTTCACGGTGAGCGAGGTTCCGTCGAGGGCGACAGAACCTTTGACGGCGATGAACTTCGCCAGATCCTTTGGCGCGCGGAAGCGGAAATGCGCCATGCCGTCAAAATCCCGCCGCGACACGATCTCGGCGATGCCGTCCACGTGCGCGCTGACCATGTGGCCCCCGAGTTCGTCGCCGACCTTCAGCGCCCGTTCGAGGTTGACGCGCTCGCCGGTCCGCCATTTTCCGAGCGTCGTGACCGCAAGCGTCTCGGCGCCGACATCGTAGGCGATGGCGGAACCTCGCACATGCCGGTCGACGCCGATCACGGTGAGGCACACCCCAGCGTTGGCTATCGAAGCCCCGACGTCGATCGATTGAGCCGGATAAGCGCTCGCAATCGTAAGTCGATTGCGCTCGCCTAGTGGTTTCATTTCAATAACTTCACCGACGTCGCTGATGATTCCGGTGAACATCCAAAGCCCTCGTCGGCTCGCCTTTGGTCCGCTTTCCCACCTTGCCCGTCGGCGCGTCGAAAGTCATTCCTGTAAAGCCAAACTTGTGATAGCTTTGTGTCACCCACCGCAAAAGCTACGTCCGAATCATGGCAACTGGCGCTCGTCATACTGCGTTTCACGAAGGGCTCGATCCTCGCTCAAAGCTTTATTGGCTCGACATTGATGTCACCT
>CAVZNQ010000008.1:0-172703 GCA_963776665.1 uncultured Alphaproteobacteria bacterium
ATTTCGGCGGCGGCGTCTGGCCGGTGCCGTTGAGGTCGGATCTGAGGTTGTCGGCCAGATAGTGGCCGATGCGGTCTTGGATCGGCGCGACTTCGATCGCGCGGACATCCGCGGCGAGACCGGGATGCGCGGTCTCGCTGTAGAGGGGCCGGAAACAACCCGACAAGCTCCCGGCGAGCGCGAGCGCCGCGATGGCGCCGAAGACCTCAGACCACGACATTGACGATCCTCTGCGGCACGATGATCACCTTGCGGGCAGGCATATTGTTCATCGCCCTGACGACCCCGTCGAGGGCCAGCGCCGCGTTCTCGATCCGCTTCTCTCCAGCGTCCCGCTCGATCGTCAGCTCGCCCCGCTTCTTGCCGTTGACCTGCACCACGTAGGTCGCCTCGTTCGAGACGAGCAGGCTTCGATCGGCGATCGGCCAGGGGCTCTGGGCGACGAAACCCTTGTGGCCGAGCGCTTCCCAGCATTCCTCCGCGAGATGGGGCATCATGGGCGCGAAGCAATGGACGAGGATGTCGCCCGCCTCGGCGAAGGCGGCGCGCAGATCGTCGCCGACCGGCGTCTCGGTGATGCCCCCACCGCCGCGGCGAGCTCGTTGGCTAACTCGTAAATCGCGGCGATGCAGACATTGAACCGGAGCCGGTCGATCTCGTCCTCGATCCTGGCCAGCGCCGCGTGGGCGATCCGGCGGACCCGCCGCGCCTCGTCGCCCCAATCCGCCGGCGGCGGCGGACCCGCAGGGCCGACGACGCGTTCGATTTCACAGGTGAGGCGCCACAGGCGCTGGACCTGCTTGTACGCCCCCTGGACGCCGGCTTCCGTCCAGATGACGTCGCGCTCGGGAGGCGAATCCGAAGCATGAACCATCGAGCGGTGTCGGCGCCGTAAGTGGCGATGATTTCGTCGGGATCGATCGTGTTGCGCTTCGATTTCGACATCTTCTCGATCGGGCCGATTTCGACTGGTTCGCCGCCCTCAACGAGAAACGCGCGACGCCGGTCCCCGTCCCCTTCGACCCGAATCTCGGAGGGCGCGAGCCATTGCCCCCTCCCGTCGCTGTAAGTCTCATGCACCACCATGCCCTGGGTGAAAAGGCCCGCGAACGGCTCGTCGAGATCGAGATACCCGCACTTGCGCATGGCACGGGTGAAAGAAGCGCGAATAGAGAAGATGCAGGATCGCGTGCTCGATGCCGCCGAATACAACTGTCTACCGCGAGCCAGTGGTCGGCCATCTTTGGATCGGTCGCGGCCGCCGCATTCGCCGGATCGGTGAAGCGGACGAAATACCACGACGAATTGACGAAGGTGTCCATCGTGTCGGTTTCGCGCGTCGCCGGTCCGCCGCATTGCGGGCACGCGACGTGCTTCCAGGTCGGATGGCGGTCGAGCGGATTGCCCGATTGGTCGAACGTCACGTCCTCCGGCAGCTTGACCGGCAGATCCGCGACCGGGACCGGCACCACGCCGCACGCTTCGCAATGGATGATCGGGATCGGGCAGCCCCAGAGGCGCCGCTCGAAACGCCCAGTCCCGGAGCTTGTAATTGACCTGGCGCTTCGCCTGCGGCCGATCGCCGAGGGTGATCTGCTCGAGCCGGCGCGCGACCTCTTCCTTCGCCGCCTCGACCGTCATGCCGTCGAGGAAGCGCGAATTGATCATCACCCCGTTGCCGTCATAGGCGGTTCGATCGATGAAGAAGTTGGCCGGATCGAGCTCCGCCGGACACACCACCGGCGTCACGCCAAGGCCATAGGCGCGGACAAAATCGAGGTCGCGCTGGTCATGCGCCGGACAGCCGAAAATCGCTCCCGTGCCGTATTCCATCAGGACGAAATTGGCCACATAGACCGGCAGGCGCCAGCTGGGGTCGAACGGGTGCGTCACCTTTAGGCCGGTGTCGTAGCCCCGCTTCTCCGCGGTCTCGATCGCCGCGACCGAGGTGCCGATCCTGCGGGTTCGTCGATGAACGCCGCCAGCGCAGGGTCGCGCTTGGCCGCTGCGCGGCGAGCGGGTACTCGTCGGGCTCAATTGCCATGCATCGTGCCGAAAAACGTGTCCGGGCGGGTGTGTAGATCTCGAGGTCGCTGTGCCCGGTTCGCCCGCAAGCGCGCCGAGCGTCGCCGGATCGATGACGAAACGAATGAGAAGGCCTTCCGAGCGCCCGATCCAGTTCTTCTGCATGAGGCGGACTTTTTCCGGCCAACGGTCGAGCCTTTCTAGGTTCGCGAGCAGTTCGTCCGAATAATCGGTGATCTTGAGGAACCATTGCGTAAGTACCCGCTGCTCGACGATCGCCCCGAAAACCAGCCGCGCCCGTTCGATCACCTGCTCGTTGGCAAGCACCGTCTGGTCGACCGGATCCCAGTTGACCTTCGATTTCTTGCGCGTGACCAGTCCGCGTCGAGGAAGTCCAGAACAGCTTCTGCTGATGCTTGTAATAGCTCGGATCGCAGGTCGCGATCTCGCGCGACCAGTCGAGCGACAGGCCCATCGATTGCAGTTGCGCCCGCATCGCCGCGATATTGGCGTAGGTCCATTCCGCCGGATGGGTGTTGTTCTGCGCCGCCGCGTTCTCCGCCGGCAGGCCAAACGCGTCCCAACCCATCGGGTGCAGCACGTTGAACCCGCGTGCGCGCCGATAGCGCGCCACCACGTCGCCCATCGCGTAGTTGCGCACATGGCCCATGTGTATGCGCCCCGACGGATACGGGAACATCTCAAGAACGTAATATTTTGGCCGCGGATCGTCGTTAACGGTCGTGAAGATTTGGGCATCCGCCCAGGCCTTTCGCCACCTGGCTTCGGATTCGCGCACGTTGTATCGTTCGGGCCGCATTGCCGGGCGTTCTCGCGGGACTGTCGGGATCATGGCGTGCAGCGCGACAAAACACGATTTGGCCGGGAGGGTCAAATGGCGGGGATCGGGGGCCGCGCGCCCGAATTTCACATCACCGCGAGGCCAGTCCGTTGACCTCGGCCGACGACTAGGACAGTTTTGCGACGGTCGCCCGCAATCAGGAAAACCGCGGGGGTATGTCATGACACCCAGTCCGTCTGAGCCCATTCTCCATCCCACGCCGATCCTGAGCCTGCGCCCGACCCAGATGACGCTCGGCATGCACGAGGTTCGCGTCAAGCGCGTCGCCTGGAAACGGAAGACCTCCGGCGACGAGCTGATCAATTTCCTCGACGCTCATATGGTCCCGGTCATCAAGGGCCTCAGTGGCGAGCCGTTTCTCATCGACCACCACCATCTTGCCCGCGCGCTCCACGACGAAGGCCTGAAAAGCGTGTTCGTGACCGTGGTCGCGGACCTCAGCCGGCTGCCCGTAGATCATTTCTGGACCGCGATGTCCTTCCATAGCTGGGTGCATCCTTACGACGCCAACGGGCGGCGGCGGCCGTTTTCCGAGCTGCCGAGGACGGTCAAGGGCATGGAAGACGATCCCTATCGCTTCGCTGGCCGGCGAATTGCGCAATCTCGGCGGCTTCGCCAAGGATTCATCGCCGTTCTCGGAGTTTCTGTGGGCGGATTTCCTGCGTCCTCGGATTAAGGCGAGGACAGTCAAGACGGACTTCGACGGGGCGCTCGCCAAGGCGCTGGTACTGGCCAAGACCGGCGATGGGGACTACCTGCCGGGCTGGTGCGGACTCCATGGCTATGGGTCGCGCGCGTCGGGCAAAGTGAAGGGTCAAAGGGCAAGGCAAAACCGGTCGCGCCCCCTCGTCCCTTCAGGCGGCCGGTGACGTCCCGATCCCGTCTGCCTATCCCGCAAGCAGCAGGCGCCGCGCCTCGTCATAGACCGCCCGGTCGCCGGCGGCGATGATGCGGCCTCCCTTGGCCGCGTCCTCGCCGTCCCAGGTCGAGATGAGGCCGCCCGCCCCTTCGATGATCGGCGCGAGCGCGACGACGTCGTGCGGCTTGAGATTGGTCTCGATGACAAGGTCGATGAACCCCGCCGCCAGCGCGCAATAGGCGTAGCAGTCGCCCCCGTAGCGGATCAGGCGGACCTCGTTTTCGACCCTGCGCATAGGCCGCCCGGTCGGCCGCGTCCCGGATCAGAAGCGGGCTCGTCGTCATCAGGGTCGCTTCGCTTAGGGAAGCGCGCGAGCGAGCGCGCAGCGTCCGCGTCGTCCATTCGGATGGCGGCGCTTCACCGCGCGAGGGCGAGAGCGTGCGCAGTTTCGCCCGTTTGCCGTCGCCGTAGAACCGCTCGCGGGTGAATGGCTGCGCCATCATCCCGTAGACCGGCTGGCCGCGATGCATCAGCCCGATCAGGGTGCCCCAGGTCGGCAGGCCGGAGATGAAGCTCTTGGTGCCGTCGATCGGATCGAGCACCCAGACATATTCCGCCTCGGGGCGGTCGCGCCCATATTCCTCTCCGATCACGCCGTGGGCGGGAAAGGTCTGCGCAATCAGCCGCCTCATGGCCGCCTCGGCGCCCCGGTCGGCCTCGGTGACTGGATCGAAGACGCCGCCGCCCGATTTGTCCTCCGCGCCGATCGCAGTGCGAAAAAACGGGAGAATCACTTCACCCGAGACCTGCGCAAGTCGGTCGACGAAGGCGGCAAAGTCGACGGCGGTCATGCAAAATCCCCAAAAGCACGATAAATGTCATGCCCGATTCGCATATCTGCTATCTCAGCATCTGGGAGCTTGGCCCCTGCCGATCTGCGCTATCTCGTAATAGGCCGTTGTTATGTTGAGCTTTATTTGCTTTCGGGGCCAGTTGGCGGGCCGGAACCGGCTTGCAACAGTCCCCTGAATTCAGTGGGCGACTGCCCATCCGACGAAGAAAAGTCTTGCAACCGCGGCAGGCAGCGACGATATTGTTGCGGTGCGGCATGACCTGCCGCATATGCCCTCCTTGGGCGTTTCCTCCCTAAACTCAAGGCCGCCATGGCAACATGGCGGCCTCCTTTTTTGGACCATCCCTTCGGTGGGGGATTGTGCGCCGCATCAGGCGGACGTTGCAGTGCGGAATGAATTTTCGGCGCTTTGCGCTCCCGAGCTTCATTCGGCGGCGAGCGGGCCGGCGTGCGTTTCCCCGCCGAACTCCTGCGCGAGCGCCTTCGCCGCCGCGAACAGATCTTCTCTTAAGGCGGTCCACTTCTCGGTCCTGACTATCCGGCGCTCGTCGAGATAGAGCGACCGGGCGATCTCGATCTGAACCGCGTGGGCGCCTTCCGCCAGGGGCGCCGAAATGCTCGGTGATGAATCCGCCGGCGAACGGCTTGTTGCGGCGGACCCGGTAGCCCGCGCTCTTGAGGCTCGCCTCGAGAGCCTCAACGACCGCGGGCGCGGCGCTCGCGCCGTAGCGGTCGCCGAGCACGATGTCGAGAGCCGCTGACATCGGCGGCGTTGGAGGGCATCGAGTGGCAGTCGAGCAGCACCGCGACCCCGAACCATGCGCGCGCGCGCTCCATCAAGGCTTTCAATTGGGCGTGATAGGGTCGGTAGAGGGTTTCGATCCGGTTCAGACCGTCGCCGACAGAGATCGGTTTCTTGTAGATCGGCTGGGCGTCGCCCACCACTCTTGGAATGGTGCCAAGGCCGACCGCCACCCTGAGCGAGCGGGTGTTGGCGAATTCGGGCAGGCGGCCGTTGAAAATCTGGGGGTCGAGCTCGTAGGGCTCCCGGTTCACGTCGAGATAGGCGCGCGGAAAGAGCGCCCGCAGCAGCGGCGCGCCGAGCGCGACGCACGGCAGGAACAATTCATCGACGAAGGCGTCTTCCGAGCGGCGCAGCGTCAGCGGATCGAGGCGGGAGGCGGCAAGGAAGCGCGGCGGATAGGTCGAGCCGGAATGGGGCGAACTGAAGACGAGCGGCGAAGCCAACCGCGCCGGCTCGATCGTCTCGAACGGACGATCGAAGTCCTGGATTGCGATCCGTTCGACCTGTTCCATCGGCCCTCCGACAAGCGCTTGCTCCGACCGCGCCGTTCGGCTTTATCATAGCGCTGAATGCCGGCGCGACGCGAGCCTCGCGCACCGGTTCAAGAAATCTTTACTGGGGCGCCGCAAAGTTGCAAGCCTCGCCAGGGGACAATGATGCAGACGCCGGTTGAGATTTCCGCCAAGATCTTGCTTGCGGAGGACGATAACGACATGCGCCGCTTCCTCGTCAAGGCGCTGCAGCAAGCCGGCTACGCCGTCACCTCTTTCGACAATGGGCTTTCTGCTTACAACCGGCTGCGCGAGGAGCCGTTCGAACTCTTGTTGACCGATATCGTCATGCCGGAAATGGACGGAATCGAGCTCGCCCGTCGTGCAACCGAGCTCGACCCGGAGATCAAGGTCATGTTCATCACCGGATTCGCCGCAGTCGCGCTCAACCCGGGAAATTCGGCGCCGAAGGACGCCCGCATCCTCTCCAAACCCTTTCATCTTCGCGATCTGGTGAATGAGGTAGAGCGGCTGTTGCGGGCGGCGTGAGGCGCCTCGCCGTCGAGGGCGCAAGCCCCGTGCGCGCGCCGGCGCTTTTTCATCGCGGCGGCGCTCTGGATGAGACGGACTCGCCAAGCAAGGCAGGGTATGGCAGCATAATTTTGGTGTTCGGAGGATACGGTCATGTGGGGCCGTCCTGCACTTATTGGCTTACTTGCGCTGTTGCCTGCGCCTTCTCTGGCGAGCGAGACCCAACCGTTCCAGATTGGCCCCTGGCGAGGGGGCGCGTACGCAGACAACGCGTCCGGCCGCTTCTCGCACTGCTCGGCGGGAGCGGCTTTCGGCGAGGGCCTTTCTCTCGTTTTCGATGACCCGGGGCGGAGCTTTGAGCGTCGACCTGTCCGACCCCGACCTGCGACCGTCGTATGGCGAGCAGACAGAGATGGACATAAGCTTCGATCGCGGAGAGCCGTTTCGCGCCATCGGCCAGGGCGCGTACAATGGCGTCTCCGCCGCGCTCCTGGAGAACGAAGGCGCCGCTGAGGCGTTGCGCTCCGGATCGCGAATGCATGTGGCCGTGCTCGGGTCCCGATTCGATTTCGACCTGACGTCCGCGCCGGAATTACTGTCAGGGCTTGAGAATTGCGTCGCCCGGAACTTGCTCCCGGCTTCCGCTGGTCCTCCGCCGGCCGAGGAGCACGATGTTCGCGGCGGCGGAGGATAGAAAACAGGTACAGGCGGATCGTTCTTTAACCGCCGACCCCACTCGCGACCTTGCGCCAGTCGCAGCGGCAAAGACGCCACATCGCAGGTTTCGCAGACGACGCAACCTCCGGAATCGACCGGGGCAGCGCCAAACTTCGTTCCCTGGCCGCCGCCGATGCCTACCGCCTCGTATGCCTATCCGCCCGACTGGGTGCGCAAGCATCGCACGATCGGAGATTTGTCGGAGGACATCGAAGGTGTCCTCCGAAAGTCGGGATACACTCAGTTCTCCTACACCGAACGTTCCGGACGGTTTCGCTCTGGCGACCCGTTTCGAAAGAATCGACCAGATTGAGGCGCCCATGGCCGACATCACACGGTGGGCGCCGCTTGCCAAGGACGTGCCGAAATCTTGGCTCGACGCGATCAAATCCCTGTTTGTCGGCAGACAAGGTCGGTGCAGGCTGTTCGTGTTCTTCCTGACGACTGACAACAGGGCGCCATCGAGAGAAGAACCGACGGTAGACGAGGCGACGAAATGGTCGCTTGGGGGGAATCCGACACTCCAATCTGACCTCGTCAATGTATTGTTGACGCCAACGCATCGATTCTACGTGTACGAATACGAGTTCGTTGAAGAGTCCAGCGATGACATTGTCAAGGCTCCCGCCTCCACTCTGCCGCTCGATCAGCAACTCAGGATCGTTAAGCTGCTTCCCTGAATTCGGATGGGTTTCGCGTCTGGCGAGAGACTTTTACTATGACGGTCCAGCGCGTTCGGGTCACACTCACGCTCGTCTGGCTGGCCTGTACAGGACCCGCGATACTCATCGTCGTTGCGCAGACCGTCAACGGAAAGTTCGGATACGATCTCGCGGCCTTGTTCATGGGGCTTGGGTGGCTCGTTCCCCTGTGGACGCCGATAACAACGATGATGCTGGTGCCGCTCACGGCGAAAACGGATAAGAGTAAACCGCCTGAGACGTTCGAGGGAACCGGGATACTCGTAGTCACCTATTTTGCAATGGTTCTGTACTTCGCCTGTATTTACATGGTGATTGTGCTGGACTCGATGTCCGAGGTGCCGACGGCGAGAGTATACCTTTGGTCGACCTGGGCCTTCGTCCCGCTCCAGGCGCTGCTCATTGGCCTGTTGACCAAACTGTTTCTTGAATAACGGACCTCGGGGCGCGGCGATCCGCCGGCCCAAGCCGGCCACTTGACGACGGCGCGGAACCTCCCTATTTGGGCGCCCCGGTTAGCACTCGCCATGAGTGAGTGCCAGGACAACTGCGCGCCCTGAACGGGCGATTTCGAAAGAGGAAACATTCATGAAATTCCGTCCCCTGCATGACCGCGTCGTCGTCCGCCGCCTCGAGGGCGAGGAAAAGACGAAGGGCGGCATCATCATCCCCGACACGGCCAAGGAGAAGCCGCAAGAAGGCGAAATCATCGCCGCCGGCCCGGGCGCGCGCGACGAAAGCGGCAAGCTTGTCCCTCTGGACGTCAAGGCGGGCGACAAGGTGCTGTTCGGCAAGTGGAGCGGCACCGAGGTCAAGATCGACGGCGAGGAGCTCCTCATCATGAAGGAGTCCGACATCATGGGCGTGATCGAAGGCACCGTCGCCTCGAAGAAAGCCGCCTAACTCAATATCTTATCCACGAATCTTAAGGACATAGCTCAATGGCTGCGAAAGACGTACGCTTTTCCTCAGACGCGCGCGACAAAATGCTGCGTGGCGTCGACATTCTCGCCAACGCCGTCAAGGTGACGCTGGGCCCCAAGGGCCGCAACGTCATTCTCGACAAGTCGTTCGGCGCGCCTCGCATCACCAAGGACGGCGTCACCGTCGCCAAGGAGATCGAGCTCGACGACAAGTTCGAGAACATGGGCGCGCAGATGGTGCGCGAAGTGGCCTCGAAGACCAATGACACCGCCGGCGACGGCACCACGACCGCCACCGTTCTCGCCCAGGCGATCGTGCGCGAGGGCGCGAAGCTGGTCGCGGCCGGCATGAACCCGATGGACCTCAAGCGCGGCGTCGATCTCGCGGTCGCGGAAGCGGTCAAGGACATCGCCAAGCGATCGAAGAAGATCAAGGAATCCTCGGAAGTCGCCCAGGTCGGCTCGATCGCCGCCAACGGCGACAAGTCGATCGGCAAGATGATCGCCGACGCGATGCAGAAGGTCGGCAACGAGGGCGTGATCACGGTCGAGGAGGCCAAGAGCCTCGAGACCGAGCTCGACGTGGTCGAGGGCATGCAGTTCGACCGCGGCTATCTCTCGCCCTATTTCATCACCAACGCCGAGAAGATGTTGGCGGAACTCGAGGATGCCTACATTCTCATCCACGAGAAGAAGCTCTCCTCGCTCCAGCCGATGCTGCCCGTGCTCGAGGCGGTCGTCCAGACCGGCAAGCCGCTGGTCATCATCGCCGAGGACATCGAGGGCGAGGCGCTGGCGACGCTGGTCGTCAACAAGCTGCGCGGCGGCCTGAAGGTGGCGGCGGTCAAGGCGCCGGGCTTCGGCGATCGCCGCAAGGCGATGCTCGAGGACATCGCGATCCTCACCGGCGGCACGATGATCGCCGAGGACCTCGGCATCAAGCTCGAGAACGTCACCCTTCAGATGCTCGGCAAGTCCAAGCGGGTGCGGATCGAGAAGGAGAACACCACGATCATCAACGGCGCCGGCAAGAAGGCCGACATCGAAGGCCGTATCGGCCAGATCAAGGCGCAGATCGAGGAGACGACGTCCGACTACGACAAGGAGAAGCTGCAGGAGCGGCTGGCGAAGCTCGCCGGCGGCGTCGCGGTGATCCGGGTCGGCGGCGCGACCGAGGTCGAGGTCAAGGAGAAGAAGGACCGCGTCGACGACGCGCTCAACGCCACCCGCGCGGCGGTCGAGGAAGGCATCGTCCCGGGCGGCGGCGTCGCGCTCCTGCGGGCCAAGATCGCCGTCTCCAAGCTCAAGAGCGAAAACGCCGACGAGCAGGCCGGCATCAGCATCGTGCTGAAGGCTCTCGAATCGCCGATCCGCCAGATCGCGGAGAACGCCGGCGCCGAAGGCTCGATCGTGGTCGGCAAGGTCAGCGAGCACAAGTCGGCAGAACTGGGGCTTCAACGCCCAGACCGAACAGTATGTCGACATGATCGAGGCCGGGATCGTCGATCCGGCCAAGGTCGTGCGCACGGCGCTGCAGGATGCAGCCTCGGTCGCCGGCCTCCTGATCACCACCGAGGCGATGGTCGCCGAAGTGCCGAAGGACAAGCCCGCGATGCCGATGGGCGGCGGCGGCGGCGGCGGCATGGGCGGCATGGACTTCTGAGGTCCATTTCTTCCACGTATACCCAACGGAAAGGGCGGCCTCGGCCGCCCTTTTTGTTTTGGCTCGCGGAGCTCAGACTGAGGCCCGAAACACTTGCCAGGACTTTGGAATCCCCTTCAGCGCGTGCGAGCCGAAGTCCTCAAGATTGATTCCCGAGCCGGCAACCAAGTCCTTGACGGTGCGCGAGACGAGCACGTCGCCGGCCGCTCCCAGGTTAGCCACCCGCGCGGCAATGTGAACGGCGATGCCGCGGACGTCGGCTTCCGCCAGCTCGACCTCGCCGGTATGGACGCCGATCCTGACCGGAACGCCGAGCGCGGCGAGTGAATTGCGAATGGCGGTCGCGCAGTGAATCGCCCGCGCCGGCCCGTCGAAAGTCGCGAGGAAACCATCGCCCAGCGACTTAACCTCTTTTCCCCGGAAGCGCGAAAGCTCCCGACGCACGGTCTTGTTGTGGGCGTCGAGAAGATCGCGCCAGGCGCGGTCGCCCGTGGCCTCGGCGCGCTTGGTCGACTCGACGATATCTGTGAACACGACAGTAGCGAGCACCCGATCGACGACCGTGGTCGAGCGCGAGCCGGTCAGGAACTCCTCCGTCTCGGCCAGGATGCGGTCGCTGGCCTCAAGAAAGAAGAGATGATCGGTTCCGGGAAGCTCGACCAATCTCGCGCCCGGAATTCCGGCGGCCAGCTCTCGGCCGCCGTCGAGGCTGACCAGCGCGTCCTTGCTGACATGCAGGACAAGGGTCGGAACCTTGATCGAGTGAAGGATTGCGGAGATGTCGATCTGGCGGTTCATCCGCATCAGCGCGATGGCCGCCGAGGGGCTTGCGCCGAGCCGCTCGAACTTGCCCCACCATTGACGAAGCGCGGCGTCGTCCGCCTTCGACGGCGCGAACAAGGGCAGACCCTTGCCGCTGCCCCATGCGTTGTCGATGTATCTGATCAGCCGATCGAAAGCTTCGTCACTCGGAATCCAATGACGAGAGCAGGTGAAAGCGCCGTAGAGGATGAGCGAGTGCGTCCGTTCTGGGTGGCTCGCCGCGAAAAGCGCCGCAAGCGACCCGCCTTCGGAAATTCCAAGCAGAGATGCGCGCTCGACGCCGGCTGCGTCCATCACGGCGCGCAGGTCATCCATTCGCTCGTCCATGCCGGGCAGGTTCCCCACGTGGTCGGAAAGCCCCGTGCCGCGCTTGTCGAAGAGAACCACCCGACAGAAGCGGCCGAGTTTGCGGTAAAATTCCGCAAGGCGCGGCTCGTCCCAACTGACGTCGATATGGGAGACAAAGCCCGGCGCTGCGATAAGGTCAGGCCCCTCACCGAACACCTGATAGGCGATATGCACATCGCCGCTCTTCGCGTACCTCGTAACAGGGGACATGGCGGGCTCCTCAAAAGAGGACCTTCAAGCATAGCGCAATTGAAGTGGGTTGGGGCCTCGAATTGTCCAGCCCAGAGCCAGAGTTGGCGGCAATCGGCAGACACGGACCCCGCTGTCGGCGCCGCAATTCTATACAGGGCGCCCAAATAGACGGCTTTGATCCGTTCCAGTGACCGCCCGATCCGTCCGGAATTGCCTTCCGAACAATCGTTTGAACCTCGACGGGCGGCCCTGCCCCGCTGGCACGAGCGTTGCAGACCTGACGCTGCAAACCGAAGCCAGTCGTGGGGTGGTGTTGGAGCCGGCGGACCTCGAACTTATTCATCTCACCAAACGCTACGGCGCGGCGACCGCGGTCGATTCGATCGATCTCAAGGTTCCGGCCGGCGCCTACTGCTGTCTGCTCGGACCTTCGGGCTGCGGCAAGACGTCGACGCTCAGAATGATCGCCGGGCATGAAAGCGCGACCGAGGGGGACATCCTCATCGGCGCGACCAATGTCACGGAGTTGCCGCCGGCCAAACGCGGCACGGCGATGATGTTCCAGAGCTATGCGCTCTTTCCCCATCTCTCCTGCGTCGACAATGTCGCCTTCTCGCTCAAGATGAAGGGCGTCGACAAGGCCGCGCGGCGCAAGAAGGCGATGGAGTTCCTCGAGCTCGTCGCCATGACCCAGTACGCCCAGCGCGTCCCCGCGCAACTGTCCGGCGGCCAGCAGCAGCGCGTCGCGCTCGCGCGGGCCCTCGTCACCAATCCGCAGATCCTGCTCCTGGACGAGCCGCTGTCGGCGCTCGACCCCTTCTTGAGGGTCAGGATGCGGGCCGAGCTTCGCCGGTTCCAGAAACAGCTCAACATCCCCTTCATCCACGTCACTCATGGCCAGGACGAGGCGCTCGCGCTCGCCGATCAGGTCGTGGTGATGAACAAGGGGCGGATCGAGCAGATCGCCGCGCCGCGCGACCTGTTCGAAAAGCCGGCGACGGAGTTCATCGCCCGATTTCTCGGCGGTCATAACGTGATCGAGACTTCGCTCGGACCGGTCGCGGTGCGCGCCGACCGGATCACTTTGCGCCGAGCCATGAACGGCGCCGGCGCCAATGACGCGCGGCTCGTCGCAGCGGTGCGAGCGATCGAATATCAGGGCGCCCATTATCAGGTCGCGCTCGAACATCCCGGCTATTCCGAACTCACCGCCCTGGTCAGCGACGAAAACTTCGCCGGCGAGCCGCTGAGCGTCGGCGACAATGTGTCTGTCCTGTGGGCCGACAAGGATGTCCACGCGCTTGCCCCGGCGCCGTGACGCTTCGGGAAACTTGGAGGAGAAAACGATGTCGATGAAACATGTAAAGACGGCCAGGGGCGTCAGTCGCCGCGCCCTGCTCAAAGGAGCCGCGGGCCTCGCGGGCGCCGCCGCCGGCTCGGGAGCCATCACCGGCTTCCCGTACGTCTGGTCGCAGGAAGAGAAGGTGCTCCGTTACCTCGGCACCGCGGTCAACCAGTCGGACGACATCACCAAGAAGGTGAAGGAAGAGACCGGCATCACCATCCAGAACATCGTCGCCACCACCGACGACGTGACCAAGCGGGTCATCACCCAGCCGAACTCGTTCGACATTCTCGACACCGAGTATTTCAGCCTCAAGAAACTGGTGCCGTCGGGCAACATCCTGCCGATGGACGCCAGGAAGATCAAGGAATTCGACAACATCACGCCGGTCTTCACCAAAGGCCAGTTGCCCAACGGCAAGGTGATCGGCGACCAGGGCACCGCGCCCAAGAAGGTGATGTTCCTCGAAGGCGAGCACTCGACCAAGTTCTCGGCCACGCCGACCGAGTGGGTGACGCTCATTCCGACCGTCTACAACGCCGACACGCTGGGCATCCGCCCCGACCTCATCAAGCGGCCGATCACCAACTGGTCAGAACTGCTCAACCCGGAATTCAAGGGAAAGGCGGCGATTCTCAACATTCCCTCGATCGGCATCATGGATGCGGCGATGGTCGTCGAATCGACCGGCAAATACAAATATCCCGACAAGGGCAACATGACGAAGCCCGAGATCGACATGACGATGGCCGTCCTCACCGAAGCCAAGAAGGCCGGCCAGTTCCGAGCCTTCTGGAAGGACTTCAACGAGAGCGTCAACCTGATGGCGTCGGGCGAGACGGTCATACAGTCGATGTGGTCGCCCGCGGTGACCGCGGTGCGCACGAAGGGCATCCCATGCGTCTTCCAGCCGCTCAAGGAAGGCTACCGCTCCTGGGCCTCGGGGTTCTGCATGTCCAAGGGCGTGACGCCGAAGCAGGCCGACATGGTCTACGAGTTCGTCAACTGGTACCTGTCGGGATGGGCGGGCGCCTATCTCAACCGCCAAGGCTACTATTCGGCGGTCCTGTCCACCGCCAAGGCCAATATGGAGCCCTACGAATGGGCCTATTGGATGGAAGGCAAGCCGGCCGAAAAGGACATCAAGGGACCGGACGGTTCGCTGCTTGAAAAGGCCGGCGCGACGCGGGACGGCGGCTCGTACGACGATCGCATGGGCAATGTCGCCTGCTGGAACGCGGTCATGGACGAGAACGACTACATGGTCCGCAAATGGAACGAGTTCATCGCCTCGTGAGGCGGGCTCGCTCGCCAGCCTCGGCGTCACCCCCGCGAAAGCGGGGGTCCATGCCGCCTCCGGCGCGGGATGCCCGCTTCCGCGGGCATGACATCCGAGCAACCCGCGTTGTTCGATGACTGCGCTCACCGATAGCACAGCGGCCGAAGCCGCGCCCCGCCAAACGGGCGCGGCGAGTCACGCGATCGACAGGGTCGGCGTGCCCGGGTGGCTTCAGGCCATGCCGTTCGGCCTGGTGTTCCTGTTCTTCTTCGTCATCCCGCTCATTCTCGTCGTGATCGTCAGTTTCTGGGACTACAACGACTATGAAATGCTGCCGTCCTTCACCGCGCGCAGCTACACCGAGAACTTCGAGGGCTGTCTGGTCAAGCTGCCGGATCTCTGCACGATCCTGGCCACTTACGCCTCGACGGTAAAGTTCTGCTTCATAGTCTGGCTGACGACCCTCGTCATCGGCTTCACCATCGCCTATTTCCTCGCCTTCTACGTCCGCACGGTGACCATGCAGATGGTCCTGTTCCTCGTCTGCACGATTCCGTTCTGGACCTCGAACGTGATCCGGATGATTTCATGGATCCCCCTCCTCGGCCGCAACGGGCTCGTGAACGTCGCCCTCACCCGCGCGCATATCGTCGACAAGCCGGTTGAATGGCTGCTCTATTCGCCGTTCTCGGTCGGCCTCGCCTTCACCCACCTCTTCACCTTCTTCATGGTGGTGCCGATCTTCAATTCGATGATGCGCATCGACCGCCGGCTGATCGAGGCGGCCTACGATTCCGGCGCCTCCGCCCCGCAGACGCTGTGGAACCTGATCGTGCCGCTGTCGAAACCCGGGATCGTCATCGGCTCGATCTTCGTCGTCACGATCGTGATGGGCGATTTCATCACCTTCGACGTCATGGGCGGCGAGCAGATCGCGTCGGCCGGCAAGGTCGTCGAGACGCGCCTCAACGCCCTGCAATTTCCCCCTGCGGCCGCCAATGCGGTTATTCTTCTGGCCGTGACGCTCCTGATCATCGTCGGCCTGAACCGCATCGTCGACGTGCGGAAGGAGCTCTGAGATGGGCGAGGGCCGCTCTCCGGCGTTCTACTGGCTCGCGGCCTTTTTCGCCGCCTTCGTGCTTTTTCTCTATGGGCCGATGATCGTCATCTTCATCCTGTCGTTCCAGGGGCCGACCGGCGGCCTGACCTTCCCGCTGAACGGCCTCTCCACCCATTGGTTCGAGCGGCTGTGGCATGGCGGCGGCATCGTCGACATCAGCGGCGCCTTCGAGCGCTCGCTCAAGCTGGGCGCGGTGGTGATGATCCTCACCGTCCTGCTCTCGCTCAGCGCAGGCCTCGCGTTCCGCAAGCGGTTCCAGGGCTCCGATCTTCTGTTCTTCGTCGCGGTCGCGAGCCTCATCGTCCCCTCGATCGTCACCTCTCTCGGCATTGCGCTCGAGTTCCGGCTGCTCGACGATTTCATCAAGAACCACGGGCCGGAATGGCTGGCCGCGGACCTGAAGACGACGATGGGGACTTTCACCTCCGGCCTCGGCGCTCACCTCACCTGGACGCTGCCGTTCGGCCTCCTGGTCATGTTCGCCATCTTCAACCGCTTCGACGCCCGCTACGAAGAGGCCGCGCGCGACCTCGGCGCGACGCCGTGGCAGACGCTGCGCTACGTCATCCTGCCGATCATCCTGCCCTCGGTCATTGGCGTCGGGCTTTTCGGCTTCACCTTGTCCTGGGACGAGATCGCGCGCTCGAGCCAGGCGATGGGCGAGCACAACACCCTGCCGATGGAGCTTCAGGCGCTGACGACGACCGTCACGACCCCGGAAATCTATGCGCTCGGCACCGCGACCACCGGGGTGTCGTTCGCCGTGATCGCGCTCGCGCTGTTCACAATCACTGTCATCCGCGCTCGCCAGGCCCGCTTCGGCTCCGACGCCGGGCAGGCGTGAGTTGGGAGGCCCGACGCCGCTTCGCCGAGCCGCGGCCGCTCCTTCGAGCCCTGCGGGCTTCCTGAAAAGCCGGTCCCTTGCATATTCTTTGATTTTATCTTTACGAAAATCAGAATCCGTGCTAGCTTTGCCCGATCGACGCTCGAAGCACGCCCGGTCCCGGCAGGCCGGCGGAGAGGTAGGAGGCAAAGAAAGATTTTTGGGTGGGGGGGTCGGCGCAACCCCTTGAAAAGGCTCAATCCGGACAAGGGAATCCAAGGAAAATCAGCCCGTTTTCTTTGATTCCTTTTGGCCTTCCATGGCCTGGCTTGGCCAGATTTTGAGAAATTTGGATTTGGCTTTTGAAAGCGCCCCGAACAATACATGATTGATACGGTAATAGTGCGCCCAACATTGCCGAGATTTCATCCCGGCCCGGCTCCGCCGCCCTTCTAATGCCCAAGCCCGTCTGCTACGGCGCTTGCTCGCCTTTCGCCCCGCTCAAGGTCCTCTTCTCATGTTGCGCATGTTGAGCCTCGCCGCTTTCGCCGTCCTCGCCCTCGCCATCGGCGGGTACGAAGAGGACGGGATGACGCTTCTGATCGGCGGCGCTTCGGCGCTGGCGGCGGTCGCGTCGCTACCGCGCTGGAGGCTGTCGACCTTCCTCACCCTGCTCATGGATCTGTTTGCTGCGGAGACGGTGCTGTTCGGCCTCGCGGACCTTGTCACCCTGCTCGGTTACTGGCCTCACGGCTACGAGGAGTACCAGTTGCCCAGCTATCTGCCGCTGGCCACGGCCCTGTTCATGGTCGTCATCTTCGGCGTTTCGTATTTTCCTGTGGTGCGCAAGATCATGGCGCTCGCCGATCCGTTCTTCGACGCGCGAACGCCGATTTCGATCCGTCCCTGGCCGCTCGGGCAGACGATCATGCGCCAGAGCCTCTACGCGCGGATCTGCGTCTTCTTCCTGATCCTCGTGAACCAGTTTCAGGTGGCGATCGGCGTGCGCCTGAATTTCTTCTACCGCGACTTCGGCAACGCCATTCAGGTTCCCGACGAGAGCCACCGGATTGCGTTCTGGCATCAGCTCATCGGCGTCTTCACGCCCCTGGTGACGATCTCGATCCTGGTTTTCCTGCTCGAGTTTTATGTCTCGCTCAACTTCGTGCTGCAGTGGCGGCGCTGGATGACGGCTTCCTATACCTCGCGCTGGCTCATGGACTCGATGCACTACAAGCTGGCCCTGAACTCAGCCAGCACCGACAACCCCGACCAGCGCATCTCGGAGGACATAGGCGGATTCATCAGCGGCGCCGGGGCCGCTGGGGCATACCGGAACGACGGCATCTACAACTACACCATCGCGGCGATCACGACGGCGACCAATCTGGTCGCATTCTCGATCATCCTGTGGGGCATCTCGCGGACGATGGACCTTTCCGTTTTCGGTCTCAAGATCCCGGGCCTCTTGTTCTGGGTCGCGATCCTCTACGCCTGTTTCGCTACCGGCGTGATGCAACTCATCGGCCATCCGCTGTCGGCGCTGTTCTTCCGCCAGCAGGCGGTCGAAGCCAACTTCCGATTCGATCTCGCGCGCATTCGCGAATACAGCGAGCAGATCGCGCTCTTGAAGGGAGAAGAGCGGGAGATCGATCGCGCCAACCGCGTGTTCGGCGACGTCTTCACGACCATCCAGCGGATCATCAACGTGCGGACGCTGCTCAACTCGTTCCTGCAGTTCTACGTCCAGATCTCCGCGATCATCCCCTATGTCGTCATCGCCCCATTCTATTTCGTGGGAAAGGTCGACTTCGGGCGGTTCAACCAGGCGGCGGACGCTTTCGGCAACGTCAACAGCGCGATGAACTTCTTCGTCGAGCGCTACACCGGCCTCGCCGCCTTCAAAGCGACCATTGAACGGCTGACGTCCTTCGACGATGCGTTCGATCGCGCCAAGGCCGCGGACGCGAAGACGCCCCGTATCGATGCCGCTCCGTCCAGCGGCCCCAATCTGTCGTTGCCCGATGTCGAGGTGGCGCTGCCTGACGGCCGCAGGATCGCCCGCGTCGCCGATCTCGTCCTCGTTCCCCAGGAGCCGACGTTGGTCGTTGGGCCGTCGGGCGTCGGCAAATCGACCCTCTTTCGCGCCATCGCGGGCTTGTGGCCGTTCGGCTCCGGCGTCATCAATCAGCCGGCCTACGCCAAGCTCATGCTGCTGCCGCAGCGGCCCTATATCCCGATCGGCCCGTTGCGCGAGGCGCTCGCCTATCCCGCGGCAAGCACGAATTTCTCCGACCAGCAGCTGCGCGACGCATTGATCAAGGTCAGACTGCCCGAGCTCGTGGACCGGCTCGACGACACCGACAACTGGCAAATGCGGCTGTCAGGCGGCGAGCAGCAACGGCTCGCAGTCGCGCGCGCGCTGCTCGCCGAGCCGGACTGGCTGTTCCTCGACGAATCCACCGCTTCCCTCGATGAAAAGAGCGAAGCCGATCTCTACCGCGCCATCGCCCAGACGCTGCCCCGCACGACGCTGGTCTCGATCGGCCATCGCTCGACCCTCGCCGCGTTCCACAAGCGCCGGATCGAATTCGAGGCCCACGAGGGCGCCCCCGCGACGCTCGCCGGCGCGCCGGCGGCCTGATCGCCTTCCTTAGCTCAAAGCGAACGGGCGAGCCGCATCGAGCCCCGCGGCCCCTTGATAACCAGGTCGCCATTGACCAGGTCCCACACCGGACTGCCGAGAAGACCGGTCAGGAAACCCGCCTCGAGCGCCATGGCGTCCTTGTCGCATTGCTTCCTGGTCAGCGCATAGGGACCGACGGCCAGATGCTGATCCTTGACCGGATACATCGTCGCCGACCACGAATTGCAGCCGGTGTATCCTGAGCCCCGCAACGATCCGTCGATCTTCAGGCTTACGTCGACTCCGGACGGCACCGGCTTGCCGTTGAGCTCGCGCAGCGACCAGGTCTGGTCGAGCGGAAAATTCTTCTGAAGCGGCGGCAGCGGCTTTGGCGGCGCATCCTTGTCTTCCGTCTGCGGTCCCCCGCCTGCGTAAGCCGCGGCCGCGAAACAAAGAGCTGCGGCCGCGACCGCCACGACTGGAAGTGATTTCAACATGTGCGTCAGACCCTCAAGATCCGGAGGCGTCGGCCCCTCTTAGGGCCCCTCGTGCGGTTTCCCCTGTAGCGCCCGGCGAATCGTCGGGCCACGCTTCATCTGGCCGCAGAGCTTGCATTTTTTGTGGCGAAGGGGGCGGCCTGCCCTTGAATTTCACCCTCCTCGGTCAAAAATTGTGGATGCGGGCTCCATCGGCCTGCAACGGCGAGCGCCGCCGAGCAACGGGGCGTTTGCCGTCATGTCGCTCAATGAAGAGGATGTGATCATGCTGAATTACGATCTTTCACCGTTCTACCGTTCCACCGTCGGCTTCGACCGCCTGCTGTCGATGCTCGACAAGGTTGCCGGAGGCGAGCCGAACGCCCCCACCTTCCCCCCTTACAACATCGAGCGAACCAGCGAGAACGCTTATCGCATCACGCTGGCCGTCGCCGGGTTCAGCGATCGCGAGCTCACGGTTGAGACGCGCGACAGCACGCTGACCGTACGCGGGTCAAAGGAGGCCGACGTCAAGGAGGGCGCAAAGCGCGAGGTCCTCTATCAGGGCATTGCGGGGCGCGCCTTCGAGCGCAGGTTCCAACTTGCCGACCACGTCGTCGTGACCGGCGCGAGCAGCGAGAATGGTCTGCTCCACATCGATCTGGTGCGGGAGGTTCCCGAGGCTCAGAAGCCGCGCACCATTGCGATCAACAAGGGCGACAAGACGATAGAAGCCGTCAAGGCGCCGACCGCGCAGGCTGCGTAAGCCGACCGGCGCAGATCGAGCGCGAAACGAGGGCGCCCGTCCGGGCGCCCTTTTTTCGTCTATTCGAACAGCGCCGCGGGAACGATGCTGACCTTCGACTTGTCGCTCGACTCAGCCGAGGAACCGGGCGCCCCGGGCTTGGCGGTCGGGTCCGGCGCCGAATCCTCGGGTCGCTTTTGCGCCTCCGGTCGCGGCTCGGTCGTGGCGGTCTCCGGCTTTCCGTCAGGCGGCGCATTCGCGCTCCCAGACGAGGCGTTCTCGCTCTCCCCCGGAGGGGACTCGATCTTCGGCTCCGGCTTGGGCGCGGCCGGCGTCTCTTCCGGCTTCGCCGCTTCGCGAGGAGCAGGTGGAGGCAGAGGCGGCGCAACCATCGGCGACAGGGTCTTGCGTGCAGTCGGGGCCGACTTCGGCTTCGTCGAGACAGGCGCCGGCTGCGAGCCGTATGGACTGATCGCGCTTGGAATGTGGAGGTTCGAGGGTCCGCCATAGGCGGATTTCGCCCCCGGGCCGGCGGCGTTCGGCGCGCCCGGAAATGAGGGACCGGGCGGCGGCTGGAAGGCGCCCCAAGGCGGCGGCTCCGTGAAAGGCCCGTACCGGGCCGCGAATTCGGGACGGAAGCCTCGCGGCGGAGCGATGAAGCGTTCGAGGATGTCCCCGTTCCTGTCGTCGATTACCAGGCGCTGATAGCCTCCGGGGCCGGCCCGAACATCGGCGAGATAGACCCCAGGGCGCCGCTGAAGCGGCGCGACCAGCACGTAGCCTTGCGCCTCGAGTTCCTGGGCGATGTCCGCCGGCGGGGCGACGGTCCGCCAGGGCGGCAGCCATTGCGCCATTGCGGCGGAAACACCGGCGAAGGCGATGAAACCGCCGAGCGCCGACCCCACGAGGCGCCGGCGCAGCGCTGCATTCATTCGTATCGTCATCGGTTGTCGCTCCCTGGCGTCCAGGGCCAATGTGCGCCAACAAATGCGGCGCGGTTACGGCGCGGCGGCGGAGGCCGGGGCGCTGGCGGATAGGCCGATGAGGCTGTCAATTTCGCTTGGCGCGGTCTCGAACGACGTCACCAGCCTCACCAGCACCTCGCCCGTTCGCGGCGCCTTCTCCACTGCGAGCGACTGTGTGGTCCACTCATGGAACCGCGCGCCCGCCGCGCGCCATCGCTCGGCCAACGCCTTCGGCGCGACCACAAAGACCTCGTTCGCCTCGGTCGGCCACGCGGTCCGCACGCCCGGCGTCGCCGAAAGGCGGCGGGCGAGCTGGCGCGCGGAACTGTTTGCCCGTTCCGCCAACCGCAACCAAAGACCATCGGCGAGATACGCCTCCATCTGCGCGCCGAGGAAGCGCCCCTTGGACAAAGTCTGGCCTCCGCGTTTGCGCTGAAAGGCGAAATTGTCCGCCCGGGCGGGATCGAAAAACAGGACCGCCTCGCACGCCAGCGCGCCGTTTTTGGTCGCCCCAAGCGTGAGAACGTCAACCCCAGCCCGCCAGGTCATGTCGGCCGGCGTAGCCTTCGCCGAAACGAGCGCGTTGGCGAAGCGGGCGCCGTCCATGTGAACGCCAATCCCATTCCGGTGAGCGATCGAGCTGAGTTCCGAGACTTCGCTCACACTGTAGACTGTCCCTGCTTCCGTCGCCTGCGACAACGAAAGGGCGCCCGGCTGAGACGACTTGACGAGCCCGCGCGGAAACCGCTCGAGCGTCTCGGTCAGACGGCGGGGCGCGATCTTGCCGCCCATGCCTGCGATTCCGACGAGTTTGGCTCCGCCGGTGAAGAGCTCGGGCGCACCGCATTCGTCGTCGTGGATGTGCGCCTCCTCGTGACAGAACACCGCGTCCCAGGGGTTGACCAGAGCCGATAGAGCGAGAGCATTCGCCGCCGTGCCGGTCGCGACAAGGAAGGCGGCGACCTTGGTCTCGAACACGTCGCAGAAGCGGGCTTGCGCCTTCGCAGTAAACTCATCCGCGCCGTAGGCGGGCGCGTTGACGCGCGATGAGACGACGATCGCGTCCAAAATCTCCGGCGCCACGCCGGCCCCGTTGTCGCTGGCGAAATTCATGCTCGCTCCCGTGGGACTCGAACGGACAATTTGCGTCAATTCGCGCGGCGCTGGCAATTCGCCGTCGCCCCGGACCGAGGCGGCAAAAAAACGCGCGCCGACCGCTTGTGCCGTCGATCCGTTTCTGTCATGGTCGCATAATAGGACAGTCGTGCTGACCATTTTTTGGGCGACGAGGCTAAAGCTTCGGCGCCTGCGGAAGAGCGGGGCTAGAGCGTTGTCGAATCGAACGACAAAGACGGATCGAAAAAAATCCGACGCGTAACGCCCTCGGGCTGCGCGCTACGCAGCCGCCTTTGTCCATGATACGCCTTAAAAATTTGAATGACGGTCGCACCAGATCCGACTGCGCGGGGAGCGGAGAGATGAACGCCATAACCCAGGCAACGCTCGGCGAGAGCAGCGAAACGCAGAAGGTCCGCATCGGTCAGGACCCCCTCACGCCGCCCGCCCAGGCCCTCTACGATCCGGCCAAGGAGCATGATTCCTGCGGCGTCGGCTTCGTCGCCGACATGAAGAACCGCAAGTCGCACGACATCCTCGAAAAGGGCCTGCAAATCCTGGTCAACCTCGACCATCGCGGCGCGGTGGGAGCGGATCCGTCGCTCGGCGACGGTTGCGGGGTCCTGACCCAAATACCGCACGGATTCTTCGGCCCCGAATGCGCCAAGCTCGGCTTCGACCTGCCGGCGCCGGGCCATTACGCGATCGGCCAATTCTTCATGCCCCGTCAGGCGGCGGCTCGCGGTCAGGTGCGCAAGATAGTCGAGGAGGCCGTCGCGGCCGAAGGTCTCAGCGTCCTCGGTTGGCGCGACGTGCCGGTGGACAATTCCAGCCTTGGCGAACGCGTGAAGGCGGTCGAGCCGGTGATGCAGCAAATCTTCATCGGTCGCCCCGACGACTGCACCAGCGAAGACGATTTTGAGCGGCGGCTGTTCGTTGCGCGCAAGGTCGTCTCCAACCGCGTCTATGGCATCGGCAGCCGCGAGATCCTGGAATATTACCCAGTATCGATGTCGGCTCGCACCATAGTCTACAAGGGCATGGTGCTGGTTCGGCAGCTCGCGCCCTACTACCGCGACCTGCTGGACCCGCGCTATGAGACCGCGCTGGCGCTCGTCCATCAACGGTTCGCGACCAACACGTTTCCGTCGTGGCGTCTCGCGCATCCCTATCGGATCGTGGCTCACAACGGCGAGATCAATACGCTGCGCGGCAACGTCAATTGGATGGCCGCGCGACAGGCGAGCGTCGGTTCCGATCTGTTCGGCGCCGATATCTCGAAGCTGTGGCCGATCTCGTACGAAGGCCAGTCGGACACCGCCTGCTTTGACAACGCGCTCGAATTTCTCGTTCAGGGCGGCTATTCGCTCAGCCACGCGATGATGACGCTGATCCCGGAAGCCTGGGCCGGCAATCCGCTGATGGACGAGGAGCGGCGCGCTTTCTACGAATATCACGCGGCGCTGATGGAGCCGTGGGATGGCCCGGCGGCGGTAGCCTTCACTGATGGACGCCAGATCGGCGCGACCCTCGACCGCAACGGCCTCAGGCCCGCCCGGTATTTCGTCACCGACGACGACCTCGTCGTGCTGGCGTCCGAGATGGGCGTGCTGCCGGTGCCAGAGGAGTTGATCATCGCCAAGTGGCGGCTGCAGCCAGGCAAGATGCTGTTGGTCGATCTTGAACAGCACCGCATCGTGTCGGACGCGGAGATCAAGCAGACGCTGTCGCGCGCCCGGCCTTACAGCGCCTGGCTTCGCGAAGGCCAGATCGTGCTCGAGGACTTGAATCCGGTCGAGCCGCGCGCTCTGCGCACCGACGTTTCGCTGCTCGACCGCCAGCAGGCGTTCGGCTACACCCAGGAAGATCTGGCGATACTGCTCTCCCCGATGGCGACCACCGGTCAAGAGGCGGTTGGCTCGATGGGGACGGACACGCCGATATCGGCGCTATCGTCGAAGTCGAAGCTGCTCTACACCTATTTCAAGCAGAACTTCGCTCAGGTGACGAACCCGCCGATCGATCCGATCCGCGAAGAGCTGGTGATGAGCCTCGTTTCCTTCATCGGACCGCGGCCCAATCTTTTCGACCTTGACGGCGCCGCGCGGCGCAAGCGGCTCGAGGTGCGTCAACCGATTTTGACCAACGAGGATCTGGAGAAGATCCGCAGCATCGGTCATTTCGAGGAATCGTTCGACACCCGGACGCTCGACATCACCTATTCGGTGAAGAAGGGCGCGGCCGGCATGACCGAGGCGCTGCACCGGCTTTGCGAACGCGCCGAGTCGGCGGTCCATGGCCGCTACAATATCATCGTCCTGTCTGATCGCATGGTCGGTCCGGACCGAATCCCGATTCCGGCTCTTCTGGCGACGGCCGCGGTCCATCATCACCTGATCCGCAAGGGACTTCGCACATCCGTCGGTCTCGTGGTCGAAACCGGCGAAGCGCGGGAGATCCATCATTTCGCCTGTCTGGCTGGCTACGGGGCCGAAGCGATTAACCCGTATCTCGCCTTCGAGACGCTCACGGCGATGGCGAAGGACCTGCCCGAGCCGATCAGCGGCTATGAGGCGGTCAAGCGTTTCATCAAGTCAATCGACAAAGGCCTGCTCAAGGTCATGTCGAAGATGGGCATTTCAACCTACCAGTCGTATTGCGGCGCGCAGATATTCGATGCGGTCGGACTCTCGCGGGCGTTCATCGACGAGTTTTTCTTCGGCACTGCGACGTCGATCGAGGGTGCGGGTCTCGCCGAGATCGCGGAGGAGACCCAGCGGCGGCATGCCGACGCGTTCGGCGATTCGCCGGTTTTGAGGACCGCGCTCGAAGTCGGCGGCGAATACGCCTATCGGGTGCGCGGCGAGACCCACAATTGGACCCCGGAAACGGTTTCGCTGCTCCAGCATGCCGTTCGCGGCAACGCCCGCGAACGCTACGACGCCTTCGCCAAGCTGCTCAACGAGCAAAGCGCGCAACTGTTGACGGTGCGCGGCCTCTTCCGCATCAAGACGGCGGAAGAAGACGGCCGGAGACCGGTGCCGCTCGACGAGGTCGAGCCCGCCGTTTCGATCGTCAAGCGCTTCTCGACAGGAGCGATGTCGTACGGCTCAATCTCGCGCGAGGCCCATACCACGCTCGCCATCGCCATGAACCGGATCGGCGGCAAGTCCAACACAGGCGAGGGCGGCGAGGAATCCGACCGATACAAGCGTCTGCCCAACGGCAACTCGATGCGCAGCGCGATCAAGCAGGTCGCCTCCGGACGTTTCGGCGTGACCGCGGAATATCTGGTCAACTCCGACATGATGCAGATCAAGATGGCGCAGGGGGCGAAGCCCGGCGAAGGCGGACAATTGCCCGGCCACAAGGTCGACGCGGTGATCGCCAAGGTGCGTCACTCGACCCAGGGCGTGGGTCTCATTTCGCCGCCGCCGCATCACGACATCTATTCGATCGAAGACTTGAAGCAGCTCGTTTATGACCTGAAAAACGTCAATCCGGAAGCGCTGGTTTCGGTCAAGCTTGTTTCCGAGGTCGGCGTCGGCACGGTCGCGGCGGGCGTGGCGAAGTGCAAGGCCGATCATGTCACCATCGCCGGTTTTGAGGGCGGCACCGGCGCTTCGCCGCTGACGTCGATCAAGCATGCCGGAAGCCCGTGGGAGATCGGTCTTGCCGAGACGCATCAGACGCTGATCATGAATGGGCTGAGGTCCCGCATCGCGGTGCAGGTTGATGGCGGCGTCCGCACCGGCCGCGACGTGGTGATCGGAGCGCTGCTCGGCGCCGACGAATTCGGCTTCGCCACTGCTCCCCTGATCGCCGCCGGCTGCATCATGATGCGCAAGTGCCATTTGAACACCTGCCCCGTCGGCGTCGCGACCCAGGATCCGGTGCTACGCAAGCGCTTCGTCGGCAAGCCCGAGCACGTCATCAATTATTTCTTCTTCGTCGCGGAAGAGGTGCGCGCATTGATGGCCGAACTCGGCTATCGCACGTTCGACGAGATGGTCGGCCAGCGGCAGATGCTGGACCGGGAGCGGCTGATTGAGCAAGCCAAGGCCAAGGGCCTCGACTTTTCGAAGCTGTTCTTCAAGCCGACGCCGTGGCCGGAGGACACGGTCCACCACAGCGTCGCGCAGGACCACGGGCTCGAAAATGTGCTCGACCGCCGCCTGATCGCGGATTGCAGGGATGCGATCGAGCGGGGCAAGCACGTTCGCCTCGACCTTTCGATCCGCAATTCGGACCGTTCGACCGGGGCGATGCTGTCGGGCGCAATCGCGCGCAAATACGGTCACGCCGGCCTGCGGGACGAAGCGATCCATATCAAGCTGAAAGGCACGGCGGGCCAGAGCTTCGGCGCCTTCCTCGCCAAGGGGGTGACCCTCGAACTCGAGGGCGAGGCCAACGACTACGTCGGCAAGGGTCTGTCGGGTGGACGCGTCGTCGTCTACCCGCCGCAAGAGGCCAGGAAGCTGACGCCGGAGGCCTCGATCATCGTCGGAAACACCGTCCTCTACGGCGCAATCGCCGGCGAATGCTATTTCCGCGGCGTGGCGGGCGAGCGGTTCGGCGTCCGCAATTCCGGCGCGATCGCGGTCGTCGAGGGCACTGGCGACCACGGCTGCGAGTACATGACCGGCGGCATCATCGTTGTCATCGGCGAGACGGGGCGCAATTTCGCCGCCGGCATGTCGGGCGGCATCGCCTATGTTCTCGACGAGGCCGGGACTTTCGCCGAGCGATGCAATCTGTCGATGGTCGAGCTCGAGCCAGTGGCCGCCGAGGAAGAGGTGATGTTGCGCCATCTCCATTCGGGCGGCGATCTCGAGCATCACGGCCGGGTCGATGTTATGCGGGACATGAGCCGGTTCGACGCCGAGCGCCTGCATCAATTGATCGCCAATCACGCGCGCTACACCGGCTCGACCAGGGCGCGGCGCATTCTCGAGGACTGGGACGCTTTTCTACCGAAGTTCCGAAAGGTGATGCCGGTAGAATATCGGCGCGCGCTGGCTGAGCTTGCCGCCCAGAGCGGACCAGCGATGTTGGCCGCGGGAGAGTAACGAAGGGCAAGGTCGGCCCCTCCGAAGACCGCTCGAACCACGGAAAGTCCCGGCCAAACCGCTCGGCCGGCAAAGTTCTTGCAAGATAGGCTTGGCGCCTTATTGAAGGGGACCGGAGCCCGGCCCCCGCAATCGGGAGCGGCGGCGCGGCTCAAGGGTAGCAGCATGGGCAAGGTGACGGGATTTCTGGAGATTGATCGCGCGGACCGACGCTACGCGCCGGCATCGGACCGAATCCGTCACTATCGCGAGTTCATGCTGCCGTTGAGCGAGGAGTCGACCCGCAACCAGGCGGCGCGCTGCATGAATTGCGGCATCCCCTATTGTCACATCGGTTGTCCGGTCAACAACCAGATCCCGGACTGGAACGATCTCGCCTATCGCGGCGATTGGCGGGAGGCGGCGCGCAATCTGCTCTCGACCAACAACTTTCCAGAGTTCACCGGCCGGATCTGCCCCGCGCCTTGCGAAGCATCGTGCACTCTGAACATTCAGGACACTCCGGTGACCATCAAGACCATCGAATGCGCGATCATCGACCGCGCCTTCGCGGAGGGGTGGGTTGTGCCGGAACCGCCCGCGCGCAAGACGGACAAGAAGATCGCCGTCATTGGCTCGGGTCCGGCGGGTCTCGCCTGCGCGCAGCAGCTCGCGCGCGCCGGTCATGACGTCCACGTCTACGAGAAGAACGCCAAGGCGGGCGGCTTGTTGCGCTACGGCATTCCAGATTTCAAGATGGAGAAGCGCCACGTCGATCGCCGCGTCGAGCAGATGGGGGCCGAGGGCGTCGTCTTCCACTATAACGCCCATGTCGGGGTCACACTCAGCGCCGAGAGCCTCCTCGACTCGCATGACGCGATTGCGCTCGCCGGCGGCGCCGAGGCCTCGCGCGATCTGCCCGTTCCCGGCCGCGACCTCGCGGGCGTCCACTTCGCGATGGACTTCCTGCCGCAGCAGAACCGGCGCGTGTCGGGCGAGCCGGTCGGGACCAACGAGCCGATCCTCGCCAACGCCAAGCACGTCGTGGTGATCGGCGGCGGCGACACCGGATCGGACTGCATCGGCACCTCCATACGGCAAGGGGCGCTCAAGGTTACCCAGCTCGAGATCATGCCGATGCCGCCGAAGGCCGAGGACAAGCTCCTCACCTGGCCGAACTGGCCGCTCAAGCTGCGCACCTCGTCGAGCCACGAGGAGGGCGCCGAACGCGATTTCGCCGTGACGACTATTGCCTTCGAGGGCGAGAACGGCGTCGTTACCGGCCTCAAATGCGCGCGCCTCGACGAGAAGATGAAGCCGATCGAGGGATCGGAGTTCACGCTCAAGGCCGACCTCGTGCTGCTGGCCATGGGCTTCGTCTCGCCAGTCAAGGAGGGCCTCCTGTCGGAGCTCGGCGTCGCGCTCGACAAGCGCGGCAACGTCGCCGCCGACGTCACTCGCTACGCCTCTTCCCGCGCGAAGGTCTTCGCCTGCGGCGACATGCGGCGCGGCCAGTCGTTGGTGGTCTGGGCGATCCGCGAAGGGCGCCAATGCGCGGCGGCGATCGACGAGGTGCTGATGGGCGCGACGGTCCTGCCGCGCTGAGGCGGGTCGGCTGAAGAACCCCAAGCAAAAGCAAGTCCAGGAAAATAAGACGAAGTAAAACTGCTTCGTTTTGCTTGCTTTTATTTTTCCGGATCGGGACTTTTCAATGGGTTACGGCGGAAAAAATTAGAAAAAATTCCCCTCTCTTTTCTCCTCGTCCGCGGCGTCGCGCAAGGCGCCGGTTCGCTCCGGCGACTGAGTGAGGTATATCATCTAAGGTGTTCAATACCGGTATCTCGGGAGGCACCGGCGGCGCTCCGCCGGCAGACGTTAGTTGGCTGGAGCCAGATATCCTACCAGCGTCACGATAAGCGAAGTGTTCGGCGTACCAGGTGGAGCGAATATTCGAGCCGTGGGTGTGCTGCCCGGTTCATAGTAGAAGCTTACCAGTGCATTTAGATAAGTGAGGTTAGGATCGGTCTTGCTCACGAAGTAGGTGGCCGTTCCGCCCTCCAACACAATAGGGTTAAGCGTTCCAAGCTGGGCTGACACGCTTGTTAGGACGAGGCGCTTGCCAGCTGGAACGGTGGGGAACGAAACAATGCACTGATTGCCGGAGCAGTTCGATACATTGATCGATCCCGTATTCTGGTACGGCGCGAGCGACTGTGCACTGACCGGCACCGGTGGCGCGGCGACGCCAAGCGCTAAGCTGGAAGCGATAATCGCGTACTTTCGTCTGGCGCGCATGGTGGGGTTCCTCTCTCGAAGCCAAGCTTAAGTGAGTATCTCGCTGAGCTTGCCAAGTACAGGATTCTGATTTCCGCAAGCAATTGCACGATTTTCTGTGCACCGTTCGCGACCGACAGTTCCCCCCCGTCACCTCCGGGCGTTCCCTCAAGGCAAACTTATGGCGACATTTGGACGACCCCGTGCCCACCGCCGGCGCGGGCGCCGTCAAAACGCGCTTTCCCAAGAAGCGGCGCCGCGCGGTCCCATGACCGGTCTTTTGTTCCGTAACAACAACGCCGCTTGCCCGGCGCTCCGACCGCCTTCCCTGCAAGGAATTCGCGTCGGCAAAGACGCGTCGACGGAATTTTGTCGCATTCTCGCCACTTGTCTTATCAATTCCCTTTGGTTAACGTCGCCCGCGGCGCCATCAACCTTCCGTCGAGAACGAAGGGCTGGTGATGAAGTTAATGGGCTGCCGGGCGGCGGGTTGCTACTGAACAAATTCCGTCGGGACAAATATCGGCATCGCAGTGGCGTGTGGGTTTTCAAACGCGGTTAAGTGCGGCGAACCAACAAGAGGGCGGAGAACTCAAATGGTAAAACACGTAGCCAAGATCGGCGGGGAAGGCCCCGAAATCAATCTTTTTGGAACTGAACACGTTGATTCGCTCGCGCTCACCGCGCGATCGCTGGGCGGCGGGGAAGGCCCCGAGATCAATCTTTTTGGCGCTGAACACGTTGATTTGCTCGCGCTCACCGCGCGATCGCTCGGCGGCGGGGAAGGCCCCGAGATCAATCTTTTTGGCGCTGAACACGTTGATTCGGTTGCGCCCGCCAGGACGGCGACTCGAGGCGACAGGCCCGGCGATTATGGGATCTGGACGTCCACGTCAGCCGATCAGGAAAAAGGCCGCCTAGAGGTCGCGCTCCGGCGAGCCCGTCCAGGCGTCGGGCCCGCCGAGCATGACGGTTTCGGCCCCGATCCCCAGGGGCGCGCGCATCGACGGCAATTCGGGCCGATATTCCTTCAGCCGGCCACGGGAACCGGGCGAGACCCTATTGGCATACGGCGCTCTCTCCGGCCAATATCCAGATTCAGCCGATAGGCCCGCCCACCCCGTCGTCCCAGATCGTTCCCATCGGCGCGTCCTCTGACTCTGCGCGCACTTCCGCCATGGACGGCCGCGCCGCCGTCATGAAGGATCATCAGTTCGCGGTCCACAAAGGCTTAGCGGACCAGATCCGACGTCGACTCGGACAAAAGGCCGGGACGATCGCCACGCGTGAAGAAAAGCGCGAACGCGAGGGAGGGCCAAAATTTGCGCGCAACGTCCTATATCGTCACCTATCGCGCGACGGACGATCCCGCGCGCCGGGCCAATCTTGAGGCAACGCTGCGCTGGCTGAAGCTTCAGCCCCTCGCCGAGGTGATCGTGGTCGAGCAGGATGAGGCCCCCACGCTGGGAGACCTCGAGTCCTTCCCCGCCCTGCGCAGCCTCTTTGCCTACAATCCCGGCCCATTTAACAAGAGCTGGGGCTTCAACATCGGCGTCCGCGCCAGCACCGGTTCCCTGCTCGCCTTTGGCGACGCCGATATTCTCTGCCGGACACTGCCGGCGGCGGTCAGCGCCGCGCGTTCCGACTCGCTGGTGGTCCGGGCGTTTTCAAATGTCATCGATCTCGACGGCGCCCAGTCGGACATGCTGCGCAAGGACTTGTCCTGCCTTGACGATCCGAGCTTCGGCGCGACGGCGCCCGATCGCAGGCAATCGGGTGAAGTCCCTCCGTTATGCGGGGGCCTGGTGCTGTTCCCGCGTCAGTTCCTGACGCTGCTCGGCGGTTGGGATGAACGATTTCTCGGCTGGGGCGGGGAGGACGACGCGATGGACGTCAAGGTCAAGCGCGCCGGCCTGCGCGGGGTCGCGCTGAGGGAGAGCCCTGGCTTTCACCTCGCGCATCGCCGGCTGGGCGCGGCCATCGCGCCAGACCCCCTCTTCCGCAACAACCTGGCGTTGCTTAAGCAACTCCGCGCCATGCCCGACGAGGCCCTGCGCCGGATGTGCGAAGTCACGATGCAGCTCGCCGGCAACCCCAACATGCATCGCCCGATGGAAAAGCTGGAATGACCCGCGCGCCGAGATCAGCGGCCAAACCCGGCGCTTCAGCGACGCCAGCCAGGCCGCCCATCCTCGCGGAATGCAACATCATGATCGGCACGCCCGCCTATGGCGGCATGGTGCATATCGAATATCTGCGGCGCCTGTTCGAATACTCGAGGGAGGGAATCCAGTTCCAGCTCGACACGATCGGCAACGAAAGCCTGATCACCCGCGCCCGCAACGCCATTCTGGCCACTTTCCATGCCCGCCGCGAACTGACGCATCTCCTGTTTCTGGACGCGGATACAAGCCTGCCGGCCTCAGGCCTCATCCGAATGCTCATGGCCCGGACGCCGGTCATCGGCGCGCCGGTCGCGCTCAAGGGGTTCGACGCGAACGGCGCCCGCATCTGGAATGTCGGCCGTTGCGTCGGCGTCACCGGCTCGCTCCTCAAGGTCGAGAATGTCGGAACCGCCGCCCTCTTGCTGTCGCGCGCGGCCTGCGACGCCCTCGTTGAGGATGCGATCGCCCACGGACGCACCTATGCGCGCGCGAAAACGCTGGTCGGCAACACCGACACCTCGGTGCACTACGACGTGTTTCGCGTCGGGGTGCACGACAAGGAGTATCTGTCGGAGGACTACTGGGTCTGCCGCCGGCTGCGGACGCTCGGCTTCGACGTGCTGATCGACCCGACCATCGTCACCACCCACTATGGGGCGATGCCGGTTTGAGCGTGAGCCTGGCTGAATTTCCGCTCAGGCTGGGATGCGGTCGTCGCTAGGCGCGGGCTCGCGCAAGCACATAACCGCGGCCCCACACCGTCTCGATATAGTTGCGGCCGCTCGACGCGGTCGCCAGTTTCTTGCGCAATTTGCAGATGAAGACGTCGATGATCTTGAGCTCCGGCTCGTCCATACCGCCATAAAGATGGTTGAGAAACATCTCCTTGGTGAGCGTCGTGCCTTTGCGCAGCGAGAGGAGTTCCAGCATCTGATATTCCTTGCCGGTCAGATGCACCCGGGCCCCGTCGACCTCGACCGTTTTCTGATCGAGGTTGACGGTGAGATCGCCTGTGATGATGACCGACTGGGCATGCCCTTTAGAGCGGCGGACGATCGCGTGGATGCGAGCCACGAGCTCGTCCTTGTGGAACGGCTTGGTGAGGTAGTCGTCGGCGCCGTGGCCGAGCCCTTTGACCTTGTCCTCGATGCCGGCCATGCCGGAAAGGATGAGAATGGGGGTCTTGATCTTGGTCACCCGGAGCGACCGCAGCACCTCGTAACCCGACATGTCGGGGAGGTTGAGATCCAGCAGGATGATGTCGTAGTCATAGAGCTTGCCGAGATCGATACCCTCCTCGCCGAGATCGGTGACGTAGACGTTGAAGTTCTCCGACTTCAACATCAGCTCGATGCTTTGCGCGGTCGCCGTATCGTCTTCGATCAAAAGTACCCGCATCTTAGGCTCCCCGCCTCGCCCGTCGCTTCGTGACCGCGGTTATGTACGTCGCTTCCATGCCCAACCCTCGCTGGCGCGCAGTACGGAGTTCGGACTGATTCGAACGAAGACTGACGACCATTGGTTAACAAACCCTGATTCCTTCGCGCAAGCCCCCCGCTCGCGTTGCCCACGATAATAGTAACAACTTGATAATAAAAGATATTTCGTCTCTGGCAAAATTAATGCGTCACATTAACCGACAACTCTAACAGATTCAACGGACTCGCGGTTCTGCGGCGGTTGGAAAAGCATCGTCGCGCTGTTGAATGGACGAAAATATTTTCTCGCCCCTGTTCCGCCCCGATTGTTAACGACCCGCGTAAATGAACTGCTAACGCCTGGCTGGCCACAGCTGGCCGCCCCGACCGGATCCGACATACCCTGACGTAAGAAAGGAGAAACCTTCGTCATGCATCGTCTCGCCGTCTCGTAGTGATGAACCGGGGGCGGCGACGTCCTCGCGCGTCGAGGTTGTTGAGGAGTACGCCGGAATGAAGTCGCGGGACACGCTTGTTCGGCTGAAGCGCTTTCAATTCGAGGAAAAGCGCCGCCGGGTTCGGCAGATTGAGATGATGCTGGCCGAATTCACGCGCATGATTGGCGATCTCGATCGCGAAATCGCCAACGAGGAGAGGCGCGCGGGCATCGCCGATCCCACCCATTTCGCCTATCCGACCTACGCTCGCGCGACCTCGGTCCGGCGCGACAATCTCAAGAGTTCGATTGCCGAACTTATCGGCCAGATCGAGGAAGCGAAGACGGCGCAGGAGGAGGCGGAGGCCGAACTCCTCAAGTTCGAGACGCTTGAAGTGCGCGACAAGTCCAGCGATCGCCTGGCGGAAGCCGCCGCCCGCGCCTGAGCGGCCACGCGCGACAGTTCGGCGCGCGCTCTTTAGCCTGCTTGCGCGGCTCAGTGCGTTCGGTGCGCTTGCTTGCGCAGCCAGCCCCGCGTTGCGACCCGCAAGCCAATGTTCTAAGGCTGTCCGGCCGGCTGCCGCTCTCGGCTGGGGACGCGAAGCGGAACGACCTCTCATCGCGCCAGACGTCGACGGTCTTGGGGAAGGATTCATGCTGATAGGAGTGGCCGCGGAGACGGATCAGGGGGAGACGCGCGTCGCAGCCAGCCCGGAAACGGTCAAGAAATTCGCCGCTATCGGAGCGGAAGTTGCGGTGGAGCGTGACGCGGGCGTGAGGGCCGGGTTCCCCGACGCCGACTATCAGTCGGCCGGCGCGCGGCTCGTCTCCGCGGATGAAGCGCTCGGCGCCGACATGGTGTTGAAGGTACGCCGGCCGACCGCGCAGGAAATCGCGCTTCTCAAGCCCGGCGCGCTCGTCATCGGAAGCATGGACCCTTACGGCCATCGCGAAGCGATCGAGGCGATGGCGAAGGCTCAGGCAATCGCGTTCGCGATGGAGCTTCTGCCGCGAATAACCCGCGCCCAGGTGATGGACGTGCTGTCGAGCCAAGCCAACCTCGCCGGCTATCGCGCGGTGATCGACGCGGCGGCGGAATACGGCCGGGCGATGCCGATGATGATGACGCCCGCCGGCACTGTCACCGCCGCGAGGCTGTTCGTCATGGGAGTCGGCGTCGCCGGCCTGCAGGCGATCGCGACCGGCCGGCGGCTCGGCGCGGTGGTCACGGCGAACGACGTCCGCCCGGCGACCAAGGAGCAGGTCGAATCGCTCGGAGCGAAATTCGTCGCCGTCGAGAACGAGGAATTCAAGCAGGCCGAAACCGCCGGCGGCTACGCCAAAGAAATGTCCGACGGCTACAAAGAGGAGCAGGCCGCCCTCATCGCCACTCATATCGCCAAGCAGGACATCGTCGTCACGACGGCGCTGATCCCAGGCCGCCCGGCGCCGCGCCTCATCAGCGCCGACATGGTCAAGTCGATGCGCCCAGGCTCGGTCATCGTCGACCTCGCGGTCGAACGGGGAGGAAATTGCGAGCTCTCGCGGCCAGGGGAACTCGCGATCAGCGACAACGGCGTCAAGATCGTCGGCTATTCCAACGTGACCCGGATCCCGGCCTCGGCGTCGGCGCTCTACGCCCGCAATCTTTACGCCTTCGCCGAGACGCTCATCGACAAGACCACGAACTCGCTCGCGGTCAACTGGGACGACGAACTCGTCAAGGCGACGTGCCTCACCCGCGACGGCGCGATCGTCCATCCCAGCTTCATCGCGCAATAGACCTTCACCCCCTGCCCGCGCACGGAAGCGCCGGAGAGCCGCATGGACAACCTCGACGCCGCGATCGAAAAACTAAGAGCCGCCGCGGCCGCCGCGCGCGACGCCGCGCAGGCGGCGCAAGCCTATAGCGACCAGCTCGCGGCCGCCGGTCAGGTCGCCTCCGGCGGCGCTATCGACCCGTTCGTGTTCAGGCTGGCGATTTTCGCTCTGGCCGTCTTCGTCGGCTATTACGTAGTTTGGTCGGTGACGCCGGCGCTGCATACGCCGCTGATGTCCGAGACCAACGCCATTTCCTCGGTCATTGTCGTCGGGGCGTTGCTGTCGGTCGGCGTCGCCGCGGTCGACAGCGGCTCGGTGTTCGCCCGATTCGTCGGCTTCATCGCGCTCATCCTTGCCTCGGTCAACATCTTCGGCGGGTTTCTCGTCACCGAACGCATGTTGGCGATGTACAAGAAGAAGGGCTGACGGCGCATGAACGCCAATCTCGCCGCCCTGCTCTATCTCGTCTCGGGCATCCTCTTCATCCTGGCGCTGCGCGGGCTCTCCTCGCCCGCTACCTCCCGCCAGGGCAATCGCTTCGGCATGATCGGCATGGCGATCGCGGTGGTGACGACGCTGGCGCTTCGTCCGCCGTCGAGCGCGCTTTCCTGGCTCCTCATCATCCTCGGCTTCGCCATCGGCGGCGGCATCGGCGCCTGGCGCGCCCGCACCATCCAGATGACGGCGATGCCGCAGCTCGTGGCGATGTTCCATTCGCTGGTCGGTCTGGCCGCGGTGCTCGTCGCCGCCGGCGCCTTCTACGCTCCCGAGGCCTTCGGCATCGAAGAAGGCAATATCATTCACCCCGCCAGCACCATCGAGATGTCGCTCGGCCTCGCGATCGGCGCGGTGACGTTCACCGGCTCGATCATCGCCTTCCTCAAGCTCGACGGACGGATGTCCGGCGCGCCGATCCTTCTGCCCCAGCGCCACCTCGTCAACGGCGGCCTCGGCGTTGCGCTCGTTCTCCTGATCGCCCTGTTCTACGCCACCCAGGCGCCGGTGTTGTTCTGGCTGATCGCCCTCGACGCGCTTGCGCTCGGCGTCCTGCTCATCATTCCGATCGGCGGCGCGGACATGCCGGTCGTCATCTCGATGCTCAACTCCTATTCCGGCTGGGCGGCGGCGGGGATCGGCTTCACCCTCGGCAATCTCGCGCTCATCATCACCGGCGCGCTCGTCGGCTCCTCGGGCGCGATTCTCTCCTACATCATGTGCAAGGGCATGAACCGGTCGTTCGTTTCGGTCATTCTCGGCGGCTGGGGCGGCGAGGTCGCGAGCACGGCGGGCGCCAAGGAGACAAGGCCCGTCAAGCAGGGGTCGGCCGAGGACGCAGCCTTCATGATGAAGAACGCGTCGAAGGTGATCATCGTGCCCGGCTACGGCATGGCGGTCGCGCAGGCGCAGCATTCCCTCCGCGAAATGGCGGACATGCTCAAGAAGAACGGCGTCGAGGTCAAATACGCGATCCATCCCGTCGCCGGCCGGATGCCGGGGCACATGAATGTGCTGCTCGCCGAAGCCAATGTCCCTTACGACGAAGTGTTCGAGCTCGAGGACATCAACTCCGAGTTCCCGCAGGCCGACGTCGCTTACGTCATCGGCGCCAACGACGTCACCAACCCGGCCGCGAAAACCGACCCCAAGTCGCCGATCTACGGCATGCCGGTCCTCGACGTCGACAAGGCGAAGACGGTGCTGTTCGTCAAGCGCGGCATGGGCTCGGGCTACGCCGGGGTCGAAAACGAGCTCTTCTTCCGCGACAACACGCTGATGCTGTTCGGCGACGCCAAGAAGATGACCGACGCGATCGTGAAGGCGCTCCAGCACTGAGCGGAAGCGAGCTCGTCGCGGGGCCGCGCGAACCATGCTGATCGCGATCGCCGTCTTCGCCGCGCTTTACGCCGCCGTGTTCGTCGGGCTTCTGGTCGGCCAGCGCAAGATCCTGTTTCGCTGCGACGCGGCGGAGGTCGACCCGGCGACGCTCGGACTTCAGGCCGAGACGATCCGCCTCAAGACCGAGGACGGGGAGAGCCTGCTCGCGTGGAGCATCCCGCCGGCAGCCGGCCGGCCGCTGATCCTCTATTTTCACGGCAATGCCGGCGGGCTCGACCTGCGCGTCGAGCGATTTCGGGCGATGGCGAAAGCCGGCATGGGCGTGCTGGCGATCGAATATCGCGGCTACGCCAGTTCGACCGGACGCCCGAGCGAGCGTGGGCTCAAGCTCGACGGCGAAGCGGCTTATGCGGCGGCGATCGGGAGCGGCGTCAAGCCGGAGCGCATCGTCGCGATGGGGGAATCGCTCGGTTCCGGCGTCGCCGTCTCGCTCGCCGCGCGCCACAAGGTTGGCGCGCTCGTTCTCGACTCGCCCTATTCGTCGATCGCCGACGTCGCTGCGGCGGCCTACTGGTTCGTGCCGGTGCGCGCGTTGCTGCGCGATCCGTTCCGCAACGATTTGCTCATCGCCCAGGCGAACGCGCCGACGCTCATGGTGCATGGGACGAAGGACCCGGTCGTGCCCATCCGCTTCGGCGAGAAACTGTTCGCCCTCGCCAATCCGCCGAAAGCGTTCTGGCGCGTCGAGGGCGCGGGCCACCTCGCGCTGGGCGAGCGGCTGGCCGATGTCCTCGACTGGATCGCGCGAACGGTTGGGTGATCAGGCGGCTGCGGCCGTTCGCTCCGTCGTGAGCCGCAATTCGACCGGAACGGGAGCGCGAAGAACGTCCAGCACTGGGCAATGGGCGTCCACCACTTCCTTGAGCTTTGCGAGCTGCTCGCGGCTCGCCGGGCTCTTCAGCGTCACCGTTCCTTCGACCCCGGTGAACCCTGGCCGCACATCATCGCTGACGGCGAAAAAGCCGCGCAGGTCGAGGGCGCCGTCGAGCTTGACCGAGACGCTTTCGAGCGGAATCCCGAGCGCCGTCGCATAGGCGCGATAGGTGATCTCCTGGCAGGTCGCCAGCGCCGCGAGAACGAGCTCGACCGGGTTCGGCCCGGCGTCGGAGCCGCCCAGAGTTGGCGGCTCGTCGACGGTCAGCGAGAACTGGCGGATTTTCGTCTCGCTGCGCAGTCCCTCGACCTGCCGCGAGTCGACGGAAAAGGCGGCCTGCCCGTTTTGGGCGTTCGCCCGCAAATCGGCCTGCGTCGCTACGATGATGTCCCTGAGCGCCATTGCTGTGTCTCCCTGACCTGTGGCGCATTTAATCTACTTAATATATAGACATTGTCAATTAATGGCCGCAGAGGCGCCGCCAGCCCAGGCCGGACGAGGGCGCAAAGCTTACGCGCGGCGATGACAGCCCGGCGCGGCGCGTCAGGCTGCTCACCGCGATGCGTTGCCCGCGTGGCGGCGCTTCGGCTATGCACCCTGCCCCGCATTTGAGAACCAGCCGATCATGGCCGCCGCATCGCCGCCGACACGAGCCGCCGCCGCCGACGGCTGGCTCTGGCGCGAGCTCGGCGCGACGCTTGCGCTCGGCTGGCCGATCATCCTCGCCAACATTGCCGTCAGCGTGATGACCACGACCGACTTCATGATGCTCGGGCGGCTTTCGCCGCACGCGCTCGCGGCGGGATCGGTGGGTTTCTTTCTCTATCAGCCGCTGTTCCTGCTCGGCATCGGCGTCGTCGCCGCCTTGTCTCCGATCGCGGCGGCAAAGATCGGCGCAGGCCAGGACCCGGCCGCGCTGCGGCGCGCGACCCACCAGGCGCTCCTTTCCGCTGTCTTCGTCGCCGTCGTCGTGTGGATCGCCCTGACCTGGGCGACGCCGTTCCTCCTCGCCATCGGCGAGCCCGCGGACGTCGCCCTCGACGCTGGCGTTTACCTCTCGGGCTTTCAGTGGGGCCTCGCGCCGAGCCTGCTGTTCTTTGCTGCGCGCTCGGCGTTCGCGGCGCTCGAGCGGCCCCGTCCGGCGCTCGTCGCGGGCCTTGTGGCGGTCGCGTTCAATGCGCTCGCCAACTACGCGCTGATCTTCGGCAAGTTCGGCATGCCGGCGCTCGGGATCATCGGCTCCGGTCTCGCCACGACCCTGTCGCAGGCCCTGATGTTCGCCATCATGATGGCGGCCGCGCTGATCGATCCGCGCATGCAAAAACTGCGGCTGTTCGCCCTGCCGTGGCGCCCCGCCCGCGCCGAGCTCGCGGCCCTCTGGCGGCTCGGTCTGCCGATCGGGGTGATGGTCGTCGCCGAGGTCGGAGTCTTCGCCGCCGCAACGCTGGCGATGGGCCTCATCAGCCAGACCGCGATCGAGGCGCACACGATCGCGTTGCAGATCGCTTCCCTCGCCTTCATGGTCCCGCTCGGGCTCGGCCAGGCGGCGACCGTCAGGGTCGGCCACGCCTATGGCGCGGGCGACCTGCGGGCAATTTCGCGCGCCGGATGGTCGGCGTTCATCCTGACGGCGATGTTCGCCGTCCTTTCGGCGGGGACGATGATCGGCGCGCCGCTGCTGCTCGTGGCGCCGTTCATCGACGTCGGCGCGCCGGCCAACGCCGGCTCGGTCGCGCTCGCTCTCGCGCTGGTGAAGATCGCCGCCCTGTTCCAGATTTTCGACTGCAGCCAGGCCACGCTCGCCAACATGCTGCGCGGGGTGCACGATTCGCGCATCCCCCTCGTCATCGCGCTCATCGGCTATTGGGCGATCGGCGCGCCGGTCGCTCTCGCGTTGGGATTTGCGACCCCGCTCGGCGCGGTCGGCGTGTGGATCGGCCTCGCGCTCGGCCTCGCGGTCGTCGCGATCCTGCTGATGTCGCGATGGCTCAACAAGGAGCGGCGCGGTTTTCCGGTTTGACCTCGGGTCGCGCGCCCGGCCACAATATCCCGCCGCGATCGAAGCAGCTTATGAGAGGACCGAGGGCGCCGCCATGTCCGAACCCGCCGAACCGTTCGTCATCGACGTCGACACCGGCATCGACGACGCGCTGGCGCTGCTCTACGCCTGCGCGCACGAAGAGGCGCAAATCCTCGGCGTCTCCACGGTCGTCGGCAATGTTCCGCTCGCGGCCGCGACGCGCAACACGCGGGCGGTCCTTCGCCTCGCCGGTCGCGCCGACATCCCCGTCTGGCCCGGCGCCCCGACCGCGCTGTCGATCTCGGTCAGGGACGCGAGCGAGGTCCATGGCAAGACCGGCCTCGGCCATGCGGTCCTGCCAGAGCCCGACGAGCAAGCCGCGGCGCTTCACGCCGTCGACGCCATCATCGCGGCCGCGCGCGCACATGCCGGGCGGCTCATCCTGTGCGCGACCGGGCCATTGACCAATATCGCGCTCGCGCTGATGCGCGAACCCGAGCTGCCGCGCCTGGTCAAGCGGTTCGTCATCATGGGGGGCGCCTATGCCGAGCCCGGCAATGTCACGCCGGCGGCCGAATTCAACATCTGGCACGATCCCGAGGCGGCGCGCATTGTGTTCCGTTCGTTCGGCGGCGTGGGCGCGGCGCCGGTGATCGCGATCGGCCTCGACGTCACCCGCAAGACGATCATCGACGAACGCGATCTCGCAGCGATCGCCGGGCAAGTCGCCGGCAAGCCGCATGCGCCTGCGCTGACCCGCTTCCTCGATGACGCCTCGCGTTTCTATTTCGAACGGATGGAGAAAATGTACGGGCAGCGCATCTTCACGATGCACGACCCGCTCGCGGTCGCGGTCGCCCTCGACCCGACGCTGGTCGAGACCCGCCGCGCCGCCGTCGATGTCGAAACCTCGGGCCGGCTCACGACGGGCGCGACCATCGTCGACTGGCGCGGCCAGTGGGGCCGCCTCGCCAACGCCGAGGTCGCGGTCGCTGTCGACGCGGAGCGCTTCCGCCGCCTGTTTTTCGAGGCGATGGACCGGCTCGCCGAGCGGGCCGTGCCGACATAGGCTTAGGCGCTGGCCGAATTTCCAGACCTTCGCCGCATCTCTATTGCCTCCAAGGTTAATTTGTGTTTACGATAGGTAGCTTTACCTACGGCATCGGCGTTGAGGTCTTTGGGAGGGCTGGGAGATGACAAACGGCTTGCGCTTGCGCTCGTATTTGCTCGCGGCCGCGGCGAGCCTCGGTCTCGGCGCTATTACTCCGGCCAGCGCTATTACTATACCGGAGCCGGACCCAAGCGACTTCGCTATCGTCGAAACGGTTTCCGGAGGGATCGGGACATTTACGATCTACAACATGTCATCGGATTGGTATATCTACGCGTTTAGCGTAGTAAATATCATCGGAAGCAACCCAGCGACAAGCCGGACGGATTGGAGTGCTGGCGACTGCACCGACACTCAGTGCGCGCCTGAGGTCACTAGTGGCACTGGCTTCCTGTACAACAATATGGACTCAGCCGCTAATCACACGACCGACATAGGTCCGGGCACACACAGCAACCAGTTTACCTTTACCGATCCGCCGGGCGGCGTCGCCTATTTTTTCGTGGCTAACGTGGACGGCCTCCCTGCCCTCGACTCGCCGCTCATTCCAACCGGCTCGGCGCCAGGCACGCCTGAGCCATCAACCTGGGCGATGCTGATCGCCGGATTCGCGTTCCTCGGCTGGCGCCATGCTGTGCAGCGAGGCGGCCTCAAGATGCTGCTCGGCGCGGCCTGAACCCAGGCATTCCGGGTCGGTCTCCGCCGCAGGGTAGCGAATTGACGCGACAGGGTTGACGCAGGAGAAAAAGCGACAATCCTTTGCGATAATCAGAATCGTGTGCTACGGTGCCTTCTGTCGCGCCGGACCTAAATACTGGTCCGGGGCGATTGGAGTCCGAGCCGCATATTTAACTCTGTGGTCGTGCTAATGGTTGGAAGGTCGCACTCTCGGATTCGCGCCATAACCCATTGAAAAGGCTCAATTCGCGGAAGGAAAAAATTTGGATTTCGCTTCCTCCGGCTTTGGTCTTGCTTCCTACTGATTTGGTTTTTGCTTCCCGCGGCTTGGAAACGCTTTCACGGCGCCGGGCGAGCTAACGCCGCGCGTGGTCCCTGACGGTCACGTAGCGCGCCGGCGCGTCTTCGTCGATTGGACTTGGCGGATCGAGCGGCGGCAGGAAGTAGTTGTCGGTCGTGTCGTCGTTCGCGAGCGACACCTCGCCCGCAAGCGCCGCCCCGCCTTCGGCCCAGAACGAATGGGCGATGAAAGGCTCGAGCGTGAGGCTCTCGCCAGGCTCAAGCCGCACCTGATCGCCGGGCTTGAGATCGATCACGCTCACGTCCTTGAGCGCCCGAAACCGGTCCTTGACCGGCGCCCCAAGGGCGTCGACCTTGAACAGTTCGACCACGAACCGCGCGCCGCCGCGGTTCACGATGTCTTCGGTCTTGACCACATGATAGTGATGGGGCGCCCGCTGGCCGTCCTCCGCGGCGATCGCCTTCTCGCCGTAAAGCCGGCCGCGCCCGGCGCCGAGGTCGCGCCAGTCGCCCATCCGCAGCGTGAACAAGGTCAGGCCCTCGCGGGCGAACAGCCCAGGCTTGAATTCGACCACATTCCAGCCGACTCCGCGTTCGGCGATCAGCTTTGCGGCGTCCGCGTTGGCGCGGAAGTCGGTCTCCCGCCAGAGCGCGAAGGGCGGCAACGCGACGCCGTGGCGGGCGCACAATTCGAGCATCCGGTCGATGCGCGCGTCGATGAACGAGCGCTTCACCGGCCGAAGTCCTGCGCCCGTTGGCCCATCCGCATCCGCATCCTCCGCTGGCGTAAAACGCACAAAATCCCGCGCGTCCCGGGTCAGCTCCCCGCTTTCTCCGCGATCTTCGCTTTCTTCGCCCGCTCGATGCCCTCGATCACAAGCTCGCGCGCTTCCGCAGCGTCGCCCCAGCGGACGATCTTGACCCACTTGTTGGGCTCGAGGTCCTTATAATGGGCGAAGAAATGCTCGATCTGCTGCAGCGTGATCGAGGGCAGGTCGGTGTGGTTCTGGACGTGAGCGTAGCGCTGGGTGAGCTTGGCCGACGGCACGGCGAGCAGCTTCTCGTCCCCGCCGGCTTCGTCCTCCATGATCAGGACGCCTACCACCCTGCAACTCATCACCGCGCCGGGAACGATCGCCCGGGTGTTGGCGACGATCACGTCGCACGGATCGCCGTCGCCGGAAAGCGTATGCGGGATGAAGCCGTAATTGCCGGGATAGCGCATCGAAGTGTAGAGGAAGCGGTCGACCTGCAGCGCCCCGCTCTCCTTGTCCATTTCATATTTGATCGGCTCGCCGCCGATCGGCACCTCGATCACAACATTGATATCATGGGGTGGGTTCTTGCCGATCGAGACCGCGTTCAGGTTCACGTCGACCCCTCCCCTTGTTGCAGCCGCGCGCAGACGCCATCATCCGGCGAAACCGGCGGCTCGCCGGGCCGCCCTCATTCAGCCGAAGCCGAAAGCAACCCGCTCGCGCTGCTGGCCGCCGAAAGTCTCGCGCGCCCGGCGCAGAACGCGCCCGCCGAGCCGGCGGTAGAAGCTGACCGCCCGATCATTGTCGGCGAGCGCCCAGACGACAAGGTTCGAGAACCCGTGGCCGGCGAGATCCTTGCGCGCCGCCTCGAACATGCGCCGCCCGAACCCGCACCCCTGACATTCGGGCGCGAGATAAAGCTCGAAGATCTCGCCGCCATAGCCCAGCGCCGGCACCCGGTTGCGCCCGTAACTGACGTAGCCGACAATCGAATCGGAGAATTCGAGCACCAACAGCGGCGTTCGCCGCGCGATCGCCAGGCGCCACCACGCCGGCCCGCGACGGGCGATCATCCGCTCAAGCTCGCGGCCGGGAATGACGCCCCGATAGGCCTCGCGCCAAGCCGCGTCGTGCACCGACGCGATTTCGCTCTCGTCGCCGAGGCGCGCAGCGCGAATGGATATGACCGTCTCGACCATTAAGGGATGTTAAGTCGGCCCGTGGGGCTGCCGCAAGGTCTTGACAGCGGCGATGGATGACTTTTTTGCTCATCCGCCTTTGCCCTTGAGTCGGCGCATTGGCGCCGGATTATTCCGTGCGATTCGCCTTTCAACGCGCTTCATGCGCCGGACCGGGAGCTTCGAGCCATGTCGCCGCGATCACCAGGGGCGCGCTTTGCGTTGGGCGCCGTCGGGATGGCGGCGGCGCTGGTCGGAGCAGCAGGCGCGCGCGCCGATACGCTGCACGTGACCTATCGCGTATCGTTGGTCGGCCTTCCGATCGGCGCGGTCAATCTCAGCGCCGACCTGACGCCAACGAGCTACTCGATCCAGGGCGATGCGAAAATGACCGGCCTCGCGAAAGTCCTCAACAATGCGCGCGGCGCGTCGACCGGCAAGGGCTCGATCGTGGAAGGCCACGTGTCGCCCGCGACTTTCGCGACCATCGCCGCAAGCTCGAACATGACGCGCACCATTCGCATGGCCCTCGCCGGCAACGCGGTGACCGGCGTCGACATCTCGCCGCCGTACGAGGACAAGCCGGACCGGGTCCCGCTCGGGCCGGGAGACGAGAAGGGCGTGGTCGATCCGGTCGGGGCGGTCATCATTCCGGCGCCCGTCTCGGGACCGATCGTGTCGCCGGCCGCGTGCGATCGCAAGGTTCCGATCTTCGACGGTTATACCCGCTTCGACATCGACCTCACGTATGTCGGCGAACGGCGGGTGACGACCAAGGGGTACGAGGGCCCGGTCGTCGTCTGCGCCGCGCGCTATGTCCCCATAGCGGGCCACCGGCGCGACCGCCCGGCGACCAAGTTCATGGCCGACAACAAGGACCTCGAAGTCTGGCTCGCGCCGATCGAACGCGACCACGTGCTGATTCCGTACCGGGTTTCGGTGCGCACGATGATCGGCACGACCGTCGTCGAGGCGACCGAATTCCGCGTCGACGAAAAGTAGACCGCTCTAGTTGAGTTCGTCCTCGAGCATCGGCAGCGGGAACACGCCGACGCCGTCTTCCACCAGCGACCGCGCTTCCGCGAGGGTGGCGCGGCCGCGAATCGCGCGCTCGGGCTCCTCGCCGAGATGGATGGCTCGCGCCACTTGCGGGAACTTCGAGCCGACATCGTCGGTGTTGGCCTCGATTTCCCGGCGCATCCGGGTAAAGAATTCGCGCGCCTGCCGGCGTCGGTCGTCGACGACGATCTCCGGCATCGATTCGCCCGCTGCGCGGTCGCCGCCGACGACGGCCGGCGCCATGATCGCCTTTTCGACCTCGGTCGAACCGCATTCGGGGCAGGCGACATAACCACGCTTGTGCTGCTTCTCGTACGCCGCGCTGTCGGGAAACCAGCTTTCGAACGCGTGCCCTTCGGCGCAACCGAGCGCGTATTTGATCATCGTTCAGCCCGCCAACAGCCCGTCGAGTTCGCCGGCGGACTCCAGCGCCCACAGGTCGTCACACCCGCCGACATGGGTCTCGCCGATGAAGATCTGCGGCACCGTCCAGCGGCCGTTCGCCTTTGCCGCCATCGCCGCCTGGGCGGTGCGGTCGCCGTCGACGCCGATCTCCTCGAACGGCGCCGCCTTGTTCCGCAACAGCGCCTTGGCCTCATGACAATAGGGGCAAGTCGCTTTGGTATAGATCACGATCGGCGGCACGCTGGAACAACCTTCGGCGCGAGGATTCGCGCCTTTCCCACTATATGGGAAGTTACGCGCCGGTCACAACCCGGGCGAACACCAGCACGTCTACCCGCTTCGCGCCCGCCCGCAGAAGCGCCCGGGAGGCCGCGTTGGCGGTCGCGCCCGAGGTCAAAACGTCGTCGATCAGGACGACGTTGAGCCCGCGCAGCGGCGCGCCGGCGGCGGCGCGAAACGCCCCCTGGACGTTTTCAGCCCGCTGCGCGCGGGTGAGGCCGATCTGGCTCCGGGTCGCCTTGACCCGCCGAAGCGCGGTCAAGTCGCAGGGCTTGCCGGTCTGGCGCGAAATCTCCGCCGCCAGCGCCGCCGCCTGGTTGAACCGGCGTCGCCACAGCCTTAACGGGTGCAGCGGCACCGGCGCCAGGAGATCGGCGTCGACGAGCACGTCCGCGCCCGCGCGCGCCATCCAGCGGGCGATCGGACGCGCGAGCTCGGCGCGGTCGGAATATTTGAGTCGATGCGCAAGCGTGCGGGCCGGCCCGTCCTCGAACCGCGCCACCGCCCGGGCGCGGGCGAACACGGGCGGGTCGGCCGCCGCCTGGGGCGAGATGATGCCCTGCCCGAGGTCCTGCTCGAACGGCGTCCCGAGCCTCTCGCAAAACGGCCGCTCGATGAATTGCATCGCCCTCCAGCAGGCCGGGCAGAGCGCTCCGTGCGAGTCGGTCGCGGCGCGGCAGGCAAGGCATGTCGGCGGATAGAGGGTGTCGAGCGCGGCTTGAGCCAGGCGCGAGACGAGGGCCCCGCCGCGTCGCGCCCACGACGGGCCGGCGGGTTGCTCGGAGTCAAGCGCCGGAACGGCGTCCATTCGCCAACGTTAGCCCGAACCGGCGCTTTGCGCGAGGGGCCGTCTGGCGCATAAGAAACGGCTGATGCCGCATCCGACGCCGCCGCGAGTATTCGATCGCGATCTCATCAATCGGCGCCTCGATCGCGCCTGGGCTCGCCACGCCAGTGACGGAAGGGCGGACTTCCTCCTCGCCCGGGCGGCGCAGGATCTTGGCGAGCGGCTGTCGCTGGTCAAGCGGCGGTTCGCAGCGGCCGCCGATTTCGGCTCGCCCGGGCCGCACGGCGCGATTGAGCTTGCCGCCGGCGGGCAGGTCGACTCGGTCGTGCGGATCGCCCCGACCCGGGCGAGCCTGGGGACCGGCGATTTTCTCAGCGCTATCGGCGATCTTGAACGTCTGCCGGTCGGCGACGGCCGGCTCGATCTCGCCGTCTCGCTCCTGGCGCTTCAGACGGTCAACGATCTTCCGGGCGCGCTGGTTCAGATGCGCCGTGCGTTGAAGCCCGACGGCCTCCTCATCGCCGCGCTGATCGGCGGCGAGACCCTGACTGAGCTTCGCCAGAGCGTGACGATCGCCGAGAGCGAGGTTCTCCGCGGCGCGTCGCCGCGGGTTTCGCCGTTCGTCGACGCGCGGGCGCTCGGCGGTCTCGCCCAGCGCGCCGGGCTGGCGCTGCCGGTCGTCGACCTCGACCGCGCGATCGTCCGCTATGCCGACATGTTCGCCCTCGTCGCCGACCTGCGCGCGATGGGGGCTGCGAACGCTCTCGACGAGCGCAGCCGCAAGCCCCTGCGCCGCGAGGTCCTGATCCGCGCCGCCGCCCTCTACGCCGAGCGCTTCGCCGACCCGGACGGGCGCGTGCGCGCGACTTTCGATCTCGTGTGGCTCGCCGGCTGGGCCCCGCATGAAAGCCAGCCGAAGCCGCTCGAGCCGGGATCGGCCAAGATGCGTCTCGCCGACGCGCTGAAAGGCCGTCGCTGACGCTTCAATCTGCGCCGGCGGGATGGGTCGCGAGGCGAGCCTTGGGCGCTTCCCCCGGCCGCAGCGACCGGCCGGTCACGGCCACGCCGCTTAGCACAAGCGCAAGTCCCGCCCAGGCCGAGGGCGCGATCGGTTCGGCGAGCGCGACCGCCCCGCCGATGACGCCGATGAGCGGAACGACGTAGTTGTTGAGGCTCGCAAAGGTCGGGCCCTGCTCATGGACGAGCCGGAAATAGACATAATAGGCGAGCGCGGTGTTGAAGACGCCGAGCGCAGCCATCGCCAGCGTCGGCGCGAGGGGGAACTGAATAAGCGTTGCGAGGGGCGGCGGATTCCCGAATGTCAAGCCGGTCAGCGCCAGGACGAGCGTCGATATCGTCATCGACGCGGTCACCGCCCTAACGGCGCCGATCTCCCTCGTTGCGGCGCCGGAGATGATCGCGCCCGTCCCATAGGAGACGCCTGCGGCGAGGGCGAACGCCCGCCCCAATACGGAATGGGCGCCCGCTTGCGCTCCCGGCGACCAGAACGTGACGCCGACGCCGGCAAATCCAATGAGGAGGCCGAGGGCGCCGAGCCATGTCCACCGGTCGCGCGATCCGAGAAAGCGGCTGAACAGGAAGACGAAGATGGGCTGGGCGCCCATCATCAGCGCCATGTCGGCGCTGGTCGTGAGCGTCGCCGCCTTGCCGAGCAGGATGAAGGGAATGACCTGCCCGATCAGCGCGAGCGCAAGGAGATTGAGCCACAGTCCTGGCCGCGATCCGGGCCAGACCTTGCCGGAAAGGGCGCTCGCAAGCAGCATCGTCGCCGCCGCGACCCCAACGCGCGCGAGCGCGAAGCCGAGCGGGTCGAAGGCGCGCGCGGCTATCTTGATGAGAAGAAAGGACGAGCCCCAGAGGAATGACAGAAACGCAAGCGCCGCATATGCAGCCATGAGGCACTCAGAGTTAAGAGGCGGCGAGCGTCCGTCAGATTGATCCGCGCCCGACCAGAGGATTTACCACGACAAGCGCCGTGAAGCGATTGAAGTCGCGATCCGCCGACCACAGTTCGCGCACCCCGTGCTGTTGGCACAGGGCCACGATGCGCGCGTCATGGACTTGAGGCCCGGCGATTCGTCCGCTGGCGAGAAGCGATCGCAACACCCGCCAGTGGTCCGCCGACTCGGCCAAGAGCACGAGGGTCGGCGACTCGAGCCAGGCCGCCACCTGATCGAGGGCGCGCGGCAGGGGCGTCGGCGGCGCGTAAATGCGCGGATGAGTTACGATGGCGAGAAATTCGTGAACGCATGGCCAGGGAATTGCCCAGGTCGCGGCTCCCTCCGCGAGTTCGGTCATTCGCTTCGAGGCGGGGGCGTGAAACGGCGAGTCCTCGCGGTGAGCGTAGATCAGAATATTCGTGTCGACGGCGATCAACCCCCGCGACCTTCATAGGCCAAATCGCGCAGCCTGTCCCAGGAAGCGCCGCGCGCCTCGGCCTGCAATCCCTTGCCCTTGAAGCTTGCGTGGCGCAGCTTGAACGGCGCGTCCGGCTTGGTCTCGACCACGACGCGCCGAAGCCCCCGCTCCACCAGCGCGCGCAACGTGACCCCCTCGCGCTCGGCGAGCTTACGCGCTTCGCGAAGAAGCGGATCCGAAATTTCTATGGTGGTCTTCACGACCCATCTCTATGGCGCAAGCGATATGGCTGCCCATATCATAGCGTTCTTGTGGCCGATCGGTCAACGCTCGGGCGCGCCCGTCAGCGGAAATTGCGCCCCGCGGGCATCGCCTGCGTCGCGTCCACCCCATCAAGCGGCAGGAGCGGCGGGGCGCGCGGGTTGTCAAGGCGCGGAGGCTGAGCAAAGCGGTTGCCCTGTCGCTTCCGGGTCTCCGTCGGCTCCGTCCGGTGAGCCTCGTCGGCGCGCGCGAGCGCGCTGATCGTCTTGCCCGCCTCCGACAGAAGCCCGAGCATTGGCGTCAGATCGTCCATCCGCTCGGCGACGATATGGATGACGCCCGATTCGCTCTGCAGCTTGCCGGTCACGGCGACGAAGCGGGCGCCGAGCACGATCGCGCGCAGGCGTTCGAACGCCTTCGGCCAGACGATGACATTGGCGATCCCTGTCTCGTCCTCGAGCGTCATGAAGATGACGCCCTTGGCGGTGCCCGGCCGCTGACGCACCAGCACCAGGCCCGCGACCGTGACGCGCTCGTTGGTCTTGACCGACCGCAGCGCGTCGGAGCGCAGAACGCCGCGTGCGGCAAGACGCCCGCGCATGAACGAGGTCGGATGCGCCTTCAAGGACAGGGACAGGCGCCGGTAGTCCTCCACCACATGGGCGCCGAGCGGCATCGGCGGCAAGCGCGCGTCAGGCTCCGTTTCGCGCGCCGGGCGGCTTGCGAACAGCGGCAGATCGTCCTGGTCGCCGACCCGGTCGAGGCCGCGCACCGCCCATAAAGCCTGCCGCCGGTCGAGCCCGAGCGAGCGGAAGGCGTCGGCGTCGGCGAGTTTTTCCAACGCCGCGGACGTGAGACCGCTGCGCAGCCAGAGATCGCGCACGGAATCATAAGCCTGCCGCCGCCGCTCCACGAGCCGGCGCATGTCCTCCTCCTTGACGCCGACGATCTGCCTAAGGCCTAAGCGCACCGCATGCGTCGCGCGGATATGCTCCGCCATTTCGGCGTGGCGGGGGTGGATTGCGAAACCCCTCTCCCCTTGCGGGAGAGGGGAAGGGGTGAGGGGTTCGGCGCCACCAGGCGCCTTGTCGTCAGGGGCCTCACGGCGCGCACCCCTCACCCGGCCCTGCGGGCCACCTTCCCCCGCAAGGGGGGAAGGGAAACCAGGCTCCAGCGTGCAGTCCCAGTCCGACAGGTTCACGTCGACCTCGCGCACTTCGACTCCATGCTCGCGCGCGTCGCGCACGAGCTGGGCGGGGGCGTAGAAGCCGAGCGGCTGGGAGTTCAGCATCGCGGCGGCGAAAACGTCCGGATAGCGGCATTTCATCCAGCACGAGGCGTAGACCAGAAGCGCGAAGCTCGCCGCATGGCTCTCGGGAAAGCCATATTCGCCGAACCCTTCGATCTGGTGGAAACAGCGCTCGGCGAATTCACGGTCGTAGCCCCTGGCCGCCATGCCCTCGACCATCTTTCTCTGAAAAGTCTGGATCGTGCCGACGCGGCGGAAAGTCGCCATCGCGCGGCGCAATTTGTCGGCTTCCGAGGGGGTGAATCCGGCCGCGACGATGGCGATCTTCATCGCCTGCTCCTGGAACAGCGGCACGCCGAGCGTCTTCTTCAACACCGCCTCCAGTTCCGGCGAGGGATAGGCGACCTCCTCGAGGCCCTGCCGGCGGCGCAGATAAGGGTGGACCATGTCACCCTGGATCGGGCCCGGGCGCACGATCGCGACCTCGATGACAAGATCGTAATAGCTCGCCGGCTTGAGACGCGGCAGCATCGACATCTGCGCCCGGCTTTCGATCTGGAACACGCCGATCGTGTCGGCGCGCTGGATCATCGCATAGACCTGAGGCTCCTCTGCCGGAATGGTCGCCAGCGTCAGCCGCTCGCCGTAGTGCCTGTCGATCAGATCGAGACCCTTGCTCAGCGCCGTCAGCATGCCGAGCGCGAGCACGTCGACCTTGAGGAGGCCCAGCGCGTCAAGATCGTCCTTATCCCATTCGACCGTCGTGCGCTCATCCATCGCCGCGTTCATCACCGGCGCGATTTCGTCGAGCCGGTCGCGGGTGATGACGAAGCCGCCGCTGTGCTGGGTGAGATGGCGCGGAAAGCCGATGAGCTCCTGCGCCATCCCGAGCGCGAGGGCTAGCGTCGGATCGGCCGGGTCAAGGCCGATCGAACGCACGCGCTCCTCGCCGATCGGCGTCGACTCCTGGCCCCAGGCAGTTCCGTTGAGGGCGGCGATGACGTCGTCGGAGAGGCCGAAAACCTTGGCCGTCTCGCGGATCGCCGAGCGCGTGCGGTAGGTCGTCACCGCGGCGGCGAGGCCGGCGCGTTCCCGCCCGTAGCGCTTATAGATGTACTGGATCACTTCCTCGCGCCGCTCGTGCTCGAAGTCGACGTCGATGTCGGGCGGCTCGTTGCGCTCGGGCGAGATGAAGCGCTCGAACAGAAGATCGAAGCGCGCCGGATCGACCTCGGTGACCCAGAGACAGTAGCAGACGGCGGAATTGGCCGCCGAACCGCGGCCCTGGCAGAGAATGCCCTTCTCGCGCGCGAAGCGCACGATGTCATGCACGGTGAGAAAATAAGGCGCATAGCCGAGCGAGGCGATCAGCGTGAGTTCATGGGCGAGCGCTTCGCGCGTGCGCTGGGGAATTCCGTTGGGATAGCGCTTGCGCGCGCCTGCCCAGGCGAAGGCTTCGAGCGCGGCCTGGGCCGTCGCATGGCCTTCGCGCAGCTCTTCGGGATAGCAATGCGACAATTCATCAAGGCTGAACTCGAGGCCGTCGAGAAAACGGATCGTCTCTGGGACCGCCTGCGGCGCCTCGGCGAAAAGCCGCGCCATTTCGTCTGGAGCCTTGAGATGCCGCTCGGCGTTGGCCTGGGTCAGGCGACCCGCGGCCTCGAGCATCGCGCCTTCGCGGATGCAGGCGAGGACGTCGGCGAGCGGGCGCCGCTCAGGCGCATGCATCAGCGCCTCGTTGGTCGCGATCAGCGGCGCGCCGACCTGGCGCGCAAGCGCCGCGCGCCGCGCGAGTCCCCCGCGCATGTGTTCGCCATAAGTCAGAGCAGCCCCGATCCACAGGCGCTGGCCGAAAGCTTCTCGCAGACGGAGGAGAATCCTCCTCTCCTCCCAGCCCGTCGAGAGAGGGGCGTCCTTTCGGGCGCCCCTTGGGGAGAAGGGGGGCAGCGCGACGACCTGCAGCCCGTCGCCCCGCTCCATGAGATCATCCGCTCGGAGCCGGCATTCGCCCTTGGGCGAGCGCAAGTTTCCCGCGGTCAGGATGCGGCAGAGCCGGCCGTAAGCCGCGCGATCCTTCGGATAGGCGAGCACGTCCGGCGCTCCGTCGTCGAAGGCGAGCCGCGCGCCGATTACGACGCGCGTGGCGCCCATCGCCTCGGCGTTCTCGCGCGCAAACACATGCGCGCGCACGACGCCCGCGAGCGTGTTCAAGTCCGCGATCCCGATTGCGGCAAGTCCGAGTTCGGCCGCGCGCTTGACCATCTCCTCGGGATGCGAGGCGCCGCGCAGAAACGAAAAATTCGTCATCGCCGAGAGCTCGGCGAACCGCGGCTCAAGGCGGATCATCGCCCCCTTCTCCCGCATAGGGCGCCGAAACTGCAACGACGCTCATCTCTGTGCCCCCCTTCTCCCCCTTGCGGGAGAAGGTGTCGCCGAGGCGACGGATGAGGGGTGCGCGCCGCCAGGCGCTGCACGAAGGGCGTCACCCGAACATCCCGTGCACGAACCATTTCGCCTGAACCGTCTCGCGGCCCCATAAGCCCTCGCGGTAGAGCCAGAAGCGGCGGCCTTGGGAATCCTCGGCGCGGAAATAGTCGCGCGTCGGCGCGCCATCGCGCCGCCACCAGGGCGCGGCGATGCGCTCCGGCCCCTCGATGGCGGCGATGTCGTGCAGGACGCGCCGCCAGCGGAAGCGCAAGGGCGGCCCGTCGGGCACTTCGGCCAGGGCCTCGATCGGCTCCGGGCGCGCGAACAGGCGCAATGGCCGCGCCGGCGCGCTCGCCTCGGGCATTGCGACCCTTTCCCTTCGTCCCTCCCCGCGCGCCCGCGCCTGCCCGAGCGTCGCCGGCGCCGCCGCCTCGGCCTGTTCGGGCAGATGGGCTTCGATGAGCTCGCGCCGCGTCACCGCGCGGACCCCAAGTCTCGCGCTCAACCGGTCGAGAAGCTCGGCGAGCGCGCGGGCGCGCTCGGTTTCGTGCGCGCGCTCGAGTTCGGCTTGCGACGGCGCGAGCGGCTCGGCCGCAAGGCAGGCGAGGCGCATGAGGTCGACGCCGTAGCCGGCGTCGATGGCCTCTTCGTCCGGGCTCGCCAGCCGCTCCGCGAACAACCGCACGATCGCGCGCGCTTCGTTGAGCGGCCGGGAGGCGCCGACGCGGATGCGGCGTAGGTCGCCGTCGACGCGATAGAGCTCAAGCTCGATCCGCCGTGCGCCTTTGGCCTGGCGTTCGAGCATGACCACGAGATCGTCGGCGAGCTTGCAGAGTGTCGCCTCGATCGCCTGAAACGTCTGCACGGGCGAGGCGAACCGCCGCTCGGCGCAGAAATCCGGCGGTCTGAAGCGCGGCGCGATCGAGGATCGCTCAAGGCCTTTGAGCGCGTCGAGCCGGGCGATTGGCGTGGGTCCGAACCGCGCCGCGATCGGCGCCCGGGGCCTCAGCGCGATGTCGCCGATGCGTCTCAGGCCCGCCCGCGCCAGGTCGGCGACGGTTTTGTCGTCGAGGCCGAGCGCAGCGAGCGGCAGGTCGTGGAAGAGCCTGGCGAACGCCTTGTCGCTCAAGGGCTCGGGAGCGATTTTCGTTCGCGAAAACCGCGCCAGCGCTGAGGCCGCGCGCGGATTGCCGCCGACGCCGGCGGCGACGGTGAGTCCTTGAGCCGCAAGCCGGGCGCGACAGTCCTCGATCAGCGCCTCTTCGCCGCCGAACAGATGGGCGACGCCGGAAATGTCGAGCATCAGCCCGTCGCGCCCATCGAGCGCGGCGAGCGGAGTGAACCGCGAGCACCAATCGCAGAGGCGCTCGATGAGCCGCGCCTCTTCCGCCGGCGCGGCTTCGACCGCGACGAGGTTCGGATGACGCGCGCGCGCGTCGGCAAGCGAAAGGCCGAGGGTCAGTCCGAGCCGCGCGGCCTCGGCGTCGACGCAAACCAGGCGCTCGGCGTTGTTGGTCTTGGCGACGGCCGCGAGCGGCGCGCGCTTGTCAACGCCGTTGAGACGCCGAGCGCGGTCCGTCGCCAGCCGCGGCAGCCACAGGGAGAGAAATCGCCGGATCGCCAAAAGCCAATTCCTCGAAAACATTATCCTGGCTTCGCCATTCCAGACGGATGACGCGCTCGGCGTCGAAAGCCTGAAAAGACCTCTCGGGTCCGGCGCGGGCAAGGCGCGCCTTGACGAGCCGCGCCCCGCAGGCGAACGGCCCGGGCAAGTCCCGGCCTGCCGCCGCCTTAGGTTTGGCGCTCGGCGCGGCGGCGATTTCGAACCGCGTCTCGGCGGCGCTGGAGAGGCGCTCCGCCTTACCGTAGGCGCTGGCGAGAATGAGAAGCGCGGGCGTCCGCCCTTTGCGCGCGGCGAGCAGAAGGCGGCGCGAGGCGGCGAGGCTATAGCCCTTGAGATTCCAGATCTCGCCCACCACCGCGGCCGGCGCGCCGCATTTGAGCGCCTCCTCCATCGCCCAGAAGGCCAAAGCCGCATCTGGGGCATGAACGAACACGAGGCGGCTCAAAGGCAGCCCGTGGGCGATCAGGCCCGGCCCATAGAGCGCCCCCGACTCCTCCGCGGCGAAGCCTTCGCCGATCAGCAGCGCCGAGGCTGGCCGCCGGTCCAGGAACCGCGCGGCGAGCGCAAGCGCAAAGCCCATCGCCGCCGCCCCGTCCTGAGGCTCTGCAGGCGCGATCTCATGCAGGCTATCGTCTGCAAGCCCGCCGCCGAGGGCGGAATCGAGCGCGCGCCCGAGCGGTAGCCGCCGCGCGACGCGCCCGCCCGCCGGGCCGGCTTCCGCCTCGATCTGGGCGACGGCGCGCCGCAAACGCGCCATCCCCTCCGCCCTGTCGCTTGGCGACATTCGGTCTGCGTCCTGTGAGTTCCCTATTTGTTCTTGTTTTGGACCTAAAGGGGCAGGAGAGTCAAGAGTAGGCCTTGGTAGGTAGGTCTCAGCTTACTCCCGTCACCCCGTCTCGAAATCGCCCTTCTGGGGTGGAGCGAGCGGCGTGAACAGGCAGCGGTCCGGCTTCGAGATCGATGAGCGGGGTCTTGTCGAGACAATCGAGGCCCCTGACGAGAAGGGTCGGCCCCTCACGCTTGACCAGCGTGACGAGCGCCGTCCCGATCGGGTTCGGCCGCACCGGCGAGCGCAGCGAAAACGTGCCCCGCGTCGCGCCGTCATCGGCCGGACTTTGACGCACGAGGTCGCGCCGGGACTCGTGCAGCCAGTAGAGGACCTCGATCCGCTCGAACGCCTCGATCCCATCGAGCGCCGCGACCCACGGTTCGTAGACTTCGATCCGGCAGATCGGCCCGTCGGCGCGCCCCTGCCTCGGACAGTCGAGGCGCGACGTCCACGGCGTGCGCATGATTCCAATGAACGTGAGCCCGGCGTCGAACGCTTTGGGAGCTTCGACCGCGATCTCGTTTCGTCGGACCTCGTTCAGCCTCACCATGACCGCGACGCGCTCGTTGGCATCAAGCCGCCTCGTAACCGCGCGACTTCGTTTCGACCGTCTTGCCGCTCTTGAGGCTCGACAGAAACTCGTCATGCGTCATCGGCTTCGAGAACATCGGGTAGTTCTTCTCGACCGCGGCCTTCTGTTCTTCCTCGCTCACGGTCGCGGTGCAGTCCTTGAGCGTGATTACGTCATAGCCCTTCTCGTATCCGGTTCGCATCGTCGACTCGACGCAGCAATTGGTGAGGAACCCGCCGAGCGCGATGGTCGATATTCCACGGGCGCGCAGGATGAAATCGAGGTTGGTGGTGGCGAAACCGTCCAGGCCCCGCTTGCCCTCGATGACGATGTCTCCCGGCTCGGGCTTCAGCGCATCGACGATCGCCGCGCCCCAAGTCCCCTGACGGAATGATTTGCTGTCAACCACACCCTTGAGGATGCCATACGGCGTCTGGCTGAGTTCACGATAATCCTCGGTGAAGGTGATCGGCGCATAGACAATCGTCGCGCCAAGCTCGCGCGCCTTTTTCACGGTCTCGACCGTGTTCGCGAGCATGTTGGTCTTGTCCATCACCGGCTTGACTGCCTGATGCAGCGTCCCGCCCTCCGAGGTGAAATCGTTCTGGTATTCGATGAGAACGACCGCAGTCGATTTCGGATCCATCGTCTCTCTCTCCCATTCGTTTCGGACGGCCGGCGACCCCCGTCCGCGTAATATATGGACCGATAGCGCGCTCAAGGCGAGAGGGCGCCCTCTACCCCGTCACTTCGAGCGCGAGCCGCCCGCTGAGCGGCTGGCCGTATTCGCCGGAAGCCTCGACCACGACTCGATAGGTCCCCGGCGCAAGGTCGGCCGGCAGGCGGGCGGTCCAGATATGGGAGGAATTGTCGGCGCTGACCCAGGCTTTCTTGGTCGCCTCGTTGCGGGCGAACACCTCCTGGACGAACGGATCGGGCCGGCTTCGCCGGGTCATCTCGATCGGCGGGCGATCGCCGATGACCATTTTGACCCTGGTCTTGTCGCCGCCGTCGAACACGTTGGCGATCAGCGTCGAGGCGCCGAGCGCGTCGCGCGGGACCGGCGAGCCCAGGAGCCGCACCTGACGGAAGTCGCGATCGGGGTCCTTGCCGATCCCGTGGAAGCGGCTCAGGACCGAAAGCCGCATCTGGCGCCCATCCGGCTCCTTCGCGGGAACGAAGCGGGACGTATAGCGGAGGCCGTCGACCGACAGAATATGAAAGCCGTTTGGCGTCCCGTCGCGGCTATCGGCGGAGGGCACGCCGCGATGGTCGAAAGGTCCGCTCCACCATGAGCCGGACAGCGTGGTCAGGATGTGCTGGTGCAGGGGCGCAGCTCCTTTCCATCCGTCGCCGGCGCCGAAGTAGTGGTGCTCGGTCGTATGTGTGTGGCCGGCGAAGCTGGCGACAAAGCGGCGCCCTTCAAAAAGAGAGAAGAACGCCTCGCGGTTCTGCAGGTTCTGGTAAGCCTCGTCGTCGAGAAAGGTGCGGATCGGGATGTGCATCACGAGGACGATGAGCATGTCGTCAGGCGTATGCGCGAGCACGTTGCGTACGAACTCGAGTTGCCCTTCGTCGAACCTGCCCTCGTACTTGCCGCCTCCTGCGGGCTTCTGCGGATCGAAGCCGAGATAGTTCACGTCGTCGAGCATGAGGAAGAGCGTCTTTGCATAGAAGAACGCGTAGTAGTTGGGGCCGAAGACTCGCTTGAAGGTTTCGCGGCTGTAACGGCGGTCGGGCGCTTCGAAATTGAGATCGTGGTTGCCGCCGATGTTCCACCACGGCAATCCAATCGCGCCCATGATCGCGTTCGAGCGCGGATAGAGCGACAGGTCGTCGAACATGATATCGCCGGCGGTGAGGCCGAACTTGGCGTCGATCCCCGCCAGGGCCTGGATCAGGTCCTCGCGAATGAAGTCGACTTCCGCCCCCGTCTCGGGCTGCGGATCGCTCACCATCACCACGTCGAACGCGTCGGGCTCGTCCTGGCGGCGAAGGCCAAAATCGACCGAGGCCGGCAGGGGCGCTGTCGGCGCGAGACCCTCGAAGGTCAGGTTGAGCTCGGCCGGTGAGCCTTTGGGATAATGATGGCGATAGAAGCGCGGCAGATTGGTAAGCGGTTCGACGGGAGGCATGAAGCCTGCGGGCTTGACCACAAAGATCGTCGCCTCGTCGGGGAGCGGCAGCGCATAGCGGCCGTCGGAGCCGGTTACGGCGACGTTGCGGCCGTTCGAGACGAGCACGCCCGGCACCCCGGGGTTGGCGGCGCTTGGCGTTCCCGAGCCGTCGCGGTCCTCGAACACGATGCCGGAGACTTGCGCGCCCGAGGCGTCCTCGGCCGCCGCGCGCTGAGGCTCGACCGTCGCCAGCGCCAGTCCGCCCGCAGCGCCGATCAGGACCTCGCGCCGGGTGACTCCAGGGCCGTGATGCTCGGACATTGGTACACCTCCGCTTCGCCCTCGCCGCAGGAAATGGCCCCGGCAGACGCCGTCATGAACGATCGGGCATCGATGCAGCGAACCTATAGAGCGCGGCGAGACAGTATGGAACCTGCGCGGTCATCCCGGCCGCAGCGCCGCTCCGCCTGGCTACGGATAGTTTTGAATGCCGCCGTAGAGCGGATAGGAGGATCGAACCTGCCGTGAATCGGGCAGAATCACCAGTCGATCCCCTTTGGAGGCGTCGAAGTCGACGGCGCCGGTCAAGGTGAAACCGTCCAATACGAAAGGCAGGCTTCGTCCAGTGATAGGGTCCGGCTTGTCGAGAAGACCCAAGTGGAGGTGGGGGCCTTCGGAAGGGCCGGTGTTCCCCAGTTTGGCGATTGGCGTCCCCGCCTTCACTCCGTCGCCGATTTTTACCGCGATGCTGCCTTGGCGCAAATGCGCGTACCAGGCGAAGACGTTCGGAGCGATTTGGAGAATGAGATTGTTGCCGCCGTAGTCCGCCCTCGACTTCGGCGCCATGAACGCAAACGGCGTCTCATCCTTCATGCCGTCGTGGATCGCGACGACAGTTCCGTCGGCGATCGCGAGGACGTCCTCGCCGAAGCCATAATACTGCTCGACCTTCTTGCCTTCGCCGTCGAAGATTTTGTCGTTCTCGACCTTGACCCAGTCGACGGCGAAGGTTTCTCCCGTCTCGATGCGGGTTCCGTCGATCGCGATGCGCTCGTCCCTGTGGACGTTGGGCTTGCAGCAGGCGGTGGTGGCGAGCCAACCATTCCCCTTGACGGGCGGTCTGATCACGACGGCGGGCGCTCGGTTGATGGCGACTTCCGGGACGTTGACCTCCAAGCTGCCGACGATCGGAGCAAGCTGCGAGTCCGCCCTAAGCGCGTAAGCTATCCGATGCGTGACCCGTTCCGGCACGCCGCCCGGCGGCAGGATCAGATCGACGTCAACCGACGCGGCGGCCGACCCCGGAATGACGGGCGATGGCGTCTTTGAGAACAGCGTCTGGGTGGCGGCCGCAAGAGCAGGCCCTTCCATTCGAAGGAGTTCCTTTCCTGCCGGATCGAGCACAGCCACGCTAGACAATGTGACCGGCTCGGAGAACACGCTGACGACGAGAAGTTCGTATTCGACGTGGTCCATGCCGTCGTCGCCGCGAACAACCTGGGCTTCGTGAATCGGCTGGACCAAGATCGCGGTCGGCCGTCCGTAGCCTTCCGCGAGCGCGTCCGGCGCCAAGGCGAGTAAGGCCGCCAGCGCCAGGCCGCGGGCCGCGCCGACCAGCCCGTCGTGCCGCCCGATTTTGGTACCGCTGATTTCGGGCATTTATCGGCTTCCGTTCGCTCGTCAGCGAAAAAATGATCTGTCGTGGCGCCAACATGAGACCAATCGGCCTACCCGCCCACCTGCCCCCGGTGGCGCAGGAAGGCGTCGGCGAGCACGCAGGCGACCATTGCTTCGCCGACCGGCACAGCCCGGATGCCCACGCACGGGTCGTGGCGGCCTTTGGTGACGATCTCCGTCTCCTCTAGGGCGCGGGTGACGGTGCGGCGGGGCGCAAGGATCGAGGACGTCGGCTTGACGGCGAACCTGGCGACGATCGGCTGTCCGGTCGAGATGCCGCCGAGAACGCCGCCGGCGTGGTTGGAGAGAAACCGTGGGCGCCCGTCATTGCCCTGGCGCATTTCGTCAGCGTTCTCTTCGCCGGAGAGCTCGGCCGCGGCGAAGCCGTCGCCGATCTCGACCCCTTTGACGGCGTTGATCCCCATGAGCGCGGCGGCGAGTTCGGCGTCGAGCTTGCCATAGATCGGTGCGCCCCAGCCTGCCGGGACGCCATCCGCGACAATCTCGATCACCGCGCCGATCGAGGAGCCGGCCTTGCGGATGTCATCGAGATAGTCGGCGAAGCGCTCGGCGGCTGCGGCGTCGGGGGTGAAGAACGGGTTCCGCCCGACCTCGTCCCAGTCCCAGCGCGTCCTGTCGATCTTCATCTTTCCCATCTGGACCAGCGCGCCGCGAATGCTCACGCCGGGCGTCACCTTGCGGGCGATCGCGCCGGCTGCGACACGCGCCGCCGTCTCGCGCGCCGAGGCGCGGCCGCCGCCGCGATAGTCGCGGATGCCGTACTTTGCGTCATAGGCATAGTCGGCGTGGCCGGGACGGTACTTGTCCTTGATCTCGCCATAGTCCTTCGACCGCTGATCGACGTTGTCGATGAAGATTCCGATTGGCGTTCCGGTTGTCACCTGCCCACCCGTCGCCTCATCGACCATCACGCCGGAGAGGATGCGCGCTTCGTCCGGCTCGCGGCGCTGGGTGGTGAAACGCGAGACGCCAGGGCGGCGCCGGTCGAGCTCGGCCTGGATGTCGGCGACTTCAAGCGGGATCCGCGGCGGGCAGCCGTCGACGACGCACCCGATTCCAGCGCCATGACTTTCGCCGAAGGTGGTGACGCGGAAGAGGCGCCCGAAACTGTTGTGGGACATGGCGGAACCTGAGGGTACATAAGGGAGAGCCGTCGCCTGCGTCAAACTCGGCCGGCCAGGTCTCGCCTCCGCGCCCAATTCCCGCCACGCTATATTCATTGCCAATTCATCTTGGCGGGCGCATGCCGTCGCCCCGCCACAACCAAGAGTTGAACGACTCGCATGGAGACTGTACAATGCTGAAGACATTCGCCGCGCTCGGGATCTCCGCCGCGATCGCATTCGCGCCGCTCGCCGCCCTCGCCCAGACCGACACGACGGCCCCCGCGGCGCCCGCGGCCGCCGCGCCCGCCGCCTCTGACGCGATGGCGCCGGCGAAGGACACGATGAAGAAGGCCAAGAAATCCAAGAAGCACATGAGCGCCAAGATGAAGAAGCCCGCGGGCGAAATGGCGCCAGCTGCGCCGGCCGACGCGCCCAAGAGCTAAGGCGCCGAGCAGACGCAACGACAGAGGTCAGCCGATCGAGCCGCCCCTTCCCTAGGACGGGGCGGCTTCTTCATGTTTGCGCCGCGCGCTTTCGCCGCGCCGTACGCCGTGCAAAACTGGCCAGCGGTCCTGGAGGCGCGATGGCAGGGGCGGAGTTCTGGTACGAGTTCGCGAGCACGTATTCCTATCCTGCGGCGCTCCGGGTCGGCGCCCTCGCCGAGGCGCGGGGGGTAAGTCTCACCTGGCGTCCGTTCCTGCTCGGTCCAATATTCGCCGCGCAAGGCTGGCGCGATTCGCCGTTCAACATCTATCCCGCCAAGGGCCGCTACATGTGGCGTGACGTTGCGCGGACCTGCGAGACGATGGGCGTCCCGTTCAGGCGGCCGACGCCGTTTCCCCAGCCGAGCCTGCTCGCCGCGCGGGTCGCATTGGCGCTTCAAGGAGAGGAGCGTGCAAGCTTTTCCCGTCAGGTCTACGCCGCCGAATTCGGCGAGGGGCTGTCGATCGCAGATCGGGCCGTGCTCGCGTCTTTGCTCGCTGGATGCGGCGTCGATGCCGAGGCTGCGATGGACCGGGCCGAAAGCGACGCCAACAAGGCGGCTCTCAAGGCCGAGTGCGCCCGGGCGGCGGAGATCGGCATCGTCGGAGCGCCTTCAATCGTCGCCGGCGACGGCGAGGTGTTCTGGGGCAACGATCGGCTGGAACAGGGGCTCGATTGGGCAGCGCGAGCACGTCTGTGACGCGCGCCGAACGGCCCGGCCGTCTGGTGGACAAAAGCGGGGTGTGACATGGCCTTCGATTCGATCGTCCGCAACGCCACGCTCCCCGACGGCCGCACCGGGCAGGATGTCGCGATAGTGGCAGGCCGCATCGTCGCCATCGAACCCAGAATCGAGGCTGAGACGGCCGAGACGATCGACGCGCGCGGTTACCTCCTCGCTCCCCCGTTCGTCGACTGCCACTTTCATCTCGATGCGACGCTGTCGCTCGGACTGCCGCGACTCAACGTTTCGGGCACGTTGCTTGAAGGAATCGCGCTCTGGGGCGAACTCAAGCCGCAACTCACCCACGAGGCGGTCGCCGAGCGGGCGCTTCGATACTGCGATCTGGCCGTGTCGCAAGGCCTGCTTGCGATCCGCAGCCATGTCGACGTTTGCGACGACCGGCTGCTGGCGGTCGAGGCGCTGCTCGAGGTCAAGAAAAGAGTGAAGCCCTATCTCGATCTCCAGCTCGTCGCCTTTCCCCAGGACGGCTATTTCCGGTCCCCAAGCGCAGCCCGCAATCTCGAGCGCGCGCTCGATCTTGGCGTCGAAGTCGTCGGCGGGATCCCTCATTTCGAGCGCACGATGGCGGACGGCGCGGCCTCCGTGCGCGCCCTGTGCGAGCTCGCGGCGCGGCGCGGCCTGATGGTCGATCTGCATTGCGACGAGAGCGACGACCCAATGTCCCGTCACGTCGAAACCCTGGCCTACGAAGCCCAGAGGCTGGGCTTCGGCGCGCGCGCAACCGGATCGCATCTAACCTCGATGCATTCGATGGACAACTATTACGTTTCGAAGCTTCTGCCTTTGATCGCCGAATCCGGCATCTGTGCGATCTCCAATCCGCTCATCAACCTCACTCTGCAAGGCCGGCATGACGCCTATCCGAAGCGGCGCGGGATGACGCGGGTTGCGGAAATGCGCGCGCTCGGCATTCCTGTCGCGCTCGGGCAGGATTGCGTGATGGACCCCTGGTACAGTCTCGGCGGCGCCGACATGCTCGATGTGGCGCATATGGCCGTGCACGGCGCGCCGATGACAAGTCGCGAGGCCATCCGCTGGACTTTCGACGCGGTGACGAAAATCCCGGCGCGAATCCTGGGGCTTGAAGGTTACGGGGTCGCCGTTGGCGCCCATGCCGATATGGTGCTGCTGCAGGCGGCCGATCCTATCGAGGCGGTGCGGCTGCGCGCGACCCGGCTCCTCGTCATGCGCCGCGGCAAGATTATCGCCCGCACGCCCGCGCGGACGAGCGAGCTTTCGCTGAAGGGAAGGCCCGCGAGCCTCGATCCGGCCTCATACGCGCCGCGCGCGGCGGGCTAGGTCGACATTGGCGCGGGTTGCGAAGCCGCACGCTTCTCCAGCGCCTGGGCGCGAATTGCAGAGAGGCTCGTCGCCGGCGTGATCGCATCAGGATCGACCTTGACGTGCAGGATCGACGGCAGGCCGGAAGCCAAAGCCCGCTCGTATGCGGGTAGGAACTCAGCCGTCTCCTCGACCGTTTCGCCATGGCCTCCGAACGCGCGCGCGTAAAGCGCGAAATCGGGATTGCGAAGCGCCGTGGCGATGACCCGCCCGGGAAACATGCGCTCCTGGTGCATCCGGATCGTCCCGTACATGCCGTTGTCGATCACCACGACGACAACCGGAAGGTCATATTGAACCGCAGTAGCGAATTCCTGCCCGTTCATCAGAAAGTCGCCGTCGCCGGCGAAGCAAACGACTGTCCGCGTCGGGAACACGCGCTTCGCGCCGATCGCCGCCGGCAAGCCGAAGCCCATCGATCCCGACGTCGGCCCAATTGCTGCTCGACCCGGCGAAAGCGCAGGAAGCGGCCGACCCAGATCGAGAAATTGCCGGCCCCATTGGTGAAGATGCCGTCGGGCGAACGTCGCCTGATCGCGAACATGATCTCGCTCAATTGCACCCGGCCCGGATTGGGCGGCGCCTGTTCGCTCCAGGCCAGATACTCGGCCCGCGCTTCCCGCGTTTCGGCCGACCAACGGATCGCACCCGGCGGCTCGACGCCTTCGAGCGCGGCGCAGAATTCGGGCGAGGTCGCGACGATGCCGAGCGCGGGATGGTAGTTGCGGCCGATCTCGTTGGCGTCGGCATGAACATGGACGAGCCGCTGCCGCGGCGCGGGAATCTCAAACAGCGTATAGCCCTGCGCCGCCGCCTCGGACATCCGGCCGCCGACTAGCATCACGAGATCCGCGGCTTCGACGCGCGCCTTGAGCTTGGGGTTGATCGAGAAGCCGATCTCGCCGGCGAAGTTGTCGTGCTCGCCATCGAAGGCGCTCGCGCGGCGAAACGAACCGACCACGGGCAGGTCGAAGCGCTCGGCAAACCGGGCGAAGGCCGCGCTTGCCCGCTTGGTCCAGCCGCCCCCGCCGAGGATGGCGATCGGCTGATGCGACGCCCACAACATCTTCTGCAATTCGGCCATTTGCGTCGCACCCGGCCAGATTGGGACCGGCTCGACCCGCGGCGCGTCGGTCACCGCGGCCATTTCGGTAAGCATGTCTTCGGGTAGCGCGATCACCACCGGGCCGGGCCGGCCCTGCATCGCCGTGTGGAACGCGCGCTGGATGATTTCGGGAACTTGCGCGGCGGACTCGATCTGCGTAGCCAGTTTGGCGGTCGAGGCGAAGACGGCGCGATAATCCATCTCCTGAAATGCGCCCCGCCCCATCATTGCCCTCTCGACCTGGCCGACGAACAGGATCATCGGCGCCGAATCGTGTTCTGCGATATGCACGCCATGCGCTGCGTTGGTCGCCCCGGGGCCGCGGGTGACGAAGCAGATCCCCGGCCGTCCAGTGAGCCGCCCCTCGGTCAGCGCCATCATCGCCGCGCCCGCTTCCTGCCGGCACACAGTCACTTCGATCGGCGTGTCGTTCATGGCGTCGAGGGCGGCGAGGAAAGACTCGCCTGGAACGCAGTAGACGCGCTCGACTCCCTGGACGACGAGCTGGTCGATAAGAATTTGTCCACCCGTTCGCAAAGCCTCTCCCAACCGACGCTCCTCGCTCCGCCTCGTTTGCGCCATGTTTGGCAGGTCAGGCGCCGCTTTTCAAATCGAAGGCGGGGGCGGGGTCGTCTTGCGTGCGAGCCGAGTTCCAGCCATTCTTGCACCATGTCCTCCCCTGCAGAACGCCCGGCCGAGTCGAGCGCGCTGGCGACGCTCAACGCGCGCGCGCGCGAAATCTTTCGTAGCATCGTCGACTCCTATCTCTCCAACGGCGAGCCTGTCGGCTCCCGCCATCTCTCGCGCGTGCTGCCCATTTCGCTTTCCCCAGCCTCGGTTCGCAATGTGATGCAGGATCTCGAGGAGCTCGGGCTCATCTATGCTCCCCACGCCAGCGCCGGGCGCCTGCCGACCCAGCAGGGCCTGAGGCTGTTCGTCGACGCGCTGCTCGAGTTTGGCGATCTGGGGCGCGAGGAGCGGGCGCGCATCGACAGCCAGGTGCGGGCGGCGGCTGAGGGGGGCGGGTTCGAAGGCGCGCTAGCCGAGACTACGAGCCTATTGTCGGAATTGACACGGGGCGCCGGCGTGGTGCTCACCAGCAAGACCGACGCGCGGCTGAAGCATGTCGAATTCGTTCGCCTGGAGTCCGGCCGGGCGCTGGCGGTGCTGGTCGCCGAGGACGGCTCGATCGAGAACCGCGTCGTTGCGACGCCGCCGGGCATGCCCGCGTCGACCTTCGTCGAAGCCAGCAACTTTCTCAGCGCCCGCATTCGCGGCCGCACGCTCGCAGAAGTGACGGCGGAAATCGAGGCCGCGCGCCGCGATGCGCGCCAGGAGCTGGACGAGATCGCCGCCCGCCTCGTCGAGGCGGGCCTCGTCTCATGGTCCGGCGGCGGGGGATCGGGCGACCAGCTCATCGTCCGCGGGCAGGCCAACCTGCTCGGCGACGTCCACGCTTCGGAGGACCTCGAACGCATCCGCACCCTGTTCGCCGACCTCGAGACCAAGACCGACGTCATCGAGCTCCTGCATCGCGCCGAGACCGGCGACGGCGTAAAGATCTTCATTGGCTCGGAGAACAAGCTGTTTTCGCTGTCCGGATCGTCGATGATCGCCGCGCCGCTCAGGGGAGCCGACCATCGCATCGCCGGCGTGCTCGGCGTGATCGGGCCGACCCGGCTCAACTACGGCCGCATCGTGCCGATGGTCGAATATGCGGCCCAGGTGCTCGGCGATCTTAAGCGGCCGCTCTAGGGCGACGGCTCGCGATTTTGTTGCGGGAGTGTGTGCAATGTCGAACGCGTCGAATGTCCGGACCTCGCAGCATAGCCTTGGCGAGGCGATCGAACGGCTGCGGGGAAAGTGGGCGGCGATCACCGCCTTCGGCGTCCTGCTGGTCGTCTTGGGCGTCGCAGCGCTGGTGTTTTCTCTCGTCGCCACGATTGCGACCGTCACCCTGAACGGCGTCCTCTTTCTTATCGCCGGCGGAGCCGAAATCGGCATCGGCATGCATTCGCGCACCTGGGGACGGTTCTTCCTCTGGGTGGCCGGCGGCCTTCTTTATATCGCCGCTGGGGTCCTGTGCATCGTCAACCCGCTGCTCGCCTCGGTCGTGCTGACGCTCCTGCTCGGCGCCGGCCTCATCGCCGCAGGGGCGGTTCGCGCCTATCTCGCGACCCAGCTTCCGGCAGATCAGCCGCGCGCTTTGGTTTTTCTCGCCGCCGCGGTCACAATCCTCCTCGGTCTGATCATTGTCAGTCACTGGCCGCTCGACAGCGTCTACGTATTGGGCACGCTTCTCGGCGTCGACCTCCTGTTTCATGGAGTCGGATGGGTGAGCTTCGGCATGGGGTTGCATTCGCGCGCCTGATCTGCTCAAGCCGCCGTTCGCGTGGTTTCGGGGGAGCCAACGATGACGAAGTGGGTCTATTCCTTCAGCGCAGAGCGCGCCGAGGGCCGCGGCGAGATGAAGAACCTGCTCGGCGGCAAGGGCGCGAACCTGCACGAGATGGCCTCGCTTGGCCTACCCGTACCCCCTGGATTCACCATCACGACCGAGGTCTGCACCTTCTTCTACGCCAACAGCAAGACATACCCGCCCGATCTTAAGGCGCAGGTCGATGTGGCGGTGGCGGAAGTCGGGCGCCAGACGGGACGTGCATTCGGCGACCCCGCCAACCCGCTGCTGCTTTCTGTGCGCTCGGGCGCGCGCGCCTCGATGCCGGGCATGATGGACACCGTTCTCAATCTCGGACTCAACGATGAAGCCGTCGAGACGCTGGCGAAAACCTCGGGCGACGCGCGGTTCGCCTATGACTCCTATCGCCGCTTCATCCAGATGTATTCCAACGTCGTGCTCGACGTCGACGTCCATAATTTCGAGGACATCCTCGAACACTACAAGGACACCAAGGGCTACGCCCTTGACACCGACCTCAAGGCTGAGGACTGGCGCGCGATCATCGTCGACTACAAGGCGCGGGTCGTCGAAGCCACCGACAAGCCATTCCCGCAAAGTCCGGCTGACCAGTTGTGGGGCGCGATCGGCGCCGTGTTCTCGTCGTGGATGAATCAGCGCGCGATCACCTATCGCCGTCTGAACGCCATTCCCGCCGACTGGGGCACCGCGGTGAACGTTCAGGCGATGGTGTTCGGCAACATGGGCGAGACCTCCGCGACCGGCGTCGCCTTCACCCGCAATCCCTCGACCGGCGAGAACGCCCTCTACGGGGAGTTTCTCGTCAACGCACAGGGCGAGGATGTGGTCGCTGGCATCCGTACGCCCCAGAACATCACCGAAACGGCGCGCAAGGCCGCCGGCTCCGACAAACCCTCGCTCGAGGCGCTGATGCCGGACGTGTTCAAGCAGTTCGCCGACACGACCAAGCTCCTGGAAAAGCACTACAGGGACATGCAGGACCTCGAGTTCACGGTCGAACGCGGCAAGCTGTGGATGCTGCAGACCCGCAACGGCAAGCGGACCGCAAAGGCGGCGCTCAAGGTTGCGGTCGAGATGGCGAATGAGGGCCTCATTTCGCGCGAGGACGCGGTGGCGCGGGTCGAGCCGGGCGCGCTTGATCAACTTCTGCACCCGACCCTTGACCCCAGGGCGAAGCCCGCGCCGATTGCGACCGGCCTTCCCGCCTCGCCCGGCGCGGCGAGCGGCGAGATCGTCTTTTCCGCCGACGAGGCGCAGGCTCTGCGCCAGTCAGGAAGGAAGTCGATCCTGGTCAGGGTCGAGACGTCGCCGGAGGACATTCACGGCATGCACGCCGCCGAGGGCATCGTGACCACGCGCGGCGGCATGACCTCGCACGCCGCGGTGGTCGCGCGCGGCATGGGCAAGCCCTGCGTTTCCGGCGTCGGCGGGATCCGCATCGATTACCACCGTCAGACGATGACCGTGGGCGGCGTGACGCTGAAGAAGGGCGACATCCTCACTATTGACGGCGGCTCGGGCGAAGTGATGCAGGGCGCGGCGGCGATGGTGAAGCCCGAGATGACCGGCGATTTCGCCACGCTGATGAGCTGGGCCGATTCGGTCAGGCGGATGAAGGTGCGCGCCAACGCCGAGACCCCGGCCGACGCGCGCGTCGCCCGATCGTTCGGCGCCGAGGGCATCGGCCTCTGCCGCACCGAACACATGTTCTTCGACGGCGAGCGGATCGTCGCCGTGCGCGAGATGATCCTTGCCGACAGCGAGCAGGGACGGCGCGCCGCGCTCGCCAAGCTCCTGCCGATGCAGCGGCAGGACTTCGCCGAGCTGTTCGAGATCATGACCGGGCTTCCGGTCACCATCCGCCTGCTCGACCCGCCGCTGCACGAGTTCCTGCCGAAGACCGATGAGGAGGTCGAGGAGGTCGCGAAGGCGATGAAGGTCAGCGCCGACAAATTGCGCGCGCGTTCCGCGGAACTGCACGAGTTCAATCCGATGCTCGGCTTCCGCGGCGTCCGTCTCGCCATCCGCTATCCCGAGATCGCCGAGATGCAGGTTCGCGCAATCTTCGAGGGCGCGGTGCAGGCGGGGCGAAAAACCGGCGCGCCGGTGACGGCGGAAATCATGGTGCCGCTCGTCATCGGGCGCCCGGAGCTCGATGCGGTCAAGGCGATCATTGTCGCCATGGGCGAAACTGTCGCCAAGGAAACAGGCGTCAAAGTGCCCTATCAGGTCGGCACGATGATCGAATTGCCCCGCGCGGCGCTGAGGGCGGGAGAGATCGCCGAGAGCGCCGAATTCTTCTCCTTCGGCACCAACGACCTGACCCAGACCACGCTCGGCGTATCGCGCGACGACGCTGCGTCATTCCTCGGCATCTACACCGTCAAGGGGCTTCTCAAGACCGATCCGTTCGTGAGCCTGGACACGGAAGGCGTCGGCGAATTGATCACGATCGCCTGCGAGCGCGGCCGCGCGACGCGACCCTCGATCAAGCTCGGCGTCTGCGGCGAGCATGGCGGCGATCCTGCCTCGATCGCCTTCTGCGAAGGGGCGCGCCTCGACTACGTCTCCTGCTCCCCCTTCCGCATCCCGATCGCGCGCCTCGCCGCGGCGCAAGCCGCGCTGGGCAGGAAGGCGGCGAGCACGGCCTGAGGCGGGGCCGGTCACTATTCGGGAACGCCGGCTTTGCGCAGGCCGTCAAATATAGGCTCAAGCTGGGCCAGGTACCTTAAGTCGTCGCTCGGCGCGGTCCAATTTTTGCGGACGCGGGACACGGTGAAGGACGGGGCGAGCGCGAGGCCGGCATTGACCGCGGAATGCGCCTCGTCTAGTCGACCAAGCCGCGCGAGCGCGGCGCCCAACTGAAACCATGCGGTCGGATGATTTCGATTGGCCTCGATCGACCGCCGGCACCACGCCACTGCTTGGTCCCAGGACCCTAGCTGGTTTTTCGCAAAGCCGGCGTGCATCATCCAGGTGTCGGCCATCGTATCGCGCGGACTGAGGCGCAAAGCCTCGGCAACGTGAGCCTCCGTTTCTTCTGGGCGACCGACAAGGATCTTACCTCTTCCAACAAAAGAATGGGCGCTGGCGAGATTTCGATCCAGCGCCAAGGCATGTTCACATTCGGCGATGCCCTCCGCCGCGCGGTTAGTCATCATCTCGACGAATCCCAAGAACATATGCGCCCGCGCATGATCGGGGACTGACGACAAGGCTTTGGCCAGCTTCGCTTCGGCCGCCGCGAAAGCCGCTATAGGATCGGTCGAGAACAAAACCGCGCCCTCAACCACGTCCGCACGCGCCGATCCAACGAGCGCGTCGACATTGTCGGGATCGGCGGCGAGCGCGCGATCGAAAAAGCTTCGTGCTTGCATAACATTGTCAGGGCTAAGACCCTTGTTGAACCAAGCGATACCCTGGAAGTAGAGGTCCATCGAGTTGGGATTTGGAGCCTTTTCCGCGCGCCGCGCCTCGGCGACGACGAGCTGAGCGCTTAGTGTGTTCGCCAAGCGCGCGACGATTTCGTCCTGCATGTCGAAGAGATCGGCCAGGGGCTTGTCGAACCGTTCGGCCCAGAGATGATTGCCGGTTTCGGCGTCGATGAGCTGCACGTTGACGCGCATGCGGTTTCCCGCGCGCTGGACGCTGCCCTCGAGCACATAGCGGACGTTCAACTCGCGGCCAATCTGCTTCAGATCGACGGCCTTCCCCTTGTAAGTGAAAGCCGTATTGCGCCCGATCACGAATGAACCGCGAAGACGCGAAAGATCGGTGGTCAGGCTCTCCGCGACGCCATCGACGAAATGCTCCTGCTCCGGGTCGCCTCCGATGTTGGCGAACGGCAGCACAACCATCGAGAGGCGCGGCGCGGCGGATTTTTCGGGGACCGAGACCGGCGTAGGCTTCGCGCGGGCCGGAGCGCCGACTTGCAGCGAATAGACCCGGATCGGCTCGGCGATGTTCTTCAGTTGGGTCGGGCCGAGATCGTTGGCAACCAGATCGAGCCGCCCTTTCACCTGGCGATAGGCGTCCTCGGAAAGACAGATCGCGCCGGGCTGTGCGATCCCTTCCAATCGCGCCGCGATATTGACGCCGTCACCCATCAGGTCGCCGTCCGCCTCTTCGACGACGTCGCCCAAATGAATGCCGACGCGGAACTCGATGCGCTTTTCGGGCGCGACGTCCGAATTGCGTCCGACCATGTCGTTCTGCATGTCGATCGCGCAGCGCACTGCATCGACGACGCTGCGGAATTCGGCGATGAACCCGTCGCCGGTGCCCTTGACGATCCGGCCGCGGTGGACCGCGGTCACAGGATCGATCAAGTCGGCGCGCAGGCCCCTCAGGCGCGCCAGCGTGCGCTCCTCGTCGGCCGCCGCGAGCCGGCTGTAGCCGACCACGTCCGCGACCAGGATCGCGGCGATCTTGCGGATTTCAGACACGGGCGCGCCTCGGGATTGGCCGATGCTATCACGAACGGCGCGTCGACGCTCATGCGGGGCGCTGGCGCGAGGGGCGTGCGGCCCGCAACCCGCGGCTCTTGTGCCGTCTCCGCCCCTTCCCGAGGTCCTCGTGCTCATGAAGCTCGGCGCGCCGCTTGCGTCAAGGCGCGGAGCCTGTGCCGGTCAAAGCGATAGGTACGCCCGGGCGTGCAGGAAGAGTAGAAAGCTTCCCAGTGGAGAAACTTCCCGGTAGAGCGATCGTAACAGGAGATGCGGGCCTCGGCCAGCGAGGAGAAGCCCAGCAGGATTGCCAAACGAGTATACTTTGGCTTTTCAAATCCTTACCTTAAAAAACGAGGCTGTCTCTTGGGCCTCATGGTAAGTGAATACTATAGAATCCAATGCCCTTCCGTGATCTCCATCACGCGATGGGCGGCATACGAGAACCTCTGCGGCGACGAAATCGAGACGCTTCACCTCTGGCCGCCGGCCGGCGCTGCGCGCGGTGGCGATGAAGGGTTGCGTCAGCCTTGCCTAGCGATGAAGGACGGGGCTCATCTTGCCGGGATCGATGGGCGCCGAAGTATGTTGATGGACTATTTTCCAAGCGCCGTTCTTTTGCCTCGCCACCCAGGTCAGGCGGTTTTGCATTGACCGCAATATCTCGCCCGTCTGCGAGCGGGCTTGATAGCTCACTGTCGCGTACGCGGCGGAAATCTCAGCGCCATAGACGGTTTTGATGTCGTCAAATTCGACAACGACTGTCTCCGATCCGAGCGAACCCAGCCATTCTTCATTCATTTCGCGCCAGGGGCCTGCTCCGAGATAGGACCATCGGCCCCAGAGATCGTAGGCGGTGAGATCGTCGTCATAGAGATCCATGAGCCTGTCGACTTGCTTGTCCAGAACGGACGATTTGTAGGCCTCGAAGAAGCTGTTGAAGTCCAGCGTCTGTCCCATTTGCGGGCTCCTCAGGATTGCGGCGGATTTTCTCAAGAGCGAAGCGGGGTGATGCGGGGCGGGGCGATGACAGCATCGCGGGCTTCTGGATATCTCCGTCGGCGATGGCGCGCCGCGCCGGACGCACCTTGATTCGGTCCCATAGCATCGCCAGAAACGAGATTCTTGAATAGGCTTCCGCTTGCTTGGACGGTTTGGCCGCCGAGCGGGGTCCCGCCACGCCCCTTGTATCATACGAAACGGCGACCGGCCGTAGGCTGACGGCGCGGCGTCCTTGACCTCACGCCTCCGACCGTCGTTATGGCGCGGGGCTCGCACATGGAGGGCGGCATGGAGGCGTTGTCCGCGATCGAACGGATCGTCCGCGACCTGCTCGTCTTCGTCGTCGCGATGAGCGTGGTGCTCGCGGCCCTGCTGGTGATCATCTCGCGCATGCCGAACGACAATCCGCTCAAGCGAATCATGGTCGCGCTGAGCTATCGGGTGGGCGCGACCGCGGCGGCGGGAATGCTGGTCATTCCCGCAGCCCCGATCCCCGGCCTCGACATGGCCATCGACATTGGCGCGCCGATCGCGCTCATCTGGTATTGGTGGACCTTCTTCCGCGACGCGCGCCGCGGCGCTCCGAGGAGCCCTCCGCCATGAGATTGGTCCGCGCGAATGGCCTCGTGATCCACTATCTCATTGAAGGCCGGGAGGCGCTGCCGCCGATCGTCTTCGTCAACCCGCTCGGTTGCGATCTGCGCGTCTGGTCCGAGGTCGCCTCGATCCTGAAGCCCGAGTTCCGGGTCCTCTGTTACGACAAGCGCGGCCATGGCCTCTCGGAATCCGGGCCCGACCGCTGCGAGATGGCCGACTATGCGCGCGACCTTGCCGCGCTTCTCGACGCCATCGAGATTCGCCGCGCCGCGATCGTCGGGATCTCGATCGGCGGCGTGATCGCGCAGGAGCTCACGCGCCAGCGTCCTGAGCTCGCGGCGGCGCTGATTCTCTGCGACACCGCGGCGAAGGTCGGCACCGACCAATCCTGGGACGAGCGCATCGCCGCGGTCGAACGCGGCGGCGTCGAGGCCGTCGCCGGCCCGATCCTCGAGCGCTGGTTCACGGCCAAGTTTCGCGAGCGATGCGCGGCGGAGTTCGCCGGCTTTCGCGCGATGCTGACGCGAACGCCGCGGCAAGGCTATCTCGCCGCCTGCGGCGCCCTGAAGCGCGCCGACCTTCGCCCTCATCTGGGCCGAATCGCAACGCCGACCCTGTGCCTGGTCGGCGACCAGGACGGCACGACCCCGCCGGCGCTGGTCAAGGAAATGTCGGCGCTCATTGGAGGCTCGCGCTTCGAAATCATTGAGGGCGCAGGTCACTTGCCGAATGTCGAGAAACCCGCGGCCGTGGCGCGGCTGATCGCCGAACATGTCGCCCGGACGACCATCTGAGCGCCTGGCAGTCCTGTCGCTCGTGTCGCCCGGCGTCAATCCCGGGAACGAAAATATGGCCCTTTCCGTTCTTGGGGTGAGAGAGTATAGACACGCGCCGTTTTGAAGGCCCGGCGGCAGCCGGCGACCGCGGGATCCCCGTTTCGCATGTCTCACCCCATTTCGAAGGACGTCCTTCCGCCCCCAGCCGTGAGCGGCGAGGGCGAGGGCCTCGCCCATTCGTCAGTGCATTCCTGGGTTCTCGCGCTCGGCTCGATCGGGGTTGTGTTCGGCGATATCGGCACGAGCCCCCTCTACGCGCTCCAGACCGCGCTCGGCCAATTCAAGGGCTCCGCGCTCGGGCCGGCGGAAGTGATCGGCGTCGTTTCGCTCATCATTTGGGCGCTCCTGATCGTGGTGACCGGAAAATACGTCTTGTTCCTGATGCTGGCCGACAACAAGGGCGAGGGCGGCATCCTGTCGCTCACGGCGCTCGCGCAGCGCGCGCTTGGACAGAAGACGACACTGGCGTTTTTCCTCGGGGTCGTCGGGTCGGCCCTATTCTCGGGCGACGCGATAATCACGCCGGCGATATCCGTTCTTTCCGCGCTCGAAGGCCTGAAGCAGGTCGATGCCGACCTTGCGCGGTACGTTCTGCCGGCGACGATCGTCATCCTCGTCCTGTTGTTCGGCGCCCAGAGCCGGGGAACCGCCAAGGTCGCGGCCTTCTTCAGCCCGATCATGCTGATCTTCTTCGCGGTGAACGCCATTCTCGGCCTCGTGCATATCGCCTCGGCCTGGAACGTTCTGGGGGCCCTGAACCCAATCGCCGGCATAGGCTTCATCCGCGCCCACGGGACGACCGGATTCATCGTGCTCGGGGCCGTCTTTCTCGCGGTGACCGGGGCGGAGGCGCTCTACGCCGACATGGGTCATTTCGGCCGGCGGCCGATCCAGGCGGCCTGGCTCTTCATCGTGCTGCCGGCGCTCGTGTGCAACTATCTCGGGCAGGGCGCGCTCATTCTCAAGGACCCGAGTGCGGTCGCGAACCCCTTCTATCTGCTTGCTCCGGGATGGGGCATAGTGCCGCTCATTTTGTTGTCGACGGCGGCCACGGTGATCGCCAGCCAGGCCGTCATCACCGGAGCCTTTTCGCTGGCCAGCCAGGCGATCCAGCTCGGATTGCTGCCTCGCCTGGAAATAGTCCATACCTCGCCGACGCAAGAGGGACAGATCTTCATCCCGCGCGTCAACCGGGTGCTTCTGTTCGGCGTCCTGGGTCTGGTGCTTCTGTTCCGCTCTTCCGACGCGCTGGCCAACGCCTACGGCATCGCGGTCTCGGGCACGATGGTGGCGACCACCGCGCTTGCGTTCTTTGTCGTCTGGAAACTATGGCGATGGCCGCTCTGGGCGGCGCTGACCCTGACGGGCGCGTTTCTGTCGATCGACATCGGCTTTTTCATCGCCAACCTCTACAAGGTCCTGGACGGGGGATGGGTGCCCCTCACAGTCGGGACCGCGATGTTCGCCCTGATGTGGACCTGGTCGCGCGGCAGCGCGATCTTGCACACCAGGACCCACCGCGACTCGATCCCGACGCTCGACCTGATCAAGATGCTCGGGAAATCGAAGCCGGTCCGGGTTCCCGGAACTGCCGTCTTCCTCACCAATGACCCGACGTCGGCGCCGTCTTCGCTCATGCATAACCTCAAGCATAACAAGGTGCTGCACGAGCGCGTGGTCCTTTTGAACGTCCGCACCGAGACGACCCCGCGCGTTCCCGCTGCCACCCGCTACGAGATGACCAGCCTGTCGCCCGATTTCATGTTGGTTACGCTTCATTTTGGCTATATGGAGCAGCCGCATATTCCGCGTGCGCTGGCCGCGATGCGAAAGGCCGGGCTCAAGTTCGACATCATGACCACCTCGTTTTTCCTCGGGCGGCGGACGCTCAAGACTGCGCCCAATTCCGGCATGCCGCTCTGGCAGGACAAACTTTTCATCGCCATGACCAAGCAGGCTGCGAGCGCGCCGGACTTCTTCAATTTGCCATCCGACCGGGTCGTCGAGCTCGGAGCGCAGATGAAAGTGTGAACGCTTCGCTCCGAAGGGCGGATGCGCCAGGCCTCAGGGCATGAACATTTACCTCATCAACCTCGATCGCCACCCCGATCGCCTCGCGCATATGCGCGATCAGCTGGACGAGATCGACTTCGAGCGGGCGCCCGCGGTCGACGGATCGAACCAGCCGCCGACCGCCAAAGGCCTCAGCCGCTTCGAGCTGGCGTGCCTCGAGAGCCACAAGGCCGCATGGCGCCTGTTCCTGCAGGGTCCCGCGAGCCACGCCTGTTTCCTCGAGGACGACTTGCACATCTGGCCCGGATTCGCAGGCCTGATCGGCGCCGACGCATGGATACCGGCGGACGCGCATTCGGTGAAGCTCGACACTTACCTCCAGGCGGTCGAGCTCGGCGAACGACAGGCCGCGATGGGCGGCCGCGAGCTCGCCCGGCTATACAGCCGCCACCAGAGCAGCGCGGCTTATATCCTCTCCCGAGAGGGCGCCGTCCGCTATCTCGAATTGACCGCGGGCGCCGGCCTGCCAGCCGACTATTCGCTGTTTCCCGCGCATCCGCGCCGCCTCGGCCTGCGCATTTATCAGCTAATTCCGGCGATCGCGATCCAGGATCACCTTCTCCCGCCCGACCAGGGCGGCCGATCCTTCGCCACGGGAATGGCCGGCTCCGACGCGAGCGCTCCGACGCGCCGCGCCTCAGCGCTTGAGAAGCTGGGACGTGAGGGCGTCCGCCTCGCCCGCCAGGCCGCCAACCTCGGCGAATGGAGCTACCAGAAGGCGATTTTGCGCCTGAAGACCACGACCGTCGGGGTCGGATGAACGCCGGACGATGGACGCCCAAGCTCACCCGCCGATATTGAAGCTCGCCATCGCCGCCATATTGATAATATCGGAGTCCTTCGCGCCGAGGGACACGATCTGCACCGGCTTTTCGAGCCCCACGATCAAAGGGCCGATCACCGTCGCCCCGCCCAACTCCTGGAGCATGCGAGTCGAGATCGAGGCGGAGTGAAACGCCGGCATGATGAGCACATTAGCGGTGTCCTTGAGGCGGCAGAAAGGATAGGCCGCCATGAGCTCCCTGTTGAGAGCGACGTCAGCGCTCATTTCGCCGTCGTACTCGAAATCGACGCGCTTTGCGTCTAGAATCCGCACCGCTTCCTGCACCCGCTGGGTGCGCTCGCCGGGAGGATGGCCAAAATTGGAGAACGCAAGCAGGGCGACGCGCGGTTCGTAGCCGAGGCGGCGCGCCACACCCGCCGCCTCGATCGCAATCTCGGCGAGATCTTCCGCGCTCGGCATTTCGGTGATCGCCGTATCGGCGGCCAGTATCGGCCGGCCTCGGGACAGGATGATCGAGACGCCGACAACCCGGTGTCCGGGCTTGTCGTCGATCACGCGCCGCACTTCCTCGAGGGCGACTGAGAAGTTGCGGGTCACACCGGTCACGATCGCGTCGGCGTCTCCGCGCGCGACCATCGCGGCGCCAAAGTAGTTTCGATCCTGATTGATCATGCGCTGGCAGTCGCGCAGAAGGTATCCCTTTCTCTGCAATCGCTCGTAGAGGAATTGGGCGTAGATCGCGTTGCGCTGCGACAGGCGGGCGTTGTGAATCTCGATTCCCTTGTCGGAGAGATCGAGACCCGACGCTTTGGCTGCGGTCCGCACCCGCTCTTCGCGGCCGACCAGGATGGCGGCCCCCAGACCCTGGTTGACGAACGAATAGGCGGCGCGGATGACCTGCTCCTCCTCGCCCTCGGCGAAAACGACGCGTTTCGGCGCGCGACGGACACGCTCGATGATCCGCTGCATCGCGCCGGCGATCGGGTCGCGGCGAGCGGACAGTTGCGCCTTGTACGCAGCGAGATCGACGATCGGCCGCCGCGCCACCCCGGACGCCATTGCGGCTTTCGCCACCGCGATCGGCACGACGTGAATGAGACGCGGATCGAACGGGACCGGGATGATGTAGTCGCGGCCGAAGCGCGGCCTCGCCCCGCGATAGGCATTCGCCACTTCGTCGGGAACATCCTCGCGCGCAAGATCGGCGAGCGCGTGGGCGGCCGCGATCTTCATCTCCATGTTTATCGTCTTGGCGCGCACGTCGAGCGCGCCGCGGAAAATATAGGGAAATCCTAGGACGTTGTTGACCTGGTTCGGATAGTCGGAGCGACCGGTAGCGATAATCACGTCGTCCCGCGCCTTCTGCGCGTCCTCGGGCGTGATTTCCGGGTCGGGGTTCGCCATCGCGAAAATGATCGGATCGGGCGCCATGCTCTTGACCATGTCCGCCGTCAACGCGCCCTTGGCCGAAAGACCGAAGAAGATGTCCGCCCCCGCCATGGCTTCCGCAAGCGTGCGCAGAGGCGTCTCGACCGCGTGGGCGGACTTCCACTGGTTCATGCCTTCCTCGCGGCCGCGATAGACGACGCCCTTGGTGTCGCACAGCATGACGTTGGAGGGCTCGAATCCGATCGACTTGATCAGGTCGAGACAGGCGATGCCGGCGGCGCCGGCGCCGTTGCAGACCAGACGTGTGGTCTTGATGTCGCGTCCGGTCAGATGAATGGCGTTGATCATTCCCGCGGCGGCGATGATCGCGGTGCCGTGCTGATCGTCGTGAAAGACGGGAATGTCCATCGCCTCGCGCAGGCGCTCCTCGATGTAGAAGCACTCCGGCGCCTTGATGTCCTCGAGATTGATCCCGCCGAACGACGGCCCAAGGTATTTCACCGCATTGACGAACTCGTCCGGATCCTCTGTCCCAACTTCGAGGTCAATTGAATCGACGTCGGCAAAGCGCTTGAACAGCACCGCCTTGCCTTCCATGACCGGCTTCGCGGCGAGCGCTCCGAGGTTGCCGAGGCCCAGAATCGCCGTGCCGTTGGTGATGACCGCGACCATGTTGCCGCGCGTGGTGTACTCGTAAACCGTCGAAGGATCGGCAGCGATCGCTTTGACCGGGACCGCAACGCCCGGCGAATAGGCGAGCGACAGGTCGCGCTGGGTCGCCATCGGCTTGGTCGGGACGATCTCGAGCTTGCCCGGACGCCCTCGGGAATGGAACTGGAGCGCCTCCTGATCGGTGATCGAGGGACGCTTGCTCGGTCCGTCGGGCGTGTCAGCCATGGTTCAAACCCTGCCTGGATCTTTGAGTCGGAAGCGCGTGTCTCAAAGCCAATGGCCTTGCGCCCCTGAGGGGAGTTGCGCGGCTACATCCTGTCCGTTTCCCCCGGCGGCTCGCCTCGTCCGCGATGATGAAGGAGAGCCGTTTTGGCGAGCCGCCATACTGAGCGGGCGTCGGGCTTTTGGCAAATCGGCAAGCACTGGCGCCAAGTCCCTTGCTTTCATATAAAGACATCTTTATATGGTTATGTCAGTGTCGTGATAACATAAGCGGTATGCGGAATGAGTGGTTCTCTCGGTCCGGCCATCGACGCGGCGTTCACGCCGCGAGAGGACGCGTTATCCGCCCTAAACCGCGCGGCGAGCGAGCGCGATTCTGCTGATTGACGGAGCTATGGGCACCCAGATCCAGTGCCTGGGTCTCGACGAGACGCATTTTCGCGGCGAGCGGTTTCACTCCTGTGAGCGCCAATTGCAGGGCAACAATGACCTGCTGACGCTGACCCAGCCGCAGGCGATCGAAGACGTCCATTTTGCCTATGCGATGGCTGGCGCGGATATCCTCGAGACCAACACCTTCTCCTCGACCTCGATCGCGCAAGCCGACTACGGAATGCAGGAATACGTCTACGAGCTCAATCGCGACGGGGCGCGATTGGCGCGGCGGGCGGCGATCAAGGCGGAAAAAGCGGACGGCCGGCGCCGCTTCGTCGCCGGCGCGCTGGGGCCAACGAACCGCACCGCGTCGCTGTCGCCGGACGTCAACAATCCTGGATTCCGGGCGGTCAGCTTCGATGAGCTGCGCGCCGCCTATGGCGAGCAGATCCACGGGCTGATCGACGGCGGCGCCGACCTCATTCTCATCGAGACCATTTTCGATACTCTCAACGCCAAAGCGGCGATCTTCGCCTGTTTCGAGGCGTTCGCCACACGCGGCGCCCCCTTGCCGCTGATGATCTCGGGGACCATCACCGATCGTTCGGGGCGCACGCTCTCCGGGCAGACGCCGACCGCCTTCTGGCATTCGGTGCGCCATGCGCGCCCTTTCTCCGTCGGCCTCAATTGCGCCCTCGGCGCGAGCGCCATGCGCGAGCATCTGGCCGAAATCGCCGGCGCCGCGGACACCCTTGTATGCGCCTATCCCAACGCTGGCCTGCCAAACGCCTTCGGCCAGTATGACGAAAGTCCCGAGGCGATGGCGGCGCAGATCGGCGTGTTCGCCGCCGACGGCATCGTCAACATCGTAGGGGGATGCTGCGGCTCGACGCCGGACCACATCCGCGCAATCGCCGACGCCGTTGGCAAATACAAGCCGCGCGCGATCCCGACCATCGCGCCGCTGATGCGCCTCTCCGGCCTCGAGCCGTTCACGCTCACCCCGGAGATTCCGTTCGTCAACGTCGGCGAGCGAACCAACGTGACCGGCTCGGCGAAGTTTCGCAAGCTGGTCACGGCCGGCGACTATGTCGGAGGACTCGTGGTCGCGCGCGATCAGGTCGCGAACGGCGCGCAGATCATCGACATTAACATGGACGAGGGGCTGATCGATTCGAAAGCCGTGATGGTCGAGTTTCTCAACCTCGTGGCTTCCGAGCCGGATATCGCGCGCGTCCCGGCGATGATCGATTCATCGAAGTTCTCGGTGATCGAAGCCGGCCTCAAGTGCGTCCAGGGCAAGCCGATCGTCAACTCGATCTCGATGAAGGAAGGTGAGGAAGAATTCCTCCGCCAGGCCCGGCTGGTGCGCGCCTATGGCGCGGCGGTGGTGGTGATGGCGTTCGACGAGCAAGGCCAGGCCGACACGTTCGAGCGCAAGGTCCAGATCTGCGCCCGCGCCTACAAGCTTCTGACCGAGCAAGCGGACTTCCCGCCCGAAGACATCGTGTTCGATCCCAATATCTTTGCGGTCGCAACGGGCATCGAGGAGCACAACGGCTATGGCGTCGCCTTCATCGAGGCGACGCGGCGCATCCGCGCCGATTTGCCGCACGCGCACATCTCGGGCGGCGTCTCCAACCTGTCGTTTTCGTTCCGCGGCAATGAGGCGGTGCGCGAAGCGATGCACGCGGTCTTCCTCTATCACGCCATCCAGGCCGGCATGGACATGGGGATCGTCAATGCGGGCCAGCTTGCGGTCTACGAGACCATCGACCCGGACCTCCGCGAGGCGTGCGAGGACGTCGTCCTCAACCGCCGCGCCGACGCGACCGAGCGCATGCTGACGATCGCCGAACGCTTCCGCAGCGCCGGCGCCAAGGAAGCAAAGCCGCAGGACCTCGAGTGGCGCGAATGGCCCGTCGACAAGCGTATCGCCCACGCGCTCGTCAACGGCCTGACCGATCATATCGAAGCCGACACCGAGGAAGCCCGGCTTCAGGCCAAGCGCCCGCTCGACGTTATCGAAGGCCCGTTGATGGCGGGCATGAATGTGGTCGGGGACCTGTTCGGCGCCGGCAAAATGTTCCTGCCGCAGGTCGTCAAATCGGCTCGCGTGATGAAACAGGCGGTGGCGAAGCTCCTGCCCTACATGGAAGCGGAAAAGGCCGCAGGCGGCGACGAGCGCCGGACCGCGGGCACGATCGTGCTCGCGACCGTCAAGGGCGACGTGCACGACATCGGCAAGAACATCGTCGGCGTCGTGCTCGCCTGCAACAACTATGAAATCATCGATCTGGGCGTAATGACGCCGGCGTCGAAGATCCTCGCCGTCGCGCGCGAGAAGAAGGCCCATGCGATCGGTCTTTCGGGCCTCATCACCCCATCGCTCGACGAGATGGTTCACGTCGCCTCCGAGATGGAGCGCGAGGGCTTCGACATTCCTCTCCTGATCGGCGGCGCGACGACCAGCCGCGTCCATACCGCAGTCAAGATTCATCCGCGCTATTCCCGCTGTCAGACCGTGCACGTCAACGACGCGAGCCGCGCGGTCGGCGTCGTTTCCTCGCTGCTATCGCCGGAGACCCGCGCCACGACGATCCAGGCGGTCCGCGCCGAGTACCGCAAGGTGGCGGAGGCGCACGAGCGCAGCGAAGCCGACAAGATCCGCGTGCCGCTCGCGAAGGCGCGCGCCAATGCGCTGAAGGCGGACTGGAGCGCTTATCGCCCCACGACGCCAACCTACTTTGGGCCGCGCTCGTACGAGTGGAGCGATCTCGCCGACCTTGCGCGCTACATCGACTGGACGCCGTTCTTCCAGACCTGGGAGCTTAAAGGCCGCTACCCCGCCATCCTCGATGACCCTGAACAAGGGGCCGCGGCGCGCTCTTTGTTCGACGACGCGCAAGCGATGCTCAAGCGCATCATCGACGAGCAATGGTTCACACCGAAAGCGGTGGTTGGCTTCTGGCCGGCCGCGCAGGTTGGCGACGACATCCAGCTGTTCGCCGACGACTCGCGCGCCACGCCAGTCGCGACGCTGTTCACGCTCCGTCAACAGCTCGCCCGCCGCGACGGGCGGCCGAACGTCGCGCTCGCCGACTTCGTTGCGCCCGCTTCGAGCGGCGCCCACGACTATGTCGGCGCGTTCGTTGTGACGGCCGGCATGACCGACGACGCCATCGCCAAGCGCTTCGAGCACGCCAACGACGACTATTCGTCGATCATGGTCAAGGCGCTGGCCGACCGGTTCGCGGAGGCTTTGGCCGAGGCGATGCACGCGCGCGTCCGCCGCGAGCTCTGGGCTTATGCGCCGGACGAAGCGTTCACGCCCGATGAATTGATCGCTGAGCCCTATAAGGGCATTCGGCCGGCGCCCGGCTATCCAGCCCAGCCCGACCACACCGAGAAGGCGACGCTGTTTCGCCTGCTCGACGCGGAGCGCGCGGTCGGCGTCAAGCTCACCGAGAGCTACGCAATGTGGCCGGCCTCGTCGGTCAGCGGCGTCTACATCGCCCATCCGGACGCGCATTACTTCGGGGTCGCCAAGGTCGAGCGCGATCAGGTCGAGGACTATGCGGCGCGCAAGGACATGGCGGTCGCCGAAGTCGAACGCTGGCTCGGGCCGGTGTTGAACTATGTGCCCGTGACGGCCGTCGCCGCAGAGTGACGGCTTGCCCCGCGGCCCGTCGTCAACGAGCGGCGCCGTCGGGACGATCGAACGCCGCGAGCGCCGCCAGAATCAGCGCGGGAGCGGATAGAACCCAGGCGCCGAAGCGCGGCGTCGCCGCTCCGGCGAGAATTGCGCCGGCGATGAACCCGGCCCAGACGCGCGCCAGAATCATCGCCCGGCGCAGATGGCTGTCCCATGGCCCTTGTGAATCCGCGAGCGGCGCCCGCCTCGCCGCGAGCGCGAGATGCGACCCGACGCGGCTAAGCGTTCCGGTGACGAAGGTGAGGCTTACCGCCTGCGCGCCGACGCGGGAAAGCGCGCTGTTGAAGACGCCCATTGCGAAACTGACGATCGCGATGCCGAAGCTGGTCGACAGGAGGCCAAGCTCCGTCAGGCCGAAGATCGCAGCGAGTATCGCAGCGACAAAAGCGAAGACGAGGCGCCGCGCCGGCCGGCCCACGGGCTCGAGAAGAAAGGCGCCCGCAAACGTTCCAACGAAGAAGAAAAGGATCGCCAACGCCGACGCCGACGCAGGGCCGAAGTCGCCCTCTGCGGCCTGGTAGCCGGTCTGGGTTGTATTGCCGCTCATGAACGAGACGAAGACGCCGTAGGCGATGATGCCGTAGGCGTCGATGAAGCCTGCGATCGTGGCGAGAAGCGCGGCCAGCCGCGCCTCGTTCCGGGCGGCGGCGCGCAGCGAGCGCGCCCCGCCGTCTGCGGAAAAGGATGCGGCGGCGGAGGGGCCGGACGGGGCCGGTTGCAAAGCTTCGTCGGCCATGGTCGCCCTCGAACTGTCCGCAAGCCCGGCGGGCGTGCGCCGGGCGGCGACATACTACCTGACCGGAACGCGGCGATCGAATGGCCGGCCGCGGCGGGAAAAGCGCAGGTGGGCGGCCGTTTCGGAGACGAATCACGGCTTGACCCCGGGCGCGTTCGCGCCGCAAGCTCGAAGCCCAGCGCGCACGCAAGAAAAACAGGCGCGCACGAGGGAGGGTCGAATGGCGGAGAGCGTCTATAAAGTGATCGAGCTGGTCGGCACGAGCAGCGATTCGTGGGAGAAGGCAGCCAAGGCCGCGATCGAGCGCGCTTCCCGGAGCCTCAGAGACATGCGTGTGGCCGAAGTCGTCGAGCAGGATCTGGTAATCGAGAAGGGCAAGGTCGAGGCCTTCCGCACCAAGCTCAAGGTATCCTTCAAGTACGAAGGCAAGGACGACTGAGCCGTCATTGCGAGCTCGGGGGCGTCCCTGCGGACGCCCCATGGCTCCTCGCAATGACAGGGGCGCGAACTTAGAACTCGACCTCGAGCTCCTCGATCTCCTCCTCCTCGGCCAGCGCGGCCGCGCGCCATTCCTGCATCGCCGGCAAGTCCCAGATTCGCTCGGCGTAGGTCTTCAATTCCCCATCGAGCTTGATGCCGTAGGTGCGGAAGCGGCTGACGACCGGCGCATACATCGCGTCGGCCATCGAGATCTTGCCGAACAGGAACGGGCCGCCATAGGCCTGGAGGCATTCGCTCCAGATGATGACGATGCGGTCGATGTCGGCGCGCGCCTTGGACCAGATCTTGAAGCCGGGGAACGAAGCCTTGATGTTCATCGGCAGCGCCTGCCTCAGCGAAACGAAGCCGGAATGCATCTCGCCGCAGATGGATCGGCAATGGGCGCGAACTGCCTGATCCTTAGGCAGAAGTCCGGCTTTTGGCGCGATTTCGTTCAGAAACTCGCCGATCGCTAGGGTGTCCCAGACCCTGATGCCCTTATAGGTCAGGCAGGGAACCAGGATCGAGGGCGAGAGGAGCAGGATCTCGGCTCGCGCGCCTGCATCGTCGGGGGCGACGACGACTTCCTCGAAATCGATCCGCGCAAACTTGGCCATAAGCCAGCCCCGCATCGACCATGACGAATAGTTCTTGCTGCTCAAGGTCAGCGTTGTCTGCGACATATGCGCGTTCCACACCGGACGAGAAATCAAATCCATCCAATGGCGGTTTAGCAAACGACGTGCCACAAGCGGATGGCATAACGTTTGCTAAACTTTGGACGAGAGCTTGGGCGATTTGATGATCTACGACGCGTATCAAGGGATGGCCGACGTCGGCGATCGCATGCGTCAACTGGCCCAGAACGCGCAGATGATCCTCGGCGCCTGGGCGGCGCATCCGACCGCGTCGCCATGGCGGCGGATGAGCGCCTATTACGAGCTGGTGGCCCTCGCCGGGTTCACCCACGCCCGCCCCGAATATGGAATCGACAGCGTCGAGATCGACGGCGCCGCGGTTCCGGTCGAAGAGCGCGGCGCCTTATGGACGCCGTTCTGCCAATTGCTCCATTTCCGGAAGAAAGGCGGCGAGGACGATCCCAAGGTTCTTCTGGTCGCGCCGATGTCGGGCCACTTCGCGACCCTTCTGCGCGGCACGATCCGGACGCTGCTTCGCGACCACCAAGTCTACATCACCGACTGGATCAACCCGCGCAACGTCAAGCTCGAGGACGGCGCCTTCGCGCTTGAGGACTATACCAGCCACCTGATCGACTTCGTGCGCTTCATCGGCGAGGACTGCCACATCGTCGCCGTTTGCCAGCCGACCGTCTCAGCCCTCGCGGCCACCGCGGTTATGGCCCGCGATCGCGACGGGGTCCAGCCGGCGAGCCTCACGTTGATGGCCGGACCGATCGACGCCCGCATCTCGCCGACCAAGGTCAACGAACTCGCCCAGGAGAGGCCGATCGAATGGTTCCGCACCAATATGATCGGAACCGTTCCGGCCAAGTTCGAAGGCCGCGGCCGGCGGGTCTATCCCGGCTTTCTCCAGCTCTGCGCCTTCATGAGCATGAACGCCGAGCGGCATTCGAAATCCTTCGTTGACCTGTTCCATCATCGCGTCGCCGGCGACATCGAGAAAGCGGATGCGATCCGCGACTTCTACAAGGAATATTTCGCGATCATGGACATGAGCGCGGACTTCTATCTCGAGACCGTCGATCAGGTGTTCCAGCGCTACCTGCTGCCGCTCGGACAGATGCGACACGGAGGCGAGCCGATCGACCTCCGGGCGATCAAGAAGACCTTTCTGCTAACCGTCGAAGGCGAGAAGGACGACATTTGCGCCGCCGGCCAGACGCTCGCCGCGCAGGACCTGTGCTCGGGCTTGAGGCCCTACATGAAGACCCATCATTTGCAGGCCGGCGTCGGCCACTACGGCGTCTTCAACGGCAAGCGCTGGGAGTCGCAGGTCTATCCGGTGCTGAGGAACCATATCCAGTCGAGCCGATAAGGCGCGGCGTCGCGAGGGCAATGAAATCCAAGCCGACCGCAACGAAAACCAAATCCACCGCAACAAATTCCAAACCCGGCGCAACAAAATCAAAATTAAACGCAATAAATTCAAAATACCTTTTCCTTTTATTTCAACTACTTAGGCCGATAACCCCCCAATATTCCCGGGCGCTCGGCATGAGGACCAAGATCGCGCGGGACGAGTAGGCTGCCGGGATCAAAACCCCCGCTCGGCGAAGATGAGAACACCATAGCGCCATATTCTGAATATCGCAAGCGATTGTCGCACTTTCTCCTAAACCTGCGCCGACGCACTGATGACCTAGCAACGACGAATCGGCGGAGACGCGATCTGCAGAGGATCGATACCCAATCAGTGTGTCCGCTTTGGACGCAGAGCGGGCCTCCGTCGCAGACAACTCAGGGGCGCAAATCCGAGGTCAAGCGGACATTGCGAATCGCGGTGGCGGACGTCGGAGAGGGGGAAGGCGGCGGACCTTCGCGTACAAGCGGCTTAGTCGCGCAAACAGCTCACGTCGTCGCACATAGCCTTTTGCGGCTGTATAGATCGGGCCGAGACCATCTCTGCCGCAGTCACCAGGCGCCACCACGTCTTATTCAATTTGCGCCAAGATGCCCGCCTTCCTTAGCCCCTCCGCCAGCCGGTCGACGTCGCCCCGGTTGCGAAAGGGAAGCCGGCCGACGTGCTCGGTAAACGAGTATTTCGGGTTGATTTCCATCAGTTCGCGCCAGACCTGACCCGCCTCCTCAACCTCGCCCAAATGGCCAAGCGCGACTGCAAGGAAGGCGCGAGAGAGATCGGTCTTCGGACTAAGCAGGATGCGCTCCCTGAACAGGGATGCCGCGGCCTTGTAGTCGCCGGCGACCAGGTATGCCGAGCCAAGAAAATGGACGTACAGGTGGTTGACCGCCGGATCGAGCCGGATCGCCTTCTCGATATGGGGCACGGCGGCGAGAGGCTGGCCGCTATATATGTTGACGATGCCGCGTGAGTTGTGGGCCTGAGCGTAGTTCGGATTGAGGCGCAGCGCGACATCCGCCTCGGACGCGGACCGGTCAAGATCTTTCTTCCACAAATAAAAGACGGCAGCGATGTAATGCACGAAGGCGACCTGCGAACTCTTCCGCAAGGCCTGGTCGAGATACCGCTCGGCCTTCTCAAGCGACTCGCTCCAATCGTCCGTCCAATGGAACTGCCAGTTCAGAACCTGGGCAAACGCCAGGCCGGCATAGGGTTCGCCGTAACTCGGATCTTCGCCGATCGCTTTCTCAAAGAGATCGGCAGACCGCTCGAACGTTTCGCGGGTCCTGATCGTCCCCCACAGCGCCTCGCGCCCAGCCAGGAAAAAATCGTGCGCCTTGCTGTTGGTCGTTTCGATGTCGGAAAGCCTCGCGGATTCGCCCGGGCTCAGCTTGATCTTGAGGGCATCAACGATCCGGCGGGTGACCTCGTCCTGGACCGCGAAGATGTCGCTGAGCTCACGATCGAAGCGGTCGGCCCAAAGATGTCCGCCAGTTTCCGCCTCAATTAGCTGCGCGTTGATCCTGACCCGATTCCCGGCGCGGCGGATGCTCCCTTCGAGCACCGAGCGGACGCCGAGCTCACGAGCCACCACTCGGATATCGACCGCCTTGCCTTTGTAGGCGAAGCTCGAATTGCGAGCGATCACAAGCAGACCGCCGATCTTGGACAGATCGGTGATCACGTCCTCGGTTATCCCGTCGGCAAAGTACTCCTGCTCGGGATCGCCGCTCATGTTCTGAAATGCCAACACAGCGATCGAGGGCTTTTCGGGCGGCGCGAGTACCGGGGCCTTTTCCGGCGGCGCGGGCTTGGCTGGCGTTGCGGGTGTCGCCTCAGCGGGGACGCCGACCTCGAGCGAATAGACCCGAATTGATTGCGCTATGTTCTTGAGTTGGACTTCGCCTTTGTCGCTGACTGCGAGATCGAGCCTTGCTCTGACCTGGCGAAAAGCGTCTTCGGACAAACAGATCGCGCCAGGCTGTGCGATGCCTTCCAATCGCGCGGCAATGTTGACGCCGTCGCCCATCAGATCGCCGTCCGCCTCTTCGACAACATCGCCCAGATGAATGCCGATCCGAAAGTCCAAGCGGCGGTCATCGGATACGCCGGCATTGCGCTCCACCATTGCGTTCTGCACCTCGATGGCGCAACGCACTGCGTCCACGACGCTGCGAAACTCGACCAGCGCCCCGTCGCCGGTACGCTTGACAACGCGCCCGTTGTGGACTGCGATCGTTGGGTCGATCAGGTCGCTGCGCAAAGCCCGAAGGCGGGCAAGCGTGCGGTCTTCGTCCGCGCCGGTGAGCCGACTGAACCCGACCACGTCGGCCGCCAGGATCGCCGCGAGTTTGCGCTTTTCCGTCATGGTCCCTCAGCCGCCGTGCAGCCTAGCACAACGACCCTGCAAAAGCCGCTCTGCATGACGGGCCCGTCTTGGGCGGTCCAAGTCAACCTCGGGCAAACCCCGGAAGGGCGGCGCTGTGTCGATTTGACCCGTTCGCCCAGACGTCGGCGAATGGCCGCTGTTTGCGCATTGCAGTCGTAAACTGCGGTCCTGACCGGCGACCGCTATCCGCCGAAAGCGGATACTCAACGCACGCGAATCTGAGTTTCGACTCTACCCCTTCAGATGCGCGGCGTGCAGCGCGAGGTCCGCCGCTCCGAGGCGGTCCTTCGCCGTCCAGGACTGGCGGCCAACCGGAGGCGCATCGCCTCGGACTGATCCGGAACAAACGGGTCAGGGCGGCGTTCGACGATGCACCCGTAGAGTCCTGCCGGCGCCGTTCATAGCGGTAGACGGTGCGAGCGTACTTCGCGCGCGGTAGGCCAAGCGCAAACCAAAGATTGGACACATCTCATGTTTTTTCACCGCAAAGAGCTTATTCAACCCGTGAACGTGGGCACTCCGGATGCCCGCTTCGGCACCTATCTTCTTGAGCAATTCGGAGGAGCCACCGGCGAACTTACCGCGGCGCTGCAATATTGGGTGCAATCGTTCCACGTCGAGAACGCCGGAATCCGCGACATGCTTCAGGACATTGCGATCGAGGAATTCAGCCACCTTGAAATGGTCGGCAAACTGATTGCCCAGCATACCAGCAAACTCGACGGCGCTTCGGTACACGACGCCCCATTGTTCAAGCTCAAAGGCGGCGGCCCGCATTTCCTAGACAGTCAGGGCAGTTGCTGGACGGCGGCTTACATTCAAGAGGGCGGCAATGTTGTCCGCGACCTTCGGGCGAACATCTCAGCCGAGGCCGGGGCGCGTCAGACCTATGAATCGCTTATCAAAGCCTGCGACGACGAAGGCACCAAAAAGACACTCCATCACCTTCTGACGCGCGAGATCACCCACGCGAATATGTTCATGAAGGCCCTCGATCAGATGGGCAAGTTGGATGATCCCTTCTTTGGCAATGTTCCGCCGGACGAAACGGTCAAACTCGTTTTCAATCTCTCGCAAGGCCAGGACGTGCGTGGCCCCTGGAACGAAGAGCCGGACTTCGAATATGTCGCGGACCCGGAGCCTGAAGGCGGGCTTCCCGCTGCTCCGGTCAATGCAGACGACGAAGGCCACAAGCCTTCGCCGAATAAGGCCAAGGTGCTACAGAAGGCGCGCTGAGCGGCCAGCGGTCCCTTGTGGGAGACGGTCTTGAAGGGGTATGCCGAGCGTTCCAGCTCGGCGCCTCCTTACCGGATCCATCACAAGAATGGCGCGTGCAGCGCGAGGTCCGCCGCTCCGAGTCGGTCCTTCGCCGTCCAGGACTGGTGCCAGTAGGGATAGATCAGCGGCGGTAAGCTCACCTTGTCGAGGCGCGCGCGCTCGTCGTCGGCGAGCTTGACGTTGACGCAGGCGAGATTGTCGCGGAACTGCGCCTCGGTGCGGCCGCCGATGATCAGAGACGTCACCGCCGGGCGCTGAATGAGCCACGCGAGCGCGATCTGCGCAGCCGAGACCTTGTGCGCCTCCGCGACCGCGACCAGTTCGTCCACGATTCCCCACAGCCTGTCCTCGTCGAGGATCGGCGGCTCCTTCCAGCCCGCCACGAAGCGAGAGCCTTCGGCGGTCTTGTTGCGCCGGTGCTTGCCGCTAAGAAGCCCGCCCGCGAGCGGGCTCCAGACCAGCACGCCAAGCTTCTGATCGATGGCGATGGGGATAAGCTCGTATTCGGCTTCGCGCGCCTGGAGCGTATAGTGGATCTGCTCCGACACGAACGGGATCCGGCCGTCGCGGCGCGCGACCTCCATCGCCTTCATCACATGCCAGCCGGAAAAGTTGGAGCAGCCGACGTAGCGCACCTTGCCCGCGCGCACGAGGCTGTCGAGAGCCTCCATCGTTTCCTCGAGCGGCGTCAGGCCGTCCCACTGATGCACCTGATAAAGGTCGATCACGTCGGTGCGCAGGCGCTTGAGGCTCGCCTCGCATTCCTGGATAAGGTGCCAGCGGGAGAGGCCTCGGTCGTTCGGCCCCTCCCCCATCGGAAAGCGCGCCTTGGTTGCGATCAGCATGCCTGGCTTGCGCTTGCCGCCCATCGCCTCGCCGATGAGCTCCTCTGACGCCCCGTTCGAATACACATTGGCCGTATCGATCAGATTGACCCCGGCGTCGGCGACGATGTCGATCAGCTTGCGCACGTCCTTGAGTTGCAGGTTGCCGGTCTTGGCGGAGTTTCCCCTGCCGCCGAAGGTCATCGTGCCCATCGTCAGCACGGAGACCTTGAGGCCCGAATTGCCCAGCTGCCGGTATTCCATCGTCCGCTCGTCCTCGATGCCCGAAGTGTCGGCGCGAGGCACTAACATGCTAGCTCAGACGCGCCAAGATCGCTGGCCCGGCCGATAACGTGCTTGTGACCTCGGGCGCCCGCGCGCGCGCCGCACTTGCCGCCCCCGGGCCTTTATGCGCAATGTCCCGCCGCCCGACATCCCTCTCAGGAGCCCGACTTGGCCATCGCCTCTCTTCGCCGGCTTGCCTTCGCCGCAGCTTTTTCCGTCGCTGCGCTGACCGCGCAGAGCGCCCTTGCGGCGACGGCGGCGCCCGAGCCCGACCGGACGGTCGACATGGCCACCGTCCTCAAGCCGGGGACGCTGGCGGAATTGTCGATCGGCGACGCGGCGGGCGTGCCGGTGATCGAATACGGTTCGCTGACCTGCCCCCATTGCGCCGCGTTCAGCCGCGAGGTCCTTCCCGAACTGAAGAAGGACTACATCGACACCGGCAAGGTCAGATACATCTTCCGCGAATTCTCGCGCAATCCGCTCGATGTCGCGGCCTTCGTGCTGGCGCGCTGCGTCGGCGACGACAAGGCCTTCGCGGCGATCGAACTCCTGTTCAGCCAGCAGGACAAGTGGGCGTTCGTCGACAAGCCGCTCGAGCCGCTGATCGCCGCCATGCGCCCGACCGGCCTCACCCACGATCAGGCGATGGCGTGCCTCAAGGACCAGGCGAAAGTCGACGCGGTTGCGGCGGTCGGCAAGCGGGCCGGCGACGAGATCAAGATGAACGGCACCCCGACCTTCGTCATCGACGGCAAGGTCTACGGCGGGGAACTTTCGATGGACCAGTTAAGGGCGATCCTCGACCCGCTGGTCAAGAAGTAGCGTCTCGCCTCACCACTCAAGAAACCAGCGGCCTGCCAGCGCGCCCACCGCGGCGCAGATGAGGGTCGCCAGCGGATACCAGGTGGCGACGAAGAGCGGCGAATCGTCCGGACAATGCGAGGCGTAGAGCAGCGCCGCGACGCCGGCGGAAGCCGCACCCGCAAGCGCGCCGGTCCATGCCGGATGGAGCGGCGCGCCGGCCCTGAGCGCGACGATTAGCGCCGCGAGCATCGGCGCGGCGAGAAGCGGAATCATCCGCATGCAGAACATCGAATTGTGACCGACGAGCCGGGTCAACCAGTCGTCTGACGGGACGACGATGAGTTCGACGACGACCGCCGCCGCGAGCAGAACGAAGGGCGCCAGAAACCATACCGCCAACGCCCTCGGCCTGGCGTCGGGACGAGCGAGCCGCAGCGCAAGAAGCAGCGACGGCAGGGCGAACGCGGCGGCGTCGACGAATTTGAGATTGAATCGCACTGTCCGGGCGGCGGCGGCGATATCCGGCCTCGGCCCCATGAAGAGCGCATAGATCGCCAGGCTCGCGACAAACCCGATCGCGAGCGCCGCCACGACTCGCCGGTCGAGCCGGATGGGCTCCGGAACCGGATCGGCGGACAGGGCCGCAATGAGCTCGGACGTCCTCACGCGACCGATCTCCGCCACGCGGCGCCCAGCGATTTCAGCGCCCGATGGAGCGCCACCCTGACCGCAACCTCGGACATCGAAAGGCGCGCCGCGGTCGCCGCGATCGATTGGCCGTCGAGGGAGATCGAGGTCACGATGTCGCGCTGGCGCGGCGCAAGCGTCTCTAGAAGCTTGCGCGCGTCGCTCAGCGCGTGCGGATCCTCGGCTTCCGGCGCGGCCAGGAACTCCTCGAAATCCTCGAGCGGCTCGACGCGCCGTCTGCCGCGCCGGCGCAGGGAGTCCACGATCTTGTGCCGGGCTATGGCGTAGACCCATGGCGCAAGCGGCTGCTCCGGGTCCCAGGTGTGCCGCTTGAGGTGGATCGCCAACAGGGTCTCTTGCACTGCATCCTCGATATCCGCGTCCCCTGCTCTGGCGCGCGCGAAGGCGCCGCGCGCCATTCCCCGCACCGAGCGGCCGATGTCCCCCAGGAGCCGCCGGTAAGCGCCTTCATCGCCGGCAATCGACGCCCTCATCGTCTGAGACCACGGATCGGCCGGGGGACCCTCGCTGGATGGGGCTTTCATACGGCCTTCGTTCCGTCTCGTCTGCCGTTACAGGTCGGGGAAAATATTTCGGCTCGAAGCGCGAATGACATGGGCCCCCCGATGTAACACGCATGGGCGCGCCAGCGAAGACGCCAACGCCATTCCATCGAGCAACGAGGCCCGGGGACATGCACATGAGCAACGCCGATCGTGGATATCCGAGGCCCCTCGGCGCGCCCAGCGTCGGGGTTGGGTTCAAGGCCGAGCATTTCGAGGCGATCGTCCAAACGCGGCCCGAGCTCGGGTTTTTTGAGGTCCACGCGGAAAACTACATGGGCGCGGGCGGCCCGCCGCACCGCCGCCTCGACGCCATCGGCGAACGCTATCCGCTGTCGCTGCACGGCGTCGGGCTGTCGATCGGCTCGCCGGGACCGCTCGACCGCGAGCATCTTGATCGGCTCGCGGCGGTCGCCAAGCGCTTCCAGCCGGCGCTGGTTTCCGAGCACCTCGCCTGGTCGACTCACGAGGGCGCGTTCTTCAACGATCTTCTGCCCCTCCCCTACACCCTCGAAACGCTCACCCGGGTCGCCGACCATATCGACCAGACGCAGAGCGCCCTCGGCCGGACAATCCTGCTCGAAAATCCCTCGACCTATGTCGTGTTCGCGGAAAGCACGTTCGCGGAAACCGACTTCCTGCGCGAGATCGCGCGCCGCACCGGCTGCGGGCTTCTGCTCGACGTCAACAACGTCTTCGTCAGCGCGACCAATCACGACTACGACCCTTGCCGCTATCTCGCCGATTTTCCCCTTCCCGCGGTCGGCGAAATCCATCTCGCGGGCTATGCCGAGGACAGCGACGACGCCGGCCTGCCGCTCCTGATCGACGCTCACAATTCGCCGGTCCGCGACGCTGTGTGGTCGCTCTACGGCGAGGCGATCTGGCGGCTCGGGGCCACGCCGACCCTGATCGAATGGGACAACGACCTGCCCTCCTGGCCGACGCTTCTTGGCGAGGCGCGCCGCGCCGAGCGCGTCATGAGGGTCGCAGCCGCAAGAGCCCCGGAGCGCGTCGATGCCGTATGAGGCGACGATCAGCGCCTTCGCGGCGGCGCTCGGCAAGCCTGCGGCCTCCCCGCCGGCGATGGTCCACGGGCGCCTCGGCGCGCCCGACGCGCGCCGTTTCTCGGTCTACCGCAACAACGTCGCCGTGGGCCTGATCGGCGCGCTCGAGGCGCGCTATCCGGCGTCGCGCCGGATCGCGGGCGAGGCCGTGTTCCGCGCCATCGCGCGCGCCTTCGTTTTCGCGAGGAAGCCGCGCTCGCCGGTCATGATCGCCTATGGCCAGGATTTCCCCGAGTTCGTCGCCGGAACCGCCGGAGTGGACCCCTGCCTCGCTGACGTGGCCCGGCTCGAGAACGCCTGGGTCGAGGCCTATCACTCCGCGGACGCCGCAGCCGCGACGACCGGCGATCTTGCGGAATTGAGTCCCGATCTATTGCCCGAAGCGCGGATCGCATTTCACCCCGCCGCGCGGATTCTGCGCTTCACGACCCCGGCCGCCTCGATCTGGGCCTCGGCGCAATCCATCGACCGCCCCGCAGCGCCAACGCCGGGGATCGGCGAAGACGCGCTCATCACCCGTCCCGACGCCGAGGTGAAGGTGCGCGTCCTCCCGCCGCTTGGCTACGAATTCGCTTCGAGGCTCATGCAGGGAGCGACGCTGATCGAGGCTGCGCTCGCGCTGAACGATCCCGCGTTCGACTTTGGAACCCATCTGGTCGGATTGGTCGAATCCGGCGCCGTGGCCGAACTCATCTCAGGACAGCCGTCATGATCGCCGACGCCGCCCACGCAACCCCGCTCGCGCCGGCCAACCCGATTGCTCGCCTTACCAGCGCCGCTTTCGCCCTTATCCCGGCGTGGCTCCCGCTCCTCATTTTGCGGCTCGCGCTGGCGCGGCCGTTCTTTGCTTCCGGACTCACGCGCTGGGACGGCTGGTTCAATCTCTCCTTCGGCACGAAGATCCTGTTCGAGCAGGAGTACAAGCTCCATGTCTTCGGCGCCGAAATCGCGTTTCCGATGCCCGACCTCGTCGCGGCGCTGGCGAGTACGGCCGAGATCGTCCTGCCGATTCTGGTGGCGTTCGGATTGCTCACCCGCTGGGCGGCGCTCGGGCTTCTGTGCATGACCGGCGTTATCCAGCTCACCTATCCGGACGCCTGGCCGGACTATCACCTGCCCTGGGCGGTGATGGCGCTCGCGATCATGACCTTCGGGCCGGGCGCGGCGTCGCTCGACCGCCTCCTCGGCCTCGACGGCTGGAGCGCAGGACGCAAGGCTTATTAGCGCCTCATTCGGGGGCGGGTCCGGCTTTCTCGGCCACCGACCGTTTCATGATCAGGACGAAGAAAGCGACCACGAACGTCAACGTCGCCGCCATCCAGAAGGTGTCGAAATAGGCAAGCGAAGCCGCCTGCTGCTGACGCAGGTTTTCGAGTTGATGCAGCGCCAATTGCTGGGCCGCCACCGGGTCGCCATTTTGTTGAACGAAGAAGCTCTGGGCCCGCGCGAGAAAGTTGCTGGCGGCTGGGTTGAAGGGATCAAGATACTCGCCAAGCCGCAAAACGTGAAACTGATCGCGTCGCTCCTCGAAGGTCTGGGACAACGACACGCCGACGCTGCCTCCCTCGTTGCGCAGGAGACTGGCCAAGCCAATGGCCGCTCCTCGCAACGCGAGCGGCGTATAGAGGTACGCGGCTACGTTCGCCGGAGCAAAACATACCGAAAGTCCCACAACCAGGACCACCCGCGGCCAGACAACCTGGCCGGGGCTGATGTCGAGGTTGAGTTGCGACATCCAATAGTTGCCTGCGGTCATGATCAGCAGGCCCGCGGCGATCAGCCATCTTGTATCCACCTTGAGGCCAATCAGGCGACCGACGATCGGCATCGCCAGCACGGCGAAGATTCCGGAAGGCGACATCACCAACCCGGTCTTCAGCGCGTCATAACCAAACAGGGCCTGCAGCAGACCAAGCAATGACTTGGTGGATGCAAAGAGCGCAAGATAAGCGCAAAAGATGATGATGCAGCACGCCGCAAAGTTGCGTTCGCCCAATACGCGGAAATTGACCACCGGGTTGCGGTGACGCAACTCCCAGAAGATCAACGCAACCGAACCCACCACCAAAGAGATGACGAGAGTTCTGGACGCGCCAGAATGGATCCCCCAGCCAGTCCCACTCCTGGCCCTTGCTGAGCATCACTTCCCACGAGATTATGACGATGGCCAGAAGCGACAAGCCGATCGCGTCAAAATGGAACGGCTGCTTGCTCAACTCCGCACGCTGGGCGACGAGATAATCCGGGTCGCGAAGCACGGCGTAACATGCGCCGAGCGTTACGATACCGATGGGCACGTTGATCAGGAAGCACCAGCGCCAATTGTAAGTGTCCGTTATCCAACCGCCCAAGGTCGGGCCGACCACCGGCGCAATCAGCACAGCAAGGCCGAACAGCGTCATTGCCACGCCTTGCCTTTCCCGCGGGAAGGCGTCCAGCAATATCCCCTGACTGCCGGGTTGCAGACCGCCGCCCGCGAGACCCTGGATGACGCGGAACAGGATCAGCTGACCGAGACTGCCAGCGAGCCCGCACAGCAGAGAACTGACGGTGAAGACCGCGATCGACGCCAGGAAGTAGTTGCGGCGACCGAGATGAGCGCTCAACCAGCCGGTAATCGGCAAAATGAAGGCGTTGGCGGCAAGATAGCTGGTGATGACCCACTCGGCGTCATCGGAGGCGGCCGACAGACCACCCGCGATGTAACGCAGCGCGACCAGCACGATGGTGGTGTCGAGCACCTCCATGAACGCCGGAATCACGACGATGGCGGCGACTACCCACGGGCTCCGCGCAACCTGGGGTCTTGCGGGCGAAAGCGCCGCGGCTGTCACTTCTTCGCGCCCGGCGGGTTTGCAGTCGATTCAGGCGCAGAGGTCTGCAGGAACTTTCCCGCGTCGGGTCCGGTGGGCGGCTCTTTGAAGAGGACGTAGGGGACGACCGACGTGCCGACAAACAGCGGGTTCTTGTCCGGATCGTAGTTCTCGAGGTCGATGCGAACCGGCAGTCGCTGAACCACCTTGATAAAGTTGCCGGTTGCGTTCTCCGCCGGCAGCAGCGCCAAAGTCGAGCCGGTCCCCTCGGTGAAGCCGGAAATGCGCCCCTTGAACACATGGCGGTCGCCATACATGTCGACATAGAGATCGACTGGCTGGCCGATGCGCAGATCGCCGAGCTGCGTCTCCTTGAAATTGGCGTCGACCCAGATCTCGTTGAGCGAGCGGATCGCCATAAGAGCCTGGCCAACCTGGATGTTGTCGCCCGGATTGACGTTTCGGCGCGTGATGACGCCGTCGATCTCCGCGATGACGTCGCAGTAGCGGAGATCGAGCTCGGCCTGGTCGAGATCGCGCCTGGCGACCTCAAGCTTGGCCTCGGCCTGCTTGACGTCCGGCGCGTCGGCCGCCAGCCGAGCGAAAGTGCTATTAACGTCGCCTTCCTTTTCAAACGCCTCGACCATGTGACGGGGCCCCTCGTCGAACGAATGGATGACGCCGAGTTGAGCCGCGCTCTGAATCATCGCCGCCTGCGCCTGGAGCACCGACGAAAAGGTCTGATCGAGATTGGGCGGAACCTGGCCGAGATCTGCGTCGTCGGACGCCGTCGCCAATCCCAAAGAGGCGCGTATTTGACGGACATCTGCCAGCGACGCGACAACGTCCGCGCGGGCTGCCAATAACTCCGCTTGCCGCCGGTCGTACAGCTCTCGGGGGACATCGTTCGTCACCACCAATTTCGCGGCCCGGTCGAAGTCAAGCTGAGCCAGAACGAGCGCGGCTTTGCTCTTGTCCACACCGGCAACCTTGGCGCGCAGCAGGGAGACCCGGTCGTCGACGTCCTCCATCGCGTGCTCCAGCCCCCGGCGCCGGCTCATGGCCTCCGCTTCGATGCCGCGCACTTTAGCCTGCGCTACCGCCAGCTCGGTCGTCGCTGTATCCACCGCCGCCTTTTTGACCGCGACTGCGATCTGAAAGGGCTCCTTGTCCAGTTGGACCAGCAAGTCTCCCTTGTGCACCCGGTAGTTGTCGTCGACGAGGACGCGCGCCACCTGGCCTTTCACGCGCGCGGCCACGAACGTCACGTGACCATTGACGTAGGCGTCATCGGTCGAGACGGTGTTGAGCGTCGTCTGGACCCAGGGAATACCGAACCAGAGGGCGGCAGCCGCGATCAGAAGCCCCAATGCTCCGAGCAGCATTCTTCGCCGCCCGGCGGGCTTTGGCTTCTGCGGCAAGACCGTCTCGGCGCTGGCAGGCTTCTGCGGGGTTGGCGCCCGAGTCGGCGTTGCGCGCAGAGGTTAGCCCGGTCCTCGTTCGCTGCCCTGTTCGCTCATGGCAGATTCCTGTCATCAAACGCACGAATGACAGCCCAAACCTAGCATCACGCAGCCTGTTCCCAGCCGATCCGGCCCACGGCAAATCACAAACGCGTGATGCTTTCACAGCTTGTTCGAGACACTCTCCATAACGGGGGCGCTAATTGCCTGCGAGGTCCCGTCGCCCAGAGGGCGGCCGGCTGCACACTTGCCGCGCCGACCATCGTTAGTTCGGCGTCAAATTCCGGGGCGGAGAGCTCAGTCCTAAAATCGGGTGGCCCGAAGCGGCTCAAGTCTCGATGACGTTCCGCGCAGCGTCAGTCGCTTCGGGACGCGTACGCGGGTCGCCGCAAATCTCAAGCGGCGGCGCTGTGCCGGTCATCCATGCTTGACTTCCCGCAACCGACCTGTGTCCACGTCAAAAATGAAGCCTCGAACCGGTACATCCTTGGCAATCCATGGATGCGACCGGACTTTCTCTATCTGCGCCCGAGTGTTCTCTTCAGGGTCCTTGAAGGAAAACAAGCGCATCGGGACCGGCGTGGCGTCACCCGTTTCTCGGGCGAGCTTGTCGTTCAGCTCCTTGTCGGTGAAGGTCGTGAACCCGCAGCCCGTGTGATTGAGGAGCATGATCTCCTTACTCCCCAGGACCCGCGTGGAGACGACAAGTTCTCCCAGCACGTCGTCCGTGACGGCCGGCCCGCCGGTGCGGATGACGTCCATATCCGCAGTCTTCAATCCCAGGATCCCCTCGAGGTCCGAGAGCCGCGGGTCCATGCAGGTTACAATCGCGATCTTGGGCTGCGGATGCCCGCCCAGCTTCGGATCGTACCTCTTTGCGAATTGCTCATTGCCCTTCAGGGCCTGATCGATGAGGCTCATCACAATCTCCCGTTCGAACATCCTGCGCAGACAAAGGCGCCGCAGTTGCGATAGCGATCCGGTTCTCGCTCACCGCTTCGGGTAAGCCGTGAAAACGTAATCCTTGTCCGCCACGATCGTGTGGCAGGCGAAGCCGCACTTGGCGTCGTGCTCCTGCGGCGGCGAGTCCGATGTGTCGCCGGGTCTGAACGCGTCGGACGCGGCGTCATACTCGAACGCGGCCCATCCCCATCCGCCGCTGTCCGCGAACCGCTTGCTGTCCTTCACCATGAAATCCGTGTCGTGCAGGGCGCCCGGCACGTTCGGCTCGCCAGGCTGGTCCTCAGCCTTTTTCGCAGTCCAGTGGATCTTCGCCATCCTCGCGCCGTCGGGGAAGGGCTTGCCGTTGCCGGGGATGCCCGCCTTGTAGGCCTCGATCATCACGGGATTGCCGAGGATTATTGCGAGCTTATCGCCGTTGTGACTGACGGCAATGGTCTGCCAATCTTCGTATCCCCTGAACTCGGAGAACGCGAGCCCGCCCGGGACCTGCAACGAGTATCGGTCCTGCGCCGCAATCGCCACTCCGGCCAAGAGAGAGGGCAGTACGACCATGGCGACAGCGGCCTTGACGCTTATCCTGGACATCGTGTGCTCCCCTGTTCGTTCCCGGATATCAACGCAAATGCGGCCCCGGCGTGGAGGCCGGGTTCGCGGGTTGGACCTAACCAATCTTTTGTTCGGAGCGCCGCTGTTCCTCGCAAAAACAGCCGGCGAATTGGTGAGCTTCCCCAGAAAGGCGACATCCGTCAAGCCTCGCCATTCCGTGACAGTTTCACGACAGAAACCCGATTCCGCCGCTATTGACGGGCCTTGAGCGCCGTGGCCTTTACCGCCCTCCAAGACGCTCGGCGTCGCTCATCCCTGAAGGAGATTTGACGCCATGCCTCATTGGCCCCGGCACGGACGCATCGCCGGCCCGATCGTGATGATCGGCTTCGGATCGATCGGCAAGGGAACGCTGCCGCTGATCGAGCGCCACTTCGAGTTCGACCCGCAGCGGTTCGTGGTCATCGACCCGAACGACGCCGATCGCAAGCTTCTCGACGAGCGCGGCGTCCGCTTCATCCATCTCGGCCTCACGCGCGAAAACTATCGCGCCGAGCTCAAGAAATACCTGACTGCCGGCGAAGGCCAGGGCTTCTGCGTCAACCTGTCGGTCGACACCTCCTCGCTCGACATCATGCGCTATTGCCGCGAGCTCGGCGCCCTCTACATCGACACCGTGGTCGAGCCGTGGCCGGGCTTCTACTTCGACAAGTCGATGGGCAACGAGGCGCGCACCAACTATGCGCTGCGCGAAACGGTGATGGAGGAGCGGCGCAAAAGTCCCGGTGGACCCACCGCCGTCTCGTGTTGCGGCGCCAATCCCGGCATGGTCTCCTGGTTCGTCAAGCAGGGGCTGATCAATCTCGCCCATGACCTTAGCGACAAAGCTCCCGAGCCGAAGACGCGCGAAGAATGGGGGCGGCTCGCCCAGCGCCTCGGCGTCAAGGGGGTTCACATCGCCGAGCGCGACACCCAGCGCGCGAGGCAGCCGAAGCCCCGCAACGTATTCGTCAACACCTGGTCGATCGAGGGCTTCCTCTCCGAGGGGATGCAGCCGGCCGAACTCGGCTGGGGCACGCACGAGAAATGGACGCCCCCCAACGCCGGTTTCCACAAGACCGGCTCGCGCGCGGCGATCTTCCTCAACCAGCCGGGCGCCAACACCCGCGTGCGCTCATGGACCCCGACCGCGCGGGCGCAGTTCGGCTTCCTCGTCACCCACAACGAGTTCGATCTCGATCGCGGACTACTACACCGTGCGCGACGACAAGGGCGAGGCGGTCTACCGGCCGACCTGCCACTACGCCTATCACCCGTGCGACGACGCGGTGCTGTCGCTTCATGAGCTTTTCGGCCGGTCCGGGGAGATCCAGAACGCCTACCACATTCTCGGCGAAGCCGAGATCCTCGACGGCATCGACGAGCTCGGGGTGCTTCTCTACGGCCACGCCCGCAACGCGTATTGGTACGGCTCGCAGCTTTCGGTCGAGGAGACGCGGGCGCTGGCTCCTTATCAGAACGCGACCGGAATGCAGGTCACTTCCGCCGTGCTCGCGGGCATGGTCTGGGCGCTGGAGAATCCGAACGCCGGCATCGTCGAGGCCGACGAACTGGATTTTCGCCGCTGCCTCGAGGTTCAGACGCCCTATCTCGGCCCGGTCATCGGCGCGTATTCCGACTGGACGCCGCTCGTGGGTCGCCCCGGCCTCTTCCCGGAGGACATCGACCAGAGCGATCCCTGGCAGTTCCGCAACGTGCTGGTGAGGTAGGCGCGAACGCCCTTAAGCGAGCTCGCCTTGCTGCCAATACGAGGGGCGAAGGGCCGCGACCGCGGTCCGCGAAACGCCGACGAGCGCGTGGACGCCGTGAGCGAGCGCAACGCCGAGGCCCGAGGGGCCGTAGCTGTCGAGGGGCGCAAGCTGTGCGCGGAGATCGCACACGAGGAGGGGCGGACCCGACCGCTCTCCGTGGCGATCGGCATTTTGTGAGCAGAGCATTTTCGTCTTCAAATCAGTGTTTTTGTGTTGCATCGATCCACAGATGGGATGGAGAGCTCGAATTTCAATGCTCTTGGCTTTTGTAAATTAAGAGTATCGACCGCGATGCGAGGCATTCCCTCAGCTTTCGCTGAGCCGCGGCCGCTGACTTAAGTCAAGGCTCTGCAATGATTTTCAGCTCGACCAGCCGCCTTTCGACCGTGCGCGCCAGGTCGTCTTCGGTGAGCCCCGCGGCCTTGATCCGGCCGACATAGGGAAAGTTGATCGTGCCGTCAGGCTCGACGCGAGCGGTCCAATCGAGATCCGGATGGTCGACGATCCTGATGGCGACGACGTCCATGGGGGTGAGGACGCGACCTCCCGCGAGAGCTTGCGCGCGAGCCATCGCCGCAAGCAAGAGCGCGGCCGCAATCGCGGCGCTTGCGGCCATTTGCATCGAAGCCAATCGCCCGCTCATGCGGCCGCTCCGTGAACCGCCCGCGCCGCGCTGCGTCACATCGGCGATGCCGGCGAACCCCCTGGCGCCGACCACGAGCTCGCGCGCGAGCCTCAGCGCTTTCGCTTCGCATTGCGCCCGCCGCTCGGGGTCGGCGATCGATTCGAGGTCCTCGACATGGGCGAGGCCGAGGATCCGGCGGATCATTTTCGCCCCCGCGAAGCCCAATGCGTCCTCGAACAGGCGCGCAGGAATCGCGCCCGCTCCTTCTCCAACGCTGCGCGATCGTCGTCGGACGGAAAGAGGCTCGCGGGATAGGCGTCGCCGGAAGGCGCCGCACGCCACAAGGCGAGAAACCGATCGTGGAATCCCGACCAGACCTTCTCGGCCTGGGCGAGAATCCATGTCCGATATCCGTCGCGCGCATGCGGCGCCGCCTCGTGCCCGCCTTGGGCGAAATACGCGAGCAGGAGATTGCCGATCACCGCGCCGACATCGAATCCCATCGGCCCGATGAAGGCGAATTCGGGGTCAATGACGCGGGTGTTCTCGGGCGTCGCCATGATCGAGCCGGTGTGCAGGTCGCCGTGGATCAGCGCCTCGGCGCTCGTCATGAACTTTAGTTTCAACGTCTGGGCGGCGACCTTGAGCGCGCTGTCGCGCTCGAACGCCTGCTTCTGCGCGTCGAGCCACGGCCTCGTCCAGCGGTTGAGCGGCGCCTCGCGATAGGGGTCGGTGAAGACGAGATCCTCGGTGATCTTGCACAACGCCGTGTTCGGGGCGAACAGCTCCACACGCGCCTTGTGCTCGGCCGCCGTTCCGGCCAGCGCCGAGGTGTTAAACAGCGTCGCGGCGAGAAACTCCGCGATGTCGGATGCGAAGCGGGGATATTCGATCCCGCGGATGAGCCCCTTGCGCATGATGACATGGGGCCGGAGATATTCCATCACGATCATCGCCTGGGCGCGGTCGAAGTGGAAGACTTCAGGCGTCAGTCCGGGCGCGTGGCGGGCCTGCTCGGTCAGCGCGCGGTATTCGAACCAGCTCCGCTCGAGCGGCAGCGGCCAGGATTCGCCGACCAGGCGCACATAGGGGAGCGCCTGCTTGACGACGACGCCGTCACGGTTCCCCTCGACGATGAACACGAGATTGAGGTTGCCGTCGCCGACTTCGCGGATCCGCCAGCCTGAAGGCGCGCCGCCGAGCCGTTCTCGAACCGGGGGAATATCCGCGAGCGCGCCGGCAAGGCGCGAACCGTCCACGGCGGCGTAGGTCGCCATGCCGCTCAGCCGGCCCGTTCGCCGCTTCGCGCGGCGCGCAGCCGCTCGGCGTAGACATTGATCATAAGCGCAATCAGCAGGATGAGGCCGCGGATGAGGATCTTGAGGAAGCTGTCGATCTTCACATAGTCGAGGCCGTTGTTGAGGACGCCGAGCACGAAGAGGCCGATGATCGTGTTGCCTATGCCGCCGCGTCCGCCGAAGAGACTGGTCCCGCCGACCACCACCGCCGCGATGGCGTCGAGCAGGAAGGTGTCGAATTCGTTCTGCTGGGCGCTGCCGAAATAGGCGACGCCGAGCATGCCGGCGACCCCGGAGCACATGGCCGAGATGACCATCACCGCGCCGACGATGAAGCGGACGTTGACGCCTGAATATTCCGCCGCCTCCCGGTTTCCACCGACCATGTAAACGTAGCGGCCGAAACGGGTGTAGGTCAGCACGAGATGGGCGACGAGCAGGAAGATCGCCGCGACGATGATGATCCAGGGCACGCCGAAGACCGTTTTCGAGCCGAGCGTCTGAACGAGAACTGGCACGGTGTAGGCGATCTGTCCGCGCACCAGCACCGCGGAGATTCCGGCTCCGATCTGCATCATCGCCAGCGTCATGATGAAAGATGGGATGCCGACCCGGGTGACGCCGAAGGCGGTGACCAGGCCGAGCGCGAAGCAGGCCACGAGCGCGAGGATGATCGCGATTGCGCCGGGCATCGGCAGGTTCGCGATATTCACGTAATCCGGCTGCACCGTGAAAAAGGTGAGCACGATCGCCGTGGCGTTGGCGATTGCGGCGACGCTCAGGTCGATTTCGGCGGTGAGGATCACGAAAGTCAGGCCGACGGCGATGATCGCGGTCACCGAGACCTGCTGAAGGATGTTTTCCAGATTTCCGAGCGAGGCGAAGGAGGGGCTGGCGAAGCTGAAGAAACCGACCAGCGCGATCAGGGTTATGAAGGGGGCGATATTGCGCAGCTGATCGCGCAGAAAATCCCCGAGACGAAGGGTGCGGGCGGAGCGCGCTTCGGCGCCTGGCGTATTCATGCTGATCCCATAATCAAGCGGCCGCCAACAGGCGATCCTTGCTGATCGCCTCGCCGGCGAACTCATGCGCGATTTCGCCCTTGCGCATCACCAGCACCCGGTCGGCAAGCGAAAGAACGGTCTCCGGCTCGGTCGAGAAGACGACGATCGCGATGCCCTGGTCGCGCAAACCGCGCACGATCCTGACCACGTCCTCCTTGGCTCCGACGTCCATGCCCCTCGTCGGCTCTGCAAGCAGAAGGATGCGCGGCGCGTGGGTCAGCCACTTCGCGAGCGCCACCTTCTGCTGGTTGCCGCCGGAGAGCCCTCCGAGGCGCAGTTCGACGCCGGGCGGGCGGATGTCGAGCGCCTTCACCTGCTCGGCGGCGATTTCGCGCTCCCGCTCGGGCTTGAGCAGCCAGCGCGACAGGCGCTCGAGGACCGCGATCGAGATGTTCTTGTAAACCGGCTCGTCGCCGAACAGCATGGAGCGGCGGCTCTCGGCGACATAGGCGACGCCTGCCTGTTTGGCGGCTGCGGTGTTCGCCAGCGGCTTCGTTTCGCCATCGATTTCGAGCGTGCCGCTGTCGGCGCGAAGCCGCCCGAACAGCGTGCGCGCGAGCTCCAGCTGCCCGCAGCCCATGAACCCGTAGATGCCAAGAACCTCGCCGGCGCGCGCCTCGAAGGTCACGTCGCGATAGGCCGGCTGAAGCGTCAGCGCTGTGGCGCGGAGGGCGACCGGCGCCTCGGGGCGGCTCGAAAGCGTGATCTCGCCGAGGTAACTCTCCTCGAGCTCCTCGCGGCCCGAGCCGATCATGCGCTCGATGATCCAGTGCTTGTCGATCGCGGGCGTAACCTCGGTGGTCTCGACCTTGCGGCCGTTGCGAAAGATGGTGATCGCGTCGGAAATCTTGAGAATGTCGTCGAGGAAGTGCGAGATGAAGATCATGCTGCGGCCGCCTTCGCGCAGACGCCTCAGCACGGCGAACAGGCGCTCGATCTCAGGGGGAGAGAGCGCCGAGGTCGGCTCGTCGAGAATGATGATCCGCGCGCCCGAGAACAGCACGCGCGAGAGTTCGACGAGCTGCTGCACGCCGATCGGAAAATCGCCGAGCCGCGCGCGCGGGTCGATCTCGAGGCCGAGATTCTTGAGCTCCTCGGCGGCCCGCTCCGCCATCCGGCGCCAGGCCACGATTCCCAGACGGCTGACCGGCTGGGAGCCGAGAAAGACGTTCTCCGCCACGCTCAAGTCCGGCGCGACGCTGAGCTCCTGATGGACCATGCCGATCCCCGCCGCGCGCGCGTCGCGGGTCGAGCGGAAATGAGCGCCCTGCCCATCGACGCGCATGGTCCCCGCGTCGGCGCCATGGACGCCGGCGATGATCTTCATCATCGTGCTCTTGCCGGCGCCGTTCTCGCCGGCCAGACCATGGATCTGACCGGCGAGGAGCGTGAAGTCGACGCCTCGAAGCGCTTGGACGCCGCCGAACGACTTCGAGATACCGTTGAGTTCGAGCAACGCCATGGCGAGACGTCAGCGGCGGATCAGATCAGGAACTGCTCCTGCATCCACAGCATCCCGTCGGCGTTGGCCTTGGTGACGACGGGCCCGTCGGTGACGATGCTCTTGGGGATGTTGGCCTTCGCCCCCTGGAGCACGGACTGCACGCCCGCGACGATCGCGCCGCCATGAATGCGGCAGGACGGATTGCGGACGGTCGCGAGCATCTCGCCCGCCTGTACCGCCTTGATCGCGGGCGGCATGGCGTCTACGCCGCCGATCTTGGTCTCGGTGCGGCCCTTGGCTTGCATCACCTTGTAGGCCGCGAGCGCCATGTCGTCGTTGTGGAAGAAGGCGGCGTCGATCTTGGGATACTTGGTCAGCAGGGTCTCCCAGATGCGGGCGGCCTTGGTGACGTCCCAGTCGGCCGGGTCCTCGTTGAGCACCTGAAGCTTCGGGTACTTGGAGACCACCGAGTGGAAGCCCTTGGCGCGTCCCTGCGCGCCGGTGTGGCCGAGCGCCCCCTGCGTCATGGTGATCGTGCCTTCGCCGTTGATGGCGTCGACCAGCGTCTGGGTGACGGAAGCGCCCATGAATTCATTGACGGGCGCGAGATAAGTGAGGGTGTTGATGGTGCCGAGCGGCGCGATCAGCGTATCCATGTCGATGACCGGAATGCCGGCGTCGATCATCTTGTTGACCGGGGCGGTCAGCGTGCCGATGCCGAACGCCTGGATGGCGACGAAATCCCACTTCTGGTTGGCCATGTCGTCGATCGCCGCGCGCTGCTTGACCGCGTCGAGCTGGCCGTCGAACCAGGTGACGTCGACGTTGAACAGCTTGCCCCAGTATTCAGCCGCCTGCTTGCCCTGGGCGCACCAGGTCGCCTGCAATCCGGCGTTGGAGAACGCCGCCTTGAGCGGCTTTTCCGACCGGCCGGCCGCGTCGGCCAGCGCCTGGGTGATCAGCGGATTGACCCCCATTCCGCCGAACAGCGCCGCAGCGCCTGCGCCCGCAGCCGCGGCCTTGAGCAGCTTGCGGCGGTCCTGTGAAACGTTTTTCGTTGTATCCGACATTGCTTCCTCCCTGGGACCCCGCGTTTGATCGGCGTGGGTCGCCGTGCCGCCGACCATGGCACGGAAAACCTTCGCGGTTCAATACGCGGCTCCATTCCGAGCCTACGTAGAATCCCCAGTTCGCCCGCCGTTGACAACCGGCGCGCCGGCGCGGAAACGTCCCGCGCTTTCAACCCAGGACAGCCCATGACCGACGCCCGCCTTCAGACTGCGATCGAAAAAGCCTTCGAGGAGCGAGCGAAGATCACGCCCCAGACCAAGGGCGAAACCCGCGAAGCCGTCGAGGCGGCGCTCGAGCTGCTCGACCGCGGCAAGGCCCGGGTCGCGGAGAAAATTCCCGGCGCGACGGGGCCGAATTCCTGGAAGGTCAATCAGTGGCTGAAAAAGGCGGTGCTGCTCTCGTTCCGACTCAGCGACAATGCGCTGATTGACGGCGGGCCGGGCGGCGCGACCTGGTGGGACAAGGTTCCCTCCAAGTTCGAGGCGTGGGGCGAGAATCGCTTCCGCGACGCTGGTTTTCGCGCCGTGCCGGGCGCGGTCGTGCGCCGCTCGGCCTATGTCGCCCGCGACGTGGTGCTGATGCCGAGCTTCGTCAATCTCGGCGCCTATGTCGACGAGAAGACCATGGTCGACACCTGGGTCACGGTCGGCTCCTGCGCGCAGATAGGCAAGAGCGTGCATCTGTCCGGGGGCGTCGGCATCGGCGGCGTGCTCGAGCCGTTGCAGGCCAACCCGACCATCATCGAGGACAACTGTTTCATCGGCGCGCGATCCGAGGTGGTCGAGGGCGTGATCGTCGGCGAGGGCTCGGTCCTGTCGATGGGCGTTTTCATCTCCGCCTCGACCAAGATCGTCGACCGCTCGACCGGCAAGGTCCACGTCGGCTACGTGCCGCCCTATTCGGTGGTGGTGTCAGGGTCGCTCGCGGGCAAGCCCCTGCCCGACGGCTCGCCCGGCCCTTCGCTCTACTGCGCCGTGATCGTCAAGACCGTCGACGCGCAGACGCGGGCAAAGACCGGCATCAACGAGCTCCTACGCGAATGAGCGGGGGCGGGCTCGAGCGGCGGCTTGCGCCAACGGCGCCCAGGCGCGCGGCGATCTCCTCCCTGAGGCCGTCCGCGGTTTGGGTCTGAAGCCTGACCGCCTCCAGCGCGCGCACGGCGGCAGTCACGAGCTCGGCGTTGGAGGCGGCGCGGGCGCCGTCGGGCAGCACAAGGTTGTTCTCGAAGCCGACCCGCACATGGCCGCCGAGCAGCGCGGCGGCGGTGACGCAGGCGACCTCGCGGCGGCCAAACGCGCAGACGCTCCAGGGAGAAAAGCGCGGCATATCCGGAGCGATAAAGGGGACGAGGTCGCCGGGCGCCGCGGTGCGGGTCAGCGTGAAGCGGCCGAGAACGTAAAGCACCGCGATCTCGTCGAACGGGATCAGCCCCCGCTTCATCATCGCTCCGAGACGCTCCGCCTCGTCGGGATGATAGAGGATGATCTGCGGCCAGATCCGCATCTGCTTGAGCTTGATCAGGAACAGGCCGAAGTCCTTTTCGTCGGCTTGCTCGGGCGCGAGCTCGCGCAGCGCCAGCGACACGGCTTCGGGATTGGCTTCGAGCACCGCCGCCCGCTGCTCGCTGGGTGTGAACAGGCCGAGGGATTCGCTCGTGATCTGAATCACCAGCCGGTCGCCGACTTCCTGGCAAATGCACGCAATCGCGGCGCGATAGGCGTCGGGGTCGAGGCAATGTCCGCCGTCCCTGTCGCGCACGTGCAGGTGGATCATGGAAGCGCCGCGCTCCAGGCATTCGGCGGCCGCGCGGGCGAGTTCGTCGGGGCTGAGCGGCAGCGCCGGGTGGTCGGCCTTGGTCTTGCGCCCGCCATTGGGCGCGACCGTCACGATCACCCGTCCTCGCGATTCAGCAGCCACTGCTTGCCGCCTTTCCGCCGCACACGTTAAGCGCGTAGACTGGCCGAACCGGTTTCCGGTCCCGTCCGTTATCGTACACGTCAATGTCGCATATTTTGCACCGCACTGCAAATATTAACATGCCGGTCGCGGTGTCCGGCTCGGGCGTCGAGATCGTCGACGCGGACGGGCGCCGCTATCTCGACGCCTCGGGCGGCGCGGCCGTGTCGTGTCTCGGCCATGGTCACCCCGACGTGCTCGCCGCCATCCGCAAACAGCTCGACGCCCTTGCCTATTCGCACACCGCTTTCTTCACCACCGAAGCCGCCGAGCGCCTCGCCGACCGCATGATCGAGGACGCGCCGGCAGGGCTAAGCCATGTCTATCTCGTCAGCGGCGGGTCGGAGGCGGTCGAGGCGGCGCTCAAGATGGCGCGCCAGTATTTTGTCGAGATCGGCGAGCCAGAGCGCCGTCATGTCATCGCCCGGCGTCAAAGCTACCACGGCAACACGCTCGGCGCGCTCGCGGTCGGCGGCAATGCCTGGCGCCGGGCGCAATTCGAGCCCCTCTTGATCAAGACTCACCACATCGACCCTTGCTACGCTTATCGGCTGCAGCGGGAAGACGAGAGCGACGCCGACTATGCCGCGAGGGCCGCTCAGGCGCTCGAGGACAAGATCATCGAAGTCGGCCCCGATCAGGTCATCGCCTTCGTCGCCGAGACAGTGGTCGGCGCCACCCTTGGCGCGGTTCCGCCGGTCGGCGACTATTTCAGGCGCATCCGGGCGATCTGCGACCGCTACGGGGTTTTGCTCATTCTCGACGAGGTGATGTGCGGGATGGGGCGAACCGGCACGCTGCACGCGTGCGAGCAGGAGGGTGTGGCGCCCGATCTGATCGCCCTCGCCAAGGGGCTTGCCGGCGGCTACCAGCCGATCGGCGCCGTCATGCTGTCAAACCGGATCGCCAAGGCGTTCGCCAACGGTTCCGGCGCGTTCCTGCATGGCCACACCTACATGGGCCATCCGATGGCTGCCGCGGCGGCGCTGGCGGTGCAGGACGTGATCCGGCGGGATCGGCTGCTCGCCAACGTGGCCGAGATGGGGGCGAGGCTCGAGCGACGCCTCAAGGAGCGTTTCGCCCAACACCCGTTCGTCGGCGACATTCGCGGGCGCGGGCTCTTCCAGGCGCTCGAACTGGTCAGCGACCGGGCGAGCAAGCGGCCGTTCGATCCGGCGCTGAAAGTGCACCTCCAGGTCAAGCGCAAGGCGATGGCGCAGGGACTCCTGGTCTACCCGATGGGCGGCACGATCGACGGCGTCGAGGGCGACCACATTCTCCTGGCTCCGCCCTTCATTATCGAGCCGTCCGAGGTCGACATGATCGTCGAGCGTCTCGACGCCTCGCTCGAGGCCGCTCTCGCCGGTGTTGGATAGCCGCGCAAAGGCCCCGCGCCCGCCACAGAAAGAGCGCAGTCAGCGGGATAACCCGGCGCTTCCGTCGGCGCGGGATTTTTCCCATTATCCCTCCCGGCGAGCGCCGATTCGCAGCCGCAATCGGCGTTTCGAAAGGATTTGACATTGTGGCGAAACGCTTCCGGTCGCTCGCGCTTGGCCTCATGCCCGGCTCGCCGTTCTGCGCCGCGGGCGGCGCGGCCTTGGCCCAGCAAGCGCCGCTCGACCTCAGTTCGCCGGCCGCCACGGCGGCAAAGTCCGCCAAGGCGGCAAAGCCCGCCGCCGCGCCCATGCCCGCCGCCGAAGCGGTGGCGCGCGCCAACGCCTGGCTCGATCAGGCGCGGGTCATAACTGCCGACTTCGTTCAGACCGGGCCCGACGGCCGGCGCTCCGAGGGCGAACTCAGCGTCGAGCGTCCGGGCCGGATGCGGTTCGAATACACCCAGCCGGCGCGGTTCGAGATCGTCGCCGACGGCCGCAGCGTCGCCGTCATCGACCGCAAGCTCAACACCCAGGACGAATATTTCATCGCCCAGACGCCGCTCAAGTTCCTGGTCGCCGATCACATCGATCTTGCGCGCGACACCCGGGTTTTGAGCGTGGCTGACGAGGGCAATGTGGTCACGATCGAGATCGAGGACAAAGCCGCGTTCGGCGGCTCCGCGCATCTCACCCTGGTCTTCGATGCTTCGACCTTCGCGCTCAAGCGTTGGACGGTGATCGACGCCCAGGGTTTCCAGACGGTCGTCACTCTCGCCAATCTCGATCTGACCACGAGGCCGGATCCGGCGCTGTTCCATATTGACGAATTGCCGGCCAACCAACCGGGCAACCGCCGGAAATGACAATGCGGGCGTCGCGGGAAATCCTTGCCCTATCCGTCGTCTGGAGCCGCGCATGACGTTTTCCATCGCGACGTGGAACATCAACTCGGTCCGTCTGCGCATCGATCTCGTCACCCGCTACCTCGCGGAGCACCGGCCGGACGTCTTGTGCCTGCAGGAGACGAAATGTCCGGACGGCAATTTCCCTTTCGCCGCTTTCCGGGACGCGGGATATCCTCATATCGCGATCAATGGGCAGAAGGGCTATCACGGCGTCGCGGTGGTTTCGCGCGTTCCGTTCGCCGCTTCGGCCAAGCGCGACTTTTGCGCCAAAGGCGACGCCCGTCACCTCCACGTCGTCCTCGGCGATGAGGCGCACGGGATCGAACTCCACAATTTCTACGTGCCCGCCGGCGGCGACGAGCCCGACCCCGAGATCAACGCCAAATTCGCCCACAAGCTCGCCTTCGTCGACGAGATGGCCGATTGGGGGCGGGACGCGAGGCCGGCGGCGGGCCGGTCGATCCTGGTCGGCGACCTCAACATCGCGCCGCTCGAGCACGACGTCTGGAGCCACAAGGCGCTCTTGAGCGTGGTGAGCCATACCCCCATCGAGGTCGACAAGCTAAGACAGGCCCAGGCCGCCGGGCCCTGGGTCGACGCGCTGCGCAAATTCGTGCCTGACGACCAGAAGCTCTACACGTGGTGGAGCTATCGCGCGTTCGACTGGTCGAAGACCAACAAGGGGCGCCGGCTCGACCACATCTGGGTGAGCCCGGCGCTGGCGGACGCCGTCGAGTCGATGCGCGTCCTGCGCGACGCCCGCGGTTGGCGGCGCCCCTCCGACCACGCCCCGGTGATGGCGACTTTGGCGCTCTAGCTAGTTCGAGAGCGTGAAACCCAACTCCCGCAGGGCGCCCACGGTGTACCAGCGTTGTCCGTCCTTGCAGATGCAGCCCGGCCCGCATGACGTCCCATTCGCTGCGCCGGCGCACGGGTTGAGGATAGCTTGCGCGACCATTCCCGGCTCGTGCGCCGGCTCGGGAAGCGGATAGTAGGTTACCCCGTCGATCTTGACCCCGAGGCGTCTGGCTATCGTTCTCTTCGTGGTCGCTTTTCTTTTCGCGGGCGCTGTGGGTCGCTTCGGCATGATCCTCCTCCTTCGCCTCAACGGGTCTGACTGACGATCGACGTCGCCGTCGCCGCGCCGATCGTCGCCGCCTCCTGCTGGATACGCGCCTGATCGATGAGCTCCGCGGGGCCTGCGGGCGTGGCCGGTTTCGCGAGCTTGGCCAACGTGACGATGATGACGCTCGTGGTGGACCGTCCCGCGCCGATCAATGTGCCATTGGGGACGGTGAAGCGGGTGAGCTTCCAGGTCGGCGTCCCGTTGGCGCTGAACGAAAGTATGAAGGTCAGCGTCTCCTGGAAAACGCTGAATTCCGGGTACTTGATCCCCAGGTTGCTGGCGTTGCCATTGCCGGCGATGGTCGCCTTGTCGAGGATGAACTCGTCGATCCTGAGATCGCTGTTAACGGTCACTCCGTTGGCGAGGTCGCTGCAGTCGAGGCCCGGCTTGCGATAGTTGAGCTGTCCCTCCTCCAGCAGCGTCTTGTTGTCCCAGGTGAAGGTGATGTTCTCCTGCCGCGTCGCGTGTGCGGAGGCTGAAGCGCCCACGCCTGTGGTGAACATCTCCCCCACATTGAGCGGCGTCGAATAGGTGAGCCCCGGGCTCAGGTTGGATTGCTCGTCCCAGGTGAGGTTGAGCGCGACCGAGGTGCCCCATCCCCCGAGCCAGGGGACCTTTTGGGTCGCCTCGGCCTCGAACAGTCCCTTGATGACCTCGCAGCGGATATTGGCGATGATGTTGCTCTCGACGTTGCCCTGGCGCGTGCCGCCATTGGCCTCGAAGGCATTGTCGTGGAACAGGTCCTTTCGCGGCGCGTAAATACCGCACCCGGACAAAAGCGGCAGGCAAATTCCGGACAAGACAATCGTCGCGCGCAAGATTCTCACGCCCGTCCCCCTTGAGCCGTGAAATTCGCGGCTTTCTGGCCAAGTTTCCAAAAGGCGCTACTCACGCAACGCACGCTGCCCGCCAATCTTCCCGGTGCGCTGCGCGGGCTCGCGTCTCTCCAGCCGGAAGCGGACCGAGTCGCGCGATTGACTCCCGATAGGGTACCGCCTTCAGAATTGCGGGCCGATACAGCGGCCCGAGATTTCCGTGGAAAACTCGCGCGAAGTTCAGAACATCCTGCGCGCCCTCCGCCGCCAGCACGTCGCCGGCTCCGCTCGCGGTTCGCGGCGTCCCTCCGGCCATGCGGCCGCAATGGCGGCGTGGGCGTTGTAATTGACCGCCGCATCGTCATAACAGACTGGGTTCGGCGGTCGTCCGGGAGCGACAATGGCGTGGCGATGGGTCAATCGGGCGGCGAGCCTCATCCTCGCGCTGGTCGTATTGGCGACTCTCGGCGGCGGCTACCTCTTCTATCGCGCCATGCCCGCCTATTCCGGCGCCGAGACGCTGCCCGGCCTGTCGGCTGACGTTCGCGTCTGGCGCGACCACTTCGGCGTCCCGCACATCTTCGCCGTCTCGATGGACGACGCGGCGCGGGCGCTCGGCTACGCGCACGCGAGCGAGCGGATGTTCCAGATGGAGATCCTGCGCCGGGTCGGTCAGGGACGGATGGCCGAAATCCGCGGCGCCGATCTTCTCGGAGTCGACAAGTTCGTTCGCACCCTCGGCTTCTACCGCGAGGCCGAGGCGAGCTTCTCCGCGCTTTCGCCGTGGGCGCAAAAGCGCCTCGCCGCCTACGCCGCCGGCGTCAACGCCTTCCTCGACGGCCATGCGCTTCCGCCCGAATTCCTACTCGCCGGCGATCATCCCGAACCATGGACGCCGGCCGATTCGCTGGTCATTGCGAAGCTCGAGGCCTATCAGCTGTCGCAGAGCTTCAAGCTCAAGCTCCTGCGCGCCCGTCTTCTCCAGAAGCTAGGGCCGGATCAGGCGAACTGGCTCTTTCCCGCCGCGAAGCCCGGCGAGCCGATCACGACGCTTCCTTCGCTCGGCGAAAGGCACGCGACCCGTGAAAGCGTTGACGACGAGATCGGCGCCCTGACGGGAACAGGCGCCGGCGCGTCGAACGAATGGGTGATCGCCGGATCGCGGACGCAGACCGGGAAGCCGATCCTCGCCAACGATCCGCATCTCGATCTCAGCGCGCCGATCCTCTGGTATCTCGCTCGCATCGTCACGCCCGAAGGGTCGGTCAAGGGCGCGACCATACCCGGGGCGCCGGTCTTCGTCCTGGGCCAGAACGATTCGATCGCCTGGGGCTTCACGACCGCCGACTCGAACGTGGAGGATCTTTTCGTCGAGACCGTCGATCCGAGCGACCCGGCGAAATATCTCACGCCCGACGGATCGCAGCCGTTCGATACCCGCGAAGAGACGATCCGGGTCAAAGGGGCGGCGGACGTCAAGCTCGCGATTCGTGCGACCCGCCACGGTCCCGTGCTCTCGGATGTCAGCGCGGACGTCGCGAGCCTCGCCGAACCGGGAAAGGTCGTCGCCCTCGCATTCACCGGGCTTGGCGACCGCGATACGACCGCCGAAGCCTTGCTGCGCGTCGACGCGGCGCGAAACTGGGGAGAGTTTCTCGACGCGCTGCGCCTCTACCAGACGCCGACCCAGAACCTGGTTTATGCGGATGTCGCCGGAAATATCGGCTTCTTCAATCCCGGGCTCGTGCCGATGCGCAAGTCCGGCGACGGTCTTTCTCCGGTCGACGGCGCATCAGGCGCCTTCGACTGGACGGGCATGATCCCGTTCGAACAGTTGCCGCAGCTTTACAACCCGGCGATCGGCTTTGCCTTCAACGCCAACAACGCCGATGTCCCGCCCGATCATCAGCCCAGCCTGGGGTTCGACTACGAAGAGAATTTCCGCGCCCGCCGCATCCAGCAGTTCTTCGACACTATCGAGAAGCACAGCCTCGAAACCTCGGCCGCCATGCAGGCCGACCATCTGTCCCTGGACGTCAAGGAGCTCATGCCGTTCATCGCCGCGATCGCGCCTTCCAACGACTACGCGCGAAGGGCGCAGGGGATGCTGGTGAAATGGGACGCCGTCATGAGCAAAGACCGCGCCGAGCCGCTGGTCTACACCGCTTTCCTGGGCGCGCTGCGCAAGATCCTGATCGAGGACAAAACCGGGCTGCCGATGAAGGAAAAGGGTCCGTTCGCCGCGACGACGCTCCTTTCTCTTCTGCGTGACCATACGTCCTGGTGCGATTCTCCCGGCGCCCCCGATCCGGATTGCCGCAAGGCGCTCGGCCGCGCTCTCGACGACGGCCTCGCGCTTCTTGTCAAGCGCGACGGCGCAGACATGACCCAGTGGGAGTGGGGCGCGGAGCACCAGGCGCTGCTTCGGCATCAGGTCTACGCCCATGTCCCGCTCTTCGACCGGCTGTCCGACCTGAGCCTCCCCTCGAGCGGCGGTTTCTACACCCTCGATCGCGGCGGCGGCTACGAGGCTGCCGACGGCATGCCGTTCGCGCGCACGCATGGGGGCGGCTTCCGCGGCCTCTACGATCTCAGCGATCCGGCGAAATCCCGGTTCATGATCGCAACCGGCGAATCCGGCCACATCTTCTCGAGCCACTACGGCGACCTTACGCCGCTCTGGAACGACGTCAGGTCGATCACGATTGCAGGATCCGAAGACGAGCTCAGGCAGGCCGGCGGCGAGGAGCTGACGCTCAAGCCTTGATTGTCGACCGGCCGGTTTGACCCAGAGCGGTCCGTTCGAGGGGGCAGAACGGAATGCCTTTTATCGACGTCAAACGGAAATTGCCGAACCACACGATGACTCGCTACCCGTCACCGCTACTCCGCGTTGTGCTGATCGGGCTCACCAACGTGCAGACGCCTTATCTCCTTCGCAAAGCGCCCGCGCTCAGGCACCAGCATTCGGCCAAGCGTGATGAACGTGTGCTTCTGGGTCTCATCGAGGCTCAGGTACAAGGGCTTGGCCGCCTCGACGATCTTCTCGAGATTTGCTGTGCCCTGCGTTAGCCGCTCCGCCTTCGCATTCAGGCGATCCATCGGCGACAATTGGTTGCCTTGCTCCTTTTGCAGGGCGATCACGCGCGCCTTGGCGCCGTCCTTGACTGCGGATTCAAACGGGCCCCAATCCTTTTCCTGGTCAGCGGTCAGCCGAAGACCGGTCTTCATGCCCTTGAGTTGGCCCTCGAGAGCCGCCTCCGCCCAACGCTGCACGAGCTCGGCGTGCGTGGGCTGCTGATCGCTCTGAGCGGCGGCGGTAATGGTGAAACCGGAAGCGGAGAGGGCGGCTGCGGCGGTCGCGGCAGCAAGCATCCTAAGGAGAGTGCGTCCCATACAACGCCTCTAACAGTTGGCTACCAGTCTAATCGGGTCGGCCCCCATAGACAAGCAGCGTGGCCGCTTTCGACGTTGAGCGGCCATTGGTCTTGATGATGTCCGAGCGCTGGCCATGACGGTGAAAGAGTTGCGCGAGCAGTACGGTCAAAACATTCGGTTGACTGGCTTGGCGATGCTCAACGCGCCCATGACTGCGATGCGCAGGCTCGACAGATTTCGCCGCCGCGATGTCGCGCGGCCTTGACGGCGGCAGCGGCGCGTCCGTCACGACTGCGATGGGCTGGGGCGACGGCGCCGACTCCACCTCGGCCATGACCGGCGGCGGCGAGTTCGCCGCCGGGGTCTGCACCGTGTTGACCGGCGTCGGCGTCGCTGCTGGAGACGGCGGAGATTGCTCCGCAGCCTCGACCGGCTGAGGCGGCTGCGCCGGCCACACCTCGGCCATGACCGGCGGCGGCGAGGGCGCTGCTGGGGTCTGCGCCGTGTTGATCGGCGCCTGCGTCTCAGCAGGAGACCGCGGACTTTGCTCCGCGGCCTCAACCGGCTGGGGCGGCGGCGCAGGCTCCTCGGCGACGGCCTGCGCGGGCGCGGGCGCCAACTCCTTCGCCGTGTCGTCCGTCCGAGACGGCTCCGGCTGCGGCGACGGCGCGCCCTGCGGCCGGCCGATCTCGGCCCGGGCGGCCTGCGCGTGCGGGCCGTCGGGGTGAGCCTCGAGAAACGCGCTCCAGCCGGCGGGCGAAGCGGCGTGAAGGGCGATGCGGTAGTCGAGGTCTTCGGTCACGTTCTCCGAGGAGACGCGATCAATCGACAGCTTTTGCGGCGCGGGCGCGAGCGCCGCTATGACGGAAGCGACCATGGCCGGCGGCGAAAATGTGCAGATGACTGCGCCCGTCAGGGTGAGAGCGAACAGCCATTTCGGCAAACTGGTCTTCTTGCGGCCGGGGTCCTCGTAGTCCCAAACGCCGCCAAGCAGCCGTTCAAGCTCCGTCCTGTTCTCGCGAAGCTCCATCTCATCCTCCCTCGGGCCGCCCGTCTCGTCGGGCGAGCGGGCCAGCGCTGCTGCAGGGGCTGAGGCAAGACGACCACAATAAGCGAGGGCGTTGCAAGGCAAAAAAATGGTCGCAATTAGTGTGTTAAATAAAAGGCTCAGTGGAGCGTGATCTAAAAACGAGTATTCGGGATTAGCGGGTGGAAAATGGTCAATAATCAGCGACCAGAATATCCGCCTTGACCTCGCTTCAGCGCCGGATCACTTGGCGTCGCTCGAAGACGCATCTGCAATTTCTCACATATTCGCGACGGGACTTCGGGACTCCCGATTTCCTTCGGGCCATGCTCGTGGAGTGAGTAGGCAGCCCCGAAGCAAGGCGTCTGCCGTCCGAAGCCTCAACAGCCCGAGCAGATGCTCTTGTCGATCTTGTTGTCCTGCTGCTGGATCTCGCGGTCGAGCGGCGTCGGACCCGCTGACTGCGAAGCGCCGGGACGGGGGACGGTCGCGCCGGTCGAAGTCAGATAATCCTGATCGAGAAGTTGCCCGGGCGTGGGCTTGCCGAGTTCCGGAGCGACGAGACCGTTGTCTTCGCCGTACGCCGGAACGCCAGCCATCGAGACAGCAAAAATGACGGCGACGCATCTGAGCTTTGCCATTGTCCATCCTCCGATGGATGCCGCCTCGCGGCGGAGCCAAGATCACCCGATTCAGATGTCGCCGAATTCACCTGATGGCAAGAGCCGGCTTTCGTTTTTCCGCCACCGCGCATGGGCGCCGTGGGGTCCGGGTGGAACCGGACGGCTGGGCCTTGTCGCCACGGCGCTAGGAGAAAATAATTCCATTATATATCAATCTATTACCGAGACAAACGAGCGTTCGCAACAACATTTTGTTTTCTGATTATAGGAATCTCTGCTATACTCCTTCGTTTCTCCAGCAAGGCCGCCGGGCGGCCGGGAAGCGAGGCGGATATGGATAGCAGTATTTCTTCTCCGAAGCGGCCAAAACTCAACCGCCACGGCAAGGCGCTGAGGCGGGAGCGCATCTTCGAACGCCTGCGCGGCGGCTGGGCCTACGACGCAATCGCGCAAGAAGAGGGGCTGACGCCCAGGCGCATCCGCCAGATCGTCAGCGAGGCCTTACGGCTCAGACACGTCGACGACGGACCGGAGCAGGCGATGCTGCAACTTGCGCGCCTCGAAATCGCCCATCGCCTCGCTGCGGAGGCGCTCGCCGGGGGCGACGTCGCCGCAATCGGGCCTTATCTGAGCATTCTCGATCGGATCGACCGCTACCGGCGGTTGGCGGTCCCGCTTGCGACTTACGACGCCAAAGCCCGCGAGCGGCTGTTCGCCAAGCTCAACCGCATCGCCGCCAGCCTGCCGGCGGAGATTAAACCGGGGGCGGCCGAGGGCGGGAGCGTGGATGCGACGCCAGGGCCTGAGCCCACGGGGAGCAGCGCATCTCCGTTGGAATTGCCCGCAAGACCTTGAAAAGTCGCGATTCGCGGAAGAGAAAAATTTGGATTTCGCTTCCCTTGGCTTCTGATTTTCTTCGTCCAGGCTTGGTTTTCCCTTCCGATCGGTTTTGGAATTGCTTCAAGCCGTACGCTTGCCGCAATCCTGCGCTAGCGGCTCGGGGATCCTCTCGATAAAGTAAGGCGGATGACCCAGACGCGGCGATTGCTGATCGTGGACGACGACGCTGACCTGCGTCAGGCGCTGGTCGAGCAGCTGGCGCTGCATCCCGAGTTTCAGGTTGAGGCGGTCGAGACGGCGGAAGCGGCGCTTCATGCGGTCGAGACCGAGACGCCCGACCTCGTGATCATGGACGTCGGGCTGCCTGACCTCGACGGGCGGGAGGCGGTCAAGCGAATGCGCCGCGACGGATATCGCCGCCCCATCATCGTTCTCACCGCCCATGATTCCGACGCCGACGCGGTGCGCGGCCTCGATTCCGGGGCGAACGACTACGTCGGCAAACCGTTCAGGTTCGTCGTGCTGCTTGCTCGCATCCGCTCGCAGCTGCGCCAGTATGAGGCCAGCGAGGACGCCGAGTTCCAGGTCGGCGCCTACACGTTCCGCCCGACCTCGAAGAACCTCGTTGATCCGCAAGGCGCCAAGTTGCGGCTGACCGAAAAAGAGGCCGCGATCCTTCGTTATCTCCATCGCGCCGAACAACAGCCGGTGGCCCGCGAGACCCTGCTCAAGCACGTCTGGGGTTACAACTCCAGCGTGACGACGCACACGCTCGAGACCCATATTTATCGGCTGCGGCAGAAGATCGAGCACAATCCGGCGGAAGCGCAGCTACTCGTCACCGAAGGGGGCGGATACAAGCTCGTGGCGAGCTCGGCGGCGGGGGGGCGATCCGAGTGACGCTTGACGACGACGTCGGTCGGCTCGCGCGCACACGCCCGTTCAGCCTGCTTCCGCGCGAGGCGGTGCAGCTCATCGCCTTCGCCTGTGAAAAGCGGCGCCTGAAAGCCGGCGACACCTTGTTCCTCGCCGGCGAGACCGCCGACGTCGGCTTTTTCGTCCATTCGGGCGCGATCGCCCTGCTCGCGGACGGAGCCGGGCCGAAAGACGAGCGGCGCGTCGGCGCGGGCGCCCTGATCGGCGAGAGCGCCCTCTACGCCGAGGCTGCGCGCCGGGTTGGCGCGCGAGCAGCGGAGGATGCGGTCGTGATGGCGATCCCGCGCGAGACGTTCCGGCGCGTGCTGACTGAATTCCCGGCCGGCGCCGCAAGGATTCGCGCCGAGCTCGCCGCTCGAACCCATGCTCTGGTCGAGGGGCTCGAGGCGGCGCGCGTGAAGTCGTTCGAGGGCCCTGCCGCGCCGCGGCCCAGGGCGGCGCAATGACCGCCGAGACGTTGAGCCCGGTCGCCTCGTTGCGCGCCCCGACGTCGGAGGACATCGACGCCCTCGCCCGGGCGGCGTTCGACCGGCTCCCGGCTTCGTTTCGGCGCCTCAGCGAGGGTCTGGTCATTCAGGTGGTCGACTTCGCGGATGACGAGACGTTGAGGGAGATGGGCGCCGAGAGCGAATTCGACCTCCTGGGGCTGTTTAGCGGCCGTGGGCTCGCCCAGCGCGGCGCTGTCGAGGAGACGGGCGAACTGCCCAACATGATTTGGCTCTATCGCCGGCCGCTGCTCGACTTCTGGTGCGAGGGCGAGGATTCGCTCGGCGAAGTCGTCGCTCATGTTCTCGTCCATGAGATCGGCCATCATTTCGGTCTCTCGGACTCCGACATGGAGATGATCGAACGATCGGCCCACTGACCGATTCGCCCGCCTGACCGGGCCGTCCGAGCGCGGAAGCCCCGGAAATGGCGGGATTTCGGCGCCTTCACAACGGCGTCACGCTCCCTGTAGACTATCGTCGCGGCCGGACCTGCACGTTGGCCGCCGCTGGACAATCGGAGGCACGGAGCGTCTTTGTGACGGTTCACGTACGGTCGGTAACGCCGGGAAATTGTCCGGCCCTCGTTTTGAATGCGGACTTCCGCCCGCTGAGCTACTATCCGCTGTCGATCTGGTGCTGGCAGGACGCGATCAAGGCGGTGTTTCTCGACAGGGTGAATATCCTGTCCGAATACGACACCCTGGTGCGCAGCCCGAGCTTCGAGATGCGGTTGCCCTCGGTGGTGTCGCTGAAGAGCTACGTCAAGCCGACCCGCTTTCCGGCCTTCACGCGGTTCAACGTGTTCCTGCGCGACCGCTTCACCTGCCAGTATTGCGGGCAGCGCGAGGACCTCACCTTCGACCATGTCGTTCCGCGTTCGAAGGGCGGCTTCACGACCTGGCAGAACGTGGTCGCGGCCTGCTCCGACTGCAACCTGAAGAAAGCCGACATGCTGCCCGCGGTCGCACGCATGTGGCCGGCCACCAAGCCGTACCAGCCGACGGTGCACGACCTGCACCAGAACGGCCGCCTGTTCCCGCCAAACTACCTGCACGAAAGCTGGATGGACTATCTCTACTGGGATAGCGAGCTCGAGGAATAGGAGGCCCGGGAGCCGCGCCGCTCGACACTCAAACGTCGGCTGCGAGCGAACGCCTGGCTCGGCGCAAACCCGCAAGGCCGAGACAGGCGAATCCGGCCGCCATCATCGCCCAGGTCGACGGTTCCGGGACGCTATTGGAGAGGGCGACGCCGATATCGTAGCTGTTCCCGATCGGTTGATATGTCTGGCCCGGCGCCAGATCCAGAACGCCATCATCGACAAAGACCCCATTTCCATCGCCGAGATATGCTGGAAGCGCCAGATTGGAGCTGGTGATGAAGAGCAGGTACGTCCCTGCAGTCAGTGTCTGACCGCTCCCTGCTAAGAGAGCGGTGACAATATTGGTCGGCTGGGTCCCCGGCGTGATGGTTACGAAGGAAGAAGTGGAGAGCGTAAAATTGGCTCCAACCTGGGAGCCGACCGTCATAGAACTCCCCAAATCGTAAAATCCCAGCGTGACGCTCGTGGGAAAAGTGGCCGTCGCCACCGTAAACTCGATGCTTCTCACGGTCTCCGTCGAGGACAACGAAAACACTTCTCCGGTCCATTGGCTACCATGCCCGCTGCACGTCGAGCACGAGCCCTCTGGTAAATTTGGCGCCACTGTCAGGTCGGGTATGGACTGATAGAAAATCCCGGCCTCGGCCGGCGCGGCGACCACGGCGACCGCGGCGGCGAACACGACCAACGAAGTGAGTTTCATTGTTCCCTCCAGCATTTCCTTGCGCCCGGGTTCCAGCGCATGCCACGAGCCAAGCACTTGCCGGCGACAGGCGCAATCACGATTTCCTTTTGTTGCCTGCGCGCAAAACCTCAATGCATGAATACGAGCAAAAAATCGCTGGGGTGCGGCATCTGGGATGGCACGATGGGCGCTTGTGGCGACAGTTGCCGGCCTGACGACCTTGTTCTGTCTCGCCTGCCCTTTTACGCGGCGACAAGCTCGGCCGCCGGCGCGCGCTTTTGCCGGCGCCAGAAGAGCCAGGCGACGATGGCGAAATTGAACACGTTGAACAGGAGCCCGTTCAGGAACGCCATCCGGTAAGAGCTCGTGAGATCGAAGATCAGCCCTGAGAAATAGCCTCCGAACGCCATTCCGAAGATGGTCGCGGAGACGACAAGCCCGATCGCCGCGCCCGCCTGGCGGGGGGCAGCAACTCGCGGCAGATCACCGCATACATCGGCACGATCCCGCCCTGGAACAGGCCGAAGATTCCGGAGACGACGAATAGCGACGTCAGCCCGTCGAAATAAAGATAGAGCGCGAGGGCGACGCCCTGCATGAAAGAGCCGATCATCAGCGTCGCCGAGCCGCCGATGGCGTCGGCGACGAATCCGGAGCCGATGCGCGACACGATGCCAAGCACCATCATCAGTGACAGCATCTCCGCGCCGTGGGCGACGCCATAGCCGAGGTCGCCGCAATAAGCGACGAGATGAACCTGCGGCATCGACATCGCCACGCAGCAGGAAAAGCCGGCAAGGACCAGGAGGGCCAGCAGCATTCGCGGGGATATGCCAACGTCGGCCCGCGCCGCCGCGGTCGCCGCCTCGGCTTCGCGGAATGCGCTGTCGGGGGCGCGCCGACGCATCGCCAGGGTCAGCGGCAAGACGGTCGCCGCGACAATGAGGCCGATGCCGGCGTAAGTCGCCCGCCAGCCGATGGCGGGCATCGCCACGCTCATCAGCAATGGCCAGATCGTACCGGCGAGGTAGTTGCCGGACGCGACGACCACCACCGCAATCCCGCGCCGCCTGACGAACCAGTGCGAAATATCCGCCATCATCGGCCCGAAGCCGGTTCCGGCGCCGACCCCGATCAGCACATGGGCGAGCGAGAATACGAGAAGGTTCGGCGCGTATCCGGCGAGCACGAAGCCAAGGCCCAGGCTCACGGCGGAAATCGCCATCGGCCAGGCGATGCCGCGGCGATCGGTCATCCGGCCGAGCGCGATCGTCGAGAAGGCGAGCGTGCACATCATCAAGGTATAGGGCAGCGAAGCCGCCGAGCGGTCGACGCCGAAGTCGCGCTGCGCCTCCGGCATCACCACGATGATCGCCCACATGCCCGCCCCGATCAGGGTCGAGATCAAGAGCGCCAAGGCGAGCCGGGTAAAACTATAAGCGCCGTCGGGCGCATAGCCGCCGGCGTCATCGACGGATTGGGCCGGCGATCGAGTCATCGCGCGACCTTGCGGCGCCGGCCCCGCGATGGCAAGCAGTGGCGGCAGCTCCGACGGACGCGAGAGACGCCGGCCGCAGGAGAGTCAGCAGAGCGGGGGCCTTAAGCTTGCCGGGATTTGGAAATGCGCTCTGGACAACGATTTTTGCGATCTCTCGATAGCAGACGCCGGACAATTCTTTTTGTTTCGCTCTTCCTCATTCTCATCGGAGCCCGGGCAGCCGTCATCGATTACGCCGGAAACCCAACTCCGTACGCGGACGAATGGGACGGTGAAGCCGCCAACCTGTTGAAGCCCTATCTCCGAGGCGAACTCACAATCGGCGACTTGTTTCACGCTCACAATGAGCACGTCATTTTCTTCACCCGATCGCTGACTCTGGCGATCTTCAAGGTCTCCGGCTATTGGGACGTCGTCCTTCAGATGATCGCCAATGCAATCCTCGACGCAGCGACGGTTGTGGCCATCAGTTACGCGCTCTCGCGCCCGCTTCGCGGCGGCTGGGCGCTGGCGGCGATGATTTTGGCCGCTTTGGTCAATGCTCTTCCATTAAGTTATGACAACATATTACTTGGATTCAATACGCACTTCTACTTGCTGCTGGCTTTTTCATTCGGCAGCCTGTGGTTCATGGCCGACAGCAGGGCGTGGACGCCGCGATGGGCGGCGGGAGGCCTGCTCGGGCTCGCCTCGTTCCTTTGCATGGCTTCGGGCGCGCTGACGTTCGCTGCGGCGATCGGTTTGCATCTCTTGCAAATGGCTTGCGGCCGGAGAGGAGGCGCGCGGGAATGGCTCGGGATCGCCGCCCTCGCCCTGGCGACCGTCGTCTTGGTGAGCGTTATTCCCCGCGTGCCCGACTCTGAGGTCTACCGCGCACATTCGCTCTGGCAGTTCGTCGCCGCGGTCTTCCAGCTCGCGAGTTGGCCGGCCCCGCCCAACCTCGGCTCGCTCATGGCCTTGCCGTCGGTCATGTTCTGCTTGCGCACAGTCGCCGACCGGCCCCAGCTCCAGGACCCACGTTGGTTCAATGTCGTTGCGTTCGGATGGGTCGTAACCCAGTTCATGGCCTTCGCCGCCGGGCGGGCGCTGATTCCGGTCGAAACGCGCTACCTTGACACGCTCCTGATCGGCCTTGCGATCAATATGACCAGTTTCTTCTGGCTCGCGACCTCGGACCCGACCGCCGCGCGGCGCCGGACCTGGTGGTTCGCGGCGCTCGCGGCATGGCTCGTCATCGTGGCCGGGTCGCTCGCCTATCCCAAGCGCCCGCTGCCCGGCTCGATGGATCTGCGGCGCGAGACCGCCAGCGTCCAAGAGAAAAATTTGCGCTTCTATCTCGCCACGGGCGATGCATCGTATCTCGCTGGCGCTCCGCTGATGGACATACCCTACCCGGAGGCGGCCCGGCTGCGCCAATTGCTCGATGCGCCAGAGATCCGCGCGGCCCTGCCGCCGGCGTTGCTCTCGCGAGATACGCCGCCCAATCGGGTCGAGGCGTTCAAGAGAACTTTCCTCGGTCAAGGCTATGTTTGGCTCGGCGCGGGTATTCTTCTACTGATCGCTTCTATCGCCTGGGAAGCGGGCGTCCGGCAGTTCGGACGTTCTTGGTTTGCAAACTCCGCTTCTCCCTCAAAGGGTTAATTCGAGGAACCCCCCATCACAGGCGCATGCCGAGAAGTACCGACCGTATTTCTCCCTTGCGCTTGCGTTGCGTGGGGCGCCGCAAGGTTCGCGCCGGAACTCCCGCGGAGGAACGGCTACGGACGGCGTGAACCGTCACAATTGCGGCGGGCGCGCGACTTGGTGTAGGTCTCCTACTTTGCAGGGCAACGGGGCAAATACACCGCACCTTTGGGGATAAAGTGACGAAACCTCTCACACCGTTGTTGGATCAGATCAATTCGCCCGCCGATCTGCGCGGGCTGAGCGAGGCCGACCTCGCCCAAGTCGCCGACGAATTGCGCGCCGAAACCATCAGCGCCGTGTCCGTGACCGGCGGCCATTTGGGCGCCGGACTCGGCGTGGTCGAGTTGACGGTGGCGCTGCACTATGTGTTCGACACGCCGGCCGACCGGATCGTCTGGGACGTCGGCCATCAGGCCTACCCGCACAAGATCCTGACGGGACGGCGGAACCGGATCCGAACTCTACGTCAGGGCGGCGGCCTCAGCGGCTTCACCAAGCGCTCCGAAAGCGACTACGACGCGTTCGGAGCCGCCCATTCCTCGACCTCGATCTCAGCCGGTCTTGGCATGGCGGTCGCGCGGGACCTTTCGCACGCTCGCAACCATGTCGTTGCGGTCATCGGCGACGGCGCCATGTCCGCGGGCATGGCTTACGAAGCGATGAACAACGCCGGCGCCCTGGGATCGCGGCTAATCGTGATCCTCAACGACAACGACATGTCGATCGCGCCGCCGACCGGCGCGATGTCGGCCTATCTCGCCCGCCTGGTGTCAGGCCAGACCTATCGGTCGCTGCGCGGCGCCGCAAAGCAGCTGGCGCGCCGCCTGCCGAAGTTCTTCTACGACAAGGCGAGGCGCACCGAAGAGTACAGCCGCGGCTTCTGGACTGGCGGCACTTTATTCGAGGAGCTCGGCTTCTATTACGTCGGACCCATCGACGGCCACAATCTCGACCACCTGCTGCCGATCCTGAAGAATGTGCGCGATATGCAGGGCGGCGCGGTGCTTGTTCACGTGGTCACTAAGAAAGGCAAGGGCTACCCCCCCGCCGAGGCGGCCGATGACAAGTACCACGGCGTCGCCGCGTTCGACGTCATCACCGGCGCGCAGTCGAAGCCAAAGAGCAATGCGCCCGCCTATACGAGGGTTTTCGCCGACGCGCTGCTCGACGAAGCGCGGCGGGACGCGAAAATCGTCGCCATCACCGCCGCGATGCCAGAGGGGACCGGACTCGATCGGGTGAAACGCGTGATTCCCGACCGCGTTTTCGACGTCGGCATCGCCGAGCAGCACGCGGTGACGTTCGCAGCCGGATTGGCGACGGAAGGTTACAAGCCTTTCTGCGCCATTTATTCGACTTTCCTGCAGCGCGGTTACGATCAGGTCGTCCATGACGTGGCGATTCAGAAGCTGCCGGTCCGCTTCGCCATCGACCGGGCGGGTCTGGTCGGCGCCGATGGCCCAACGCATGCCGGCGCTTTCGATATCGCCTATCTTGCCTGTCTGCCGAACATGACGGTGATGGCGGCCGCCGACGAGGCCGAGCTCGTCCATATGGTCGCAACCGCAGCGGCCCACGACGAAGGTCCGATCGCGGTTCGCTACCCGCGCGGCGAGGGGGTCGGCGTTGAAATGCCGGAGCGCGGCATGCCGTTGCCCATCGGCAAGGGCCGGGTGGTGCGCGAGGGAACGCGGATCGCCATCCTGTCGCTTGGCGCGCGGCTCGGCGAAGCGCTCAAGGCGGCGGACGAACTGGCGGCGCGGGGCCTTTCGACCACCGTCGCCGACGCGCGGTTCGCCAAGCCGCTCGACCGCGAGCTGATCCTCAAGCTCGCCGCCGCTCACGAGCTCCTGATCACCATCGAGGAAGGCGCGGCCGGCGGATTCGGCGCGCACGTGCTGGCCCTGCTCAGCGAAGCGGGCGCGCTCGACAACGGGCTCAAGGTGCGCACGATGACCCTGCCGGACAAATTCCTCGACCACGACAAGCCCGAGCGCATGTATGCGGCCGCCGGGCTCGACGCGAAGGGGATCGTCGCCAAGGTGGTCGCCGCGCTCGGCGGCATCGACCGTCGAGCGTCCAGCCTCATCGCATGAGCCAGTCGCCGTCGGGCGGCGAGGAGCCGGACGCCACCGGGCGCGGCAATCTCTTCGCCCTGATCGCCGTCGTCGTCCTCGTCGCGCTGGGCTACTGGGCCTTCAACTATCTGGATCAGCAGCGAAAGCTCCAAAACTGCCTGGATTCGGGCCGCCACGACTGCGCACAATCGCCCAGCCTTCGGAGGTGAGCCTTCGCAAGAGGCCACTCTCGGTCGCCCGCAATTGACTTCTCGCGCCTCGCGCGGCATAAGCCGCGCCTTCGGGCGGCGAGCAAGCGTCGCAATGATATCTCCGGCTTCTCCGCTCGCCCTTTAGGCCGCCGCGGGAAGCGGGTTTTTGCGTGCGCGAACGGATTCGGAGACCAAGGTGAAGCGGACCTATCAACCCAGCAAGCTGGTGCGCAAGCGCCGTCATGGCTTTCGCTCCCGCTCGGCGACGGTCGGCGGCCGCAAGGTGCTTGCCGCCCGCCGCGCGCGCGGCCGCAAGAAGCTCTCCGCCTGACCGGGCCATCCTCGCCTTTGGCCGCCGTCCGACCGTTTGCTCGGACCTTGCGGAATGGAGCGTCGACGCCTTGCGCGAGGACGGAAAGCCGGAGATCGTCGGCGAGCCTCTGGTCCGCTTGACCAGGCGGGTCGAGTTTCAGCGCGTCTCGCGCGGGCGGCGCATATCGACCGAGACCTTTACCCTGCAGTCCCGCAGACGCGAGGCGACGGAACGCGAGAGCTCATCGAGCCCGCGCGTAGGACTGACGGTGACCAAGAGCGTCGGCGGCGCGGTCGAGCGCAATCGGGTTCGCCGGCGTCTGAAAGAAGCGCTGCGCGCCGCGACGCCCCTTGAGGCCGAGAGCGATCACGACTACGTGCTGATGGCCCGGCGCGAGGCGCTTGGGCGCCGCTTCGCCGCGCTCGTCGACGATGTCCGCCAGGCTTTCCGCGCCGCCCGGCAGCACGGGACGGATGGTCGCCGGCGCGGGTCGGCGCCGAGCGCGCCGAAGGACAAAGACAGGCGAACATGAAGTCCGAGGATACGAGGAACCTTTTTCTCGCGATCGCGCTGTCGGTCCTGGTGATGGCCGCCTGGCAGTACTTCTACGCCGGGCCTCTGTATCAGCGCGAGCATCAGTCGCAGCTGCAGGCCAACACTTCAGCGCCGAAGAACGGGGCTGTTGAGCCTGGCGCCGCAGCTGGCGCGCCTGGAGCGTCGCTCCCGGCTACCGCTTCACCGCCCGGCGGCCCGGCGGCGACGGCCCCCGAGTCGGTCAGCGACGCCCTCGCGGCGGGCCCGCGGGTCACGATCGACACGCCGAGCATCGGCGGCTCGATCGACCTCAAGGGCGGCAAGATCGACGACCTCATCCTCAAGGACTATCGCGAAACCATCGACCCGAAGAGCCCCAACATCCGGCTCTTCTCTCCGCCCGGCGCACCGAACGCATACTGGGCCGAGACGGGATTCGTCAGCTCGGTCGGCGCCAAGACCCCCAATCTCGACACCGTCTGGACCGCCGACCGCAAGACCCTCACCGCCGAGCAGCCGGTGACGCTGACCTGGGACAACGGCGCGGGGCTCATCTTCAAGCGTATCGTCGCGGTCGACGACAAGTACATGTTCACGATCACCGATTCGGTCGTCAATTCCGGGGCGACGGCGGCGACGGTGCAGCCCTTCGGGCTCATCCTGCGCCATGGCAGGCCGAACATCGCCGGATACTCGGTGCTGCATGAGGGCTTCGTCGGAGTCATCACCGGCGGCGCCGCGTCGCAGGTCGCGATCACCTTGCCGGTCCAGGAAGTCACCTATGCGGCGATCGAAAAGGACACCGGCAGGGTGCGCGCCTACAACGGCGACGGCGGCTGGCTCGGCTTCACCGACAAATATTGGGGCTCCGCGGTCATCCCCGACCAGACCGCCCCGATCGAAGCGCGGTTCTCGGCCAGCGGAACCGTGCAGCCGGTGGACTACCAGGCCGATTTCCTCGGCAAGGAGCAGACGGTCGAACCGGGAGCTTCGTTCGAGACGAAGACCCGCGTCTTCGCTGGCGCGAAAGAGGTCAGCACGATCGACAATTACGAGACCAACCTCGGCATCAAGAAGTTCTCTCTGATGATCGACTGGGGCTGGTTCTGGATGATCACGATCCCGATGTTCCGGCTTCTGGACACGATCTACAAGGTCGTGGGCAATTTCGGCGTCGCGATCCTCATCGTCACGGTGCTCGTCAAGCTCGCCTTCTTCCCGCTCGCCAACCGCTCCTACCAGTCGATGGCGAAGATGAAGATGATCCAGCCGAAAATCGCCGCACTGAAGGAGCTCTATCCGGACGATCGCGCCAAGCAGCAGCAGGAGCAGATGGAGCTGTTCAAGCGCGAGGGCGTCAATCCGGTCGCCGGCTGCCTGCCGATGGTGATCCAGATCCCGGTGTTCTTCGCCCTCTACAAGGTCATCTTCATCACCATCGAGATGCGGCATGCGCCGTTCTTCGGCTGGATCAGGGACCTCAGCGCGCCCGATCCGACCAACGTGTTCACGCTGTTCGGGCTGATTCCGTGGGACCCGACCGCGCTGCCGGTCTTCGGCCATTTCCTCGCCCTCGGCATCTGGCCGCTGATCATGGGCGTGTCGATGTTCTTCCAGATGAAGATGAACCCCGAGCCGGCCGATCCGGTTCAGAAGTCGATGTTCGCCTGGATGCCGGTGATCTTCACGTTCATGCTCGGCACATTCCCTGCCGGCCTGGTCATCTACTGGACCTGGAACAACACGCTGACCGTCATCCAGCAATATTACATCATGACCAAGGCGGGCGTGAAAGTCGAACTGTGGGACAATCTCACCAAGCTGTTCGCGCGGAGCCCGGCAAAGACGCCAAGCGTATGAGCGAAACGGCGGCGGCGCCGGACTGGACGGAGGCCGGACGCAGGCTCTTCGCCGGTCCATGCGAATTCATCTTCGCCGCCGCGCGTTCCGACGGCCTGCCGCCGGTCGGGGCGCCGGAGATCGCTTTCGCCGGGCGCTCGAACGTCGGCAAGTCCTCGCTCATCAACGCCCTCACCGGCCGCTCCAGCCTTGCGCGCACCTCGCGCACGCCAGGGCGCACGCAGGAGCTGATCTTCTTCGATCTCGACGGCAAGGCTCGGCTGGTCGACATGCCGGGCTACGGCTATGCGGCGGTCGCCAAGGCGAAATCCGTCGCCTGGGGCGCGCTCGCGCGCGACTATCTGCGCGGCCGCCCCTCGCTTCTGCGGGTGTTCGTGCTTGTCGACGGCCGCCACGGCATGAAGGAACGCGACCATGAGACGATGCGCGCGCTCGACGCCGCCGCGGTCTCCTACGCGGTCGTGCTGACCAAGGGCGACGAAGTGAAGGCCGCCGACCGTGGCGCCCGCATTGCGGCCACGCTCGAAGCCTTAAGCAAGCACGTCGCCGCCTTTCCGGAGGTGATTTTAACCTCGTCTCGAACCGGCGATGGCGTCGCCCACCTGCGCGCGCATATCGCGAAGCTCTTGGTCGAGCGCGGCAGCAGCGCGGCTCAGCCTCGCAGCGAGCGATAGAAGGCGCGCACGTCCTCAGCGAGCACGTCGGGCTGCTCCATCGCCGCGAAATGACCGCCCTTCTTCATGACCGTCCAGCGCCGAATGTTTGTGAACATCGGCTCGGCCAGCGAGCGTGGAGGGTGGAGCATCTCCTTTGGAAATTCCGCGTACGCCGTCGGCGCCGTCACCGCGGCGCCGTCCGGAATCATCCAAGGTCGGTGAGCGCGGAAATAATAGGTGTAGAACGACGATCCGATCGCACCAGTGAACCAATAGAAGCAGATGTTGGCGAGCATCTGATCGCGGGTGAAGACGTTCTCGACGTTGCCGCCGCAATCCGACCAAGCGCGGAATTTCTCGACGATCCATGCTGCGAGACCGGCCGGAGAATCGGTCAGGCCAAAGCTCAAAGTTTGCGGGCGGGTGCCCTGAATCGACGCATAGGCGGCGTCCTCCTTGAGCCAATGGTTGAGCTGGTCGACAAAAACTTGCTGCTCGGGAGTCGGATTCTTGATCCGGTCAGGCTCGCGGCGGACGGCCAGGAAGTTGACGTGAATGCCGATCAGCCGATCCGCATGCGCGTAGCCCATCCGCGCGGCGGTGATGCCGCCCCAATCGCCGCCCTGGACCGCGAAGCGCTTGTAACCGAGCGTATCGGTCATGAGCTCGGCGAAAGTATCCGCTATCTCCTCGACGCCGAACCGCTTCTGCCCCGGTCTGAACGAGAGGCCGTAGCCGGGCAGTGACGGCGCGACGACCGTGAAAGCGTCGGCCGGATCGCCGCCGAAGCTCGCCGGATCGGTCAAGCGGGGTATGAAATCCAGGAACTCGAACACCGATCCCGGCCAACCGTGCATCAACAACAGCGGCGTCGGGTTGGGCCCCTTTCCCGGGACATGCAGAAAGTGCAGGTCGCAATCCGGCCGCGCCATCTTGAATTGCGGGAACGCGTTCAGGCGCGCCTCCTGCGCCCGCCAATCGAATGAGTCGCGCCAGTAGTGGACAAGGCCGCGAAGGTAGTCGACGTCGGTCCCGTAGAGCCATGGGTCGCCGGGGGCTGAATCGGGAAAACGGGTGCGCGCGAGACGCTCGCGCAAGTCCGCGAGCTCGTTCTCCGGAACGCGCAATGTGAACGGCTGCGGCATCGCCTGTTTCCCGACCATTCCCTGCCGACGATCCTCGAATGGACGCGCGTCTCAGTCAAACATCATGCGCCGTGGCCAGGACCCGCGGCGATTGACCCGGTTCAGCCGAGAGGCGATGGTCGCGCCATGAGGTCCCACTACAACGCCTTTGCCGGCGGCGACGTTGGCCGGATCGAGGCGCTGAGCGATGGCATCTTCGCTTTTGCAGCGACGGTGCTGATGCTCGATTTCCGCTCGCCCGAGCCCGCCGATATCCACTCCGAGGCCGAACTGCTCAGCGCCCTGGTCGCCTCGGCGCACAGGCTCATGCCCTGGCTTCTCAGCCTCTTGACGCTTGGCATATTCTGGGTCGCCCAACAGACGCAGCTCAGCCAGCTCGCGCGCTCGAACCGCGACCTGACCTGGCTGCACCTGACGTTTCTCGCGATCATCACCGTGCTGCCGTTCACGACGCGCCTGCTGGCCGATTTCTTCTCCTACCGCACGGCTTTCCTAATCTACTGGGCCAACATTTTCCTGCTCGGAGTGGCCGTTTACGTCACCTGGGCTTATTCCGAACGGGCGAAACTGCTTCGGGAAGACGCGCCTCCAGAGTTGCTAGGCGCCTTCCGAAGGCGGGTCTTCATCGCCCAATCGCTCTATGCGGTCGGCGCGCTCTTCGGTCTCGTGAGCGTGCCGCTCGGAATCGCGCTCATCATCCTGGTCCAGCTCAATTACGCCGTCGCGCCGAAGCTGCCCATTCTGTCACGCCTTTAGAGGCGACGGCCTGACCCGCCGCCCGACGATCGCCTGTATCGCTCCGTCGCGAGGAAGCGTTTTCCAAGCCGATGGAAGGAAACGCAAAACGGACGGGAAGAAAAATCCAAAGAAAAGGGAAGCCAAATCCAAATTTTTCCCTTCCGCCAATCCAGCCTTTTCAATGAGTTAAGCGATGAACCCGGAGAAACGGCGCCTTATTTACAAGTTACCATAGTTATCATTCGTCGACCGACCCCCGGCCCGGGAATTCGATCACGCATCCGGCAAAAGCCACCCTAGCAGGGGCTTCTGATTATCGCAAGAAATTGTCGCGCTTTCTCTCGCGGGGTCGCGGCGTCGTTTCGCTCCTCGCGACGACCGGCCAGCGCTGCTTTGCGGCTCCGAGCCGCCGCTCAGTCCTCGAACGGCAATCCGGCATATTGTTCGGCGAACTCTGCAGCGGCCCGCTTCGACCGTTGGTGATAGTCGAATTCGCTGAGCTTCATCCTGCTCTCGAACGTGTCGTCCTCGGGAAAGACATGCAGGAGCTTGGTCAGCCACCAGGAGAAACGCACCGCCCCCCAGACGCGTCTCAGCGCCATATCGGAATAGCTCTCGAGATAGTGCTCGTCGCCCTTCTCGAAATACGCCGCGAGGGCGCGGTTAAGATAGAACGCGTCGGAAATCGCCAGGTTCAAGCCCTTCGCCCCGGTCGGCGGGACGATATGGGCGGCGTCGCCGGCAAGAAACAGCCGGCCATGGCTCATCGGCTCGGCGACGAAGCTGCGCAAGGGCGCGATCGACTTTTCGATCGAAGGCCCGGTCACAATCTTGCGGGCGATGTCGTCCGGAAACCGCCGTTTCAGCTCCTCCCAGAACCGGTCGTCCGGCCAGTCCTCGATCCGCGTGTCGAGAGCTACACTGAATGTAGTGGCGGCTGAGCATGGGTTTGCGCAGCGAGGCGAGCGCGAACCCGCGCTCGTGGCGGGCATAGATGACCTCGCCAACCGGCGGCGTTTCCGACATGATTCCGAGCCAGCCGAACGGATAGGCGCGCTCGAAGGTCCGCTGCTTCTCTTTCGGGATGCTCTCACGCGAGACGCCGTGGAACCCGTCGCACCCGGCGACGAAATCGCATCCGAGCGTGTCGGTTACGCCGTCCTTCTCGAAAACGACCGTGGGCGCGGCTGAGGTCAAGTCGTTGAGACGGACATTCTCAACCTGCTCGATGATGCGTGCGCCGTCACGCTCCCGAAGCCGGAACAGTTCTTCGGTGATCGCGGTCTGCCCATACGAGACCATCAGCCTGCCGGTGTAGCCCTTGGTATCAATGAGAAACGGCTCGCGGTCCTGCCAGACGATCCAGCTGCCGTCATGCTCGCGGCCTTCCTTTTCCATCCTCTCGTCAAGCCCTGACTCTCGGAAAAGCTTGACCGATCCAGGCTCAAGCACGCCGGCGCGAATGCGGGTGAGAACATGCGCCTTTGTCTGCCGTTCTAGGACGACGCTGTCGATTTTGTGCTGATGCAGCAGATGGGAGAGCAGCATGCCGGCCGGGCCGCCGCCGATGATCGCGACCTGAGTGCGGCGCATGCTCTCCCTCCATCAGCGCGGTCAAATGCCGGCCAGCGCAAGCACCATCGCAAATCCGCCTGGCCGAGCCTAGTGCGGTCAGCCGACCGGCGCCGGTCGCCGCTCGGCAGGCCCGCCGGCCGGACCCAATCCGACCGCCTCCAGCGCTCCGGCCTGCCGGCGCGCGACCGCCGCTTCGTCGAAGTCGGCGATCGCATCCTCGTACAGGCGGTGAAAATTGAGCCGGGCGCCGAGTCTCAGGAACGCGCCGCCGAGACCAATCGTCGCGCGATCGAGGAACACGAATTCGCGTGGAACCGGCAGTTTCCCGCCCTCGGCCTTGAGCGCGCGCATGACCTCGCCGATCTCGCGCCGTCCATACTCCGACGGCTTGACGCCGTCGGCGGCGGTGCGCACCCGGTCGTCGAGAATCGGACCGCACATGAAGCGCGCCCAGATTGTCATCGCCTCTGTGGTTCGGGGCGTGAGCCCGGCGAAGCCCCACAACTCATAGGCGTGAGCGGTGCGCGCCTTGTCGTTCGCCTTCAGCGCTTGATAGAGCTCGACCACGCCGCGCACGAACCGCGGCGTGAAGATGCGCACGCAGCCATAGTCGAACAGGTTGACGCCCTCGACCCTGCTTTTCGCGCCGTCCGCAGCGACCGAGTAATTGCCGAGATGCGGGTCGCCGTGGATGACGCCGTAGCGGAGGAACGGGCGCCACCAGGCGTCGAACAGGCCGACGGCGATCGCATTGCGCGCCTCTTCGGACGCGCCCTCGAAGGCGACGAGCGGCTCGCCGTCCAGCCATTCGAGCGTCAACAGCCGACGCGTGGAGAGAGCCTCCTCGACCCGGGGCACGCGCACAAACGGCCGGTCGGCCAGCATGAAGCGATAAAGCCGGGCGATCCTGGCCTCGCGCTGGTAGTCAAGCTCCTCGCGCACCCGCTCCCTGATCTCGCTTGCGACTTCGCGGGTTTCGATCGCCGCGCCTGCGCGCCGGTGAAGCGAAAACAAAAGATCGAGGTTCGAGAGGTCGGTCTCGACCGCCGAGGCCATGTCCGGATATTGGAGCTTGCAGGCCAGTCTTTCGCCGCCCAGGCTCGTCGCGCGATGAACCTGCCCGAGCGAAGCGGCGGCCGCAGGCTTGAAGTCGAAATCGGCGAAGCGCTCGCGCCAGTTCGGTCCAAGCTCGGCCTGCATCCGGCGGCGCACGAAGGCCGCCCCCATCGGCGGGGCCTGCGACTGTAGCCGCATCAGCTCAGCGGCGAAATCCGCCGGCAGCAGGTCGGGAATCGTCGACAGCAACTGCGCGACTTTCATCAGCGGGCCCTTCATCGAGCCCAGCGCCGAGGCGAGCGCCTTGGCGTCCGTCGCCCGCCCGCCGCCCCGCATGCGGTTGACCCCAACCCGCGCCGCCAGCGCCCCGGCGTTGACGCCGAGGCGGGCGTAGCGGGTAGCGCGGGCGCTCAGACGGTTGGCCTCATTGTCACGCTCCACGAGCGAATCTCTCCTTAGGGGTTGAGGCAAGATATAAGACGTGCGCCTGGCGATTTCAGCCGCGGCCGGAAATCGCCGAGGAAATCGCCATATTTCCGGAGAGCCTCGTTCCAGGCGCGGCGCCGAATCCTCAGCGGCGCCGATGGTACGTGAGCGCCATCAGGAGACAAGCCGAAAGCGGAATCTCAGGCAGCGGTTCGCCGGCGTCGAGAAGAACGGCCCTGTTCTTCTCGTAGGCGAACACGTCGGGAAACTGGCTGCGGAAATCGTCCACCAACGTCGTGCGACAGTTGAAGAGCACCGCGCACTCGCGTTCCGAGGATCGAAGCCAGCCCAGCCGGATGGTGCTTCCGCTTCCCGTCGCCTCCGTCAGATAGGCCGGCTCGCCCCACTTCAGCGTCTCCGTCAGCGGACCGACCCCCTTGGCGCGGGCGGAGGTCTCAAAGATGAGATCCCGCACTTCCAGAAGCCGCGCGCGAACGCGGTCAGGGAAGACAGAGAAGGCAGCGGCCACCCCGGCCGGCATCGGCGCCGCGGCTACCCCCGGTCCATCGTTTGCCCTCGGCGCTCTCACCCCATCGCCTCGAGTTCGTCGATCATCCGCTCGATCACTGACAAACCGATCTTCCAGAAGCCCGGGTCCTTGGCGTCGAGGCCGAAGGGCGCGAGCAGCTCGCCATAGGACTTCGAGCCGCCGGCTGCGAGCATCGCGAGATAACGCTCGGCGAAACCATCCGGCGAACGCTCATAGAGGCCGTAGAGCGAATTGACCAGGCAATCGCCGAACGCGTAGGCGTAGACATAGAACGGCGAATGAATGAAGTGGCCGATATAGGCCCAGTAGGTCTCGTAGCCAGCCTTGAGCTCGATCGCCGGGCCGAGGCTTTCGGCCTGGACGCTCATCCATAATTCGCCGATCCGCTCCGCCGTCAGTTCGCCGTTGCGGCGCTCGAGATGCACCAGCCGCTCGAACTTGTAGAACGCGATCTGGCGCACCACGGTGTTGAGCATGTCCTCGACCTTGGCCGCGAGCATCGACTTGCGCTCGACCGCGTCCCTGATGTCGGCGAGCATCGAGCGGAAAGTGAGCATCTCGCCGAACACCGAGGCCGTTTCAGCGAGGGTCAGCGGCGTCGGCGCCATGAGCGCGCCGTTGACGTTAGCCAGCACCTGATGGACGCCGTGGCCGAGCTCGTGCGCCAGCGTCGTCACGTCGCGCGTCTTGCCGAGATAGTTGAGCAGGATATAGGGGTGCGCCGACGGCGTGGTCGGATGCGAGAACGCGCCGGGCGCCTTGCCCGGCCTCACCGGCGCGTCGATCCAGCGCTCATCGAAGAATCGCTGCGCGATATCGCCCATCCGCGGCGAAAATGCGCGATAGGCGCCGAGCACGGTGTCGCGCGCGGTCTCCCATCGATAGACGCGCCGGGGCGCGTTCGGCAGCGGGGCGTTGCGGTCCCAGTGGTCGAGACGCTCTTTGCCGAACCAGCGGGCCTTGAGCGCGTAGTAGCGATGCGAGAGGCGCGGAAAGGCGTCGGTCACCGCCGCGACCAGCGCCTCGACCACCTCGCGCTCGACCCGATTGGCGAGATGGCGCGAATCCGCCACGTCGGCGAACTTGCGCCAGCGATCGGAGATCTCCTTGTCCTTGGCGAGCGTGCTGGTGACGAGGGCGAACAGGCGCAGGTTTGCGCCGAGCGTCGCCGCAAGCGCATTCGCCGCCGCCTCGCGTTTCGCCGGGTCCGGGTCCATGAGCTTGCCGAGCAGCGGCTCGAGCGTCAGGCTCTCGCCCTCGAAATCGAATCTCAGCGCCGCCGTCGTGTCGTCGAACAGCCGGTTCCATGCGGCGGCGCCGCTGACCGATTTCTCCAGGAACAGCCGCTCGAGATCGTCGGGAAGCTGATGGGGCTTCTCCTTGCGGATGTCCTCGAGCCAGGGACGATAGTGGCCGAGCGCCGGCGCTCGCATCGCCGCATCGAGCCGCGCGTCGTCGATGCGGTTGAGCTCGAGCTCGAAGAACAGGAGATCGCCGGCGAGCGCGGTCACCCGTTCGTGCGCGTCGCCATAGAACTTCGCGCGCGCCGCGTCGCTGGTGTCGGAAGCATAGAGCAGCGACGCGTAAGCCATGATGCGTCCGGTCAAGTCCTGCATCGACTCGTAGGTCTTCACCGCCGCGGCCAGCGTCTCGCCGGCGTCCGGCCGGCCGGCGAATTCGGTGAGCCTGCCTCGCCAGGCCTCGGCGAACAGCTTTGCTTCGCGCTCGGCGCGTTCGAGATCGGCGGCGAAGCGCGGCAAATCCACGCCTTCGTACAAATCCTCGAGCCGCCACTGCGGCAACTGTCCAAGATCCGTCGATGCGGGCGACGGCGTGAGGGCGGCGTCGAGGGAATGGAACAGCGAGTTCATCGACCAGGCCCTTCTTAAGCTCTTGCTAAGGTTTCCGCGCTGCCACGCGCCGACAAAGCGGCAGACTGCGGCTCGCAACGAGACGGCATTAACATCGCATTTACCGTGATGTCACAGGGTGGCGCAATGCGCGGCCCAAAAGGCCGGCGTCGGGACGACAATGACCGCTCTGATACTCGTTGTTGATGACGATCCCATCCAGCGCCGCCTGCTCGAGGCGATGGCCAGACGATTCGGGTATGACGTCGAAACCGCGGATTCGGGCGAAGGCGCGCTGGCGCGTCTCGTGGCCGGCGATCGTCCGCCGATCAATCTCGTCATCCTCGACCTCGTGATGCCCGATCTCGACGGCATGGGGGTGCTGGCGCGAATGCGCCAGCGCGATATCGCGGTTCCGGCGATCGTGCAGACCGCGCACGGTTCGATCGAGGCCGTCATCTCCGCCATGCGCGCCGGCGCAACCGACTTTGTCGTCAAGCCGGTTGGCGCGGAGCGTCTTCAAGTGTCGATCCGCAACGCGCTGCGCGTCGACGCGCTCGAGGACGAATTGCGCCGGGCGACGCGACGCAACGCGGGCGAACTCAGTTTTCGCGACATCGTCACCCGCGCGGAATCGATGGCGCGCACCGTGCGGCTCGCCGAGCGGGCGGCCAAGTCGAACATCCCGGTCCTGATCGAAGGCGAATCCGGCGTCGGCAAGGAACTGATGGCGCGCGCGATCCAGGGCGGCTCGGAACGGCGCGGCAAGCCGTTCGTCATCGTGAATTGCGGCGCGCTGCCCGAGACGCTGGTCGAATCGATCCTGTTCGGGCACGAAAAGGGATCGTTCACCGGCGCCACCGACAAGCACGCCGGCAAGTTCGCCGAGGCGAACGGGGGGACGCTGTTCCTCGACGAGATCGGCGAACTGCCCCCCGAGGCGCAAGTCAAACTCCTGCGCGCGCTGCAGGAGGGCGAGATTGACCCGGTCGGCGCGCGTCGGTCGGTCAAGGTCGATTTCCGCCTCGTGTCGGCGACCAACCAGAACCTGATCGAACTCGTCAAATCCGGCCGCTTCCGCGAAGATCTCTTCTATCGCCTCAACGTGTTCCCGATTTCCATTCCCCCGCTCAGGGCGCGCATCTGCGACGTGCCGGATCTCGCGATGCGGTTTCTCGCCCGCTTCTGCGTCGAGGAGGGCAAGCGCATCCGCGGGCTCGACAGCAAGGCGCTTGCGCTTCTCACCGCATACGACTGGCCGGGCAATGTCCGACAGCTCGAGAACGCGATGTTTCGCGCCGTGGTTCTGGCTGACGGCGACGAACTGACGACGGCTGAGTTTCCGCAGATCGCCGCGCAGGTTGAGGGCTATGACGTGCGAATTCCGGCAGCCCCGCCGCCGGTCGCCGCCGACCCGGCGGCTTCCGTCGTCTTGGGGCCCACCGGTCTCGACCGCGACGACCCGCATTCGCTCCGGCTCATCAACGACAGCGGAGACGTGCGGATGCTCGAGGAGATCGAGACCGAGGCCATTCGCTTCGCGCTCGCCCACTACCGCGGGCAAATGTCCGAAATCTCGCGCAAGCTCGGGATCGGGCGGTCGACGCTCTATCGCAAGATGAAGGACATCGGAATTGCTGATGACATGCTCGGCGACGCTGCGGCATAATGCGGGCGAAGCGTGGGCTGGCGTCGATCGGAAAACCCCTTGCCTCGAGACGGCTTGAGCGCAGGCGACACGAACTCTGCGCGCTCCGCGCCACGGTGCGGAGAATGAGGACGCACGGGCGCGGAAAGCGGCGCAGCCTGCTGGTTGCCCGCGCCCTTGGCGCGGGCGCAGCCGCGTTTTTTGCCGCAAGCCTGGCCTGGGCCGGCGCGCCGGAGGCCCGCCCCGATCGTGGCGGCGCAATCGCGCTCCTGTCGCCGGAAGCGCCCGCAAGCTTCGGCAAAATCGGCGACGTCAGTCCCGTGGTCGCGGCGTTCAACGCCGTGCGTGCGCCGCAGGACGACGTCGCGCTCCCCAACGTCGTCGGCGAGCCGAGGTTCGACGTTTCAGCTGTCGCGGCGGCCGCGAGCAGCGACGAAGCCGATCCGGCAAAAGTTCCCTTGGCGTATGAAAGCGGCTTTGCGGCGACGCCGGCGCCCTCCCCTCCGGCATCGCCCGCCCCGGCGGACAACCCGCCGCCCCCAGTTCCCGAACCCGTCCCCGCTCCTTCGCTGTCGCCCAGTCAGACCGCGCTCCAGGCGGCGACGGAGCGGCTCGTCGCGGCGCCCGATCAGCCCAATCCGCTCGGCGCTGGCGACTGGCGCGCCGCGCGGGCGGCGATCGCGTTCTTCTACGCCGCGCGCGACTACGCGCCGGTATGGGTCGGCGCCGACGGACTGACCGAGGCGGGACGCGCCGCGCTTTCGCAACTGAAACGCGCCAAGGACGACGGGCTCACGCTCCCCGGGGTGGCCCAGATCCGTGAGATCGGGGCCGGCGCCGCCCCGGATGAACTCGCAGAAGCGGAGACGGCGATCTCCGCGGCCGTGGTGATCTACGCCGAGCAGGCGACCGGGTCGCGCGTCCCTCCGGCGCGCGTTTCGCCGCTCATCTTCGCAGCCCCGAGCCTCGCCGATCCGGGCGCAGCGCTCGCCGAGACCGCCGAGGCGCCCGATCCGGCCAAGAGGCTTGCAGACTTCAACCCGCCGCAGAAGGCTTACCGGGACCTCCGGGAGGAGTGGAAGCGCCTGACCGAAGCCGCGCCGAGCGCGTCAAAGGCCGTCCATCCGGCGAAGCCGCCGGCCGGCGGGCGCATCCATACCGCGTCCGCCGACCCCACGCTCGCGTTCGGCTCGCTTGCCCGCCGGCGGGCTGCGATTCTCGCCAACATGGAGATGTGGCGTTGGGAGCCGCGCGACATGGGCGAGCGCAGGATCGAGGTCAACATCGCGGACTTCTCGGTCGCCCTCTTGGATGGCGATGCGGTCGTCCATCAGGCGCGCGCCATTGTCGGCAAGCCGGAAACGCCGACGCCGATCTTCTCCAATGTGATGCGCTACGTCATCATCAATCCGTCCTGGCAGGTTCCCGATTCGATCATCAAGAAAGAAATCATGCCGAAGCTCGGCTCGTTGAGCCGCCGCAGGTACGAGGTGAAGACGGTCGGCGGACGGCTCACGGTCCGCCAGCTGCCGGGCGACGACAACGCGCTCGGGCGCTTCGCCTTCATGTTTCCGAACGATTATGCGGTCTACCTGCACGATACGCCGGGGCGCGAATTGTTCGACGAGGACGCGCGCGCCCTCAGCCACGGCTGTATCCGAGTCGAAGACCCCGAGAGTCTGGCCGAGATCGTCCTCGGCGGAGGCGAGAGTCAATGGACAGCCGAGCGAATCGAGGCGGCCGTGGGCGGCCCGGAAAGAACCGTCTTCCTGCCCCGCCCGCTGCCCATCCACATCGAGTACTTCACTGAATTCTTTGACGAATTCGGTGAACCACAGGAGCGGCCGGACATCTATGGAGTGACCCGCAAGGTCGAGGGCATACTCGCTCAGGCAAGTCAAGATTGAAAGGGCTGCGAGATAGGGCTATAGCCTGCGCAAATCGCTTTTTGCCTAACTGTGGCGTCTTCGTCACAATGCGAGGGTCCGAATCAAGCGCGCCACGGGACGCGCGCTCGGCAGGTCGCGTAGGGGCCGGCGGGAGAGAACCCGGCCAAAGCGTATGCGTACGGAAGGGAAAGGCACAGTCCTCCGGCTTCGCCGCCGGTCGCGCCGTGTTGGGGAAGGATCGTTTGTTGGCGGGTACCAAGGTGAACATCAGCGCCGGCCGCGGCGGGGCGGCGGCGCGGCTTGCGGTGGCTGCGGCGTTCGCCGCGGCCTGGGTTGCCCCGAACTCGACCGAATCGGCGGTCGCCAACGGCGACACGCGCACCATCATTCTGTCGGACCAGCACACCAACGAATCCGGCTCGTTCACCTTCATGGTCAACGGCGTCTACGACCAGGGGGTGCTCGACAAGCTGAACTGGTTCTGCCGCGACTGGCGGCTCAACGAGCCGACCAAGATGGACCCCCACCTGTTCGACATCATCTGGGAGGTCTACCGCGAATCGGGATCGACGCAGCCGATCGACGTTCTCTCCGCATACCGCTCGCCGCAGACCAATGCCATGCTGCGCCGGCGGTCGCGGCAGGTGGCCGAACATTCGCAGCACATGGAAGGCAAGGCGATCGACGCCCATTTCCTCGACGTCGGGACGGCGCGCATACGCGACATCGCCATGCGGATGGAGTACGGCGGCGTCGGCTTTTACCCGACCGGGATCACGCCCTGGGTGCATATCGACAGCGGCTCGGTCCGCTATTGGCCGCGGATGAGCAGGGACGCGCTGACGCGGCTCTTCCCCGATGGAAAGACTGTGTTCATCCCGGCCGACGGGCAGCCGATGCCTCGCTACGAGGAAGCGCGGGCGGAGATCGAGGCGCGCGGCGGCCAGGTGCAGGTGGCGAGCGGCGGCTTCGGGATATTCTCCTGGCTGTTCGGCCACGGCGGGGGCGCAGACGACGCGGAGGAGGCGGGCGGGCAGGAAGCGACGACCGCCTCGGCGACGACCGGCAATGCGCGGGGCGGCCGCAGCGGCGGAGGACCGCAAGCGGCGCCTCAGGTCGAGGTCGCCGACGCCGGGCCGGAAGCGGTCGCCAAGGCGAAGCGAAACCTGCCGACCGGGCACGCCTACGCGGAACCCGCCGCGCCGGCCCCCGCGCCCGCCGCCAAGCAGGGTCTCGAGTCCGGGCCGGACGCGGTCGCCATGGCCAAGCGCGACTTGCCGACCGGCCCGGCTTACGCCAGCGCCGCGCCGGCGCCGCCGGTCAAGCAGGAGGTGGTCGCGACGCTCGAGCAACCCGACGTCGCCAACGACGCTTCGCCGATCCCGGCCCACGGCGCCCTTGGGGTCAAATCATTCGGGCCGCTCCCGCCGCGACGTCCGGCCGACCTCGACGTCGCCGCCGCGCTCGCCGGCGCTCCTATGCCGCCCGCCCGTCCGGCGGCATTGATCCTGGCCTCGACCGGGGACCAAGCCGCCGGCGTTCTTCCCCCACCGGCCCCGACCCGCGGAGCGGGCGCAGGCGCCGCAATCGCGCAGCATGGCCTCTGCCCAAGGTCATCACCTCCGGCGTGGATACCGCGCCGACCGGCGCGCTGGCGCTTGCCGAAGTGCAGCCGGCGCAGAAATTTGACGACAGCGCGTTACTGGCGCGGGCGGCCGAACTTACCGCGCCGCTGCCGCCGATGCCGATCCCCAACGCGAGCCCGCCTGCTTCCGCCGCGCCGGAGACAGCCGCCGCTCGGCCAGCGCAGACGGCGCCAGAAAGAGGCGTTCTCGCCCGACTGTTTGGCAGCCTGTCGTTCGGGGCGTTCAAGACCGCCGCGCCCGCCGGCGCGAGCCAAAGCGATCTGCGCGGCGCGCAGTAGCCCTTCGATCCCACTGAAGCAGGCGCTAAGCGGTGCGCTCTGCTATCACGGCATTTGGTCGAGGAATACGTAGAGGGCCGCGATCTTGCCGCCGCGCACGATGATCACGTCCAGGCCGGTGTAGTCGGGCTTCTCGCCGCGCGGACCGGAGCCCCACGCCAGACGGCCGGCGTTGTGTAGCGCCTGCGGCTCGCCGTGAGGCGTATAAGCGAAGTGAGGGTGGGTCGCACGCAGGTCGCCCGCGAACCTATCCAATGCGTCGTGTCCGACGAAGACACCGGGAGGCGCATCGACGACACAATCGTCCGTGTATAGCTCCTCGATCGCCGCACGACGGCGAGCGGAGTCCCCCTCGCCGAAAACCTGCTGGAGGTTGCGGTTCAGCAGTTCATGAATCCTGATTGGACATCGCGGCGGCGCCTGCCGTTGCTAAGCCGTAAGCTTCGCGGCAACCTTGGCGACGAGATCGCCCTGGAAACGGGCGCCGTCGAGTTCGATCTTGCTCGGGTGACGCTGCCCCTGCCCGCCGGCGATCGTGGTCGCTCCATAGGGCGCTCCGCCGACGATCTCGTCGAGACTCATTTGGCCGGCATGGCTATAGGGCAGACCGACGATAACCATACCGAAATGCATGAGATTGGCGATGATCGAGAAGAGGGTCGTCTCGTTGCCGCCATGCTGGGTCGCGCTCGAGGTGAAGGCCGCTCCAACCTTCCCATGCAGGGCGCCGCCCATCCACAACGCGCCCGCCTGCTCCCAGAAGCTCCCCATCGCCGAAGGCATGCGGCCGAACCGCGTCGGGGCGCCGACAATGATCGCGTCGTAGTTCGCGAGCTCGGCGGGGGTGGCGACAGGCGCTGGTTGATCGAGCTTGAAATGCGAGGCCTTGGCGATCGCCTCGGGAACGGTCTCCGGTACGCGTTTCACATCGACCGTTGCGCCAGCTGCACGCGCGCCCTCGGCGACCGCGTAGGCCATAGTCTCGATATGGCCGTAGCTCGAATAATACAGGACAAGAACCTTCGCCATTCAAGCCTCCCTTGATACCGACCATAAGGGCGTCTTTCGACGCCCTTATGGCGAAGTGCACGATGACGGTTCCGTGCCGCGGCCGAGGTTACCGGTTATCAACCGCCCAGGGGCCGGGGCCGGCGGCGGCGAGATAGAGGAAGATGAAGCAGTAAAGCAGCGCGGCCTCGCCCATGTTGATCGCCGGAAAGAAGCTCATCGGGAAATGCGCCATGAAATAGGCGGCGGCCATGAAACCCGAGAGAACGAACGCCACCGGACGCGTGAACAAGCCGAGCACGATCAGAACGCCGCCGACCAGCTCCATCGTTCCGGTGAAATACATGAGGCCAGTCGGCATCTTGTCGATGAACGGGAGGCCCGCGGGGAAGCCAATCAGCTTGCCTGTCCCGTGCTCGAGAAACGCGAGCCCGGCGGCGATGCGCAGCAACGAGCGCGCATGCGGCGCAAGCGACGCAGTATTCAGCGCCGAAACGGTGGAACGGGGAAGGACATCGGTCATGGGATCACCTCCTGCTGAGAAAGAATGGCCGGCCATCGCGGCCGCCCAGTGGGTTTGCGCGTTCAGAGAATCGTCGCCATCTGATCGAACGTGAGGCGCGGGTTGCGCGGAAAAAGCTTGGCGTCGTCGCCGAAGCCAATGTTGATGATCACGTTGGCCTTGATCTTCCCTTCGGGGAAAAACTCCGCCTCGACCTTGGCCGCGTCGAAACCGCCCATCGGGCCCGCGTCGAGGCCTAACGCCCGCAAAGCCAAGATGAAATACCCGACCTGGAGCGTTCCGCTCTGCGCCGCGCTGCGGGCCGCAAGCTCGGGATCGCCCGCGAACATCGGCTTGAAGTCCCGCTGCGGCGTCAGATAGGGCAGATGCTCGTAGAACTCGACATCGTGTCCGGCGATCGCGACCACGGGGGCCGCCATCGTCTTGTCGACATTGCCCGGGGCCATCGCCGGACGCAGGCGCTCCTTGGCCGCGCTCGAGCGCAGGAAGACGACCCGCAAGGGCTGCTGGTTCGCGGCGGTAGGGCCCATTTTGGCAAGGTCGAGCGCCTCGCGCAGCAACGCTTCAGGGACCGGGCGGTCGAGGAAGGCGTTATGGGTGCGCGCGTGGGTGAAGAGCTGGCTCAACGCCTCGCCTCCGAGCGGGGCGTGGCGAGTAACGCTTCTTGGGTTGACTGACACGGTCACGTTGTTTTCTCCGTCCGAAAGCGAGCGCAGGTTTCCAGCCGCGGCTACCGAGCGCGGCGCACATAGAGGTTTGAGCAAACCTACTCGGCCGCGACCGCGGTCTTGGCGGTCGCCTGGCGCGCCGTCTTCAGCGCATTCGCCCACCATGCCAGCTCGTCGAGCAGCGCGTCGGCGGTCGGCTTCAGATAGGCGAAATCGGAGATGGGCTTGCCCTCGCGCAGCGCGGCCATGAAATCGGCGCCGGCCAGATGCACCGCCGATCGGGTCGGCGCCATCTGCAATTCGATCGTAATCAATCTCAGCTGCTCGATTGCGCGCGCCGCGCCGATCGCGCCGTAGCCGACAAAGGCGGCGGGCTTCCTGTTCCACTCGGGATAGGCGAAGTCGAGGGCGTTCTTGAGAACCGCCGGAACGCCGTGGTTGTATTCCGCCGTGACGAAAATATAGCCGTCGTAGTGGCCGACCTTCTTCTGCCAGCGCACGCCTTCCGCGTTCTGGGTCGGAACCCAGGCGTTGCTGGCGATCTCGTCGAAAAACGGGAGCGGATGGTCGCGCAGGTCGACCAGGTCGAACTCCATGTCGCTCCGCTGCTTGGCGATGTCGTGGATCCATTGCCCGGCCTTGTGGCCAAAGCGAGCGGCGCGGTTGGTGGAAAGGATGATGGCGATTTTGGGCTTGCTCACCGGCGATTTCCCTCTCGAAGCGTCTGAAACCACATGGATTCAACGCACTAAACTGGGTCGCCCACAAACGTGGGGCCAAAGAAGCATCATGACAATCGGCCAAATTATGGTAGAAGCCATCAGCCCCATTGATACATTCGGGACCACCGCCGATGATCGACGCTCTAACCCTCGACCAGATGCGCGTCCTTGTCGCGGTCGCGGACGCCGGCAGCTTCTCCGCCGCGGCGCGAAAACTGGGCCGCGTCCAGTCGGCGATCAGCCAGTCGATTCAAACGCTCGAGGCGACCCTGAGGCTCACCTTGTTCGACCGTTCGGGCAAGATGCCGCGGCTGACCGATGCGGGAAAAGCGCTGGTTGGCGATGCGCGCGCCCTCATCGCGGGCGCGCAGGCCATCCGCGCCCGCGCCGAGGGCATGGCCGACGACCTCGAGCCGGAGCTCACGCTGGCGGTCGATTCGATGTTCCCGATTCCGCTCTTGATGGAGAGCCTGAAGGCTCTGAGAGTCGAGTTTCCGAATCTGCCGGCGACCGTGTTCACTGAGGCGCTGGGAGGCTCCGAGCAGCGGCTGCGCGAGGGCGCGGCCCGGCTCGCGATCTATACCGTCGCGCCGGTGAGCACGCCCGACCTCGTGAGCGAATTCATGACCCGGATCCCTATGTGGCCGGTCGTCGCCACCAGCCATCCGCTCGCCGCCGCGCCCGCGCCGCTGACCCGCGAGGCGCTCGAACCGCATGTGCAGCTTGTTCTGACCGATCGCACCGCGCTGACCCAGAATTGGGTCGGCGGAATCGTCAGCCTCCACCTTTGGCGGTTCGCCGATCTCGCCACCCGCCTCGAATTCCTCCTCGCCGGGTTCGGCTGGTGCAACATGCCTAACCACATGGTGTCCGAGCACGTCGCCGCCGGCCGGCTGAAACGGCTCGACATCGCCAACCGGGAGGACGTTGCCCTGCCGATCTATGTCGTGCATGAGCGCGGCCGCGCTCCCGGCCGCGCCGGCCGCTGGCTGATCGCGGACCTGCGCGAGCGGCTCAAGACCTGTCCGGGCGCTCATCAACCCCACGTTAATGAGGCCGTCGTCGCCGCCGTCGCTTGAACGAGGGGGAAGGAACCCAGCTCCGCGTCAGTAAAGCGTCGGCGCTATGATCCGCACCCGCTTGACCGAGCCGTCGGAGCTCTTCTGCTGTACGATCTGGCCCTGTTCGAGCCCGTAGCGCACGCCTCCGGTCTCTTCGACGCCAATGCCCGACGTCTCGCGAGAGACCGCGGCGGTCGCCGCGTTCAAGTTGAAGTCCACGCCGTTGGCGTCGAGAACCACCGACTGCGGCTCGGGTTTCTCGACCAGCGCCAGGGCGTCAGCGTCGGCCGCGCGGGCCTTCGCGACGGTGAGCTTGGGCGCTGCCGCCGGCCGAGACATCTGCTCGGAGATTTCCGGCGTCACCAGGACGTCGCCTGATTGGCGCTGAAACCTCGCCTCGACCGCCGCCAGCGCCTCCGCCCAGCTCTGATCCTCGCGCCGGCAAGAGCAGCTCTGATCGACTGCCTGCTCGAATTTGCCGGCGTTGGGGAGGATCGCGTACGGCGCGCCGGATGTTGAAACCGACTGCTCGATCGTGCCGCCAAACGGCATGGAATAGAGTTGCGTCTTCGGCGTTCGGACACAACCCCTGGCAGATCTTCGCGAGCGAATCGCGGTCCCCGACATAAGGGACGGGAAAGAAACCGCCGTCGCAAGCGCGCACACAGACAAGGTAAGATCCGCCGCCCGCGATCTTGAGTTCTCCCACCAACCGCCTCGGCCTTGCTTCGCGCGAGACCAGACGCTTCGGCTGCCTGACTGGCATGGCGGATTGAGCCGGGGCGCGGCTCACTTCCGGCGTTGGGGCGCCGCATCGGGCGCACCCCGCGCTTCGCGCCGGCGGCCCGGCGAGGGCCGCGGCGACAATCGCCACGCCCAATCGTCCGAGGCGGCCCGCCCTCGGCTTCAGACTCTCGAACGGAGCAGGCTGCGCCACACGCAATCTTCCTGCCGCCCAGCCGCCCTGACCGGCGCAAGCACACACCGCGAGCCGTTGCGTTCCATCCCCTTTTTGTCGTGTCGGCTGCGCGCGCTCTTGCGCTCTAATTCTGCTACCTCGACGATGGGATGATTTCGTGACCACATCATGACTTCGGCCGGCGAAGCAGAGCCGCAAGCGCGGCTTTCGCCTCGTCGATCAGCGATTCCTGATAGCGGTAGTACATCTCGGAGCCCATCGGCGTCACAAACGAGCGCAGCTGGTCCTCACAGCGGCGGCGAAGCGCGTCAAACTCCATGGTGAGGTCCTCCGCCGCCTTTCGATCCTGCGGCGTCAGCTCGACGGCCTCGGGCGGAAGCGCCTTGATCTGCTCACGCGTCAGTCCTCGATGCGCGAGCGCGTCGATTTCATCCGCCGTGAGACCGGGATGCGCGAGCGCCATGAGGCGGGACTCGAGCATCCCGCGGTTGGCGTCAATCCGCCATAGCCTGAAGCGGCTATAGCCGCCCATGGCGTTCAAAAGGACGGTGGCCGCCATCGCAAGATAGATCCAATAGGCGGGCGACATCAGGTTCACGAGCCAGGGGAAATATTTATCCGCGAGCTCGGGCTCCCCGCTGGCGAAGAACTCGCGCGCCTCGTCGGCCAGCGGCGCACTGTCCTGCGACTTCGCCGACGGCGGCGGATTCACTCGGACGAAATTGGGGAACTCCTCCCGGAGCAGCATCAGGAACGCCACCCGTTCCGCGCGATGCACGCACGCGTTCGTCATCACGAGCGTATCGACCTGCGCGACGAGCTTGTCGGTAGCGGGGGTCGGCTTGGCGATATCGTAGTAACCGGCAGGGATCCGGCCCAGACGCAGCCACTTGTCTCGCGCCACCAACCCTTCAATGTCGGCGGGAGCAACGATTTCGAGGTCGTATTTGTTGGCCAGCGAGCGGACCATCTCGGCGTTCTCGTTCATGACGAAGGCGGCGAGGTCGAGCGCACCGTCTCGGACGAGTTGCGCTTGCGCCTCGAGATCGTGGCTGGAGGGTTTCAGATCGAGACCGGCAAGATCGGAATTCTGCAGCAGTTGCTGCATCAGATAGGCCGTACCGGAGCCCTCCGGACCGATTCCCACCGAAGCGCCCTTGAGATCGTTGAAGGTGTTGATCGCGCGCCCGCGTCGGGCCATCAGAAACAGCGTCTCCGGCTGCGGCAGCCGTCCGAGCGTCTCCAGGCCGGCGCCGGCTGGCGTCGGCAATCCATCCTGTACGAAAGCGAAGGCGGGTATGCAGCGGCCGTTTTCGCCGGTGAGGCGGGCGATGTTTTCGATCGATCCCGCCGTGGCGACGACCTTGAGATGGCCGTTCTTCTTGAGCGCGCGCGACGCAAGCCGGTCGCCAAGGGCATGATAGGCCCCGGTCGGCGACCCGGTGAAGATGGAAGCCCGCAGGAACGCGTAGTCGCCGGAGACAGCGTAGTAGAGGAGCCCGCCGGCCAGCGCGATAACAGCGAGCCCGACGAGCGCGACCCTGACCCACGCCCTCCGGTCGCGGCCAGGTCCGAACGCGAGCTGATCCAGGAAACTCATGCATCGACACCCGACGCCGAACCGGTGAAAATTGGCGCGGGTGCGATATTCGTCGGGCGGAGGGCGCGAGGCAAGGGTTGGAAGCTCGGCCCGGCCCTGGCCGGCCTAGCGCGCCCTGCCCTCGCGCCCGTAGAGCAGGAGCATGGCGATGATGACGACGCCGTAGGTGATCTGGCGTCCCGCCTCCGACATCTGCACCACCGACAGAATGGATTGCAGCAGGGTGATCAGAATGACGCCCGCGATCGTGCCGACATAACTGCCGCGCCCTCCGAGGATCGACGCGCCGCCGAGAACGACGGCGGCGATCGCCGGCAGGAGATAGGCGTCGCCCATCGCCTGGGCGGCCTTGCTGGCGTAGCCGGCGAGCAGAACGCCGCCGAAAGCGGATAAGCCCCCGGCGATGGCGAAGGCGATCAGAACCACGCGCTGGGTGTCGATGCCCGAGAGATAGGCGGCGCGCTCCCGATTGCCGATGCCGTAGACGGCGCGGCCGAAGGTGGTGCGGTTGAGGAGGAAGATCGCGCCGGCGCCGACGACGGCCCAGACGAGAAGGGCGTTCGGCAGGCCGAACAGGAAATCGCCGGTGGCGAGCGTGCGCATCGCCGGCGACGATGAATCTTGCGGCGAGAAGCCCCCGGTGTGGACCACCATCAACCCTTGGGCGACCGCGTTGACCGCGAGCGTGATGATCATCGACGGGATTCGCAGATAGGCGACGCCGAAGCCGTTGAGGAGGCCCAGGACCACTCCGCACCCGACCCCGAACGGAATTGCCATCGCTTCGCCGACCGGACCCCATCCCGTCGCCGCGGTGGACATCATGCCGCCGACGGCGACCACCCAGGGGACGGAGAGGTCGATCTGGCCGAGCAGGATGACGATCATCGTGCCGGTGGCGATCACGCCGAGGAACGAGGCCACCTTCAGCTGCTGCAGCAGATATTCAGGCGACAGAAAGCTGCGCGAATAGAGCGAGCCGAGGAGCAGCATGACGACAATGCACGCGAAGGCGATCACGACCGGGGGATCGACCCGGCGCAGGAGGGCGCCAGTCACCCGCGTCTGCGTCCCCTCGCTCATGGGAACAGCTCCAGGCGGTTGCGAACCTGAAACAGCCGCGCCGAGCCGACGCAGACGGCGGCGAGCAGCACCAGGCCCTGGAACAGCGGCTGCCAGAGGGGGTCGAGATTGAACACGAACAGGAGGTCGCCGATGGTCCGGAACATCAGCGCGCCGAAGATGGCGCCGATGGCGCTCCCCGACCCGCCGAACAGCGACACGCCGCCCAGCACCACCGCGGCGATCGAGAAGAGAGTGTAGGTGTTGCCGTTAGCAGCTGAAGCTTCGCCCGAGTACGTCACGAAAGTGAGGAACAGGCCGCCGAGCGACGCGGTCAATCCGGAAAGCAGGTAGGCGCAAAACTTGGCCGCGTCGACCGGAACCCCCGACATGTAGGCTGCGGTTTCCGACGAACCGACGGCGTAAGCCGCGCGGCCGATCGCCGATCGGCGATAGGGAATCCAGAGAACGAGAACGACGACCAGGAGCGCCGCCAGGCTCGCAGGCGCGACGCCGAAAATGCGCCCGGTCAGCGCGTCCGCGAGCGGTCCATAAACGTCGCCGCCCGGAATGGGCCGCAGCAGCAGGGCGACGCCAAAGAAAACCGCGCCGCTGGCGATGGTGGCGACGATCGGCTGGAGGCGGCCGTAGATGACGATGAGCCCGTTGATCGCGCCGCATGCGAGACCGGTGAGGAGAACGCCCACGACGCCGAGCGCGGCGGTCGCGCCCGTGCCGACCACGATCCACGACGCGAGACAATTGGTCAGAACGAACACCATCCCGACCGAAAGATCGATGCCGGCCGTGATGACGACGAAAGTCTGGGCCATCGCCACCAGCGCGAGCAGCACGCCCTTGTTGGCCGCGGTCTGCACGACATTGGCGCTGAAGCCGGCCGGATGATTGCTCGAGTAGATGGCGAACATGACGATGAAGAAAACGAACGCGAGCAGCGTCCCGCGGTTCTGAGCCAGCCGGTAGCGCCAGTCGCTCATTGCCGCAGTCCCTCGGCGGCGGCGCCTTCGGCCTCGGTCCCGATGTTGAGCGCGCTGCTGATAAGCGCGCGCTCAGTGATCTCCGCCCCGCTCAATACCCGCTTGATCGCGCCGTCGTAGAGCACAAGGGCGCGATCGCAGCAGCCGATCAGCTCGTCATAGTCGGTGGTATAGAAGACGATCGCCGCGCCGGCGTCGGCGAGGCGGCGCAAAAGCAAGTAGATCTCCTGCTTGGTGCCGACGTCGATGCCGCGCGTTGGATCGTTCAGCAGGATGATGCGCGGCTCGGCCATCAGCCACTTGGCGATGACGACCTTCTGCTGATTGCCGCCCGACAGCGAGCCTGCCGGGGCGTCGGTTCCTGCGGTGTGGATCTCGAGTAGGTCGATCATCTCGCCGACCAGCTTGTTCTCGCGCGTCGCATCGACCACCCCGCCCCTCGACACACGCCCGAGCGCGGCGAAGGAGAGGTTTTCGCGCACCGACATCGGCAGCATCAACCCTTCGGTCTTGCGATCCTCCGGAATGAGCGCCATGCCGATCGACTTCGCTTTCGCCGCGTGCGGACTCGATGGCGAAACCGGCGCCCCCCGACCCGGATTTCCCCCGAAACGCCGCGCAGGACGCCGAACAGGGCAAGCAGCAATTCCCGCTGGCCTTGCCCGTCGAGACCGCCGAGGCCGACGACTTCGCCCGCTTCGGCAGAGAAGGAAATATCGCGCAGCCGATCGGTCCAGCTCAGGTTCCTGACCTCGAGCAGCGGCGCCGCGCCGTTCGCCCGCGCGGCCGGCTTCGGTGGAAAGACGTGGCTATACTCCCGCCCGATCATCATCTCGACGACCTCATTGTCGGTTCTCGTTCCGGCGGCGTAGGTCGCCACTTTGGCGCCGTTCCTGAACACCGTGCATTCATCGGCGAGTTCAGCGATCTCGTGCATGCGGTGGGAGATGAACAGGAGCGCAAGGCCTTCCTGGCGCAAGCGCTTCAGGACCACGAACACCTTGGCGACGTCGGCGGCGGTCAAGGCCGAGGTCGCCTCGTCGAGGATGAGGACGCGGGGCTTGCGCGCCAGCGCCTTGGCGATCTCCACCATCTGGCGGCGGGACAGCGGCAGATCCTTGACCAGCGCCATCGGATGGATATCGGGCGCGCCGGCCCGCTCGAGCGCTTCCTCCGCGACGCGCCGCTGCGCGCGGCGGTCGATCATTCCGAACCGGCGCGGCGGATTCGAGATGGCGATGTTGTCGGCGACCGAAAGGTCGGGAACGAGCGACAGTTCCTGGAAGATGCACACGATCCCGGCGCGATTGGCGGCGGCGGGGGAATCGAATGTCGCTTCAGCCCCGTCGATGACGATGCGCCCGGCGTCGGGCGCGACGACGCCCGAGAGAATCTTGATCAGCGTCGATTTGCCGGCGCCATTCTCGCCAAGAATGGCGTGAATGCGCCCGGCGGACACCGCGAGATCGGCGTTGGCGAGCGCCCGCACGCCGCCGTAGCGCTTGGACACGCCCTCCATGCGCAGGATCGGCGAGGCCGTCGACTCCTGTTGCGTCACCCCGCCAAACCCCGCCGGAGAAGAACCTGATGGGCCGCAGCGCCGCGGCCCCGCCCACGGCCGCTCCGCAACTTCATCGTAGCGGAGCGGCCGTGACTCTGTCGGTCAGGCTACTTGTTTTCCTTGCTCTGGCCCATGATTTCCTGCGCGGTGAAATTGATGTTGCAGGTGGGGAAGGAATTGCCGACGAAGAAGTTGTCCGACTGAGCGGCGTAGTAGTTGTCGCCGTCCTTGAAGTTCGGATCTTCGGCGGTCGCCAGCGGCAGCTTGACCGATTGCGGCACCACCTGCCCCTGGAGGGCGGCGAGCGCAACCTTGATCGCGACTGCGACCTGCGCCGGTCCGGTGCCGCCGGACGAGCACTTCAGGCCCTGATCGGCGAGCTTGGCGCAGAATTTGCGGAAGCCGTTTTCAGTCTCGCCGCCGAACGGGACCATGGGATGCTTGGCGTCCAGCATCGCCTGCACAACGCCGGTGTCGCCGCCCTGCGCGGTGATGCCGTCGAAATGCTTCTGCACCGCGATGGCGTCCGCGCTCACTTTCTGAGCCGTCGGATCGTCCCACTTGCCATAAACCTCGACGACATCCCACTTCTTCCCGGTAGCGTCGAGCGCCTCGTGAATGCCGTCGTGACGGTCGCGATCGACCGACGTGCCGGAGACGCCGCGCACTTCTAGAACCTTGCCGCCATTGGGGATGTGGCTCGCAAGCCATTTGCCCCAGTAGACGCCGAGGCCCTTCTGATCGACGTCCACGTTGATGGCGTCTTCGGTGTCGAGGATGTTGTCGAACGCCACCAGGATCACGCCTGCGTCGTTGGCGCGCTTGATGACCGGCTTGAACGCCGCCGGATTCTGGGCGTTGACGACGATCGCGTCGAAGCCGGAGTCGATGAAGTTGTTGATCGCGGCGATCTGCGCCGCAACGTCCTCGCCGGTCGAGACGACCTTGAACTCCTTGAGCTGCTTGGCGATGTCGGGCTGCGCCGCGAACGCCTTCGCGGTCTGAATCATCTGGATGCGCCAGGTGTTGGCGATATATCCGTTCGCGAGCGCGATGCGGAAGGGGCCCTTCTTGGCCGGCCACTTGAAGAACTTGGTCTTGTCGGTCCACGGCACGAAGCACTGCGGCTCCGACGCCGGGCCGGCCACGACCTCGGGACCGGCGGCGTATGCGGGCGCCGCGAAGGCGCACGCGGCGGCGATCATGCCGCACGCAGCGGCAACGGCGGCAATGCGATTGTAGTTCATGGGTCGTCCTCCCTCAGTGTTTTGGGATCGGCGCGCGCGGCCTGCTAGAGCGTGGCCGCCGTCGAGCGCAGATCTCGTCGTTGGCGTATTCGTCAACTACGCCGCGTCGCCGGCCTCGCGGCCGGAGACGTTCGATCGGCGGTATGCTGACATGCCAGTATAGCCGACTGCGTCCTCACTACACAAGTCCGTGATCGAACCGCCTGGGGGGCGCAAGGACGCCCGCTCGGCGTCCCCGCGCGCCTCCCGTTCTGGAAACTTTCTCGACTGATCTCACGACGCATTCGGCGGCGACCCTCACCGGGCCGGGCGCCGGAGGTGAAACGCCACAAAAAAGGCCCGCTCGGGGTCGTCCCGGGCGGGCCTTGCTGATTGCCTGAGGGGTCGGCGCCCTACTTTGCCTTGTCGCGGGCTTTCAGGGCCGCGCCGAGAATGTCGCCGAGCGAAGCGCCCGAGTCGGCCGAGCCGTATTGGGCGATTGCCTCCTTCTCCTCGGCGACCTCGAGCGCCTTGATGGAGACGGCGATCTTGCGCGCGCGACGGTCGAACTGGGTGATGCGGGCGTCGACCTTCTCGCCGACCGAGAAGCGCTCGGGGCGCTGATCGCCGCGGTCGCGCGCCAGCTCGTTGCGCTTGATGAAGGCGGTGAGGTCGGTGCCGGCGATCTTGACCTCGATGCCGCCGTCCTTCACCTCGACCACTTCGCAGGTCACGACCGAGCCCTTGCGCAAGTCGCCCTCGGCTCCCTCCTCGCCGGTCTTCTTGGCCGAGAACGGGTCGTTCGCCAGCTGCTTGACCCCGATGGCGATGCGCTCCTTCTCGACATCGACGTCGAGGACTTTGGCTTTGACCGTGTCGCCCTTCTTGTAGTCCTCGATCGCCTGCTCGCCCGGACGCGTCCAGTCGAGATCGCTGAGATGGACCATTCCGTCGACGTCGCCGTCGAGGCCGATGAAGAGGCCGAACTCGGTCTTGTTCTTCACCTCGCCCTCGACGGTCGAGCCGACCGGATGCCTCTCGGCGAAAGCTTCCCACGGGTTCTGCAGCGTCTGCTTCAGGCCGAGTGAGATGCGGCGCTTGGCGGCGTCGACTTCGAGCACCTGGACCTCGACCTCCTGGCTCGTGGACACGATCTTGCCGGGGTGCACGTTCTTCTTGGTCCACGACATTTCGGAGACGTGGATGAGGCCCTCGATGCCGGGCTCGAGTTCGACGAACGCGCCGTAGTCAGCGATGTTGGTCACGCGGCCCTTGAGCTTCTGGCCGACGCTGTAGCGGGTCTCGATGTTCGACCACGGGTCTTCCTGCAACTGCTTCATGCCAAGCGAGATGCGGTGGGTCTCGTGGTTGATCTTGATGATGCGCACCTTGACCTGCTGGCCGATGGTCAGGACTTCGCTCGGATGGTTGACGCGCCGCCAGGCGATGTCGGTGACGTGCAGGAGGCCGTCGATGCCGCCGAGGTCGACGAACGCGCCATAGTCGGTGAGGTTCTTGACCGTGCCGTCGATGACCTGCCCCTCGGCGAGGTTGGCGACGATCTCGTGGCGCTGCTCGGCCCGGCTCTCCTCGAGCACGGTGCGGCGGGAGACGACGATGTTGCCGCGGCGCCGGTCCATTTTCAGGATCTGGAACGGCTGGGTGATGTTCATCAGCGGCCCGACATCGCGCACCGGACGGATGTCGACCTGGCTGCGCGGCAGGAAGGCGACCGCCCCGTCGAGGTCGACGGTGAAGCCGCCCTTGACCTGGTTGAAGATGACCCCTTCGACCTTTTCGTTCTTCTCGAACGCCTGTTCGAGCTTGACCCAGCTCTCCTCGCGCCGCGCCTTGTCACGCGAGATGACCGCTTCGCCGAGCGCATTCTCGATCCGCTCGAGATAGACCTCGACTTCGTCGCCGAGTCCCGGCGCGGGATCGCGGCCGTGATTGGTGAATTCCTTGAGCGCGACGCGCCCTTCAGTCTTGAGGCCGACGTCGATGACGGCCATGTCCTTTTCGATCGCGACGACCTTGCCCTTGACGACTGTTCCCTCGAACGCCTCGTCAGCGCCGTATGTCTCGTTGAGAAGCGCGGTGAAATCGTCGCGCGTCGGCGCGAGGGATTGCGTGGAAGCCATTGGTTCTCCTAAGGGGCCCGATTTGACACGGGCGGCGCCGGCGTTGGGTTCGAGTTGACGTTCGGACGTCCGTTCGCCGGAAAGGCGCCGCGATTCGCGACCCCCTCACACCGCTTCAAAAGCGGGCCGGCGCATAAAGGCCGGCAATCGAACATCCAGGGTTTTCGCCCCTTCGGGAAACCCTCAGGCGCGAGCGGGTTCCGCTAGCAGAAAGGAACCGACGGAGCAAGGTCGATATCGGCATTGCCGCGCGAATTTGTAAGGGCCTCTGGCGGCGGCGCCCGATGATCGAAATCCCGGTCCTGGTGATGAAGTGGGAGGATGACGAGATCTGTCCGTTCCCGTCCAGCGGCGCCCGATCGGTCAAGCTTCCGAAGCGCGGGACCCTCAAAGCCTACCCCGGTTTCCCGCACGGCATGCCGACAACCCACGCCGCGGTGATCAATGCGGACTTGCTGGCGTTCACCAAGGTTGAGCGCGGGCTCGGCGCGTATGGGGCGAAGGCGACCCCGGCAAGGCGCATTGCAGCGAAAGCTCGCGAGGCGCCCTCCCCTCACCTTCCCGCGTCGATGCGCTCGAGTTCAGGCGTTTCCTCGTCCTGAAATCGAATGAGGCCGCTGTTGACCTGGCGCAGATCGTCAAGAAATACCGAGATGCTGATGTCTTCGTCTTCGTGGCCCGGCTCCATCGGTCGAAATCTGCCATGGAAGAAAGCGTATTCGGCGCCCTTGATCAGATGGGGGACGACGCCTTCCAGCCTGAAGGCCAGCCTTTCGTCAAGTTTATTGGAAGATAGAAACCCGAATACCAGGATTTGTCTGATCTTGTAGACTTTCCCCTCCCTTAGGTACTCATCGACAAAACGATTTCTCAGTCCGTCGATTGGCTGTGCATTGACGCAGACGATCTTCTGACCGACATACCAGTCGCGCATTTTCATTCCCCGCCAGTAGAATGATTTAACACCGCCGATAAAGTTGTATCGTTTCCCATCTTTGCATAAAGGCGGGCATGAACCTAAGCGGTTATTGTCCACTTACAAGTTAACGCCTGCTCTCGGTTTCATTAAGTTTGGGCAATCTTCTTGTTCTCTTCCCGCTTTGGCAAATTCTTCGTCTCGGGCTGTATGGAGAATTTTGGCGGCCCATCCGCCATTCGTAAGCCCTTGCCGACCAGCCGATCGGTACGCGCTCACAGACCGGGTCGCCCGGACCAAAGATCGGGAGCCGCCGAAGACCTGGTGGGTGGTCTTTGCGCGCGTTGTTGTGTTGGCCTATGCCAAACCGCATCATAGTCGCGCGGTTCCAATACTAGGATTTGAGTCTGCAGACAGTCTTGGAGACGCCAAGCTAACGCAAGCAATTGAAAGCAATCTCATTTGCATGGACTTGTGCGGGCTTGCGTTTGCTTGAACCGGGCGGGCGGGCCCGAAGCCTTCCGCTCATGCCCGCCAGGGAAAGGTCCAAGTCTCGGTCAGCGCCTTGGCGCCTGCGCGCAGGAAGACGCGCAGGTCGGTGCTCTGGCCCGGCTCGACGGCCACGTCGACGCCGGCGCGGAAACCGCGGATATGAGTATTCGGCGTGAGGAACGTGCGCAGGATCCGGCCGGCGGACGCGGTCGCGATCGTCTCGACCATCGACGGGTCGCTCATGTAATACGACAGGTCGCCGCCGGAGAAGTCGATGAGGAAGCGCGTCGCGCCAGGCGAGGGCGGCGGATCGGGCGCGCCGAGGGCGCGCGGCGCGACGCGAAACGTCCCGACGGTGCGGCCGGCTGGCGTGAGGCTCTGATCCATCGCGAGCGACGTGATGCGATAGCCGTAGGCGAGCGACTTGCCCGCGTCGAGCCCGTCCTTGGGCGCCCACGAGACGACGATGTTGTCGTTGCTTTCGTCGCTGGTCGGCAACTCGACGAGTTCCACCCTGCCCTCTCCCCAGCCTTCGTGCGGCTCGATCCAGTAGCTCGGCCGCAGTTCGTAGGCGAGATCGAGATCCTCGTAGTCGCTGAAGTTGCGGTCGCGCTGCAGGAGACCGTACCCGCGCGGGTTGGAGTCGAGAAAGGCCGAAACGCTCGGCGCGGCCGGGTTGCTGAGCGGCCGCCAGATCCACTCGCCTGCGCCGGTGTGCATCAGCAGGCCGTCGGAATCATGCAGTTCGCCGCGGAAGTCGTCGTTGAAGCGCCGATCGGCCTTGCCGACGAAATACATCGAGGAGAGCGGCGCAAGGCCGAGCGCCGGCGTCGCCTTGCGCGCAAACAGGGAGACGTTCGCATCGATCACGCTTTCCTGGCCCGGAGTGAGGTCGAAGCGGAAGGCGCCGGTCATCGATTCGCTGTCGAGCATCGCATAGATGACCACGTGCTCGGCCGCCGCGTTCGGCGTCTCGATCCAGAATTCGCGAAAGAACGGGAACTGCTCCTTGAGAGCCGGATTGGCGTTGATCGCCAGAGCCCGCGCCGACAAGCCATAGCGCTGGCCTCGGCCGAGAAAGCGGAAATAGCTCGCGCCGAGAAACGCGATCACCTCGTCCCAGACGTGCGGGGCGTTGATCGGAAAACGCAGTCGAAAGCCGGCGAAACCGAGATTGATCGGCAGCGTGTTGTCGACCTTGGTCCGGCCGTAGTCGAAGAGATTGGTGGCGTAGGGGATCGGCGCCGGGATGCCGTCGCGGAGCACGTTGACGACCACCGGGCGCTTGTAGAGATGCCCGAGATGAAAAAGCTCCAGGCGGAAGTTGGCCCCCTCCTGGCCGAGCAGCGGCTTATCGGTCTTGAAGCGGATGTCGCGCCAGGCGTCGAAATCGAGATTCGCAAGGCCGTCCGGCAGAGGGGGAATCGAGCCGTCGAAGGGCGTGGCGGCGAGGTCGCGCGCCCGCTTGACGACATCCGGGAAGCCGAACGGCGCCGGGGCTCCAGCCGCGGGCTGCGGGGGGTCCGCCTGGGCGGCCGCAGGCGCGATAGCGCGCGCGCCCGACGCGGCCGCGAGGCTGGCGAGCAGCGCCCGGCGGGACAGTTCATGCATGAGCGTCATTCAGGTTGGGCGGTTCGCCGTTTTCGAACCCTGCGACAGGCCGGCGCGCGCCAAGCGCCGTTACGGCCACGGCGCAAATGGGCCGCTGCCGGCGTTGGTATGCACGATCGCCTCGACCCCCATGCTGAAATTCGAGGTGATGCGATAGTTGACGCCGACGCCGAAGGTCCCGACCGCCTGCACCGCGCCCGGGCCGGAGAAGACGCTGTTGATTGCATCGCTGGCGTTGAACGCGCCGCCGCTGAACCGGGTCGTGCGCACGAAATCCACCCCGGTGATGACGTAGGGCGTCACCTGGCCGAAATTATACCCCATTATCGCCGAGCCGCCGGCGAAAGCGCCTCCCGTGAATTGAGAGAATCCGGGGCTCGACTGGAGATACGGCATATAGCCCGTCGAGGCCTGCACCCCGAGCATGATCCCGTTGTCGAACACATGCTCGTAGGTGAGATCGGTTTCGCCGCCGACCCCGCCCTTGACCCCTTTTCCGCCCCAGACCGAAATGCCCGCGCCAACGGAAAGTCCTGCCCAAGGATCGGGCGCGGCGTCGGCTGCGCCAGGGCCAAGCGCCGGATAGGTCGAAGGGCCGCTGGGCAGATCGGCCGCAGCGGCCGGCCCGATCGGGAGGCAAGCCGCAGCCGCGGCCGAAAGACAAGCGAAAACGAGGCGCATGAGTCCACTTTCTACCACAAGTCCGCGCGCCATGCATTGGGGTTTCGACTGCGGCAGATTGATGGCCGGCTGGCCATCCGCTCGGGCTCCGCCGGAGGGCTTCCCGCGACCCTGTGGGACTGCTATGCGCCGGCGCTGGACAAGGCGCCGCGCGACCCCCTATAAGCCGCGTCCGCTGCGTCTCGACGGCGTCAGCCGCCCAGGTAGCTCAGTTGGTAGAGCATGCGACTGAAAATCGCAGTGTCGGTGGTTCGATTCCGCCCCTGGGCACCAATCTTCTCAAAGATTTATGACCATAACCTCTTGCTATTGATTAGCGGCGTGGGCGGCTAGGACAACGTGTAGGACAACATCGGGGAAATTTCGTCGAGCGCGGCAAAAGCGTCGCGCCCGTCCCCGTCGAGTGCGCGCACTATGAGAGGCGTGGCGCGTGGGCCGCGCTCGCGATAGGTGGCGTCGCAGCATGATCTCGATCTCAATCACGGCGAAGGCCTACGAGGCGATCTATCAGAGTTGGATAACCCGGCGCCGTCTCCGGCTTCCGACGGCCTCATCCGGATCTAGTTAGATCGGGCGATTGTCGGTCGCCTTGGCAGGCTCAGGGATCCCGGCGAGAGCTACAGCGACGTGATCTTGCGGCTGGCGAAGGCCACGTCATAGAACGCCCTTGCAGTGAAACCCGACCACGGTCACAATTGCGACGCTGCAAGTCCCTCCACAATCTGGAGGCTCTGCATTGCCATTGAAGCAAATGCTGAATGACAACCGAACCTTCGATCCGAAGGCGGTTGAACTCCTCTTAGAGGCGTTCGATGAGATCGTTGCCAATCTTGATTTGCGGACCGCTGCCGATCGGGAGAAGGCCGCAAAAATCGTCATGAGGCTTGCCCACAGCCTGACGGAACTCGACGCGGCAAAGATCCGTGGTGAAGCTGTCCGCTTGATGCGAAAGGAAGGGGCCGGGCGCAGGCGCCCATTCTGAAGACTACGAACGCTTCACCATCTCGCGGCGGGGCAGGCGAGACCGACGGCGATGTCATCATTCGTCTGGCAGCAGAAAGGGACGGTAGCGAGGAATAGTCGCCTCGAACCGCGCCTTGCAACGGTCGTAGATGCTCGCGGAATTTGTCCCCTTCGAACAGTTGGTGAGCGCGGCAAGCAGATCGGTGAGCTTCGCGTCCCGGCGCTAGTTTTGATAGCGTCCCTGCCGGTCCTCGGCGCGCCGAGCCTCTTTGCAGTCACCTTGTCTCCTTGCAGTCACCTTTTCGTGGTTGGATGTCCTGCGGCGCAATTTCGTGTGGCAACAGAACGCGCCCGCGCCGCAGCCAACAAAAAGGAACGGCGAGTAACCTCGCGCCGCCGTCGCGCCCCAGTCTCTGATTGGCCGCCGGAATCTCTGTTCAAGCTTGTCGCACGAAAAATTATGTGACATTTTGTTAGGAACCGACAAGCGTATAAAATAGTCGGTTTGATTTTTTGGAGGCCAAGGCCATGGCAAATGTTCAAACGACCCATCAACTCTCCCGAGTCACGGCTTCGCAAGTTAGCGAGTTGTTCGCGAGCAAATCTGATATCCTGCATAAAAAAATTGATGCAACACGGGATGCGTATTTTGGATTTATCTTCCCGATTACAGGGGTAGACTTTAGGAGCGTTTCTGAAATATTCGGCCTGCAACCTGAAACTGCACAAACCCTGGCTAAGGAGGGGACAACGTTTTCGTCGTTTGTTCAGGCAAACGGTCGAAAAGGTCTTACGAACCATATTTACGGAGCATCCCTACTTGCCCTTCGGGGCAAAAGTTTAGATACTGGGCTCAGCTCCGTTAACGATAAATCTGTGGAGGGATTGGTAAAAGATAATTTGCACATTGTTCTCGATATCGCCGAAGTTCGGGCGACTTGGTTTGGGCGGATCTATTTTCCGTCCGCCGCCTTCGCAAACGCCATTGGGGTGTTTGGCGGCAAAGTGAGTCCTGACGCAATATTTAAGTTGGCGCAGGCGCACAGTTTCGGGGCGGTCGCCGGAGAGAGAAAGACTGTAAGAGGCGACTTCGGTATTGCGGTATGGCTCATGTTGCTTGGCTACGCTCCATAATTGGCGCGAAACGAGTCCCAATCACGCCCTGACGAGAAGCGACTCGGCAAGTTCTAGGGCCGTCTGCGGTTCACCCTCCGCTAGGGCTTTTTTGCCCTCCCATTCCTACAATCTGTTACGGTCAACTCGCTTTAGTCCTTCTAACGGACTACCCCCACCTGCGCATTGCTCGGCGGCCCGAGGCTGGGAATGGACTCTCCACACGTCGAGCTTCGCTTGGCCCTGTAGTTGGGCGCGACCATAGGATAGTCCGACGGTAGCTTTGCCCGCTTGTCACTTTAAAGCTCTTCACGAGTATCGGTGCCGCCCCATCCGTCCCCTTGTCCATCTGGCTATACATGCCAAAACGTAAATTCCCTTCCGGAGTTTGAGCCCGGACCGCTTTCACAAGTTGACCATTGAGGTAGATGCTAATTTTTCCGCCAACGGTCGTCACGCGCAGCGCGTTGACGGCATCCGGTTCAGGCCTTAGTCCCGGCGGGTTGGGTACCGTTGCAATGCTTTGCCAAACCCCATTTACCCTGGTGTACAAGCCGATCGATCCATTGGAGGAGAGCATAGCCATCCAATAATTGTTGTAATCAGCAGCCCAAAACTGCACAGCAAAGCCGTAGGTATTGTCGGCCGCAAATGACTTTGGAAGAATCACTTCTGCGCAATAATCGGCGTCAGTAGCGTGAAAAGTAAGATTTTGACTGGCTATACTTGAGGTTTTCGAGCTCAGAGTTGAAACGAAATTGGGCGGATTTACCGTCGCTATTGGAGGTGTTAAATCCCATCCCCCAGTATCGTCCTGGAACGTATCTTCAAAGATTATCTTCCCAACCTGTCCCTCGCATGCAACCGCGGAACCACAAAGAATGACCTGAAGTAAGGCAACGACATATACAGTGTTACATGGCATCCGTCCCTCCCTCATTGCTCACAAGACTCGCTCTGCGCTAAATCGTTTTCAATTGAGATGGTCGAAACAAACAATTCAACGCGCATTCCCTTTCTCAATCCCGAACTAGACTTTCTTGACATGGTCGGGCTGAGCCAATCTGCGCCGCATCGGAGATATTGACAAGCCTGAACCGGTGTCTGGGCCACGTTTTTTGAGATTCCGGTCAACGCCCTTGTCCGGCCCCAATTCGGCCGATGCGACTGTAAGTGGCATGGATCTGCCGTTGCACTGCGGACTTTAATTTTGCCCTTGGCCCAACGTAAGTGAAGTCTGGAAGGACGTGTTGAGTCTACTGCCAGGATTTCAGAGGCCTCTGGCCAGCCAATACGAGAGCGCTTGCCCGAGTTCGGTTACGCGTCGGTGATTGGATTCCTCGAACCTCACCTGGTCTATCGCGGAAGCCCAATATCTTGCGGTCGCCCGCACTGGCCACTGTACGCCCCCAATCATTGCGACGCCGCTAATGTTGTCCCAAGCCCTGCTGTCCTTGAGTGGCCCCAAAGTGACATAGTCTATCCGCACAACCAGGGTGCCGCCTTGCGCCGTCATGCGGCCCGCCAGGGCTTGGGCAAGCTGATCCGGCAGTCCTTGCTGGACCCACGAGGCTGTCGGGTCGCCGACGTTTACGCGCAAAGGCGCGACATCAACTCGAAAATTGCGGATGGGAAGGCCCGACTGCGCAAACGCGTTTTGACCGACGACCGCCGCGAGAAGCGCAAGGGCGGTGCATGCCGCAATCGCCACGCGGCGTCTCAATCCAAGGGTATACATGGTCTCTGCCTCCATAGTCCTCTTCAACACTCGGATAGGCCCGCTTATTCAGGCGCATCAGGTGCTCGCGTTAGGCGCTCGCGTGGTGATTGTGCCGCTCCGGGTATGGGACCAACGCCTATTCCTTCTTAGCTCTCAGATCTAAATTCGCGCTTGTCGAAAAATGACTTATTATCTTCGCTAATCGTTCATCGGAATCCTCTATATCATCTCCGTGATAGTATGCAACCAATGAACCTTCATTTCCGATGAGATAGATCGCTTTATCTAGATCCACTTTGTTGTCAGTATCGAACATACCCAATATCGCTGAACGGATTTCGCGAAATTTGTCTGACCATTTGTCGCCTCCGATTGTGTTGGTCTCGTCGCCCAATTCCCCCTCGGCGTGCAATAGGGCCAGATACGCGATCCTGGCTAGTTCTCCAACCTTTTGATTACTTGATACTGCCATTGCCGTTCTCCGCTTAAGCTGACAACAGACCAATATCGACCTCGCCGATTATCTCCAAGAGGAACCGCTTCGTCAAAATCGCCAAGAGCCGGATCGCCGGTCGGAAGAACGCGATGGCCCCGCAATGTCCTTCCTCCGACCGCCAACGCATCCGCCAAACGGATCGCGTGTTCAGAGCTGCGCGCCTCTTTTGGATCGCACGCAACGATTTCGCCGCCATCATCCTCAGACTTCTTGAACGCAAGCGCGACATAGTAGGTCATGCGGCCATTGGAGGGGCTTCCCGTTCACAGGTGAGAGGCTAGCGAAATTGGGCCTGACAAAGGTTGGGGTAGTTTCGTTTGTCGCCGCCGCGCCGCAATCACCTGAGAAGAGCGCGCAGCCTCGTTTCTATTATATTATAGGCGTCGGCCGGTATAACGTCACTTTCAATAATCGGGACTTGCCGACGCACTTCCGCCAGTTCAACCGACCCGCGCTCCGCGTAGTAATGGCTTTTAGCGGTAATTCCAAATAATCCCCAAATTGTCGCCATTCCTATGTACCCGGCTATCTGGTCTTTTGATAGAGCGATGGCAGGTTCAAATAAATTTGTCGCCGTAAAACCAATCTTATTGGCCTCATCTGTTCGCTTATTCTTCAACGCTTTTCCAAGAGAGACTATTTCCCGGAACCCGCTTTCGCAAAGAATTTGTGATATTTGCGCTCGGATAACATGCGGGCGTTCATGGCCTAACGGCTCGTATGAAGTAACCAGCTGTTTTTCCATAGACGCTGAGATAAAAGAATCAAGCAGTTCCGTTTCGGCGAGCGCTTGGAAAATTGTGTCTATGACTATTGGCGCAACTCGATGCCATGGCGGAGTGCGTGCTTCCAGCAAGCTCCTGAGCGCGGCGGCTTGATCACCTGTCATTGTCGGCCGAGCCTTTGCGCCGAACAGTCGACTCAAGATGGACATGAAGGATGTTGCTCGTTCGCGGGTCTCCAAACCTACTATCACACAATGTCCACCGATGCTGCACTTGAATACGCTGGTGACGAACGGTGGGACGCAAACTGAGCCTCGTCGTCACCACTTCCCAACTTCGCGTTGCTCGGCGGTTCAAATACGACAGTCACCCTGTCGATTTCCGCAAGACTGCCACCCGCCTTGGTGGCAGCGATAATATCGAAGCAGTTTCATTTCGGCGCAGAGAGTCCGCCGCGATACATGGTAATCCCGCCCTCACAGCGAGTGCGACCAGACGCAACTCCAGATCGCTGCGTCAGCGCAGAGAAGTTGGCCGCTCTGCCACCACGCGTACTCGGGTCTCGACAGCATGTCTTGCGGTGAAGACGTACACACTTCCGTTGACCCGTATAAGTTTATTACTTTCTATAAGTCCCGCTGACGCACCCGAAAAGCATGTGCACCTGTTCCAGCCCTTGGGCAGAGCGAATGTTACACTTGTCGAAACTACGCTTGCGAGGACGATAGCAGAACTTAGGGAACCTTCAGAGACGCTCCTTGAGCGGATCCAATATTCGTGAGCACAATATGCGGCGTTGTTTGCTAGACATATCAGACGCTAGAACCGACGCGCTTCCTAGCGCATACCCCATCATGCCGCTACCATTACCCTCTCGGCATTCATCCGAACAAAACCTCTGGCGCCATGCCTTTCGCTCGAATTCCTTGAAACAGCGCCCACAGACGAACAAACCATTATCGCGCCTTTTTCTACGCGCGCACCCAGTGCAATAGTGATCACGATGCTCATTTTTGAGGAAAATGCGAGAGCAGCGGATGTCGCGCGCCGTGGTTGGGACCATCAAAAGTCATTGAGGCGCACCGGAGACTCGCCCAGCGCTCGATCTAAGCGTTCGATCTTGGACGCAGCAAGTCCGGGATGTTGGATCTGCGCCGTCCGACTGTGGACCTTGATTTTCCCTGTTCCAACTCAAGGGCTAGGCGAAACAGCGGACCGTCTTGTGCCAAATTCAAATTCAAAACACGTTGCAGTTGCAGCCGGATTCGCCAGCCTTCCCTTTCTGACCCAGCCCGAGTCTGTCTCGCCAAAGCCGCTCGCTCGGCCGAGTATTTGGGGGCGACCATTGGATAGTCAGAAGGCAGATTCCATTTCTTGCGATACTGTTCTGGTGTCAGTCCAAGCGCCGCCAGATGACGGCGTAGAGATTTGAATTTTTTGCCGTCCTCCAGACAGATCAAATAGTCCGGCGTTATGGACTTTCGGATGGTCACTGCGGGCTGTTGGGGCTCAACTGGCAGCGCGGCGGGGGGCGACTCCGTTCCAAGCCTTGAAATAGCTGAATGCACCGCCAGAAGAAGATTGGGCAGATCGCCTTTTGGCACAGTGTTATTCGAGACATAAGCCGCCACGAGTTCGGCGGTTAATTCCATTGGCTCTGCCATGACTGATCTCTCCCGCGCTGACATCTCCCGCGCGCCCGCAACCGATCAGGGGCGCGGGCGCTTCTCATGTGGCTCTAGTGACAGACGTGGTAGTGAACGTGACCATACCGATCGTGGTAGCGGCAGCGATGCCCCGGACCGCCAAGCACTGAGCCGGGCCGAGTCGCCACCGCACCGACCGCGCCCCCGACCACCGCTCCGACCGGACCGCCGATCGCGGCACCGGCCACCACGCCCCCAGCTGTGCCGACGGTCTGTGTGGGGGTAGCGCAAGCGCCAAGCGCTAGGCATCCCAGCGCAACCAAAACGATTTTGTTCATAATGTTCCTCCCGCCCTTTGTGACAAATCGATAACACAAAAAGCGCGCCGTTGCTCCGCAATTCTTCTGCCGATCTTTGGCACGACCGAGCTACGAGCATTGCTATTTGAACGCACAGCTTCTCGCGGTTGCGTCCGGACGCGGCAGGATAGTGTGAGATGCTCCTCCGCCCAGGCGCGCCCGCCAAGAGCGCCTGGGGACGGCATCTGTGACCAGCGCAGCAGCTGTTGTAACTCACCGCCAATCATCATCGGCGCGTTACATCGCCACGCACCGCTGGACGCTCGCCGGGGGAGATTAACCCAGCGAAAAAGCCCCTCCGAGCCAGGAGATTGGGCCGGAGGGGACGCTCGCGGCTTGCGGCTGACGAAGGCCTTTGCCGCGAGCTATCCGCGCAAGGATTGGTGCGCGGAATCTCAATCGAGAACGGGAACTGGCGTTGCTGCGTCCTTCACGATCTCCGCAGCGAACTTCTGCCAAGCCGCGATAGCCGCATTGCGTCGCGTCAGATCGTTCTTCGTTAGAAATCCATTCTCTTCGGGGTAAGGCTCGCGATTCAAAAAGAATTCCGCTTGGCGCCGGGTAGCGTCGTCGGCATATGGATCAACTACAATTCCGGCTTACGAATCTCAGCTCCGCCCGTTTGGCTCCGAGCCGCTCAACCAGATCCTGCGCTTCAGCGATAAGCCGCTCGACCTCCCCACGAGTGACCGCGAAAACGGCCTTCTCACGCCTTCGGCGCGCGCTGGACAGGTGATAGGTCGGCATCTTTGCCCCGTCCCGCACGATGTCCAGCGCCGTCCTCGCCGCCGCGACATCGTCATCGGCCAACTCTTTCGCCTGTCGCGCCTTCCGCAGACCTTCGCCTGCGGGTGGCGTTTTGTCCGACGACGCGGCCTCGACCAATCGGGCGGCCTGGGCTTCCCGTGCGGTTTCCAGCGCCTCCGTTGCCGCTGTGTGGGCCTCCTCAGCGGCGTTCAATCGAAGGCTGGCCCGATCAATCGCGGCCTGGGCCTTCGCAGTTTCGGCCTCCGATTCATCGTGCTCCTTGATTGCAGCCGCCAATTCTTCGCGGGGATCAAGGGCCCTCTCGTTAGTCAACACGGGCGCGCTCATCAGGCGAACCCAATTCGATCAAAGCCCGGATAGCGCTCGCCCAGCGATTTAAGCCGGGCTGAGTCCGCCGCTATCGCGGGCTTACGCGGACCGGTTTGCATCGGGTGAACATCGATCTTCCGAAGAGGGCTTTTCAAGGATCTAGCCCGAGGGCCGCCATCGAGGTAATTGAAGCCATCATGTGTTCTAAAAGACGTTGGGTTGAAAAACATTACGCAACAAAGAACTCAGTCTTCCTCGCTCGGCCGTGAAGGTCCAGCAAACGGGCGGCGCTCATGGTCGAGGCGAATCGTCGCTGCAAAGCCCGGATCCGGCCTCATCGCACCGCGCAGCCTGCGGCGCTCAACTGGACCTTGATGCGGGAACACCTGCGCCTGGAAATAGGTCACGCCGAGGCCAATATCGGGTTGCTGGCCCGCAGCGATGTCGTCATCCGGATTTGTCATTAATGTTCCCCACCTAAACTTGCCCCGACTGCGCGAGCATCGCCATTGAGTCGGGCCGCCCGCCGCTTCAAACAATATCGGTGGCGCGGCGCGCGTGGCCTCTTCCTGGCCCTTCTTGGAAGCCGGTGGGGTCGAGCTTTAGGGAGAATCGGTAGTCTACGATTGTGGGCATTTGCTAATTCCAAAAGGCTAAAATGTTGTCTGGGCTTGGCCGGTGCCGTACTTTCGACCGACCTGCGCCATTTGAGCCGCGAACGTCCGGGCCGTATCCATCGAGATATTAAGAACAGGCCTCGCGGTGCCCATGAGCGCCGCACAGCCCGCGACTGCATTGGCCAAGTCGTCGTGGCCGCCGGGCGCGTGATCAATGGAGTCGCGTCCGCTGCGCGCGGTTCGTCGCTCAAGGGCAACGAATTGGGTGATCATGCGCTGGTTGTCGATAAGGTCCAGGCGCCCGGAATTCAGTAGAGGCAAAAAGCTGAGGAACAAATCGCTGCGATTCAGTTCGGCCGGCTCATAGCGGATGCCATGCACCTGGAAGCGCTCTGCCGGCCATTCGCCTCCATATCTGTCGCCCTTCACGCTTGAGACGCGGTAGGCCTTCAGCGTGCCGGCAAATTCCGCAACGGCCGCTTCGGGCGAAAGGGCGCTCTGCGCTCAAGGATGCAGTCGATGACAACTCGACCGCCGCTCTCGCTGTGACCGATGGCGAACGTCATGGAGTCGGACGAGCCGCCAGATGGATCAACGAACGCGGTATATCGAATGCCCGATAGCGGGGCCCGAACCGTCACGCCGGTTGCGACACAAGCTTCGATCGCCTCACGATCAACAAACGCCTCAAGGTCAGTCCGAAACTCGGCCTCATACTCGCTTGCCGCTTCCGGGTCCGCTCTTCCGCCTCGTCAATGACCCTCTGCGGTACGGTCGCGTTCATCGTCCGGGTAGGGGCCTTCCAAACAAGAACCAGGGGATCGTCCGGCCCGTAGTAGCGTTTGAACATCCCGTAAAGCTCGCCGCGCTTGGCATGGGGCGACGATATGGCGATCAGCGGGCCGCCAGTCGTCGCAAGCGACGGCCGAAGCGCCTTTAGGATTTCCTTGTCGGGATTGGCGCTGTCGTCGCTCCGCCAGAAGGCGAGTTCATCTGCAATCGCGCCAATCGCCTTAATGCCCCGAATCGTGCGGAATGAAGCCGGCCGCACTTGGATATCGACAGAAAGCTGGCAGGCTTGGCGTGTCCTTTTGATTGCGATTGTCGGCGAGGAACTGACCGACGAGGAGCGAGCCATATTCAAGGCCCTCACGGATCGTGATAGCGAGCCGCCGTGCCGTGGCTGACCTTCGCGCAGAACCCCTGGTATCTTGGCGGTCTCGCCCTGGTCGTTCCGATCATCCATGAGACGCACTTCTTTCTTCTGCATCGTGTCATCCACTGGGCCCCGCTCTACCGCTGGGTGCATTCGGTCCACCACAATTCCGTAAACCCGTCGCCGTGGTCATCGCTCTCGATGCATCCCGTCGAGCAGCTTGGCTATCTTGGTGTCGCTTTCTGGCATCTCATCATTCCGTCAAACCCGGTCCTCGCGCTCTACCAGCTTCACTTTGCCGGCTTTGGTGCCATTCCGGGTCATGTCGGTTTCGACAAGGTTGAGCTTACCGACAACACCGGTGTCGATAGCCACGCCTACATCCACCGGTCGCGAAAGCGTGAAGAATAACCACCTGGATCGCGGTCCAGATCGGCAGACCCGTTCCGAACACGCGCATCACTACCTCCATCACAAGTATTTCGAGGTGAACTACGGCGATGGTCTGATCCCCTTCGATAAGTGGTTCGGCACCTGGCATGACGGCTCGTCTGAGGGTGATGCACGGATGAACGCCCGCTATGAGAAGCGCAAAGAGCGCGGTCAACGCGGTCAAGGCTGCGAGCTGAGGCAGGGGCGGAAACCAATGGCTAGCTGGATTGAAGCCTGCGACGTGGATGATGTTGAGCTCGAAGGCGTCATCCGCTTTGATCAGGCAAGTCGCACCTTCGCGATCTACCGGTCACCTGACGGGGAGTTCTATTGCACTGACGGCCTCTGCACGCATGAGGCCGTTCACCTCGCTGACGGGTTCGTCATGGATTGCGAGGTCGAATGTCCAAAACATTCGGGGGCGTTCGACTATCGCACCGGCGCAGCGAAACGGCTTCCGCCCTGCGTAAGCCTCAAGACCCATCCTGTGCGCGTCGAAAACGGGCGCGTGCTGATCGAGATCGGTTGAGAAGATGGTCGACGTCCCCGACAACAAGCCTGGCATCGTCGTCATCGGCGCCGGAGAAGCTGGCATCAGGGCCGCCCTTACGCTTCGCGACAAGGGATTTTCAGGTCCCCTGACAATTGTCGGCGGCGAACCTCACGCTCCTTACGAGCGGCCGCCTCTGTCCAAGGGCGCCATCCATGTGGAGGCTTCGGCGCTTGCCACGATTTCGGGAGTCGGCGACATCGAGGCGAAAGGCATCCGTCTCCTTTCGGGC
>CAVZNQ010000009.1:0-61396 GCA_963776665.1 uncultured Alphaproteobacteria bacterium
GGCTGCGTTCGACGATCGACGCCGACCAGATTGCGCTGCACGAGTGGGGGGCCGCGCGCGCATCCGCCGCGGTCTGGCGCATCGTGACCGGAACGCGGCTTGGCGTCAGCGAACTCGAGGCGGCGAGCCTGATGGGCTACGCCGGTGAGGTTCTGAGCGCCCATGTCATGTATGCGACCGGCGACACGCAGGAGGAGGTCATCGGGCTACGCTCGCCAGGCGGACGGATCGTCAGGCGCGGCGACGGCGCGGCGGCGGCGGTCGGCTACTGGGGTGGTCTTTCCGCCCGCGCGGGGCTCATCGGCGATCTTGACGATGGGTTTCTCAAGACGGCGATCGCCTATTTCGGCGGCCTTGCCGCCTGGTACGAGGCGGCGGATATCGGCGTCGCCGGCGACGCCATTTTCTCGGCCGTCACGGACGCGCTTCGCTCGCGGGGGCCTGCGTCCGGCGCTCGATCCAGGACATTTGACCGGCCATGACGAATCGGTCCATTCGCCGATCCGCCCGGGCTCGAACGAGCGGATTGCGTCCGGCATGCCGTTCCAGGTCGACATCATTCCGGCGCCCATGCCGACAGGCTGGGCGCTGAATTGCGAGGACGGCGTCGCCTTCGCCGACGACGCGCTACGGGCCGAACTCAGCATCCGACACCCTGCGGCGTCCGAGCGGATCGAAGCGCGACGCAGGTTCGCGCGCGACGAGCTTGGCTTAGCGATCCGGGATTCGATCCTGCCCCTGTCGTCCACCCCCTTGTGCCTCCCGCCGTTCTGGCTCGCGACCCAGCGCCTGCTGGCGCGGACGTGACCGAGCAGGCAGAGTAGCCGGGAAGATTGGAAAGTTTCAGAGGCCGTCAATGATCGAACTCGACTACTGGCGCGAATCCGCTTCTCGAACCCTGGTCCGGGCCGTTCGAGGCGCCGGCCGGTTCGAGCGCATCGAACCCGGCCACTTTCGGCCCGCTTTCGACGCTGCGCTGCGAGACGCGCGCAGCGACGTGAACGCGATCGCCGTCGACCCGGCGCCTCCGACCTTCGCCAACACGATCGAGGCGCTCGAACGCAGCGGCCGCAGCCTCGATCGGGTCAGCGCCGTCTTTTTCAATCTCACCGGCGCGGCGACCAATGACGAGTTGCAGGCGATCGAGCGGGAAATCGCGCCGGCGCTCGCACGGTATCGCAACGAGATTTATCTGAACGAGGCGCTGTTCAGGCGCATCGACGCGCTAGAGGCCCAAGAGGCAGGCTCGGACTTTCCGCCGAACAGGCGCGCGTGCTCGAGCGCTACCATCTCAATTTCAGCCGCGCCGGCGCGGGCGCGTCGCCTGACGCCAAGGCGCGCCTGGCCGCGATCGGGGAGCGGCTGGCGACGCTTGCCGCCGAGTTCGGGCAGAACGTCCTCGCCGATGAAAAAGCCTGGCTCATGCTGCTTGACGAGGAGGATCTCGAGGGCCTGCCGGACTTCTACCGCGCAAGCGCCGCGCGCGTCGCCACGGAGCGCGGCCATCCGGAGCGCTTCGCCGTGACCCTCTCGCGCTCGAGCGTCGAGCCGTTCCTGCAATTCTCCGCCCGACGCGACTTGCGCGAGGCGGCCTACCGCGCCTGGGCCGCGCGGGGCGAAGGCGGCGGCGCGACCGACAACCGCGCGATCGCCGCTGAGATGGTGCGCCTGAGAGCCGAGCGCGCGCGCCTGCTCGGCTATGAATCCTACGCCCACTACCGCCTCGCCGACACCATGGCCAAGACGCCGGGCGCCGCACTCGATCTGCTCGAGTCGGTGTGGACCCCGGGCGTTTCGAGCGCGCTCAAGGAGCAGGAGGCGTTGCAGGAAATCGTCGCGGGCGAAGGCGGCAATTTCAAAGTCGCGCCCTGGGACTGGCGTTATCTGGCCGAGAAGCGGCGCAAAGCCGAGTTCGACTTCGATGAAGGCGAGCTCAAGCCCTATTTGCAACTCGACCGCATGATCGAGGCGGCCTTCTATGCCGCGAGCCGCCTGTTCGGCCTCAGCTTCGAAGAACGCTTCGACCTCAAGCTCTACGATCCCGACGTTCGCGCCTGGACCGTCAGCGGACGCAGCGGCTCGCCCATCGCGCCTCTTCATCGGCGACTATTTCGCCAGACCCTCGAAGCGGAGCGGCGCGTGGATGAGCAATTTCCGTAGCCAACAGAAGCTCGACGGACCGCAATTGCCGATCGTGGTCAATGTGATGAACTTCGCCAAGGGGGCCGAGGGCGAGGCCAGCCTGCTCAGCCTCGACGATACCCGGACGCTATTCCATGAATTCGGCCACGCTCTGCACGGAATGCTGTCCGACGTGACCTATCCGCTCATCTCCGGAACGCGCGTCGCTGGCGATTTCGTCGAATTTCCGTCGCAGCTCTATGAGCATTGGGTCAAGGAGCCGGAAATGCTTCGCCGCTTCGCGATCCACTACAAGACCGGCGAGCCGATGCCGGAGGCGCTGCTCGACAAGATTTCTTCAACGCGCGCCGGTTCAATCAGGGCTGGGCCACGGTCGAATATACAGCTTCCGCGCTGGTCGACCTCAAACTGCACCTCGATCCGTCGCCCGGGGATGTCGATGTCGTCGCCTTCGAGCGGCAGGAGCTGGCGCGAATCGGGATGCCGGACGCGATCGCCATGCGTCATCGCACTCCCCATTTCCAGCACATCTTCTCCGGCGGCTATTCGGCCGCCTACTACAGCTACCTATGGTCGGAAGTTCTCGACGCCGACGGCTTCGAGGCGTTCGAGGAGTCTGGCGACATCTTCGATCCGGAGGTCGCACGTCGGCTGCATGATTTCGTCTACGCAGCCGGCGGCAGCGGCGACTATGACGCCGCCTATCAGGGTTTTCGCGGCCGCCCCCCATCGCCCGCGGCGCTATTTCGCAAGCGAGGCTTCGCGGCCGGCCGCGGGTGACGCGTCAACCGCTCAGCGCGCCCCGCTGCATTTCCACCACTCGCCGTCGTCGTGGTAAACGCAGCCGTGGCGCTTGAGCACGGCGCTTAGCTGATCGCGCAGCTCGCATTGCTTGGCGTCGCCGCTCTTGCACTTCGAATTGGCGACTTGCCAGCCCTGCTCTTGGACCGTCAGAGCGTGCGCCGGCGCTGCAAAAGAAGCCGCGAAGGCGATCGCCGCCAGCGTCCCGGTCGCCCGATGCCAGCGCTTGCGTTGAGGCCGCCTAGTTTCTGCCGCGACACGGGCGCCGCATGCGACCCGCGCCTCCATCTTCCTCGTCATGGACGCCTCCCTCAAAGGTCTTTGAGGTTTCCGGTCTTGTTTCCGCCCTCGAATGGGCCAATGTCCGCCGCGATGCACGCGCAAGCCGCGGCGGGAGAGACCGGCCTCAGCGAGACGTCACGAGTCAACCGCCGCCGTCGAGGTCAAAGCTTGGCGACGACCACGAGCTTGTTGATCTGCCCATTCTGATAGGCGCGCAGGAAAGCGTCGTAGTCCTTGACCGACACGCAGCCGTTCGAATCGCCGTTCGGACCGAGCATGAAGGGGTGCGCCAGCAGTCCCGCCCGGCCGTAAAGACCGCCCTCCCCAATCGGGTTGAGACGCAGCGCCTGGACGCCATGGAAGGAGCCCTCGCGCAGCGCCAGCTGGTAGAGATGAGGCGGCGTCGGGCCAACGGCGCGCTGGCTCACGTAACGCGGATTGTCGAGCGCGTCGCCCAGGCCCGAATGTGCCTCGAGCTTCGTTCCGTCGGGCAAATAGACGGTGCGTGCGGATATGTCATAGACGGCCGTGTTCCGGTCGTAGCCGGGGGCCGGCGCCGAGCCTCCGAACGGCGACGGCAACGAAACCAGTGGCCCCCTGCCCATGCCATGGTTCTCAGAGGCGGCGGAAGCGCTCAAAACCGCGGAGGCGCTCGTAGCCGTCCTGCCCGAGACTCCGTTTTCGGGCGCCGCGGACGCCACGGCCGGCGACGACGGTTGCCCGAGCCCGAACAGTTTCTGGAAAACGCTGCGATTGTCGACCGGCGCGGCGGGGGGAGCGGTAGCCACGCTCGGCTGGACCGCATGGCGGCCAGGCGCGGCAGGCGCGCTGAGTTCGGGCGGGCGGGGCGGCGGCAGAGGCACGCTCTCCCCGATTTCGGAACCTTCGCGCGTTGGCGGCAAGGGCGGGGCGCCGGCTTGCGGCGTCGGCGGAACGGGCGGAAACGCCTCGAGGCTCGGGAGCGGGATCGGGGCGAACGAAGAGGATGGAACAGTTTCGAGGCTCGCCACCTGTGACAAAGCGTCAGCCGGCGCCGCACGCTTCATTTCGGCCAGGAGATCAGCGTTGATGACGATGTCGCCGAAGGGCTTCGTGGCGTTCGACAACGTTGGGGCCGTCTGGGCCGGCGGAGCGATGCGCTCGTCCGGAGCGGCCGACTCGCGCAGATGCATCGCCCAGACGCCAACAGCCCCCGCGAGCGCCACGGCGGCCGCGCCAGGAAGGATTTTTTGAAGAGCCCGTCGGGGGCTATCCCCGCCCCCGAACGAAACCTCCTCGAATGTCGCGTCTGTCCCCTGCATCCCTCGCCCTACGCTTACGCTGGACCACTCGAATCAAATTATCGCGTACGCGTTGAATCATCCTTAACGCAGTTGGCGGCGCTTGGCCAGCCGGCCCCGGTAGCCAACTTACCGCCGCCGAAGGGCCGCGGGGAAATGCTCCTGGCTCCCTAAACCCCGACAAAATCTGCTGCTACTTGTTCTACGAAACCAGTTTGATTTTGGAGATTGACTCCCCAATTAACGCAACGTAAGTGGAGAGTGCGGACAAAAAAAGCAACCAAGGGGTTTTCCATGAGGAGGTATCTGTTGGCCACGGCGCTAGCGTCGTTTGGCCTTGTATCGGCGTTGACGGGGCCCGCCGACGCCGGCCCAAATCTGGTTCAGAACGGCAACTTCTCAACGACGACGGGCGCCCTTAGCACCCTCAGCACCACTACCTTCAGCGGCGGGGAGATCGACGACAACTACATATACAGCGGCGATCTGACGGGCTGGTCGTCCCCGAACACGGCCCCATACCAGGGGGCCTACAACCTCTTTTTCTTCGGCCTCGCGAACGACAAGACCACCAACGCGGACGCTCGCTTCACCGAGAATGGCCAGTTCCTCAACGTCAACTTCACCGGCAACCCCCTGACGGCGGACCGTTCGTCGGCCTCGACGGCGATCCTAGCTTCACCGGGCCGTTGGAGCAGACCATCAACGGCCTCACGATCGGCCAGACCTACGAGCTGAGCTTCTACTGGGCAGGCGGCGAGCTCGCCGACCGCATGAACTACGAGAATGTCCAGCTGACAGGCTCGTTCGGCGCCTCTAGTTTCGCCACTCCGGTCTACGCCAATGCAAACGTCAGCCCACCCGCCGGGTCGGTCACTCCCGGTTCTTTCTCCGGCTGGATGTTGCAGAATTTCTACTTCACCGCCACGCAGACAAGCGAGAACTCTGTCGTTCCTGGCGGTGGGACTGCCCGCAAGCAACCTGCCGCCATTCGCCCTTCTGGATGGCGTCTCGCTCACCGCCGTTCCCGAGCCGTCGACTTGGGCAATGATGCTGGTCGGTTTCTGCGAACTCGGCTACGCGGGCTATCGGCGTCGCCGAACGCCCATCGCGATCTCCTGAGGGCGCGTTTCTCGATCGCGGTTTGTCCGCAGGCCGGAGCGGATTTCAATCCCGCTCCGGCCTTTTTTGTTGTCGCGCGTTGCGCGCCGCCACTCCCACCGGCCGCGTCGGCAGGACTTAATGTGGCGCGCGGCGCAAGGCCCGGTGGTACTGTGCTTTCGTACGCGGCGTCGGCCGGATGTCCGCGCGCTCGGCGAGCAGCGTCCGCGCCAGGCTCCATTGGCCCGAGCGTTCGGCCGCCGCGATCAGGGTCAGGTTGACGATGTCGCGCTGGGCGTGGCTTCCGCCGATGCGGACCGCTTCGGAGCGGACCGGCAGGATCGCCTCCACCGCCCGGGCGGCGTCGCCGCCGGCGAAGGCGAGCGCGCCGTCGATGAGTTTGCGGCCGACCTCGATCGTCACCTGCCGATTGTCGCCCGAGCCCAGGCGCTCGTAGGCCTCAAGCGAACGCCTGAAGCGCAGGACATCGTCCGGATCGGGCGAGCGCGCGGCGGCGAAAGCGCAATGCAGGTCGTTGAACGCGAGCACGTGGTCGTCGACATGCGCCATCCATTTGTCGGCGACCGGCGCCCAGCGGTTCCCGACGTCGACGCCTGCAAGTTCGAGCCGCCAAAGGAGAGAGGCGGCGTCGATGCGGTCGAGCGTGGCGTCGCCGGCGAGCTTCGGGGCCGAAAAGCGGTCATAGTCGGCGAGAACTTCATCGAAGCGGCCATGCTCGATCAGGAACAGCGCCAGGTGCCAGCCGTTGTGCCCGGCCATGAAATGCGCGCCCGCCCAGTCGGCGCGCGTCGACTTGAGGAAGTTGACGCCCTCGTCGTGGCGGTTGGCCGTCTCCATCACGTGGGCCAGCGCATGCGTCGCCCAGGCGTCGCGCGGGTTGAGCGCCAGAGCCTCGCGGCCGAAGTCCTCGGCGCGCTTGAGGTCGCCCGTCTCCTCGAGCCCGAAAGCGTAAAGCCCGAGGATGAAGCTCGTGAGCGGATTGCCGCGGTCCCAGGCCGGCAGGACCCTCGCGGCGCAATCGCGGATAGCGAGCGGCCGGCCCAGAAAGTAGTAGGCGTCCTGCGCCAGCCGTAGGGCCAGCGCGTCGGTCGGATGATCGGCGAGGATCGCCTCCCAGCCAAGGATCGCCCGCGCGGTCTGACCTTCCGCCCAGGCGCTGGCGGCGGCAAGATGGCGACGCTCGCGCTCCGAGGCGGAGCGAATCGCGGGCTCCGCCGCCGCGAGCGCACCAACGACTTCTGCGTGGTCGCCGCGGAAGCCGCCAATCATATAGAGCGCCGCGATCGCTACTCCGCCAAGCGCGAAACCCGGATCGTGCGCCAGCGCCTGCTTGAGAATCCCGACCGGATCGCCGGTAAGCCCATAATAGTCGCCAATCGCGCGATCGAACGCGACGGCCGACTCGGGCGCGCCGGCGAGCGTCAGGCCCTGCTGGTCCTTGGTCATCGATCGGTCCTTTGGCGGTCGCGCGGTTCGCTTTGTCTCATCCTAGCGCCGGCCGATCGCGGTCAAAACCATGATGGGCGTCGATCGGCGTCCTCGCGGCCATTTGACGGCCGACCTCTTTCTGCGGCGCCTGGATCGGCTTACATGCGAGCGGCGTGGGGCCGCTGCAAGGGACCGCAAAATGAAGGGCAAGACCATCGTCGCAACCGGCGCGACATCAGGCATCGGCGAGGCCGCCATCCTCGGGCTTGCTGGGCTGGGCGCGCGGATCGTCCTCATCGCACGCGACGAGGCTCGCGCCAAGGCGACGATGCGCAAGCTCGAGGCCAAGGCGCCCAATCTCGGCCATCGCATGCATCTGGCGGATCTCTCGAGCATGACCGAGACGCGCAAGGCCGGAGCGGCGATTGCCGCCAGCGAGCCGCGCATCGACGTGCTGATCAACAACGCCGGCGCGCTCTTTTCCGACCGGCGGGTGACGCCCGAAGGGCTCGAACTGACCTTCGCGCTCAACCATATGGCCTATTTCGTGCTGACCGAGGCGCTGCGCGACAAGCTCGTCGCCTCGGCGCCGGCGCGAATTGTCTCGACCTCGTCGGCCGCGCACCAGGGCGCGACGCCTAGACTTTGGGGACTTGCAGAGCGCCAAGGGTTACGGTGGCCTCAAGGTCTACGGCCGGTCCAAGCTGGCCAACATCCTGTTCACCCGCGAACTCGGCCGGCGGCTCGCCGGAACAGGAGTGACGGCCAATTGCCTCCATCCGGGCGTCGTCGCGACCCGGTTTGGCTCTTCGAGCGGCGGCTGGGCGGGCCTTGTGATCCCTTTCATGAGGCCTTTCTTCGTGTCGCCTGAGAAGGGCGCCGAGACGATCGTCTATCTCGCCTCTTCGCCCGAGGTCGCCAACACGACGGGCGCCTATTTCGTCAACCGCAAGATCGCCGAGCCGTCCTCGGCCGCGCGCGACGATGCGGCGGCGAAAAGGCTTTGGGAAGCGAGCGAGGCCTTGGCCGGCGCGCAATCGCGAAAGGAGCGCGCTACGGGCTAGCGCCTCTTTCGCTTCGCCTTCGCCGCGCCATGGCGCCACGCCATCTCCAGCGCGGCGCTGAGTTCCGGCTCGCTGAGCGCGGCCAGCGTCGCCCGGGTCCAGCCCTGCCTGCCCCAGGCGTTATCGAGAGGGGCGAACGCGTCCGGCGCCACGGCGCATTTGAGCGCCTGCTCGTCGGGCGCAAACTTGATGTTGGCGCTAAGCTCGTCTGGCGCGAGAGTGGCGAAGGTGACCCGCGCCTTGAACGCCCGCCGGTCGAAATGCGGATATTCGGCGGCGCCGGGAAGCGCGAGCGCGATCCGGCGGAAATCGTCGGCGTCGGTCACGGGCGCTCCCCGGCGCGGAAAGCCCGGCTCGCCGCGCCGCGGGCGTTGTGCCGATCGCGACGAGGCGCGTAGTGTGGCCGATCGGAGGGAGGGGCGCGGCCAACATTCGTTGCGGCGCGCCAACGAGGAGAAGCCGAAATGGCCGACACTGGCTTGGACAAGGTCAAGACCGTTCTCAGGGTCACGAGCGGCAACTTCCTCGAAATGTATGACTTCTTTCTGTTCGGCATCTTCGCCAAGGAGATTTCCGAGACCTTCTTCCCGAGCGACGACCCTTATGCATCGCTGATGGCGACGTTCCTCAGCTTCGCGGCCGGATTTGCGATGCGCCCGATCGGCGCCTTGGTGCTCGGACCCTATATCGACCGCATCGGTCGGCGCCAGGGTCTCCTCGTCACCCTCTCGATCATGGCCTGCGGCACGATCCTGATCGCCTTCGTGCCGGGCTATGCCGCCATCGGCGTGCTGGCGCCGGCGCTGGTGGTGCTCGGACGGCTGCTGCAGGGATTCTCAGCCGGCGTCGAGCTCGGCGGCGTCTCCGTCTATCTCTCGGAGATGGCGACGCCGGGCGCGAAGGGCTTTTATGTCAGCTGGCAGTCGGCGAGCCAGCAGGTCGCGGTCGCGTTCGCCGCCCTGCTCGGCTTCGCGATCGCCAACCTGATGGCGCCCGAAGCCGTCGCCGGATGGGGCTGGCGCATCCCGTTCTTCATCGGCTGCGCGATCGTGCCGTTCCTCTACGTGCTTCGGCGCTCGCTGCAGGAAACGAAGGAATTCGCCGCCCGCAAGGTTCACCCGACGACACGTCAGATCTTCGCCACCCTGGCCGCCGACTGGCATCTCGTCCTCGGCGGCGTGGCGATGGTGATCATGACCACCGTGTCGTTCTATCTCATCACCATCTACACGCCGACCTTCGGCCGGCGCGTGCTCAATCTTACCGAGTCCCAGGTTCTGCTGGCGACCATGGCGATCGCGGTTTCGAATTTCATCTGGCTGCCGATCTCGGGAGCGACGTCCGACCGCATCGGCCGCAAGCCGATCCTGATCGCCTTCACCGTTCTCGCTCTTCTCACCGCCTATCCGGCGCTCGCCTGGCTGGTGAGGGAGCCGAGTTTCGGCAAGATGCTCGCGGTCGAACTGTGGCTGTCGCTGATCTACGCCTGGTACAACGGGGCGATGGTCGTGGCGCTGACCGAAGTGATTCCCGCCTCGGTTCGCACGTCCGGCTTTTCGCTCGCCTATAGTCTGGCGACGACGCTCGGCGGCTCGTCGCTCCTCATCTCGACCTGGCTCATCCAGCACACCGGCGACAAGGCCGCGCCGGGATACTGGATGAGCTTCGCCGCGCTCTGCGGCCTGATCGCAACGCTCGCGCTCTATCGCCGGCCCGCGGGCGGCGTCCAGTATGCGGCGGCCGGCGGGTAGAGACCCGGCGCAACACAATCAAAATCGGGCGCAACAAGAACCAAGTCCGGCGCAACGAAAACCAAATCAGGCGCAACCGAATCCAAATCGGGCGCAACAAAAACCAAATCGCTTTCCTGACGCGCAGTCGAGACTTTTCAATATCTTAACTCCAAAATTCAGCCTTCGCCGTGGCGAACGAGAGGCCCGCGGCGAGGGGGCGGCGCAAGCGGCCGCCTCCGGTTCCCCCACGATAGCGGGGGTTTCGGATTATCGCAAGAAATTGTCGAATTCGGCCTCGGGCCCGGTCAGGCGCCGAGCTTCCTCTTGAGCCGGTAGGCGAAGGCGACCGCAAGCGCCTGCGCCCGGCCCTGCAATGCCTGCTCCGGCAGCGCCTGATCGGTCGGATTGGAAATGTAGGTCGAGACCGCCCGCACGCTGATCGTATGGCCGCCCACCGTCGCGACGCCTGCCAGCCGGTCGGGATCGGCCGGCCCGCCGCCGCCGAAGTAGAGGGTATTGAGAGTGATGTTGAGCGGCACAGCGCCGGGATCGCCCGGGGCCATGCGCGCTCCAAACGCCTGGGCCAGCGCGCCGGGCAGGGCCTGCTGCGCCCAGGACGCGGTCGGGTTGCCGACGTAAGCGACGAGCGGCGCGTCATCGACATTGACGGCTCCGATCCGCAGGCCCGACGGCGGCGCCGCGCCCGGCTGAACAGCGGCGGTCGGCGTGGTGTTGCAGCCGGCGAGGCCCGCGGCGGCGAAAGCGCCCAGGCTCAAGAACGCGGCGCGGCGGGTGAAGTCATGCGTCCCCATTGCGATGTCCCTCCGTGAAAATCAGGCTCTCCCGAGCGCGCCCTTTTTCGCAGTTTCAGGCGCCGAGCGCAAAGCCCGCCCGACAACGCGCCTCATTCAAGGTGCATGTGAGCCATGTAGACGCGTATCTCCCGCGCAAGCTCGACGAGAGCGACCATCAGCAGCGTCAGCGCCCCTACGAACATCGCCGCCACGATCTTCCCGTGCCCGATTCCGAGGAGCGCCGCGAGAAAGGCGAGAATCAGGAGCGCCGCCGTGGCGAGCGCGCTCAGGACCGCGAAGTAGATGGCGCGGCTCAAAAGCTCCATTCGACGCATGAACGCGACGACCAACAGGTCTGGCGGCTCGATATTGGCGTCCGGCGATCGTAGCGCGCGGGTTTTGTCAGCGATCCGCTCGAGCCGCGCGATGAGAATCGACAGGAACGCCGCCACGGCGCCCAGCATGAACGCGGGCGCCGTCGCGTGCGAAATCGCTTCGCTCAAATGGTCGATGTCGGCGATAAGAGCCAATCCAGCGGTCCGTCCCGGCTAGGTTTTGCTCACCGGCGGGATCGCCCACGAACCGTCGAGGATGGAGGGATCGTCCTCGCTGGGGACCCGCCCCGCCGTCGCGAGCAGGCCGGAAGCCGCGAGCGTCGTACCGGGGCGAGTCAGTTTCATTACCTCTTCCTTTGTTGAAAGACGCGTCGATTTGGGGCGCGGCGGCTCGCTCCGGCAGTCCTCAGTAGCAGGGCGGATAGGGATAGTAGCCGCAGGCGGGCGGCGGGGGAGCCCCGTAATAGGGATAGGCGTAGGGGTGATAGTAGGCGCCGGCCGCCGCGGCTCCGACTGCCGCGGCGCCGAGCCCAAGCGCCGCCGCGCCCGCCACCGCGCCATAGTTGGGATGACCGTACCAGGCGCCGTGCCACCCGCGGCCATAGCCGCCGGCGACGAATCCCCGGCCGCCATAACCGCGCGCGGCGAACCAGTCGATGAACAGGGAAGCGGGGCCCGTCGCCTTCGACAAGCTCCCTTCGAGCACAGTCACCTCGAACGTCAGCTTGTCGCCGTCGAGCTTCGGCGATTTCAGGACCACGACGGCGTCCTCGACGGCGTCCCCTTCGCCGCTCAGCACAGATATCGTGGCGTTCGGAGGATCCTTCGCGAAACTGTCGCTTCCCTCGTCCCATTCCTTGAGGAAGTGCTTGGTCAGCACATGACCGGCGGCTCTGAACGGACGATCGGCGAAGACGATCGAATTGAGCCCCACGCCGGTCATCGTCAGCACGTTGCCCTGGAGGCTGGCGCCCCTGGAGTTGATGACCGCGAGCGAGGGAATCATATCTCCCTTGCCCGGCTGGCTCGGCTGGCCGATCGTCTTCTGACCCGGCGCGGCGATCGCGTCCTCGGCCAGCGCGCCAAGCGGCGCCGCGACAAGCGCGGCGAGGCCCGCGCACAGGCCGATCAATTTGGCGTTCAGCATGGATGGTCTCTCCCTGTCTTGCCGTGGCGCCGTTCCCGGCATTGCCCTTCCCGTCCTTGGCGGCGGTCCCCCCGTTATCAGGCCTGAGGCTGCGAAACCAGACCGGCGGATTCCGGCCGGGGAGCGCCGCCCGCCGGCCTGCCGTCGCGCCCGTTATCAGAACGTCATTGTCAAGCGTTCTGATGCGAGCTTCGGGTCGCTTGGCGGCAACCAAAACCGCCATCTGGACTACGCCGCGGCCCCGTTTTGGCTGAGGGCGTTGGCGGCAGGCAGAAGGCCACTCGCCCGCCAGAACTTGCCCAGAATCGTGTCCGGAGCGATCATGGACTGAACCAAATATTGGGAGTGAGCGAAATGCCGACGGAAAGAAGCCTTGGGGTCGGTTCGACCGCCACAAACGATATTCCTGCCAAGATTGCGTCCGGTGGAGCGAGGATAGCCGTCGTCATGCAGCTGAACGCCGGCGACTATTGGGGGCAGTGGGTCGCGGGCGCACAAAGGGAAGCCAAGCGCTTCGGCATCAAGCTCAATATCTCCGACGCGGGCGGCGACCACTCCCGCCAAGCGCTTCATTTGCAGGAAGCCGTGGCGTCGAAGCCCGACGCGATCATAGTCGGCTTGGGCGATGGCGAGACCCTCAGACCTGGCCTCGAAGCATCCCGGAGCGCGGGCATTCCGATTGTTGGCTACTACCTTCAGGCGACGCCCTCGAAGGATGTCGCCGTTATCGTTCAGGATGATCGCCTGATGATGACGGGCGTGTTGCAGCAGTTCGTAACCGACCTGGGAGGCGGCAAGGTCAGCGCGGATGTGATCTACGTGTATGCGCCCGGATACCACTCCCTTGATATCCGAGACACGATTTGGAAGACTTTCGTCAAAGACAATCCTGGCGTCAGGACGGTCGCGACCATTGGCGCGGTGAACCCCGATACCGCGGCGCAGGTCGCGGCCCAGACCAAGGCGGCGCTGACCGCCAACCGTGACGTGAAAGCCATCATTGCTCCGTGGGACGGGTTTGCAAAGGGCGCCACCCTCGGGGTCGAGGAGCTGGGCCTCCAGAAGAGAATAAAAGTCTACGGCATCGACATCTCAAACGCCGACATCGCGGTCATGTCCAAGCCCGACAGCCCGTGGGTTGTCACCGCGACGGCTGACGCGGCGAACGTTGGCTCGATAGTCATGCGGGCGGCGGCGCTGAAGGCGGCAGGGCAACTCGACGGTGAAGTCCTGACCGTGCCCGCCGTCCTCGTCACTCAGGGCGCGTTGCGCGCGGCCAAGATTCAGAACGTGGATCAACTCAGCCAGCATTTCCCCGGTCTCCGGACGCCCAAGATGCTGGCGGCCCCCTGGATGGGCAAAATGAGCTGATCGCGACCGCTGCGAGACCCGACAGCGCCCGCAGCGTGCTCACGCGAGCCTACCCGCCCTTCCCCCAATGCCCCGGCCACGGGGTCTCAGGGACGGGCGTGAGCGGCGGCTTGCCGTCGGCCCACGCGAACAGGTTGGCGACCACGCATTCGGCCATCGCCTGGCGGGTCCTGACCGACGCCGAGCCGACATGGGGCAGGAGCACCGCATTGGGAAGCGCGACCAGCTCGGCGGGAACGATGGGCTCGTTCTCGTAGACGTCGAGGCCGGCGGCCAGAATCTTGCGGGCCCGGAGCGCCTCGATCAGCGCCTTCTCGTCGACGAGCGAGCCGCGCGCCACGTTGATCAGCACCCCGTCCGGCCCCAGCGCGTCGAGAACCTCGGCGTTGACGATATGGCGCGTCGAGGGGCCGCCGGGCGCGACGACGATCAGAATGTCCGCGGCTTTGGCCATCTCGACGAGCGAAGCATAGTAGCGATAGGCGACGCCCGCTTGCGGATGGCGGCCGTGGTAGACGACGTCAAGCCCGAAGCCGCTGACGCGGGTTGCGATCGCCTTGCCGATCCGCCCGAGCCCGACGATTCCGACCGTCCGGCCTCTCAGCGAAGGAGTGAGCGGATAGGCGCCCTTTGGCCAATTCCCGGCGCGCAGGTGCCGCTCGGCCTGCGGCAGCTGGCGCACCGTCATGATCATGAGGCCGAGCGCGGTGTCGGCGACCTCGTCATCGAGCACGCCCGGCGTGTTGGTGGCGATGATTCCGAGCCGCGCCGCCGCCTTGGCGTCGATGTGATCGTAGCCGACGCCGAAACTGGAAATGATCTCGAGGCTCGGGAATCGCTTCATGTAAGCTTCGTCGGCGCGCACATGGCCGGCGAGCGCGATCGCCCGGATGCGCGGCGCCCATTCCGCGAGCCAGAGGTCGGGGTTCGGCTCGAGCCAGAGGCGATGCAGCGGCAGCCTGGCGGCGATCAGGTCTCCGATCAGCGCCATGCCTTCGATGGGCATCAGAACATCGAGGGACTTCATCGGCCGCGCTCCCGTCTTTCCCGCGTTCACCCGCCTCGCTTTCGCGCCGCAGAAACGCGACGACCTTAACGGGGACTCACGAGAAAGACAGCCCTGCAAACAGCCCGTCGCGGCGCGGACGCTCCCGACGGCTTCCGCGTTTGCGAGGCGGAACGTTCGGATGGCGCTCCGTCTACTCCGACCCGCACTCGTTGAACTGGGGAGCCGCCTTGCCGGTGAGCAGCGCGGTCAGCGCCGAAGCCGTGCCGGACGGGGCGCCGACAAAGATCGTTGACCCTGTGCTGGTGTTCGCCGTTTCGTTCTTGCAATATTTGAAGAACGACTTGTCGCACGGATAGGGCCCGAGGATCTGATAGCTCTGCCCGCCAGTCGAGCTTGCGGTGGTGATCGGGCAGGAACAGATGATTTGTCCCTTCGGCACGGGCTTGTCGAAACCGGGGAAGGTCGTCTCCTCGGTGCTCTTGAAGCACAAGCCGCCGTCGCATTGGGCGTATGCGCCGCCCCCGCTGCCGCCGCTGCAGGTGTAGACGCCCCCGTTGCCCTGCGGCGAGGCGACCTGCTCGGGCGTGCTGTAGGTGCTCACCATGTATTTGTTGTCAGCGCCGGCGGCGTTGACCGCGCAGACGTCTACGCCCTTGCCCATCGGAAACGGCAGGCTGATGCTGTCGCCGTGCTTCTGCTCGCACTGGCAGTACGCGACGCCGTCGTACACATTGCAGCGCGCCGCGGCGCAAAGCGCATAGGTCTGATCCTTGCAGACCTTGAACGTCGAGCCGGCCATTGTGTCGAGGAGCTTGTCGAGACACGCCTTGGGAAGCTCGCCCATCTTGTTCTGCATGCACGACTTCATCTTCCCAACATCCGGCAGCACATCCGAGCAGAGACGCCAGACGTCGCCGGCGCACGCCTTGATGAGCCCGAAATCCTGCTCGAGCCGCTCCTGCGCCATTGCAGGCGCGGCCGCGCCTGCGATCATCACAAACGCGGCCAATGTCGCGCTGATCAGCCGCGCGTTTGCAGACCCCTTCCAGCTTGAGCGCATATCGTTTCCTTTCCGCCTCGCGGCGCTTCGTCATCCCGCCGAACGCCGGCTCTCCGTCCAGGCGCGCGTGAGCAGCACGCCTAAAATCACGTGAAGCGCGGCGGCGGGCCAGAGCAGCACGCCCACGCTCGCGCCGATGAGGCCGGTCGCGATGAGGAAGGCCGCTGCGAGCCAGCTCAGAGCCATGAGCGGGGCAAGCGCATGAGGCCGGGGGCCGGCGGAGCGAGGCCAGCAGCCGGCCGCCAAACACACCATGACCAGCCCGGCGATGCGGCCCGTCGCCTCGCCCGCCGCGTTCAAGTCGGAACCGAAGAGAAGCCGGCTCAAGAGCGACGGCGCGACGACGAGTCCGAGCCCGGTGAGGACTTCGAGGCCCGAAGCGACGCGCATCCACAAGGTCGCCGAAGACGCCTCACCCAGATTCATCGGTCGTCTCCTCCTCTAGGACACAGTTGCAAGCTCGACGGATTCGCGCCGACTCAAACGCATTTCCTGGCGAACGGCGATCGCGTACTCATCCCTCGCAGGCGGTCTAGGCACAACTTGCAACGCCGGCTTGGCATTTGACGCCAAAATATCCCGTGCGGCTTGACGCGGCCTGAATTACTGGATCGGATAGTGCGATGCCTGCCGCAATTCCCTTGATACGTGGTTTCGCGCTGTTGCCGACGCTGCACTGGCTCGCCAGCGAAGGCGTCGCGGTCGAACGCGCGCTTGCCGAGGTCGACCTTTCGCTGAGTCCGATTACCCATCCCTTTCGTCCGATACCTTTGGCGCACGCGGCCGCTCTGCTCCGGAACGCTGCGCGGGAACACGGACCGGACCTTCCTTGCCGATATCGTTTCGAAGACGAGCAGCCTTGAGATCGCGATGCTCGGAAAGGTCGCTCTTGGCGCTCGAACGCCGGGCGGAGGCGCTGGCGAGGATCGTGGCCGCGCTGCCGTACTACTGCTCGCACGAGCAGGTGTCGTTCGAGAGGAAGCCCGGTCAGTATGTCGTGCGGGAGTTCTTCGCCCACAGGTTCGACCCCGAGACGAAGCACACGCTCCTGCAATATGCCGCGGCGATGATCGATCGCATACTCGGCACGGCGGGCAGTCCTCCGCCTCGATTTGCGAGGATCGAAATTCCACCGCATCCCGTTCACAAGGTGGAGCACCTCCGGCGCTGGTTCGGCGACGGGGTATCGGAAACCAAGTCGCGAGGGATCACGGTCTGGATCGAGGACCGGATCATGGAGCGCGCTTTCAGCAAAGTGGCGAGAGATCGTCTCAATCCCAGAGCGCTCGACAGCGGGGCCTCGCTGCGCGGTGGCGAGACCTTCTCGGATTCGGTGACAGTCTTCCTCAACTTGATGATCGAAAATGACGAGGCGCTGAACATGAAGCGCGTGGTCGCCGCGGCGGGAATGAGCGCGCGCACCTTTCAGCGCCAATTGAAGGAAGAGGGCACGAGCTTTTCAGACCTGTTGGCTGATGTACGGCGAAGCGAAACGCTGAAGCGACTTAAGGAACGAAATGCGACAATCGCGGCCATCGCGACCGATCTCGGCTATTTCGATCAGGCCACGTTCACGCGCGCGTTCCGGCGATGGACGGGAGTTTCGCCGAGCCGGTTTCGAGCTACGCCGAGTTGAAGTCTGGGCCGGATCCTCCCTTCTTCCCCACTTTCGCGCCGCGGCGCGGACGTGGCACACGGGCCGCCCATGACCGGCCTCGAAGGCGCCCCGCAAGCCCGAACGCGCCCTCGCGTGCGGCGCATCATGCTCAGCGATTTTCGCTCTTACGCCGCGCTCGATCTTGCGATCGAAGGCCGGCTCGTCGTCCTATGCGGCGAGAACGGCGCGGGCAAGACCAATCTCCTCGAAGCGCTGTCGCTGTTTGCTCCCGGGCGGGGCCTGCGCCGGGCGGAGCTTTCCGAATGCGCCCGGGTCGGCGGCGCCGGCGGCTTTGCGCTGTCGATCGAAACCGGGGAGGACGGCGAGACCCATCAGCTCGGCTCGGGCTGGAGGCGGGGCGCCAATGGCGACGAAGCGGAGCGGCTGAACCGCATCGACCGGGCAGCCGTGGCCTCCTCGCGCGCGTTTTGCGATCACGTGCGGATCGTGTGGCTGACGCCGGCGATGGATTCGCTGTTCGCCGGGCCGGCAGCCGAGCGGCGACGGTTTCTCGACCGCTTCGTGCTGGCGATCGACCCCAATCACGGCGCGCGGGTCGGGCAGTTCGAGCGGGCCTTGCGCGGGCGCAACCGGCTGCTCGAAGAGGGCGGGCGCAACGCAGCGTGGCTCGACGCGATCGAGCGCGAGGCGGCCGAGCTCGGGGTCGCCGTCGCCGCGGCGCGACTCGAATGCGTGCGCCGGCTGGAAGCGCTGATCGCCGCCGATCGCGACGATGCGTCGCCCTTTCCATGGGCGAGGCTCGCGCTCGAAGGCGAGGTCGAGGCTCTGACCGAAGGAGGACCGGCGCTGGCGGCGGAGGATCGCTACCGCGCGATCCTGCGCGACAACCGCAGCCGCGACGCCGCCGCCGGCCGGACCCTGGTCGGGCCGCATCTCAGCGACCTCATGGTCTGGCACGGGCCGAAGCAGGCGCTGGCCAGCGCCTCCTCGACCGGCGAGCAGAAGGCGCTCATCGTCGGGCTCGCGCTCGCTCACGCGCGCCTGGTCGGCGAGATGTCGGGCATTGCGCCGCTCGCGCTTCTCGACGAGATCGCGGCCCATTTCGATCCGCGCCGCCGCGCCGCGCTGTTCGAGGCGCTCGAGCGCCTCGGCGGCCAGGTGTTCCTCACCGGCGCCGACCCGGCCGCTTTCGCGGAGCTTCAGGGCCGGGCGCGAGATGTTCGAGGTTTCGGCGGAGACGGGGGTGCGGCCGTGGGCAGCCTGACCGCCCTTTAGGCTGAAGTTTTACTCGGCCCAAAATCAGATTGCGCAATCGCTACCAAAGATATGGAACGAGCCGGTAGCGGACCTTGTGCGCGTACTCGGCGTATCCCGGCAGATTCTGGCGGAGAAACTCTTCCTCGTTCAAGAGCCGCCAGGCAAACCAGGCGATGAAAGCCGGGATAAAAAGGAGCCCCCACCACGAGCCGAGCGCAAGAGGCGCGCCGATGAACACAAGGAGGGCGCCCGCATACATGGGGTGCCGGACAATCGCGTAAGGGCCAGTTGAGACGACCGTCTGGCCCTCCGCCACTTGTATGACCCCGGCAGCAAAGCGATTCTCCTTGACCACGAAGAGGTAGACGAGGATTCCAAGGGCGCCGAGGGCGTCGCCGAGTATGGAGAGGCAGGCGGGAACGGCGGGCGACCAGCCGAAGCGATGATCGAAAACCATGATCACGATGGCCGCAACAAATATCAGCGCGCCTACGGCTGTGATGATCTTCTGCGCCGACGTTTTTTCGGCCATTGGGCCGCCACGAAGGCGGCTTTCGAGAAGCTGTTTGTCATGGAACGCTATGTAGATCGTGGCCAGCGCCGTTAGAATCTGAGAGAGTCAAGAAGAATGCCCACCCCTGCCAATAGGCCAATGTCCAGGCGGGGATGAAGATGACGGCGAAGAACCAGATGAAGCCGCCGAACGCCGCGCGGATTGCCCGAAGGTAGAGACTGTCCATGACTTTATTTGATTTGGAGCAATCTGCTTTCAGATTGACCCGACGCCGTCATCGCGAACCCGATCGTGAGCGAGGGCGCGACGACGTGCGGCTTCCTACGACGGCTCCGCCAATTTGCACGGGCTTCCTCACGCGTGGCCGGCGTCGGAGGACAGCATCCCCTCGTTGACGCCGAGGATCCCAAGCGCGCGATCATACTTATGGGCGAAATCGGGGTCGAAGATGAGGCCGGGATCGGCGGGGCAGGTGAGCCAGCCGTTGGCGAGGATCTCGCTCTCGAGCTGGCCCGAGGCCCAGCCGGCGTAGCCGAGCGCGAGCACCGCGCGGGCGGGACCGGTCCCCTTCGCGATCGCGCGCAGGATGTCGAGGGTCGCGGTCAGGCAGACGTGCTCGCCGATCTTGACCGTCGAATCGTTGACGCCGTAGTCGTTCGAATGGAGGACGAAGCCGCGCCCGGTCTCGACCGGCCCGCCGCGCAGCACCCTCACCGCTTCGGCCTGCGGCGGCAGGCGGATCGCCTCGGTCTCGGGCACGATGTCGAGCTGCACCAGGAGCTTGCCGAACTCGATCTCTTCCGCCCGCTGGTTGATGACGATGCCCATCGCGCCGTCGTCGCGGTGAGCGCACAAATAGACGACCGAGCGCGCGAACGGGCCCTCCCTAAGCGAGGGCATCGCGATCAGGAACTGTCCTTCCAGGCTGGTCGGCGGCGCGGCCTCCACCGGTCTCATCATCGCCTCTGAATTCGCGCCCGCAGGAATCCTAGTCGAAAAATGCGCCATGGTATAGGCAGAGGCGCAATGTGCACAGGATCAAGCGACGAGAAGCCGCGCATGACGCGGCGGCATTGGCTCTCTTGGGCGGCGCTCGCGCTTGTCCTGGCCGGCGCGCCCGCGCGCGCCGCCGATTCGTTCTCCACCGATTGGGCGCAGGGCGCAAAGTCTCAGGCCCGGCTCATCGCGGCGGGAAAGGGTCTCGCCGGGTTCGAGATCAAGCTCGCGCCCGGCGCGATCACCTATTGGCGCGATCCCGGCGATTCCGGCCTGCCGCCGACGCTCGATTTTTCCGCTTCCGACAATGTGGCGAGCGTCGAGGCGAAATTTCCCGCGCCGAAGCGGATCAAGGAGGCCGATGGCGGCGAGGCGTTCGGCTATGACGGCGGCGTGATCTTTCCGCTTCTGGTCAAGCCGCGCGACCCGGCGAAGCCGGCAACGCTCGCGCTTCAAGCCGATTTCGCGGTGTGCGAGAAAGTCTGCCTGCCGGCCAAGGCGCAGCTTTCACTGACGCTGCCGGCGGCTGGGGAATCGCCCTACGCGAGCGCGATCGACGCCGCCCTCGCCGCCGTGCCGCGCCCGGTCGAGCCGAAGGCGTTCGGCGCGCTCGAGGCCACCGGCGCCGACAGCTGGCGCCTCTGCGCGCCGCATGAGGCAGGCCCGGCGCGCGACCTGTTCGTCGAGCCGCCCGAGGGCTGGTGGCTGAAGGTCGCGCCCGCGTGGGGGACGAACGGCCAGGACTGCTTCACGCTCACCCTCGGCGACAAGCCGAAAGACGCCGCGCTTCCCGTCGCGCTGCGCCTCACGCTGACCGGCGGGGCGGGCGCGGTCGAGACGACGACGGAGACGCCAGCGTCGAAATAGGCGCGCCCCGCTTTACGCGCCAATCGCCCGTCGTCTAATCTTGGCTCCCGAAGCGGCCGCCTTGACGCGCCGCCCGCCCCGCAACCAAGGACCCGCTCCCATGACCATCAACGTCGGCGAACGCCTGCCCAACGTCACCGTGCGCCAGGTGACCCCCGACGGGCCGAAGCCGGTCGAGACCAAGGATTATTTCGCCGGCAAGACGGTGGTGCTGTTCGGCCTGCCAGGGGCGTTCACGCCGACCTGCCACAAGAACCACCTGCCGGGGTTCATCGTCAGCGAGGCCGCGTTCAAGGCCAAGGGAGTCGACGCCATCGCCATGACGGCGGTCAACGATCATCACGTGCTCTCGGCCTGGTCGGACGCGACCGGCGCCAAGGGCCACATCGATTTTCTCGCCGACGGCGTCGGCGCTTTCGCCAAGGCGCTCGGCCTCGACTTCGACGCCACGGCCGGAGGTCTGGGGATACGCTCGAAGCGCTACGCGATGCTGGTGAAGGACGGGGTGGTCAAAGAGCTCAATATCGAGCCCAACCCAGGCCAGGCTGACGTATCGAGCGCCCAGCATCTGTTGGAGCAGATGAAGTAGGGCGACGACCCGCCGCCGGTCCGCCCCACCCGTGAGGCCGCACGGGAACCCGTTCAGGCGGGTTTGCTGGCCTTGGTCAGCATCGTAATTCCGGACAGCATCGTCTCTGTGCCTTCGACCACGAATCCGGCGTCGCGGAGAATCCGCTCGACGTAGCTGGGCGTGAGGCATATCGCGGTCGGGTTGTCGAACATCGATTGCAGGAGATACCACGCGGCAAAAGGCGGCCCCTCGCGCGCGTCATCGACCACAAAGTCATGGATGAGCGCGAGGCCGCCAGGCGGAAGCGTGTCGAACGCCCGCTTCGCCAGCACGGCGATGTCGGCCTCCCCGACCGCGCTCCAGACATAGGACATCAGGACGACATCATGGCCGGCCGGCCATTCCACGTTGATCGCGTTGCCCGCACGATGCGCGATGCGGTCAGCGAGACCCGCCTCTCGCGCATATCGTCTGGCGGTGTCCACGGTCTCGGGGAAATCGAGAATTGTCGCCTTAAGACGTGGATTTGCGACGCAGAACGCGAGGCTGTAGGCGCCGCTGCCGCCGCCAACATCCAAAAGACTATGGCGATCTTTAAGATCGAGTCGCTTGGCCAGCAGCCGGGCGGGGCCGAGCGAGCCCGTGTGTTGCGCGGAGCTGAACCGCTCGCCGCCGATCCCAGCGTGATAGATCATGCCTTCGTAAAAGCCCTTGTCCGGGAATATCCGCTCGCCGCGCAGCGCCGCGCCAAGATGGCGGAAGCTCTCGTAGCCGAACTCGCCGTTCACGAATCGGACGTAGTCGCGGAAATCGCCGGGCGCGCCCGCGACCAGATAGCGCGCCGTCGCCGGGGCGTTGACGAGACGCCCGCCGTCTTCGCTGACCAGGCCCACCGACTTCAGCGCGGCCAGCAGCGAAATAAGCCGGTTCTCGGCAACCCCGCTGACGCTTGCGAGCGCGCCGGTCGAATTGGCGCCTTGCGCGATGTGAGTGAAGAGATCGAACTCGAGCGCCGCGAAGAGCGCCTTGGACGCCATGAAGCCATAAGTGATCGCCGAGATGTCTCGGACGTCTTCGATCGGCCGCGGCTGCGTGTCGCCCTCCATTTCCCCTCCGGTCACCTGACCCTGAGCACGATGCGGCCCTGGACGCTACGCTCTGCAACAGCGCGCATAGCCTCCGCCGCCTGCTCCAGCGGCAGGACCCGATCGACGCGCGGGCGCAACCGCCCCTCTCCGACAAGCGTCATAACCCTGTCTGCCGCTTGTGCGCTTTCATTGGGAAAATTCGTCATCCAGGCGCCGGCGAAGACCCCGACGATCGAATAGTTCTTAAGCAGGGGCAGGTTCATCGGCACGGACGGAATCTCGCCGCCGACAAATCCCATCGGGATCAGACGGCCGTTCCAGCGCATGAGCCGGGCGAGCGAAAGGAACAGCGCGCCGCCGATATTGTCGACACCCACGTCGATTCCTTCGCCGTTGGTCAGCGCCTTCACTCGCTCGCGCACATCCTCGCACGAATAGTCGATGACGTGCTCGGCGCCGCCGTCGAGCGCAACCTGCGCCTTTGCAGCCGATCCGACGGCCGCTATGACGCGGCCGCCAACCAGCCGCGCGACTTCGACGCAAGCCAGTCCGACGCCGCCGGTCGCTCCGGTGACGAGCACCGTCTCGCCGGGCTCTAGCCGCGCGCGGTCGACGAGGGCGTACCAGGCCGTAAGGTAGGCGTGAAGAACGGTTGAGCCCGTAGAGAAATCCACGTTGTCGGGTAGTCGCGCGCTTTTCGAGGCCTTCGCGACCATCCGCTCGGCAAAGCCGCCAAACCAGTTGCCGCAGGCGACGCGATCGCCGGGACGAAAGCGCGCGACCATGTCGCCAACGGCGACGACGACTCCGGCGGCGTCCGTTCCCGGCACATAGGGGAGCGTCGGCTTGAGCTGATAGCCGCCGCTGGCCATCAAGTAGTCCATGTAGCTCACCGAAGCGGCGTGGACGTCGATCAGGATCTCGTCGTCAGCCGGAGCAGGCTCCGCCGTTTCGCCTATGCGCAGCGCCCCAAATCCCTCGAAGCGATCGCAGAGAACCGCGCGCATATCCCCCTCACAAGCTTTTTGAGCAAGCCTACCAAATCCCTGTGAGGAGCGCCAACGAACCTACCGGTCGCCCGCTGATCGGCGTCAGCGCAATATCTCGATCATGAGCACCCAGGCGCTCATCACGATCGCGACGATCGAGAGGATGTCGCCGGCGGCAATCCAGTAGAGGCCGGAGCGCGCGCCCGCAAAGATCAGGACGCCGCCGATCACGAAGGCGAGGTTAAGGCCCTCGCTGCTCGCGGCGCGGGTGATCCGCTCGAGGGCCGTCGCCTCCTTGCGCAATCCCCAGGTGCGCGATTGAAGCAGGACCGGGGCCAGGACCGCGACCAGCCCCACCGCCGTCAGCATCGCGCCCAGGAGCGGCGCCGGCTGCTCGGGGACGAGCATGAGACTCGTCGCGGTCAACGCCGCGACGGGGCCGACCAGCGCCTCTCCGGCGCGGCTCGGCAAATGCGGGAACTCGAGAATGCGGGAGAGATTGATCGAGATCGCGACCACGACGAATCCGGTAAGCGCGGCGAGCGCGGCGAGTTCGGCGGCGAAGAACCCAGCCCAGTCAGCCGAAAGCGGCACGGAGTGAAACTCCCGAGAGGAAAGCCCCTCTTACCGCATGTTTCCGGTATGGCCGAGGGAGTATCGCCCGGGTTGCGGCCAGACCGTCAGCCCGTGCGGCATGCCGCCGACCGGAATCGTCTTCACCGACCCATCGTCGGTGTTGAACGCGTAGATGACGCCATCGTAGCGGCCTGAAAGCCACAGCCATTTGCCGTCGGCGCTCAAGTTGCCCATGTCCGGGCTGCCGCCGCCGGGAACGGTCCAGTTGGCGACGACCTTGCGGGTCGCAAAGTCGATCACCGACACGCCGCCGGGGCCTCTCCGCGCCCCGCCCAGGCTGTGGGTGCCGCGATTCGACACATAGAGCTTCGTCCCGTCGCGGCTCGGGTAGAGCCCGTGGGCGCCGACGCCGGTCTTGATGAAATCCACCTGCCCGAACGAATCGCCGTCAATCACCATGACCCCGTCGCCGACCAGATCGGCGATGTAGAAGATCTTGCCCTCCGGAGCGACGCGGATGTCCTGCGGCATATGGCCGGGGGTCAGCGGCAGCGTCTCGATGAGGGTGTGATGGACGAGATCGATCTTGGCCAGGGAATCATTGAACTCGCAGGTGAAGACCGCGTAGGAGCCGTCGGGCGCAAAGTCCGCATGGTTTATGCCGGCGCAATTCGGGGTGCTGATATAGCCCTGCAGCTCCATGGTATGCGGATCGCGGAATTCGAGCCGCCGCATCGCCTCGGCGACGACGATCGCCGATTTGCCGTCGGGCGTGAAATAGATGTTGTAGGAGTCGGGCACGTCCACCACTTTGCCGACCTTGCCCGTCTTCGGATCGATGGGCGCGACGCCCCCGTGGCCGCCGCGCGCGCTCACGTCCGCCGAGACCCAAAGAGTCTGCAGATCCCAGGACGGGACGATGTGCTCGGGACTCGGCATCGCCGTCAGGCTGTCGATGACCTTGAAAGTCTCCGGGTCGATCACGTCCACCTTGCCGGTCACCAGATTGGGCGAATAGACCCGCGACGGCTGCCCGGCGACAGCGGGGCTGAACATGCCCGCGCCCATCCCGGCGTAGACGTTGCGCGGATCGACCGGCGGGGGCGCTCCGAGAGTGACGGGCGGCAGATCGATCGGCTTCTCGGGGCCGAGCTGATATGAGGCAAGCGCGATGAAGTCGCTCGCGGTGCGGCCCTGCTCGCCGCCCGCGCAGACATAGGCGCACGCCGCCCCCGCAGCGCACGGGCTCGGAATGGTGAAGGAATACGCCGTGCGCAGCCCGAAGCCCGCGCCGGCTGCGATCGCGGCGACCCCGGCCGCGGCGGCGAGGCGATTGCGAAATCCCATACTGCCCAGTCCCATCGAGCCCGCCTTCCGTTAGGAGATTCGGCCAGGCGGGTCGAAGCGAAAAGGATGCAACCTAAAGAATGACTGTTCGATGAACGGAACGGAAGCGAGGTTAACGCCGCCCGCGGCGGCGGGCCGATGGCGCCTGGCGGGCGCATCGCTTATGTGTCTGCCATGACCCAGCCCCACCGTCCGGTCGGCCCCGGCGACCATGTGTTTCTGGTCGACGGTTCGTCGTTCGTCTTTCGCGCCTATTTCCAGTCGATCCGGCAAGATCAGAAGTACAACTACCGCTCCGACCGGCTGCCGATCGGGGCGGTCAGGCTGTTTGCGACCAAAGTGCTGCAGTTCGTCCGCGAAGGCGCGGCGGGAATCAAGCCGACCCATCTCGCGATCATCTTCGACAAGACCGAGGATTCCTTCCGGCGCGAGATCTATCCGCCCTACAAGTCTCATCGTCCCGATCCGCCGGCTGACCTTCTGCCGCAGTTTCCCCTGATGCGCGAGACCGTGCGCGCCTTCGGCATGATCCCGGTCGAGCAGGATCGCTTCGAGGCCGACGACCTGATCGCGACCTACGCCCGCCAGGCGGGCGAAGCGGGCGCCGACGTGCTGATCGTCTCGGCCGACAAGGACCTGATGCAGCTCGTCGGCCCGAAGGTGGCGATGTACGATCCGGCCTCGGGCCAGGCCGGGGTCGCGGGCTCCCGGGAGGAGCGGCGCATCGGGATCGAGGAAGTCGTCAAATATTTCGAGGGAGTGGGCCCCGACAAGGTTGTCGATGTCCAGGCGCTCGCCGGCGACTCGACCGACAATGTGCCCGGCGCGCCCGGCATCGGCCTGAAGACTGCGGCGCAGCTCATTATCGAATACGGCGACCTCGAGACGCTGCTCGCCCGGGCGGGCGAGATCAAGCAGCCCAAGCGCCGCGAGGCGCTGACCGACCCGCAGAATGTCGAGCGGGTCCGCATTTCGAAGCGCCTCGTCACGCTCGATCGCAATGTCGCGGTGGAGACGCCGCTCGAAGCCCTCGCGGCGCCGCAGATCGACGGCAAGCGTCTGCTCGGCTTCCTGAAAGCGATGGAACTCACCACCCTCACCCGCCGCGTCGCCGAAATCTGCGGCGTCGAGGCGTCCTCGGTCGAACCGGATCCGCGCTTGGCCGGTCCCGCGGCCTGGCTCAAGCGCGACGGCGCGCCGGCCGAGCCGCCGGCGCCGGAAGCACCCGCGCCCGCCCCGGCGCCCCAAGCTTCGCCCGCGCCTCCAGCTCTCGCCGAGCCCACGCCCGCTGACCTCGTCCGCGCTCGCGCGGCCGAGGCGCGATCGCCGATCGACCGCTCGGCCTACGCGACCACACGGACGGCCGCGGAACTCGCCGGCTGGATCGCCCGAGCGCAGGCGGAGGGCGTCGCGGCGGTGGATGCGGAACTCTCGTCCATCGACCCGATGCGGGGCGAGCTGATCGGCGTGTCGATCGCAATCAGGCCCGGCGAAGCCTGCTACATCCCGATCGGGCACCGCGTCGGCGCCGACGACCTGTTCGGCGGCGGCGCGCTCGTCGAAGGGCAGATCGCCGAAGCGGAGGCGCTCGCGCTCCTGAAGCCGCTCTTCGAGGCGCCGGGCGTTCTCAAGCTCGGCCACGACGTCAAGTTCGACATGGTGGCGTTCGCGCAGCGCGGGATCGCCGTTGCGCCGTTTGACGACACCTTGCTCATCTCCTACGCGCTCGACGGCGGCCTCACCGGCGACGACCATAGTCTCGACGCGCTCGGCGACCGGACGCTCGGCCACAAGACTCTCGCGTTGAGCGAGGTCGCGGGTTCGGGACGCAACTTCGTCGGCCTGGCGCGGGTCCCGATCGACCGGGCGCGCGAATACGCCGCCGAGAACGCCGACATCATCATGCGCCTTTGGCGCGTCCTGAAGCCGCGTCTCGCCGCGGAGGCTGTGACGAGCGTCTACGAAAGGCTCGAACGTCAGCTCGTCCGGCCCCTGGCGCACATGGAGCGGCGGGGCGTCGCCGTCGACCGCGACATCCTGTCGCGCCTCTCGGGCGAATTCGCCCAAGGCATGGGACGGCTCGAGGACGAGGTCGCAAAGCTCGTCGGCGCGCCGTTCAATCTTGGCTCGCCGAAGCAGCTCGGCGACATCCTTTTCGGCCAGATGGGCCTCCCCGGAGGCAAGAAGACGGCGACCGGCGCCTGGTCGACCACCGCGAGCGTCCTCGAAGACCTCGCGGCTGAAGGTCACGCCCTGCCGGGGCGGGTACTCGAATGGCGGCAGTTGTCGAAACTCAAATCGACCTACACCGACGCCCTGCCGGGCTTCGTCAATCCGTCGACCGGGCGCGTGCATACGTCCTACGCGCTTGCCGCGACGACCACCGGGCGCCTGTCGTCGTCGGAGCCCAATTTGCAGAACATCCCCGTCCGCACCGAAGCCGGCCGCAAGATCCGCCGCGCCTTCGTTGCGCCGAAGGGGCGCAAGCTCATCTCGGCCGACTACAGCCAGATCGAACTGCGCCTCCTCGCTCACATCGCCGACATCCCGGCGCTGAAGCAGGCCTTCGCCGATCAGCTCGACATTCACGCCATGACCGCCTCGGAGATGTTCGGCGTGCCGATCCAGGGCATGCCGGGCGAGGTCCGCCGGCGGGCGAAAGCAATCAACTTCGGCATCATCTACGGCATCTCGGCCTTCGGCCTCGCCAACCAGCTCAGCATCGGGCGCGAGGAGGCGGGCGCCTACATCAGGAAATATTTCGAGCGCTTCCCCGGCATCCGCGACTATATGGAGGCGACCAAGAAGACGGCGCGCGCCAACGGCTTCGTCACCACGCTCTTCGGCCGCAAATGCCACTACCCCCGCATCAACGCCTCGAACCCCTCGGAGCGGGCGTTCAACGAGCGCGCCGCCATCAACGCGCCGCTGCAGGGCTCGGCGGCCGACATCATCCGCCGCGCGATGACCCAAATGGACGAAGCGCTCGCCAGCGCCGGCCTGAGCGCAATGATGCTGCTCCAGGTCCACGACGAACTGGTGTTCGAGGCGCCGGACGACGAAGTCGAGGCGACGCTGCCGGTGGTGGCGAAGGTGATGGTCGGGGCGCCCGAACCGGCGGTGAGGCTGCACGTGCCGCTGCAGGTCGACGCGCGCGCGGCGCAGAACTGGGAAGAAGCGCATTGAGGCGCTGCAATTGAGGGGGGAGCTCGCTCCCGATGAAGGTTCATGCGATTCTCCTCAGCGCGCTCGCGGCGGCGGCGATGACGGCGCCCGCCGACGCAGGCGAAACGAAACCATCGACGATCGCGGCAGTCGAAGTTACGCGCGACGTCCCGGCGGGGACTTTCGGCGGCGTCGCCTGGCGCAGCCTCGAGGGCGTCATCCATGGCGAGGTCTCGTCCGCGGAGCCGGTCGCGGGCCTGAGCGCGCTCGCGGCCGGACGCCCGAGCGTTCCCTACGCAATCGCGTTCCGGATCGTCGCGCCGGAAACCGCTTCGAACGCCGACGCGGTCGTCGTCGAAGCGCCCAATCGCGGCAATCCGATCATCGCGCGCAGTCTCGGCGCGCCTGGCGCCGCCCCGCCTTCGCCGGAATTGGCCGCGATCGGCGACGGATTTCTGCCGGGTCACAGAATCGCGCTCGCGGCCGTGCAATGGCAGGCGGGTCTTCCCGGCGGCCCGCCGGAGAGCGCGCAGGGGATCGGCGAGGTCGCGATGCGGGATTTCGGCCGCTGGCTCGGCGGCGCGTTCCGGAACGGGCCGCAGCGCGCGCCGGTCTTCCCACACCGCATCCTGGCGGGCGTCAGTCAGAGCGCGTGGTTCGTCAATACATTCATCGCCGAGGGCTTCAACGCCGACCCCGAGAGCGGGCAGGCGGTCTATCAGGGCGCCTTCACCCGCAACGGCAATGGCGTCGTGCTGGCGATCAACGGATTTGCGCCCGACGGCCGGCAGTTCCCCTATGCGCGAAACGATCTCGCGCCTCTTGCGCCCGGCCAGCTCCTCGCGAGGCCCGCGAGCGATCCGAGGCAGGTCGACGTCGCCTCGCTCAATGACTTCTACCGCCTGCGCGCAAGCCTCTTCGCCGGCGCGCCGGCGCCGGCGGGGCTCAGGCGCTACGCGACCGCGGCCCCGCATGCCCGGGGCGGCGCTGCGCCGCCTGAGACGGTCTTCGGCGCGATGCATTGCCATGGCGGCGAGCCGATCGCGCTCAGCACGATGAGCGACGCGCTCTATCTGCGGCCGCTCCTTCTCGGGCTCTTTGGCCTGATCGGAGCCGAGACTGGAGCCACGCGCGTCCTTCCGCCCGAGGCGCCGTTGGCGCTTGTTCCCGCGCCGGATAATCTCGAGGTCCTCAATCGGCTGGGCGAAACGAAGCTCTCGATTCCTCAATTCGGGGCCGAGGGCGCGCCGCTCGGGGGGATTCCCATGCTTGAGGCGACGCTGCCGCTCGGCGTCGCAGAGCCTCCCGTGTTGCCGCCCGCGGTCATCGCCTCGATCGGCGAAACCTGCGGCAATTTCTCCGGCTGGCGGCCTTTCTCCGCCGACGAACTCGCGCGCCGCTACGGCGCTCGCGCCCGCTATCTCGAGCTTGCGCGACAAAAGGCCGCCGACCTCGTGGGCGCCGGCTACCTGCTCGACGAGGACGAGGCGTCTGCGGTCGAGGCGCTCGCAGTGCAGCTTCCAGCGGACTTCCGGTAGGTTCCGGGAGCATGCCGCGTTCGACAGCGCCTGAATCCGACAAGCGGCCGAAACCGGCAGCTGCCGAGCCGCCCCTCCGTCGCCCGTCCCGGGCCAAGATCCGAATCGATGAACTCAATCACCGAGCGCTACCGCGCGCTCGTTCTCGACCACCGCTTCCAGTACGATCCAGCGCAGGCGGAGCTTGCGCTGAGATTTGATGCGCTCGCCGCGAGCCTCGACGGCTATCGCGCGGAGGCCAAGCCCAGCGCCTTCGCGCGCCTGATGGGGCTCAAGACCCCCGAGCCGCCGCGCGGGGTTTATGTCTACGGCGCGGTCGGCCGCGGCAAGACCATGCTGATGGACATGTTCTTCGACGCGGCCCCGACGCGGCTCAAGCGCCGGGCGCACTTCCACGCCTTCATGGCCGACGTGCACGCAAGGCTGCACCAGTGGCGCCAGGCGCTGAAGCGCGGCGAAGTCGCGGGCGAAGATCCGATCGCGCCGGTCGCGGCGGAACTGGCGCGCGAGGCTTCGCTCTTGTGCTTCGACGAGTTTTCGGTGCGCGACATCGCCGACGCGATGATCCTGGCCAGATTGTTCACGGCGCTGTTCGCCGCGGGCGTCGTGGTGGCGGCGACTTCGAACGTCGCGCCCGACGATCTCTACAAGGACGGGCTCAACCGGGCGCTGTTCCTGCCCTTCATCGCGCTGGTCAAGGAGCGGCTCGACGTCGTCGAGCTCGACGCGCGCACCGACTACCGGCTGGAGAAGCTCAGACGCGCCCCGGTCTATTACGCGCCCATCAGCCCGAAAGCCGACGCCGCGCTCGACGCCGCGTTCCTGGCCCTGACCGGCCACGACAGGGGCGCGCCGATCGAAATCGAGCTTCTCGGCCGCCATCTCGACGTCCCGCAGGCGATCGACGGCGTCGCGCGGTTCGACTTCGACGCCTTGTGCCGAAAACCGCTCGGCAGCGGCCGACTATCTCAAGATCGCCCAGCGCTTCCACACCGTCATCATCGACCGCATCCCCGCGCTTGCCGCGAGCGAGCGCAACGCGGCCAAGCGGTTCATCATCCTGATCGACGCGCTCTACGACATGCGCGTCAAGCTGATCGCCTCGGCGGCCGGCGAACCGGAATCGCTCTATGCCGGCGCGGACGGAGCGGAGGCGTTCGAGTTCGCCCGCACCGCCTCGCGCCTCATCGAAATGCGCTCGGCGGACTATCTGGCGCTGCCGCACGGCCGCGACAGCGGACCGCAAGCCGGCGATCTCGGCGGCATCGCCGAGACGTAATCAGGCCAACCGGGCGTAACCCGCCCCCGCCGCCGCGCGCTCGATTTCGCCCACGCGATCATAGTCGGCTGGATTGGTCTCCACCGCGCCCGCAAGCCCGAGCGTCGCGAGCGCCCCCTGCAGGTTCGGATCGGCGAGGGCCGCAAACAGCGCATCGCGGACCGCGGCGACGGTCGGCGCGCCAAGACCGGCCGCGGCGATAAACGGCAGGCTTGGCGAGCGCTAGGCTCTCGGCGACGACGGCGACCCGCTCCGTGAGTCCGGGACGGCCGCGCTCGAGCAGCGCAAAACTCACGCAATCGATCGCCGCGAGGTCGGCCCGGCCCTCCGCGACCGCCGCCACGCTCCCCTCGTGCGATCCGGTGACAATGACTGCGCGAAAAAAGGGCGCCGCGTTCGCTATCGGAGCAATCGCGGCGCGAAACAGATTCATGCCGGTGTTGCTGTCATGAGCATTGAGGCCTGCGGTCGCGCCGCGAAATTCCGACAGCGCCCGGCGCGGGTCGCTGGCGCGGCGGATGATGAAGCTTCGATGCGAGGCGTCCTCGCAACCAGGAAATGCGTAGATCGGCGCCGCGATCAGCGCGACCGCGTCTTTCAGTCGCGTCACATAGGGATAGCCGCAGGTCTGGCCGAGGACGAGGCGGGGATGGCGCCATTGTGCGTCGAGGTCTGGTCCGCGGGTGAGCCGTTTCGGCGCTTCGACGCCCGCCTCGTCGAGCCGAACGGCGACCGCACCCCACAGCGCGTCGTTGGCCTCGGCGGTCCAACGAAAATCATACATCGGCAGGATCGCGATCGGCGCTTCGCCGCTCACGCCGCGGGCTGGCCCCAACCCGGGTGAATCGGCTTGTCGTGGGGTCTCAACAGATAGCGCCGCGCCACGTCGAGGTAGCCGTGATAGACCAAGCCGCCGTTGCGCTCGATCAGGGCGCTTCGATTCAGACGGTAGAACTTCGGAATCTGGTACCACGGCAGCCTATGGCGCAGGTGATGAGCCACGTGCAGGTTATTGAACAGGAAAAGCGGCCCCAATATCCAGGCGCCTTCGACGATTGCCGTCCGCCGCTCGGCCTCCGGCGCGGCGCGATGCTCGGCGAACGAGCGCACCATGGCGAGACCCGCGCCTGGATAGACGAAACAGGCGAAATAAAGCCAAAGCGGCATCCCCGAGATCGCGACCACCCAGATCAGCACCGGCGCGCACTCGAGGAGGTGACGGCCCGCAATCGCCCGCGCGCCCGGCTTGTCCCGCCAGGCGTCGCGCGCCACGTCGCGCACGAATCGCCCGATCACAAACGCCGGGCCGAAGACGACGCGGCCAAGCAGCGTCGTCTGGGCGTGCGCCGCCGCGCGCCATATCGGGCCAAGGCCGCCCCAACCGGCCTCGTTCCAGTAGTAACTTTCCGGGTCGTCGAACGGATCGGTGAGACGGTCGTCCCGGTGGTGGGCAAGATGGGTCGAGCGGTAGATCGAATAGGGGAGCCAGAGCGACAGCGGCCAGCAGCCGATCGCTTCATTGACGGCGCGGTTTCGGGTCGGATGGCCGTGGATGGTCTCGTGCTGGAGGTTCAATTGCCAGGCGATGACCCAGGCGCCGATCGCGGTCAGGCCCCACCATGGCAAATCGCGGTAGAAATAGGTGGCGGCCAACCACGTTCCGTAGATGGCAAATGCGAGCGCGGCCGTCGGCCACTCAATGTGGCGCTTTAGCGGCGGAAGTTCGACAATCTCCATTAGCGGCGCCCCACCTGACGCACGGCAAATCACCCGGCCCCGAATCGATAATACGGCCAACTCCTGCGCCCGCAACCATTATTTTACTATTATCCCCTAAATAGATAGATTAAGTAAGTCAAGCTCCGCGCGCTTCCCCCTTTGCGGCGGCGAGCGCCCCAGGTTCGAGCTCGCAGTACAGCAGCCGTTCTGGATCGACAGGCCCCGGCAGCGATATGCAGCCCGCCGGCGCGCGTCGAAATCCCATCCGCGCATAGTACGGTTCGTCGCCGACCAGGATGACGAGCTTCCAGCCCGCCGCCTTCGCCGCCCCGAGCGAGCGCAGGACCAGCGCTTCGCCGATGCCCTGGCTGCGGAACACCGGCTCGACGATCAGCGGCCCGAGCAGCAGCGCCGACGAGCCGCCGATGGCGATCGGGGTCATGGCCGAGGCGCCGACGAGAAGCGTGCCGACGCGGGCGACGAAGCTCAAGCCGGGGTCGGGATCCGTCGTTTCGCGGATGCGGTAGGCGCTGCGCGCGAACCGGCCGGGACCGAACACGCGCTCGTTCAGGCGTTCGATCGGTTCGGCGTCGTCGTCCGCCGCCGGCTCGAGGACCAGAGGGAGATCGGGCATCGCGACGGCTCTAGCACGTTCGTTGGCCGCGGCAACGCGTAGTCTCAGGACCCGACCAGATTGGGGGCGCGCCAGGCGCGTTCGAACGGCAAGCGCCACGCGTGCGGAGCGATCAGCTGGTAGATCGACTGCGGCCCCCAGCTGCCCGGCGCGTAGATCTTGACCGGCGGCGGCGAATCGAGGAGCGGCGTCGAGACCTCCCACAGCCGCTCGATGCCGTCGGCCGAGCAGAAGAGGGTATGGTCGCCGCGCATGGCGTCGAGGATGAGGCGCTCGTAGGCCTCGAGCACGTCGCCGCCCATGCCGGTCTCGTGCATGGCGAATTGCAGGCTCTGCTTGTTGAGCCGCATGCCCGGACCCGGCTTCTTGCCATAGAACGACAGCGACACCTTGGACTGGTCGGCAAGATCGAAGGTGAGGTGGTCGGGCCCCTGCGAGCTGATGCCCGAATCGCCCGGGAACATGCTCTTCGGCGGTTCGCGGAACGCGATCGAGATGATGCGCTGCCCCTCGGCCATCCGCTTGCCGGTCCTGAGGTAGAACGGCACGCCAGCCCATCGCCAGTTGTCGATGAAGCATTTAAGCGCGATGAAGGTTTCGGTATCGGATTCCGGATCGACGCCTTCCTCCTGCTTGTAGCCGATGAATTGCCCGCGCACCACGTGCGACGGCTCGATCGGCGTGAGGGAGCGGAACACCTTGTTCTTCTCCTCGCTGATCGGCCCGGGCGCGAGCGACGTCGGCGGCTCCATCGCCATGAACCCCAGGATCTGAAAGAGATGGGTGACGACCATGTCGCGATAGGCGCCCGTCTGCTCGTAGAAGCTGGTGCGCTTGCCGAGGTCCAGGGTCTCCGGCACGTCGATCTGCACGTGGTCGATGAAATTGCGGCTCCAGATCGGCTCGAACAGGCCGTTGGCGAACCGGAAGGCGAGGATGTTCTGCGCCGGCTCCTTGCCGAGAAAATGGTCGATGCGGAAAATCTGGTCTTCGGCGAAGACTTTGTGCAGTTCGGCGTTGAGCGAGATCGCGGTCTCGAGATCGGTCCCGAACGGCTTTTCCATGATGACCCGCGATCCCTTCGCGAGATCCGCGCTTTCGAGCATTTTCACCGCTGACAGCGCGGCGTTGGGCGGCACGCTCATATAGTGGACACGCCGGCTCTCGCCGTCGAAGGCCTGCTCCGCCTTTTCGACCGCAGCCCTGAGCGCGCCCGCGCCGGCCGACATCGGCACGTAGTCGAGCGTCTCCGCGAAGCCCGGCCAGGCCTCCTTGTGGGGCTTGCGGTCGTGACGGCCGAACGCCGCCTCGCGAGCGATGTCGCGGAAGCCCTCGGCGTCGATCGCGTCGAGCGACACGCCGATGATCCGGCATTTCGGAATGAACCCGGACGTGCAGAGATGAAAGAGGCCCGGAAGCAGCTTCTTGTTCGCAAGATCGCCGGTCGCCCCGAACAGCACCACGATCTGCGGCAGTTTGGGACCGACCCCGACAGGCACTTTCGCCATAGCGTTCTCCACCCCAACCCGTCAGCCCAGTGAGTTTCCCCGCCTCATGCGACAGAAGCGCGACAAGGCCTCATCGGCTGGCCGGCGCGACGATTTCACCGCCGCAGCCTGAGGCTCGCCCAGCCTTCGAGGTCGATCCGCTCGGCGAGATTGAACCCCTGCGCCCGCCAGGACGCAAGCACGCCCGGAACATCTGCAAGAAGCAGGCCGGAGACGATCGCCTCGCCCTGCCCGCCGATCACCGCGGCGAGCGAGGGCGCAAGCAGCCGCAAGGGCCTCGCCAGGATGTTGGCGAACACGAGATCGTAAGGGGCGCCCTCGCGTAACGCGGCGTTCTCGACCCCGCGCGAGACGACCGCCCGGCAGAGCGCGCCCGCGCCATTGAGGCGCGCATTGGCGTTGGCGACTTCGACCGCGATCGGATCGATGTCGCCGAGCCAGACCTTGCGCTTGAGGACTTTCGCGGCGGCGATGGCGAGCACGCCTGCGCCGCAGCCGACATCGAGGACAGCGGCGGGCCTGCCGCGCTTGAGCAGGCGGTCGAAGTGCAGAAGGCAGCCGCGCGTCGTGCCGTGATGGCCGGTGCCGAAGGCGAGCCCGGCCTCGATCTCGATGCCGACGTCGCTCGCGCCGACGCGGACGCGATCATGCGCGCCGTGGACGAGAAAGCGCCCCGCCCGCACCGGCTTCAGGCCAGCGAGCGAATTCGCCACCCAGTCGCGCTTCTCCGTCACCCCGAAGGTCGCCGAGCGCGCCGTGTCCTCGTCCGAGGCGGCGGCGATCAGAGCCCGGGTCGCCTCCTCGTCGGGCTTCCAGCCGAAATAGGCCTCCATCAGCCACGCCCTGCCCCCGTCCGGCATGCGCTCATCGGTCTCGAAGACGGTCGAGGCCGCCTCGCCTGGCTCGAAGCTCTCGGCGATGAGGTCGGCGACCGCGCGCGCCCGCCGCTCGTCGCTGACGAGGCTGAGCTTATGCGCGGCGTTGTTGGGCGGCAGGCCTTCGAGCATGGAGTGGGCTTAGAACTCGCGAGGCGGAGAGGGCAAGCGGCGGTTGATGTCGCCTGCGGCCGGCTTCTCGCTTTTGACAGTGAAATCGGCGCGGCCTGGCTGCGCCCCTCCTCGCTGTCCTTCCTGCTTGACAGACCCATAACTCAGCGGTTATGCATCAAGTCATAACCAACGGGTTATCGATCAATGTCGAACGCTCAGGATGTGCTCTTCCGAACCCTCGCCGACCCGAGCAGGCGGGCGATCTTCGAGCGCCTGTGCCGGGAAGGCGAGCAGACGGTCGGCGCTCTCACCGCTCAGGCCGGGATCTCGCAACCGGCCGTCTCAAAGCATCTTGGCGTTCTCAAACAGGCCGGCCTGGTCGGCGACCGCCATCAAGGCCGTCAAACGCATTATAGCGCGCGAGTCGGCGCCCTCTCCCCGCTGATCGACTGGACCAGCCAGATGAAAGGCTTCTGGCAAAGCCGGTTCGACGGCCTCGAAGATCTGCTCAACAGGATGGACCAATGACCCAAGCCGCAACCGAAACCCGCTCCGTCGTCGTCGAGCGCGAGATCCCTCATCCGCCGGAAAAGATCTGGCGGGCGCTGACTGAGCCGCACCTGATCGCGGAATGGCTGATGAAGAACGATTTCGAACCCGCCGTGGGCCATCGTTTCAATCTTCGCGGCGACTGGGGCGGCGTCGACTGCAAGGTGCTGGAGATCGTGCCGCGCAAGACGCTGTCCTATAGCTGGGCGGCCAATGGACTTGAGAGCGTGGTGACCTGGACTCTTACGCCGACGAGCAGAGGCGCAAGCCTGCGCATGGAGCAGGTAGGCTTCCGTGCGGATCAGGAGCAGTTCTATCAGGGCGCCAAGATGGGATGGCAAAAGTTCTTCGCCAATCTCGAGCAGGTTCTCTCCCGCGGCGACTGACGGGCTGCGGCGCCATCGGCGCCAGTCCGCCCCTCACGCGTCTCTCCACCAGCGCTGTAGCGACCTGCTCCAGCGGACGAAAGCGTAAAGCGCGGCTGCTTCTCCCCACGGCTGGAATGAATGACGCGCGGAGCTTTCGGTCAAATGTAACAAGGCGGCGGACTGAAGCGTAGGTTCGCGCGGACGGCCGCGACGGCGGTCTGTCAATGGTCCGCCGTTCAAACCAAAGAAGCCTCATGTCGACGCTCACACACTCCGACGCCCTTAACGCGGCCCTCGGAGGGAACCGCCATACCGCGGTCATCTATGCCCGCGCGGATGGCGTCGTCGGCTTCTGGAATGCCGGCGCGGAGGCTTTGTTCGGCCATTCGCCGGAAGAGGCGCTGGGCAAACGGGTCGACCTGATCGTGCCCGAGGAATATCGGGCGATGCACTGGGCCGGATTTGCGCGGGCAATCGGGTCCGCTTGGCAAGGAAGCCCCGCCTGGGGCCCGATCGAAGGTCTGCACAAGAATGGCGAGCGCGTTTCGCTTGAAGTCTTTCTTACGCCCATTCAGGAAGCGGACAATCGCGCGGCAGGCGTGCTCGGCTTTTTTCGCGCTCGGCCTCCCGGATAAGGCGTTTTCTCCCGAAGAATGACGACGAACGGCTGAGACGGCCTTATCAGGGGCGGCTCTCGCGGAAGAAGTCGTACACCAGCTTCGCCGTCGCGGCGTTCAGGCCCGGCGTCTTCTCGAGGTCGGCGAGGCCGGCGCGGGCGACGGCCTTGGCGGAACCGAAGGCGAACAGCAGCGCCCGCTTGCGCGACGGCCCGATGCCGGGGATCTCGTCGAGCGGGCTCTTGACGAACTCCTTCTTGCGCCGGGCGCGGTGGGTTCCGATGGCGAAGCGGTGGGCTTCGTCGCGCAGGCGCTGGATGAAGAACAGCGCCGGATCGCGCGGCGGAAGCCTGAAGGACTCGCGCCCCTCGACGAAGAACGTCTCGCGCCCGGCGTTACGGTCGGGGCCCTTGGCGATCGCGACGAGCTTGACGCCCTCGACGCCGAGAGCGGTCAAAACCTCGCGCGCGGCCTCGAACTGCCCACGCCCGCCGTCGATGACGACGAGATCGGGCGTATCGGGAAAGGCGCCGGCCTCCGCCGTCTCGCCCTGGCGCATCAGCCGGGCGAAGCGCCGCGTCAGCACCTCGCGCATCATCGCATAATCGTCGCCGGGGGTGAGGTCGGCGCTTCTTGATGTTGAAGGTGCGGTACTGGTTCTTGACGAAGCCTTCCGGCCCCGCGACCACCATCGCCCCGATCGCGTTCGTGCCCATGATGTGGGAATTGTCGTAGACCTCGATCCGCCGGATCGGACGATCGGCGCCGAACGCCTGGCCAAGCGCTTGGATGAGCTTCTCCTGGCTCGCGGCTTCGGCGAGCTTGCGCGACAGCGCCTCGCGCGCGTTGCGCAGCGCGGCCTCGACCAGATCCTTCTTTTCCCCCCGCCGCGGCGCCCCGATGGCGATGCGATGGCCGGCCCGCGCGCTCAACACCTCGCACAAGGTTTCGGCGCTCGGAACGGCGTGGCTGAGCAGCACCAGCCGCGGCGCCGGGCGGTCGAGATAGAACTGGGCGAGAAAGGCGTCGAGCACTTCCTCCGGAGCGAGCGCCCGGTCGGCGCGGGGGAAATAGGCGCGGTTGCCCCAGTTCTGGTAGGTGCGGAAGAAGAACACCTCGACGCAGAACTGCCCCGCCTCCTCGGTGACCGCGAACACGTCGGCCTCGGGAATCGAGCGCGGATTGACGCTCTGCTCGCCCTGGATCGCGGAGAGCGCGCTGATCCGGTCGCGCAATCGCGCCGCCTTTTCGAAGTCGAGCGCCGCCGCCGCCTCGCTCATTTCGGCGCCAAGGCGGCTCTTGATCGCGCGGCTTCGGCCGGAGAGGAAATCGCGCGCCTCCGCGACCAGCTTCGCATAGTCGCCGAGCCCGATCTCGCCCGTGCAGGGCGCCGAGCAACGCTTGATCTGATAGAGGAGGCAGGGGCGGGTGCGATTGGCGTAAAAACTGTCCGAGCAGGTGCGCAAGAGGAACGCCCGCTGGAGCGCGTTCAAGGTTCGGAACACCGCCCCGGCGCTGGCGAACGGGCCGAAATAGTCGCCGGGAAGCGAGCGCGCGCCGCGATGCTTGATGAGCCGCGCCGCCGGATGGCCGGTCGCGATGAGGATATAGGGGAAGCTCTTGTCGTCGCGCAGCGTGACGTTGTAGCGGGGCTTGAGCTGCTTGATGAGATTGGCTTCGAGCAGCAGCGCCTCGGCGTCCGATTCGGTGGTGACGAACACCATCGAGCGCGTTTGCGCCACCATGCGGGCGATGCGGCTCGGCTGGCGCTCGGGCGCGGTGTAAGCGGCGATGCGCTTCTTGATCGAGCGCGCCTTGCCGACATAGAGCACCTCGCCCTCGGCGCCGATCATGCGGTAGACGCCGGGCCCGAGCGGCGCGTGGCGCCAGAATTCCCTGATCGCCGCCGCGCCGCGCGCCAGACGTCCCGGTTCCGCGGGGGCTTCATCGAGCGCGATGTCGAGGGGAGCGGAATCGGGCGCAAGCTCGCGCGCGAGCGCGGCTTCCGCCCGCGCTTCGGCCGCGGGCGCTTCGCCGGGAGGAAAAGTCTTCGCCGCGCCGCTCATGACGGACTATCTAGGCGCGCGACCTGGCGTTGTCATTCCCGGCGGACCCAAGGTCCGACCGGAAATCCACCGATGATGCCTCCCGGTCTGGATTCCCGATCGGTCGTGGTGCGACCGTCGGGAATGACGGTGTGGCCCGCGCTGGACCTTGCGGGCGTTTGCGGATAGCTGTTGGCGCGGCCGGCTTAACGGATAATTAACCTTGCCTCGCGGCGGGCGCCGGCGCGGGGATGGAGTTGGTTGAGCGTGAGTTTCGTCATGAGGGGTCCGGTCGCGCTGTTGCGCGCATTCGCGCCGAGCCTGTTGCTGCTCTTGGGAGGCGCGGCGCTCGGCGGCTGCAACGATCTCGCCGCCAACCCGCCAGGCGCGGAGGCGCAGGCGCAGTTCGCGCCGCGCAGCGACGCCAACATGGCCGCCGCGACGGTGGCGATCGTGTCGGTCGACGGGGCGCCGGCCGATCTTTCGGCCCGCTTCAACCAGAGCCTCGATGCGGCCGCGGCCGCCCGCCGGATCGCGGTCGTCGATCCCGCCCGGGCGCGCTACCTCGTGCGCGGCTACCTGACCGCCACGCCGATCGAGGGCGGAACGGAGGTCGACCTGGTCTGGGACGTCTTCACCCCGGACAAGCGGCGCGCACAGCGGCTGAGCGACGCGGTCGCGGTGAGGGGGACGGGCGACGACGCCTGGGCGGTGATTGGCGACGCCGGGCTGGACAGCATCGCCGCCAAATCCGCCGACGATCTCGCCGCCTACCTTTCCAACACCCCCGAGGCGGCGCCGGCGGGGGCCGCGCTCAGCTACGCGCAGTAGGGCCGGCGCCGACCTGTCACCCCCGCGAAAGCGGGGGTCCAGGGACCGGCCGCGGATGCGGAAGTCACGCAGTTCCAGGCGAAATTCTCTCCCGTCGGGTGGTCATTCCCGCGCATGCCGTCATCTGTCGGCGCTACTCTGGACCCCCGCCTCCGCGGGGGTGACAAGTTACTCCTCAGCACGAGGGGCCTTCGGTTTTCCTGTGGACATCCCGCCGGCGAGCGGGGAGCGTAGTCAAACCGTCATGTTGTTCGAGCGCCGGACGGCTGCTATGACGCACCGCAACATTCCGACGGGCGCCTTGGGCGCGGGTTTGGAGAACGGCCTTGCTCGGCAAGATGAAGATTTTGGCCGGCAATTCCAATCGGCCGCTCGCCGAGGCGATCGCCGCCTATCTCGGCGAGCCGCTGACCGGCTGTCACGTCCGCCGGTTCGCCGACCTCGAGATCTTCGTCGAGATTCTCGAGAATGTGCGCGGCCGCGACGCCTTCATCATCCAGTCGACGTCCTATCCGGCGAACGACAACCTGATGGAGCTTCTCATCATGATCGACGCGCTGCGGCGCGCCTCGGCGCAACGCATCACGGCGGTCGTCCCCTATTTCGGCTACGCCCGGCAGGATCGAAAGCCGGGGCCGCGTTCGCCGATCTCGGCCAAGCTCGTGGCCAACCTCATCACCCGCGCCGGCGCCGACCGGGTGCTGACCGTCGATCTGCACGCCGGGCAGATACAGGGGTTTTTCGACATCCCGACCGACAACCTGTTCGGCGCGCCGACCATGGTGCGCGACATCGAGGCCCATCACAACGGCAGCAGGAACGTGATGGTCGTCTCGCCCGACGTCGGCGGCGTCGTGCGCGCCCGCGCGCTCGCCAAACGCCTCGACGCGCCGCTCGCGATTGTCGACAAGCGGCGCGACCGGGCGGGCGAATCGGAGGTGATGAACGTGATCGGCGACGTGGAGGGGCGCAATTGCGTGCTCCTTGACGATATCGTCGATTCCGGCGGCACGCTGGTCAACGCGGCCGAGGCCTTGCTGGAGAAGGGGGCGGCGAGCGTTTCCGCCTATATCACTCACGGCGTGCTGTCGGGCGGGGCGGTCGCCCGCGTGGCGGCGTCCAAGCTCACCGAGCTCGTGCTCACCGACACGATCCAGCCGACCGAGGCGGTCAGGGTCGCGCGCAACATCCGGGTGATCTCGATTGCGCCGCTGATCGGCGAGGCGATCGGGCGCATCGCCAAGGAAGAAAGCGTTTCCTCGCTTTTCAACTGACCGGCCGAAACCGGGGCGCCGGGCGCCGGCTCAAGACCGCCGATTTTCCAGTATCGACTTGCCCTCAACTCGCGCCGCGCATAGTCTCAATCGGGCCGTTGGCAAGCGGCCCAATATACGCCGGCGTTTGTTGACCAAACCGAGGTCTTGAGCCTCGGCGCCAATGCTTGACACGTCGGCGCCGGTTGGACTTAGGCTGACCAACCGGTCAGTTTCGTTGAACTTCTCGGGCGGTGAGCCGACTCTGGCTCTCGCCTTAACCCGGAGGGTTGTAATGTTCGTTCGCGCCGCCTGTCTCCTGACGACCGCCCTTTGCGCCGGCGGTCTCTTCGCCTCCGCCGCGGCATACGCCGCCGACATCAAGCCTGCCGTCATCTATGATCTCGGCGGCAAGTTCGACAAATCCTTCAACGAGGGCGTGTTCAACGGCGCGACCAAGTTCGCCAAGGAGAGCGGCGTCGCTTTCCGCGACCTCGAAATCCAGAACGACGCCCAGCGCGAGCAGGTCCTGCGCAAATTCGCCAAGGACGGCTTCAGCCCGATCATCATGCCCGGATTCGCCTGGGCGACCGCGCTCGGCAAGATCGCCGACGAGTTCCCCAACACCAAGTTCGGCATCATCGACATGGTCGTCGACAAGCCCAATGTTCAGTCGATGGTGTTCAAGGCCGAAGAAGGCTCGTTTTTGGTCGGGGTGATCGCGAACGAAACGTCGAAGACCGCCAAGGTCGGCTTCGTCGGCGGCATGGACATCCCGCTGATCTCCGCCTTCGAATGCGGCTACGCCCAGGGGGTCAAATATGCTTCCGGCGGCAAGACCGAAGTGATCGCCAATATGACCGGGACGACGCCGGCGGCGTGGAACGATCCGGTCAAGGGCGGCGAACTGGCGAAGTCGCAGATGGATCGGGGCGCGGACATCGTGTTCGCCGCCGCCGGCGCGACCGGCCAGGGCGTGCTGAAGGCCGCCGCCGACGGCGGCAAGTTCGGCATCGGCGTCGACTCGAACCAGAACGGCCTCTTCCCCGGCAAGGTGCTGACCTCGATGCTGAAGCGCGTCGATGTCGCGACCTACGATTCCTTCATGGACGCAAAGAAGGGGACGTGGAAGGCGGGCGTTCAGGTGTTCGGCCTGAAGAACGACGGCGTCGGCTATGCGGTCGACGACAACAACAAGGCGATCCTGACCGACGCGGCGAAGGCGAAGGCCGAGGCGGCCAAGGCCGACATCATCTCCGGCAAGATCGACGTCCACAACTACATGTCCGACAACAAGTGCCCGGTGTGAGGTCCGTTTTAGAAGCAACGTTCGCTCACCAAACGTCGTGGCCGGGTTAAGCCCGGCCATGACCGTAGTCGGCAAGGTCGGTGGGTGATGACGATGGCCGACAAAGCCCCTCCCGCCATCGAGCTCATCGGCATCGACAAGAGCTTCGGCCCGGTTCACGCCAACGATCATGTCGATCTCGTGGTCGAGCGCGGCGTCATCCACGGCATCGTCGGCGAAAACGGCGCCGGAAAATCGACGCTGATGTCGATTCTCTACGGCTTCTACGAGGCGGACTCCGGCGAGATCCGCATCAACGGCGAGCCGGTCAGGATCCGTTCGTCGCGCGAGGCGATCAGCCACGGCATCGGCATGGTGCATCAGCACTTCATGCTGGTTCCGCCGCTGAGCGTGCTCGAAAACGTCATGCTCGGCGCAGAGGGCGGCCCGTTGCTCGCCGAAGGCGCGGGCTTGATCCGCAAGCGGCTCGCCGAGCTCGGGCGCGAATACGGGCTCGAGGTCAATCCGGACGCGATCGTAGGCGAATTGTCGGTCGGCCTGCAGCAGCGGGTCGAGATCCTCAAAGCGCTGGTGCGCGGCGCGGACATTCTGGTGCTCGACGAGCCGACCGCGGTGCTGACGCCGGCGGAAGCGGACCAGCTGTTCGAAATGCTGCGCGTGCTCAAGGGCGAAAACAAGACGATCATTTTCATCACCCACAAGCTGCGCGAGATCATGAGCTTGACCGACCGCGTCTCGGTGATGCGGCGCGGCGAGATGGTCGCGACCTTCGACACCGCCAAGACCTCGCCGCCGGAGCTCGCCGACGCCATGGTCGGGCGGAAAGTCATCCTGAAGATCGACAAGGGCCCGGCGCACCCGGGAAAAATCGCGCTCGAGGCCCGAAATCTCGTGGTGCGCGACGATCGGGGAGTCGTTCGCGTCGACGGCGTCTCCTTCACGCTTCGCGAAGGCGAAATCCTCGGCGTCGCCGGCGTCGCCGGCAACGGTCAGTCGGAGCTCCTCGAGGCGCTCGCCGGCATGCGTCCGCCCAGCGCCGGCGAAATCCTGATTGACGGCGAGGTCTTGGCGCATGTCCAGAGCAACCCGCGCGCGGAGCGCCTCATCGGCATCGGCCATGTGCCGGAAGACCGCCATCGCGTCGGCCTCGTCATGCCGTTCGAGGCGTGCGAGAGCGCGATGCTCGGCTTCCATCAGGAGCCGGTATACGGCAAAGGCCCGCTGTTCGACCGCCGGGCGATCGTCGCCGACGCACAGAGGAAAATGAAAGCCTTCGACGTCAGGCCGCCGTCGCCGCTGCTCAAGACCGCCAACTTCTCCGGCGGCAATCAGCAGAAGATCGTGCTGGCGCGCGAGATCGAGCGCAATCCCAAGATCCTCCTGGTCGGACAACCGACCCGCGGCGTCGACATCGGCGCGATCGAATTCATCCACAAGCGCATCGTCGCCCAGCGCGACGCGGGAAAGGCGCTGCTGCTGGTCTCGGTCGAGCTCGACGAGATATTCGCTCTTTCCGACCGCATCATCGTGCTCTGCGCCGGGCGGATCACCGGCGAGCGCCGGCCCGAAGACACCAACGCCCAGGACCTCGGCCTGCTCATGGCCGGCGTCAGCGAGCGCGCCGCATGAGTTCGCCGTTGAGGCCGCTGCCCGTCTGGGCGGACGTCGCATTGATCCCGCTCATCAATGTCACTGCGGCCTTCGTCATTTCCGGTTTCGTCGTGCTGGCGATCGGCGAGAATCCGCTCGAGGCGGTGCAGATACTCATCACCGGCGCTCTCGGCGACCTCGAAGGCGTCGGTTTCACGCTCTATTACGCCACGAGTTTCATCTTCACGGGCCTTGCGGTCGCCATCTGCTTCCATGCCGGGCTGTTCAATATCGGCGTCGAGGGCCAGGCCTATGTCGCGGGCCTCGGCGCGGCGCTTGTCGCACTCCATATGGGCTTTCTGCCCGGCTATTCGCTTGTCCTCGTCGCGATCGTCGGCGCCGCCCTGTTCGGCGCGGCGTTCGCCTTCATTCCCGGCTACCTTCAGGCCAAGCGCGACAGCCACATCGTCATCACGACGATCATGTTCAATTACATCGCCTCGGCCATGATGGGATATCTCATCGTCAACGTGATGCGCGAGCCCAGCCAGATGAACCCCGAGACTCCCGGGTTTTCAATCTACGGGCAGGTGCCCCAGTTCCACGAACTGCTGACTCCGCTCGGAATCCATTGGCCGGTCACGCCGTTCAACCTGTCGTTCCTGCTTGCGCTCCTGGCCGCGTTCGCCGTCTGGGTGACGATCTGGCGCACCCGGCTCGGCTACGAGATCCGCACCGTCGGTGCCAACGCCACCGCCGCCGTCTATGGCGGCATTTCGCCGGCGCGGGTGACGATCGTGACCACGCTCCTGTCGGGCGCGCTCGCCGGCGGCATGGCGGTCAACGTGATCCTCGGCGAGGAGCACCGGCTCATCCTCGAATATACCGCGGGCTTCGGCTTCGTCGGCATTGCGGTCGCGCTGATGGGACGCGCCCACCCCGTCGGCATCATCCTCGCCGCCATCCTGTTCGGCGTCCTCTACCAGGGCGGCGCCGAGCTCGCGTTCGAGAAGCCGAAGATCAGCCGCGACATGATCGTCGTCATCCAGGGCCTGGTGGTGCTGTTCGCGGGCGCGCTCGAGCATATGTTCCGCCGTCCGGTCGCCGTGCTGCTGGCGCGGCGCACGACCTCTCCGCCGATCTGACGGCGAAGCGCGATGGACCTCTTCAACGCGTTCATCGTTGTCTTCGCTTCCGGCATCCGGCTCGGCACGCCGTTGATCCTGGCCTGCCTCGCGGGCCTGTGGTCGGAGCGCTCGGGCGTGGTCGACATCGGGCTCGAAGGCAAGATCCTGGTCGGCGCCTTCGGCTCGGCGGTTGTGGCGACCTTCACCGGCAGCGTCTGGCTCGGGCTGCTCGCCGGCGTCATCGCGACGGTCGCCGTTTCGCTCATCCACGGCTACGCCTCGATCGACCAGCGCGCCAACCAGATCGTCTCCGGCACCGCGATCAACATGGTGGCGGACGGCATGACGGCGCTGATCGGCAATGCGATCTGGTCGCAGGGCGGACGGACGCCGCAATTGCCGGCTTACGCCCAGTTCCAGACCATCGAATTGCCGTTCGCCCGCGCTTTCGGGAGCGTCCCAATCGTCGGACCGATCTACGAGCGCCTGATCTCGGGGCACGACCTCATCACCTACGTCGCCTTCCTGCTCGTGCCCCTCACCTATTGGGCGCTCTACAGCACCCGCTTCGGGCTGCGCCTGCGCGCGGTCGGCGAGAATCCGGCCGCGGTCGACACCGCCGGCATTTCCGTGCGCGGCCTGCGCTATGGCGCGGTGATGATCTGCGGCGTTCTGGTCGGCCTCGCCGGCGTCTATCTGGTGCTGTCGCAGGAGGCCTATTTCCAGCCGCACATGAGCGCCGGGCGAGGCTTCATTGCGCTGGCGGCGCTGGTGTTCGCGAAATGGCGTCCGTGGCCGGCGCTGGCGACCTGCCTCCTGTTCGGCTTTCTCGATGCGGTGGCGATCCGAATGCAAGGCGTCGAGCTGCCGGTGATCGGACCGGTGCCGGTGCAGGCGATCGAGGCCCTGCCCTATATCCTCACCGTCGTGCTGCTGGCGGGCTTCATCGGCAAGGCGATCCCACCCAAGGCGTCGGGCATTCCTTATGTCAAAGAGCGCTAGACCCCTTCTCCCTGAGGGAGAAGGTGGCGCGCCAAAGGGCGTCCGGAAGGACGCCCGTCCTTCCGGACGGGCTATTGGCGCGACGGGTGAGGGCGCTTCCCCGAAGCACGGGGCGCGCTTCGCGCGCGAACCCTCACCCCAACCCCTCTCCCGTAGGAGAGGGGAACGACGCGTCAAGGCGGAAACGGGGACCGAGACCGCGCTCGCCGAACTGTTCGCGGCCGCCAAGGCGGCGCAGGCCAACGCCTACGCGCCCTACTCGCGGTTCCGTGTCGGCGCGGCGCTGCGCGCGGCGAGCGGGGCGGTCCACGCGGGCTGCAATGTCGAGAACGCCGCCTATCCGCAAGGGAGCTGCGCGGAAGCCGGCGCGATCGCCGCGATGGCGCTCGCCGGCGAGCGGCGGATCGCCGAGATCCTCGTCATCGGCGACGGCGAGGCCCTATGCACGCCCTGTGGCGGCTGCCGCCAGCGCATCCGCGAGTTCGCCGACGCTTCTACTCGGGTGCACATCGCTGGGCCGGAGGGCGTGCGCCGCAGCTTCACGCTCGGCGAGCTCTTGCCGGAGTCCTTCGGGCCGGAGCATCTGACCGTCTGAAGAAAGCGCGCCTCACACCTCCCGCCACGGCGGCTTCGAGGGATCGCTGAGGGTGAAGTTGACCGGACCCATGCCGCAGATCGCGATCACCACCGGCTCGTTGTGGCTCCTGATCACGCCGTCGTAGTGCGGCGTGAGCGCCACGCGCCGCACGTAGCTCCCGGCGGGAACCGGCACGCAGGCGGCCGGGTCGAAGTCGGCGCCGCTGTTGCACCACCAGATGCCTGACAGCACCATGCAGTAGCGGTCGGTCGAATAGAAGTGCGGCGCGCTCATATATCCCGGATGCCAGCGCACGAGCGTGTAATAGAGGCCGGGCTCTGTGGTTTTCCCGGCGAGCGCGACGGTGTCGACGCTGCCCGGCGGAAATGGCGGCAAGGTTTGCCACTGGAGCTTGTCCGGCGGCGTGATGATCGTCTGCTCCGGATTGAGCGGGCTTGCGGCCGCGCCGCCAATGCCGAGCGGCAGCGCCGCCATGAGCGAGGTCAGCAACAAATCGCGACGGCTCGCATGTTGGCCCATGAATGCAACCTCCCTTGTCTGCAATCTTTCGGCTTTCCGCCTGCGGCCCTATTATGCCCGGAGAGAGACGCGCGGTCGAACGCCACTGGCGCGATATTGCGCGAAGCGCGGGCAGAGTGAGCAATGGACCCTAACCCTGACGCCGCGATCGCCGCGCTCAAAGCCCGCGGCCTCGAGTTCGCTGCCGCCGCTCGCCATCGTGCTCGGCTCGGGCCTCGGCGCCTTCGCCGACGAGGCGCGCGAGGCGACGGCGATCTCCTACCTCGACATTCCCGGCTTTCCGATACCCTCCGTCGAGGGCCACGCCGGGCGGCTCGTGGTCGGCGACGATCGAAGGCCGGCAGGTGGCGCTGTTCCAGGGTCGCGGCCATTACTACGAGCGCGGCGACGCGAACGCGATGCGGGTTGCGATCGACACATTCCGCGCGCTGGGCGGCGAGACGCTCATGCTCACCAACGCCGCCGGCGGCCTCAACCCGGACTGGGCGCCGCCGTCGCTGGTCGCGATCACCGACCACATCAACTTTTCCGGGACCAATCCGCTGATCGGCCATATCGGCAATGACCGTTTCGTGCCGCTCACGAAAGCCTATGACGAGGCGCTGCTGGCGGGGCTGCGCGAAGCGGCGAGAACGACCGGGGTCGCGCTCAACGAGGGCGTCTACATGTGGTTCTCGGGCCCGAGCTTCGAGACCCCGGCCGAGATTCGCGCGGCAAAAATCCTCGGCGCCGATCTCGTCGGCATGTCGACCGTGCCGGAGGTGATACTCGCCCGCCGCGCCGGCCTGCGCTGCGCCGCGGTCTCGGTCGTGACCAACTATGCCGCGGGTCTCGCCGGCGGCGACCCGAGCCACGAGGAGACGCAGGCGGTCGCGCATGAGGCCGCCGACCGCTTCAAGCGCCTGCTGCGCGCCTTCATCCGCGCCCATTCGCCGCTCGATCGATGATTCTCCCGCAGGAAATCATCCGCGCCAAGCGCGACGGCGAGGTTCTGAGCGCGGGCGAGATCGGCGACTTCATCGCCGGCCTGACCGGCGGCGCGGTGACCGAAGGCCAGGGCGCCGCCTTCGCCATGGCGGTCTACTTTCGCGGCATGACGCTCGAGGAGCGCGTCGCGCTGACCCGGGCGATGACGCTCTCGGGCGTAAGCCTCGACTGGCGGGCGGAGAACCTGCCGGGCCCGATCCTCGACAAGCACTCGACCGGCGGCGTCGGCGACAACGTCTCGCTGATGCTGGCGCCGATGCTCGCCGCCTGCGGCGCCTATGTGCCGATGATCTCCGGCCGCGGCCTCGGCCACACCGGCGGCACCCTCGACAAGCTCGATTCGATCCCCGGCTATGTGTCGCAGCCGGACCTCGCGCTGTTCAAGCGGGTGGTGAAAGAGGCCGGCTCGGCCATCATCGGCCAGACGGCGGACCTCGCGCCGGCCGACCGGCGCCTCTACGCGATCCGCGACGTCACCGCGACGGTCGAGTTGGTCGCGCTCATCACCGCCTCGATCCTGTCGAAGAAGCTCGCCGCCGGGCTGCAAGGGCTGGTGATGGACGTCAAGACCGGCTCGGGCGCCTTCATGCCGACCCTGAACGGCGCGCGCGAGCTCGCCGAGAGCATCGCCGCCGTCGCCACCGACGCCGGCCTGCCGACGATCTCGCTCATCACCGACATGAACGAGCCGCTCGCCAGCGCCGCCGGCAACGCGGTCGAGGTGCGCAACGCCGTCGACTATCTGACCGGCGCGAGGCGCGATCCGCGCCTCGATCGGGTGACGATGGCGCTCGGCGCCGAACTCCTCGCGCTCTCTGGCCTTGCGCCCGACACTGGCGCCGGGGAGGCGGCCTTGAAGCGCGCGCTCGAGAGCGGCGCGGCGGCCGAGCGGTTCGAGCGCATGGTCGCCGGCCTCGGCGGACCGAAGGACTTCGTCGCACGCGCGCATGAGCTTCTGCCTCGCGCCCCCGTCCTCGTCGATGCGATGCCCGAGCGCCCCGGCTTCGTCGAAGAGATCGACGTGCGGGCGGCCGGGCTCGCGGTGGTCGAACTGGGCGGCGGCCGCGCGCGCGCCGCCGATGCGATCGATCCCGCCGTCGGCCTGACCGAACTCGCTCCGATCGGCGCCGAGGTCGGCCCCGATCGCCCCCTCGCCCGCGTCCACGCGCGCGACGTCGCCACTGCGGAAGCGGCGGCGAAACGTCTTCGCGCCGCCTATCGCCTCGGCGAGGCGCCGCTCTCGCCCGGCGACCCGGTGATCGAGCGGATCGCAGGGACGTCGTGAGCCTGCCTGGCGACGGCGAAGAAGCCGACCGAGTAACCGACAGCCTTTGCGACGCGGCGGCAAACCCCTTCCCCGCCGCCGCGCCGTCGTCCCTCGTTCAGTTGGTCTTTTGCGCCATTGCCTTGTTGAGCGCGTCAACCTCCTTCTTGAAGGCGTCGAAATCGTACATATTGCCGTTCAGCTCGGTGCTCCATTTGCGCGTCAGCGCCGCAGCGGCGACCGCTTCCTTGATCTGGTCGTCGGTGGCTCCCAGCCGTTTCGCGTTCATGGTGTGAGCGTAGACGCAGTACGTGCAGGGGATCTGCGCCGCGACCCCGAGTCCGATCAGTTCCTTGGTCTTGGCGTCCAGCGCTTTCGGGCCCATCACTGCGCCGTATTCCTGCATCGCCGGACCCAAGCTGTCCGGGGCGCGACGGCCTTGAAGAAGTTCGGCGCGTCTTGAGCGTTCACGCTTTGACTTGACGCCACGAATGGCAGAATGCCGAGCGCCAGGGTTGCAAGAAGGACTTTCATGAATTCTCTCCTTGTTTTTGTAGTGTGTGAACAATGCGTTGAAACGGCAATGAGCTCTGAGTCCGCCCCGTCGTCGCGGCTCCTGAGGTTCGCTGGAGCTTCGCTCTCGCCGCTCCAATGCGCGGCGGCTGTTGCCCAAAGCGCGAAAAACTCGTGCGCGGCCAACGCCAAAGTCAATAGGTACTTATACCTATGGACGCGTCGAGGCTGGTTGGCGTCGCCTGCGCTCGCAGATAGGGAGAGCACGGCCTCCCAATGAGCATTCTTCTCGCCGTGTCCGGCTGGGACCTGGCGCCCTGGCGCAAGCGGCTCGCGGCGCTTCTGCCCTCGCACAGCATCGTGACGCTGGACGAGCCGTTCGACCGCGCCTCGATCCGTTATGCGCTTTCCTGGCGCCATCCGCCGGGCGCGCTTGCTCGCCTTCCGAACCTCGAAGCGATCTTCTCGCTCGGCGCGGGCGTCGATCATCTTCTCGCCGATCCCGCCCTGCCGGATCGCCCGATCGTCCGCGTGGTCGATCCCGATCTCACCGACCGCATGAGCGAATGGGTGGTCATGCATGCGCTCGCGCACCTGCGCCAGTTGCGCCGCTACGAGCGCCAGCAGCGCGAGCGCATCTGGGCGGACGACGACGATCAGCCGAAGGCAGGCGACATCGAGGTCGGCGTGCTCGGCCTCGGCGTCTTGGGCAAGGACGCGGCGACCAAGCTCGGCGCGCTCGGCTTCAAGGTCGCCGGCTGGAGCGCGAGCGAAAAGTCGCTGCCCGGCGTCGCCTGCTTCGATGGGCCCGCGGGCCTCGAACCGCATGCTGGCGACGACCGACATGCTGGTCGTCCTGCTGCCGCTGACCGAAGCCACGCGGGGCATGATCGACGCTTCGCTTCTGGGCAGGCTCAGGCAGGGCGGCCGGCTCGGCGGCCCAATCCTCATCAACGCCGGGCGCGGCGGCTTGCAGGTCGAGGCCGACATTCTCGCCGCGCTCGATTCGGGGCGCCTCAAGGGCGCGTCGCTCGACGTGTTCGAGCGCGAGCCGCTGCCCGTGGAGTTCGCGCCTCTGGACCCACCCCGCCGTCTATGTCAGCCCGCACAACGCGTCGATGTCGACGCCCGCAGGCCATCGCCGCCTTCGTGGCCCGCGAGATCGAAGCCCACGAACGCGGCGAGCCGCTCAGCCATGTCGTCGACCGGCGGCGCGGGTATTGAGGCGGGGCGCGTGCGCCTTCCTGCTGCTCTACGGTTGACAGCGGGATGCAATCGGCGGGATCTATGGCTATGTGTTCGGGGGTCGCCCCGATTGCCGCCTCTAAAGCAGAGGACTTTGCGCATTTGAAAATCAAGGTTGTCGTGCATGACGCGGAAGAGGGCGGCTATTGGGCCGAGGTTCCCGCCATTCCGGGCTGCGCCACGCAAGGCGACACGATGGAGGAGCTGCTCGGCAATTTGCGCGAAGCGATCGAAGGATGCCTGTCGGTGGACGTCGCACGCGCCGAAGGCGGACAACGCAGGCCGGGTTCTGGAAATTGCTGTATGAGATCATTGTCGGGCCGCGACTTGGCTCGACTTCTCGAACAGCGCGGTTGGCGGCTGTTACGGATAAGCGGCAGCCATCATATTTACGGCCGAACCGGAAGCACGCTGCGCTTGTCCGTCCCGATCCACGGGAACCATCCACTGAAGATCGGTCTTTTGCGGCATTTGGCGAAGCTCGCCGAAATACCGGATGAGGAGCTGCGCTGATCACGCGAGTCGTCCCAACGTCTCGCAGCGCCGATCGCGCATTCGCCAATCCCCTGAAATCCCGCTATCGTCGGCTCTCGCAGGCGAGAGAGCCGAGGGAGGGGAAACATGCTCTGGGGAATCGATCCGCTGCTGGACGCGGATCTGCTCTACGCCTTGCGCCGGATGGGCCATGGCGACGAGATCGCGGTCGTCGACACCAATTTCCCGAGCCATTCGGTTGCGATGGCCACTGCGACCGGGGCGCCCCTGGTGATGGCTGGCGTCAATGCGGCGCGCGCGGTCGAGGCAATCCTGTCGGTCATGCCGCTCGACACGTTCGTCCCCGATCCGGCCGGCAGGATGGAAGTGGTCGGCGACCCAGACGCCATGCCTCCGGTGCAGCGCGAGGTGCAGGCGGTGGTCGACCGCGCCGCGGGCAAGCACGTTCCGCTCGCTGGGGTCGAGCGCTTCGACTTCTACGAGCGGTCGAGAAACGCCTTCGTCATCCTCATCACCGGCGAACGCCGCTTCTACGGCGACTTCATCTTCAAGAAAGGCGTGGTGCCGCCGGAGTGAGGCGCGGCGCCTTCGGCTCGCTCCCTCATCGCGAGCTAGGCCTCGTCATCGCGAGGCGCCGATAGGCGCCGTGGCGATCCAGGAATCGTAAGCGCTGCGGCGGAAGGACTGGATCGCTTCGCTGGCGCTCGCGATGACGGTGATGGCCTACCGCCTTCACCGCCCCTTGAGCCGGTCGCGGATCGCCTGAGCCTCGGGCAGTTGCGCCTGAAAGATACGCCGCCCATGCCGCATGGCCGCCATCGTTCAGCGTCGCGTAGGCGGTCTCGATCTGCGCGACCGCGGTCTCGGCCATCGCCGCGTCGTTCGTTCGATCCGCGATCTGCATCACGGCGACCCCCTGGTTCCCGAGTCGTCGCCGCCCAGTCGAGCGGAACCCGCTCGCGCGTCCGCTCCTCCAGCGCCGCGCGATAGGCCACGACCGCCTCCTCGAGCCGCGCCGTCCCGCTCTCCCGCTCGCCGAGCGCTCTAAGCGCATTGCCGAGATTGTTCTGCGTCATCGCCCAGTCGAGCGGAACCCGCTCGCGCGTCCATTCCTCCAGCGCCGCGCGATAGGCCGCGACCGCCTCCTCGAGCCGCGCCGTCCCGCTCTCCCGCTCGCCGAGCGTCCGAGCGCATTGCCGAGATTGTTCTGCGTCATCGCCCAGTCGAGCGGAACCCGCTCGCGCGTCCGCTCCTCCAGCGCCGCGCGATAGGCCGCGACCGCCTCCTCGAGCCGCGCCGTCCCGCTCTCCCGCTCGCCGAGCGTCCTGAAGCGCATTGCCGAGATTGTTCTGCGTCATCGCCCAGTCGAGCGGAACCCGCTCGCGCGTCCATTCCTCCAGCGCCGCGCGATAGGCCGCGACCGCCTCCTCGAGCCGCGCCGTCCCGCTCTCCCGCTCGCCGAGCGTCCAGAGCGCATTGCCGAGATTGTTCTGCGTCGTCGCCCAGTCGAGCGGAACCCGCTCGCGCGTCCATTCCTCCAGCGCCGCGCGATAGGCCGCGACCGCCTCCTCGAGCCGCGCCGTCCCGCTCTCCCGCTCGCCGAGCGTCCTGAGCGCATTGCCGAGATTGTTCTGCGTCATCGCCCAGTCGAGCGGAACCCGCTCGCGCGTCAATTCCTCCAGCGCCGCGCGATAGGCCGCGACCGCCTCCTCGAGCCGCGCCGTCCCGCTCTCCCGCTCGCCGAGCGTCCTGAAGCGCAGCGCCGAGATTGTTCTGCGTCATCGCCCAGTCGAGCGGAACCCGCTCGCGCGTCCGCTCTTCCAGCGCCGCGCGATAGGCCGCGACCGCCTCCTCGAGCCGCGCCGTCCCGCTCTCCCGCTCGCCGAGCGTCCAGAGCGCGTTGCCAAGATCATTCCCAGCGCTGCCCTTCTCGTCCGCGTCGCGCGCAGCCTTAAGCTCGAAACGCGCGAGCTCGATCGCGACCTCGAGCGATGCGTTTGCGCCCTTGTCGCGTCCTTCCACGTAGAACTCGTCTTGCTTCGCCGCCAGCGCCGCGAATCGGGCGGAAGCATCGGGATTCTCCAGCTCGACGATGCGCGCATAGCGCTCGGCTGCGGCGCGGAAATCGCGGCGCAAAATATCCTGGCGCGCGCCTTCGCTCTGGATGCGGACTCCGGCCGCGACCGAAGCCTCTCGCCGCTCGGCCTCGATGCGCTCCCATTCGGCGAAGGCGCGGTCGGCCTCGGCGGCGCCGCCGGCGAAATCGCCGGCCTGCGTGCGCTCGGCGATCTTCCTGAGCAGATCGTCGACCAGCGCGCCAAGATTGCCGCCGCGCTCGCCCGCCTCGATCGCCTTCCGCCCTTGCTCGAAGGCCGCCTGCGCGTTCGGCAGCGCCTGATCGAATGTCGTCGCTGCGTCGGCGCCGGAACGGCGGGCGATCTCGAAGACGAGTTCGCGCGCTCCTTCAGCCTCCTTCTCTTTGAGAAGCGCCTGCTCGATGGCGCGCTCCCGCGCCCCAAGCTCCCGCTCCGCCACCGCGCGCACGAACGGCCAGATGATCGTGCCGGGAACGACGTAGGCCTCGCGGATCGGCGCGTCTTGCGGCTCATCGCCAAGCTCGGCCATGCTGATGATGCCGGCCAGTTGCTGGCCGCTGCCGATGAAGGCCGGCGACCCGCTCGACCCCTTTTCGAGCCAGTAGCCGCTCTTGATCGCCTGGCTGAACGCGCGACGGCCTTTCTCATCGACGTGCTTGCCAAGCTGCCCGGGAATTTCGTGATCGGTTTTGCGGCTTGGCAGCCGGGCGAGAGCGCTTGCTTCGCCGGTCTCGTAGGCCCCGTCGCGCGCAACTTGCAGCTCAATGAGTCCGTCCGGCGGGTCGATCGCGCGCAGCAGCACAATGTCTGGATCGTCTCCATCCGTCGCCTTGCAGGGGTCGGTCATTTCGAGCGGGCTGATCGCGGCGGCGCCGTTCCTTTTCACATGCGGAAAGACGGCCTTCGCCTGTTCGCGCGCGTCACGCCAGACGTGCCTGCAGGTGACGATCAGATTCTGCTCGATATAGGCGCCGCAACCGACGAATTTGTCGTCATCGCCGGCCGTATGGATATAGATGCAAAGCCGTCGGGTCACCTGCGCGCGTGCAGCGCTTGTGGCAGCGCATCGGCAGCAGCCGCACCGCATTCGCACCTTCAAGCGCTCCAACGATCCCGAGTTCGCCGAGAAGGTCGAGGACATCGTCGGCCTATACATGGACCCACCCAAGCACACGGTGGTCGTCTCGATCGACGAGAAGAGCCAAATCCAGGCGCTCGACCGCACGCAACCGGGCTTGCCGCTCAAGCCGGAAAATGCGGGACGATGACCCATGACTACAAGCGCAACGGCACGACCACTCTGTTCGCCGCGCTCAACATCCTCGACGGAACCGTGATCGGACGCTGCATGAGACGGCATCGCCACCAGGAGTTCATTCGCATCCTCAACGCCGTCGAGCGCGCCGTACCGGCCGGAAAAGTCATCCACGCCATCGTCGACAACTATGCCGCCCACAAACAGCCCAAGGTCCTCAAATGGCTCGCCGATCATCCGCGCTGGACATTCCACTTCACCCCGACCTCGGCCTCATGGCTCAACGCCGTCGAGGGCTTCTTCTCGGCCATCACACGCCGCCAAATCCGACGCGGAGCCTTCCATTCCGTCGACGATCTGCAGAACGCAATCACACGCTACATCGACGCCCACAACAGCGATTGTCGGCCCTTCACTTGGACCACTTCCGCCAAAGACTAGTTGTTTCGTCCCAGACTTTGATGGCGCATTCTTATCGAGTGATTCGAAGGATGCGCTATGGGACAGATTCTACACGGGAGCGCCACAACGACAGAGCGGCTGTGTTCCGCGTCAAGCGTTTAGAGGGCGCCACGGCGTGTGATCCCTGAGAATGGCGTTGAGGATCGTGAGAAGCTTCCGCATCACTGCAACGAGGGCGACCTTCTTGGGTCGGCCATGGGCAGTGAGCTGGTCGTAGAAGGCCCGAAAAGGGGAACGGCGCCGGATGGCAGTCAGAGCCGCCATGTATAGCACGGCGCGCACTGACGTCCGACCACCGGCAATGGCCCTGCGGCCACGCGTCAGACCAGAGTCGCGATTGATCGGGGCGACGCCAACCAGGGCAGCAACCTGATGGCGGCTGACAGTCCCGAGTTCGGGCAGTTCAGCGAGAAGAGTCCGTGCGGTCACGTCGCCGATGCAAGGAACGGATTTCAGAAGCGCCTCGGCTTCGCGCCAAGCTGGGGAATGCTTGATGGCGTCGCCGATGTCGTGGTCGATCGCGTCGAGCTCCGTCTGGAGATAGGCGACGTGGCGCGCGAGCCTTCGGGCGAGAGGCTTGTCGATAGCTTGGCGGCCCCGGTTGGTTTCCATGCCGATCATCTCGATGATCTGGCGCCGCCGACCGACGAGCTCGGCGAGGTGGACCCTCTCAGGTTCCCGAAGAGGCCGTGCTTGTGGACGCACGCGCTCGGCGAAAAGGGCGATCACCTCCGCGTCGAGCGTGTCGGTCTTAGCCAAGCGGCCCATCGCGCGGGCGAAGTCTCGGATCTGGCGCGGGTTAACGACACAGAGCGGCAACCCAACGCCGGCCAGGGCCGCCGCAACAGTGGCTTCGAAGCCGCCAGTCGCCTCCAGTACAACAAGGGCGACGGGCAGTCCCTGGAGGCGGATGACCAGGTCGTCCATCCCCTTGCCCTCTCGTGGAACACAGAATGCCTCGCCTGACGGTCTGAGATGAACGTCGAGGCGATCTTTAGATACGTCGATGCCGACGAAGACGGTGCGTTGTTCGTCCATAACCCTACCTTGCGAATGCGGGCTCGGGCCCGAGCGGCTGTCCGGGTGTGGGACTGCGGTGGTGGAGACCGCACCAAGCTCTGTCTCGGGCTTTCGAGCCCCAGGCGGACGCGGGCTGGCCTCCACCTTTAGCCTCGCCGGTCTCGTTTCGGCGGGCAACTCAGACATACAAGGCGGTCCGTCGAGCGATACAACATAGTCAAGAGAGCCTGAGGGGGCTTGCGAAGCGCTACGGCGTCAACCCGAAGACGGTCGCCAAGTGGAAAGCGCGGTCCTCCGTTTCCGATCTGCCGACAGGACCGAAGGAGCCCAGATCGACAGTCCTGTCAGCAGAGGAAGAGGCCGTCGTCGTTGCATTCCGAAGGCATACTTTGCTGCCGCTCGACGACTGCCTGTACGCTCTGCAACCCACCATCCCGCATCTGACGCGCTCATCCCTTCACCGGTGTCTGCAACGCAACGGGATCTCCCGGCTGCCGCAGGTCGAAGGCGAAGCCTCCGCCAAACGCAAATTCAAGCCCTATCCGATCGGCTATTTTCATATCGACATCGCCGAGGTTCGAACTGCGCAAGGCAAGCTCTACCTGCTCGTCGCCATCGACCGAACGTCGAAGTTCGCCTTCGTCGAGATGCACCAGAAGGTGGCGCGTCGCACCGCGGGGGACTTCCTGCGCCGCTTGATCGCCGCCGTCCCTTATAAGGTCCATACCGTCCTCACCGACAACGGAACCCACTTCACCACGCCAGGCAATACGAACTCGGCGGCCCCGGACATCAAGGCCGCCCTGGAGGCTGGAGAGCTCGTTTGGGCGCACGCCTTCGAATATGCCTGCGCCCAGAACGACATCGATCATCGGCTGACAAAGCCCAAGCATCCATGGACCAATGGGCAAGTCGAAAGAATGAACCGCACCATCAAGGACGCGACCGTCAAACGCTACTTCTACGAGACCCACGACCAGCTGCGAACCCACCTGCGCGATTTCGTCGACGCCTATAACTTCGCCAGACGCCTCAAAACCCTCCGAGGCCTCACCCCATACGAGTTCATCTGCAATGCCTGGACTTCGCAGCCGCAGCGATTCAAAATCAGCCCGCTCCAGCAAATGCCGGGACTAAACAGCTAGGCCCTGCTTGAGCATCGACGGAGCGCCCCATGGCCAAGACGATGATAGTCACACTCCCGAGCGGCAAGAAAGTCCTTTTCGGCGCGCCGCCGAAAGGCGGCCTGCACGAGGTAAGCGCTCTCGACAAGGCGATCGAAACCTCGAGCGGCACGTTTCAGAAGGCGCTTTCTTCGCTCGGCGAACTGGTCGCGGTGTTGGAAAAGTCGGTCGGAGCGCTGGAGAAGCGGCCATCCAAGGTCGAGATGGAGTTTGGCGCGACCCTGAGCGGCGATTGCGACCTTTGGATCGTCTCGGGCCATGGCGAGGCCGAGTTCAAAGTCACGCTGTCCTGGGACGCGGACGACAAAGCATCCGCAAAGGGGGCGAGCCAAGCGGATTAAGCGGCCCGCAACATTTCCTTCCCAAAAACAGAATCCTATGTTACCATCCTCCGATGGGTCGAGACTGCGAACAGGGGAGCGATGCACTTTTGTCACGCTAATGATTTGTCTATTTGTGGGGCCCGACAAAGCGAGGACCCGTTCGATGACTGGAGGGGCGATCTAACTAACTGAAATGATTTACATTATCAGAAAATCGACGATTTGGATTTGCTTCCCTGCGGATTTTGTTTTCCTTCCGCCGGTTTTGATTTCCTTCCTCGGCGGGCTTGGAAATCCTTCCGTCCTCTTTGCAATCCTTCCGCCCTACCCCAGCGCCCTCAGCACTCCCGGCAGCGCTTCCGGCAGGTCTTCGGCGATGAGGCCTTCCCCAACCGCGCGGCCGCAGGCGCCGTGCAGCCAGACGGCGGCGCAGGCGGCTTCGAAGGCGGGCATGCCCTGGGCGGCGAGGCCGGAGACAAGGCCCGCCAGCACGTCGCCTGAGCCGGCGGTGGCGAGCCAGGGCGGCAGGTCGAAGCCGATCGCCGCGCGGCCGTCCGGCGCGGCGACCACGGTGTCGGCGCCCTTGACGAGCACGACCGCGCCCATGAAGCGCGCTGCGGCGCGCGCCCGGGCTAGCTTGTCGTCGTCGAGCCGGACGCCGGGCGCGCCGTCGAAGAGCCGCGCAAACTCGCCCTCGTGGGGAGTGAGCACGGCCGAATGTCCGCCGCGCGCGGCGAGCGCCTGAAGCCGCGCCGCATCGCCGGCGAAGCTCACCAGCGCGTCGGCGTCGAGCACGATTGTCCGCCGCTCGGCGGGCCCGGTCAGCGCCGCGGCGACGAGCTTGCGCAATGTTGCGCCAACGCCCGCGCCGGGGCCGAGCGCGATCGCCCGCCTGCGCTGGTCGGCGAGCAGCGCTTCGAATTCGCCTGGCGTCGCGAACGGCTCGACCATCACCGCGGTCAGATGCGCGGCGTTGACGGCGACCGCGTCCGGCGGGCTCGCCAGCGCGACGATCCCGGCGCCCGAGCGCAGCGCCGCGCGGGCGGCGAGCCGGGCGGCGCCGGTGCGGTGCGCGGCGCCGCTGAGAACGAGAACCGCGCCGCGCGCGTATTTGTGGCTTTCGGCGCTGGCGCGCGGCAGCGCGGCGCGCCAGAGGCCAGGCGCGTTGACGAAGGCTTGCGGAGCGATGCGCGCGAGCGCCGCTTCCGGGATGCCGATGTCGGCGAGCCGGGTCGCCCCGCAGAGCATGCGCCCGGGCAACAGCAGATGGCCGGGCTTCAGGCGGAAGAAGGTGACGCTCGCGCTCGCCTCGACCGCGACGCCGCGCACCTTGCCGGTTCCCCCGTCGACGCCCGAAGGGACGTCGACCGCGAGCACGCGCCCGCCGGCGCGGGCGAAAGCATTGACGCGCTCGATGATCGCTTTCGCCACGCCCTCGATGTCGCGCGCGAGGCCCGCGCCGAACAGGGCGTCGATCACGCAATCGGCCCGGGCGAGATCGAGCGTCGCGGCGTCGAGGACCGGGCCCTCATAGCGCGAGGCGGCGAGCGCGGGATCGCCGCTCAGCGCCTCGCGCCGGCCGAGGAGCCCGAGCTCGACCGCATAGCCGCGCCTCGCAAGCAGGCGCGCGGCGACGAAGCCGTCGCCGCCGTTGCCGCCGGGGCCGCACAGGACGACGATCCGGCCGCGCGACTTTGCAAGACGCGTCGCTTCATCCGCGACCGCGAGGCCCGCACGCTCCATGAGCGCGATGCCCGGCGTTCCCGCTGCGATGGCGAAGCGGTCGGCCTCGCTCATTTCGGCCGGGGTCAGGAGCTCAGGCTGCGCCAGGGGGTCGAGCATGAGCCTGAGGGTGCTCGCCCCTTTCGGCCGGCGCAAGCGGCAAAAACGCGCTTTCCATCGCCGAGGATTCTGCTATATCCCCGCCGGCGCTGATCCCCGATAGCTCAGCTGGTAGAGCATTCGACTGTTAATCGAATGGTCGCAGGTTCGAAGTCCTGCTCGGGGAGCCAATAATTTCAAATAGTTAGCGGCTATTTTTGGCAAGACTAGGTAGGCGGGGCCTTTAGTTTTACACCCGCTGTACACCCGCGAAGCACGAAACCCTTCGTCCCAAGGCAGGGTGGTCGATGCACAGCTGTTGCGCTTTGCTAATACGCGCTCGCCCTCCTCGCCTGGCCAGCGCAAAGGCCAACGTCGAGCGTCACGCGCTGTATAGCTCTTTCCCGGCAATAGCGTGGCCCATGGCGGGCGTTCGGCCTCGCGCCGTGCGGGCTGCGCTATCGATCGCCCCCAGATCAAACTGCGCCAGTCGAAACGGTTTTGCCCCCCACCCTGGCTCGGAACCAGCGCCGGTTAAGGCAATATCCATATTTCTCTAGTGGAAACAAAAATTCACCAAACGATGTCTACCAGCCCCATAGGGCATCGAACCGGAAAAGATCGTGGGGTAAAGGCCGGATTGAACCGGAAAAGATCGTGGGGTTAAAGGCCGAATTGCCCAGCCATTCGGATCCTTGAA
>CAVZNQ010000010.1:0-62446 GCA_963776665.1 uncultured Alphaproteobacteria bacterium
GTCCGGATGGACCTTTTCCATCCATCCCCAGCCAATAACCTCGCCAAGGGGCGCTCCAAAATAGTCGAGTACACGCTTGTTGACGTATTCAATATTCCCCTCTGGCCCGGCTCTCCACACGAGCGCCGGAAGCGCCTCTACCGCCAAACGAGGCTCGTGCTCGCTGCTCGTTAGCGCGTCCTCGGGCTTGTTGTCCTCCATTGGCATAGATCGCTCCATAGCCGATCCAAAGATTTACAACTTCGTTGCCGGAGGCGCGAGTCGCAGAAGATCCGCTGACAGTCCACTCTCATCGCACCGCAGGCCAACGAATGTCCCATATGCACAGGTTGACGCCGACGCCCCTTGTTGGCGTTCATCAGAGACCGGGATTGTACTGCAGGCCGCGCTCGCGAGTGTGGACAGCATGCGACATCTCTCGCGTTTCGTTGGGTGGCCGCTGGGATACTCCGAACATCCCGAGCCTGCCGGTCGACACGTGTGTGCGATCACCTTCAGCAAATCACCGCCGATGGCGAGCTCGACCTTGCGTCCGCCGGGGATTTGGCGCGCCCGCGCTTCAAAGCATTCGGTTCGGTAGTCCATCACGTGATCGACGCCGGCGCGGAAGAGCGCCCGTATTGCGGAGGGCGCTCTTTGCCCGTTGGCGACGTCCCTGGCTGCATCGGCTATCCTGTGGCCGAAGTTCCCCGAATGCGTGAGGACGATGAGCGACGATCGCCAGTATGCCCCTGCGACGCTGCGTAATCGCGATTTCATTCTCGATGTCCTTCGCGACGTCTTACCGAGGACTGGCGTCATCCTTGAAATCGCAAGCGGCTCAGGCGAGCATATCGTCCATTTCGCGAGAAATTTCCCAACTCTCGTTTTCCAACTTTCCGATCCTGAACCGGACGCCCGGCCGAGTGTCGCCGCATGGGTGAAGGCCACGGGCGTCGCGAATGTCCGCGCGCCTATTGCCCTGGACGCGTCGCATTCAGTTTGGCCGATCGCATCGGCTGACGGGATCATCTGCATCAACATGGTACACATTTAACCATGGGAGGCGACCCTGGGACTGATCAAGGGCGGCGCCGCGATACTCCCTCCTGCGTCGTCGTTCTATCTCTATGGTCCTTACATACGCGAAGGGTTCGCAACGGTCCCGAGCAACCAAGCATTCGACCGGAGCCTGCGCGATCGCAACCCGAGCTGGGGTCTGCGAGACCTCAAAGCGGTCGCCGCGATTGCGCAATCGGTTGGATTCTCGGCTCCGGTTATCACCGAAATGCCGGCAAACAATCTGAGCGTGGCGTTCCGCCGAATGTGATCGTGTCGTTGCGCGGACAACCCGCAGCGAGCGGCCGGTTTGGGGATTTTACAAAGAACCTCGAATTTGGCGCCGATCACAATTTTCGAGGGCGGTCGGGAAACAAACGCCGCAGATTCGACAGCGAGGCTGACCTTTCAGTATGTGGAGATGGCTCGTCGGCGTTGCCGGCAATGTCGCACAGCCGAAAATCGCTCAAAAAGTGAGATAGGACGCGAATTCGAGACACCAATCGTGCGGTCGACGCTGTCGAGCCACATCTCGGCTTGCTCGCTCAACCAGTAAATCTCGCGCTCGAAACTGAGCGCCTTGTCGCCTTCTTCCATCATGCTCATTCCTCGTCCGCGCTGCTGAAAGTTGTCCTGGAACAGTTCAGACAATCTTGCTTGTAGGGAAGGCGAGGACCTTGCCGCGCTCGTCGTTCAGCCAATCGGCGTATCTCGTCATCACCTCCCGCCGCCGCTCCACCGCCGTCATCCTGCGGTAGGCGCCTTCGGTGGCGTTGAGACTGTGCGCCAGCGCAGCTTCTGCGAGATCACGCGGGACGTCGCCGATGTCACCACACCAATCACGAAAGCAGCTTCGCCAGCCATGCGGCGTGCAAGCGTCTATCCCAGCCTTGGCCGGCGCGGTGGCGAAGCTGGCGTAAGAGAGCGGTGAGCCTGACCGACCGGGAAACACCGCGTCGCCGCTGCGGACTCTCTGCTGGCGATCGAGCACCGCGAGCGCGGCGGTCGAGAGCGGCACGACGTGTTGTTTGGCGCTCTTCATTCTCTCCGGCGGGAGCGTCCACAATCGGCGATCGAAGTCGACTTCGGCCCAACGCGCCTCGAGCGCCTCCGATGGCCGCGCGGCGGTTAAGACCATAAACAGCCATGCCCCAAACGCGCTGCCTTCTTCAGCTTTAAGCGCTCGAAAGACCTCTTGCGCGTCGTCGATCTTCACGGCGTGGTAATGAGGCCGTTCTCCCCTTCTTTTCGACGGGTGCGCCGCTGCGATCAGCTTGCCGCCGGCCGGATTGATCAACGTCGCTGTGCGCAGCCCTTGAGCGATCGCGGCGTTGAGCACCAGCTCGAGACGCAGGCGACCCTCCACGGTCGATGAGCGAAAAAGCCATCTAGCAATCGTGGCTAATCAGCCAACCGTTTCGGCAGATAGTCTCCTGCTCGGCCTCCGTGCAAGTGTGCAGCGCTTGCCGCCTTCAATTGACCGCGCCACGCGGTTGGCGGGTCCGCAGAACTCCAATCGCCTAATACGCTCAATCTGGAAAATAACCTAAACCTTTGAAAGTACTGGCGCGCCCGAAGAGATCGAACTCCTGACCCCAGATCGTACTCTACGGAAAAAGCTCAACGACCCTCGGAAGAGCTTTGGTTGAACACCGCGGAAACCCTAAGCCTGTCCGGTCAATGTCCGGTTCGCTGAGCGTTGCAATCGGCTGTCGCCTTGTAAGTCATTGAAATCGTTGGCGCGCCCGGAGAGGCTTGAACTCCCAACCCTCGGTTTCGAAGACCGATACTCTATCCAGTTGAGCTACGGGCGCGCGAACGCGCACGCCTTAGCACGAAGCGCGAGCGCGGTGGAAGCGAGCGGTCTCGCGCATGTCAACGACCGGGCGCGCGGAAATTGACCTTTTTCTTGACCGCCTCGTCGACCTCTTCCGGCGTCAAAAGGACGACCGTCTTGGTTGCGATCGCTCCGCTCTCGTTGACGGCGAACGCGAGAGCGGCCGCGCTTACGTTGTCGGGAAGGTCGACGATGGAATAGCAATCAACGTCGCCGAACGCGAAATACATGGCTTCCAGCTTGCCACCGAGCTGCGCGAGGTGCTTCTTGACCGCCTCGCGCCGGCTCGCCCCGCCTTCCTTCTCAATGCCCTTGGCGCCTTCGGCGGTGTAGCTCGCTTCGAATAAATATTTAGGCATGGCCTCCTCCGATTCATTCTTGTCCCGATGTCGATTTGCTCGACGGCGCGTCGACGCTATCCTCCCGCCGTCACTGCGTGGCGACGAAGAAAAGCCGAGGAAACGGCAAGAGAACCGTTCCGTCCGCCTCGGCCGGATAGGCCTCGGCGATCGCCGCCTCGTAACGCGCGAGATAAGCATCGCGCTCCCTCTCATCGAGCGGGTCGATGAATGGGCGAAGACCGGTTCCCTTCACCCACTCGACGATCGCGTGCGCTCCGGCAAGCGGATGGCAGTAGGTCGTGCGCCAGATATCGACGTGGCGTGCGTGGGCGCGCAGCAGGCGGAAATACCACTCGGCGCCGTGGCGCTCGGCGCGCGCCTTCTCGGCGTCCTTGAGCTTCGCCGCCCACGGGCCCGCACCCGCGACCTCGCGCATCAACCGATGCGAGGGTTCGTCGAGATTGTCCGGCATCTGAACGGCGATAGTCCCTCCCGGCCTGAGCCGCCCGATGAGCGCCGGTAGAAGCGCCTCATGGTCAGGAATCCACTGCAAGACCGCGTTGGCCAGAATCACGTCGAGCGGCGCGTCGGCCCGCCAATGGCGAAGATCTGCGACCTCAAAGTCGATGTCGGGTATGCGTTCGCGCGCGGCCTCGATCATGTCCGCCGAGCTGTCGACGCCGACGATGAGCGCTCCCGGATAGCGCTCGCGCAGACACTCGGTCGAGTTGCCCGGGCCGCAGCCTAGGTCGACGGCGCTTGAAACGTCCACGAGAGGAATTCGGGCGACGAGGTCCCGAACCGGCCGGGTGCGCTCCTCCTCGAACTTGACGTATTGGGCGGCGGACCAGGACATCTCGGGGATCCTTGAAAGAGCGCGCGCCCAACGTCCATGCGCCGCTTGCGGGCAACGCGCAAGGGTGAGCTGCGGCCTGGGTTGCCTTAGGCGCGGCCGGACGCGTAACTTTCGAAGGGGACGGTGGTTTCCCGTCCGAAAGCGGATTTTCCGATGGCGATTCTCGTGCTCGGCCTCATTATCTTTCTCGGGCTTCATTCGACCCGCATCCTTGCCGAGAGCGGCCGCGAGAAGGCGATCGCGCGACTCGGCGAAGGCCCTTGGAAGGGGATCTATTCGCTGCTGTCGGCGATCGGGTTCGTGCTGATCGTCTGGGGGTTCGCCGACGCGCGCTTCACTGCTCCCACGCTCTATGCGCCGCCGCCCGGGGCGCGGCACCTGACCATCACCTTGATGCTCGTCGCGATGGTCCTGCTCGCCGCCTATTTCTTCAAGCGGAGCCATATCACCGCCGCCCTCCATCACCCGATGGTCTGGAGCGTCGCCGTTTTCGGCGCGGCCCATCTTGTCGCCAACGGTTCGGCGGCGGACGTCGTCCTGTTCGGCGCGTTCCTCATCTGGGCGGCGGCCGACCTTGTGAGCGCATACGCCCGCGACCGTCGCGACGCCCTTGTCTATCCCGAGCCGAAGTGGAGCGCGACCGCCGGCGCGGTGGCGCTCGGGATCGCCTTCTGGGCCGTGATCGCCTTCTGGCTGCACTACGAGCTGTTCGGCGTCGCCCCGCTTGGGGCGTAGGAGGTAGATCATGACGTTGCCGCACGACGCGATGCTGCTTCGCATCTTCATCGGCGAAAACGATCGAAGCCCCGAGGGCCGGCCCCTTTACGAGGCAATTGTGCTTAAGGCGCGCGATGTCCATCTTGCCGGAGCGACGGTGCTGCGCGGGCCGATGGGATTCGGACATGCGAGCCTGCTGCACACGACCAAGATTCTGCGCCTGTCTGAAGATCTCCCGCTGATCATCGAGATCGTCGACACGGAGGAGAAGATCAACGGTTTCCTGCCGGTTCTCGACGCGATGATGACCAGCGGACTCGTGACCCTGGAAAAGGTGCAGGTATTGCAATACGGCGATCACATCAGGCGCCAGCCGGCCTGAGAGGCTCGGCCGCCTACCGGCGAGACGTTGATTCGCGGCTTTCGCCACCCCATACTGGCATGTCAGAGCGTGCGCGAACCGCGCGCCAGGGAGCGAGCAACGATGGCCGAGAAATCCAAAAGCAAATCAAACGGCGGCGCAAAGGAGGACGCCCGGCGGCAGCTCCGATCCCGACTCTGGTTCGACAATCCGGAAAACCCCGGCATGACGGCGCTCTATATCGAGCGTTACCTCAATTTCGGCCTGACCCCGGGCGAGCTGCGCTCCGGCAAGCCGATCATCGGCATCGCGCAGACCGGTTCCGACCTCTCGCCGTGCAATCGCCACCACCTTGAACTCGCCAAGCGGGTGCGCGACGGGATCACCGCGGCCGGCGGCGTGACGTTCGAATTTCCGGTCCACCCGATCCAGGAGACCGGAAAGCGGCCGACCGCGGCGCTTGACCGCAATCTCGCCTATCTCGGGCTGGTCGAGATCTTGATGGGCTATTTTCTCGACGGCGTGGTGCTGACGACCGGCTGCGACAAGACGACGCCGGCCTGCATCATGGCGGCGGCGACCGTTAACATTCCAGCGATCGTGCTCTCCGGCGGTCCGATGCTGAACGGCTGGCGCCACGGCGAGCGCACCGGCTCGGGCACCGTCGTCTGGCAGGCGCGCTCCGATCTCGCCGAGGGCAAGATCGACTACGAGGAGTTTATGGCGCTGGTGACCTCGTCCGCACCGTCCGTCGGCCATTGCAACACGATGGGGACCGCCTCGACCATGAATGCAATCGCGGAGGCGCTCGGCATGAGCCTGCCCGGGTGCGCCGCCATTCCCGGGCCCTATCGCGAACGCGGTCAGATCGCCTACGAGACGGGCAAGCGCATCGTGGACATGGTCTGGGAGGACCTGAAGCCGTCCGACATCCTCACTCGCGAGGCGTTCGAGAACGCCATCGTCGTCAACAGCGCGATCGGCGGGTCGACCAACGCGCCGATCCACGTCAACGCGATTGCGCGCCATATTGGCGTTCCGCTTTCGATCCAGGATTGGGAAACGGTCGGCCATAAGGTCCCGCTGCTCGTCAACATGCAGCCGGCCGGCAAGTATCTGGGCGAGGAGTTCCACCGCGCCGGCGGCGTTCCGGCGGTGGTCGGCGAGTTGATGAAGAAGAAGCTCATCCGCGAGAAGGCGCTGACCGCCAACGGAAAGACGATCGGCGAAAACTGCCGCAAGGCGAAGTCGGGGGATCCGGACGTCATCTTTCCGGTCGACGCTCCCTTCCGGGAGAACGCCGGCTTCATCGTGTTCAGCGGCAACCTGTTCAGCGACGCGATCATGAAGACGAGCGTCATCGACGACGAGTTTCGGCGCCGCTTCCTGTCAAACCCAAAAGACCCCGAGGCGTTCGAGGGGCGGGCGATCGTGTTCGAGGGGCCGGAGGACTATCACCACCGGATCGACGATCCGACGCTCAAGATCGACGAGCACAGCATTCTGTTCATCCGCGGCACCGGCCCGATCGGCTATCCGGGCGGGGCCGAAGTCGTCAACATGCAGCCGCCGGCGGCGCTCATCAAGAAAGGCGTCCACGCGCTGCCCTGTGTCGGCGACGGCCGGCAGTCCGGCACTTCCGGCTCGCCCTCGATCCTCAACGCTTCCCCCGAGGCGGCGGCGGGCGGAGGACTGGCGTTGATCAGGACCGGCGACCGGGTGCGCATCGATCTCAAGAAGCGCTCGGCCAACATCCTGATCTCGGATAGGGAGCTCAATGAGCGCCGCGCCGCCCTCGCCGCCAACGGCGGCTACGACTATCCAAAGAGCCAAACGCCCTGGCAGCAGATCCAGCGCGAGATGGTGGCGCAATTCGACGAGGGCATGGTGCTGAAGCCCGCGGTCCACTATCAGCGCCTGGCGCAGACGATGGGCGTGCCGCGCGACAATCATTGACGAACCTCACTGAGGCGCACAGGTGGCGGGGTGGCCCCGAACCCCCCGCGGCCTCTCCATCGCGAGTGACGAAAGAGGAAATTGATGCCCTGCGGGGGCACGAAAATATGACGAGCGCGACGACGACCCAGCCCATAGGCCCCCTTGTCGAGTTTCATTCGGCCAAGCGGCCGGAGCGGGTCACGCTCGAAGGGCGGTGGATCACGCTGGCGCCGCTCGACGCCGCAAGGCATACCGCCGAGCTCTACGCAGGCTCGCACGGCGGGGGCCGGGACAGCGTCTGGACCTATCTCCCTTATGGCCCGTTCGCGAATCTGGCGAGCTTCGCCGCCGACATCGAGCTCAAGGCGCGCTCGGTCGATCCGCAATTCTTCGCCGTCGTCGACAACGGCTCTAACCGCGCAGTTGGCTTCCAAAGTCTGATGCGGATCGACCCGGCAAACCGCGTCATCGAGGTCGGCCACGTCATGTATACGCCGGCAATGCAGCGGACCGTACGGGCGACCGAAGCGCAATATCTGTTCGCGAAATACGTCTTCGACGCCCTCGGCAATCGGCGCTACGAATGGAAGTGCGACAACCTCAACACGCCGTCGAAGCGGGCGGCCGGGCGCTTCGGCTTAACCTTCGAGGGCGTTTTCCGTCAGCACATGATCGTCAAGGGTCGCAATCGCGATACAGCGTGGTTTGCAATGCTGGACGGGGAATGGCCTGCGCGCAAAGCCGCCTACGAGCGCTGGCTTTCGCCCGATAATTTCGACGCCGACGGGCGCCAGAGGCAAAGGCTTTCCGAACTCATGCCGAAGGCCCCTGCTGGCGATCATGGGGGAGACGCCGATGTCCTGGCCCGACGCCGTAACGCTGACCGGTGAATCCGCGCGGCTCGAACTGCTGTCGCAGGATCACTGCGCCGCCCTGACCGACGCCGTCAGGGACGGCGAGCTCTGGCGGCTTTGGTACACGATCATTCCCGCGCCGGAACACATGAAAGCGGAAATCGACCGCCGCCTGGCGCTGAGGAAACAGGGGTCGATGCTGCCTTTCACCGTGATCAGTCTCGTTACGGGCGAGCCGGTCGGGATGACGACCTATATGAACATCGACGCGGTCAACCGGCGGGTCGAAATCGGCTCGACCTGGTATCGCAAATCCGTTCAGCGCTCGGGGCTGAACAGCGAGTGCAAGCTGCTCATGCTGCGCCACGCGTTCGAGACGCTCGACTGTATCGCGGTCGAGTTTCGCACCCACTTTATGAACCATCAGAGCCGCCGCGCCATCGAGCGGCTTGGCGCCAAGCTGGACGGGGTGCTGCGAAACCATATGCGAATGGCGGACGGGAGCTTGCGCGACACCTGCGCCTATTCGATCATCGCCAGCGAATGGCCCGCGGTCCGGGCCAATCTTGTCTGGCAGATGGGGAAGCCGAGGGAGGCCTGACGGGCTCAGTGGGGCGCAAGGCCAAAGATTCAACAGGAGGTTTGCCGCATGAGCCCGACCACCGCGCAGAAGCGCGCCCGCTTCGCGGAGCTGCACAAAGCCGCCGGCTGCTTCGTCATGCCCAATCCCTTCGACGTCGGCTCGGCGAAATATCTCGCCTCGCTCGGCTTCCCGGCGCTGGCCACCACGAGCGCCGGCATGGCGTTCGCGGCGGGCAAGGGCGACGGCGCCGTCGACCGCGCCACTGCGCTGAGTCACATTCACGACCTTGCGCAGGCGACCGACCTGCCGCTGAACGCGGACTTCGAAGCTGGCTTCGCTCGCGACGCCGAAGGCGTGCACGAAAGCGCGCGGCTCTGCGTCGGGGCGGGCGTCTCCGGCTTTTCGATCGAGGATTACACAGGCGACCCAGCCGCGCCCCTATATGGCCTCAACGAGGCGGTCGAGCGGCTGCGCGCGGCGCGCGCGGCGATCAATGCGAGCGGCGAGACGGTGCTTTTGACCGCACGCAGCGAGGCGATCCTGCGTCAGGCAGGCGGGCTTCCCGAGGCGCTGCGTCGTCTCGCCGCGTACGCGGAAGCGGGCGCGGACGTCCTCTACGCGCCGCTGGTGAAAACGCCGGAGGAGGTCGCCGAGGTGGTGCGGGTCGCGGGCAAGCTGCCGGTCAACGTGCTCGCCGGCTGGCCAGGCTTCACCCACCGTCAGCTCGAGGATCTCGGCGTCCGGCGCATCTCGGTCGGCGGCGCGCTCGCGCGAGCGGCGTGGGGCGGATTCATGCGCGCGGCGAAAGACATCGCCGAGAACGGACGGTTCGACACCCTCGCCGGCCTCCCATCCGCAAGCGAGATCACGGGGGCCTTCGCCGATCGAGCCTAGAACGTCCCTCCTCATCATCCCCGCGAACGCGGGGATCCCGAGTTCTGCGGACGGCTTCTGGATGCCCGCTTTCGCGGGCATGACATTGACGGCGTAGGCTAGACGCCCGCCGGCCTTCTCAAGTCCAGCGTCAGCGGAAATTCGGGGTGCGGCGCTTCGCGCGGCGGCTCGTAGGCGCCGGGGGTGTGGCCGCGGGCCTCGAACCGCGCGAGGCGCCGCGCCTCGGCCTCGTTGCTGTTGACCGGGAAAGTGTCGTAGCTCCGCCCGCCCGGATGGGCGACGTGATAGATGCAGCCGCCGAGCGCCCGCCCGCTCCAGGCGTCGAAAATGTCCAGGACCAGCGGCGCTTGCACCGGCACCGTCGGGTGCATCGCGGCCGCCGGCTTCCAGGCCTTGTAGCGCACGGCGCCGACCGCGACGCCGCCGGTCGCGGTCGCGCGCAGAGGCACGCGGCGCCGATTGCACGCGACGACGTAGCGGTCCGGATCCGAGGTCGTGAGCTTCACCTGCAGCCGCTCGGTCGAAGAGTCGGTGTAGCGCGCGGTGCCGCCGATGGCGCCGGTCTCGCCCAGCACATGCCAGGGCTCCAGCGCCTGGCGCAGCTCGAGCTTGACACCCTCGTATTCGACCTCGCCGCAGAATGGAAAGCGGAACTCGGCCTGCGCCTCATACCAGTCGGAGCGGAAGGCGTAGCCGTGCGCCTTGAGATCGGCGAGCACGTCGAGCATGTCCTCCCAGACGAAGTGCGGCAGCATGAACCGATCGTGCAGCGAGGATCCCCAGCGCGGCAACGGGCCGTCGAGCGGATCGCGCCAAAGCCGCGAGAGAATCGCCCGGATGAGCAATTGCTGGGCAAGGCTCATGCGCGGGTCGGGCGGCATCTCGAAGCCACGGAACTCGATAAGGCCGAGACGGCCGGTCGGACCGTCGGGCGAATAGAGCTTGTCGATGCAGATTTCCGCCCGATGGGTGTTGCCGGTCACGTCGGTGAGAAGATTGCGCATCAGGCGGTCGAGCAGCCACGGCCGGGGGTTGTCGCCCTGTCCGGGCCGGGGGATTTGGGCGAGCGCGATCTCCAGCTCGTAAAGGCTGTCGTGGCGGGCTTCGTCGACGCGCGGCGCCTGGCTGGTCGGACCGATGAACAAGCCGGAAAAGAAGTAGCTCAGGCTCGGATGCCTGAGCCAATGGATCACGAGGCTTTTTAGCAGGTCCGGCCGCCTGAGAAACGGGCTGTCGAGCGGCGTCGCCCCGCCGACGACGACATGATTGCCCCCGCCGGTTCCGGCATGCTTGCCGTCGATCATGAATTTATCGGCGCCGAGGCGGGCGAGTCGCGCTTCTTCGTAGATCGCCTCGGTCGTCGCGACGCATTCGCGCCAGCTCGACGAGGGATGGATGTTAACCTCAATCACGCCCGGGTCCGGCGCGACGCGAATGACATTCATGCGCGGATCGGCCGGAGGCGGGTAGCCCTCGATCTGCACCGGCAGGCCGACCTGTTCGGCCGCCGCCTCGGCCGCGGCGACGAGTTCGAGATAGTCCTCGAGCCGCTCGACCGGCGGCAGGAAGACGCACAGATGCCCGTCGCGCGCCTCGACCGTCACCGCGGTGCGGACGGCGCCGTCGATGTCTCCAAGCCGCTGCTCGACCCGCTCTTGCTGGCCCGCCTCCGCCGCGGCGAACGAAGCGACCCGCTGGGCGCGCTCGCGCGGATTGTGAAAATCGGGCAGTGAGCCGCGCGGCTCGGTCGGGTCGGCTTCGACGATATAAGGATAGGACGCCGGGGGAACGTAAGGCAGCGCGCCCAACGGCAGGCGGTAGCCGACCGGGCTGTCGCCGGGAACGAGATGCAGCGCGCCGCGGCGGGTCTTCCATTTTTCGCTGCGCCAGCGATGCGCGTCCGCCTTAGCCTGCCAGCGCTGGACCGGCAGCACGTATCCGGACGGCTCGGTCAGGCCGCGTGAGAAGACCCGGGCGATCCGGTGGCGCTCCTCGGGGTCCTTGAGCTTGGAGTTCTCCGGCGAGACATTTGCCGGCAGATTGGCCTCCTTCACGATCCACTCGGCGGGATCCTCGTAGGCCGGGGCGACGAAGTCGGAAGCGACGCCAAGCTCGGAGGCGATCGCGTCGAGCAATGCGTGCGCGCTTGCGCCGGTCGCCTCGCTGTCCACTCCCTCGACCGCGATGCGCTGGGGGTTGAGCCAGATCGGTTTGCCGTCGCGGCGCCAGTAGAGCGAAAAGGTCCAGCGCGGCAGAGACTCGCCCGGATACCATTTGCCCTGCCCATAATGCAGAAACCCGCCGGGCGCGAAGCGGTCGCGCAGGCGCCGGATGAGCCGGTCAGCGAGCTCGCGCTTGGTCGGGCCGACGGCGTCGGTGTTCCATTCGCCCGATTCGAAATCGTCGATCGAGACGAAGGTCGGCTCGCCGCCCATGGTGAGCCGCACATCGTCGGCGACGAGCTTCTTGTCCACCTCCTCGCCGAGAGCGTCGAGCGCCTTCCAGGCCTCTTCCGAAAACGGCTTGGTGATGCGCGGATGCTCGGCGACCCGCTCGACCCGCATGTCGAAGGCAAAATCGACGTTGGCGAAACTCGCGAGACCCGATATCGGCGCGGCGTTGCGATAGTGCGGCGTCGCGGCGAGCGGAATATGGCTTTCCCCAGTCAGGAGGCCGGAGGTCGGGTCGAGTCCGATCCAGCCGGCGCCGGGCAGATAGACCTCGGCCCAGGCGTGCAGGTCGGTGAAATCGTGGTCAGTGCCGGGGGGCCCGTCGAGGGAGATGAGATCGGGCTTGAGCTGGACAAGATAGCCCGACACGAACCGCGCGGCGAGGCCGAGGTTGCGCAGAATCTGGACGAGGAGCCAGCTTGAATCGCGGCATGAGCCGGACGCGTGCTCCAGCGTCTCTTCCGGGCTCTGCACTCCCGGCTCCATGCGAATGAGATATTTGATCTCGCGCGAAAGGCGGCTGTTGAGATCGACCGCGAAATCGACGGTGCGCTTGGGCGATCGATCGATGCCGTCCAGAAACGCCTGGAGGCGAGGCCCGGCGGGCTCAGGCGTGCGATAGATGATGAGGTCGGGCCTCAGGTCCTCGCCGTATTCGAACGGCCAAATCTCGGCGCTTTCCTCGACAAAGAAATCGAACGGATTGTAGACCGTCATGTCGGCGACGACGTCGACTTCGATCTTCAGTTCCCTGACCAGTTCGGGAAAGACGTAGCGGGCGAGCCAGTTGCCGTAGGGATCCTGCTGGTGGTTCACGAAATGCTCGGCGGGCGTCACCTTGAGCGAGTGCGAGATGACTCGGGTGCGGCTGTGCGGCGCGGGCCTGAGGCGGATGATCTGCGGCCCAAGCGAGACCGGACGGTCATATTTGTAATGCGTCAGGTGATGGATGGCGGCTCGGATGGACATGGGTCGGGAGCGGACTCGTGAGGGTTCTGAAAGACCCTTTCATAATCTGCTGCGCCGCACAATCGCTTTTGCCGGCGCGCCCACGGCCGCCCTTCGGCGGGGCGCCGGGGTCGCACCGCATCCAACGATCACTCGCCGGAGCGAACCGGAAAACTGTCGGGATACGCAAACAGGCCCGGAGTTCCGCCGGTGTGCAGAAAAATGACGACGTCGTCCGACCGGTAGCGCCTGGAGCGGACTCCGGCGATCAACCCGGCCATGGCCTTCCCGGTGTAGACTGGGTCGAGGACGAGGCCTTCCTGCGAGGCGACAAGATGCACCGCCTCCGCCATCGCCGGCGTCGGCAATCCGTACCCCTGGCCGACCACGCCGTCCTCCAATATCAGATCCTCCGCCGTCAGCGGGGAATCGACGCCAAGCAATTCTGCGCCGTGACGCACCAGAGCCGCAACTCGAGGTCGTTGATCAGTCGCAGCGCGCCCCACGCAATAGCCGATTACCGACGCATTGCTGCCTTCAAGGGCAAGGCCGAGCGCCAGCCCGGCGTGGGTTCCACCACTCGCGCTCGCGAGCACGACATGCGTGAATTCGACCCGCCGGACACGGGCCTGCTCCAAGAGCTCCCGCGCGGCGCGCACATAGCCGATCAGTCCGAGCGCGTTAGAGCCGCCGATCGGGATAATATAGGGCTTGCGCCCCTCAATTGCGTCTCGTTCCGCCGCGCGGGCAATCTCCAGGTCTACGTCCACTGTGCCGGGCCGGAGTTCGACTCGGGCGCCGAACAGATCGTCGAGGATCAGATTGCCGTTCGTCCGATACGCTGGCGCGCGTCCCGGCACCGAGTCGGTGAGGATCAGGAGGCAGCGCAGGCCAAGCCGGGCCGCGGCGGCGGCTGTCTGACGGGCGTGATTGGACTGAAAGCCGCCAGTGGTGATCACCGTATCCGCGCCCTGCGCCAGCGCCTCGCCCAAAAGGTATTCGAGTTTGCGCACCTTGTTGCCGCCGAGCGCGAGCCCGGTGCAGTCGTCGCGTTTTACCCAAAGCTGCGGCCCGCCGAGCGCCGCGGAGAGACGCGGCAACGGCTCCAGCGGCGTGGGCGCATGCAAAAGGTCGATCCGTGGCAGTTGGTCCAGCGACGGCATGGGCGATCCTATTTCGTCCGGCAGCGGTGCTGGAAATTGCGCCACGTCGCCTCCAAAGACGAATAAGCTAAAGGCGCTCGGTTCCGCCAGCCTCTTCGGCTGGCCTTTCGGTCGGCGGCCGCTCCCCGCAAAGTCGCACGTCCTGAGCGCCTCCAGCATGTGCGGCGGGGCGGGCGCTTCGACCTCGATCGGCGGCCTCGACTTTGTGAGCGGCACGACGACCTTGCGCGCCAGCAATTGGAGCGGAAGGTCGGCGCGCTGGCCGTAAATCGCATCGCCGAGGATCGGCCAGCCCTGCGAGGCGCAATGGACCCGCAATTGGTGCGTGCGCCCCGTCTGCGGCGCGAGCTCGAGCCAGGCGATCGGCGCGCCGCGCCAAAGACCGCGGCCCTTGACCCGCCACAGCGTCAGCGCCTTCTGGCCTTTCGGGTCGACCTTCATCCACCAGCCGCGCTTATCGTCGAGCCGGCCGAGCGCGAGGTCGATCGCGCCTTCCTCGCTCTCCGGGCGCGCCGGCGACGACCGCCCAATAGGTCTTGCCGATCTTGCCCTGTTTGAACAGGAGCCCCAGTGTCTCCAGCGCCTTGTGATGGCGCCCGAGAATGAGGCAGCCCGCCGTCTCGCGGTCGAGCCGGTGGGCGAGCGCCGGCTTTCGCGGCAGCCCGAACCTGAGCGCGTCGAAATCGTCCTCGAGGCTTGAGCCGCCCTTCGGGCCGCGATGGACGGCGACCCCGGCCGGCTTGTCGAGGACTAGCATCAGTCCATCGCGATAGAGCAGCCGCGCTCTTGTTTCTTCCGGCGTCACGCGATCTTCACGGCTTCACTCGCGTCCAGAGGTTATTCAAAGCGATGGCGTCGAAGAAGGCGGTCGCTTGGCCTTTCCGAGCGAGGTTATCCGCCTTTTCAATCCGCGCATGAGCACACACATCCCTCAAGCCCGGCTCGAGTCGTTCCGGGGGGTCCGCGCGTGACGGCGGCGCGCCTGGCGTTGTCAAATCATATTGTCCCAAGCGGCGAGCTGGTAGCTCTTGAGCAGGTCTTCGGCCTGCTTCGGCACGACATTGCGGAACTTCCCGACGTCAGCGGGGACGATCTCGATCATCCTGTCAATCGCCTCCTTCGGGTCGAGACTGTCTTCGGGCCTCGCAAAGAAATCTTCGAAGGCCCTGCGCAAGTCGGCGCGTTTGGTGAAATTCTTCTTGTCATCGAGCCAGCGGAAGGCGTTGTCCGCCATCGTCTCATTGAAGCCCGTGAAATAGGCGCTGGGATTGATCGTCTGAACCTTGATCCCGTATGGCCTGAGCTCCTGCTGCAACGCCTCGGCGATCGACTCGAGCGCATGCTTGGTCGACATGTAGGTTCCCCAATTCGCCTGGGTGAAGAGGCCGCCCACGGAGGAGGTGAAGACGATTTTGCCCTTTTTCTTTTCTGCAATCCATTTCTTGACAACGCCTTGGGTCAGCGCCAGCGGCAGAAAGACGTTAGCCTCATAGTTGCGGCGGACGAGATCGATCGGGATTTCCGAGACGGGACCGCTCTCGCCCTGGCCTGCGTTGTTCCACAGCACATCGAAATTCCAGGACTGCGCTTGCGCCACGTCATAGGGGTCGGCGAGGTCGAGCCGCTCGACGCGCAGGTTCATCAGCCGAAGCTCTCTTGCCTTGATCCGGAGCGGCACGACCTGCGGCGAGACTTGCACCGTGGCGATAACGTTGTGGCCGTTCTTCGCCATGCCGATGGCGGCGCCCTCTCCGAAACCCGAGCCTGCGCCAGTTATCAATATTGTCTTGGGCATAGGTCCCCCCAACTTTCGGCGGTGGAATTAGCGGGGAAAAAGCGGCATACGCGCGGCGGGGCGAGCAGTCTTGTTTCTTCCAGCATCACGGGAAGAAGTGATATGCCACCGTCGGCGGCGCGCCGATAGAGCGGATGGAAGGGTTTGAGGGTTTGGACGAGGACGAGGACAAGCACGGGAAGTCCCGCCTCATGCGGCGCTGGCTTGGCGGCGGCGCGGGAGCGTCCGCTCCGATCGATGCGCCGCCTGCTGTGAGGGAAACCGAGCCGCCGCCTGACGCCGCGGCCGCACCCGGCGTGGCCGCGGAGCCGAAGCAAAGCTGGGTTCAGCGCCTGCGTTCGGGGCTCTCCCGTTCCTCGACGGCCATCGCGCGCGGCGTCGCCGACATCTTCACCAAGCGCAAGCTCGACGCCGCCTCGCTCGACGACCTCGAGGACGTGCTCATCCAGGCCGACCTCGGCCTTGGCGCGGCGACGCGCATCCGCGAGGCGGTGGCCCGCGGGCGCTACGAGCGCGGGATCGATCCCGAAGAGGTCAAGCGGATACTGGCCGCCGAGATCGAACGCTCGCTGGCGCCGGTCGCCCGGCCGCTTCTCGTCGACGCCGGCAAGCGGCCGTTCGTGATCCTCGTCGTCGGCGTCAACGGCTCCGGCAAGACCACGACGATCGGCAAGCTCGCGGCGAGGTTCAGGGCCGAAGGGAAGACGGTCTTGCTCGCCGCCGGCGACACCTTCCGCGCCGCGGCGATCGAGCAATTGCGCATCTGGGCGCGGCGCACGTTTTCAGCCCTCGTCGAGCGCGAGCAGGGCGCCGACGCGGCGGGGCTCGCCTTCGATGCGCTGGCCAAAGCCCGCGAGCTTGGCGTCGACATCGTGCTGATGGACACGGCCGGGCGATTGCAGAATCGCACCGAGCTCATGAGCGAGCTCGAAAAGATCATCCGGGTGATGAGGAAGGTCGACCCCGAGGCGCCGCATGCCGTGCTGCTCGTTCTCGACGCCACGGTCGGGCAGAACGCGTTGAGCCAGGTCGAGATATTCGGCCGCACCGCCGGCGTCACCGGCCTCGTGATGACCAAGCTCGACGGCACGGCGCGCGGCGGCATCCTTGTGGCGATCGCCGATAAATTCTCTTTGCCGATGCACTTTATCGGGGTGGGCGAGGGCGTAGACGACCTTGAGCCCTTCGCCGCTCGCGATTTCGCCGAGGCGATCGCGGGGGTCGAAAGAGCGGAGGCATGACGGGCCCCTAAATGACGAGAACGCCCTTGACCGAAGCCGCCGCCGCAACGCCGCGAAAAGCGCTCAATCCGATGCTCAAGCTGGTGCTCGAGCTTGGCCCGCTTGCGCTTTTCTTCGCCGCCTATTCACGGCTCGGCATTTTCGCCGCGACCGCCGTGCTGATGGCGTGCGTGTTTGTTACGCTCGGCGTGTCCTATGCGATGCTGAAGCGCATCCCGGTGATGCCGCTGGTGACGGCGGTCATCGTGCTCATCTTCGGCTCGCTCACCCTCGTCTTTCAGAACGAGACGCTGATCAAGATCAAGCCGACGGCGCTCTATCTCCTGTTCGGCGGCGCGCTGTTCGCAGGCCTCTGGCTCAAGCGGCCGCTGCTCAAGATCCTGTTCGACGGGGCCTTGCACGTGACCGAGGAGGGTTGGCGCAAGCTCACCTGGCGCTGGGCTTTTTTCTTCATCGCGCTTGCGGTTCTCAACGAGATTGTCTGGCGCACCCAGACGACGGACGTCTGGGTCAAGTTCAAGACCTTCGGCTTCCTGCCGATAACGCTTTTGTTCGCGCTCGCCCAGGCGCCGCTGATCATGCGCTACGAAACGAAGGACGAGCAGACGGGCGACGATTTGTAGCCGCGCTCTCAGCGCGCACAAATCCTGACCGTCCCCTCAGCGCCCCACATGGCGCAGGGCGAAAAGCTGAATCGATAGGTTCCGTTTGCGGGCGCAATAAACGTCAACAGGCCCGGCGCCTGCGCGTCGGCGAAAAAGAAGCCGCCCGGGCCCTCGACGTTCGGATCGCGCGGGCGCGACACGGTTGCAACGCTTCCGCTGCGCGGATCATAGTCGGACGCCTCGCCGATCATCTGGGCGCTGATCGTCTTGCCGACGCTGAACCTGCCGACAAAGGTCGTCGCTGCGCCGCGATAGCTCCAGCACACCTGACCAGCGGCCATTCGGATTTGCGCCACCACATCCTTGCTGCAGGAACTGGCCGACGCCGAAACCGGGACAGCGAGGCTGCAGGCTAACGCGGCGCATCTTAGCGCGCCCGGACGCGCCGCCCGGCGAGCCAATTGGCGCCGGAAGTCAGCCACGACCAGCGTCTCCGCCGGTCAGCGACGAGAGCCGCGCTTCCTCCTCGGCGCTTAAGCGCGGCGTCGAGCGTGGCGCGCGGCGTCGCGCATAGAGCGTGGCGGCGAGGCCGGCGGCGAGCACCAGCGCAGGGCTCAGCCACAAGAGCGTGGTCTCGGGCTTGAACGGCGGCTTGAGGAGAATGAAGTCGCCGTAACGCGAGACGAGATACGCCCGCACCGCGTCGTTGCTTTCGCCGCCGGCGATGCGCTGGCGAATGAGGATGCGGATGTCGCGCGCCAGCGGGGCGTCGGAATCGTCGATCGACTGGTTCTGGCAGACCAGGCAGCGCAATTCCTCCGACAGCGCGCGCGCGCGGGTTTCGAGCGCCGGGTCGTTCATCACTTCGTCCGGCTGGACGGCCAGCGCGGGGCCGGCGAGGGAACCGAGCAGGGCGAGGAGGACGAGAAGCAGCCTTCCTCTTGATACTCGAGCGACATGCGATTGGGTGGTGAGTATGCGCCTCCCCTCTCCTACGGGAGAGGGGTAGGGGTGAGGGTTCGCGCGCGAACCGCGCCCCACGCTTCGGGGAAGCGCCCTCATCCGTCGCGCTACGCGCGCCACCTTCTCCCTCAGGGAGAAGGGGTGCGCTCTGTTCAATCCGATAGCCAAGCGAAGAAACGCCATCATTCTGCGGGCTGAGCCAGCGAGCCGCCGCCGGCCTTCGCCCGCGCCGCGGCGCCGAAGCGAAGGCGCCGGTCGGCGAGCGACAGCGCGCCGCCGAACGCCATGGCGGCCGCGCCGAGCCAGATCAACGTCACCAACGGCTTCCAGTAGAGGCGGGCGGGGACGCCGCCGTCGGGCGTCGGGTCGGCAATCGCGACGTAGACCTGGCCGAAGTTGAGCGTCGCCAGGCCGGCCTGAGTCGTCGTCATTTGCCGGGCGGCGAATTGGCGGCGCGCCGGCTCGATCTCGGCGACCACCTTGTCGCCGGAGCGCACGGTCATCGATGTCGCCGCCTCCTTGTAGTTCGGGCCCACCCGCTCCCCGACCCAATCGAGGGTGATCGCATAGGGCCCGACCTGTTCGGGCACGCCTTTGTGCAGAGTCGCGATCGTCTCGGCGCCGAAGCCGAGCCCCGCGAGGCCAAGCAGCGTCACCCCGACTCCCGCATGGGCGAGCGCGCCGCCGTAGAATGACAACGGCAGCCCGAGCGCGCGCCTGAAGGCGACGGCTGGCGCAAGGCCCGGGCCGCGCGCGCGCAAGACGACTTCGATCAGCGTGCCGAAAATGACGAAGATCGCGAGGCCCGCCGCGAGCGGCGCGAAGACCGACCCCCCGCTGAGCCACGCTGAGCCGAGAACCGCGGTCGCCGCGCCTGCGACGAGGGCGAGGGTCAACCGCTGCGCCACCGCCAACAGGTCGCCGCGTTTCCAGGCGAGGGAGAACCCGAACGGGGCGACGAAGCAGGCGGTCAGGAGCAGCGCGCCGCACGTCAGGTTGAAAAACGGCGCGCCGACGGTGATCTTCTCGCCGGTCAATTGCTCGAGCGCCAGCGGGTAGAGGGTGCCGAACAGCACGGTCGCGCACGAGGTCGTCAGCAGCAGATTGTTAACGATGAGCGCGCCTTCGCGCGAGATCGGCGCGAACAGTCCGCCCTGCTTGAGCATCGGGGCTCGCCAGGCGAAAAGCGCGAACGAGCCGAAAATGAACAGCGCCAGAATCACCAGGATGAAAACGCCGCGGCGCGGATCGCTGGCGAAGGCGTGCACCGAGGTCAGCACGCCCGAGCGAACGAGAAAGGTGCCAAGCAGCGAAAACGAGAAGGCGAGGATGGCGAGAAAGATCGTCCACACCTTGAGCGCGTCGCGCTTCTCCATCACCGCCACGGAATGGACGAAGGCGGTGCCAGCGAGCCACGGCATGAGGGAGGCGTTTTCGACCGGATCCCAGAACCAGAAGCCGCCCCAGCCGAGCGTGTAATAGGCCCAGAACGAGCCGGCGGCGATGCCCAGGGTAAGGAAGCACCAGGCGACGAGGGCGAAGGGCCTGACGAAACGCGCCCAGGCCGCGTCGATGCGGCCCTCGATGAGCGCCGCCGCAGCGAACGAATAGACGATCGAGAAGCCGACATAGCCGAGATAGAGCAGCGGCGGATGGATCGCGAGGCCCGGGTCCTGGAGGATCGGATTGAGGTCGCGTCCCTCGAAGGGCGCGGGCGACAGGCGCTCGAACGGATTCGAGGTCAAGAGGATGAAGGCGAGAAACGCGACGCTGATGAGGCCTTGAACGGCGAGCGCGTCGGCGCGAAGGCGGCTGGGAAGCCCGCGGCCAAAAAGGGCGACAAGCCCGCCGAATACCGCCAGGATGAGGACCCACAGCAGCATCGAGCCTTCGTGGTTTCCCCATACGCCGGAGATCTTGTAGATCGCCGGGACCGCGCTATGCGAATTCTCGGCGACGTTGAGAACCGAGAAGTCCGAAGTCAGGTGGGCGTTGACGAGCGCCGCGAAGGCGGTCGCGATCAGGAGAAGCTGGGTCAGCGCGGCGCTGCGGCCGACGCTCATCAGGCCGCCGTCGCCGACGCGAGCGCCCCAGAACGGCACGACCGTCTGGGCGAGCGCCGCGGCGAGCGCGAGGACGAGGGCGAAATGGCCGATCTCGACGATCATGGCTTAGCGACGTCCTCCCCTTCCTGCCAGCGGCCCTCTTTCTTCAGCGCCTCGACGACCTCGCGCGGCATATAGCGCTCGTCGTGCTTGGCGAGAATGGCGTCGGCCCGCATTTGGTTGGGCGCTTCCAGCCTGCCCTCGGCGACCACCCCCTGACCCTCGCGGAAGAGGTCCGGCAGGAGGCCTTGGTAGGAAACCCTGAGATCGTGGGCGCCGTCGGTGACTACGAACGCGATCGTCTCGCCGGCGGATTTGACGACCGAGCCTGTCTTCACCAGGCCGCCGACCCGCAGCCGCGCTCCCGGCTGCGGCGCTTTCGCAGCGACTTCGGACGGGCTGTAGAAGAAGACAATGCTGTCGCTCAGCGCATAGAGCGCGAGGCCCGCCGCCCCGCCGACAACTGCGAGCGCGGCGGCGACGAGCGCAAGGCGGCGGCCGCGGCGGGTCAATTGGCGTCTCCGAGGCCAAGGTCGTGCGCCAGCGCGTCAAGAGTCGCGACCGCGTTCGGATCGGGCGCGAGCGCCTTGCGAGCGTCGGCGAGCGCCGCCCTGGCCTTGTCGGCTTCATGCAGCACCGCATAGGCGCGAATAAGGCGCGACCATTCGTCGATGTTGCCGCCATTGCCGGCGAGTCGCGCGGCGAGGCGGCTGACCATGCCCTCGATCATCGGGCGCTGGGCTTCAGGAATGGCGGCGCTGGACGCGCCCGCAGCGGCTTCGGCAGGCGGCGCCGGCTCGCCCTTGAGCGACGCGAGGCGGGCGCTCACCACGCTGCGCCACGGCGCATCGGGCGGCGAACCGGCGAGAAGCTGTTCGTAGGCGCTGATGGCTTCGGTCTTCTTGCCGTCCTGCTCGGCGCCGAGCGCGAGATAGAAGCGCGCCTGCGGCTGGCCTGGCTGTTCGGCCAGCGCCCGATCGAACGCCGTCCGCGCCTCTTCGGTGACGACGCCGCCCGCCGCGGCGACCAGAGCTTCACCGTACGCCGCGCGGCGCAACGGGTCCTCGCCATCGAGGCGGAGCGCCTCGGCGTAAGCGTGCGCGGCGTCGGCGTAGCGCTCGAGACGCATATAGACCGGAGCGATCACCGCCCAGCCCTTGGCGTCGTCGGGCTTGGCGATCAGCCGCGCCTCGACCGCCGCGACCGCCGCTTCGATCTCGCCGCTGGTCCGGCTGCGCGACGTCGCGGCTCGCCAGCGGCTCGTCGGACATCCGGGGCTGGCCGAGGAAAGCGTAGACCGGAAAGGCGATCGCGGGCAGCCCGACGGCGATCAGCGCCGCTGCGGCCAGCCGATTGCGCGGCGCGGCCGGCGGCGGCTGGGGCGCCGACGCCGCGGCGATTAGGCGTCGGGCCGCTTCGGCGCGGGCGCTCTCCGCCTCCCCTTGCGGCAATAGGCCGCGCTCGACGTCGCGCCGGATCTCCTCGAGTTGCGCCTTGAAGAACGCGGCTTCGTTCGCGGCGGCGTCAGCCGCCGCGCCGGACGAGGAGCGGAGAAGCGGCCAAAGCGCGGCGAGGACCGCGACAGCGGCCATTCCCGCCAGGACGAACCACAGCATCAATCAGCCTCAGGACGGCCTCGGCGAACAGGCCTCGGAAAAGTCCCGGCTCTGTTATCGCAAAGGGAAGTTGAGGTCTCGTCAAAACCTCAACTTGTCATTTTCCAGCTTCCATCCGGCTGCTTGCAGCCGACGCCATGGCCGTGGCTCGGCCGGCCGGCGACATAGATGGTCTGGGAATAGGAGCGGCAGCCGTCCCCGGTCGCCGCTCCGGTCTCGACATAGCCGAACACGCCATGCGAGCCCCGCCAGGAGCGCCGCTGGCCTGAATCGAGCGCGCCGACCTGCGCCTCCCAGGCGGCCGCGCGATCATCCTCCGTCAGGGAAGCCCCAACCGGGCCGCCAAGGGCGCCGCCAAGCGCGGCGCCGGTTGGAATCGCCGGAGCGGCCGGTTCCGCGGCGGCGGCCGCGGCAGGCGGCGGCGCGCCGCCTGAGCCCACGCTTTGACATCCGGCAAGGCCGAGAGGGATCAGCGCAAGGATGAAAAGAACAGTCCGCCGCATCGCTAGCCTCTCTCCCACAACGTCGTTTCCGCTCAGCGCGGTCGCGGAAATCGCCTGCCGCCTGCTCTCACACGCAGGGCAGCCTCAAGATTGCGCGCAGGCCTCCGAGCGGGCTTTCGTCGAGCTCGAGCGAGCCGCCATAGATCGAGGCGAGGTCGACGACGATCGACAGGCCGAGGCCGGAGCCCGGCCGCGACTCGTCGAGCCGCTTTCCGCGCTCGATCGCCGCGGCGCGCGCGCTTCCGTCGAGGCCGGGGCCATCGTCGTCGATCTCAGCGATGAGAAAGGGGGCGGGATCATGGTCGCCGCCGACCGCGCGCGCAGCGCGGATCGAGACCCGCTCGCGCGCCCACTTGCCCGCGTTGTCGAGCAGGTTGCCGATGAGATCGGTGAGGTCCTGCGCCTCGCCCCGGAACTTGAGACCAGGCTGCAATTCGACGTCGAAGGTCACGGCCCGGTCGTCATGGAGCTTCTCATAGGTGCGAACGAGCCCCTCGACCACCGGCCTCACTTCCGTCGCCAGTCCGAATGTCCTGGCTCGGGCGGCGGCGCGCGCGCGGTCGAGATAGAACGTCACCTGCCGGCGCATGATCTCCGCCTGCTCGCGGACCTTCTCCGACAAGGTGGGGCTTATTGCATCGGCCTCGTTCATCAGCACGCTGAGGGGTGTCTTGAGAGCGTGGGCGAGATTGCCGACCTGGGTGCGCGCGCGCTCGACGATCTCCCGGTTGGCGTCGATGAGCTGATTGACCTCGGTCGCCAGCGGCGCGACGTCCTGGGGAAATTCGCCGGCGATGCGTTCGGCCTCGCCGCGGCGGATGGCGGCCACCCCTTCTTGCAGCACCCTGAGCGGCCTCAGGCCGAACCGGACCGCGAGCGCCGTCGAGCCTATCAGCGCCAGCGCCAGCGTCAGGAACGTCGCCGCCAGCGCCCATTCGAAGCTCCGCTCCTGGCCCTGGATCACGTCGGCGTTGGCGGCGACCTGAACCAGGAACCGTCCCTCGTCGCCCGCGTCGATCTCACGCTCGATCATCCTGACCTCATGCCCTCCCGGTCCGACCACGTAGCCGCTGCGGGTGGCGCCCGGGTCGCCGACGGCGGGCAAATGCGGCAATTGGGTCGCGAACAGCGACTTCGAGGCCCGGATTTCCGGCGGATTCACGTCGGTGCGGGTGATCTGCCAATACCAGCCGGAGAAGGCCAGCTCGAACTGCGGCGCGATCGCCGCCGCGGCGCCGGCTCTGGTTTCCTCGTTCGGAATCGCGACATCCGCGACCAGCGCCTTGAGGTAAACGCCGAGCTGGTCGTCGAAATTGGCTTCCGTCCAGCGGGCGTTGAGAGCGCTCAGGCCGAGGCCTGCAAGAGCAAGGATCAGGATGCTCCAGAACGCCGCCGACAAAAACAGGCGCGAAGCGATGGACTGCGCGCTGAGCGCCTTGAACACGAAGCTTAGCTCCCTCTCGCACGCCAGACGATTGCCGGACCCATTGCTGTCCCGGCAAGCTCGGAGCGGCGGGCAGGCGTCGCTGCCCGGCAGGCTATGCGCTGCGCAGTGATTTGAAGGTCGCCCGCATTTCAGAGACAAAGATCGCCGTTTGCTCCCAGGCGGCGAAGTGGGTGCCTTTGGGGAATTTGTTGTAGTGGATGAGGTTCACATACGCCTTCTCGGCCCAGCTTTTCGGCGCTTGATATATTTCCTCCCCGAACGCGCTGACGCCGACGGGTAGCGTAACGCCTCTGACATCGAAAAAGCCGCCCGGGGGCAGATTGTGCCGGGTGTCCCAATAGAGGCGCGCCGAAGAGATCGCGGTGTTCGTCAGCCAGTAGAGCGTGATGTTGTCGAGAATGTCGTCGCGGCTCAGGCCCTCGCGCCCGCCGTCAAAAACGCGGACGATCATCTGATAGCTGCGAATGTCGTGGTCGAGGATCCAGCCGGCAAGCCCGATTGGCGAATCGACGAGTCCGTAGAGCGTCTGCGGCCGAAGCGACATCTCGTTGGCGTAGCCGAGCCCGTTCTTGTAGAAATCATCGAGCTGATCCCAGGCGTGCTTTTCCTCCGCGGAAAGGCCTGCGGGCGGGGGGCCGCCAGCCGACAGCGCCTTCGAAACATCGGACGGAACGGTCGCCGCCATGTTGGTATGGATGCCGAGCAACCCGGGCGGCTGCTGGAGGGCCATGACTTCGACGACTATGGCTCCCCAATCGCCCCCTTGCGCGACGTATTTCTTGTAGCCCAGGCGCTGCATGAGCGTCGCCCAAGCCTTCCCGATGGTGACGGGGTTCCATCCGGGCGCCTTGGGTTTCCCCGAGAAGCCGTAGCCAGGCAGAGACGGAATCACGAGATGGAAGGCGTCGGCCGCGCTCCCGCCATGCGCGGTCGGATCGGTCAGCGGCTCGATGATCTTCAATTGCTCGATGATCGAGCCGGGCCAGCCATGGGTGACAATCATCGGCAGCGCATTGTCGTGCTTCGAGCGAACGTGGATGAAATGAATGTCGAGCCCGTCGATTTCGGTGATGAAGTTCGGCAGGGCGTTGATCTTCGCCTCGCACTTCCGCCAATCGTGCGAATCCGCCCAATATTGTGCGAGCTTGCGCATGGTTTCGAGCTGGACGCCCTGCGACGCGTCCGCGACCTGTTCGCGTTCCGGCCACTTGGTGGCCTTGACGCGGTTTCGAAGGTCGTTGAGGTCGCCCTCCGCAGCCTCGAAATGAAAAGGGCGAATTGCAGTCGGTTCCGCCATGATCGCCTCCCGTTGAGACGGTGATCCGTTTCTTTCCCCGCCGACGAAATGACCGGAGGCGACTCCCGCTTACGGCACTTCCCGGACAGCCCCGCGCGCGGCGCTGGTGGCGAACGCTGCGTAAGCGCGCAGCGCCGTCGAGACCTGGCGCTTGCGGGGCTTGGCGGGCTTCCACGCCCGCGCCCCCTTCGCCTCCATCGCGGCGCGGCGCTTGGCCAGCGTCTTCTCGTCGACGAGGAGCGCGATCTTGCGGGCGGGGATGTCGATCTCGATCTGATCGCCCTCCTCGATCAGCGCGATCGCGCCGCCCTCGGCCGCTTCCGGCGAGACATGGCCGATCGACAGGCCCGAGGTCCCGCCAGAGAACCGCCCGTCGGTGACGAGGGCGCAAGCCTTGCCGAGCCCGCGCGACTTCAGATAGCTGGTCGGGTAAAGCATCTCCTGCATTCCCGGCCCGCCTCGCGGCCCCTCGTAGCGGATGACGACGACATCGCCCGCGACGATCTTGCCGCTGAGAATCCCCTGCACCGCGTCGTCCTGGCTCTCGAAGATGCGCGCGGGCCCCTTGAACGTGAGACTGCCGGGATCGACGCCCGCCGTTTTCACGATCGAGCCATCGACGGCGATGTTGCCGTAGAGGACGGCGAGGCCGCCGTCCTTCGAGAAGGCGTGCTGCACGTCGCGGATCACGCCCTTGGCGCGGTCCTCATCCAGAGAAGGATAGCGCGCGGACTGGCTGAACGCGACCTGGGTCGGCACGCCGCCCGGGCCCGGCAAGGAAGAACTCGCGCGTCGCCTTGCTGTTCGCGCGCGCAATGTCGTTGCGCGAAAGCGCGTGGTCGAGCGACTCGGCATGGACCATCCGCACGTCGCGATTGAGCAGGCCGCCGCGGTCGAGCTCGCCCAGGATTGCCATCACTCCGCCGGCGCGATGCACGTCCTCGACATGCACGTCGGCGACCGAAGGGGCGATCTTGCACAGGCACGGCACGCGGCGCGACAGGCGGTCGATGTCGGCCATGGTGAAGTCGATTCCCCCCTCGTGCGCGGCGGCGAGCAGGTGGAGGACGGTGTTGGTCGAGCCCCCCATGGCGATGTCGAGCGTCATCGCGTTCTCAAAGGCTTTGAATGTAGCGACGCCGCGCGGCAGCGCTCCCTCGTCGCCGTCCTCGTACCAGCGCCGCGCGAGATCGACGACGAGATGACCCGCCTCGACGAACAGGCGCCGCCGGTCGGCGTGGGTCGCCACCACCGTGCCGTTGCCTGGCAGCGAGAGGCCCAGCGCCTCGGTCAGGCAGTTCATCGAATTGGCGGTGAACATGCCCGAGCAGGAGCCGCAGGTCGGGCAGGCGGAGCGCTCGAGCACCGCGACGTCGGCGTCGGAGACCTTGGAATCCGCCGCAGCCACCATCGCGTCGACAAGGTCGACGCTGCGCGTGCCCGTCGAGAGCTTGACCTTGCCGGCTTCCATCGGCCCGCCGGAGACGAACACCGCGGGGATGTTCAGGCGCATCGCCGCCATCAGCATGCCGGGCGTGATCTTGTCGCAGTTCGAGATGCACACCAGCCCGTCGGCGCAATGGGCGTTGGCCATATATTCGACGCTGTCGGCGATGAGCTCGCGCGATGGCAGCGAATAGAGCATGCCGTCGTGGCCCATGGCGATCCCGTCGTCGACGGCGATGGTGTCGAACTCCTTGGCGACCCCGCCCGCCGCCTCGACCTCGCGCGCGACGAGTTGGCCGAGGTCCTTGAGATGCACGTGGCCGGGCACGAACTGGGTGAAGGAATTGGCGATAGCGATGATCGGCTTGCCGAAATCGCCGTCCTTCATGCCGGTCGCGCGCCAAAGGCCGCGTGCGCCCGCCATATTGCGGCCATGAGTCGATGTGCGGGAACGATAGGGAGGCATCGGACGCCTTTGACAAGAAAATGCGCCGGCGCGAAGGCGCCGGGGAGCTGTCATAGTCGCATTTTCCCGCATCCGCCAGCAAGGGCGAAGGCGAGCCGGACCGGCTCGATAACCAGGAGCCGATCATGACAAGCGTTTCCAGAGCCGTGGCGATGCGCGGCGCATCCATCGTGACCGGCGTCAATGTTCTGGTGGCGAGCGGCTTTTCGCTCGCCGGGCTCGTCAGCCCGCAATTAATGCTTCCCGGAGGGGACGACGCCTGGTCACGCCTCGCAGGTCTTCGCCCTATACGCGGCGGCGCGCACGATTCCCCTGGGGCTGTTCGCGCTTGTGACGATCTATCGGCAATCGGCGAATTCTCTTCTGGTTCTCGGCGCGTTGGCGGGCGTCGTCCAGTTGCTTGACGCAGGCGTCGGCATCTTTCAGGGCGACGTCGGCAAGACAATCGGACCGCTGGTGATCGCGGCGCTGCAATTCGCTGCGGTGTTCTTTCTGGCAAGGACGATCGACGCGGGCGCCGGAATGACGGCGCGGACTCTGCATTGACTTCGTCGCCTCGGATTGCGAAGAAACGCGCGTCTTAGACGCGGGTGTAGCTCAATGGTAGAGCAGCAGCCTTCCAAGCTGAATACGAGGGTTCGATTCCCTTCACCCGCTCCATCAAAACAAGATTAGCCGAGCGCCTTCAAGGGCATCCTCGACGTCCTGGGGGCGGCGTCCGTGAACGTCTTGCTTCGCCCGCAATGACCGCTGCGCCTGGGTCTTTGGGGGAAGGATCTTCAGATCGGCGGCGCCCATTCCGTCGCGCGTACGGCTTCGCCTGCGCGCCGGTATTCGATCGCCGCCATCGCAGCGCGCAAGACCTCGGTCACGCCGCGCCGGGTCGCGGTCGAGAGCATGAGCGGCCTCACGCGCTTCGCGCCCTCGTCGAGCGGCGGGCCAAAGCTGCGCATGGCACGCTTCAGGCGTTCGATCTGCTTTTCCAGCGTCGCCTCGTCCACGGCGTCGACTTTGGAGAGCGCGACGATCTCGGCCTTGCCGTCGAGCTCCGCCCCATAGGCGGCAAGCTCGCGCCGAATCGCGCGGTAGTCGGCGCCGGCGTTGGCGCCGGTCGCGTCGACGAGATGCACCAGGGCGCCGCAGCGCTCGACATGGCCGAGGAACCGGTCGCCGAGGCCATGGCCCTCGTGCGCGCCCTCGATGAGGCCGGGAATGTCGGCGAGCACGAAGTCCCGCCCGTCGATCTTGACCACCCCAAGCCCGGGATGGAGCGTCGTGAACGGGTAGTCCGCGATCTTGGGCTTGGCGGCCGAAACCGCCGCGAGAAAAGTCGATTTTCCGGCGTTCGGCAGACCGATCAGGCCGGCGTCGGCGATCAGCTTCAGCCTGAGGATCAGCGTGCGCTCGATTCCGCTCTGGCCGGGGTTGGCGCGGCGCGGCGCGCGGTTGGTCGAGGTGGCGAAATGGGCGTTGCCAAAGCCGCCGTTGCCGCCTGCGGCGACGACGACGCGCTGCCCGGCTTGGGTGAGGTCGGCGAGCATTGCGCCGCTCTCCTCGTCAAAGACCTGGGTTCCGACCGGAACTTTCAGCACCGCGTCGGCGCCGCGCCCGCCGGCGCGATTGCGACCCATCCCGTGGATGCCGGTCTTGGCCTTGAAATGCTGCTGGTAGCGAAAGTCGATCAGCGTGTTGAGGCCGTCGGCGCATTCGACCACGACGTCGCCGCCTCGCCCCCCGTCGCCGCCGTCGGGGCCGCCGAACTCGATGAATTTCTCCCGCCGGAACGAGATCGAGCCCGCCCCGCCGTCGCCGGAGCGGATGTAGACCCGCGCCTGGTCGAGAAACTTCATCCCCGCCCGCCGATCACGAGGCGCGCGCCAGGCTGGCCGCCGCCGCGCGGCGCTGCGCCGCAGCATCGGCCCAGGCGGCGCGGCCGAGGCGGAAACTGTGGCACTCGACCATGCCCCCGCGGGCCGGCGCGCCTTGCAGGCCGGTTCCCGCCAGCGCCAATCCGCACTTTTCGATCACCGCGCGCGACGCCTTGTTCTCGACCCTGACGCTGGCCAGGATCTCGACCGCCGTCGTCAGCCCGAAGCCGGCGTCGATCATGGCCTGGGCAGCCTCGGTGGCGAGGCCCTTGCCCCACGCCTGCGGGGCAAGGACGTAGCCGAGCGCCAGGCGGTCCTTGCCGCGCGATTCGAGGCTGATCGAGCCGATCGCGTCCCGCTTGCCCTTGATTGGCGTCATCACCAGGGTCAAGTCGCGTCCGGAGGCGTTGGCTTCGCGCGCCGCATAGATGAACCGCTCGGCGGAGCCCTGGGGATAGGGGTGGGGGATACGGGCGGTATAGCGGGCGACCTCCCATTGGCCGCAAAATTTGTGGATCGACGCGGCGTCGCAGATTCTCGGCCAGCGCAGCCAAAGCCGCGGCGTCTCGATGCGGAACACATCGTCTCTGGCAAGATCGGGGAACATGGAAGCTCCGGTGAGCGCCCCTGAACGCGGGGCCAAAAACGACGAAGGGGACGCAGCGATCGCATCCCCTTCGTAAGCTTCGCTTACCGGACGAATGAGCAGGCTCTTTGGCCTCAATCTCATCTCGAATTTTCTATCTTCGAGAACGTCCGCGGGGCTTGTCGCCGAAGCGGGGTTCTCGTCTTGCTCCCCGCTTTATTCCGATGCGTGTTGCATGCGCACCGATACATATTGTCGTCCGTCGCCTTTTCGTTCGAAGGCGACCTCGCCGGCCGCGGTGGCGAACAACGTATGGTCAGTGCCGATGCCGACATTACGCCCGGGGTGAAACTTGGTTCCCCGCTGACGTACAAGAATCATGCCGCCAATCACGCGTTCGCCGCCGAACTTCTTGACGCCCAGACGGCGCCCGTCCGAGTCGCGGCCGTTGCGCGACGAACCGCCTGCTTTCTTGTGGGCCATAAAACTTGCTCCAGAACCTTGACCGGGCGGCGTCGGAAGCGCGCGCCGAGATTGTTTCCAATATAACCGATTCGAGGGGACGGGGGAATCGTCCGGTTAAGCCTCTTTGGCCACTTTGGCCTCTTTGACCTTCTTGCCGTGAGCGGCGGCCTTTGGCGCGTCGCCGGGCAGAATTTCGGTCACCCGGACGATCGTGAGATCCTGCCGGTGGCCGCGCTTGCGCTTCGAATTCTTGCGCCGGCGTTTCTTGAACGCGATGACCTTGGCGCCGCGCGTCTGCTCGACGATCTCTCCGACCACGCTCGCTCCCGAAACCCGCGGAGCGCCGATGTGATTGGTCTCGCCGTCGAACAGCGCCAGCACCTCGTCGAACACGATTTTTTCGCCCGCCTCGCCCGGCAGCGACATGACCGTGATCTTGTTGTCGGCGGCGACCTTGTATTGCTTGCCGCCGGTCTTGATGACTGCGAACATCGTTTTCTTTCCCGTGTTCCGCCCGGCTCGTTTGCGCGGGCGTCCGCGCAAGGCCGGCTTCTTTGCAGCTATGACCGAAATCGCGGGCCCTGGCCGAGCCGCGGGTTTCCCGCCCGGTTTTGAGGCTTAAGCCTCAAAACCAAAAGCGCGGCTTTTGGCCGCGCTCGAGCGAGGGCTGCCTATAGGAGCCGGGTCCGCGAAAGTCAAACGGATTTGACATCCTTTCGATCGCCGGACATGGGACCTCAAGCGGAGGCCCTGGCCCATGTTCCTCGACTGGCTCTTGGCGAGCTTTCATCATCTCGCGGTCTTTTCGCTCGCCGCGATCCTGTCGGCGGAGATTTTTCTCACCCTTGGGCCGATCGACGACCGGATGGCGCTGAGGCTGGCGCGGGTCGACGCCTGGTTCGGCATCTTGGCGGCGATCGCGCTTGCCGCCGGCGTGCTCAGGGTGTTCTTCGGCGCCAAGGGCGCCGAATATTATCTCGCCAACACGTTCTTCTGGCTCAAGATGGCGCTGTTCGCCGCAGTCGGCCTGGTCTCGATCGCGCCGACCTTTTCTTATCTCGTCTGGCGGCGGCGGGTTCGCGCCGACGCCTCGTTCCGCCCGCCGACGCGCGAGGTCGCCCGGCTGCGCCTGGCGCTCTACGCCGAGGCGGGACTGTTCGCGCTGATCCCGCTCTGCGCCGCCGCGATGGCGCGCGGCTACGGGATGTGAGGCGTCACTCCCTGCGCCCAGGTCCCGAATGTCGCGGCAGCGAATCCGCGCGCCCGCGGCGATTTTTCAGAAATGTCTTCTGGAAAAGCAGAATTCATGGTAGGGTGTCGGTCAGTCGGCGACTCCGGTCGGCGGCCTGACAATCGCCCGCGTCTGCCGGCTCGGCACAGAGATAACCCATTGATAAATATAGATTGGAGGCAGGAAATGCGATTTGGATTTCGTTGCGGCGGATTTGGATTTCGTTGCGCCCGGCTTTGATCTTGTTGCGCCGGGCTTGGATTGTGTTGCGCCCGCCTTGGAATGCGTTGCGGGGTTCCGAGGCCCCGGGCGCCGGTCAGTCGATTAGCTTATAGGCCGGGAGCGTCAGGAACGACGCCTAGCCCTTGATCAAACAATTGCGCTAGGCGCTCTGTGTCGACGCGGGTGTCTTCGCGCTCATCCCGCTATGCGCCGCGGCGATGGCCCGCGGTTGTGGGATGTGACAGTCGGAACCGCCCGCGCCTGGCGCCGCTACAGCCCTTCGACGATGCGAATCTCGCGATCCGCTCCGCCTGCGAGCGCGGCCAGCGCTTCTTGATAGGCCGGGCTGTCATGCGCGGCGCAGGCCGCTTCCACGCTGTCAAACTCCAAAAGCACTGTGCGCTGCCGAAGGCCGGCCTCATAGACCTGCGCGGGGACTCCGCGCGCGAGGAAACGCCCGCCTGCGGCAGAGAGCGCCGGCCCCGCCAGCTTGGCGTAAGCGGCGAGAGCGTCCGGATTGCTGATCGAACGATATGTGGAAATCCAATAGGCTTTGGCCATCGTGCTGCCCTCCCGTCCTAGTCGATCAGCTTATAGGCCGGGAGCGTCAGGAACTCGTCGAACGTGTCGCTCAACGACATGTCCGAGAAAAGCGAGATCGCCTCCCCGAAGCGGCCGCCGTCGAAAGCCTTGGCGCCGACCTCGCCCTTGACCCGCTCCATCTCGCCCTTGAGCGCGTCCTTGAACATCTTCGGCGTCACCTCGCGGCCGTCGTCGAGCTTGGCCTTGAGGTGCAGCCATTGCCAGACCTGGGCGCGGGAGATCTCGGCCGTGGCCGCGTCTTCCATCAGGTTATAGATCGGCACGGCGCCGCGGCCCCTGAGCCAGGCCTCGATATATTGGACGCCGACGCGCAGGTTCTCGCGCAGGCCCTCTTCGGTCCGCTTGCCCTTGTGGACTTCGATGAGTTCCGTCTGGCTTGCGTGGACGTCGTCGCGCTTGACCGAAAGCTGGTTCGGCTGCGGCATCAGCCGGTCGAAGACCTCCATTGCGATCGGCACCAGATCGGGATGGGCGACCCAGGTGCCGTCGTGGCCGTTGCGCGCTTCGCGCTCCTTGTCGGCCCGCACCTTGGCGAAGGCGGCCTCGTTCGCGGCCTTGTCGCCTTTGACCGGAATCTGCGCCGCCATCCCGCCCATCGCGAAGGCGCCGCGCCGGTGGCAGGTCTTGATCAGGAGAGCCGAATAGGCGCTGAGAAACGCCTTGCCCATCGTCATTTCGGAGCGGTCCGGCGTGAGGAAGGCGGAGTTCTTGCCGAGCCGCTTGATGAACGAGAAAATATAGTCCCAGCGGCCGCAATTGAGCCCGACGATGTGATCGCGGAGCTCGTAGAGAATCTCGTCCATCTCGAACGCGGCCGGCAGCGTCTCGATCAGCACCGTCGCCTTGAACGATCCGTGCGGCGCGCCGAGTTCGCGCTCAGCGTGGGAGAAAACCTCGTCCCAGAGCCGCGCTTCGAGGCGGCTCTCCATTTTCGGCAGATAGAAGGCCGGCGTCGCGCCCCGGGCCATCTGCGCCTTGGCGCAATGGAAGACGTAGAGGCCGAAGTCGAACAGCGAACCGGACATTTCCTCGCCGTCGACGGCGACGTGCCGCTCGGGCAAATGCCAGCCGCGCGGGCGCACCATCAGCACCGCGGGGTTGGCTTTCAGCGCATAGGTCTTACCGGTCGCAGGATCGGTGAAGTCGATCTTGCCGGCCCAGCGATCCTTGAGATTGCCCTGGCCCTCGACCATGTTGGCGAACATCGGCGAGGTCGCGTCCTCGAAATCGGCCATGAAGACCTTCGCGCCCGAGTTCAGCGCGTTGACGATCATCTTACGATCGACCGGGCCGGTGATCTCGACCCGGCGGTCGAGAAGGTCGGCTGGGATCGGAGCGACCTTCCAGTCGCCGTCGCGGATTGATTTCGTCTCGGGGATAAAGTCGGGCAGCTTGCCGGCGTCGAAATCTTCCTGGCGACCCAGTCGCCGGACAAGCAGCTCAAGGCGGGGGCGATTGAAGCGCCGGTGCAGGCCGGCCAGAAACGCCAGCGCCTCGGCGCTGAGGATTTCGCTCTGCCGGCCGCCGGGCTTGGCGTTGATCTCCACGCCTGCTGCGGCCGAGTGCGCTGTCATGAGATCCCTCCGGAAAGGCGGTCGAGGTCTTTGAGGAATCTCCTAGACCTTTTCGCCGCCTTTGGGGAGGTCCCGCCGTCGCTTTCCGCGTGGCGTCTCCGCGGCCTCGATCAGGCCGCGAGATCGGCGCGCGCCTCAGCCGGGCGCTCGCGCCACGCCCGCCGCCTGACCAGCAAGCCGGATGGGTCGGCGTCGAGGGGCAGCGCGGTTGCGTCATTGAGGTCGGACCGCGTCAGGCCGATGTCGCGCAACTCGTATTCCGACATGCGCGACAATTCGGACATCGTGCGCCGCGCGGCGCCCACTCGCGCCGGCCATGAAAGAACGCGCCAGAGCGCGTTCACCGCATGAGAGGCTGGCTGTGTGAATGAAATGACCATGTTCGCCTCCTGCTTGAAGTGACGGCCCTCGACGCCAGCAGGCGTCGGGACAGCCGCCCAATCTCGGGATGTCGTCATATATATAGGGAGGCCCATTGATCGGTCCAACGAATGTTTGTAGAGTAACTGATCGCTATCCCGGATGGATACGGATCGCCATGCTCGATACAGATCAGCTCCGCTCATTTCTCGCGATCGTCGATTGCGGCTCGTTCACAAAGGCGGCGGAGCGGGTGCACAAGACCCAATCCGCGGTCTCGATGCACATCCGCCGACTGGAGGAGCAATTGGGCTGCGCGCTGTTCGTCAAGCATGGACGCGGGGCGCGGCTGACGGCTGAGGGCGAGCGGCTGATCGAATTCGCTCGCCGGATCATTCAGGTCGAGGCGGGGGCGCTCGCCGCCCTGTCGCGGAAGGGCTTGAGGGGAGCGGTCAGGCTCGGGATTCCTGACGACTACGCCGAATCGTTCCTGGCCGAGATCCTCGCGCGGTTCAATCGGCGCCACCCCCTGGTGGAAGTCTCGGTCGTCTGCGAAGCGTCCGTCGAACTCGCGGCGCAAGTTTCGGCAGGCGCGCTCGAACTGGCGCTGGTGACCGCTGGAGCGCTCGAGCCGGCAAAGCTGGCGGGGTTCCGGGGATTTGAGTTGCTCCGCGAGGAGCCCTTGGTCTGGGCCGCCGCCGAGCGGTTCCGGGCCGAGAAGGACGCTCCTATTCCGCTCGCGCTGGGGAGCGGCACATGCGTCTGGCGGCGGGCGGCCGAGGACGCGCTCGCCGCGTCCTCGCGGGCGACGCGCGGATTGTTCTTTTCCAAGAACTTCACGGCCATCGGATCGATCGTGCGCGCCGGCCTCGCGGCGACGATCCTGCCCGCCTCGATGGTCGGTCCTGGCCTCCGGCTCCTGGGGCGAGACGAGGGTCTGCCGGAATTGCCCCTGACCCGCATGGGCCTCATCCATGCTTCCGGACGTCCGACCGAGGAAGCGAACGCCCTTGCCGAGGCGATCCGCGGGACCCTCGGCGCGCCGGCGCGTCAGGCCGCTTGAGCGGTCGCGCCGACGGTCTTTTCGCCGAAGCCCGCCCTCGTTCACCTTCGGTCATGACCGTGCGTTAGGGTTAAGACGCCATTAAGACGGGCGTGACAGGTTCTCCTCGGTTTTGGCGGCGCTCCACAGGTCTAGCGTCCAACGAGGGGATCGGCGTGATGGCCAAGCTCGGGCCCCTCGTGCTTTCGGGGATTGCCGCCGCCTGCTGGGGATGGGCGAGGGCCGCCGATTTGCCTCCAGCGCCATCTCTTCCTCCGCCGTCGTCCGCCGACTCACAATTTAGCGGCTGGTATTTGCGCGGCGACGCGGGGGTGGGGTTCAATTCGACAGCGCCCGAGTTGCAGACCGCCGGCGGCGCGAGTCGGACGTTCGACGACACTGCCCTTTCGCCGTTCGCCATGATCGATGTCGGCGGCGGCTATCAATTCAACGAGATGTTCCGCGCCGATGGAACGCTCGAATATCGCTCCCTCGCCCGCCTCCGATGGCTGTCCCCGCAGACCGAACCGGCTTTTCCCTATTTCGGCGCGCCTCCGCCCTTCGGCGGTTTTGATCGCGCCGACGTCGCCTCGTTCGTTGGCCTCGTCAACGGCTATGCGAGTCCGGGAACCTGGTACGGTTTCGCGCCATTCCTGGGCGCAGGCGTCGGCTTCGCGGACAATAGGCTAGCCCGGTCCGTTGACGCCTCGGGCGGCCATTTCGCCGGCGGATCGACGATCAGCTTTGCTTGGGCGCTCATGGCTGGAGTCGACTTCGATCTCACTTCGAACCTGAAGGTCGAGGCCGGGTACCGCTATCTGAACTATGGCTCGATCGGCGGCGGCGCGATCTCGTCCCGGAAAAGGCTGGCCTCCAACGACTTTAGGTTGGGACTTGTCTATCTGATCGGCGAGGCGTCATCGCCGCCGGGCGTCGCCGGGTATTGAAGGCTCGCGACCGCGCCCAAATGGCGTAGCCGCGACGAGCAAAGCCGCAATTGCGCCGTTTGCCTTCCGCGGCGGCTCGGCTTATGTCGTCCTGCGCTTCTCGCTCAGAGGCTTGCTCGGACTCCGGTCGAGCGTCGCCTAATCGCAGAATGCGCCCGAGGCCGCCGAATACCTTCATGACCGACGCGACTGCGCCAAGGGCCGGGCTCATGCAATCGGCGTGGGCCAACCCGATCCTGCTGCTGGTTCTCACCACCCTGATCTGGGCGGGCCACTCAATCGTCGGCCGATTGGCGGTCGGCCAGATCGGGCCGATGACCCTGACCTGCCTGCGTTGGGGAGTAGCGCTCGTTCCCATCCTGGTGACCGCCAGGCCCGCGCTCAGGCGCGACTGGCCGCTTCTCCGCTCGCGCTGGCGGTATCTCGCTGCGATGGGCGCGCTCGGCTATACCGCGTTCAACGCGCTCTTCTACCTTGCGGCGCATCGAACGAGCGCGCTCAATCTCTCGATCATCCAGGGCGCGATCCCCGCGCTGGTGTTGATCGGCGCGCGACTCTTCCTGGGGACCAGGTTCACCGCGCTCCAGGCGCTCGGCGCCGTGACAACTATGGCGGGCGTCGTGGCAATCGCGGCTCAGGGCGATCTCAGCCGGCTGGCGTCGTTCGCGTTCAACGGCGGCGACGTGATGATTTTCATCGCCGCGGTTCTCTACGCCGGCTATACGATCGGGTTGCGGGAGCGGCCGCGGGTCTCGGGCCTTAGCCTGCTCGCCGGCATGGCTCTGGCGGCGTTCGTCACCTCCGTGCCGCTGATGATATGGGAGATCGCGGCCGGCGGCTTCATCTGGCCGACCGCGGCGGGATACGCGACGCTCGTCTATGTGGCGCTGGGGCCGGCTTTCATCTCGCAGATATTCTTCATGCGCGGGGTCGAGTTGATTGGGCCGGGTCGGGCGGGCGTGTTCGTCAATCTGGTGCCGGCGTTCGGCGCCATCATGGCGGTTCTCATTTTGGGCGAACCGTTCGCCGCCTATCACGTCGTCGCGCTGCTGCTGGTCATCGGCGGCATCGCGATCGCGCAGCATCGCTCGGGAGATCGAGCGCTTTGAGGTTCACTTGAACGGGAGGAGATTGAAATGGCCTGGATCGAACTGAAGCCGGAAGGGGCGGGGCCAATTCGCGCCTGGCGCGCCGATCCGAACGGACGCCCGCGCGGCGGCGTGGTGGTGGTGCAGGAGATCTTCGGCGTCAACGCGCATATCCGGGCGGTCACCGACAAGTTCGCGGCCGAGGGCTATCTCGCGGTCGCGCCGGCGATATTCGAGCACGTCGAGAAAGGGTTCGACGTCGGATATGATCCCGAATCCAGGGCGCGCGGCATGGCGATCATGGGCAAAGTCGACCGCGAGCAGATGCTGCGCGACGTCGCCGCTGCCGTGCAGGTCGCCAAGGAAGGCGGCAGGGTCGCGGTGGTCGGCTTCTGCCTCGGGGGCACGGTCGCCTGGGGCGCGGCTGCGCAGCTTTCGGGCTTGAGCGCTGCGGTCGGCTATTACGGCGGCGGCATCATCGGCCTCAAGGACCTGAAGCCGCGCATGCCAACGCTCTTGCATTTCGGCGAGAAGGACCAGCACATCCCCATCGCCGGGGTAAAAGAGGTCGCCGCCGCCCATCCGGACGTGGAGGTTCACATCTATCCCGCCGATCATGGCTTCAACTGTGACCAACGCGAGAGCTACGACGCCCCGAGCGCGGCGCTCGCCTGGACGCGCACCATAGCGTTCCTCCGCAAGCATCTGGGATGAGCGGCGCCGTCGACACGAGGTCGGGGTTTCACGCGGCGGCCATATAACTCCGCGCCAGACCAAGGCGGGACCAGCCCAGAAGCGCGGGCGGTCGGTCGATGGACCGTCCCCACTCGTCCATGTTAGGCCTGCGGCTCGTGTCGGTTGCGGCGGGCGCGCCCGCCGACGCAGGTTGGAGGGAGATGGGCAATGACGGTCGCATCATCGGCGATGAATTCGCCATCGGCCGTCGATCATGCGGCGCTCGCCGAGGCGATGCCGGTGGCCGAGATCAACGTCAGCGATCCCAAACTTTATCAGCAAGACGTCTGGCAGCCGTACTTTCGCCGTCTGCGGCGGGAGGCGCCTGTCCATTACTGCCGGGAAAGCCCGCTCGGGCCATTCTGGTCCGTGACCAAGCACAAGGACATCATCGCCCTCGAGGTCGATCACAGGACTTTCTCGTCGAACTCGACGCTCGGCGGCATAACCTTGCGCGATCAGCCGGCCGAGCTCGAACTCCCGATGTTCATCGCCATGGACCCGCCGAAGCACGACGTTCAGCGCAAGGTGGTCCAACCGATCGTCTCGCCGGACAATCTTGCCAATTTCGAGGGCCTGATCCGTACGCGCGTCCGCGCAGTGCTCGACGGTCTCCCGCGCGGCGAAACCTTCAACTGGGTGGACAAAGTTTCAATCGAGCTCACCGGGCAGATGCTGGCGAGCCTGTTCGACTTCCCGTTCGAGGATCGGCGCAAGCTGAGCTACTGGTCGGACGTCTCCACAGCGGTGCCTTACGAGGGCGGACTGGTCGAAACCGAAGAGCAGCGCGAGCAAGTCTTCAGCGAATGCCTCGGCTATTTCATGCGGCTCTGGAACGAGCGCGTCAACGCCGAGCCGCGCCCCGACCTCATCTCCATGCTCGCCCATGGCGAGGCGACCCGCAACATGAGCGCGCGCGAATATCTCGGTAACATCGTGCTATTGATTGTCGGCGGCAACGACACCACGCGCAATTCGATGACCGGCGGTCTCCTGTTCCTCAGCCAAAATCCGAACGAGTTCGCGAAGCTCCGCGCGAGGCCTGAACTCATCGATTCGATGGTTCCAGAAATCATCCGCTACCAGACGCCGCTCGCCTATATGCGCCGCACCGCGCTCGCCGACGTCGAGTTCGGCGGCCAGCTCATCCGCAAGGGCGACAAGGTTGCGATGTGGTACATTTCCGGTAACCGCGACGAGGAGGCGATCGAAGACCCCGACCACTTCATCATCGACCGCCCCCGGCCGCGCCAGCATCTCTCGTTCGGCTTCGGCATCCACCGTTGCGTCGGCAAGAACCTCGCCGAAATGCAGTTGAAGATTCTGTGGGAGGAAATCCTCGACCGCCTGCCCGCAATCGAAGTCGTCGGCGAGCCGAGGCGCGTTTTCTCGTCCTTCGTCCACGGCATCAGCGAACTCCCGGTACGAATTCCGGCATAGGCCGCGGGGGCGCGTTCTGCAGTCTACTTGAGCGCCTGCGCCGGGATGACGCCGGTCGCGAATGCGACCGCGGCCGCATGGGTCAGATTCATGCAGCGCAATTTGTGGCGGGCTCCATCCAGATGCGTCTTGACGCTGCCGAACGCCACGCCGAGAATCTCGGCGGTCTCCTGGTAGGTCTTTCCGCGCGCCGCCCAAAGCAGACATTGCTCTTCCCGGATCGACAACTGGACCGTAGAGGGCGGCAATTTGAAATTGATGTTCGACGCCGAATCAATGAGAGCCGATAGCAACTGGAGCCCACGCATATTGCTTGTCTTGTAGATTTCCCATTCGTCCCTCGCGAGATCGCTGGTGAAAGAAACGATCGCGGAAACGCCGCGGCGATTGCGCAGGGGAATAGAAAGGCCATTGCGTCCAACGCCGTGATTCAAGGCGTCGGCAAAGAATGCCTTCGCCGCGGGGTCGTCAAGGGATAGAGTTGACCAGTCAAAGGGCTGGCCAGCCTGTCGGCCGTAAGAAATTACCGGATCGTTTATCATATACTTCTTGACAAAGTACCGATGCTGCCAGAGCCTGGAATAAGTGACGACGGCAACCAGAAGACAAACATCGGCGCTCTTATCTGTCGACAGGCGCAGATACGCGATGTGGCAAAGACCGATTTCAGCCGCGATGGCTTTCAGGGTCTCCGCGAGATCATGTTCGACCGCGCCAAGAATCGTATCCGTCAGTCTAGACGTGGCGGATTCGAAACCGGCTGCCGTCCTTAGCGCGATGCTATGAACGGACATCGAAAATACCGTGCATCACTTCATCTCGCGCGTGCGCTACCATATAGCCAGCCTCGGGATCTATTCTGCCGGAGACGTGTGTGCACAATTCAAGCAATTCGACGCAGATTGAGTACAACCTGCGGGCCTCGCAAGCCGACAGATTCAATTCACCAACGTGTGGTCTTGCTTCTTCGAGCTCAAGCGCGCGCTTTTTTGATTTCTTGGCCAATTGGCCCTCCCATACTTGATTCCCCTCTCGAAACCTAGTGTGATGACGTAGCGGCAGAATGACAATCAACAGACCTGTAGACAACAAAGCATGAACATCGCGCCCTGTGGCCGGAAAGCGGGCGCGGGACAGGTCCGGCTGCTCTGCAGCCGCTTACTCCTAAGCAAATGCAAACTCTCTCGCGCAGGGAGCAAGGACTGAATTCTCGATGCCCGCTGCCGCGCGAAAGGCTTTGAGCGGGCCCTCGCCGGTGTCGAAAAGACCGGCGTAGCTCATGGCCCCGCCGATTCGTTGAGGCGTCCCAACGATCTGAGGATTGCATCCGGCGGCTCTCAGAACGCGGAAAATCCTGGCGTCGAATACGGAGACGATTTGGGTCAGCCCGGCTGCGAGCGCGACTTCGCCGATGCCCAATATGAGTTCGCTGAGAGCATAGTTGACGCCGCTCCGGCTTCGATCCGGCTGTCCACGCGATGTTGTCGCGCAGATTCGTGAGCTTTCCCATATGGTGGCGCTCTCGATGAAGTCTCCGTCAAGCAACTGTGCGAAGACGTCGCGTAGCATATTGGGACCGGTGGTGGGCAGAAGTCTCAGCGAGCCCCAGTATTCTTCGGTATCCGGATCGACAGATATGAGATATAGAGGATTCGCATCGTCGAAACAGTCCCGCTCATAGCCGTCTCTCACCACGACCTCCCAACCGAGGCGGTCCGAAAAAGTTTCCGCCCTGTTGCGGAACATCGCATCCATTTCCTTTGGGAAGTATGATGCGTTTGAGCCCTCGATAACCTTCAACATCGCCAAATCTCTCCTTCTGGCATCCGAATTGCTCCGGCCTGTGCTTGAGCGGCGCCGACAAACCGACGCCGCCGCCCCAAAGCCGCCCAATAATGTTCTTGTTTTGTTCATAGTGTGAAAAAGAGAAATCCAAGTCAACATTCCGACCCTCGCTTTTGGGTTTTTCGAAAGGTTTGGTTAACCGGGAAAAGGGAAAGTGTCGCGCGCGGGGACAAACGTGCGCGGAATCACCACGCGCGACGGCGCAGCGGCAGTGGTTCTTGCTCTTCGCGTTCGCCCGCGGTCGGCTTGGCGCGCAGGCCCACGAGATGGCAGATGGCGAACACAAGGTCGGCGCGGTTCATGGTGTAGAAATGGAGCTCTTCGACGCCGTGGTCGATGAGGTCGATCACCTGCTCGGCGCAGACGGCGGCGGCGACCAGGCGTCGGGTGACGGGGTCGTCTTCAAGACCTTCGAACCGGTCAGCCAGCCATTGCGGCACGCTTGCGCCGGTCCGGCGGGCGAAATTGGCGGTTTGCTTGAAATTTTGAACCGGAAAGATACCCGGCACGATCGGAACGTCGATCCCCGCGGCCGCGGCGACGTCGAGAAAGCGGAAATAGACTGAATTATCGAAAAAGAACTGGGTAATCGCTCGGGTCGCCCCGGCGTCGACCTTCTGCCGGAGGATTTCGATGTCGTGCAGGAGGGTCGGGCTTTGCGGGTGCTGCTCGGGATAAGTCCCAACCGAGACTTCGAAATCGGCGATGCGCCGGGCGTCTGCGACCAACTCCGCGGTCGACTGATAGCCGTCGGGCGCGCCTTCGTACGGGGCGTCGAACCCGGTCGGCGGATCGCCGCGCAGCGCCACGATATGGCGGACGCCCGCGGCGTGATAGGCGCGCAGCGTCGCCCGAATGTCGTCCTTCGAGGCGCCGACGCAGGTCAGGTGCGCCGCCGGCTTCATCGTCGTCTCGCGCGCCATGCGCTCGACCAGCGCATGGGTGCGTTCGCGCGTCGAGCCGCCGGCGCCGTAGGTCACCGAGACGAAGGCGGGGTTCAGCGGCTCGAGCCGGGTGGCCGCATCCCATAAGTTTGCCTCCATCTCCGCGTTTTTTGGAGGGAAGAATTCGAACGAGACTTGAACGTGCGTTCCGGCGCGACTCAGGGGTACGGGTTTGGCTGCCATCAGGCGAACTCCACGTCGCTCTTGGGGAGAGCGTCGGAAATGATCCGCGGATCCTCGGCGATCCACAGCATGACGGTCAGCTTGCCCGCTTCGCCCGCCGCGGGCGGCACGCGCTCGCAGCGGACGTTGGCGAGGCCCGCCTCAGCGAGGTAGCCTTCGACTTCCTGCGGCGGCGAATCCGAGCCGCCGGTGGGCGAATTCGTCGCGCAGGAATTCCTGCTCATGGGCGTCGAAATCAACCACCGCGAGGCGCCCGCCCGGAGCCAGCGCCCGCGCCGCTTCGCCGAGCGCCCTTCCCGGGTCGTCGAGGAAGTGCAGCACTTGGTGGATGACGACCAAATCGTAGGCGTTGCGTTCGACCGGTGGGGCGTAGATGTCGCCTTGGCGGAGCGAGACGTTGCGCAGGCCGGCCTCGTCGACGCGGGCCCGGGCGAGCGCCAGCATCGCCGCGCTTTGGTCGACGCCGACGGCGCGCGTCGCCCCCGGGCTCAGAAGCTGGAGCATCCGGCCGGTGCCGGTGCCGAGATCGAGCAGGTTGCGGTACGGCTTCGAGCCGATCATGGCGAGCAGCGCCGCCTCCACTCGCTCCTCCGGCGCGTGGAGGGCGCGGATCTGATCCCAGTCGACGGCGCGCTCGGCGAAATAGGCCGCAGCCTGCCGGCGCCTCGCTTCGCGCACGACTTCAAGTCTGGCGCGATCGGCGCTGACGACGGGGTCAGCCGGATCGACACGCCTGAGCCAGTCGCGCGCCAGCGCCCCGCCCGAACTCGGCGAGACGGAAGAACGCCCAAGCCCCCTCCCGCTGCCGCAGGGCGAGACCCGCCTCGACCAAGAGCTTAAGATGCCGCGACACGCGCGGCTGCGACTGGCCGAGGATGGCGACCAGTTCGCTCACCGTCAGTTCGGCTGCCTCGATGAGGCAGAGGATGCGAAGCCGCGTCTCCTCCCCGGCCGCCTCGAGGCCGGCCAGCAGCGCGGGAAAAGTGAGCGACCCCACCCTTTGATCGTTAGACATAAACATATCTTTATGTCTAATCCGCACTGAATGCAAGAGGGAATCGATCCGGACGCGTCCACCCGCGGCCGCAGTATTAATCCTTTGCGGCGAGGGGGATTCCGTTCCGACCTGTGGTCTGCCACGAATAACCAGAACGAAAGCGTGGAGACGCGTTGGCTTGAAATTCCGGCCGCGGCTTCTATAACCTCCATGGGGGCGGGATGATCCATAGTTGAAAACGGGTATACTTGAGTTGAAGCGAATCGCGACCCTGGTTTGCGCCTGCGCCCTCGCCCTTGCCGCCTCGGAACCCATGCTCCTTCTTGACGCCTCGGCGCAGATTCTGCCGGCGGGCATGGGCGGCGGCGGTCCGTCCGGCGGCGTCTCGAGCGGGGAGATGAAGTCGTCGGATTCCGTCGTCGCGCCTGAGCGGGACCCGGCCGAGTTGTCGGCGAAATCGATCGAATGCGCCCAGAAGGCCGACGCCCAGAGACTGCAAGGCAAGAATCGCAAACGCTTCCTGCACAGGTGCAGGAGCGGCGCCGTATGAGCGGCGCGCTCGTTGCAGTCGTCCTTGTCTAGCGCGGAGCGTGACGAGCGGATCGAGACGTTCCTCACGCCGCGGGACTGGTTGCGCTATGCGGTCGGCCGCTTTCTTGCCGCCGGTCTCGCTTTCGGCCATGGCGCCGTTACCGCCCTCGACGAAGCCGCTTTTCTGATCCTCGAGGGTCTCAAGCTGCCGGTCGACATGCTCGATCCGTTTCTCGACGCGAGGCTTCTGCGCCACGAGCGGGCGCGGCTCTGCGATCTCATCGAAGCTCGGGCGACAACCCGCAAGCCCGCCGCTTATCTGCTGAATCGCACGTATATCAAGGGCGTGCCGTTCTATATCGACGAGCGGGCGATCGTCCCGCGCAGCCTGATCGGCGAACTCGTGATGACCGCGTTCGCCGAGGACAACGCCCTCACCGGCGATCCTCGGCGCATCGCCTCGGCGCTCGATCTTTGCACCGGCGGCGGCTCGCTCGCCATCCTCTCCGCGAGGGTCTTTCCCAACGCGCAGGTCGATGCGGTCGAGCTGTCGCCTGAGGCGCTCGAAGTGGCGAAGCGCAACCTCGAGGAGCACGGGCTTGAGGAACGCATTACGCTCAAAGAGGGCGACCTGTTCGCGCCGGTCGGAAATGCGCGATACGACCTGATCCTCGCCAACCCTCCTTACGTGGACGCGGCGACGATCGCGGATTTTCCGCCCGAATACGCGTCGGAGCCGAGGATAGCGCACGCCGGCGGAGCCGACGGGCTCGACATCGTGCGCCGGATCCTGAGCGAGGCGCCGGCGCACCTTGCCGCGGGTGGGACGCTGGTGTGCGAAGTCGGGGGCGGGCGGGCGCTGCTGGAGCGTGACTTCCCGCATCTCCCGTTCCTCTGGCTCGACACCGAGGACACGTCCGGGGAGGTATTCCTTCTGCGCGCCCGGGATTTTGGCGGAGCAAAGCGGCGGCTGAAAGGCAAGGGCGAGAGGGGCCCGGGCGCGGCGGAAGGCTTGCAAAGCCGAAGGAAGGAAATCAAAGCCCCGGGCGGAAGGAAAACAAAGCCCGCACGGAAGGAAAACCAAACCGGCCGGAAGGAAAACAAAACCCAAAACGGAAGCTGAATCCTTCCGCCGATCGAGATATTTCAATGGCTTGGGCGACGACTCGAACGCGTTAGCGATCCTCACGACCTCAACCGTCCCGCCTCAAGATATCGATGTCAAACAGCAACGCGGCGCGTGCTCCGTCGTCAGCCGCGAGCGCGATCCCGCAATCCGACAACAGCGGCACCATAGCATGATATTCTGATTATCGTAAAGTATTTGTCGGTTTTTCTTGCGCGACTCGCCTCGCCATCGCCGCAGCCCAGGACGCCCGTCCTTTCAGGCCATAGACCGGACGATGGGCTTACTCGGCCGCTTCGCGCATGGCTGCGCGCATGTTGGCGCGCAGATCGTCGATCGGCGTGAGCCGCCCGGCGCGTTCGATGTGCCAGAAGGTCCAGCCGTTGCAGGCCGGCAGCCCCTGCGCCAGCGCGCCGATCTTGTGGATCGAGCCGACCGCAGGACCTAAGGCGAGCGCGCCGTCGGCCCGTACGACCGCGCTCCAGCGCCGTCCGGCGTCGGTGAGTCTCTCCCCGGGGCGCGCCAGCCCCGCTTCGACAACGCTGGAAAAGGCGACCCTCGGCTCGCTGCGCCGTGTCGGCGCGGTTGCGACCGCCTCTTCGGCCAAGGGCTCGACTGCGTCGATCCGTCGCCGCGCAGCTTCGGCGTAGGCGGGATCGCGCTCGATGCCGATGAACGAGCGGCTGAGGCGCCGGGCGGCGACCCCGGTCGTTCCGGAGCCGAAAAATGGGTCAAGCACAAGATCGCCAGCGTTCGAGGCGGCCAGCAGAACGCGCATCAGCAGCGCTTCCGGCTTTTGCGTCGGATGCACCTTGCGCCCGCTGTCGTCCTTCAGCCGCTCCGGCCCCGAGCAGATCGGCAGGAACCAGTCGGAGCGGACCTGGCAATCCTCGTTGCCGGCCTTGAGCGTTTCATAATTGAACGTATAGGCCTTGGCGTCGGCGCTTCGCGCCGCCCAGATCATCGTCTCGTGGGCGTTGGTGAAACGGCGGCCGCGGAAGTTTGGCATCGGATTGGCCTTGCGCCAAACGATGTCGTTGAGGATCCAGAAGCCGAGATCCTGGAGGATGGCGCCGACGCGGAAGATGTTGTGATAGGAGCCGATGACGACGAGGGTGGCGGAGGGCTTCATCGCCCTCCGGGCGGCGGCGAGCCAGGCGCGGGTGAAGGCGTCATATTCGGCAAAATCGGCGAACTTGTCCCAAGCGTCGTCGACCGCGTCGACCACGCTTTGATCGGGGCGGGAAAGCGCGCCCTCGAGCTGCAGGTTATAGGGCGGATCGGCGAAGACGAGATCGACCGAGGCCTCGGGGAGCCGCATCATCTCGTCGACGCACTCGCCGATCACGATCGAATCGCGCTGAACCCGGCGCGCGTCCTCGAGCGCCCGAAAAATTGCGGCCGGGCGTTTCGCCTCGCCGCCGCCAGTACGCGAAACCTGAAACTGGGCGGGGAGGCGAAACGCTCCGGCACGCGCGATACGCATGAACACAAACCACTCGACGCTATCGCCAGATCTTTCGAGCCGGCGCGTCGTTTATGCTCGATTCTAAGTAAAGGTCCGGTTATGCGGCCGCCCATGCCGCTGTGTCGTTTTCGTACGGCGCAAGTCTTTGGAAAGGATATTTGAATTCAACCTTTTTGAAACTATTTTCGACTTCGGTCAGTCCTCTTCCGGTCCGAGCCGAAACGAGCGCCGGTGATAGGGACAGGGGCCCGAAAGCGAGAGCGCCTGGCGGTGCTTCGCGGTCGCATAGCCGACGTGTTCGGCGAAGCCGTAATGCGGGTAGTCGCGATCCAGATTGCGCATGAGCGCGTCGCGCATCGTCTTGGCGACAATGGAGGCGGCGGCAATCGACATCGAGAGCGCATCCCCGTCGATGATCGGGCGAGCGGGGCAGACAAGGCCGGCCGGGAGATCCCGGCCGTCGATCAGGGCGAAATGCGGACGCAGGCTCAGGGCCGCGACAGCCCGCGTCATTGCGCGAAGCGCGGCGCCGCGAATATTGAAGAGGTCGATTTCCTCGACGCTGGCGAAGACGACGGAAACGCTCAGCGCCTTGACGAAGATGATTTCGCAGAGCGATTCGCGCACGGGCGCCTGGAGCACCTTCGAATCATTCAGCCCTTCGGGCAAATCGTCGGGATCGAGAATGACCGCGGCGACCCCGACCGGTCCAGCCAGCGGACCGCGCCCGACCTCGTCGACCCCGGCGACCCAGCGATGGCCTGAAGCGAAGGCCTCGCGCTCGAAGTCGAAGTGAGGCGTGTCCGCGAGAGGCGCTGGCGCGCTCAACTGCTTCTTCGCCGTCCTCGCCGCGCCCGCCACGAATCGCTCCGACTGTTGGTCGGCAGATTATTGCGGCCTCAGCGCTGAAGCCAAGATATCCAAGCGCGAAAGTCGGGGGAAACGTCGAGCGCGGACTCGCGCGGCTGACCCAAGAGGCGCGATAGGCCGAACGCGCCCAAATGCGTTGGCGCGGGAATTCGTATATCAGGGTCCCATGACCATCGCCGCGATTCGCATTCTCGGCGTCGATCCCGGACTGCGCACGACCGGGTGGGGCGTGATCGAGGCCGCCGGGTCGCGGCTGAGCTTCCTCGGCTGCGGCTCGATCGAGACCGACGCGGCGGCCTCGCTTGCCGAGCGGCTCGCGGCCATCCATCGCTCGCTCATCGTGCTCGTCGAGCGTGAGGGACCCAACGAGGCGGCGATCGAGGAGACGTTCGTCAACCGCGATCCGCAATCTGCGCTGAAGCTCGGGCAGGCGCGCGGCGTCGCCATCGCTTCGCTGGCTCTGACCGGCCTGCCGGTCGCGGAGTACGCCGCGAACCTGGTCAAGAAGACGGTCGTCGGCGTCGGACACGCCGAAAAGCGTCAGGTGGCGATGATGGTCAGGATGCTGCTGCCCGCCTCGACCGCGACGACGCCGGACGCGGCCGACGCGCTCGCGGTCGCCATCTGTCACGCCCAGCATCGGCAGGCGCGCGCGCGAGGCGCCGCATGATCGGCAAGCTCAGGGGCGTCGTCGACAGCGTCGACGAAGAGGCGCTGATTCTCGACGTCAACGGCGTCGGCTATCTCGTTTCCGCTTCCGCCCGCACGCTGCGGGCGCTGCCCGCTCCCGGGGCGACGGCGGAGCTCCTCATCGAGACCCATGTGCGCGAAGACGCGATCCGGCTCTACGGCTTCCTCACCGCAGCGGAGCGCGAGTGGTTTCGCCTGTTGCAAAGCGTGCAGGGCGTCGGGGCCAAGGTGGCCCTTGGAATTCTCGGCGCCCTGTCGGCGGAAGCGCTGAGCGCCGCCGTAGCCCGGCAGGACAAGACGATGATGGCCCGCGCCCCGGGCGTCGGCCCGAAGCTCGCGGCTCGCCTTGTGCTCGAGCTCAAGGACAAGGCGCCGGCTTTGGCCGCCGCCGATTTCGCCGGGGGGGAGGCCAGCCACGAGCGCGCACGGAAGCTCACGAGGGCGGCCGAGGACGCGATTCTCGCCCTCGTCGGCCTCGGCTACGCCCAGCCGCAAGCCGCCGCCGCAGTCGCCAGGATTTCGGCTGAGGTCGGACAGGACGCCCAGACCGCCGCGCTGGTTCGCGCCGGGTTGAAGGAGCTGGCGCAATGAGCGACCGCCCCTTCTTCATCCCCATGATCGGTATCGTCGCGCTGTTCGCCGCGCTTGGACCGGCCGTCGGCGGGGCGATGTTCATTCCCCTTTCCGTGGTCTTCAAGCCAACGATCACGCCCGACACGATCGCGCTTCTGGTCCTGATAGCCGCTCTGTTCGGCCACGCCATCGGGCTGATCGCAGCCTATGTCGTCGGGATCGGACCGGCCGCGGCGACCGGCTTTCTCTACGCGCTTTGGGACGCCGCCGCGCCTGAGCGCTGGCCGCGCGCGCTCGTCGCCGCCCTGATCGGCGGATTGGTCGCTTACGGGCTTGCATTGCGCCTTGCGCCCCTTGGCGCGTCGGTCGAGATGGCGGTCGACGCCAACGGCGGCTCGTCCGCCGCCGAATGGATCAAGGCGGCCTCGCCCGATCGAATCGGAGTGACCCTCGGCCATGCGTTCGTCGCTTGCGGCGCGATCGCGGGCCTGGTTTGCGGCCTCGCCGCGAACCTCCTCGGCCTGACCATGCAGCCGGAAATCCCGCCCCCGGAGGACGCCCTGCCTCCGGGCGAGGACGCCTGAGATGGCCGACGCCTCCCGCCGACTCCATCGCGGCTTTCTCGCGCCCACGATCAGGACTGCCGCGCTGTTTGCTGCGCTCGGCCCGGCGGTTGGCTGGGCGATATTCATTCCCCTCTATCTGGTCCTCAAGCCAACGATCGCGCCTGACGCTATCGCGCTTCTGGTCCTGATAGCCGCGCTGTTTCGCCACACGGTCGGATTGTTTGCGGCCTATGTCGTCGGGATCGGACCTGCTGCGGCGACCGCCTTTCTCTACGCGCTTTGGGACGCCGCTGCGCCCGCGCGATGGCCGCGCGCGCTCGCCGCCGCCGTCATCGGCGGATTGATCGCTTACGGCCTCGCGTTGTGCCTCGCGCCTTATATCGCATCGGTCGAGGCCGATCCCGGCTCACGGCCCGCCGAAAGGATCGCCCCAGCTTTGCTTGATCGAATCGAAGCGAGGCTCGTCCATGCCTTCGTTGCTTGCGGCGCGATCGCAGGCTTTGTTTGCGCCGTGGCCGCGAACCTTCTCGGCCTGACAATGCGCCCCGCGCTTGCGCCGGCGGCTTCTCCACCGGGCGAGGGCGCCTGAGATGGCCGACGACCCGTCCCGTCTCGTCTCGGCCGACAAGCGCCCCGAGGACGAGGCGGGGATACGCCCGCAGTTCCTGGCCGATTTCGCCGGCCAGGAGGCGGCGCGCAAGAATCTCGGCGTCTTCATCCAGTCGGCCAAATCGCGCGGCGAAGCGCTCGATCATGTGTTGTTCGTCGGTCCGCCGGGACTCGGCAAGACGACGCTGGCGCAAATCGTGGCGCGCGAGCTCGGGGTCAATTTCCGCTCGACCTCGGGGCCGGTGATCGCCAAGGGCGGGGATCTGGCGGCGCAGCTCACCAACCTTGAACCGCGCGACGTCTTGTTCATCGATGAGATTCATCGCCTCAATCCGGCTGTGGAAGAGATTCTGTATCCGGCGATGGAGGATTTCCAGCTCGATCTCATCATCGGCTCGGGGCCGGCGGCCCGCTCGGTGAAAATTGACCTCGCCCATTTCACCCTGATCGGCGCCACCACCCGCGCGGGGCTCCTCACCACGCCGTTGCGCGATCGGTTCGGCATTCCGATCCGACTCAATTTTTACACCGCCGAGGAGCTGCATGGCATCGTCGCTCGCAGCGCCAGGGTGATTGGCCTTGCCCTTGCCGATGACGGCGCGAACGAGATCGCCAGGCGTTCGCGCGGGACCCCTCGCATCGCCGGCCGCCTGCTGAGAAGAGTTCGCGATTTCGCTGTGGTCGAAGGCGCCGGGAGCGTCACCCGCGCGCTCGCCGACCGCGCGCTCAAATTGCTGGACGTCGACGCGATCGGCCTCGACCAGATGGATCGGCGCTATCTCGAAACGATCGCGATCAAGTTCAGCGGCGGCCCGGTTGGCGTCGAAACCATCGCCGCCGCGCTCTCCGAACCCCGCGATGCGATCGAGGACATCATCGAGCCCTACCTCATCCAGCTCGGATTCGTGCAGCGGACGCCGCGCGGACGGCTATTGACCTCGCATGCTTTCCGCCATCTCGGCCTTGCCGAGCCACGGCGCGAGGCGCCCGAGCCCACCCTGTTCGAGGAGGAGTAGGGGCGGGATGAAGACACGGGCGGCCTCTCACGTCACCGGCTTCCTCGAGGCGCTGGCCTCCGAGCGCGGCGCGAGCGTGAACACCATCGACGCCTATCGGCGCGATCTCTCCGGCTACGAAGCCCATCTCGCCGCCAAGGGCATGGATGCGCTGAAGGCGGACGCATCGTGCGTGCGCGAGTTTCTGGCGGCGCGCGGCGCGCGGTCGTTGGGCGCCGCGTCGCTCGCCCGCCGCCTCTCGGCGATCCGTCAGTTCCACAAGTTTCTTTACGCCGAAGGCTGGCGCCGCGACGATCCCACGCTGGCGATCGAGGGGCCGCGCCGGTCGCGCCCGCTGCCCAAGCTCCTGAGCATGGCCGAGGTCGAGCGCCTGATCGCGACCGCGCGGGAGGGGCTCGACCTTGCCGAGCGCCCGTTGCGCGAACGGCTGGAGGCGGCGCGAATGGCCTGCCTCATCGAGCTCATCTACGCCTCGGGCCTGCGCGTGTCGGAAGCGCTGAGCCTCAAGAAGTCGGCGGCGACCGCCAAGGCGCAAATGATCGCGGTCGCCGGCAAGGGCGACAAGGAGCGCCTCGCGCCGCTCTCCGGCCCCGCCCGCGCTGCGATGACGGTGTTTCGCGCCCTTCTCGATCAAGCCGCCCCCGGTGCGGCGACGAGTCCGTGGCTCTTTCCCGCTGCAAGCGCGAGCGGCCACATGACGCGGCAGGCGTTCGCACGCGATCTCAAGCGCGTCGCCGCCGCCGCGGGAATCGACTCCAAGCGCGTGAGCCCGCACGTGCTGCGCCACGCCTTCGCCAGCCATCTCTTGCAGAACGGCGCCGATCTGCGCGTGGTCCAGGACCTGCTCGGCCACGCCGACATTTCGACCACTCAGATCTATACCCATGTGCTCGACGAACGCGCGAAGGCGATGGTGCGCGACCTGCATCCCATGAACGACGAGGCCGAAGAGCGTTGACGGAGACCGGGCCTCCGTGGCGGCGCACCGGCGATGGCGTCATTGTCTCCTGCCGCCTGACGCCGAAAGGCGGGCGCGACGCGATCGAGGGCGTCGCGCGTTCTGCGGACGGAAGGTCGGTCGTCGCTGCGCGCGTGCGGCGCGCTCCTGAGAAAGGCGAAGCGAACGCCGCCTTGTGCACGCTGCTGGCGGAGGCGCTCGATGCGCCCGCCTCGCGGGCGCGAATCGTCAGCGGCAAGAAGGGCCGGGTCAAGGAGGTCTCGGTCGCTGGCGACCCGGAGCGCCTGATCGCCAAGCTCGAGGCGCTTGCGGCCGCGCAGCGGCCATTGCGCTGACAAGGAAAAAGGGCTTCGATGCGCCCGTGCTGGATATGCGCGCGTCCCTGTCAGGAGAGTTGGATGAAAGCCCTCACGTTTGCCGGCGTCGGACTGGCGGCCCTGCTTGCGAGCGCGGGCTTAGCCTCCGCCAAGACCCTGGTTTATTGCTCTGAAGGCAGCCCGGAGAATTTCACCCCGGCGATCAATACGACCGGCACCAGCTTCGACGCGGCGCGGCCGGTCTATAACCGTCTGACCGAATTCAAGCGCGGCACCACCGACGTCGTTCCCGGCCTCGCCGAGAGCTGGGACGTCGCGGACGGCGGCAAGACGATCACCTTTCATCTGCGTAAGGGGGTGAAATTCCATTCCATGAAGGACTTCAAGCCGACGCGCGACTTCAACGCCGACGACGTGCTGTTCTCGATCAATCGGCAGTGGAAGCCCGACAATCCCTACGCCAAGGTCTCCGGCGGCAAATATGACTATTTCGACGACATGGATATGCCGAAGCTGCTCGATTCGGTCGAGAAGACGGATGACTATACTGTCGTCATGAAGCTCAAGACGCCGAATGTCGCCATCCTCGCCAATCTGGCGATGGACTTCATGGCGATTGGCTCGGCCGAATATGCCGACTTCCTGCTGAAGAAGGGAACGCCCGAGCAGTTCGACCAGGCGCCGGTCGGCACCGGCCCGTTCTCGTTCGTCGCCTATCAGAAGGATTCCGTCATCCGCTACAAGGCGAACAAGGACTACTATGGCGAGAAGGCGCTGGTCGACGACCTCGTCTTCGCGATCACCCCCGACGCGACTGCCCGCTACGCCAAGCTCAAAGCGGGCGAGTGCCACATTAACGCTTATCCGCGACCCGCCGACCTCGAGGAGATGGAGAAGGATCCGTCGCTCAAGGTGATCAACATGCCTGGCCTCAACGTGGCCTATTGGGCCTTCAACGCGACCAAGCCGCCGTTCGACAAGAAGGAAGTTCGTCAGGCGCTGTCGATGGCGATCGATCGCGACGCGATCATCAAGGACGTCTATCTCGGCGCGGGTCAAAAGGCGACGACGCTGATCCCGCCCACGATGTGGTCCTTCAACGACGCGATTCCTGACGTCCCCTATGACCCGGAGAAAGCGAAGGCGATGCTGGCCGCGGCTGGCGTCAAGACGCCGCTCGACATCGACCTCTGGTACATGCCGGTGCAGCGGCCCTACAACCCCAACGGCAAGCGCATCGGCGAAATGATGCAGGCGGACCTCGCCAAGATCGGCGTCAACGCCAAGCTGGTCACCTATGAGTGGGGCGAGTATCGCAAGCGTCTGTCGAACGGCGAACACATTACGGGCCAATATGGCTGGACCGGCGACAATGGCGATCCCGATAACTTCTTCTTCCTGCGCAGCTGCCCCGAAGGGAAACCGGCCGCGAACAATGCCGCCAAGTGGTGCAACGCTGAATTCGACGACCTGCTCGTGAAGGCGCGCCTGATCTCGGATCAGGCCGAGCGGGCGAAACTCTATTCGCGCATGCAGGAGATCGAGCACGCCGAAGCCCCCGAGCTTCTGCTCGCCCATTCGATCGTCTTCGAAACGATGCGCTCCAACGTGACCGGCTACAAGCAAAGCCCGCTCGGAACGCACGCGTTCGAAGGCGTCGACCTCCAGTAAGGCCGGTCCGGGCTCCGTGCATGTCCTGTCAGCACGGAGCCCGTCGTTTTCGGATCGGCCATGCTCGCCTATTTCCTTCGCCGCGTCGCGCTGACCATCCCGACCTTTCTGGCGTTGATGTTCCTGACTTTCGTCGCCATCCGGCTGGTGCCGGGCGATCCGGTCGAGGTCAGGGTCGGCGAGCACAGCATTTCCCCCGAGAGGCTGTCCTACTTCCGTCATCAGCTCGGCCTCGACCAGCCGGTGTGGAAGCAGTTTGTCGACTATGTGTGGCGACTCGCGCATGGCGATTTCGGCGTCTCGCTGTCGTCGCAGCAAAAGGTTCTGACCGAATTTCTGACCCTGTTCCCGGCCACCCTTGAGCTTTCATTCTTCGCCATGGCGTTCGCGATCGCGATCGGGGTGCCGGCCGGGGCGTTCGCCGCGGTCAAGCGCGGCGGCGTCTATGATCAGGCGCTGATGACGCTATCGCTGTTCGGATACTCGATGCCGATCTTCTGGTGGGGCCTGCTGCTCATCATGTTCGTTTCAGTCAGGCTTGGGCTTCTGCCGGTTTCTGGCCGCATCGACCTCATCAACTACTCGTTCGATCAGCCCACCGGGTTCATGACCATCGACGCGCTCCTGTCCGAACAGCCGGGCGCTTTCCTCGACGCGCTGCGCCATCTCGTCCTGCCGGCGATCGTGCTCGGCACCGTGCCGCTCGCGGTCATCGCCCGCATGACCCGCTCCTCTATGCTCGAGGTCTTGAACGAGGATTACGTGCGCACCGCGCGCGCCAAGGGGCTCACGCCTCGCCGGGTCATCGGGGTGCATGCCTTGCGCAACGCGCTGTTGCCGGTGGTGACGGTGATCGGCCTCTCGATTTCCGGCCTGATGGCCGGCGCGGTGCTGACGGAGACCATCTTCTCGTGGCCGGGGGTCGGCCATTGGCTCATCGATTCGATCGGCCGGCGCGACTATCCGGCGCTGCAGGGCGGCGTCATGCTGATCTCGACCGTCGTCATCGGCGTCAACCTGATCGTCGATCTCGTCTACGGCGTCATCGATCCCAGGATTCGCCATGGCCGCTGACGCCGCGGCGCTCACCGCTACGATCGGCGAAGAAGACGCGGCGGCCGTCCTCGCCCAGCCCTCGCCGCTGGCGTCGTTCTGGGCGGCGTTCCGCGAGAATTGGGGCGCGGTCTTCGGCCTCGCCGTCTTTGGCCTCGTCGTCGTGCTCGCCTTGGCGGCGAACGCCGTCGCGCCCCACTCGCCGATCGAGCAGTTCCGTGACGCGGTGCGGGCGCCACCGGTGTGGGAGGCGGGCGGCTCCTGGCGCTTCGTCCTCGGAACCGATGGCGATGGGCACGATATGCTGTCGCGCCTCATCTTCGGGGCGCGGGTGTCGCTATTCATCGGCCTCTCGGTGATGTGCGTGTCGTTCGTCATCGGCGTCACGCTTGGCCTCGCCGCCGCCATGACCGGTCCGGTCCTCGACGTCGCCATAACGCGGCTGATGGATTTGATTCTGGCCGTGCCGAGCTTGGTCCTTGCCGTTCTCGTCGTCGCGGTTCTCGGCCCGAGCCTCGCCAACACCATCATCGCGGTGACGATCGTCTACCTGCCGCAGTACGTGCGCTTGACGCGCGCTTCGGCGCTTGGCGAACTCAGCAAGGACTACGTGACCGCGGCGCGCGTGGCGGGCGTCGGGCCGCTCAGGCTCGCCTATTCAACCGTGCTGCCCAATTGCCTCGCTCCCCTCATCGTGCAGGCGGCGCTTGGCGTGTCGAGCGCGATCCTCGAGGCGGCGGCGCTCGGCTTCCTGGGACTCGGCGCCCAGCCTCCGACCCCGGAGTGGGGCACGATGCTGGCCGACTCGCGCGAGTTCATCCGCTCCGATCCCTGGATCGTCACTCTTCCCGGCCTGGCCATTCTCATCACCGTGCTCGCCATCAATCTGACCGGCGACGGCCTGCGCGACGCGCTCGATCCCAAGATGCGGAGAGGCTGATGGCGGCGCATCTCCTCGATATCCGCAATCTTTCCGTCTCCTTCCCCACCCGGCGGGGAGTGTTCAAGGCGGTGGATGGCCTCGATCTCACCCTCGAACGCAATGAAGTCCTGGCGATTGTCGGCGAATTGGGTTCGGGCAAGTCGGTGGCGATGCTGGCGGCGATGGGCCTTCTGCCTCCGGCCGCGACCGTCGCCGCCGATCGCATGGCGTTCGACGGCGCCGACCTCGTGGCGATGGCGGCCGATCAGCGTCGCCGGCTGGCTGGCAAGGACATGGCGATGATCTTCCAGGAGCCGATGTCGTCGCTCAATCCGTGCTTCACCGTCGGCTTTCAGATCGGGGAGGCGCTGAAGACCCACCTCGGCCTCAATCGCGCTGAACGCGTCAGGCGCGTTGTCGAGCTGCTGGCCGAGGTCGGCATTCCCGATCCGGCGCGTCGGGCGGGCGCCTTTCCCCACCAGCTTTCGGGCGGCATGAGCCAACGGGTCATGATCGCGATGGCGCTCGCTTGCCGTCCGAAGCTCCTGATCGCCGATGAGCCGACGACAGCGCTCGACGTGACCATTCAGGCGCAAATCCTCGATCTTCTGATGCGGCTCAAGCGCGACAACGGCATGGGGCTCGTGCTCATCACCCATGACATGGGGGTCGTCGCCGAAACCGCCGACCGGGTCATCGTCCTCTACGCCGGCCAGGAGATGGAGACGAACGCCACGCGCGACCTGTTCGCCGATCCGCATCATCCCTATACCGCCGCGCTCCTGGCGGCGTTGCCGGAGCGAGCGACCGAGCGGCGCCTGCCGGCGATTCCAGGCGTCGTGCCCGGACAGTTCGATCGGCCGCGCGGCTGCGCGTTTTCGCCGCGCTGCGCCTTTGCTTTCGACGCCTGCCGCCGCATCGCCCCCGGGCGGGCTGAGGCCGCGCTCGGCTGCGCCCGCTGCCTGACACCCCTCGTTTCCGGGCTGCCACGCGCGGTCGCCGTGCACGGAGCCGTCCCATGACCGCCATCCTCGAGGCCAGGGGCCTGGCCCGCGACTATACCGTCTCGCGCGGCGCGTTCCGCTCCCGGGCGACGATCAAGGCCCTGTCGGGCGTGTCGTTCTCGCTTCATGCGGGCCGCACGCTGGCGGTTGTGGGCGAATCCGGGTCCGGCAAATCGACGCTGGCGCGGCTCCTGACCCTGATCGAAGACCCGACCGCGGGCGCGTTGCTGATCGACGGCGAAGATGTCGCCCACGCGAGCGCGGCGAAAAGGAAGCGCCTCAGGCGGGAAATCCAGATTGTGTTCCAGAACCCGTATGGCTCGCTCAATCCGCGCCAGACTATCGGGAAGGCGCTCGAGGAGCCGCTTCTCGTCAATACGCGCCTCAGCGCCGCCGAACGCAAGGCGGAAGCCTTGTCGATCATGGCCAAGGTTGGCTTAAGGCCGGAATATTATCACCGCTATCCGCACATGTTCTCCGGCGGCCAGCGCCAGCGGATCGCCATCGCCCGGGCGCTGATGCTCAAGCCGAAGATCCTGGTGCTCGACGAGCCCGTGTCGGCGCTGGACGTATCGATCCGCGCCCAGGCGCTCAACCTGCTCGCGAGCCTCCAGGAAGAGTTCGAGCTCGCCTACGTATTCGTCTCGCACGACCTTTCGGTCGTTCGCCACATCGCCGACGAGGTGATGGTGATCTATCTCGGCCATGCGGTGGAGATCGGCGAGCGCGAGGCGATCTTCAGGAGCCCGCAACATCCCTATACCCGGGCGCTGCTGTCGGCGACGCCGGTCGCCGATCCGACCGCCAGGCGCGAGCGGATCCTGCTTTCCGGCGAGCCGCCGTCGCCGTTCGCGCCGCCGCCGGGATGCCCGTTCCATCCGCGCTGCCCGCTGGCCTTCGACCGTTGCCGCGCTGAGACGCCGCCGCTGGAGCGCAAACAGGGACGCGACGTCGCCTGCTGGGCGGTAGCCCCGTGAGCGCGGAAACCTACGACTTCATCGTCGTCGGCGCCGGTTCCGCCGGCTGCGTGCTCGCCAATCGCCTGAGCCGCGATCCCCGCAACCGGGTTCTCATCGTCGAAGCTGGCGGCAGCGACAGCTGGATCTGGTTCCACATTCCCGTCGGCTACCTGTACGCGATCGGCAATCCGCGCGCCGACTGGATGTTCAAGACCGCGCCGGAGCCAGGCCTCGGCGGCCGCTCGATCGCCTATCCGCGCGGCCGGGTCGTGGGCGGCTCGTCCGCGATCAACGCGATGATCTATATGCGCGGCCAGGCGGCCGACTACGACGGCTGGCGTCAGCTCGGACTTGCAGGCTGGGGCTGGGACGACGTGCTGCCTTACTTCATCCGCCAGGAGGACCACCACGGGGGAGCGAGCGTCCTGCATGGCGCGGGCGGCGAATGGCGGGTCGAGCGCCCGCGCGTCTCCTGGCCGATCCTGGACGCGGTCCGGGAGGCCGGCGAGGAGATCGGCATTCCGAAAATCGACGACTTCAATCGCGGCGACAACGAAGGCTCGGCCTATTTCGAGGTCAACCAGCGTCGCGGCCGGCGCTGGAGCTCGGCAACCGGTTTTTTGAAGCCGATCCTCAAGCGACCGAATTTGCGTCTGGCGACGGGCGCGCATGTCGAACGGATTCTCTTCGAGGGGCGCCGCGCGACCGGTTTGCGATACAGCCAGGACGGCCAGGACTGCGAGGCCCGCGCCAGCGCCGAGGTGATCTTGGCGGCGGGCGCGATCGGTTCGCCACAGCTCCTCGAAATCTCCGGCGTTGGGAGGCCGGAGCTCATCCAGGCGATCGGCGCTCCGGTCGTCCACGCGCTGCCAGGGGTCGGCGAAAACCTGCAGGACCACCTGCAGCTCAGGGCCATCTTCGCCGTTGAAGGCGCGCGCACGCTCAACGTCGATTATCAATCTCCGTTCAGGCGGGCGATGATGGGGATCGACTATGCTTTGCGCCGGCGCGGGCCGCTGACCATGGCGCCGTCGCAACTAGGCCTGTTCACGAGGTCGTCGTCCGACTACGCCACGGCCAATATCGAATTCCATGTCCAGCCGCTGTCGCTCGACCGGTTCGGCGAACCGCTGCACGCTTATCCGGCGATAACGGTCAGCGTCTGCAACCTGCGGCCGGAAAGCCGCGGCTCAATCCACGTCGCCAGCGCCGATCCGCGCGCGGCGCCCGTCATCCAGCCCAATTATCTGTCGACGCTGGCCGATCGGCGGGTCGCCGTGGACTCGATCCGCCTTGTGCGTCGCCTTGCCGCGGCCGATGCGCTCGCGCGCTACGCGCCGCGCGAGCTCAAGCCCGGCGCCGACTTCAAGGATGACGATGAGCTTGCGCGTGCGGCGAGCGAGATCGGCACGACGATTTTCCACCCCGTGGGGACCGCGAGGATGGGGACGGCGCAGGACCCGACGGCGGTGGTCGACGAGCGGCTCAGGGTTTATGGTCTCGGAGGCCTACGCGTCGCCGATGCTTCCGTCATGCCTCGCATCACTTCGGGCAACACCGGCTCGCCGACCATGATGATCGCCGAGAAGGCGGCCGAGATGATCCTCGCCGACGCGAGGGCCCCCTGATGCCGGAAGAGTGGCGACGCCTGCCGGTCGACGGGCGCCAATCGGAGACGGCGCTCATGATCGCCCGCGGCGTGCGGCGGCTGCTGAGGGGGCGCGGCTTCTCGAGCCTGACGGAATTGCCGCTGGCCGATGGGCGCCGCGCCGATATCGCGGCGGTCAATCGCGACGGCGAGGTGCTTATCGTCGAGGTCAAGTCTTCAGTTGCTGATTTTCGCGCCGACCGCAAATGGCGCGACTATGCCGCCTGCTGCGACCGGCTGTATTTCGCAATCTCGGAGCACACGCCCGCCGGCTTGATGCCGCTCGAAGCGGGCCTCATCGTCGCCGATCCATACGGCGCCGAAATCGTGCGCGAAGCCGAGCTCCAACGCATGGCGCCGGCGAGCCGCCGGGCGCTGCTGCTCCGCTTCGCCCAAGCCGCCGCTGACCGGCTTCATCGGTTGGCCGATCCTGCGGGAATGCTGGAGTTTTAGAGCGGCCGCCAAAAGAAAAGGCCGCCTCGCGGCGGCCCTCTTAGCGTCGAGATCGAAGCGCGTTAGATCGCGATCGCCCGAGCCTTTGCGTTTCGTCGGAACGCCGCGTAGCCGAGGCCGACGAATCCGAGCGCCATCAACGCCCAGGTCGAAGGCTCCGGAACCGGCGCCAGGCTGAATTCGAACGCGGTGCCAGTTGAGGCAAAGGTCACGCTCGTAAACGGATCAAGACCCGTGATCGTCACCCATTCATTGTCGAGCGGATTGCCCTGCTGGCCTTCGCCCAGCGCTCCCTTCGCGATCAGATCCACGCCGGTGAGCACGAACGGAGACCCGCCGCCGGAGAACGTAATACTGATGGAGTTGATATTTCCGCAGCTGTTGCTCCCTGGGGTACAAATGTTGCCGTCGATCGAGCCCCAATAGATATTGAGGCTGGTCTGAGGCGTGTCGAAAGTTGCCAGTTCCGAGCCGCCGCCCTGGACCCCCATATAAGTCGTACCCGTGATCGTGGAGTCGCCCATGCCCAAAGGAGCGGCGTCAACACCAGGCGTCGTTCCCTTGTCCGTGTGCGCTACACCGCCTGCGAGCGTCCACGTAATCCCGTCTATGGTGAAACCATTTTGACCGGCGGCCTCGGACGCAAAGTACTGCGGGTCCGCGGGACCCGGGGTCAATGTGACCGTAACCAACGCGCTCGCCGATCCGGTCAGGGCCAACCACGCCGACAAGCCAGTCAACGCCAATAGCGTTTTTCTCATGATAGTCCCCCGTCATCCGGCGCCCACTCTGGTAGGCGCCCCCAACTACCGCACGGTCAATGTGTTCGCACCTGCAAACGGATATGTCAAGCCCCGTCTGCTAATTGGCGGAACAATACACGTACTGGGATCGGATTCCGCAACGATGCGGAGTGAAGAGGAGGGTATTCGGGGCCTCAAACGCTACGACGCGCTGGACTCCAACCTTTCGCGAGGGTGTTTTTCATTGTTGCCGGAAGCCCGCGGATCTTCCGGATATCTTGTGCAGGAGATCGGCGCCGAGCTTCCCGGTTGGGACGCGGCTACGCGCGCAAAAAGAAAGGCCGCCCTGCGGCGGCCCTTCCGTCTTCGTTGAAAATGAGAAGGTCAGATCGCCTTGACGACCGACCGATCCCTCACACTTCGGCGAAACGCAGCGTAACCGAGGCCCGTGAAGCCGATCAGCATCATCGCCCACGTCGCAGGCTCCGGGATGTTGCTCACGCTCACGCTCGCCACTTCGTGCGCATTCCCGGTCGAGCCGAGGGTCACGCTGGTAACCGCCTCGTCCGGAGAAAAGACGAAAAAGAAAAGGCCGTTTGAGGCGCCAGAGGTCTGATTGCCGTCGGCCACGGGCGATCCCGACGTCGTGTCCGCAACGAGCTGGGCCCCGGTATAGCTCAGCCCATTGCTAAACGAGATCGTGTTGAAGGTGTCCAACGAGCCGATATAGATCTCGACGCCGGTGAACGACCCGCCAAAGGCGAGAGTAGACGACTGGCCGGTCGTCGAGCGCGAGATACGGGTCTGGTGGTCGGGGCCGCCCAGCAAGGCGGGAGCTGACCATAAGCTCGGCTATGGAGCCCGTTACAATCTGACCCGTTCCCGCTGCAAGGGGCACAGACGTTTCGCCGGGAGGAACAAGGATGCCGCCGCCGAAGGGAACATACGTAAGACTCACCAAGGTGGCGTTCGCCGCCGTCGCGAAACCTAGCGCCGCGACCGCCGCAATAAGAGCTGCTCGAACCATGAAAAACCCCCTTAAGGTTTGCTCGTGCCGATTGATACCGCGTTTCCTTCCGCGCCGTCAACCTCAAATCTTTGCCGCACTGCGGAAATGGGCAGCAAGTGTGCATTTATTGCAAGCAAGTGCACGGCTGGGCGGCAGAATTCGAAGAATAAACGCAGTCCACAAGTGATAACTAACGGCTGGCAACTCAGGGGTTTAGCTCGGCGGTGCCCCTAATAACATGTCATTATGTGGAAACGCCGACCTTATGCTTAATTGGGGCGCGACATGCTCACACAACTCTTGGGTGGTGATTGCCGCCGGCGCGCCGCCGAACATTCCCCGGTAAAGCTTTCGAATGCCCCGCCGGCGGTGAGATCGGCCTCCGGGCGTCGAGGTTCAAAACGGCGCAACTCGCGGTCAAATCGCAGGTATTCGCTTTCCTCCGAGACCCGCGCGGCCCGTGGCGCCGCGCCGGCATTGATCTGATCGGCTTGCGCCTTGAAAATCTCGTTGGGGTCGCCAACCCGGATTCAATCCCTTCGGCAACCGCCGGGTTGCTCACGCCGGCCGCAATCGGCCGCGCCCAGTAATCCTCGCAAAACCGGCCGCGAGGCGGACCGCTCCGCTCTCCGCGGCGGCGGCCTTCGCCCGCCAGCAGGCTCAATG
>CAVZNQ010000011.1:0-236025 GCA_963776665.1 uncultured Alphaproteobacteria bacterium
TTCGCAGGCAACGCACCTGCGCCGCACGACGTTTCCTTCACTTGGCGTGGCGCGCCGCACAGGGGTCGGGCGTACGCATCGCTTGTTCGGCGACCCGATCGGCCTCGGCCTCCAGCAGGTCGTTGACCGCGCCATTTCGAGCTTCGGCTGAATGACACCACAAAAGGCGGCGCTCGAGGGGTAATCGCTGTTGCTGATGCTCTGCTTGGCCATGCGGAAATATGGGTATCCTGGCAAAACTCCACGAAGAGCCTAATCCTGACCCTCTGGCACAGGCCGATCTGCTGCCTATTTGCCACCTCTTGCGCGAGAAGCCGCAACACAGTCTGATTGCCAATCGTCCGCTGCAGCATCTGCACTCGTTCCGCCGCGTTGAGGCCAAGGTTTTCCCGGATTGGCTCCCGGACGTTGGCGTGCATTGCTTTTTGCGGAAAATTGTTGGTTTACTTTGGGCCGTTGCGATTCGGGGAGTGAACATCGATACGCTATCCCCTTGCGAAGGCGGATTTGCCTTGTTCAAGCCTTGAAGAATGACGAGCACTCTAACCCGACATTCTCCAGTTCGGCTTTTGGCCCGACGTCACCGCTCCGGCGATTTCGTGACCAAGATCGCTCTTTGGCGGCGCCGATCGTAAATCATACCCGCCGCCGGTATAGAGGCAGCAAGGCGATCATCCGACGGCGCTGAGCCGCTGAAACGCGCTGATTTCACAGTCAAGCGCACCTCCGCTGTAATCACTGCATTACCGACGTGGTGCCCGCAGCCGGGCGAGCAGCGACAGGATGTCACCGAACATCTGTTGCGGCACCGCGATCCAGCCAACTGAAAAGTGACATAGCGCCCATGGCTGACGACCCTGGGCCGATCACTTCTCCTTGAGGTTGGTCAGCGACCACGTCTCCGCCGTCTTCGGCATCGCCAGTGTGCGCATGAAGTTCCCAATGTTATAGGCCAGCGCATGAAGCTGAAGACGCACGGCATTGGCGGCGAAGGTCGGCGGGACATCTGGATGAACGACCGTGAACCAGCGCTGGCGTTGCACATGAACGCGACCCCACGGCACGAGGCACTGAGACATTTGTCCTCAAAGTGATGACATTTTTGTGGCCCAACTCGGCGGCAAGTCGATCGTGTAGGCGTCGCGCGAGAACATCGTCGGTCAAGCTTCGTCCGGGGAAAGTGATGAATACCACCGCTCGTCCCGGCTTACGCAGAAGGCGGTTTCGGAACGTTGGCTGCCTTCATCGTCTCCGCGCTGAGCCCGCTCGGGAACTGATGGACGGCGGCGGCTCTGCTTTTGTACCGTCCCAAACGCACCTGCGAGCGGAGGATGATCCAGCGGCGAGCAGGGTTAGCGCCGAACGCCTTTTCGGCCCCGAGGGCCTCGCCTGCGCTGGCTGGCCGACTTCAAGCGAATAGACCTGGATCGGCTCGGCGATGTTGTTGAGTTGAGTGGCCGAGTACGCGCTAGCCGCGATCAAGCCGACCCTTGACCTGCCGATAGGCGTTCTCCGACAGATCGCCCCCGGCTTCGCGATGCCTTCGAGCCGCGCGGCGATATTGACCCCATCGCCCATCAAGTCGCCGTCACTCTCCTCGACGACGTCGCCCAGATGAATGCCGATGCGGAACACGATCCGGCGGTCCTCCGGGAGTTCGTCGCGCTCGACCATCGCCCTTTGGACTTCGATGGCGCAGTTCACTGCGTCGACGACGCTGCGGAATTCGACGATGCTGCCGTCGCCCGTGCGCATTTGGGGCGCCGGCCATATGAGGTGGACCGCGATGAGTCGATCGATCAGGTCGCTGCGCAGCGCCCGCAGCCGCGCCAGAATCCGATCCTCGTCGGCTCCAGCGAGCCGCGATCACGTCGGACGCTGAGTCGCGAGCTTTCGAGTCTCGCTCACGGCGCTAATGCCGAAGCCAGATCACCGGTCGCAGTTGGCTTAGGCATGGCTGCACGTCCATGCTGCACTAGAGAGGACGTGGAAGCAGGGAGTGCAGGTCCTGCGTGTCGACTGGCCGGTCTATCCACGCCGTGCCGAGCATAACACCGTCGCCGAGGGAGGGAATAGAGAAAATAGGCCGACCGGCGCGCGCCCTCCGTCTCGACGAGCCGAAGAATGGCGTCGCTGTCGTTCGCCGGGTCGGCGCAGCGACCGCAGCCTGTCCTGCCGCGCGGCGGGCGCACGGCTCAGGCGGCGGAAGTAGCGACTCATGACAGCGCGCGCAGTAGACGATGCCGAGCGTGGTGTCGTGATCGTGCGCCTGCAGCGAGTGCACGCTGCGGGTAGCGGAATCAGGGCGTATCGGCTGGCAGTCGGCGCACAGGGTGAAGCTGCGCGACAGCCGCCGACGCCGGGTTCGTCGTCGCTCATCTCGCTTGCACTTGTCGCAGCGCATGGTCGCCCTCTCTGGTATGGATGGACTGACGGTGCCGAGTTCTGGGCGGCCTCACGTATTCGCCGCGATCCGCAGGACCACGTCGCTATAGCTCTCGCCGGGTCGGCGCTGGGCTCGGAGCCGTTCGACGACGTCGTCGGCAACCGACGTAACGCTCGCCGCGCTCGTTGACCGCACTCTGGTCAGCTAATCGAGCCGCGCGGCAGGGTGGCGGCTATAGCGTCGAACGCAGCTTGAGAGATGGCGATGCGGATCGTGCGTTGACGGCGACGTTCGCTATTGTCGTCGGCTTCCACCTTCGCGTTATCCTCTGCGCCTCGGCGATCTGAGCGGGGGTCATGTGCGGGTCTAACTGGTCGCGAGCACTCCGTGCGTCTTCGAAGCCTGCACGGCCGCCAAGTTTAGCCACATGCAGGAGATAATCAGGTCCTCGGCACGCCCAGACCGTTCGCATATCATGACACCAAGGTTGGCCTGCGCATTGGCGTCGCCCTGATCGGCCGTCTTTCGAAACCATCCCGAATTAGCGTGGTCCGAGGCAGTCCTTGGCCCTTCGCGTACATGAGACCAAGGTTGAACTGCGTTATGGCGTCGCCTTGATCGGCCGCCTTACGATACCACCTCGCGGCTTCTGCAGTAGTCCTGTGCAAGGCCAAGACCCTCGGCGTACATGGCGCCGAGGTTGAACTGAGCAGTGCGCATGGCCCTGATCAGCCGCTCTGCGAAACCACTTACCGGCTTCGGCGAAGTTCTGAGGCACCCCTTCACGATAGGCATACATGGAACCGATGTTAAACTGTGCAGAGGCGTCGCCTTTATCGGCCAGAGGCTGAAAAGCCCTGTAGAGCTGTCGCGTAGTCTGTCGCTCGTAGCCGTCTGCAGTGCTCGAATGTCCCCGCCATCGCGATCCTGCACATGGAAGCGGCAAGGGTGAAAGCAAGGCCCGCCAAACCCACTTAAATCGCATCGCGAGCAGCCTTCTCACCTGAGGCCAGCCGAATATTTGAAGCGGCGACGGTCAGACTCGTCGGCTTCCGTTTCCGCGCCATCCGCTGCGCCTCGGCGAACTGAGCGGTAACCCGGCAGTGTCCAAGGTCCATTGTCATTGAGCCCTCGATCTCCACGAGCCGCAAGATCACATCGCTGTATTTATCGCCCCCGGCCCCCGCATGGCCTCGCGCCGATCTGTCGGACACGCGGCTCCAACCAGATCACGCGCTCGCCTTTGTCGTGCAAGATGCTCGACGCCAACGTAGCCGAATGGAAGCCGTGGCGAATCGCCTGCCGAAGGCGGCGGCGGTTATGCCAATCATGCGGCTCCAACGTCACGTTCAGCCGACCAATATCGAGGGGCTACGGTTGTTGAGACCGCCAAGTGCGCCTTGCCTTGGCACCTTAATAATCCCGGATCAGACCAGGCTGATTTTGATGATGCGATTGCTCTGCATGACTGTTGACGCATTGCCAAGGTCGAACTTTGGCTTGCGGCCTTCTGAATATCGGCGAGCCGATCCTCGATGGCTTTCTCGTCCTCCGGCCGCCCGTCCCAACGACTGAGAACATTCGAGATGCTCGACGGTGCGCGCCGTAGGATGCACACGTCATCGTTTACCGCAGCGTCGTCGTGCATTAGGAAAAACCACTCCAACCGATGAGATCAAATTTCAATTTGCCGGGCATAGGCACAAGCGCCACGACGAGCCTCCAGAAGGTCAGCGACGAAGGTCGGCCTACGTCACGCGCATGACATCGGAGTACGTCTCGCCGCCCGCAGCATTGCTCGCCAACGCGGTACAGGCGAAGCGCCTCGGCGAGCAACTGTGGTCAGTTATCGCGCCTCCACAAACAGAGTTGGCCAGTAGGCCGCCTTCCATACGTGACGATCATCAACGCGATGAACCAGCTTGTCCCGAGAACGTCCCGATCGTCTGCGAGCCCCAAATCGGTGCCGTGGCGGTTCTTTCCCCCTCTCGGCCGCGAAGTGTCGCGCCGCGGGGCACACGTGGTGTCCATTTGGGCGAGTTTTTCCCTCAATATTTCACGGGAAGCATCGGCCCGCGTCGTCGGCGCGCCTATTTCGTGGGGCCTTGTTCACTCCGAAGCGACTCGGCGATCTGCTCGTTGGCCTGTTCGCCGAACAGTGACGGAGCTGAGGTCCTCGTCACGCGGCCCTCGCAGCCTTTCTAGGTTGTTGACCACTCTCTCGTGGCCGGACGAGGAATATCCGCGCCTGCGCGGTGCGCTCGCTCTCGTCGAGGACGTTGCCGCTCGCCGCCTCATGGCGGCGATGGTGGCGTCGAAGGCCTCGACGGGGTGGGCGATGTGGATCGCCGCCCCCCGCTTGATCGGCACGACGTTGCTGGCGGCCTCGTTGGTCACGCAGGTCGCCACAGGGAGGCCTCCGCTCAAGTCGGGACAGGCGGCGTTAGGGCCCACCAAGCCTGAAGGGGCGTCTGTGGGGCTCTGGGGGCGCTACCTTGGCGGGAGATTATAGCCGAAATTGGTTGTGATGGGGCCGATCCCGCGGGGGCGGGGGGAATCGAGCGCCTTGCAGCGAGGGAGCGCGCCGCCGCGTCCAGATCCTTGTCGCCGAAGTGGGTGGACTGGGGGCAGAACGCCAGGCGCACCGAGGCTCCCGATGGTGAAGGCGACGCTGACGACGCCTTCTAGCTCCTCGGGCGGCCGCCGGATAGACAGAGCCTGCTGCGGATTGCGGCACTCACGCCTCCCCCCGATATAGGCCGATTGCGAGGCGGCGCGTACGCCGTGCTCCGATGCAACGGCTTGGTAGACTTCCCACGGCGGCAGTGAGTGCGGGGCCGCCGACGCTGACGAACATCGCGGCGATAATGGGGCAGCGTTGCGCGATCGGCGTCGAAGGCGGCTTGGCTGATGGCGATGCGTGATCACGCCGCAGGCCCTGCGTAGCTCGATCAGATTGTCGTTGGTCTTGCCGGTTGCGTAATCGGCTCCATGCGCCAGCTCGGACGACGACGTTCAGCATCGACGATCTCCGGTACGCCTGCACCACCGCGTTGCCGACCTGATGCGCCAGCGCGGCTTCAGCGATTTCGAACGGTGCGTGCGCGACATCGGCCGCCCACATCCTGAACGCGGCGCGAAACCCATGCACGGTGGCGTTGATCTTCATACGGCGCAGAAGCTCCATCATCGCCATCGGCGACACCGGCTTTTTCGGCTTCATCCCGAAGAACACGAAGCTGTCGGCTTCCGGCTCCTTGCGGGCGCGCTGACGCGCTTCGGCGAGGATGTCGACCGCCCGGTCGCACAAAGGCACCGAGAAGGCTTCTTTGGTCTTCATCCGCGAGGCCGCGATGACCCAGACCGCGTTGACCAGATCGAACTCACGCCACTGCGCGCCGAGCGTTTCGTTCGTCCTCGTTGGGTGTAAGGTCGGGAACTTGCAGCACCATGCTGCCCTCGAGTTCATCGTCCGCAGACGATCGGCGCCCAGACGAAAGGATCGCCCCAATTGGCGACGAAACCCCAGGCGACAGTGGGGGTCGGGGTTCCCAGGATGGCGATCTCAGCGCTTTTCGCGGTTAGCTTCAAGGCGTTCTGATCGCTGCGGCACCGCGGTCAAGCCCCGTGGAGTTCGCGGGCGTCGCTGATGCGCTGTGTCAGTCCTCGGGGCGATCAAGGCCATGGTCGCTTGCACGGCGGCGTCATTGGCCATCCTGGGCCTCACGGACCGACACAACGACAAGCTGTCTCAAGCCGTTCTCGTTCGGCTTCTGGACTCCGTCGTCGGCTACCCACAATATGCCATGAGCCGCCATGCGGCGGTTTTTGGCCGTGCATAGTCAGGCGCGACCATCAGGGCCATTGTCACGGCCCACAGCGAGCCGATGCAGGCCGAATATCTCGCCCACCGTGCGGACGTCGGCGCGCTCGGCCAGCCGCTCAAGCGCGTGGCGCGCGACGCGGAAAGCGAGAACGGCCTCAATTTCCTCGCTCTGGTAGTTGGCGGCGCGCATGATCGTTGTGACCGCCGCAATTCCGGCCCCTGGAGGCAGGACGACGCTCTCGACAATCGCCCCGTCGCGGTACAGAGCCCACTCGGTAAACTTCAGGAGGAACTTGCCGCGTTTGGCAGGAGCCAGTGTTGATGTCGGCGCCGTCGGGCCGGAGGCGGTTGAAGCGTGGAACTGTCGGCGCAGTTGCGCGGTCGGATTGCCCATTCGGCGAGGATCGAGCGCACCCTCAAGGCCGGGCTGAAGCTTCATGCGGCGCTGATGGAGAAACGCCAGCATCTCCCCGAGCGACCTGAGCGCAATGGCGTGTGGGCGGGACGCCGACAAGGAGTTGGATCTCGGGCGACGCGGTCATCAGTGATGGCCCGCCAACGGCCACGCGGCGGCGACGACCGCGATCAGAACCCAGGTCGGGCTCCGGCGCATAAGCTGCCATGTAGCCGCGCGCACCAACGAGGCGATGATCTGGTTCCGGTTCATCGGGGTCGTCCTCCAGGCCGGAAGAGCGAGGCTTGGCGGTTTGAGGCGGCCAGCGTTATCCCGCAGTTGGCTAGCGAACCCGGCGAGCCTGTCGAGTGACCTGATCATCATCGGTCAGGCCCGGCGGCGGTCTTACGTTCGGCCGCCCCGGTAGCCGCTTGCCTGTGGCTCGGCCAAATTGAGGGCCAGCGGCTTTGCAGCGCGCGATGTAGGCGTCGATGTCTTCTGCATCGACCCAGCGGTGGCCAGCGGCGAGATAGGTCGGAATCTCGCCTTTATGGGCAAGATCATAGAAGTGGCGCTGCGAGCACCCAGCGTGACGCGCCCCTTCGCGCATCGACAGCCTGACCTTGTGGCGCGGCTCGGAAGTTGAGGAATCGGACATGGAGAAACGCCCCCACCCGGTCCGAGGACCGGGGTAGGCGCTTCATCCCCTGATCCCCCGGGGAAGAGAGCGCGGATTGCGCTTGGCCGCCTTGTTTTGGCTCGGCCTTCTGGAGGGACCCTTGGGACAACCCCCCGCCCGGCGGGGACTCTGCAGGGCCCGGCACCCAAGACGGCCTCGGCGCCGTCATGAAGCCGATCATGCAATACGTTGACACGGCAATCAAGCGATTTCCTTGCCGTGCAAAGCTGTGCGCCTGACGCCTGCCGATACGGGAAAGGACGTGGACATAGTTTTTGAACCGCCCGGAGAGGCCAGCGAAATCTAGGCTTTTGCGGGGAAAATGAGGACGAGCCGTCATCCGCAACATGATGCGACGGATTTGTTTGATCGCGAGCGGTTTTGGCCGCTGGACCGCGAATGCGAGCGCGCTCTGCAGGTAGGACGCGGCCGGGATTTGACTGTTCTCCAACTCACCTCGTCCTGAGGCGCCGCGGAGCGGCCTCGAAGGACGATCCACTGCGCGCCGATGCAGCGCTGGCCTCTCAGCGTCCTTCGAGACGCGCCTTCGGCGCTCCTCAGGACGAGGGTCGAGCTACGTCACGCCTTGGCTTCGCGCACGATCTCGACGCCGGCGCGCGCAAGCTCGGCCTCGGAAGCGTCGATGACGCTCGCCAGCATCAGGGTCATCGCGCCGGATCGCCCAAGGATGGGGCCATGCGCGCTTCAGGCCTCGACCTTGTCCTTGTACGACCGCCACCGCAACTTGCCTGCGCCGGATCCAGACTCCGCGGTCGCCGTCGCGACGATGCGCTCATGCTCGGGCGACTTGTGGCAGGCCGGATCGGTGTTGCGCGCGTCCCCGGTCAGCGCCAGCGCCTGACAGCGGCAGCCGCCCCAGTCGACCTCGCGCCGGTCGCACGAGCGGCAGGGTTCGCGCATCCATTCCGTGCCGCGGAAGGCCCTGAAGGCAGGGTTGAGGCGCCAGATGTCGGCCGAGCGAATGCTCGCGCACGTTCCAGAATTCGAGGCCCGGAATGCTCTCGGCCGCGTGACACGGCAGCGCCTTGCCGGTCGGCGAGACGTTGATCGCGATCCGCCCCCATCCGCCCGCACAAGGCTTGGGATAGCGGGCGTAATAGTCGGGGATCACCATGTCGATGACGAGCTCGCCTTTGAGGCGCGCCCGCGCTTCCTCCACCAGTGCGAGCGACTCCTCGACCTTTTCCCTTGGCGGCATCAGCGCGGCGCGATTGGCGAGCGCCCAGCCATAGTACTGCGTGTGTGCGACTTCGAGGCGCTTGGCGCCGAGTTCAACTGCGAGCTCGATAAAAGCGCCGACCTGATCGAGATTGGCGCGATGGATGACTGCGTTGATGGTGAGCGGCAGGCCGGCCTTGATCACGTGACCCGCGAAGGCGCGCTTGCGCTCCCACGAGCCCGAATAGTGGCCGAGCCGGTCATTGGTTTCCTTGTCGGCGCCCTGAAAGGAGAGCTGCGCGTGGTCGAGGCCCGCGTCGGCCAGTTCGCCGGTCAGCTTCTCGCCGACCCCGATCCCAGAGGTGATGAGGTTGGTGTAGAGGCCGCTGTGCGAGGCGTGTCGGGTGAGTTCCACGATGTCGCGCCGCGCCGTCGGCTCGCCGCCCGAGAGATGGACGTGCAGCGCGCCGAGCGCGGCGGCCTCGCCGAACACGCGCTTCCAGGTTTCGGTATCGAGTTCCGCGCCGGGGCGCTCGAGCGCCAGCGGATTGGAGCAATAGGGACAGCCGAGCGGACAGCGATGGGTGAGCTCGACCAGGAGCCCGATTGGCGGCGCAGGCGGCGGCGCGGCATGAGCGGTCATGTTTCGAGGACCCTTTTGGCCTTGAGGTCGGCGAGCATGGCGACGACGTCCTTTTCGATCACCGCCTTTGGCGCAGTATAGCGCTCGGCAAGCTCGGCGACGATGGCGGCGAGATCGCGCTCGCCGTCGCAAAGCTCGAGCACCGTCGCCGCGGTCGCGTCGATCTCGAAGATCCGCTCTGGCGCGAGCAGGGTCCAGCGCCCCCGCACCTCGTCACGCTTGAGCTTGACGCCGCGGGGGAGGCGGGGCCGCGATTGCGCGTCGATCTCCATCGTCCTGTCCATCTCGCTTCAATCCGGCTGAAAGGCCCCGGGGGGGATCGCCCCCGTCACATAGGCATGATGGAGCGCGTCGAGCTGGGCCCATAATACATTGGTCTTGAACTTCAGGGCGGCGAGCGCGCCCTGCTGCTGTTCGACCGTGCGCGCGTTGCGTTTCACGTAGTCGAGCGCGAACCCCGCATCCCTCGGGGCCTGATCGAGACGGCGGCGGAAATAAGCCACCACCTTCTCGTCGATGAAGCTGTAATTGGCCAGCATCCCGGCGATGCGGCGTTTGTGCAGCGAGGGCGCGAACAGTTCGGTGAGACTCGACGCCACCGCCTCGATCAGCGGCCGCTCGCGGACGAAACGGACATAGGCCTGCACCGCGAATTTCGTCGCCGGCAGCGCGCCTTCCTGCGAAATCACGTAGTCGCGGTCGAGCCCCAGCCCGTCGGTCAGGACGAGCCAGCGCTCGATGCCGCCCTGGTCGTCGCCCGCGCCGTCATGGTCGGCGATGCGGTGCAGCCATTCGCGGCGCAGATCGCGATCCTCGCAGCGCCCGATCAGGGACGCGTCCTTCATCGGGATCGCCGCCTGATAGACATAGCGGTTGAGCGCCCACGCCTGCACCTGGCCCTTGGCGAGTTTGCCGTCGTGCAGAAGCCCATGGAACGGATGCAGGTCGTGATAGCGCTCGGGTCCGATGGCGCGGAGCGCCGCCTCGAGCGCCTCGGGTCCCATCGGCTCCGGGCTCGCGTGCTTGTTCACAGGGCGACCTCCATGCCGTCGAACGCGACCTCCCAGCCGGCCGCTTTCACCTTCGCTTCTTCGGGCGATCCTTCGATCAGGATCGGATTCGAATTGTTGATATGGATGAGGATGCGCCGCACATGGGCGTGGCGCGCGAACGCCTCCAACGTTCCTCCAGGTCCTCCCACCGGCATGTGGCCCATGCGCCGGCCTGTCTTGCCGCCGAGCCCGTTGACGATCATTTCGTCGTCGGAGAACAGCGTGCCGTCGAAGAACAGCACATCGGTCTTGCCGACGCGGGCGTCGAAGTCCTCCGTAACATGGGCGCAGCCGGGAGCGTAAACAAGCCTCACGCCCCCGGCTTCCGCCGCGACGCAGACCGTGCCTTCGCCGATGTCGTCGAGGCTGACGTTGCCCTCCTCGAGCCACAGCGGAACCTTGCCGGGAACCGCGAACAATTCGAGCGCCAGGCCGGGCAGGGGCTCGAAGGTCTCGCCGAGGCGGACTGCGCGGCGCGGGACGACGGCGCGATCGACGGCGTCGAACATCCGATTGGCCCCGATCGCCTCGAGCGTCGCCCCAGCGCCGAAGATCGCGAGCGGCTGGCGCTCGCGCAGCGCCAGGAGCCCGGCCGAAGAGTCGACCTCGGCGTTGGTCAGGACGACGGCGGCGATCGGCGAATGGCGCCCATCGCCCTTCGGCCGGAGCGCCGGCGTCGCCAGGATCTGCTGGCGCAGGTCGATCGAGGCGTTGAGCAGCACCCAGTTCGCTCCGTCGACGCTGAGCGCAAGGCCCGCCTGGGTGCGCGGCTTGACCCGCGGATCGCCGCTCCAGGCGAGCCGGCAGATGCGGCAGCCGCAGTTCCATTGCGGCACGCCCCCGCCGGCGGCGGAGCCGAGCACGAGGGCTCTCAGTCGCGGGCTAGCGGGGGGCATAGTTGAAGCTCGTCGCGATGCGGGTGGAGCCGCCGGGAGGCGGGGGGAAGCGCGCTCCTTGCACCAGGGAGCGCGCCGCCGCGTCGAGATCGTGGTCGCCCGAGGAACGGGTGATCGCGAATGAGGTCACCGCGCCGGATGGGCCGATGGTGAAACTCACTCCCACAACACCCTTCGCGCCGCGCGCGCGCGCGGCGTCCGGATAGAACAGGCGGCTGCGGATGGCGGCGCTCACCTCCCCTCTATAGGCCGATTGCGACGCGGCGCTCGCAGCCGCACTCGAAGGCGCGCCCGTCGAAGACGCGCCCCGCGAGGCCTGAGCGGGCGCAGCAGCGGACCGAGATTGCGTCTCAGCCGCCGGTCGGGGCGCGGGGGCCGGCTTCGGCGCCGGTCTCGGCTGGGGTTTCGGCGCTTCGACGCGCGGGGGCGGCGGGGGCTTGGGCCGCGGGACCTCGATCGCCTTCGGAGGCGGGGGCGGAGGAGGCGGCGCAAGCTCGACCGGAGCCGGAGGCGGCTCTGGCGGCGGGGGAGGCTCCACGGGGCGGGGAGGCTGCTCGGGGACGGCGGCGGAGGCTCCACGGCCGGCGGGGAGGCTGCTCCACGGGCGGTGGCGGGGGCTCCTCGACCGGCGGCGCAGGAGGAGCAGCGCTCGGTTGCTGGCTCGGCGGGAGCCGGCGCGGCGTCTTGAGCGGGCGGAGGCGCGGATTGTTCGGGCGGCTTTGGTTGTTCGGCCGGCGGCGCCGGAGTTTCCGCGGGCGGAGCTTCGGGCTGGATGTCGACGACCACTTCTCCCGGCGACTCGGGCGGCTTCGGCGGCTCCAGATAGACGATCGAGAGCGCGGCGGCGTGAAGCGCGATGACGATGGCGATGACGACAGGGCGAAGCCAAGGGGGCCTGACGGGCGGCGGCTGGAAAACGCCCCCGAGCGCTGTGACGGTCACGGCGCCGGCGCGTTTGGCGCCACTGGAGCGGGCGTGTTCGGTGCGGCCGGCGCCGGCGGACCAGTGCGGCGAGGACCAGACACGATGGCGATCCGGGAGATTCCGTTCGCCGCGAGTTCGTCCATCACCGACACGACGTCGCCATAAGGCGCATCGCGATCGCCGCGCAACTGAACAACGCCGTTGGAGTCGCCAAGCCTGGCCTTGACCGTCGCCGCCAGCTCATCCGACGATACCGGGTCTTTTCCGACCGAAACGGCCCCGTCCTTGGCGACAACGACGACGACCGGCTCCCTGTTTTCGAGCGGTTGGGCGGTTTTGGCGCTTGGCAGATTCACCTTGATGCCGGTCGCCAGCATCGGCGCGGTCACCATGAAGATGATGAGCAGGACAAGCATCACGTCGACGAGCGGCGTGACGTTGATGTCGGCCAGCGGCTGATAGAGGCCTTCGCCGATCTTGCGTGGGCTCAGCGCCATCAGGGCGTCTCGGCGCGGCGGCGCGGCGCGTCTTCGCGCGCGACTTCGGCTGGACGGGCGAGCAGCGCCAGCGCGCGCTCTTCGACGAACGAGGCCATGTCCTGTCCGAGCCGCCCATAAGCCGCGCCGATACGGTTATAGCCGATCGAAGCGGGAATCGCCGCCGCGAGGCCATAAGCCGTCGCCGCCAGCGACTCGGCGATGCCGGGCGCAACCGTCGCCAGCGACGTGTCCTGCGACTGGCCGATGGCGGCGAAGCTCGACATGATGCCCCACACCGTGCCGAACAGGCCGACAAACGGCGCAACCGAAGAAATGACCGCGAGATTGGGCAAGCCCCCCTCGGAGCGCGTCAGGAGTTCGCGCGCCGCCCGCGCCATCGCGTCCGAGATGCGCGACCGCAGTTCGCCGACCGTCTCGCCCGGAATGCGGCGGCGCGCTTCCTCATCCCCCGCGGCGACGACGCCTACGAGCGATTTCGCGAGCGGGCCGCCGGCGCGCGCCTGCCGAACCTCGCGGCGAAGGCGCACGACCGACACCGCGCCTTCGATGATCAGCATCCAGCACCAAAGCGAGGCGACAAACAGGAGGGCCATGACGGCCTTCCCCACGAAGCTCGCCCCGAGAAAAAGCCCGAGCGGGGAGAGATCAACACCCTGCATATATCAACGCCTCGTTTCGCTCCCCGCGCACCTATGGCGCTTCACGCCACCCGTTTCAACCCGCGCATATGCGCGAAGGCGTGCCGACCGCCGGTCAGCGCGTACTAACCAGGCAAAGCGTTTCGCCTTCTCCACTCACTTCAGGAGGCGCAGCAGCGCGCGGCCGGCCGGGCTCTTCAACTCTTTGGCGTCAATCGTCGCGTCGTTGTCGGGGTTGGCGCGCTTGAACGCGACTTCGACGAAGGCGAGATACTCGTCCTTGCTGATCGTCTTGTCGTTGTCCGGGTCGGCTATCTTCCAGTCCTCCGCGGAAATTCGATCTTTCAATTCCTTACGGTCGAGGGTGCCGTCATGATCGACATCAAGCTTGTCGAACAGGGCGCCCGCTGCGGCCTTCGCTTCAGCGAGATCGACCGTTCCATCCTTGTCGGGGTCGAGGGATTCGAGCGCCGAGGCGGCGAACGAAGGCGAAGCGCTCGTCACGAATATCGCCGGCGGAAGAGAAACCGCCAGCAAGGAAACAAGCATCAAGGATTTCAAACTTGTCAGTTTCATAGTGATGCTCCCGAAGATGGTCACGCACAACGTCTGGCCGCTCGCCTTGTCACAGTGCGGCATTCGGAGTGAGCTTCCTCAGCCCTCGGATTCTCCGATATGCTTTTGAGCGTATAGCTGCACGCCGAGCTGTTCGATCAACGTGAGCTGCGCCTCGAGGAAATCGATGTGCTCTTCCTCATCGCTCGTCAGCGCCTCGAACAGGTTCATGCTGACGCGATCGTTGGCGCTGTCGCAATATTGCGCCGCCTCGAGGTAGAGCGTCCGGGCGCTGATTTCCGCCGCCAGATCGCATTCGATGATCTCCTTCACGTCTCTTCCGATGCGCAACTGATCGAGAGACTGCATGTTCGGCGCCCCGTCCAGGAACAGAATGCGCGCGACCAGCTTGTCCGCATGCTGCATCTCCTCGATCAATTCCGCCCGCCAAGTCTTGGCGAAGCCCTTGTAGCCCCAATTGTCGAGAATCCGATAGTGGAGCCAATATTGATTGACCGCCGCGAGCTCGTGACGAAGGGCCTTGTTGAGATAGTCGATGACTTGCTGATCGCCACGCATGGGAACGCTCCGATGACGGCCGCCGGGCCCGGCGCGAACTTGGTCCATTCTTGCATTGGGGACAAGGCTGCGCTGATTGCCGGCGGCGGACCATCCTGGCGCTCGACTATGGCAAACGTCACAGCGTAATCCGCAAGCCGCCGTAGATCGCGAAGGGCTTCGCAGGCCCGAAGGTTTGCGGGTTGGTGATGGCTGGGCCCGTCATGAACTCCCCGGGCTGGACCAGCCCGCCGGATGTGTAATAGCGCTGATCAAAAATGTTCTGGGCGTATCCGTAGAGCTGGACCTGCTTGTTATATTGGTAGGAGGTATGCAGGCCGAAGACGGCGTAGCCAGGGACTTGCGGAACCGCGTTATTCTCGTTGCCGAAGATGACCTGGCCTGACGCCGCGGTCATGTCCATCCCAATCTTCCACTCGGGGGTCACGGCGTAGTCGACGCCGACCTTCACCGTATTTCTTGGAATGCCGGCGATCCGCGTGCCGTTGGTGATCGGAATGTTCCCGTTGGCGTCGGCCAACGGATTGTTCTCCGACGGCTCCATGAAGGTCGTGAGGTAGACGGCGTCGATAAAGGTGTAATTGGCGTAGGCCGACCACCGGTCGCCGCTCCACTGGGCCGCGACCTCCGCCCCCTGACGCAACGTGGTCCCGACGTTGGTGTAATAGCCGAAGCCGTTGAACGTGCTCATCACCGGCAGAATGTCGTTGTTGAGCGTCGTGCGGAAGAGCCCGGCGGACCATTGCAGCTTGCCCCATTCGGGCCCCAGACCAAACTGGCTGAATGCATTGGTCCCACGGAATCCCAGCTCGAACGTCTGGCCGACGATCTGCTTCAGAGGCGGGTCGGCGGACAGGAAGTTGTTGATGATGCAGGGGTCAGTGGGGCTCGCGCACCCGAGCTCGAGCGGCGTCGGCGTGCGATTGGTCATCGCATACCCGGCATAGAAGTTGATGTCGGGCGTGATCTTGTAGGTGAGGCCGGCCGTCGGGTTGAGATGGAAGTAGCTCGAGTAGCCGCTGAGGAGCGCGTCGTTCGTGCCCTCGAGACTGATCCCGGCGAAATTGAAACGCGCGCCGCCGGTCAGCGTCAGGCGATCCGTCGCGTTGAACGTGTCGAGGGCGTAGGCGCCGACATAGGTGTTGTTAGCCCTGACGTCGATCGGGTTCAGAAAGCTGGCGGGCTCGTCGATGATGAATGGGGAGGCGGTCAGCGGGTACGCGTTGTTGATGAAACTGATTGTTCCGAGCGTGCTGTTGCCGGTGTAATGCGTCCAGCCATAGTCGAGCGACGTGCCGACGGTCAGCGAGTTGTCGTGGCCCCAAATTTTGTCGGTGTCGACGACCTGCCCGCTGACGCCGACAGAGCGCGATTGTGTCTGGTTGTCGTCGTCCTCGCCGAGGTCGAGCGTTCCACCCTGCGAAATGTCGGGGATGATATTGCCGTGTGTGTCATGCACCGGGCTGTCGTTCAGGCATGAATACGGCGGACAGGGCGTCACGTCGGTCCCGTTGCCATCTACGTGCTGCTGATTGAACTGGCGGAAATAGGCCCCGGCCTGGAAATTGAGCGTGGGCGAATAAGCGTAGGCCCCAGTCCACTGGAGCATGACCATCTGGTTATCGGTGGTCTGGGGAACAGTATAGACACTGCTCCAATTCGTTTGCAGCTGCTGGACCGGCGTGGAAGCAGAGACGCCGAACTGGGTGTTCCCCGCCGTCAGTTGCAAATGCAACTCAAACCCGTTCGCCTTGTAGCCGACGTCGCCGTAGAGGTTGGTGAGCTGCGACGCTCCGGCGACCCGCCAGCTGCCGTCGTTGATTTGACTGGCCGCCATATAGACCGACCAGTTGCCGACTTGCTTGCCGAACTGAACCTGCTCTTGCGCCCGATAGAAGGAGCCGCCCTCGAGATCGGCTTCGAAGCCCTGCCAGGTGAAGCCGTTCTTCATCGTTACGGTGACTGCGCCGCCGAGGGCGTTGAGCCCGAAGATCGGGTTTGCGGCGATGATCGTCGTCCGGTCGATCGCATTCGTCGGGATGAGGTCCCAATTGACGACGTCGCCGAACGCCTCGTTGATGCGGGTGCCGTTCTGATAGACGGCCAGCCCTTGTGGCGTGCCGGTGACGGCGGTGGCGTCAAAACCCCGATAGAAGAGGTTTGGCTCGAAGTCGTTACCGGAGACGTTGCCGACGGTGACGCCGGGCGCCGAGCGGGCCAGCGCGTCGGTGAGCGTCGTATCGTTGAAGGTTTGCATCTGCTGCGAGCTGGTCTGCCAGACCGCGAAGGGAGACTGCGAAACATTGATCTGGCCGCCGTTGAGCGGCGTCGTCGCCACGACGTCGAAGGTCGGCAGCACGATCGTGTCCGCGCTGGCCCCGTTCGCCGTTGCGGCCAGGAGCGCAAGGCCCGGCAGGCCGCGCCACGAAGCTGCCCAGCGCGCCATCCGCCCCTCCCGCGCCATAGTCCAGTTGGTCCCGCTACCGGTGAGCTTATCCGAGCGCGAGCGGACGCGTTATTTCAATGTTTGGACGTCTTGCAGGGATTTGATCCCGACTATGCCGGGAATTTTTCCTGGCCGCCGACGGCTCGGGCGACGCCGAAACGCGCTTCGACCACCGCGCCGCCGCCGGGCGGAGAGCCGATGGCGACCTCCCCGCCAAGCAGCCGGACCCGGTCGCGCATGCCCGCAAGCCCCATCCCGGGTTCCGGTTCGCCCTGCAATCCGCGACCGTCGTCGGCGACGCGAATCACGAATCCTCCCAGCCCCAGGTCGCCCGGAGCGGGCTCCCGGAGCGGCGTTTCGAACCTGAGCGAGACGTCGATCCGCGTCGCGCCGGCGTGCCGGAACGCGTTGGTCATCGCTTCCTGGACGAAGCGATAGGCCATGAGGCTCGCGCGTTCGCTCATCGCCTCGACCCGCGGATCGACATTGAGCGTGACCGCGACATTGGGCTCGGCTCGCCGCCAATGAGCGACGAGCGCCTCGAGCGCCTCGGCGAGCCCCAGTTCCTCGAGCGCGGCCGGACGCAGGTCGGCCAGAATGCGGCGGTTCTGGCCTTGCAGCGCCTCGACCTGGGCTTCGATCGCGCTCACCGCGGCGCGAGCCGGGGGATCGTCGCCGACCCTTTTCGCAAGCACCGCGGCGCTGGCGCGCAAGGCGAAGAGATGCGGTCCGAATTCGTCGTGCAGCTCGTGGGCGATCACCTGACGTTCTTCGTCCTGGGCGTCGAGAACCCGCTCGGCCAATTCGCTGTTGGCGCGCTTCAGGCCGCCGAGCGCCTGCGCGAGACTGTCGATCTTGGCGTTGAGAGCGCGAATTTCCGGCGGTCCGCCGCCTTCCGAACGCGCCGCGTAATCGCCTGCCTCGAGCCGCGCGAGCGTCGCGCTGGCGACGCCAAGAGGCTTGACCGCGCGCCCGACCAGGAGGCTCGTCACTCCAAGCGCCGCCACGGCCATCAGCGCGCCGACCAGCGCGTGGTCGCGCGCGCCGGCCCAGACTTCGTCGATCTCGTCGGCGGGATCGGCGACGACGACGATCGACTCCGAGCCGCCGTCGCTCAAGCTGACCGGAATTGCGGCGACTTCGCTCGGCGCATTGACGAGGGCCCGAAACCAGCGCGGGGCGTCCGACTCGTTGTTCTCCTCGAGCAGAATCGACGAAGCGAGCGAGGGCTCGCCAAGACCGGCGCGCACATGGCGCAGGTTCTGGAGGCTCGCGACCAGCGCCTCGACCGCGCTCCTCTCGGGCTTCTCCGGCAGATGGGCGAGCGCGGTCGCGACGAAATCCTTGGTCAGCCGCATGGCGCTTTGCGTTTCGGCCCGCGTTCGTCCGCTCGCCTGAAAGACGACATGGCCTGCGTCGGCGATGAGCCAGAGCGCGAACAGCGAAGCGAAGATGAGATTGAGCCGCGTGCGCAGAGAGATTGAACGCCACATCCGTCTCACGCCTTTCCGGCTTTACCGTTGATTTTGCTTGCGCGGCTGTCAATGCTGGGACGAAATAAGGGCGCGGCGCCCATCGCTTGGTTCGCCAAGGAAGGTTCAGGCTGTTGCGGGTTCTTGTTGTCGACGACCATCCGATCGTCATCTCCGGATGCCGGGCGCTTCTGGAGGCGGATCCCGGCGTCGAAGTCATCGAGGCGCAGGACGGCGCGTCCGGCTTCGCCGCTTTCTTCGACTTGAAGCCCGACGTCGCGGTGATCGACATCAATCTGCCGGGACATTCGGGACTGGAGCTGTTGCGACGGATCATCGATGAGGCGCCGGAGGCGCGGCTCATCGTGTTCAGCATGAACGACGACCCGATCGTCGCCTCGCGCGCGATTCAAGCCGGGGCGAAGGGCTACATCGCCAAGAACGACGATCCGGCGCTGTTCGCCGGAGCGGTCAGGCAGGTGGCCGGCGGCGGCCTCTATCTGCATCCCGAGATGGCGCGGCAGATCGCGTTCCTGCGCGCCAGCGGCAACGCCGACGAGCTTTCGAGCCTGAACCCGCGTGAAGTCGAAATCCTGCGCCTGCTCGCCGCCGGCCGCACCATGGCCCAGATCGCCGATTTGCTCGACGTCTCCTACAAGACCGTCGCCAACAACTGCACCCAGCTCAAGCAGAAGCTCGGCGCCCGCTCCGCCATGGACCTGATGCGGATCGCGCTCAGCGCCAGGATCTGAGGACGCGGTTCACCGGGCGCCGCCTGGGGTCGGAAAAACCGGTTGTTGAACAATTGCTTTACAAAAATCAGAAGTCGTGTTACATCTGCTCCATGCCGGATCGAGCCCGGCGGCCTAGAAAGGAGGCCGCGGAGGCGAAAGGACCGGGGAGAAAAAATCTATTTGAATCCGCTGTAACCCATTGAAAAGTCCCGATTCCGAAAAATAAAAGCAAGCAAATGCAAGCAATTTCGTTTGCGCTTATTTGCGCGGGCTTGCGCCATTTTCGCGCCGGGCGGCTGCTCCGCGAGGCTAGACCCCGAGCGCGGCGTTCTTCAGCGGCAGCGAGCGGATGCGCTTTCCCGTGACCGCGAAGATCGCGTTGGCGACCGCGGGCGCGATCGGCGGCGTGCCGGGTTCGCCGAGGCCGCCCCATTTGTCGCCGCCGGAGAGGACGAAATGGGTCTCGATCGCCGGCGCGTCGGCCATCCGGGCGATCGGATAGGAGTCGAAGTTGCCCTCAACGACCCGGCCCTGCTTGATCGTGATCTCGCCGAACAGCGCCGCCGTCAGCCCGTAGAGCACCGCGCTTTCGATCTGCATCGCGGCGGTGAGCGGATTGACGAGATGGCCGCAGTCGACGCAGGCGACCACGCGCTGGACTTTGACCTCGCCGCGCTCGCTGACCGCGACCTCGGCGATCTCGCCTACGATCGTGCCGAAGGCCTCGTGGATGGCGAGCCCGCGCCCGACGCCCTTGGGCAATGGCTTGCCCCAGTCGCCCTTCAAGGCGAGCGCGTCGAGGACGGCGAGGAAATCGGGCCGGCCGGCGAGCAATTCGCGGCGGTATTCGAGCGGGTCGCGCTTGGCCGCATGGGCGACCTCGTCGATGAAGCTCTCGACCGCGAAGGCGTTCTGCGACGAGCCGACCGATCGCCAGAACATGACCGGCACATGGGTGTTCTTGAGGTTGACGCCGACCTTCAGCGCATCCGCGCGATAGGGACAGTTGGCGAGGCCCTCGATCGCTTGGCGCTCGACGCCGTTCTCGACTTGGCCCCAGCCGAGCGAGCGGGTGATCGAGCCGACGGCTGTGCGGAAGTCGAAGCCTGCGGGCGAGCCGTCGGCGCTCAGCGCGGCGCGCATCTTCAGCGCCGCCTGCGGCCGGTAGCGATCGGAGCGGATGTCCTCTTCGCGGGTCCAGATCAGCTTGATCGGGCGCTTGAGGGCCTTGGAGACCTCGACCGCCTGGGTCAGTTCGTCGTTGACCGCGCGGCGGCCGAACCCGCCGCCGAGGAAGCAATTGTGGACGTAGACCGCGCTCGGGTCGACCCCGCCCGCCCTGGCCGCGCGCGAGAGTGCGGAATCGGGGTCTTGCGTGCCCATCCACACGTCGATCCGGTCGGGGCGCCAATGGGCGGTAGCGTTGAGCGGCTCCATCGGCGCATGGGCGAGGTAAGGAACCTCGTACACCGCCTCAACCACCTTCGCCGGGTTCGCGAAGGCTGCGCCGATGTCGCCATGGCCGCCCCCGTCGGCGAGCGGCCCGTCGAGCGCGGCGCGGTATTCGGCGGCGAACTCGGCGCTGTCGGTCGAAGCGGCCGGGCCGAGGTCCCATTCGATCGGCATCGCATTCAGGGCTTCCTTGGCGCGCCAGAAATTGTCGGCGACCACCACAACGCCATTGGTCACTGGCACGGCGGCGATGATTCCGCGGCGCCCGGAGATGGCGGAGAAATCAAAGGATTTGAGTCTGCCGCCAAAGACCGGGCAATTGGCGGCCGCGGCATAGGCCATGCCCGGCAGCCGGGTATCGATGCCGAAGCGCGCCGCGCCGGTCACTTTGAGCGGCGTATCGATCCGCCTTAAGCCCTCGCCGATCAGCTTGAATTGATCGGGCGTCTTGACCGCCGGCTCGGCCGCGAGCGCGACCTTGGCGGCGTCGGCCGCGAGCTCGCCGAAGGTCGCTGAGCGTGCGGAGGCCTCATGGCGGACGAAGCCGCCGCTGGCGACGCAAGCGGCGGGTTCTACGCCCCATTTCGCCGCCGCCGCGGCGATGAGCCGCGCCCGGGCCGAGGCGCCCGCCTGCTGCAGGAAAATCCGCGAACGGCGCACCGAGGAGGATCCGCCCGTCCCCATCGACCGGTAGACGTTGTTGTCGGTGAGGTTGCGGTGAGCGGAGGCGTACTCGACCTTCACCTTGGCGAAGTCGCATTCCAGCTCCTCGGCGACGATCATCGCCATCGAAGTCAGAACGCCCTGCCCCATATCGGATTTGGCGACGCGGAGACAGATCGAATTGTCGGGGTCGATGACCACGAAGGCGTTGACCTCGTCGGTCGACCTGCCGGTCTCCGGGCTCCACGGCTCGCCGGCGAGAGTGGTAGCGCCCGCGAACTCGGGAGCGAACGCCGCGATCATCAGGCCGCCGGCGGCCGAGAGGCCCGCCTGGATCAGCGAGCGGCGCGAGAGCATGACGGTCATCGTGGCTCTCCCTTCAGGTCTTGATCAGTTCGGCGGCGCGATGGACTGCGGCGCGCATCCGCGGGTAGGTCCCGCAGCGGCAGATATTGGTCATTCCGTCGTCGATGTCGGCGTCGTTCGGATGGGGATTGCGGGAGATGAGCGCGACCGCGGCCATGATCTGCCCTGACTGGCAATATCCGCACTGCGGCGCGTCGGCCTCGATCCACGCCTTCTGCACCGCGTGCAGCTCCTTCTCGCCGAGGCCCTCGATGGTCAGGATCGTCCTGCCGGCGGCGGCGCTCACGGGCGTGATGCAGGAGCGCGTCGCTTCTCCGTCGATGAGCACGGTGCAGGCGCCGCACAAGCCAGCGCCGCAGCCGAATTTCGTCCCGACCATGCCGAGTTCGTCGCGGAGCGCCCAGAGGAGGGGCATTTCCGGCTCGACGTCGACCGCGAGCTTCCGACCGTTGATGTCAAGGCCAACCATGGTCCGCAACCTCTCTTATTGGACCGACCGTGGCGCGAAATGGCGCGCGACGTCGGAGTTAGTATAGGGCAAGCACGGCGGATCGGCGCCGAGGCTAGCTCAATTCGCCGCGAGCGGCGGGCAATTTTGCGTGAGCTACGGCGAGGCATAACGCTTGAGGCTGGCGCGCCGAGACCGCATCATCGGCCGCTGAACCACTGATTTTGGATGACCCATGTCCTCACGCCTGTCTCTCCTCCGCGTCCGCCCGCTCGCCGGAAACCGGGCGCGCGGCTGGCTGACGGCGGGGCCGTTCCGCGTTCCGTGCGCGCTGGGCGCAGCCGGAATCGTCCGCATGAAGCGCGAGGGCGACAAGGCCACGCCGGCGGGGCGGTTCAGGATTCTTTGGGGCTATTGCCGGGCTGACCGCACGCGGTTAAGGAGCGCCGGGGCGCCCCTCAAGCCGATGCGCCGCGACCAGGGCTGGTGCGAGGATCCGTCGAGCCGTCGCTACAATCGCCCGGTCCGCTTCCCCGCCGGCGACTGTACCGACCGGATGTGGCGCGACGATCATCTTTACGATCTGACCTTCGTCCTGGACCAGAATTTCTCCCGGCGCTCGAAAGGGCGAGGCAGCGCGATTTTCTTCCACCTCGCCCGCCCGGGTTTTACGCCCACTGCCGGCTGCGTCGCGATTTCCGGCGCCGACATGCTGAAGCTCGCCCCGCGGCTTGGGCGGGGGGCGATCATCGCGATCGGGTAATCTTGCGCCGGTCGGCGTGCTCCAAACCAAGGGGAATCGACGCGGGGTCGCCCGCCTTCCTATGATGACGTCCGCCACAGCCAAGGACCGCACCTTGAGACCGCTCCAACTAGCCGCCCTGATTTGCCTGGTCCCCAAGGCCGTTTTCGCCGATCCGGCGTCGATCATCTCCCCGTTCGCCACCGCGCGGCCGGTGATCGCCGCTCACGGCATGGTCGTGAGCCAGGAGGCCGAGGCGTCGCGAGTCGGCCTGGACGTACTGAAGCGTGGCGGCAACGCCGTCGACGCGGCGGTCGCGGTCGGCTTTGCGCTCGCCGTCACTTTGCCGCGCGCCGGCAACATCGGCGGCGGCGGTTTCATGCTGATCCATCGCGCCGATCGCAATCAGACGATCGCGATCGATTACCGCGAGACCGCGCCCGCGGCGACGACCAAGGAGGTGTTCCTCGACGCCAACGGCGAGGCTGATCCGTTCAAGTCGCGCTTTTCCGGCCTCGCGATCGGCGTGCCGGGGACGGTCGCCGGCCTCGAGCTTGCGTGGCGCAAATACGGCTCGGGCAAGTTCTCGTTCGCCGATCTGATTGCGCCGGCGATCGCGTTCGCGCGCCAGGGTCTCACGGTGGACGACGACGTCGCCGACTCGCTCCCCCTCGCCGCCCGGGCGCTCGCCAGCCATTCTTCGTCGTCAAGCATTTATCTACGCGCCGACGGAACCGTGAAACAGGCCGGCGATCATATCGCGCTCGACGACCTCGCCGCGACGCTCGAGGCCGTCGCGCAGGGCGGCGCAGCCGGTTTCTACAGCGGGCCGGTGGCGCAGAAGATTGTCGATGCCGTGCAAGCGGCCGGAGGGCGCATGACGATGGCGGACCTCGCTGGCTATCGCGCGGTCGAGCGTCAGCCGGTCAGCGGGACCTATCGCGGCTATACCGTCGTATCGATGCCGCCGCCCTCGTCCGGCGGCGCTCATATCATCGAAATCCTCAACATCCTCGAGGGCTTCCCCCTGGCCGAGCAGGGCCTCAATTCCGCCGCCTCGCTGCACGAGATGGCGGAGGCGGAAAAGCTCGCCTATGCGGATCGCGCCGCCTGGCTCGGCGATCCCGACTTTGTCAAGATTCCGCTCGCCGGATTGACGTCCAAGGCTTACGCCGAGCGTTTGCGCGCGCTCATCTCGCCGGACCGCGCCCGCCCGGCGACCGACATCCGTCCCGGCGAGCCCCAGCGCTACGAGAGCGACCAGACGACCCATTTCTCGATCGTCGACAGCGACGGCGATGCGGTCGCCAACACCTATACGCTCAATCTTCCCTACGGCAGCGGGCTCGTCGCCGACGGCACCGGCGTCTTGCTCAACAACGAGCTCGACGACTTCGCCGCCAAGCCCGGCGCCGCCAACGTCTACGGACTCCTCGGCGGCGACGCCAATGCGCCGGGGCCGATGAAGCGGCCGCTGTCGTCGATGAGCCCGACGCTGGTGTTCAAGGACGGCAAACTGATGATGGCGACCGGCAGTCCCGGCGGATCGCGCATCATCACCGTCGTGCTGCAGGTCATCGTCAACGTGATCGACCACGGGCTCAATGTCGCCGAGGCCCAAAATGCGTCGCGCGCCCATGATCAGCTCTTCCCCGACGAGCTCAGGATCGAGCGCGGCATATCGCCCGACACCATCCGCCTGCTCGAGGCGATGGGCCACAAGGTCGTCTTGAGTCCGTCGATGGGCTCGGCCAACACGATCGTTCGCGCGCCGGACGGCGAGCTCACCGGCGCGTCCGATTTGCGCCAGCGGGGAACGTTGGCGGTCGGATATTGATCGACTATCGGAAAGTGCGGGGCAAGAGAGAGTCATGACAGTGAATGTCGGCGTCATCGGGGTCGGAATGATCGGCCAGGAGCATATTCGCCGGCTGACGACCACCGTCCCCGGCGCGAACGTAGTCGCGGTCAGCGACGTCGAAGAGGCGCGGGCGCGAGAGGCCGCCGAACTCGTCGGCGGAGCGAAGGTCTACGTCGAGGGCGAAGACCTCATTCTCGCCAGGGAGGTTGAGGCGGTCATCGTGGCTTCGTGGGGTCCGACCCACGCGGCTTATGTGCTTGCTGCGATCAAGGCTGGCAAGCCGGTCCTGTGCGAAAAGCCGCTCGCGACCACGGAAGCGGACTGCTCGGCGATCCTCGACGCCGAGACGGCCTTCGGCCGCAGGCTGGTGCAAGTCGGCTTCATGCGCCGGTTCGATCCCCAGTACCTCGCGATGAAGGAGACCATCGCATCAGGAGCAATCGGCGCGCCGCTCATCTTCCAGAGCGGCCACCGCAATGCATCAGTGCCGGCGCACTACACGGGCGACATGTCGTTGACTGACACCGCAGTGCACGACATCGACATCGCGCGCTTCCTGCTCGACGACGAGCCCGAGACAATCACGGTGCGCGCGCCGCGGCGCAACAGCCGCGCCGGCGACGTTCCCGATCCGCTGATGACGCTCATTGACATGCGCTCAGGCGCGCTGGTCGCGATCGAAACCTCGGTGCATATCGCCTATGGCTACGACATCCGCGGCGAGGTGATCGGCGAGAGCGGGGCAGTGAGCCTGCCCGACCGCAGCGAGGTCCTGGTCAAGACGAACGGCGCCTTCATGGGCCGAGTGCCGCCCGACTGGCGCGAGCGATTCGCGCCGGCTTTCGACGCCGAGTTCCGCGCCTTCGTTGCCGCTGCGGGCGAGGGCCGGGTCGCGGGCCCGAGCGCGTGGGACGGCTATGTCGCGACGGTCGCGACGCTCGCGGGCGTCAAGGCGCTGAAGAGCAAGAAGACCGAACCGATAAAGCTGCGCCGGAAGCCGAAACTCTACGCGTGACGCGCCCTCTCCCTGGCCAAGATCCGGAAATGGCGCGAAGCCCCGGATCAGGGACAGGACCGCCGCGCGGCCATTCGCCACGCCCTCACCCCGCCCTCTCTCCGCCCGCGGGAAGGGGATTCCCGCCGGCCTCCTCGAGCAGGCTGTACAGTCCCCGCGCTTCCGGCGCGGGGCCGCGCCTTTCGCCGAGCGCCTCGACCCTGACCGCGAGCCAGCGCGGTCCTTGCATGAAGGCGAGCACGTCGCCGGGCTTCACCGTGCGGCTAGGCTTGTCGACCCGCGCCCGCTCGCCGACCGCGCGCGAGCCTGACGCGGCCGTCATCGACCGCCCGCGCCGCGAGGCTCCTTGTCTTGAAAAAGCGCGCGCGCCACAGCCAGACGTCGATCCGGCAGGCTTCCTCGGTCACGAAGCCTGACCCTGGACGGCGCGGCGGCGCCGGGCTCTTGCGCGCCGCGCCCGGCGCGCGGCCGCGGCGTTCGGCCGCTTGAACGACGCCAGCGCCGCGAATGGCGTGGTCGCCGCCGGGGCGCCGGAGGGCCGCGCCGGGGCCGCCGCTGTGCGACGGCGCCACAGAGTCCCTTCGTCGCCTTCGCCCTTGCCGACCTTGGTCAGGCCGAGCCCCCGCAGCACGCGCTCGGCCTCTTTCCGCTCCCATCCGAGTTCGGCGAGCAGCGCCGGCGTCAGGTCGATCGCGCCCGCCCCGTCAGGCAGGGCGGCGCGGGCGAGCGCGTCGAGCCGCTCGAGTTCGGCGATCGGCGCAGCAAGTCCGCCGACGGCGCGGAAGCCCCTCCAGGCGAGCGCCTGGGGCGGCGGCGCGGGATGGGGCAATGGAGTCAACGCGTCGGCCCGCGGCCGCCAGCCAGGGCGGGCCAATTCGGCGAAGACCGCGCCGATAAGCTGTGCGTCCTCACTCAGGAGCGTGGGCAAATAGAGGCTGAAGGCGCCGAAACGCACGCCGAGGCCCTTCATGATCCGCCGCTCGTGTCGGGAGAGCGTACGGATCGTGTTCTCCGCGAGCCTTCGGTCGAGAGCGCCGGCCTGCTCGACAAGCTGGTAGGCGAGGCCGCGCGCGAGGCCTTTGAGCGTCCCGTCCGCGATCGCCTGCTCGAGGCGCCTCAGCGCGCCAAGGCGCCGGTTCGCCTCCCCGGCGACGAAGGCCTCAAGCCGCCGCGCCGCCCGCTCGCGCTGTGGCTCGGCACCAAATTCGCCTATCAGCCGGACCCTCGGGGCGAAAGGCGACCCGCCGGCAATCTCGCCCGCCGGCGCGCCGCGCCAGGCGACGCCGCCGCCGGCTTGCAGCGCGAACGCCTCGTCGCCCTCGCCCGCGAGCGCGCCCAGTCGCCGGGCGACCTCAGGCGCGACCACACGTTCGACGGCGCTCCTGAGCGCGCGATTCTCGAGCGCGGTCGCCCCCCTCTCAGGCTCGAAATGAAAGCCGGCGAGCCGGCCGACCAGATGACCCTCGACCGTCACGGCCCCGTCGTGGTCGATGCCGCCGAGGATCGGTCCGGCCCGGTCGCTCAGGCTGCGCAGAAGCGCGCTGGTCCGCCGGTCCACGAACCTCTGCATCAGCGACTGGTGCAGCGTGTCGGAGAGCCGGTCCTCGAGGCTTCGGGCCCGGCCTTGCCAGCTAGGCGGATCGGCGAGCCAATCGGCGCGATTGGCGACGTAGGCCAGCGTGCGCACCCGGGCGAGGCGCGTCGACAGCGCGTCGATGTCGCCGTCGATCCGGTCGAGACCGGCGAACTGGCCTTGCATCCAGTCTTCCGGCAGCCGCCGGTCGCCCTGGGTCAAGTGCTCGAACATCGCCCCGATGAGGCGTGCGTGTTCGTCCTGTGTCGTCTTGCGGAAGTCCGGCGTCTGGCAGACTTCCCATAGTCGCATCAGATTGGCGCGATCGCGGGTGCGCCGGATGACGAGCTCGTCGGTCGAAAGCTGGCGCAGCGTCGTTTCGTCCTGGCTTTCCTCCGAAAGCCTCAATCCCGGCGCCGGCGCCGGCTCGGCGAGCGAGCGCGTCAGTCCTGAAAGGGACTGGAAATCGAGCCGGGCGTTGCGCCATTCCGCGGCCATGACCGGCGGAAAGACGTGGCCTTCGACCGCGCTGACAATATCGGGATCGAGGTCAGGGGCATCCCCGGTGACGCCGAAGGCGCCGTCCTTCCGGAAGCGGCCTGCCCGCCCGGCGATCTGGGCGATCTCATGCGCATGGAGGCCGCGCAGGCGCCGTCCGTCGAACTTGCGCAAGCCTGCGAAGGCGACATGGTCGACGTCCATGTTCAATCCCATGCCGATCGCGTCCGTCGCAACGAGGAAATCGACTTCGCCGGACTGGAAGAGATTCACCTGGGCGTTGCGGGTGCGCGGACTGAGCGAGCCCATGACAACCGCTGCGCCGCCGCGCTGGCGGCGAATAAGCTCCGCGATGGCGTAAACGGCGTCGGCGGAGAAGGCGACGACCGCGCTGCGGCGCGGCAGGCGGGTCAGCTTTTTCGGCCCGGCGTAGGTCAAATGGGACAAGCGTTCGCGGAACTGAATATCGGCGTCCGGGCAGAGCTGACGGATGAGCGACGCGACAGTGGCCGCTCCCATCAGCATGGTTTCCGCTGTCCCCCGCGCGTGCAGGAGCCGGTGGGTGAAGACGTGGCCGCGCTCCGGGTCGGCGCAAAGCTGGATTTCATCCACAGCGAGAAATTCGACCCTGCGGTCGAGCGGCATCGCCTCGACCGTGCCGACGAAATAGCGCGGCCGGAGCGGCACGATCTTTTCTTCGCCGGTGATCAGCGCGACCTCGGCCGCCCCCCGGGCCTTGACCACCCGATCGTAGACCTCGCGCGCGAGCAGCCTCAACGGCAGGCCGATCATGCCCGAGGCGTGTCCCAGCATCCGCTCCACCGCCAGATGGGTCTTCCCGGTATTGGTCGGCCCGAGGACGGCGATGAGCCGCGAGGCGTCGCCCCGCGCTGGCGTGCGGTTCATGCGTGTCAATGTGGAGGATGGCGGCGCGCGCCGCAAGCCTCGGCCTCAGCTGGCCGATCCGGGTTGTCACGGCGGACGCCGCTGCTATTCCTTTGGTCCGGGAGGGCGGCGGAACGGATAAAGCCGCGAGGGTCCATGACGGTCAAATCAAGATCGGCGTCCTCGGCCACGCCTCACGCCCTGGCGATTGTCGTCATGGGCGTCGCCGGGGCAGGGAAGACGACGGTCGGGCTGAGGCTCGCCGAGGCGCTCGGCGGCCAGTTCATCGACGGCGACGATCTGCATACCGAGGAGGCGCGCGCCAAGATGAGTCGCGGGCAGCCGCTGACCGACGACGATCGCTGGCCGTGGCTCGATCGCATCGCCGCCGCGCTCGGCGACGGCCTGGGTCGCGGCGTGACGACGGTCGTCGCCTCATCGGCGCTTAAACGCGTCTATCGCGGCAGGCTGCGCGAGCGCGTCCACGGCGGTTTGCGATTCGTTTATCTAAGAGCCGATCGGGAGCTGATGCGGGCGCGGGTCGCCAGTCGCCGCGGCCACTATATGCCGGCCTCGCTCGTCGACAGCCAATTCGCCGCGCTTGAGCCGCCCGACGGGGAGGCGGACGTGATCGCCATGCCCGCCGACGCGGAACTCGACGCGGCGATCCCCAAACTCGCCGCGGAGCTGAAAGCGCGCTAACTCGAAGCGATCGACCTCGCCGCCGCTGGCGTCGCCCTTGCCGTTCAACGCCGGAGGCGCCAACCTTGGCCGAGGGAATCGCCGCGCAATTTGGGGAGAGCGCCATGCATTACGGGCAAGTCGAAGGCACGGACCTTGTCGCACTGGACAAGCGCTTCAAGCGGCTGTTCGCGGGTTATATGCGCGTGACGCGGCACTGGACCGGCTCTGTCTGGGCGGAGGGTCCTGCTTGGTTCGCAGCCGGCCGCTATCTCGTCTGGTCGGACATTCCCAACAACCGGATGCTGCGCTTCGTCGAGGAATCAGGCCAAGTCTCGGTTTTCCGGCAGCCCTCCAACAATTCAAACGGCAACACGGTCGACAACCAGGGACGGCTGGTCACTTGCGAGCATCTCACGCGCCGCGTGACCCGCACCGAGTTCGACGGCTCGCTCACCGTGCTCGCCGACAAATGGGAGGGCAAGCGGTTCAATTCGCCCAACGACGCGGTGGTCAAATCCGACGATTCGGTCTGGTTCACCGATCCGGCCTACGGCATCGACGGCGACAACGAGGGCGATCCGGCCGAACCCGAGATCGAAGGCTGCCATGTTTATCGCATCGACCCGAAGTCGGGGGCTGTCACAAGGGTCGTCGACAACATGGCGCGGCCAAACGGCATCGCCTTTTCGCCCGACGAGAAGTTGCTCTATGTCGCCGACACCGGCGTTACGCACAACAACAAGGTCCCCCGCTCAATTCGCCGGTACGCCGTAGGCGCGGACGGCAAGAGCGTGAAAGGACCCGGGCAAATATTCGCTGAATTGGAAGCGGAGGAGGGACTGTACGACGGTTTCCGGGTCGACCGATCGGGACGGATTTGGACGAGCACCGGTAAAGGCGTTTATTGCTATGAGCCGGACGGGAAGCTCATCGGCAAGATCCTGATCCCGGAGATCGTCGCCAATGTCACCTTCGGCGGCGCCAAGCGCAATCGTCTGTTCATCTGCGGCACGACCTCGCTCTATTCCGTCCTGTTGATGACCAACGGTTCGAAGCTCGGCTGACGCGCCGACGAATTCCGCGCGGGAGCAATTTATGGAGCTTGGACTCGAAGGCAAGGTCGTTCTCGTCACCGGCGGCTCGAAAGGCATCGGCCTCGCTTGCGCCTCGGCCTTCGCCGCTGAGGGCGCCCGGATCGCCATCTGTTCGCGCTCCGGTGACAACGTCGAGCGAGCCCGCGCGGAACTGAAAGGCGCGTTTGGCGTCCCCGCCGATCTTACCGACGCCGACGCCGCGGGCGCGATGATCGACGCAGTTGAGACCCGCCTCGGCCCCGTCGATGTCCTGGTCAATTCCGCCGGCGCCGCCAAACGAACGCCGCCGGACGAACTGACCCCAGCGGTCTGGCGTGCGGCGTTCGACGCCAAGTTCTTTTCCTATGTCAATGTCATCGATCCGATGATTAAGCGAATGGCGAAGCGCGGCAGCGGGGTCATCGTCAGCGTCATCGGCGGCGGCGGCAAAATCGCCTCCCCGACCCATCTCGCCGGCGGGGCGGCGAACGCGGCGCTGATGCTGGCCACGGCCGGGCTCGGCGCGGCTTATGCCGGGAGGGGCGTTCGGGTGGTTGGGGTCAGTCCCGGCCTCACCGAGACCAGCCGCGTCGCGGAAGGGCTCGCGGCCGATGCACGGCTCTCCGGGATCTCAGTCGAGGAGGCGCGCGAGCGCGGCGTCAGCCGGATTCCGATCGGCCGCATGGCGTCGCCGCGCGAGGTCGCCGAGGTCGTTGTGTTCCTCGCGTCCTCCAGAGCCAGCTACGTCACCGGCGTGACCCTGTCGGTTGACGGCGGCCAGAACCCGGTTGTCCTGTAGAGTGCGGGGCTGTTCGGCTCAAATAACGAGCAGCCTCTGCACCGATATCGCGGCTCAGGAGAGCGCCTTTCGGCGCGTCGCCCATGGGGTCATGCGTCGCATCTGCGCCGCGCTCGCCTGTTTCGGCAGCTTCTCGGCTATGCCGTAGACGCGCTCCCGGCGGTCGATTTCGCTCATCACGTCGGCGGGAGAAACGCCGCATTCGGCCCAGATGACCAAAAGATGATAGAGAACGTCGGCGCTCTCGAGGATCACCAACTCGCGGTTCATCTGCACCGCGTCGAGTCCGACCTCGATCGACTCCTCGACCAGCTTCTTGGCCATCTTCTGGACCCCGTCGCGGAACAGCTTGGAGGTGCGGGAAACCGAAGGGTTTCGGTCCCGGGCCTCCAGCACGGCGGCAAACAGACGGTCGAGCGAATCAGTCATCTCTTCGAATTATCCTTAAACAAATCACATAATGACGAGCAAGCGTTCCCGCATCATGACAAAAAGCCTACAGAGATTAATTTTTTGCTGAAACCCCGAGGAATAGTGTTTTTCGGGCTCGCGGGTAGAATTTGAACGCGCGCCGACGCCCGAATCATGCCGGCCTTCATGCCGCTAGGGAAGCGAAAAGCGCCCGCCCGTCGACCCCGCCGACCAAAGGATCGATCAGGTTTTCAGGGTGGGGCATCAGCCCGAGCACGTTGAACCGCTCGTTGAACACGCCGGCGATAGAATGGGTCGACCCGTTGGGGTTGGCCGCGTCCCCGACCCGCCCCTCGGCGTCGGAGTAGCGGAACGCGACCCGTCCTTCAGCCTCGATTCGCTCGATCGTCTCTTCGTCGGCGACGAAATTGCCCTCGCCGTGGGCGATGGCGAACCTGACCACCTGTCCAGGAAAATAGCCGCGCGTGAACGTAGTGTTGGCGTTCTCGACCCGCACGTGCTGCATTTTGCACACGAACCGGCGTTGGGCGTTACGCATCAGCACGCCCGGCAACAGACCCGCTTCGCACAGGATCTGGAACCCGTTGCAGATGCCAAGCACCAGTCCGCCGCGGGCGGCGTGGTCGCCGACCGCCTTCATGATCGGGGCCCGCGCGGCGATCGCGCCGCAGCGCAGATAGTCGCCGTAGGAGAAGCCGCCCGGCAGGACGACCAGATCCGTCCCTGGCGGCAGTTCGCGCTCGGCGTGCCAGACGATCGCCGGAGCCGACCCGGCCGTCTGCTTGAGCGCGCGCGCGGCGTCGCCTTCGCGATTGATGCCCGGAAACAGGATCACCGCTGCCCGCATACGTCCCTCAGCCGATGTCGATCGCGTAGTTCTCGACGATCGTATTGGCCAGCAGCCGCTCGCAGGCCTCCGCGAGCGTCCGGCGCGCAGCCGAGTGGTCCTCGCCGTCGATCTCGATATCGAAGATCTTGCCCTGGCGCACGCTTTTGACGCCGTCGATGGAGAGGCCCTTGAGTGCGCTCTCGATCGCCTTGCCCTGCGGATCGAGCACGCCGGACTTCAAGGTCACGATGACGCGCGCTTTCATTGGCTGCAGGGCTCCGGCCAGTCAGGCCGCGTTCGAGGTCGGGGCCATCGTCAGAAGCGCGTAGAGCGCCGTCGGATCGCGGGTGGCGCGCAACTGGGCGGCGACCGCGGCGTTGCGCAGCAGGCGCGCGCTCATGGCCAGCGCCTTCAGGTGATCGGCGCCCGCGGCCTCGGGGGCTATTAGCATGAAAATGAGGTCGACCGGCAAGCCGTCCGGGGCCTCGAAATCGATCGGCCGATCGAGTCGGGCAAAGATCCCGAATATGTGCGGGCATCTGGCCAGCTTGCCATGCGGGATGGCGACGCCGTCGCCGACCCCGGTCGAGCCGAGGCGCTCGCGCTGCAGCAGCGCATCGAAGATCTCGCGCGCCGGCAGGCCCGAAACGAGCGCGGCGCGCTCGCTCATTTCCTGCAGCGCCTGCTTCTTGCCGTTCACCCTCAGGGCGGGCAGAACCGCGTCCGGCTTAAGGAGTTGCGATAAAGACATGTTCGTCCCGCTTATGCAGCGCCTGGAGGTTCACGCGAGGCCTGCGGATCGAGCCAGCCGATCGCGCGATTGCGCCGCCGGCAGACAACGTTTGCCGGGCGCTGCCGGCATGCTGGAACATCGCCACGGGGCGCCCGTCAGAGCCAGTTCGGCGATGGGTGAGTTCTCCGCCACGACGGCGGGATCGAAAGTGTCGGGCCCATTCTCGCCCGCCCTACCTCCGCTCCACGACATCCACGTCGCTGCAGCAGAGGCGCTCTCGAGCTTCTTGGGGTTCCGACCCAACCAAAGGCGGGTCATCGCCGCATGGCTGTTGACCGAGCCGCCGAAGGCGCCGGCGACCGTCGCCTCGACTTTTTCCAGGACAGGCTGACGCAAAGCTTCCCCGAGGTCGAGGTTCTCACCGGATACTGTCAGGTTCATCGAACGCTGGCCTTACCCTTCACGCGAGGCGGGCGAATGCCGTTCGCCGCTCGTCCCTCGCCGCCACCCACGCGTTCCCGCCAACCCCGTTCCACTCCGCCCCGGTCGGTCCCGAAGCCTCCGGATCGCCGGTAGGGTTAGGAGCGTCGGACCTCCGTGTCAATCGGTACGACAACCCATTCATTTTCCGACAAAAATCGGCTCTAGGCCTCGACCGCAAGGGAATTGTCGCGTTCCACGCGGGCGCGCATCGGCGCCATCTTCATCTTGCGCCTTTCAACCGATGAAGGGATTCTCAGGCTGTCGCGATATTTGGCCACCGTGCGACGTGCGACGAGGATGTCCGCCCGGCGCAGGCGTTCGACGATCACGTCGTCGGACAGCACCTCTTCTGGGTTTTCATCGTCAATCATCTGCCGGATGCGTTGGCGGACCGCTTCGGCCGAATGGGCCTGGCCAGGCTCGGTCGAGGCGATCGCGGCAGTGAAGAAATACTTCATCTCGAACAGGCCCCGCGGCGTCTGAATGAATTTGTGGGCGGTCGCGCGCGAGACTGTCGATTCGTGGACGCCGATCGCCTCGCCGACCATCTTCAAATTGAGCGGCTTCAAGCATGAGACGCCTTCGAGCAGGAAGGAATCCTGTCGCCGGACGATCTCGCTCGCGACGTTGAGGATGGTGCGCGCGCGCTGCTCCAGGCTCTTGGTTAGCCAATTGGCCGCCTGAAGCTGGGTTGAGACGTATTGCCTGTCCTCATCACGCTTGGCGCCGCGGCGGATCTCGGCCGCGTAGACATCGTTGACGAGCACCCGCGGCAGCGCCCTGGTGTTGAGCTCAACCCGCCAGCCGAAATCGGGCGCGGCGGTAACATGGACGTCCGGAATCGCCGGCGCCGCCGGTGGATCGCCGAAAGCCCGCCCCGGCTTGGGCTCAAGGCGCCGGATTTCGGCGATCATGTCGCTGAGGTCCTCGTCGTCGACGCCGCAGACCCGGCGCAGCAGCGGAAAGTCGCGCTTGGCGAGCGCGGGCAGGTTTTCGATCAGGGCCTGCATCGCCGGATCGAAACGGTCGCGCTCCTTGAGCTGGAGCGCGAGGCATTCGGCGAGGGAGCGCGCGAACACTCCGGTCGGCTCAAGGGACTGCATGCGCAAGAGCAGGCTCTCGACGCGTCCGGGGGCGGCGCCGAGCCGGTCGGCGATCTCAGCGGTCGAACCGACGAAGTATCCCGCCTCGTCCAGGGCGTCGATCAGCGCTGCGCCAATGAGGCGCTCGGCCGGGTCGGCGAGGAGGATCGCGGCCTGACGTTGAAGATGGTCGCCAAGAGTGACCGCCTCGGCGACATAGGCTTCGAGATCGGGGGCTTCGCCGGCGTCCACGCCGACCCCGAGGCCCGTCCAGGCGTGCGCGCTCAAGCCATCGGACGGGGGGGACTTGAGCGGGGGCGCGGTGCGGTCCGCGTCGAATGCGTTGTCGATCTCGGTGCCGAGATTGGCGGCAAGGCCGCCGGCGTCGGTCTCGAGGGTCTCGCCCGCCCAATCGCCAGGCTCGGTCGGCGCATCCAAGGCGCCGGCGCTGTCGAGCGGCTCGGCGTGCGGATCCTCGCGCTCCTCCGCCCGCTCAAGCAGCGGATTGCTCGCCAATTCGTTCTCAATGAACTGGGTCAGTTCGAGGTTTGGCATCTGCAGCAGCTTGATCGCCTGCAACAGCTGCGGCGTCAGAACCATAGTCTGACCTTGCCGCATCGCCAGTTTGGCCGAGAGCGCCATACCTACCGCTAACCCCTTACCGCACAACCGCACGAAACCCGCGATCGACGCCGCGGCTCGCTTTTTGCTTCACGCGCTCGCTTCATAGCATGAGCCCAACCCTGTTCGACCGATAGCAAGGGCGCCGAGCGCGCCTGTCCATTGTTAACGGCGATAGCGTTGCACCGCAACAGGCGAGACTTTTCAGCGACATCAATGGATTAAGGCGATTGTCACACTTGCGTCACAGTCGGCTGAAAAAAATCGCGGCGAAAATTGATATAAAGAGTTGCTTATATGTTTATTGCACGATCTCCGCGGCGCTGGTAAGAGGCGCACGAACTCAGCGAGGAATTTCGCCCCCCATGACCGCCATTACCCCGACGAACAAAGCTGCCGATCACGCCGTCGCCGATTTCTCGCTTGCCGGCTATGGGCGAAAAGAAATCGCCATTGCCGAGACCGAGATGCCAGGCCTGATGGCGACGCGGGCTGAATATGCGGCAAGCCAGCCCCTGAAGGGCGCGCGCATTGCCGGTTCGCTGCACATGACGATCCAGACCGCGGTCCTGATTGAGACCCTGAAGGCGCTCGGCGCCGACGTACGTTGGGCTTCGTGCAATATCTATTCGACCCAGGACCATGCGGCGGCGGCGATTGCGGCGACCGGCACGCCGGTATTCGCGGTAAAGGGCGAGAGCCTGAAAGACTACTGGGATTATACCCACAGGATCTTCGAATGGGCCGACGGCGGCGCGCCTAACATGATTCTCGATGATGGCGGCGACGCGACGCTCCTCATTCACCTCGGCGCGCGCGCCGAAAAGGGCGACGTCAAGTTCCTCGACACCGCGTCGAACGAGGAGGAGGAAGTCCTCTATGCGGCGATCAAGGCGCGGCTCAAGTCGAAGCCCGGCTGGTACGGCAAGAACGCCGCTTCGATCCGCGGCGTCACTGAGGAGACGACCACCGGCGTCCATCGGCTCTACATCATGGCCAAGGAAGGCAAGCTCCTGTGGCCGGCCATCAACGTCAACGACAGCGTGACCAAGTCGAAGTTCGACAACCTCTACGGCTGCCGCGAGTCGCTGGTCGACGGCATCCGCCGCGGAACCGACGTGATGATGGCGGGCAAGGTGGCGATGGTGGCCGGCTTCGGCGACGTCGGCAAGGGTTCGGCGGCGTCCTTACGCAACGCCGGCTGCCGGGTGATGGTGAGCGAGATCGATCCGATCTGCGCCCTTCAGGCGGCGATGGAGGGCTACGAGGTCACGACGATGGACGACGCCGCGCCGCGCGCCGACATTTTCGTCACCGCGACTGGCAACGTCGACGTCATCACCATCGACCATATGCGCGCGATGCACGATCGCGCTATCGTCGCTAACATCGGCCATTTCGATTCGGAGATCCAAGTTTCGTCCCTGCGCAACTACAAATGGAATAACGTCAAGCCCCAGGTCGACGAGATCGAATTTCCCGACGGTAAGAAGATCATCCTGCTTTCCGAAGGCCGTCTCGTGAACCTGGGCAACGCCACCGGCCACCCCTCGTTTGTAATGTCGGCCTCGTTCACCAACCAGACGCTGGCTCAGATCGAGCTCTTCACCAAGCCCGGGGAATACAAGAAGCAGGTCTACACTCTGCCCAAGCACCTCGACGAGAAGGTCGCTTCGCTGCACCTGGCGAAGATCGGCGTAAAGCTCACCAAGATGACCAACGAACAGGCGAAATACCTCGGTATTCCGGAGAACGGGCCGTTCAAGGCGGAGAGCTACCGGTATTGAAAACCGGCTGCCCCGCGGCCGGTTGGGCGGGGCGTGAGACTGCGGAGTCGCAACGAAGTCTTGCACAGAGAGGCTCGACGCGCCGCAGAAGGCCGTGAGAGGCGCGTCGTTCGTTGCGCGGAAGAGATCCGGGACTCCGTGTGGGGTCGGTCGGGAAAATCGAGGTCGCGGTCCGCCCCAAAATTCAAGGGGCGACGAGTTCGTTAATCCGTGACCGCCACGCCTCTGGGCCGTCGGCGGGGATGAGGAACTGAACCCGGCCGGCGCGGGCGCCGGCGGCCAGGTCGAGGCCCTCGGCGTCGATGCCGATCGCGCGCCAGGATGGGCGAGAAGCTTTGTATCCCGCGAGCTGGGCGAGCGCGGCCTCGCCGAGGGCGTTGACCTCAGCAAGGAGGCGCTCTTCGGCCGCGATCAGCGCCGCATCGCCGACCCGCGAGGCGAGAACGTCGGCAGGCGCTAGCGGGGCGGCCCGGCCGAACCCGCCATTGAAATGCACGCTCTCGATCCCGAGCCGAAACATGCCGAAATCGGCGAACTGGGCATACAAGGCGGCCTTCGGATTGCGCTGCAAATACCGTGACTTGGCTCGACTCGCCGGGTCGAGCTCGGCCCGTCCGTTCAGAGTCACGCGCGGGTGGTTGAGCGGATCGCCGCGGTCATGGGTCCCAGCCAGAAGGAGCGAGGCGCGCGGATCATGGGCCAGGTTCCGGGTGTGGCGCGAAAGCGTCGACATCAGAAACAGCGGCGCGCCGTCGAAATCGCTGGCGACGCCGACTAGCGTGGTCAGCGGACTGCCGCCTGCCTCCAAAGTCGCCAGCGCGCCTGTTCGCGCGAGCCGCATCAGCCGCTTGGCGTCGGCAACCCCTTGGGCATGGGCTGTTGTGTCCCCATCGGTAGGAGCGTTCGCCATGGCGGCCTTTTGGCTTCGGGCGGATCGCGACGACAAGAAGCCTGCAGCCCCGCGCGGGTCAAGGGCGCGTGTGGGGGGCGGGTCTTTGATGGCTGGCCAATCGATCCAACTTCATGGTAACCTTGCACAATTCATCCGGACGCCCCATCTCGGTTCGGCCGTCAGAGCGATCGCCCTCGTTGGAACACATTCAGGCGATCAATGGTTTTTTTGAGCCAGCCAGCCCAAGCGGCGACCGGATCACATCAAAGCGGGAGCTTCATGCCCACGATCGCGCTGGTCGACGATGACCGCAACATACTGACGTCGGTGTCTCTATCGCTAGAGGCCGAGGGATACCGGGTACAGACCTATACGGACGGGGCGAGCGCGCTTGAAGGCCTGAAGGCCAATCCGCCCGATCTCGCCATATTCGACATCAAGATGCCGCGCATGGACGGAATGGAGCTCCTTCGGCGTCTGAGGCAGAAGTCCGATCTGCCGGTCATCTTCCTGACTTCGAAGGATGAGGAGATCGACGAACTGTTCGGCCTCAAAATGGGGGCCGACGATTTCATTCGCAAACCGTTCTCGCAGCGCCTGTTGGTCGAGCGCGTCAAGGCGATCCTTCGGCGCTCCAATCCCAAAGATGCGGCAACGCAAAAAGAGACAGAAGCCAAGATACTTGAGCGCGGCCGTTTGAAGATGGACCCCGAGCGCCACACGTGCACGTGGGATAATACGGCCGTGACATTGACGGTCACCGAGTTCCTGATCCTGCAAGCGCTTGCGACGAGACCTGGCGTCGTCAAGAGCCGCAACGCCTTGATGGATGCGGCTTACGACGATCAGGTCTATGTCGACGATCGGACCATCGACAGCCACATCAAGCGGCTGCGTAAGAAATTCAAGGTGGTCGAGCCCGATTTCGAAATGATTGAAACGCTCTATGGCGTCGGTTACCGATTCAAGGAAGGATAGGCGGCTCGCCCGCGGCCATGAGCGCCGAAACGCACCTCGAACGTCGCCTCGCCGGTCAGCCCGCGCGCGGGAGCCGTCGGTGGCTGCGTTTGCGGGCGCGCGTCGCCTGGCGCTTCTTGACGGCCCGGTTCTCGTCGTCCCTCACCCGCCGCATCGTCGTCCTCAATCTGGGCGGGCTCGTCGTGCTGGTGGTCGGCTTCCTGCTCCTCGACCAGTTTCGCGCCGACCTGATCGAGGCGCGAATTCAGAGCCTCACCATCCAGGCTGATATCATTGCCGCGGCGATTTCGGCTTCGGCGACCGGGGACACCAATTCGATCACCATCGATCCGGACAAGCTCCTGCAACTGGCGCCCGGCGAAAGCGTGGCGCCGTCGCAAAGCGATGAGGACGCAACGCAATTTTCCATCAACCCGGCGCTCGTTGGGCCTTTCCTGCGTCGGCTCGTCACTCCGACCCATACGCGCGCCCGGATCTACGACAGCGACGGCCGGCTCCTGCTCGATTCGCGGTCGTTTTCGGCTCGCGGGGCCGTGGTGCGTTCTGACTTGCCGGACGCGGCCGAGAGGAGCGGTTTCACTGATCGGGTCATCGCCCGCTTGCGCGGGTTTTTCCTGACCTCAGCCGCTCCGCGGGCCGACGATCCGTGGGCGACGAGCGGCAAGACAATGGCCGAGGTCGCTGGCGCATTGCAGGGCAAAACGCAATCTCTGGTGCGCGTCAACGACGAGGGCGAGACGATCGTGTCCGTGGGCGTGCCGATCCAGCGCATGATGGCGACCCGAGGCGCGCTTCAGCTCTCGACCCAGGGCGGCGACATTGATCGCGTGATCACTTCGGCCCGCCTGGCGCAGTTGCGCTTCTTCCTCGTGCTCGCTGTCGTGATGCTGCTGCTGTCGCTATCGCTCGCCAATACGATCGCCGAACCAGTGCGCCGGCTAGCCGACGCCGCCGAGCGCGTGCGGCGCGGCATCAGGTCGCGACAGCAGATTCCTGATTTCACCGCGCGCTCGGACGAGATCGGTCATTTGTCCCGCGCGCTCCGCGACATGACCCAGGCGCTTTACAATCGTCTTGATGCGATCGAGAGTTTCGCCGCCGATGTCGCGCACGAACTCAAAAATCCGCTGACGTCGCTGCGCAGCGCGCTCGAAACGCTGCCGCGGGTGAACGCTGGCCACTCGCGCGATCGGCTGATCGCCGTCATGCAGCACGACGTGCGGCGGCTCGATCGGTTGATCAGCGACATCTCCGACGCCTCCCGCCTTGACGCGGAGCTCGCTCGAGACGAGACGGCCCCGGTCGACGTCGCCGCTCTTCTGCGGGCAGTCGTGGCCATGGCTCAGGATTCTCCGCGCAGCAACGGCGCCCGGGTCGAACTGTCGATCCCGGTCAGACGGGGGAGAAACGCCAGCGCGGACTATTTTGTCCTTGGGCACGATTCCCGTCTCGCTCAGGTGGTCACCAATCTTATCGATAACGCCTGCTCCTTTTCCGAACCCGGAGGCGTCGTCCGGGTTGCGCTCGAGCGGGCGTCTGCCCGAACCCAGCCGGAGGGAGAGGAGCGCTTCGATCGCGTTGTCATCACGGTCGATGATGACGGTCCCGGGATCCCGCCGCATGCGCTCGAACGCATATTCGAGCGCTTTTATACGGATCGGCCAAATCAAGGCTTCGGGCAGAACTCGGGCCTCGGGCTCTCGATTTCACGCCAGATCGTTGAGGCCCATGGCGGCCGGATCTGGGCGGGCAACCGGCCGGCGCCTTCCGCCGACGTTCGCGTCCGCGGGCCGCAGGACGACAATCCCGACGAACCGGTACGGCACGGCGCGGGCGCACGCTTTGTCGTCGAACTGCCCGCGTTCGCCGCATGAGCGTTGCAGGTCTCCATGCGACGGCTGTGATCCATGGCGAGAGCGGCGTCCTGATTCTTGGACCGTCGGGTTCGGGCAAAAGCGCGCTGGCGCTGGCGCTGATGGCGCGCGCGAGCGGCGAAGGCGCGTTCGGCGCCCTGATCGGCGACGACCGCATCTACGTCCGCGAATCGGGGGGTCGGCTGGTCGCATCGGGGGCCGCGGCCATGGCAGGAATCATAGAGCGCCGGATGGCCGGCCTCATGGAAGTGCGCCACGAGCCCGCGGCGGTCGTGCGGCTGGCGGTTGACCTCAGTGAACGCGCCCGTCAATGGCCGCGGATGCCCGATGATCACGACGTGATTGTCGAAGGGGTCAGGTTGCCCCGTCTGGCGCTCGATTCCAGCCTGAGCGTCTGCGATCAGGCGCTGGCGGTCGAAGAGCGATTGTCCGTTTTGGCGGCTCAGAACTCGGCTCCAGCACGAATTTCGCTTGAACATTGCGCCGCAGTGCACAAAAATGCACGTCCTGCAATTTCGCCGCCGGCTTGATTAGGGCCGACAGGGTGAGCCGATCGACTGATGGATAATTGATGATCGGAATGGTCCTCGTGACCCACGGCCAGCTCGCCACCGGATTTCGGGCCGCGCTAGAGCATGTCGTTGGCCCCCAGACTCAGCTCGAGACGATCACGATCGGTCCTGAAGACGACATGGAGCAGCGTCGCTCGGACATTCTGAGCGCGGCTGCGCGCGTACAGGACGGCGGCGGCGTGGTCATCCTTACCGACATGTTCGGCGGCACTCCTTCGAATCTGGCGATTTCCGTGATGGACGGGGGTCGGGTCGAAGTGATCTGCGGCGTTAACCTGCCGATGTTGATCAAGCTTGCGACGATGCGCGAAAGCGCTGATCTCGACCATGCCGTCGTGGAGGCGCGCGATGCTGGCCGCAAATACATCACCATCGCGAGCAAGGTGCTGGCGGGGAAATGACCCAGACCGGCTCCGAAGAAGAGTGTCCGGCGCCGCCGGAATTCGCCGGCGCGTTGTCGCGCGAGTTGCTCATTGTCAACCGAAAAGGGTTGCACGCCCGCGCCACCGCCAAGTTTGTGCAGTGCGTCGACCGGTTTGACGCGGAGGTCAAGGTCACGCGCTGCGGCGAGACGGTCGGCGGCGATTCGATTATGGGCATCTTGACGCTCGGCGCAGGCCCAGGATCAACGATCACGGTATCGGCCTTGGGAACAGAAGCGCGAGAGGCGTTGGATGCGCTCGCCGCTCTCGTCGCGGACCGGTTCGGCGAAGACGAATGACGCGACGCCTTGGGCCGCTTGCTTCGCCGCCTCCCGCGCCTGCCGCTACATGCGGAAGTCCTCGCCGAGATAGAAGCGACGCACGTCCGGGTGCGCAATGATGTCCTCCGGCGGGCCTTCGGTAAGGACCTGGCCGCTATGGATGATGTAGGCGCGATCGATCAGGCCGAGGGTCTCGCGAACATTGTGATCGGTGATCAGCACCCCGATCCCGCGTCCTTTGAGGTGCCGCACCAGATCCTGAATGTCGCCGACCGCGATCGGGTCGATGCCTGCGAATGGCTCATCGAGGAGCATGAACGATGGCTTGCCCGCGAGAGCGCGGGCGATCTCGCACCGTCGCCGTTCGCCGCCCGACAACGAAATGGAAGGCGCGGAGCGCACTCGGGCGATATCAAACTCCTCGAGTAGCGATTCGAGCATCGCTTCGCGCGCCTTGCGGTTCGGCTCGTTGACTTCGAGCACCGCCCGGATGTTGTTCTCGACATTGAGGCCGCGAAAAATCGAGGCTTCTTGCGGCAGATAGCCGACTCCGAGCCGCGCTCTCTGAAACATCGGCAACTCGGTGACGTCATGTCCGTCGAGCTCTATTTTACCCTTGTCGGGTTTGACGAGGCCGGTGATCATGTAGAAGACGGTCGTCTTGCCGGCGCCGTTCGGCCCCAGCAATCCGACGGCTTCGCCCCGCCTCACTGACAGGCTCACGTCCTGCACCACCATGCGGCCGCGATAACCCTTGCCGAGGCGATGGACGGCCAAAACGCCCTGCCCGCCGGCCGCGACCCGAGAGGCGGAAGAGGCCGCGGCCGATCCCGCCCTGTCGCCGCGCAACCATTTGCGCCAGCGGGGAGCGACGCTTACGCGCTCGCGCACCGTGTCGGCGCTCACTGGCGCTCGCTCGCCGCGAAGGGAGGAGAAGGCCGGCGATGGTTCTGCACTGACCGGATCCTACTTCGCCTTCGTCGCATCGCCGGTTGATTTCGACGCGTCGCCGCCCGGCTTGGTGGCGTCGCCGTTCGATTTGGGAACGAACTGTCCGTGGACCCGGCTAGACTTGGCGCTGGTGTCGACTGTCGCCTCGGCGGTCTTGAGATCATAGGTCAGCTTGTCGCCTTTGGTGACGTTCTGGCCGTCGCTGAGCGTGACATGCCCGGTCAGCCATACTTTGCCTTCCGCTTTGTCGTAGGCGCCGTTGTCGCCGGTGGCGACCTGGGTTTTTGAGATGACGGTCACCGGCCCGATCGCCTCCAGGCGCCTGACGCCCGAGTCGGCTGCCGGGCCGGATTGACCGTCGGTCGTTTGTTTTTCCGGCGGCGCTGGAGCGTGCGCAGCTCCCTGTGTGGGAGCGTGGTCAAGAAAGACCGTCATTGTCGTGCAGGTCATTTTCGTATCGCCCTGAATGACGACGACGTTACCGGTGTAGACCGCCTTGTGCTCCTTGTCGTAGTAGACGAGCTTGTCCGCGTCGATCGAGATCGGCTCCTTGGAATTTGTTCCGGGGAAGATTGCCGAGTCGCCGGGGCCAGCGGGTTTGTCGGCGCCTGTCGCGCTCGGGGCGCTCGCGGCGTTCGCCCCGCCTGCGCACAAGAGCGCCACGGCTAGCGCCGCCAGCCGGCCGGAAAGGCTTGGCGGCAACTTCATGGATTTGTCCCTTTTGCATTCGGAGCCGGCTGGCCGGTCTGCGGAACGATCCTTGTCTTGACATGACCGTCGAAAGTCAGTTCCTCGCCGTGGTTAATGGCGAAAGCGCGGTCGGAGACGATGGTCGTACCGTCGCTGACGCGCACTTCGACCGGCTCGTCGCTTCGAAAAGCTCCGGACTTGAAGTCGAATTTGGCGCTTTGCAACAGCACGTTGGCGCGACCATTCGTGATTCGCACGTTGTTCGACAACTCCATGTGCTCGCCCAGGCTGTCGTAAAGGCCAGAGTCGGCGGTGACATGGGTCGATTCCCCGCCGGACGCGCCGATTTCGCCCTCGACTTTCTCCAGTTCCATGATGGTCGGCTGCTTGATATCCTGGAGGGCTCGTTTGGCGGTCATGAGATAAGCCTGTCCGTCATTGCGAAAGCCGGCAAGCTTGGGGTGGTCCATGACGATCTTGGTTCCCTCCACGGAGAGGTTGGACAGCCCTAGCGAACTCAGACCCGTCGTGAACGGGTTGAAAACGGCGGTCAGGAACATCGCGACCACCGTCCCGAGGCCGCCGATCAGGATCGCCCGGCGAAGCCGTCTCACGCGCGTCGAGCGTCGCCGCGCGTTCGCGAAGGCTTCCTCGCGGTCGGCGGGTGGCGCTACATCAATCCGGCGCGTCGCCGCGCGAGCCGAAAAGGCCGCCCCCGAGTTTGGGTCGGCGAGGTTCGCCGCGATCGGTTCAGTTTGAAACGCCGACATGCTTTCCCTGTCCGGCCGCCTAGTCTCGCTGAGGAACCCAAATAGCGTGGCGAAGTTAGGGCCGGGAACAGGCCGGAACCAATGTCACGAAAACCCTGTTGCGGGCGAATCACTGCAAAAATACGGGATGATCACCAATTCTAGCACAGATTCTGTTTTTCGCAAGAAGGGGCGAGTAAAAAAATACGTGACCGCTGTTTGGGTTCCGACTTGGGCAAATCTTTCCCAAACACGTCACGCTCCGAAAGCGCCGACGAACGCAGCGGCGCGAGCGACGATTGCAACCGCGGGCTTTTTGCGCTTTATCCCCGGCGGCGCGCCCCAAACTTGGGCCGGTAGCTCAATGGTCAGAGCCGGCCGCTCATAACGGTCTGGTTGCAGGTTCGAGTCCTGCCCGGCCCACCATTTTCATTTGCCAAATGTTGAACATCAACCGTCTGTTTGGTGCGAAACCTCATCCGGCGCCGGTCCGCGCAGGCAAATCCTTCGTCGGCCGAAGGTCTTGGATAACGACCGCCTTCCGGTTGAACGCCGTATAACGATACGCAAGCCCTTCGGCGGCGACGAATTCGGCCCACGCCTTTAGCTGGCCCTGTCGAAAACCCCAGAAGCCGTGGTAGTCGTCGAGGATGACGACGCTCTTTGATGTCAGACGCTCCCTGACAAGTCCCAGCACTTCGGCAGTAGCGCCGTAAGTGTCGCAGTCGAGATGCAGCAGCGAAATGGGCGCGGGGTTCGCGGCGAGAAAGCCGGGCAGCGTGTCGCGGAACCAACCCGCCAGCAGCGTGACATTCGGACGAACGCGGGGCAATCGGCCGGAGAGGTCGAAGGTTCCCTTCACATGGCCGACGCCAGTCCAGTCCTCGTCCAGACCGCGAAAAGAATCGAAACCATAGACCCTTCCTGGGGTCCTGAGCGCCAGGTAGTTTATGGAATAGCCTTTGAATACGCCAAACTCGAGCCACAGGCCCTCGCTGACCGCGTTTCGGATCGCAAAGTCCCAAAGCTCTTCCCGTGAGTGCAGGGCAAGCGCCTGCGGCATGGCGGCGGCGATGTACTCGGCAGAATCCTCGACCGCGCGCCGTTCCAGGACGGAGACGACGTTGCGATCCAATGACGCGGCCCGACGGAGTTCTCCGATCGGCCCTTCGATCAGGCGGCGCACCGTCCGACCTGCCCAGCCCAGCGCCGCCGTTCGGGCCATGCGACTCGCCCAGCCGCCCGCCGCCTCGCCCGAATGGGAAAGCTCAGCCATTTTCACCGCCCTGCCATGAGAAGGACAAACGCGGCCCGCGCCGCTTTGTTCCCCAAAAAATTCGAGGCGACTAGATGTTAGAACTCGATCGCTTGATCCGTGTTATTCTGTTATTCTGCCGCGCACGGAAGGCCCCGGGACTCGAGCCTCCCAGCTTGGGCGGCCGGTCGGGCGCTGGCCAAGCTACCGCCTGACACCGTAGGGCCAATCGTCGCTCCTGTCCGCTTCCCTCGGCATCAGAGATTCGAGGTAGGTAGATTCGCGGCGACGGCCAACACAACATGTTGTGGACGATAAAAGGGCCGGTCCGAGACAAACGATATAGCCTTTTGGCCTGCTAACCGGGTGCGGGAACGCAAGCGCCTGTAATTGCTTGGCGTGTCAGACCTGCTCGGCCACCACGCATTCCAAGCAATTTACCCTGTGGGCCGCGGCGCCTGTCGGTGTTGAGCGCCTCGCCGGTTGTGCAAGTGTCAGTTTTCAAGCGAACCCGATCGATGGTTTTTGAACCGCTGGCGCCTTGCGCGCTTGCGAGTCCAGTCGTTCGGCGCGAGATTCGTCTCGCGCGCCAAAACGGCGACACCGTCTTGCCTGTCAACGGTCGGCGGTCAGTCAGGTTGCGCTTCGGTAGACGCACGGGGTCGTTCCGGCAGATCGATGAGCACTTCAGCGCGTGTCGTTCAAGTCTGGGACATCGCCGTCCGCCTATTCCACTGGCTGATCGTGGCGCTTGTCGCCGCGGCCTACGCGACCTGGCGGCTCGACTGGATGGTCTGGCATGGATGGATTGGCGATCTCTTGCTGGCCTTGGTGCTGTTTCGGCTGCTTTGGGGCTTCTTCGGCAGCGAGACGGCCCGATTCACCCACTTTCTCACCTCGCCGCGGATCGTCTTTCAGCATCTGAGATATGCGCTTCTACGCGAGCCCGACCGTCAGGTGGGGCACAATCCGGCGGGTGGCTGGATGATCTTGTTCCTGCTTTTGCTTCTTCTCGCTGAGACGTTGACCGGAATTTATGTCGCCAACGACATTGCCGACGTCGGACCTTTGACCGGGATTGTGCCCGCCGCGGCCGCAAACGCTATCGACTTCTCTCATGCGGTCCTGTGGAAGATTCTGTTGGCGTCGATCGGCTTGCATGTGCTGGCGATCGTCGGCTACGCGGCGGTGAAGGGACAAGACCTGGTGCTGCCGCTCATCACGGGCACCAAGGTTCTGCCGGAACCCGTGATCGCGCCGCGCATGGCTAGCCCTGCGCGCGCTGCCGTTCTTTTTGTCGGCAGCGCCGCGGCCGCAATCCTCATGGCTTGGTTTATGTAATTCCTGTTACATTTTGGTAGGCGTCACCTGACCGCGAATCTCCCCTGCAGGGTGGGTCTGAGTGTGAATGTTAATATACCACTCGCCGGCGGCGAATTGCTTCGCCTGGTCAGGAGTGAGCGTAGCGCTTCCTGTCATCGGGTTGGCAGGCGGGCTGCCCTGCTTGCTGAGCCAGATCACCGGCGGGGCATTCTGGCCCGCTTTGGCAGGCCCGTGGAAATGGGCCATGGTGGCCGGGCTCGATAGTCCGCTATAGGCGATATTCCAGGTCACCGTCCGGGTCGCCGGGTCGTAAGTCACTTCCGCTGTTCCCGAGCCGCTCGTCTCTATGGGAGGCGCACTTTGCGCTCCTGTCAGCTCGACCTTGACAGACGCTGGATCCGCTCGCGCGATATCCGCAGCAGCAAGGCCGAGCACGGCCGCGAAGGGAATTAAAGTCCGTTGAATTGCCGTGGCGTACATCTTTTCCTCCACCGGGGCGCAGACCAAAGTGAACCCGTTTACGCAATGTCAGGTCGCCCTGCGCCATCATGGCATTGTTTGCCGGGCGATGGGCAACCTTTTGCGGCCGCGCTGAGTATGTGATGATACCGCTGGCCGGACAAGAAAATGAGCGAAATTCCTAACCGCGTGGCCGAGGGTCTTCTGGGATTTTCCGGTTGGGAGGCTTCGTCGGCCGCCTGCTCGGTGGCGCGCGATCTGGCCCCAAGAGCCAACGCGCGGGGGGACTCAGGCTGATGCCCAGTGTTTCGATCAGAGCGCGACTGATCTTCCTATCGGTCCTGCTGCTGGCGATCCTCGCTCTTTCCTCGGTGCTCCTGATCCGCGAGCTTGCCCGCGTTTCGCAGAGTCTCGCTGAGGAGGCGACGCTTGTGTCGGTTGTCAAGAAAGCCAATTCGGCCAGCAAGCACTTTGGCGATTTGAAGTATTGGGTCACAGACGCGGCCATCACGCAGCTCGCCGGCTCGCAGGAATCGGCGGAAGCCGCAAAAGCAGGCCTCGAGTCCGATCTGATGTCGATTTCTACGATCGATCCAGCGCTTGTCGCCGCCATCAGGCGCGAAGTGGGCGCAATGACCGATCTCGCGCGGCAGGCTGGCGTCGCCTATTCAAGCGACGACAGCGCCTCCGGCAACGCCCTGCTGGATCAAGCCAAGAGTCACGTTCTCACGATCGACGGCGAGATCGACAGCGTGGTGGACCGAGTTGAGCAGCAGGCCGTGGCCAGGCGCGATGCGTCGACGCGCGGAGCCGAACTCGCCGTGAAGCTCGCGATCGTGGGCGGCATCGGCGCTCTTCTGCTCGCGTTGGGCTTCACTGCTTTGACGGTGCGGTCGATTACCGTCCCCTTGAAACAACTCGAGCGGAGCATGGCGTCGATCACCCGCGGCGATCTCGACGCCGCGATGCCGCCCACAGGCGTTCATGAGATCGGGGCGATGGTAACGACGCTTAGTATGTTGCGCGACAGCCTGATCGAGAGGGGCCGACTCGAGCGGGAGCGCGAGCGAGCCCAAGCGGAGATCCGAATCGCGCGGGACGCCGCCGAGGGGGCGCTGCATGAGCTGAAGGCCGCCCAGGCCAATCTTATCCAGGCCGAGAAGATGGCGTCGCTCGGCCAGTTGACCGCCGGAATCGCTCACGAGATCAAGAATCCTCTCAATTTCGTGAATAATTTCGCCAGCCTTTCGACCGGACTGCTTGATGAATTGAAAACGGTCGCGGCGTCTGCCTTCGGATCGCTCGGTCAACATGAACGCGCCCAACTCGACGAGATATCCGAGTTGCTGACTGGCAATCTCGAGCGGATCGTGGAACACGGCAAGCGCGCCGACAACATCGTCAAGAGCATGCTGGCGCATTCGCGCGGCGGCGGGGGCGACCGGCAGGAAGCCGATCTCAACGCGCTGGTGGAGGAATCGCTCAATCTCGCCTACCACGGCGCCCGCGCTCAAGATCATAACTTCAGCATCACTCTGGATCGGCAATACGCCGCCGACATCCGGCCGGTCGAACTCGTGCCGCAGGACCTCACGCGCGTGTTTCTGAACCTCTTCGGCAACGGATTTTACGCCGCGAGCGAACGCCAGCGGTCGGCAAACGACGGGACGTTTAGGCCGGTTCTTACGGTGACCACGTCCGATCTCGGGAAGGCCGTCGAGGTGCGGGTGCGCGACAATGGCGTTGGCATTCCCGACGACATCAAAGACAAGCTCTTTCAACCGTTCTTCACAACAAAGCCGACCGGCGTCGGCACGGGGCTCGGGCTCTCGATCAGCTACGAGATCGTCACCAAACAACACGGCGGGACGATCAGGGTCGCCAGCGAAGTTGGCGAGTTCACCGAATTCGTCGTAACTCTCCCGCATCGTTTTTCGGCCGGAGGCACAGCAGAGGCGCCGGTGGCGGGCAGGCAGTCATGACTGTAAGCATCTTGATTGTTGACGACGAACCCGATGTCGCCACCTTGTTTCGCCAGCAGTTTCGACACGAGGCGCGGGAGGGCGCCTATGTCCTCCATTTTGCGCTCTCGGCCGCTGAGGCGCTCGAACGTCTCGCGGGCGAAATCGAGCCGCGACTGATCGTTATTCTCTCGGACATCAACATGCCGGGAATGGACGGGTTGTCCCTTCTGCGCGAGATCAAGAAGCGCCGCCCCGACCTGCCGGTGATGATGCTGACCGCCTATGGCGACGAGGAACGCCGCCGCCGCGCCGCCGAGTATGGAGCGGCCGAGTTCGTTACCAAGCCGATCGACTTCGTTTTTTTGAAAGAGCGGGTGCGGGAGCTGCATGCGCCATTGACTTAGAGGCTGCATCGGTCAGGGTCGTTGCCCTCCGTGAGGAACCCTACCTTGGCGTCAGGGCCTTCGGCATCGTCGCGTCGATGGCGGATGAGCCTCATGCACCTCCTCGATCAGCGGTCCACTTGACCTCGGCGACTCCTCATTCGGCAGGAATTCAATGCGGGAGCGCGAGAAGCGGCCATGCGGATTTCCTGCCACTCGCTTCGCATCTTGTTGAAAACATGTAAAATGGGGAAGAGCCGAGCCTGTCGTTGCCGCTGCCCGTCGGGCAATTCACCCTATTCGATCCTTTCGTTCGGGTACACGCCCCACAATTTCACCTGCTCGATGTACCCCTTGAATCCGTCGCCGTCGATTTGGCACCAGGAACCGTCGCAGTTGCGGATGTTGACGATCACTCCCGCCTGAAGCGTCGCGGCCAATTCGTCCGACGCTGACGGGCGCCCGTAGATCTTGGAGTTCTCCCCCTTCTTGTTTGGCGTCACCAGCGCGGTTCGCCGGCCCGACAGCAACGAATGAAGGACCCAACCTTCGACGCCTTCCGAATCGCGGACCTTGCGCCAGATTTCGAACTCGGCGGTAATTTCAACCGGCAGCCCAGCCCGCTGATAGACCCACTTGGTCGCGTGGTCCTTTGACGGGCCTTCCCGCAAGTTGACGCGATCGGTTTTCAGGCTGGCGAAGCGCGGCAGCGGCAGCTTGGTGACTGATCCGATCGGATCGGCGCGGGCCGGGCGGGAGACCAGTAACAAGGCGGCCGCAATCGCAAGAACGTCCCGGCGGGAGGCCGGAAGCATGGGGATCGGATGCCTTTCTCGTCTCATACCGATTTCCTCGACGGCCGACCGGCTATCCTTGTCTTTGCCCGCTCTTCTGCTAGAGAGGCCGCCGAGCCCGCGGATAGAGACCCGCTGGCGGCGCCCTCGCTCAACCATTTGCGTCGTCTGTCGTTAACGAGGCGTAAACTGTTTGGAAGGCGCGGAGGCGGACGACTGAAAGCGGGGCCGCGGCGGCGGCGCCGCGCCGGGCGATAAGGGCGGCGCTCATGACCAAGAAAAGACCCCTCGTGGTGGTCACCCGGCGGTTGCCTGAGCTGGTCGAGACCCGCATGCGCGAACTGTTCGACGCCCGGCTCAACCTCGAAGACAAGGCGATGACCCAGGCCGAGATCGTCGAGGCTATGCGCGAGGCCGACGTTCTCGTGCCGACCATCACCGACCCCATCAATTCGGCGATGATCGCGCAGGCGGGAGAGCAGATGCGGCTGATCGCCAATTTCGGCAATGGGGTCGATCATATTGACGTCACCAGCGCGCTCCGCCGCGGCATTACGGTCACCAACACGCCGGGCGTGCTGACGGAAGACACCGCCGACATGACGATGGCGCTCATTCTGTCCACAGCGAGGCGGCTGGTGGAGGGCTCGCACATCATCCCCGAGGGGCGATGGGCCGGGTGGTCGCCGAACTGGATGCTGGGTCGCCGGATTACCGGCAAGCGTCTCGGCATCGTGGGGATGGGACGCATCGGGCAGGCCCTCGCCCGGCGGGCGCGCGCCTTCGGGATGTCGATCCACTATCACAACCGGCGGCGGGTCGCGGCGCAAATCGAGGAATCACTCGAGGCGACCTACTGGGATTCGCTCGACCAGATGCTGGCGCGGATGGATTTCGTATCGATCAATTGTCCGCATACCCCGGGCACCTATCACCTGCTGTCGGCCCGAAGGCTCAAGCATCTCAGGCCCGACGCGATTCTCATCAACACCGCCCGCGGCGAGGTGGTGGACGAGAACGCGCTGGTTCGGATGCTGGAGGCAGGCGAACTTTCCAACGCCGGGCTCGACGTCTTCGAGCACGCGCCCGCGGTCAACGAGAAACTGATCGCGCTCGCCAAGGCGGGCAAGGTGACGCTCCTGCCGCACATGGGCTCGGCGACGCACGAAGGCCGCGCCGACATGGGCGAAAAGGTCATCGTCAACATCCGGACCTTCGTCGACGGCCATCGGCCGCCCGACCGGGTTTTGCCGAGCATGCTTTAGGTTCTCACGGCGTTGACCATTGTTGCGCGATTGTCGCCGCTGGCGGTCACCCCGTGGCGAAGCTCTTCGGCGCGGGGCTGATCGTCTTGGCCGCGCCGTTGTCGATCTCGATGACCGCGAGGCCGCGCTCGTTGGTTCCGTCCGGGCGGAAGCGAAAGACGCCATCGGCGCCGCTGAAGCCAGATACGTTGGTGAGCGCGGCCTGACTGTAGGGGTCCGGCCCTCCACCGCGGGCGAGCGCGGCGGCCAGCGTCGTCGCGTCGTACGAGAGGGTCGCGAGGCGGGCGGGTTCGCTGCCGAATTTGGCTTTATAGCGCTGGGCGAACGCATTGAAGCCGGCATTGTCGGGGGCCGAGAACCACGCGCCCTGCATCTGCGGCAGTTTAAGCACCCGTCCGTCGTTCCAGACCCCGGTTCCCAAAAGCTGCGTCTTGACGCTGTTCGAAGACAAGGCGTTGGCGACCGCCTGCATCGCATCGGCCTGCTCGGGAATGAACAAGGCGTCGATCTGACTCTGCGCTGCTGCGACCTGCTGCGCCGCGGTCGCCATCTGGCCGGCGGAATAGCGGGCGGTGACCACGATCTGAGCGTTGACGTTTGCCGCGGTCGCCTGGAAGCGTTCGGTCGCGACATTGCCGTAGTCGTTTTGCGGGGCCATGACCGCGAACGACTTCTTGCCGTTCGAGGCGGCGTACTGGACGATCCGGTCGACATAGGTCTCGATCAGGAAGGACAGCAGATAGACGCCCGGCGCGGCGACGCTGGTGTCGGTCGAAAAAGCGATCATCGGCCGCCCGGCCGATTTCGCCGCTGCCGAGGCCGCCCGCACGTCATTGGCGAACACCGGTCCGAGGATCAGTTGCGCTCCCGCGCCCAGTTCCGACTGAGCGGCTTGGGCGGCGCTGTCCGAATTGGAATGGTCGTCCTGAACCATGAGCGTGACGGAGGAGGCGCCAGAATCGTCGATCGCCAATTGGGCCGCATTGCGCATCGAGACGCCGATGGGGCTCGGGCCGCCGTTCTGGGTCAGCGGCAGGATCATGCCGACCCGCACTGGCCCGGAGCCCAGCGTCTCGCCAACAACTGGCGCGCCAGCCGGCGGAGGCGTTGAAACCGCAGGCGCCCCTCCACCAAGATCGATGCCGTTCGAATTGCACCCCGCGAGCGTCAACGCCAAGCCGCCGCCAAGCAGCGCTCGCCGCGTGACGCTGGCCCTCTCTTCCGGCGTCTGAGCGGAAAATTTCATCGCCACCTTTCGCTCGCTCGCCACCGATAGCCCGAGGCGCGTCGCGTCACCAGTTCGCTTGCCGGCGCGCGACAGAGGCGATTCGCTGGCAGTCGGCAGAAATTGTGGCATTTTCACCTGCGCTTGGCTATGTCGTCGACAATTCGGCTGGCGCGTCATCGGTGGGATGTCTGCAAAATGACCGCGACAAAGGCTCGGCCGGGCGGAGGCGCCGGAATCGCCCGATCGAACCGAAGCTTCGTTGTTGGCGGCGCGCCCGTCCCAGCGGCGCCGCTCGGCGCCGGGCTCTATATCGTAGCGACGCCGATTGGCAACCTCGCCGATGTGACCTTGCGGGCCCTGGCTATTCTGGCCGGCGCCGATGGAATTCTGGCCGAGGACACCCGCGTCTCGCGCACGTTGCTCGCGCGCTACGGGATTGAGACGCCTCTCTCGCCCTACCATGAGCACAACGCCGCCGAGGCGCGTCCGCGCGCGCTGCGGCGCATCGCCGAAGGGCAGGCGCTGGCGCTCATTTCCGACGCCGGAACTCCGCTCATTTCCGATCCCGGCTATCGACTGGCGGCCGAAGCGGCCGCGCAGGGCCTCGCCGTCACCGCCGCGCCAGGCGCTTCAGCGGCGCTCGCGGCGCTTTGCGTAGCCGCCCTGCCGACCGACCGCTTCTTCTTTGAAGGATTCCTGCCGCCCAAGCGGGCGGCACGGCGGGAGCGCATCAACACGCTGGTCGGCGTGCCCGGCACGCTCATTGTCTACGAAGCCCCGGGGCGCGTGGCCGAGACGCTCGCCGACCTTGCGCTCGAGCTTGGGGACCGACCCGCTGTGGTGGCGCGCGAATTGACCAAGCTGCACGAGGAAGTGAGGCGCGGCTCGCTCGCCGGGCTCGCCGCCCAATACGCGCAAGAGGAGACGCCACGAGGCGAGATCGTCATCGTCGTCGCCGCGGCTGGGGCGCGCCCGCCAATCGCCGACGACGCGCTCGATCGGGAAATCGCCGAATTGCTGGCCAAACTCTCGGTCAAGGACGCGGCGGCGGCGATCGCCGCCAGGCACGGCCTGCCGCGCCGGCAGGTTTATGCGCGCGCGCTCGCGCTCGCGGGCGCGCAACGGTGAGGGGCGGGACCCCCGCGGAGCGGACCAAGCGCCGGCGCGGCGCCCATCTTTTTGGCCTCAAGGCGGAATCGATCGCCGCGCTCCTGCTGCGGCTCAAGGGCTACAGGATACTTGCCCGCCGGTTTGTCGTGTCCGGCGGCGAAATCGACCTCATTGCGCGAAGAGGCCGTTCGATCGCCTTCGTCGAGGTCAAGGCGCGCGCCGACATCGAGATCGCGGCGATCTCGATCACCGCAATGAAACGACGGCGAATCGCGCGCGCGGCGCGGGTGTGGCTGGCGCGAAACCCCTGGGCGGCGGAGCTCACCCTTCGGGGCGACGCCATATACGTCTCGCCCGGACGCCTTCCCCGCCACGCGCCGTCCGCGTATAGGCTGGGGATCGACTGATTCCCCGCAAAGCCAAAATCGCCCTCGACCGGACGCCAATGCCCCTGACCGTCGCCGTGCAGATGGACCCGATCGAGCGCATTCGCATTGCCGGCGATTCGACTTTTGCGCTGCTTCTCGAAGCGCAGGCGCGTGGGCATAGGCTGCTGCACTATACGCCCGACCGTCTGCAGCTCAATGGCAGGCGAGTTGAGGCCATGACGGAACCTCTCAGCGTCAAGGACGTCGAGGGCGATCATGCCCGCCTCGGCAAGGCGAGCCTCACCGACCTCTCGAACGTCGACGTCGTGCTTCTCCGGCAGGACCCGCCGTTCGATCTCGCCTATATCGCAACGACGCATATTCTCGAACGCATCCAACCGAAGACTCTGGTCGTCAACGATCCGAGCGGCGTGCGCAACGCGCCTGAGAAGCTGTTCGTGATGGATTTCCCCGAACTGATGCCCCCGACGCTGATCGCCCGCGACAAAGCGGCGATCGAGGCGTTCCGCGCCGAGTACGGCGAAGTGGTGATGAAGCCGCTCTACGGCCATGGCGGCGCCGCGGTGTTCAAGGTCGCAGTCCAAGACCCGAATTTCGGATCGTTGTTCGACCTCTTCAGCACGACATTTCGTGAGCCTTGGGTAATCCAGAAGTTCCTGCCGGCCGTCGCCAAGGGCGACAAGCGCATCATCCTGGTCGACGGCGAAGCGAGAGGCGTGATCAATCGCGTACCCACCGGCGACGACATCCGCTCGAACATGGTGCGCGGCGGGGCGGCGAAGGAGACCGAGCTGACCGAACGCGAGCGGGCGATCTGCGCGACGATCGGGCCGGAGCTGAGGCGGCGCGGCCTTCTGTTCACCGGCATCGACGTCATCGACGGTTATCTGACGGAGATCAACGTCACCTCGCCGACGGGGATCCGGGCGGTCAAACGGGTCGGCGGACCCGACCTCGCGGCGGCGATCTGGGACGCGATCGAGGCCAAGGTTAATAAACAATAGAGGTTCGCCTGGCCGCGGGCGGGCTTGCGAACGCCGAGGCGAGAGGGGATATACGCGAAATGTCAGTCGCCCCTGCGCCCGCGGTGGGACGCCGCTCTCGCGCCCCGCGCGCCGCGCCACCCGCGCCGAAGGGCGTTGAGCACGCCAAGCTTCTGGAAAAGATCGCGCTTTTGCACGAGCGGCTTTCCGGCGACCTCGCGGCGTTCCGCCGCGGCGCGATCGAAATGCTGCAGGCGGCGCTGGCCTCCGGACGCGACGAGGCGCGCAAGGAGCTGGAGGATGGCGGAACGGGCCGAGCATGCGCCGAGGCGCTGAGCGCCCAGACCGACGACCTTTTGCGCGTCGCGCTCGAAATGTCCGCCCGCTGGCTCTCCCCGGCTGAGCCCCGCCAGAAGCTGCCCACCATCGTCGCGGTCGGCGGCTACGGGCGGGGCCTTCTCGCGCCCTTTTCGGACATCGACCTCCTGTTCCTCCTGCCCGACAAGCCGCCGCCGGGCGTCGAGAAGATCGTCGAGTCGCTCCTCTATGTGCTGTGGGATCTCAAGCAGAAAGTCGGCCACGCGACGCGCACGGTCGATGAATGCCTCAGGCAGGCGCGCGCCGACACGACCATCCGCACCACGCTAATCGAGGCGCGATTCATCGTCGGCGACAAGGATTTGTTCGAGACCCTTCAGAAGCGGTTCGACGCCGAGATCGTCGCCAAGTCCGCGCCCGAATTCGTCGCCGCCAAGCTCGCGGAACGCGAAGCGCGCGTCAGGCGGGCGGGCGCGTCGCGGTATCTGGTCGAGCCGAATGTCAAAGAGGGCAAGGGGGGGTTGCGCGACCTCAACACGCTATTCTGGATCTCGAAATACGTCTACCGCGTTCGCAAGGCCCAGGAGCTCGTCGCGGCGGGAGTGTTCTCGCCACGCGAATTCGCGTTGTTTCGCCGCTGCGAGGAGTTCCTGTGGAGCGTGCGCTGCCGGCTGCATTTCCTCGCTGGCCGGGCTGAGGAGCGACTGAGCTTCGATGTTCAGAGGCCCATCGCCCGCCAACTCGGCTACTCGACCCGGGCCGGGCTCATCGACGTCGAACGGTTCATGAAGCACTATTTCCTGATCGCCAAGGACGTCGGCGACCTGACCGCTATCGTCTGCGCCGCTCTCGAGGAACGCCAGACCAAGCGCACGCCAGCGTTCGGGCGCTTGGTCGGACGTCTGCGCCGGCGGACGCGCGCGATCGCCGACGCCGAGGACTTCAAGGTCGACAACGACCGCGTCAACGTCATGAGCGATGACGCCTTCGAGCGTGATCCGGTCAACCTAATCCGACTGTTCTGGATTGCCGACCGGTCGAATTTGTCGATCCACCCCAACGCGACCCGGCTCGTCACCCAATCCTTGAAGCGCATCGACGCCCGCTTGCGCGAAGATGCGGAAGCCAACCGGCTGTTTCTCGACATTCTCACTTCGCGCAACGCGCCGGAAATCGCGCTCCGGCGGATGAACGAGGCCGGAGTTCTCGGCCGGTTCATTCCGGAGTTCGGCCGCGTCGTCGGCATGATGCAATTCTCGATGTACCACCACTATACGGTGGACGAACATCTCATTCGCGCGGTTGGAGAGCTTAGCGCCATCGAAGTCGGGCGGCTGGGGGAGGATCTGCCCCTCGCCACCAAGATCATGCCCCAGATCGCCCATCGCACCGAGCTCTATATCGCGACCTTCCTGCATGACATCGCCAAGGGCCGCGGGGTCGATCACTCGCTTGCCGGGGCCGAGGTTGCGCGCAAACTCGGTCCGCGTCTGGGCCTTTCGCCGGCCAACATTGAGCGCGTCGCCTGGCTGATCGAGCAGCATCTCGTCATGTCCAACATGGCGCAAGGGCGCGACCTGCTCGACCCGCGGACGGCGGAAGCGCTGTCGGCGATCGTGCAGACGCAAGAGCGCCTCAAGATGCTGCTCGCGCTGACCGTCGCTGATATTCGAGCGGTGGGTCCGGGCGTGTGGAATGGCTGGAAAGGCCAGCTTCTGCGCACCCTTTATTGGGAGACCGAGGTCGTGCTCGGTGGCGGTCATTCAGTCATCGACCGCAAGGGACGGGTGGAAGCGGCGCAGGAGACATTGCGCCGGTCGCTTCCAGGCTGGTCCGATCCGGAATTCGACGCCTACGCTCAGCGTCATTACCCGGCCTATTGGCTGAAGGTTGAGGCAGGGCGGCAGGTGGCGCACGCCAAATTGCTGCACGCGATGACGGCCGCGACCCGCTCCCTGGCGACCGAGGTCACGACCGACGCCTTTCATGGCGTGACCGCGGTCACCGTGGTCGCGCCCGACCATCCGCGGCTGCTGACCGGCATCGCGGGCGCCTGCGCCGCCGCGGGGGGCAACATCGTCGACGCGCAGATTTTCACCACTACCGACGGCCTGGCCCTCGACACCATTTTCGTTTCGCGCGCTTTCGAGCGCGACGAGGACGAATTGCGCCGTGGCCAGCGCATCGCCGACAACATCGAGAAGACCCTGCGCGGCGAGGTCCGGCTGGCCGAATTCGCGGCGCCGAGGCAGTCGCGCGACGTTCGGCGCGGCGCCTTCGCGATCGAGCCCGAAGTGACGGTCGACAACAATCTGTCGCGCCGCTACACGGTGGTAGAGGTTTCCGGTCTTGACCGGCCCGGCCTGCTGCGGGATCTGACCGCCTCGTTGTCGAGCCTTAATCTCAACATCGGCTCGGCCCATATTGTCACCTTCGGCGAAAAGGCGGTGGATTCGTTCTATATAAGCGATCTGACCGGGCAGAAGATCAGTGCGCCGGCCCGGCAGGCGGCGATCAAGCGCCGGTTGCTGGCGGACTTTGCGGGAGATTGACGGGCGTCGGGCGCCATAGGACTTTCGCTTCTTTCCGCGCTTGATTTTTGGCCCGTCAGCCCTGATATCCATGCCGAATTTTGATGGGGCTTATGAAACCATGAGTGATGCCAACGCCGAACCGTCCGCGCAGGAAGGCGAAACCGCTCGGGTCGGGCCCGGCGACCGGGACGCTGCCGCTGTCATCGAGGCGCTCAACGCCGAAAACAGCCAGTTGAAGGACCGGGTGCTCCGCACGTTGGCGGAGATGGAGAATCTGCGCCGGCGCACCGAGCGCGAAGTCTCCGACGCGAAGGTTTACGGTGTGTCGAGCTTCGCCCGCGACATGCTGACCGTGGTCGACAATCTGTCGCGCGCCCTCGAGCATCTGCCGGCGGAGGCCCGTGCAAGCGCAGATCCTGCGATCCGGTCGATGATCGAAGGCGTCGAACTGACCGCGCGCGACCTCGAGGCGGCCCTCGGCCGCCATGGGGTCAAGCGGCTCGACCCGAAGGGTCAGAAATTCGACCCCAACCTTCATCAGGCGATCTTCGAGGCCCCCGACGAGACGGTCCCTTCGGGCACGGTGTCGCAGGTGGTCCAGACCGGCTGGACAATCGGCGACAGGGTGCTGCGCCCGGCGATGGTAGGGGTCTCGAAGGGCGGCCCTAAGGCGGCGCCGAAAGAGGCGCCGGCGGCGAGCGGAAAATAGCTCAGGGCGCCGGCGTCACGCGGCGAAGCGTAAGATTGATCCTGCCGCCTCGCGGAAGAAGGGTCGACGAACCACCGAAGATGCGGTCGACGCCATGGAAGGCGAGACGGCCTTCGGCGCCGAGCGACATCGCGTCCCCTGACGCGAGGCGGAAGGAGCGGGTCGGCGCGTTGCGCTCAAGCCCGCCGATCCGGAACAGCGCCGTATCGCCGAGCGACAGCGAAACGACAGGGGCGGAGAAATCCTCCTCGTCGCGATCCTGGTGGAGACCCATCCGCGCGCTGGCGTCGTAGACATTGATGAGGCAGGCCTCGGGCGCCGGCGCGCCGGGCGCGATGTCGGCAAAGGCCTTGAGGAGGCTCGGCGGCATTGCCGGCCATGCCCGACCGGTCAGGGGATGGGTGGGCTGGTAGCGATAGCCGGCCTCGTCGGAAACCCAGCCGAGCCGACCGCAATTGCTCATCTCGACCGAAAAGGGCTTGCCGGTGCGCGGCATGCGCGGACGAAAGAGCGGCGCCTCGGCGAGGATCGCCAGCACTTGATCGCGCAGCGCTTCCTGGGCGGCGCGGTCGAGAAAACCCGGGAAATGGTCGACCCCCGGAGCGATGGCGATGGCCGCGCGTAGCGAGGCCCCCGACCGTGCCCGATCCGCTTTCCTCGCGTCTGGGCGCGGCGTATAGGAAGCCGATTTCATCCTGAAGCATCCCGCGCAATTGCGCGTTCATCGAGGCGATCTATGGCCGGTCATAGTCAGTTCAAGAACATCATGCACAAGAAGGGCAAGCAGGACGCGATCCGCTCCAAGCTCTTCTCCAAGCTCGCGCGCGAAATCACGGTCGCGGCCAAGCTCGGCCTGCCCGATCCGGCGATGAACGCGCGTCTGAGGGCCGCAGTCATCGCCGCGAGGGCGGAGAACATGCCCAAGGACAATATCGAGCGGGCAATCAAGAAGGCGGCCGGGGCTGAGGGCGAGAACTACGACGAAGTGCGCTACGAGGGCTACGCTCCCGGCGGGGTGGCGGTGATCGTCGAAGCCTTGACCGACAACCGCAACCGCACCGCGGGCGAAGTGCGCTCTTCGTTCGCCAAGGCCGGCGGCGCGCTGGCCGAGACCGGCGCGGTGTCATTCATGTTCGACCGGGTCGGGCTTATCGTGTTCGACCGCAAGGCCGCCGACGACGAGGCGATGCTCGAAGCGGCGATCGAGGCCGGCGCCGACGACGTCGTCTCGGGAGCGGAGGAGCACGAGGTGATCACCTCGGTCGAGGCTTTGCGCGAGGCGCAGAAGGCGCTTGAGGCGAAATTCGGCGAGCCCGAGAAGGCGGCGATCGTTTGGCGGCCGCAGAATACGGTCGCGGTCGACGACGAGGCGGCAGAGAAGATCCTGCGCCTCATCGACGCGCTCGAGGACAACGACGACGTCCAGAACGTCACCGCCAACGTCGAGATTTCAGAGGCTCTAATGGCGAAGATGCAGGCCTGAGCCCGCGCTTCACCACCACGCGCAGTGACGATATCCCCAGCGGCCGATCCAGCAGCGGCGGACGCCGTACCCGTAGCCGTAGCCGCGCCAGCCCCAGGGGCGGTAATTATAGGGTCCCCAGCCCCAGCGCGGTCCCCAGCCCCAGCGATGCCAGCCGCCATGCCATCCCCATCCGCGATGCCAGCCCCATCCATTGTGCCACCATGCCGGCTCGATCCCGGCGGACGCGACCGACGGCTCGAGCGAAGGCGAGGAGAGGGTGAAGGCGTCCGAGGCGCCGTTCGATGCAGCGAGCATCGCGGCGCCGGCAAGGGCGGCGATCGCGCCGCCTGAGAGAATACGCAAAGCCATGTGTGTCCTCCAGGTTTTCCAGCCGCGGGCAAGAGGATGCTATTTGCGTCTGAACTCGACGTGAATGCTCGGGACGAACGTCGCGCGCTTGGTTAAGGTTGCAGCCTTTCATTCGCCTGGGATCGTCATGAGCCTGGAACGCGCGCGAACCGGCCTTCGCCTTGACGTCGACGATCAGCCGGCCGAGGCGGACGTCGAAGTCCTGCCCAACGGGCTCGAAGCGTTCAACGAGAGCCGCTGGCCAGGCCACCAGAAATGGCAGCCGCTCGCCGTGTTCGCGCGCGACCGGGAGACGGTCGTCGCCGGCCTCGCGGGCGAGACCTACGCCGGCTGGCTGTTCATCAAGTACCTATGGGTTTCCGAGGCGCTCAGGGGCAAGGGGATCGGGCGCGCGCTCATGGGCGCGGCCGAGCGTCGGGCGGCCGAGCGCGGCTGCCACTCGGCCTGGGTCGACACCTTCAGCTTCCAGGCGCCGGGCTTCTATCCCAGGCTCGGCTATGAGCCCTTCGGGGAACTCGACTATCCGCCGGAGTTCAGGCGCATTTTCCTCAGAAAGCAGCTCGCGCCCTGAAGCGGCCCGCCGGAAGGTGGCGAGCCGCTATCTTTCGCAGGGCGAAGGAGAGCCTTTCGCTGGCCAGGGCTTAAGCGCTTGATTTTGTTGGGCCGCGAAATCGGCGATTTCGCGGGCTCCTTTCTTTTCAATCGTTTAATCGTGATTTGGCTTCGCGATATTCGCTCGCCTCACTTCCCCCGCCTCGGCGTGACGCCCATGAGGCCGCCGATCGTGTCGAGCGCGACCCGGAGCCGGTCGCTCACGACGGCGTCGGCGCGCCAGGGGGTGGCGAGTTCGGGGATGAAGCCGCGGCATTCGCGCACGCCCGCCCCTTCGATGACGATCCGGGTGACGATCGGCCAGGCGTGGGGGCCGACCCGCTCCTCGGCTTCGCGCAATTTGTCGCGAGCGAAAAGGGCCGTCTCGGATTGCGGCAGGCCATGGCGGGGGCCGAATCCGCTCGACCCGAAGCGGTCGGGCGCGACCGCGCGCAACTGGTCGAGCCTGGCGCGCTGATGGGTGCGGCGCAAGGATTCGCCGACCAGCCAGCGGATGTCGTTGAGCTTCGGATCGTGCGGCGCCAGCACCCGGTTGGAGCGCATGGCGTCGAACGGATCGACGATCCGGCGCGTGCGGTCGGGGTCGCGGGTCGCCGTCTGGCCCGCTTCCTTGGCGCGAGCGAGCCGCTCCGGCGTCGCGTCGAGCCGCTCCTGCACGGCGTCGAGCAGCTCCTGCGGCGATTTGCGGGTCCGCTTGACCGGCTTCCGGGCGCCGCTCAAGAGAACAACTCCCAAAGTTCCGCCCAGGCGAGCTGTTCCGCGAACTCCGCGCCCATCGGGTCCGCGAGGTCGGCGCAGAGCGCCGCCGGCGAGGTGCAGTAGGACTGCTCGACGATCGGAGGGACCAATTTCGGGATGCCGCGCAGGTTGACCTTGACGTCCGCCAGCGGCCCGTCGTGCCAACGGCGTAAATCCTGGAGATGACGGGCGCAGGCGCGCTTGGCCGCGGTCCGCTCGGTGTCGACTTTGGGCGGTCGGCGGCGGGGTAGGGGTTTGCTCACGGAGTTGCCCTTCCTGTTCGCGACGGCCCCAGCGGCCCTCGCCAATGTTCTTGTTTTGTTCATTATTTGGTAAAACCGAACCTGCTGTCAAGATTCTGTTTTTTTGAATTGCGGTTTTTCGGAAAAAGAGTTAATCCCGTGAGTCGGCAGGCCTTCCGGGCCGGGACGCGCGCGGGAATGCTCGCGGCCCAAGCCGATGCACGGGGCACAAAATTCGGAGTTTGAACTTTGACCGTCGATTGGATCCGCGCCGGCCTCAAGAGGACCGGCAAAACCCGCAGCGGCCTCGCCAAGGCGCTCGGCCGCTCGCCTTCCGCCGTCACTGATCTGCTCAACGGCCACCGCCGCCTGCGCGCCGACGAGATCGCGATCGTGTCCGAATATCTCGGCATCGAACCGCCGCGGCTCATCGGCGGGGGGCCGCCGCGGCCGCCCAAGGCGCCGCTGATCGGCTATGTCGGCGCCGGGGCGATCGCTCATTTCTACGCCGATGGCCAGGGGCCGTTCGACGAGGTCGACGCGCCGATCGAACTCGAAGCCGGCGACGGTCGCGGTCCAAATACGCGGCCATTCGCTCGGCGCGCTGTTCGACAATTGGCTCGTCTTCTACGACGACATCCGTAATCCTCCCGACGACAGCCTCGTGGGGCGCATGTGCGTGTGCGGCGTCAGCGACGGGCGCGTCCTGATCAAGGCCTTGAAGCGCAGCCAGAACGCAGGGCTCTGGCACCTGCTCTCCAACACCGAGCCGCCGATCTACGACGTCGGCCTCGACTGGGCCGCGCCAGTGCGGGAAATGCGCCCGCGGTAGCGGGCGCCGCGCGTTTGGGCGCTGACCGCATGTCCGTCCCGCTCTCGGCGCTCGAGATTGCGCGCGCGCTCATCCGCTGCCGGTCGGTGACGCCGGAGGACGGCGGGGCTCTGCCCTATTTGCGCGATCTCCTCGCCGGGGCTGGATTCGCGGCCGAACTCGTTACATTCGAGGCCGTCGGGACGCCTGCGGTCTTGAACCTCGCCGCGCGGTTCGGCGGCGGGCGGCCCAATCTCGTCTTCGCCGGCCATACGGACGTCGTTCCGCCCGGCGACGTCGCGCGCTGGCGGTTCGATCCGTTCGCGGCGGAGATCGCCGATGGCGAGCTCTGGGGCCGCGGCGCCTGCGACATGAAGGGCGGCGTCGCCGCCGCGGCCGCCGCCGCCTTGCGCTTCATCGCCAGAAGGCGGTTTCAGGGCTCAATCAGCTTCCTCATTACTGGCGACGAGGAAGGCCCGGCGGTCAATGGCACGGTCAAGCTCCTCGACTGGGCGCTCGCCAGGGGCGAACTCTACGACCATTGCATTCTCGGCGAGCCGACATGCGTCAGCGCGCTCGGCGATACGATCAAGCACGGCCGGCGCGGCTCGCTGAACGGGCGGCTGACAATTCATGGCCGCCAAGGCCACGTCGCCTATCCGCAGATCGCGGAGAATCCGATCCGCGCCCTCGCGCCAGTGCTTGCGGCGCTGCTCGCGCCGCCGCTTGATCAGGGAAACGCCGACTTTCAGCCGTCGAACCTCGAAGTGGTCAGCGTCGATGTCGGCAACCCCGCGGCGAACGTCATACCCGGAGAGGTCCGCCTCGCCTTCAACGTCCGCTTCAACGATCTATGGACGCCAGAATCGCTCGCAGCCGAAATTACTCGGCGGGTCGGGGCGGCGGCCGGGGGCGCGCGCACGACGCTCGCCTTCGAGCCGACCAACGCGGTCGCCTTCCTGACCAGGCCGGGGCCGTTCACCGATCTTGTCGCCGCCGCGGTTCTTGATGTGACAGGGCGCAGGCCCGAGCTTTCGACCGGCGGGGGAACTTCCGACGCGCGCTTCATCAAGAACGCCTGCCCGGTGGTCGAGCTCGGCCTTGTCAACGCCACCATCCACGCGGTCGACGAGCGGGTCGCGCTCGACGATCTCGAGGCGCTGTCGCGGATCTACGAACGCGCGCTCGAGCTTTATTTCGCCGAGTTCGCCTCAGCGGCGAGCGCGTAGTCTACCCTGGCGAGATAGAGCCCGCATGCCGGGGCGACCGGGCCGCAGCGGTTGCGGTCGGCGGCTTCGAGCGCGGCCTTGAGTTCGCCGCGGGTCCAGCGGCCGACGCCGACCTCGACCAGCGAGCCGACCATCGAGCGGACCTGCCGATGCAGGAACGAGAGCGCGCTCGCTTCGATTCGAATCTCATCGCCCTCGCGCGTGACATCGAGGCGATCGAGGGTGCGGACCGGCGATTTCGCCTGGCATTGCGCGTCGCGAAAGGTGGAGAAATCGTGCCGCCCGACCAGCGCCTGGGCGGCGTCGTGCATCGCGCGCGCGTCGAGGCGAGGCTTCACCCGCCAGGCGCGGCCGCGCTCGAGCGCCAGCGGCGCACGGCGGTTGACGATGCGATAGAGATAGTGGCGAGCCCTGGCGCTGCGCCTGGCGTCGAAACCGGCGTCCGCCCGCTCCGAATTGAGAACGGCGATGGGCTGGGGATGAAGCAGCGCGTTGAGCCCCTCGCCGAGCCGGAACGGATCCCAGTCGCGCTTAAGGTCGACATGCGCGACCTGGCCCAGCGCATGCACGCCGGCGTCGGTGCGCCCCGCGCCATGCGCGATCGCGCGCTCAGCCGTGATGGCGAACAGGGCGCCCTCGAGCGCCTCCTGGACCGAAACGCCATTCTCCTGCCGCTGCCAGCCGACGAACGGCGCGCCGTCATATTCGAGCGTGAGCTTGTAGCGCGGCATTGGGGCTGTTTACGCGCGGGGCCAAGGCGCGGGAAGGCCCTCGCCCGGTCCCGGGGTGACGGCGCACGCCGCAAAATGGTTCAGAACAGGCTGAGCTGCGCGCTCCCGTCGCTGGCCTCGAGGACCGGCTTCACGAAGAGGTCTGTCCGGAGCGCCCGCGACGTCTCGCGATAGCCGAGGCGGCGCGCGGCCATCTCGAACCGGCGCCCGATCATCCAGGCGTAGGGTCCCGAGCCGGCCATCCGCCGGCCCCACTGGGCCTCGTAGTCCTTGCCCTCGCGCATCGATTGCATGAGCGAGACCGCGCGCTTGAGCCGGTCTGGATAGTGGACCTGCAGCCATTCGCGGAACATGTCGCGCAATTCGCCCGGCAGCCTCAGGACGACATAGCTTCCCTCGCGCGCGCCGGCCGAATAGGCGCGGGTCAGGATCGTCTCGAGCTCCTCGTCGTTGATCGCCGGAATGATGGGCGCGGCCATCACGCCCGCCGGCACGCCAGCGTCGTTGAGCGCTTCGATCGCCTCGAGCCTTTTCTGCGGCGTCGGCGCGCGCGGCTCCATCTCGCGCGCGAGCCGCCGATCGAGCGTGGTCACGGAGACGAACACCTTGACCAGGCCGTCGCGCGCCATCGGCGCGAGAAGGTCGAGATCGCGCAGGATGAGGTTCGACTTGGTGACGATGGTCAGCGGATGGCGGGCGCGCTTCAGGACCTCGATCAGCGACCGGGTGATGCGATATTGGCGCTCGATCGGCTGATAGGGATCGGTGTTGGCGCCGAAGGCGATCGGCGCCGGCTTATACTTGGGCGACGCCAGCTCCCGCTCGAGCAGCTCCGCCGCGCGCTCTTTCGCGAACAGGCGGGTCTCGAAATCGAGCCCGGCGGAAAGGCCCATGTACGCGTGGGCAGGCCTGGCGTAGCAATAGAAGCAGCCGTGCTCGCAGCCTCGGTAGGGGTTGATCGAGCGGTCGAACGGGATATCGGGCAACTCGTTGCGGGTGATGATCGCCTTGGGCTTCTCCCAGGTCACCTCGGTCTGAAGCGGCTCGGGCGCCTCGTCCTGCGTCCAGCCGTCGTCGAAATCCTCGCGCCGCTCGATCTCGAAACGGCCGGAGACGTTGGTCGCCGCGCCGCGCCCGCGCCTGAGCTCGGCGGGCAGGATGCGTTCGGCGATCGCCTCAGGGCGATGACGCGGATCAGGGACGGAGGGTCGGATCGGGCTCAGGTTCATGGCGATGGACCATAGTGGAAAGGTAGGAACAAATCATGAACAATAGCAGATAGCTACGGATCATGGCCGCGTCAAGGCCAAACCGCAGACTGAAGTAGCCCGATGATGCACGAGGACGGGCGAGAAACGGCGCCGGCAAAAAGCTCGCCCGACCTCTTAAAGCGCTCGGCGCAGGCGCGGCGAGCCAGTCAATTCGAGAAGGTGTTGCAGGATTTGATGTCGCCGCTCTTCAAGCCCGCGGTCAGCCATTGCTGGCGCTGCGCCGCCGAGCCGTGGGTGAAGCTGTCGGGCACGGCGTAGCCGCGCGCGGCGGTCTGCAGCCGGTCGTCGCCGATCGCCTGGGCGGTCGCCAGCGCCCGCTCGATGTCGCCCTGTTCCAGGATCTTCCATTTGTCATTGGCGTGGTTCGCCCACACCCCGGCAAGGCAGTCGGCCTGCAGCTCGACCCGGACCGAAAGCGCGTTGGCCTGGGTCTGGCTGACCTGCTGCTTCATGTTGTCGACCTTGTCGAGGATGCCGAGCAGGTCCTGGACGTGATGGCCGATTTCGTGCGCGACCACGTAGGCGTAAGCAAACTCGCCGCCGCCGCCGTATTTGGTCTTCATGTCGCGAAAGAAGGAGGTGTCGAGATAGACCTTCTTGTCGATCGGGCAGTAGAACGGCCCCATCGCCGACCGCGCGCCGCCGCATCCCGACCGGGTCGCGCCGTCATAGATGACCAGCGGCGCGGGCTCGTATTTCACCCCGGCCTGCGCCGGCAGCACCTCCGCCCAGACCCCCTCCGTGCCGCCGACGACCTTGGCGAGAAAAACCCGCGTCGGATCGTTCGGATCGACCGGGGCGTTCGATTGCGGCGGCGCTTGATTGTGAGTGCCGACGCCGACCATCTCGGCGCCGCTCATCAGGATCTGGGGCGAGATGCCGGTGAAATAGCTGATGGCGAAAATGACGACGATCGCGCCGATGCCGAGCCCGCCGGCTCCCATCCCTCCGCCGCCGCCACCCTGGCCGCGACGATCCTCGATATTCGAGGATTGCGGCATGTTTTCGTATTCCATGTCCAACTCCGCGGTCGAACGGCGTTTCACGTATGGTTAGCGACCGTAGCAGATCGCTTGCGCCCTGAGTAGCGGCGAGGGGAGGCCTCTTCGCCGGCCGCCCGAACGCCGCTGGCATCGAGGACCGGACGGCGAGCGTGCGGCGGGCGACGCGACCTAGTGAATCTGCGTCGCCGCGTCCTGCCCGCGGGCGAGCTCGATCGTCGTAATCGCGACTAGCATCTCGGCCCGCGACCTGAGGTCCTTGGCTTCGAGCAGCGCCTGCTTCTCCTTGGGACCGCAAGGACTCATCATCGACAGGCCGTTGACCAGCGCCTCGTTCGACGCCTTCTTGATGTCGCTCCACACCACCTTGATCTCGTTGACCTCGGCGAAGCGCTTGAGCGTCTCGAGCAAGTCCTCGCGGTCGACCGCGGCTTCGCCCGCGCCTTCGAGAAAATCCTCCGCGAACGGCGAGTAGTCGGCGGTTGCGACCCGATAGGGACGCTGGCTCGGCGCTTCAGCAGTCATATGGAACCGCGCGACGCCCATGAGGGTCAGGAAACAGCGGCCGTCCCCGATCTCGGCATATTGGACTATGCGGCCGGCGCACCCGAGCGGATAAAGCTCCGGCGCCGCGTCGGAGGTTTCCTCCTCGATCGAGGGCTGAATGACGCCAATGAGCCGCTCGCCCGAGAGCGCGTCGTCGAGCATCTCAAGATAGCGCGGCTCGAACACCGTGAGCTGGATCGGCCGACGCGGCAGCAACAGGGCTCCGGCAAGAGGAAACAGCGGGATTGTCGCCGGCATCTCGGCCGGTCCGGCGAAGGTGCGGTTCAGTTTCATGGCCCTCGACTCAACTTTGGGGCGCGCGTGGCGGCGACTAGCCGTCAAAACCAGATGGCCGACAGCTTGCGCCGCGCGGCGACCGATTCGGGATCCATCAGACCCCAGGCTTCGAACAGCTGCAACAATTGTTTGCGCGCCGCTTGATCATTCCAACTGCGGTCGCGCCGGATGAGTTCCAGCAACTGGTCAGCGGCGCCCGCCCGGTCGCCCTTGGCCGACAGCGCGACCGCGAGATCGAAGCGCGCCTGGTGATCGTCCGGATTGGCGGCGACAGCCTGCTCAAGCGGCGCGAGCTCCCCGACGTTCGAGGCCTGTTCGGCCAGGCGGAGCGCCGCCGAGGCGGCGGCGACCGACGGATCCTGCTCCTTGCCGGCCGGAACCGGGGGCGCCGTTTCCAACAAGGCCTTTGCCTCATTGAGGCGGCCGGCGGCGACGTGCAGCTTGGCCAGGCCCCCGATCGCCTTGGCCTCGGCCGGATCCTCCGCCAGAACCTCGGAATAGAGCGCAGCGGCCCCCTCCGCGTCACCCTTGGCGGCCAGCTCGTTGGCCTCGGAGACCAGGGCCGCGGAGCCGCCCTCCAGCGGACCGACGAGCCGCTCGATGAAACCGCGGATTTGGCTTTCCGGCAGCGCGCCGACAAACCCGTCGACCGGCTGGCCCTTGTCGAAGGCGATGACGGCGGGAATCGACTGGATGCCGAGCTGGCCTGGGATCTGCGGGTGATCGTCGATGTTCATCTTGACCAGCGCGACCTTGCCGCCCGCGTCGGCGACCGCCTTTTCGAGCGCTGGCGCGAGCTGCTTGCACGGACCGCACCATGGCGCCCAGAAATCGACCAGCACCGGCTGGCGCGTCGAGGCGGTAAGCACGTCGGCCCGGAACGACGCGGTCGTGACCTCCTTGACGGGGTTCGCTTTGGTTTGAGGCGCGAGCGCGCCGCCGACATTCGCCATTTCTTGTCCACTCCAGCCCGGCGGGCGGGCGATGCCCGCGCGCCTCCCGATTTGCCGCCCTAGATGGAGGCGGAAACGCCGTTATTCAACCGGCGGGTCAGCCCGCGCAAGCGCGACGATCATGGGCTCGTGCCCGGTCGCCCGCAGGAATTTCAGGAGACCAGCGCTGGCAAGCCCCGTTGTCCTCGTGTTGACCAACGGATGGACGTTGATCCGCTCGTGGCGCATGAGATCTTCATCGAGGACAACGCTGACGCGCCCGGCGCTGTCGTTTATCGCTCCGAAGGGCGTCACCGCTCCCGGCTTCACGCCCCAGACTTCCTCAAGCAGCTCGGCCGAGCCGAAGGAAACGCGCCCCTGGGCGCCGATCTTCTCATGCACGCGCTTGAGGTCGATGGAGGCGTCTTCCTCCAGCACAAGCAGAAAAATCCGGCTCTTCTTGTCCTTGACGAACAAATTTTTCACGTGCCCGCCCGGGATGTCTCCGCGCAGCGCCCGCAAGTCCTCGACCGTATGCAACGGAGGATGGTCGACGGTCTCGGTCGCGACGCCGAGGCCGGCGAGATAGGCAAGGAGGTCTTCGGGGGAGGCGGACATGAGGGGGGCCGGGGAGGTCTGGAGCGGCAGGTTCGATAGCGGTTACGGCGCCGCGCGGCAACATTCTGAAGCGCCTCCGGATGGCCGCCGCGCCACATGTCGTTGAGGCGGCAGGCGGAAGTTCAGCCGCGCTGGCATGGTCCTAGGTCATACGGGAACACATGGAGGGGTCTCAATGGCTACGAAAGTTCTGGCGCTGATGGGTTGCTGGCGCTGCGGCGCTTGTTGCAAATCGCCGCCCCGCCGCCTGAGCCTGCGGGCGCGGCCCCGCACCGCCCCATTGTCGCCGTCCGGCGCTTCCCCAAGACGCGCCGCGGCCGCCGTGCGAGGGCGGTCCCGGACACATCCGACTCAACAAATCGCTGGCGCTCCAGCCCAAAACCTGTATAAGCCCCGCATCCGCGCTCTCCCGAGAGCGCGGTTTTTGCATTGCGACCGACCTGGACGACATCCCGGTTCGGCCGTTCTTCGAACAATGAGGCTGGCTCTGGCCCGCCGCAGATTTAGGGAAAAATCCGATGTCGATCAGCGCCGAGCGCAAGAGCGCGCTCATTAATCAATACGCTTTGAAAGTCGGCGATACGGGTTCGCCCGAGGTCCAGGTCGCCATTCTCACCGAGCGGATCGCCAACCTGACCGGGCACTTCAAAACCCACGTCAAGGACAATCATTCCCGCCGCGGCCTGCTCAAGATGGTGTCGCAGCGGCGGACGCTGCTCGATTACGTCAAGAAGCAGGACGAACAACGCTATAAGACCCTCATCGAGCGTCTGGGCATCCGCCGCTGAGGGCGATCCCAACGCGAACCGGGCGCCTGTATTCGTGCGTCTCGACCTTAAGAAACGGGCGGCGGCATCGGCCGACGTCCGCGAACCCAATGCGTGAGCCTGGCGTCATGGCAGGATCGCAAGGGGCTGGCGTCCGCCCAGCTTCTCGCCGTCTTGCCGGTGACGAGCCCGACATACGGGCGGCATGGGCCGCAGGCTTTCGCATCCTCAACTCATGCAGGATGAAGAAAGATGTTTAGCATTGAACGCGAAGAACTCGATTGGTGCGGGCGCAGGCTCGTGCTCGAAACCGGACGCCTGGCGCGTCAGGCGGACGGCGCGGTGTTCGCCACCTGGGGCGAAACCACCGTGCTGGCGACGGTCGTCGCCGCCAAGGAGCCGAAACCCGGCCAGGACTTTTTTCCCTTGACCGTCCACTACCAGGAGAAGGCGTTTGCCGCCGGACGCATTCCCGGCGGCTACCTCAAGCGGGAGGGGCGCCCCTCGGACCGCGAAACGCTGACCTCCCGTCTCATCGACCGGCCGATCCGCCCGCTTTTTCCGGAGGATTTCCGCTGCGACACGCAGGTGATCGCGACGGTCTTTTCCTACGATCTCGAGACCCATTCGGACATTCTGGCGATGATCGCGTCCTCGGCCGCCCTCACCCTTTCCGGCGTGCCGTTCATGGGCCCGATCGGGGCGGCGCGGGTCGGCGTCATCAAGGGCGAAGTCAGAGTGAACGCGACGGTCGAGGAGATGAAGGACTCTTCGCTCGATCTCGTCGTCGCCGGCACCGCGGACGCGGTGCTGATGGTCGAATCGGAAGCCCAGGAGCTGTCCGAGGAGACGATGCTGAAAGCGGTGATGGCTGGCCACGCCGGCTTCCAGCCGGTGATCCAGGCGATCATTCGCCTGGCCGAAAAGGCGGCCAAGGAGCCTCGGGAACTCGCCGCGCACGATCGTTCGGCGGTCGAAAAGGCGGTCATGGAGGTCGGTGAGGCCGATCTGCGCGCCGCCTATGGGCTGACCCAGAAGCAGGATCGCTACGCCGCCGTCGACGCCGTCAAGGCCAAGGTGATGGCGACGCTCGCGCCCGAGGGCGCGGAGCCAAAATTCCCGCCCGAGCAGATCGCCAAGGCGTTCCACGACGCCCAGGCCAAGGTCGTGCGCTGGAACATTCTCGACCACAAGCGCCGCATCGACGGGCGCGATCTGACCACCGTGCGCCCGATCCGGGCGGAGGTCGGGGTGTTGCCCCGCACCCACGGCTCGGCTTTGTTCACCCGCGGCGAGACCCAGGCGCTCGCGGTCGCGACGCTGGGCACCGGCGAGGACGAGCAATATGTCGATTCCCTCGACGGCACCTACAAGGAGCGGTTCCTGCTCCACTATAACTTCCCTCCCTATTCGGTCGGCGAGACCGGCCGCATGGGCTCGCCCGGCCGGCGTGAGATCGGCCACGGCAAGCTCGCGTGGCGGGCGATCCATCCGATGCTGCCGACCGCAGCCGAATTCCCGTACACGATCCGCGTCGTCTCGGAGATCACCGAGTCGAACGGGTCGTCGTCGATGGCGACCGTCTGCGGCTCGTCGCTGGCGCTGATGGACGCGGGCGTGCCGCTTAAGCGCCCGATCGCCGGCATCGCGATGGGCCTCATTCTGGAGGGCTCGCGCTTCGCCGTGCTCAGCGACATTCTCGGCGACGAGGACCATCTCGGCGACATGGATTTCAAGGTCGCCGGCACCGGCGAAGGCGTCACTTCGCTGCAAATGGACATCAAGATCGCCGGCATCACCGAGGAGATCATGGGCGTGGCGCTCGCCCAGGCGCGCGACGGCCGCATGCATATCCTGGGCGAGATGAGCAAGGCGCTCACCGGCGCGAGGGCCGAGCTTGGCGAGTTTGCGCCGCGCATCGAGACCATGAAGATCCCGACCGACAAGATCCGCGAGGTCATCGGCACGGGCGGCAAGGTGATCCGCGAGATCGTCGAAAAGACCGGGGCCAAGATCAACATCGAGGACGACGGCACGGTGAAGATCGCCTCGAGCGACGGCGCGAAAATCAAGGCCGCCGTCAACTGGATCAAGTCGATCGCCTCCGACCCGGAAGTCGGCCAGATCTATGACGGAACAGTGGTCAAGACGGTCGAGTTCGGAGCCTTCGTCAATTTCTTCGGCTCGAAGGACGGCCTCGTCCACATTTCGCAGCTCGCCAAAACGCGGGTCAACAAGACGACCGACGTCGTCAAGGAAGGCGACCGGGTCAAGGTCAAGGTCATGGGCCACGACGATCGCGGCAAGGTGAAGCTCTCGATGCGGGTCGTCGACCAGCAGACCGGCGCCGACCTCGAAAAGACGCCGGCGCCGGAGCCGGCCGCGACCGCGGAATAGAGGCCGAAACTGGATGGGGAGCGGCGCCGATCGGGCGCCGCGTTCCCGCGTTCTGCAGAGGCGCTGCCCTTCCGTTAAGCAAGCCAGCCGAATCTCGAAACTGTAACGGCTCGTTAACGGCCCGGAAAGCCCGGATGGGCTATGGAGTCTGCGCTCCAGCACATGGACCGAACCTGATGTACGTGAGTTTTTCCAGCGGCCTCGACGACGGACGGCCGCTGACCGCCATCGGACGGATCAAGGCGGCGACCCGGTGGCGCGCCGCCGGCGATCCGGGCGCCGAGGTCGACCGTCAGGCGGCGATCGAGGCGCTGACGCGCGAGGCCGAGGAATATGGCGCCGACGCGGTCGTCGACGTGCGGTTCGAGGTCGATGGTTGCAGGGGCTGCGACGTCGAGGGCGTCGACCTTCGCAGGGTGACCGCGACCGGGCTTGCGGTGCGATTCGCGCGAGCCGCTTAGCCCGGCTCCAGTCGCTCTGTCCCTGATCCAGGTGGCCCCGTCTGGGGGCCGCGAGTCGCCGCGAGCTGGCCTTCAGCAGGCTCGCGCCGGGAGCGCGGGCCGTCATGGCGGACACACCGTCGGCAGTGCGCGAAGCTGGAGGCGCTGACGCCGCTTGCGGCCCGACGAACGCAATCGGGTCGTTGCCGTCGGCTGATGCGCTCGCCTGAGCCGGTCAGCGCCAAGCGAAGGCGTCGAACACGAATTTGTGATCCGAGACCCGCCGCTTCCTACTCCGCGGCGTGACGGACCGCCGGGCGCGCCGCTTCCCGGCGGCGGAGTTCGGCTTCCCGCTCCGCGATATAGTCGCGGGTCAGGGGCACGACCTCCTGGCGCTTCGCTAGCTGAAGCTGAAACACCATGTTGCCGTCGACGCGGAACGAGGTCTCCGAACCCGCGAGATAAAATTCCCACATCCGGCAGAAGCGCTCGTCGTAGAGCTTGGCGGCTTCATCCCGTCTCGCCATGAACCGCTCCCGCCAGGCGCGCAGCGTGTCGGCGTAGTGCAGCCTGAGGATCTCGATGTCGGTGACGAACAAGCCGGCGCGCTCGACCGCCGGCAACACTTCCGACAGGCTTGGAATGTGGCCGCCGGGAAAGATATATTTGCGGATCCAAGGGTTGGTCGCGCCCGGAACGTAATTTCGGCCAATGGAGTGGAGCAGCATGACCCCGTCGTCCTTAAGCAGACGGCGCGCGGCGGTGAAGAATTCGTCGTAGCGATTGACTCCGACGTGTTCGAACATACCGACCGAAACGATGCGGTCGAAGGTTTCTGGTACGTCGCGATAGTCCTGCAGCCGGAATTCGACCCGGTCGGCCAGCCCCGCGTCGTGGGCGCGGTTCTCCGCGACGGCGAATTGTTCCTCCGACAGTGTGACGCCGGTGACCCTGGCTCCCGCGACCCCGGCGAGGTAGAGCCCCATGCCGCCAAAACCGCAGCCGATGTCGAGCGCCGTCGCGCCGTCCTTCGGCAGGAGCTTGGCGGCGATGTGGCGCTTCTTCGCCGTCTGCGCGTCGTCGAGCGATTGGCCGGGATACTCGAAATAGGCGCAGCTGTACTGGCGGTCCGAATCGAGGAAGAGATCGTAGAGGCGTTTGTCGAGGTCATAGTGGCTGGCGATGTTGCGCCTTGCGCGCCGCCGGTCGTTGCGCTGGTGTAAGCCACGAAAGGCAACGCGAGTCTCATGCAGGGCCTGAACCCAGGGCAGGCCTCGCAGGTCGAGCAGGTTCCGCGCGCCGAGCTCCAGCACGCTGTAAAGGTCGCCTCGCGTTACGAGCAGTCGTCCGTCCATATAGAGTTCGCCGAGCGCCAGCGCCGGATTGACCATCAGTCGCCACTCCGCCCGGCGATCCGCAATCTTCACGCCGAGGAGCGGACCCTCGCCGTCGCCGAACGTCTCAGTGACGCCGTCGGCGCACACCACTTCGAGGCGACCCTTGCGAACCAGGCGCCGCAGATATGCTCTGAAATCCGAACTCATAACCCACCACTCGCCATCCCTTTGGCCGGGCTCCGCTGTCCCGACCGCGCCGGTCGTCCCCTTCCGGTCAAGGTGGCAGGTTACGGAAAGTTCCGAGGCATTTTCAAGTGCAAATCTGGGCTGCCCGGCATTCCCGCCAGTTCCGGTCCGCGGGGTCTTGCTTTGGCCCCATTCATGCGACCATTTCCCCGCCGTTCCCCTTTAGCCCAATTTGCGATAGACGACGATCAAATCGGCCAAGGATTCCCTATTCGTGCGCTATGTTTCGACCCGCGGCGCGGCGCCGACGCTCGGCTTTGCAGACGCGCTGCTCGCAGGTCTCGCCCGCGACGGCGGCCTCTACTTGCCGCTCTCGTTGCCCCAATGGCGGGCAGACGCCATCCGGGCGCTCAGAGGGCTCTCCTACGCCGAATCGGCCGTGCGCGTCATGACGCCCTTCATCGGCGAAGACTTTGGGCCAGCCGAAACCGAGGCGCTGACCGCGGCGGCCTATGCTGGCTTCCGTCATGCCGCGACCGCGCCGATCGCCCAAATCGATGACAATTTGTTCGCGCTCGAGCTCTTCCACGGACCAACGCTGGCGTTCAAGGACTTCGCCATGCAGTGGCTGGGCCAGGCGATGAATCGGGTGCTGCGGCAGCGCGGCGCGCGGGCGACGATCATCGGCGCGACGTCCGGCGATACGGGCGCGGCGGCGATCGAAGCGTTCGCCGACCAGTCGCAGGTTGAGGTCTTCATCCTCTATCCGCGGGGACGGGTGTCCGACGTCCAGCGCCGGCAGATGACGACGGTCGGCAAACCCAACGTTCATGCGCTGGCGATCGAGGGCGCGTTCGACGATTGCCAGCGCATCGTCAAGGAGCTGTTCGGCGATCTCGCCTTCCGCGACGAAATGCGCCTGTCGGGCGTCAATTCCATCAATTGGGCCCGCATATTGGCCCAGATCGTCTATTATTTCGTCGCCGCGGTCGCCCTCGGCGCGCCGGAACGGGCGATTTCTTTCGCCGTTCCGACCGGCAATTTCGGCGATGTGCTCGCCGGCTATTACGCCAAACGCATGGGACTGCCGGTCGATCGCCTCGTCATCGCCACCAACGAGAACGACATCCTGGCGCGCGCGCTGGCCAGCGGGCGCTACGCGCCCAGGGGCGTGAAGGCGACCCAGTCGCCGTCGATGGATATTCAGGTCTCGTCCAACTTCGAGCGCCTTCTGTTCGAGGCTTCCGGCCGCAACCCGGAGGCGCTCGTCGCGCGGATGAGCGAGCTGACAAGCCAGGGCGCATTCGCCATCCCGCCGGACGCGCTCGCGCGCATCCGCGCCGATTTCGACGCTTTTCGCGTCGACGAGACCGGCTGCGCCGAGGAAATGGGCCGGGTCTATCGCGAGAGCGGCATGATCATAGATCCGCACAGCGCAATCGGCGTGCGCGCCGCGCGCAAGGCGCTCTCGACAGCGCCGGCGACGCCGGTGATCGCCCTCGGTACTGCGCATCCGGCGAAGTTTCCCGACGCTGTCGAGCGCGCGACCGGCGTGCGGCCCCCGCTGCCGGAGCCGCTCTCGGACTTGATGGATCGCAGGGAAACGATCGTCGTATTGCCGAACGACCGCCGGGCTGTGGCCGACTATGTGCGGCAGACTGCACGGGCCGCGGCGTGAGCGTTCGAATGACCAGCCTTCCCTCGGGACTCGCCGTCGTGACCGAGGCGACCCGCCATTTGAAGACGGCCGCGATCGGCGTCTTCGTCGCCGCAGGCTCGCGATACGAGCGCGTTGGCGAACAGGGACTGTCGCATTTCATCGAGCATATGGCGTTCAAGGGCACCAAGCGGCGGAGCGCCCGCGACATCGCCGAGGCCATCGAGAATGTCGGCGGCGATCTCAACGCGGAGACCGGGGTCGAGCGGACGAGCTATTTCGCCCGGGTTCTCGGGACCGACGCCGGTCTGGCGCTGGACGTGATCGGCGACATACTCACCGAGAGCGCATTTGACGCCGAGGAACTCGAGCGGGAGAAGAATGTCGTCATTCAGGAAATAGGCGCCGTCGAGGACACGCCCGACGACTGGGTGTTCGATCTTCTCACCGCGACCGCCTGGCCCGACCAGCCGATCGGGCGTCCGATCCTTGGCACGCGGGAGGGCGTCGGCGCTTTCGAACGAGATGCGATCGACCGCTATCTCGGCCGGCGCTACAGCGCCGGAGCCACTGTGGCCGCCGCCGCCGGCGCAGTCGAACACGATCATATCGTCGATCTTGTTCAGTCCCGGCTCGAGAGGCTGCCCCACGCGTCCGCGCCAGCCGAAGCGCCGGCCGTCTATCGCGGCGGCGAGACCAAGCTCGGCCGGCGTCTCGAGCAGACGCATGTCGTGGTGGGGTTCGAGGGCCGGCCGGCCGGCGCGCCGGATCACGACGCCGCCCAGGTCTTCGCCGCCGCGGCCGGCGGTGGCATGTCGTCGCGGCTCTTCCAGGAGGTGCGGGAGAAACGCGGCCTCGCCTACTCGATCTTCGGCTTTCATTGGGACTTCATCGACACCGGATTGTTTGGCTTCTACGCCGGTTCGGCCGACCGGGACGCAGCGGAGGTGGTAGCCGCCTCGCTCGACTGCCTCGCCGAGGCCGCGCACGGGCTGGCCGAAACGGAGATCCGCCGCGCCAAGGCGCAGATGAAAGTCTCCCTCGTCACCGCGTTCGAGCAGCCTGCGGCGCGCGTTCACCAGCTCTCGCGTCAGATGCAGGTTTACGGGCGCCCGCTTTCGTTTGACGAAATGCTCGCTCGCGTCGACGCAATCACCGTCGAACAGGTTCGCCAAACCGGCGCCGCCATGCTTAGATCGCCGCCCGCCCTGGCGGCGATCGGCTCGGTCAGCAAGGTTCCCGGCCAAGCCAAGGTCGCGGCCGCTTTGAAAGGGGTTTGATGGCGCTTTTCGGCTTGACGCGACCGGTGAGCCCGGAGCCGCTGCTACGCGGCGACGGCGTCTATCTGCGCCCGGCGGCGCCGTCTGACTATTCGTCCTGGTCCCGGCTGAGAGCGGCGAGCCGCGGCTTTCTCGAGCCGTGGGAGCCGACCTGGCCGGACGACGATCTGACCCGAGCCGCTTTTCGCCGACGCCTGCGGCGGCAAGACGACGACATGGCTCGCGACGAGGCCTATACGTTCCTCATTTTCGATAGCGGCAACGACGAACTTTTGGGCGGGATCACTCTCGGCGGGGTCAGGCGCGGGGTGTCGCAGAGCGGCACTCTCGGCTACTGGATGGGCGCGTCCCACGCCGGCAAGGGGCGAATGACGCGCTCCGTCGCGGCGACGGTCGAATTCGCTCTTGCCAAATTGCGCCTCCATCGCATCGAGGCGGCATGCATCCCCGAGAACGCGCCCTCCATCGCTTTGCTCGAGCGCAACGGCTTCCGGCGCGAGGGCTACGCACGGGGATTCCTCAGGATCAACGGCGCGTGGCGCGACCACCTCCTGTTCGCGCTGGTGGACGGCGACGCGCGTCCGCGGCTGACGTGGACCAGTCTTGACTGAACAGCAGATCAATGACCGCAGGCGAGCCCGCGCTCGAGGGGATCGCGCAGGCCGGTCGGCCAAGCGCGCCTCAGGCGCAGCGCGCGCCTGGCGGGTTCTTCTCGGCGTTGTCGCCCTGATCGCCTCCCTCGTGGCCTTCGGGGAACCGGCGTCGGCGGTGCAATCGGTCAGGGTTTCGGTCGAATCCGACGCCATCGATCTGACGCGGGCGGTCGAGCGCTACAGCGCCCAGGGTGACCGCATCCAGGTGTCGACCGCGCCCGGCGCCGACGGCATCGTCCGCCGGATCGAAGTGAGCGCGCTCGAGCCCGAGGCGCAGCCGGCGTGGATGGTGTTCGCCCTGACCAACGATTCCGACGAGCAATTGACCCGTTTGATCGTCGCGCCCCATTTCCGCTTCGTCGGCTCCGGCCTTATCTGGCCGGATCTCGGATCGTCGCGAATCGCAACCATCACCGCAAGCCAGGGCTCGGCGCCCGAACGCGAGGACAATCCGGAATCCGATGTCTTCCGCCTGACGCTCGATCCGGGAACGACTGTGACCTACGTCGCCGAGTTGCGGACGCGGAACCTGCCGCAGCTCTATCTTTGGGAGCCGGACGCATTCAAGGACAAGTCGACCAGCCTCACCCTCTACGAGGGAATCCTGATCGGCATCGCGGGCCTTTTGGCGCTGTTCCTCACCATCGTCTTCGTGGTCCGCGGCGCGATGATCTTTCCTGCCGCCGCGGCGCTCGCCTGGGCGGTGTTCGCCTATGTCTGCATCGACTTCGGCTTCTGGCGGAAGATGTTCGGCCTCGAGGACGCCACCGAGCGAATCTGGCGCGCTGGCGTCGAGGCGACGATCGGCGCGACGCTCATCGTCTTCCTCTTCGCCTACCTCAATCTGCGCCGATGGCACGTGCGCTATACCCATTTCGCTCTCGCCTGGCTCGCGCTGATGGCCGCCGTCGTCGGGCTCTCGGTCTACAATGCGCCGGTCGCGGCGGGGGTGGCGCGAATCTCGATCGCCACCGTCGCCGGCCTCGGCTTCCTGCTCATCCTGAGCCTCGCCGCGCGCGGCTCCGACCGTGCGGTAATGCTGATCCCGACCTGGTATCTGCTGGCGGTCTGGGTGGTGGCCGCGGGCGCCGCGGCGCTCGGCTACCTGACCAACGATCTGGCGGCGCCGGGCCTGGTCGGCGGCCTGGTGCTGATCGTGATGCTGATCGGCTTCACGGTGATGCAGTTCGCCTTCTCCGGTTCGGGAGGAATCGTGGATAGCGGCCCCGACGCCGAGCGGCGCTCGCTCGCCATGACCGGGTCGGGCGAAGGGATCTTTGATTGGAATGTGCTCACCGACGAGGTCAGCGGCAGCGAGGCGATCGAAGGCCAGCTCGGGCTCAAGCGCGGCGCTCTTGAGGGGCCGGCCGCGGGGTGGCTCGATGTGCTGCATCCCCTTGATCGCGATCGTTATACGCTCGCGCTCGACGGGCTGCTGCATCAGCGCTCGGGCCGGATCAATCACGATCTGAGATTGCGCGGCTCCGACGGTCACTATTTCTGGTACGTCTTGAAAGCCCGGCCGGTGATCAGCGCCGACGGCGAGGTGGTCAGGGTGATCGGCTCGCTGTCCGATGTCACCGAGCTCAAATCAGCCGAAGAGCGGATGCTTCATGACGCGGTGCACGACAATCTTACCGGGCTTCCCAACCGCGAATTGTTCAACGATCGCCTGGGCGCGGCGATTCTGATGGCCCAAAAGCCCGGCGGCAATGCGCCGACGGTGATGGTCATCGACATCGACGAATTCCAGTCGGTCAACGATTCCTATGGGCTGTCGATCGGTGACTCGGCTCTGTTGGCGGTGGCCCGGCGGCTCGCCCGCGACCTGAGACCAGGCGACACGCTGGCCCGCCTGGGCGGCGACACGTTCGGCGCAATCGTGCTCGCCGAGCCGCAGTCGATGGACGCGCCGGCCAGGATCGACGCGCTGCGCGCCGCGCTCGCCGCGCCGATCAGTTTTGGCGAACGGGAAATCGCGCTGACCGTTTCGATTGGCGCGGCGCACTACGACCCGAAGCTGCACGGCAAGGGCGGCGACCTTCTCGCCGACGCGCAGCTCGCGCTCGCGAACGCCAAGAAGGCTGGCGGCGACCGGGTCGAGATTTTCGCTCACCACATGCGCTCGCAGCGGTCCGACCGGCAGACGCTCGAGAACGACATGCGCCGGGCGCTCGAGCGCGGCGAGATCTCGATTCTGTTCCGGCCGATCGTGCGGCTCGAGGATCGGACTGTAGCCGGGTTCCAGTCGCTGCTGCGCTGGCGTCATCCGAGGCTCGGGGTCCTTGACGAGGACGAATTCTCCTCCGCCGCCGAGTTCGACCGGCGCGATCGTCGACATCGGCGCCTATGCGCTCGAGGCGACGGCGAGGGAGCTGGCGGCGTGGCAGAAAGCGCTCGAGGTCAATCCGCCGATCTTCGCCACCGTCGCCGCATCGTCGCGCCAGATGCTCAGCCACGATTTGCTCTCGGACGTACGCGCCGCGCTCGGCCGCCATTATGTCCAGCGCGGCTCGCTCAAGCTCGCGGCGGCGGAGAGCTTGGTGATGGAAAACCCGGAATACGCGGCGGTTCTCTTGCAGCGGGTGCGCGAAATTGGGGCGGCGCTGATGCTGGACAGGTTCGGGGCCGGCTACACCTCGCTCGGCCATCTGCCGCAGTACCGCTTCGACGCCATGCGGATCGACGCTTCCCTGGTCAGGCCCAACTCTTTTGGCGCGCGCTCGCCGATCCTGCGCTCGATCGTCGCCATGGCGCAGGAGATCGGGATGGAGGTCATCTCCGAGGGGGCTGAGACCGAATCCGACGCGGTGGAACTCGCCCAGCTCGGCTGCCAGTTCGCGCAAGGCGCCGCGTTTGGCCAGCCGATGAGCGCCGCGGCGGCGCGAAAGCTGATGGGCGCGGCGGTCGTCTGAGCCGGGAACGGCGCGGGTCTCGACGCCGGTTCGGAATCCAAGCCGACGGAAGAAAATCAAAGAGAAATCCGGAAGGAAATCCCAAGCGGGCGGAAGAAAATCAAAGGCCCGCCGGAAGGAAATCAAAATCGATTTCCTCGCCGGCAACCGATCGTGTTCAATCTGTAAAGCATTGAATTGTTTATGATTTCGGCGTCATGATCTCCTGTCTCGCTTGTCTTCCGGCCTGGCGCGTACGTCATCCGCGTGGAGCCCGAAGGGCGACGCGACGGCCCGCACGGCGCGAGGGCCGCGCCGCCATTTTGAGGATTCAAATCCATATCACAGATTTCTGATAATCGCAAGCATTTGTCGCTTCTTGCCGCATGGCCCGCCTTGGCGCGGACGCCGGCCGTCAGAGCGGCTCAGGCCCGCGGCAGGCTCCGACGATAGCGGGCGAGCACTTGGGCCCGGTAGATCGGCCGCATCGCTTCGTGATGGATGCGCTCGGCGAGCCCCATCGACCGGCGCTGGACCGTGGTGCCGCCGGTCTCGCGCGAGACGTCGCTGACCGGCGAGGGGGAAGCAACCAGGACCGGCTGGCCGGTGACCCAGGTCATCTGCAGAAACGTGTCGACCGGGCGGTCGAAGGGGAGCGTCGCCGTAAGCAGACGCTCGGCGGCGGCGCGGGAGACGATCTGCCCGATCGCGCGCAAAGGGGGCGCATCGGGGCGCAGCAGCGCGAGCCCGCCGCGTCGGGCGACCTCCGTTCCGCCGCGGATCGGCGTCGCAGGCATCAGCACGTAATCCCACGCCGCCCGTTCGGCCGCCACGAACTCGATCAGGCCGGCGAACAGGCCAACGTCGATCTCGGCGTCGTCTTCGAAGATGACGCCGAATTCAGGCTTCTCGTCGACGATCCGCCGCCAGACGGCGCGATGGCTCAGGAAGACGCCGACTTCGCTCGCCGTCAGCGCGAAGGGATAGCGTGGCCGGAACCGGCGGCGCGCATAGGCCCGATCGATCTCCTCCGGCGAAAGGCGCGCTCCGTCCACCGCCGCGACGATCTCGCACTCGATCGGCAGCAGGCCCTTGAGAGCCTGGACGTTGGCCGCGCGCGAAATCGCGCGCTCCAGATGGAGAATATAGGCTTTGGGGGCGCTCAAGACTGGCTGACCGGGCAAAGACCTGCAATAATCAAGGGCCGGAAGGACGCGAGAGCGCCTTGATACGCGGCGCTCCGCGCCAAGTCATCCCGGTCGCCGGCGCTGAGGCGAGCGATCTTGCCACGGGCCTTTTTCTCCCGCGCCGGGTGCGGGCGGACCGACAGCGGAAGATTAACGATATTCCGCTAAGCATAGGCGATTCGCTCGACGAGCGGCCACCGGGAGATGAGGAGGCGAGAGCGTCCGATGAAGGTCACCGTCAACGTCGATTGCACGCCGCTCGAGGCGCGTCAGTTCATGGGATTGCCGGACGTCGAGCCGATGCAGAAGGCGGCCATGGCGCAGATCGAAAAGCGCATGATGACCGAGCTCGAGCGCTATACTCCAGAGGCGCTGTTCAAGGCCTGGCTGCCAATTGCCGGCATGAACGCCGAATGGCTCCAGGATCTTCTCAAGCGCTCGACTTCGTGACCGCTTAAAACCTGACCATCGTCAACGCGGTCGATGCGCGTTCGGCGTCAAACCCCTTCCGCCCGCCGAAACGGTTCCTACATTGGGATAAAGCCGCGAAATCGCGGCAATCCGATCGTATGGACTGTCTGACGTCGCTTCGGGGCGTGAGACAGGGCCGAAGGGGATGATTGATGAATCTAGAGAAATACACCGAGCGGGCGCGCGGCTTCGTGCAGGCCGCCCAGTCGCTGGCGCTTCGCGAAGGCCATCAACAGTTTACCACCGAGCATCTGCTTAAAGTCCTGCTTGACGACGAGGAGGGCCTCGCCGCAGGCCTGATCGATCGGGCGGGCGGGAACTCGCGCGAGGCGCTACGACAGGTCGAGCAGGCGCTCGCCAAGCTGCCGAAGGTCGAGGGGTCGGGCGCGGGGCAGCTTTATATGGCGCCGGCGATGGCGCGCCTCTTCGACAATGCCGAGAAGATCGCCCAGAAGGCGGGCAATTCCTTTGTCACCGTCGAGCGCCTCCTGCTTGCGCTAGCGATGGAGAAGGGGACCGAAGCGGCCAAGATCCTGGCCAACGCCGGCGTCTCCGCCCAGACCCTCAATGCCGCCATCAACGACCTCCGCAAGGGCCGCACCGCGGATTCGGCGAGCGCCGAGAACGCCTATGAGGCGCTGAAGAAATACACCCGCGACCTCACCGACGCCGCGCGCAACGGCAAGCTCGATCCGGTGATCGGCCGTGATGAGGAAATCCGCCGCACGGTCCAGGTGCTGTCGCGCCGCACCAAGAACAATCCGGTGCTGATCGGCGAGCCCGGCGTCGGCAAGACGGCGATTGTCGAGGGCCTGGCGCTCCGCATCGTCAACGGCGACGTGCCGGAATCGATCCGGGACAAGAAGCTGCTCGCGCTCGATCTCGGGGCGCTGATCGCGGGCGCGAAATATCGCGGCGAGTTCGAAGAACGGCTGAAGGCGGTGCTCAATGAGGTGACCAGCGCCGCGGGCGGCATCATCCTGTTCATCGACGAGATGCACACGCTGGTCGGGGCGGGCAAGGCGGACGGGGCGATGGACGCCTCGAACCTCTTGAAGCCCGCGCTGGCGCGCGGCGAACTGCATTGCGTCGGCGCAACCACGCTCGATGAATATCGCAAGCATGTCGAGAAGGATGCGGCGCTGGCGCGACGGTTCCAGCCGGTGTTCGTGTCGCAGCCGACGGTCGAGGACACGATCTCGATCCTGCGCGGCCTGAAGGAGAAGTACGAGGCCCATCACGGCGTCCGCATCACCGACCCGGCGATCATCGCCGCAGCCACCCTCTCCGACCGCTACATCGCCGATCGATTTCTCCCCGACAAGGCGATCGACCTCATCGACGAAGCGGCCGCCCGCCAGCGGATGCAGGTCGACTCGAAGCCCGAGGAGCTCGACGAACTCGACCGCCGGATCATGCAGCTCAAGATCGAGCAAGAGGCGCTGAAGAAAGAGACCGACGCGGCCTCGAAGGAGCGGCTGAAGAAGCTGGGCTCGGAGCTTGCCGAATTCCAGGAGAAGTCCGACGCCCTCACTGCCCGCTGGAAGGCGGAGAAGGACAAGGTCGGGCAAGCGCAAAAGTTCAAGGAAGAACTGGACGCGGCGCGCAACGCGCTCGCCCAGGCGCAGCGAAAGGGCGACTTCGCGGAAGCTGGAAAGCTCACCTACGGCACGATTCCGGAACTCGAAAAGAAGCTCGCCGAGAGCGAAAAGAAAAACGAGGGCGGGCTCGTCGACGAAGCGGTGACGGCCAGTCACGTCGCTCAGGTCGTGTCGCGCTGGACCGGCATTCCGGTCGACAAGATGCTCGAGGGCGAGCGCGAGAAGCTCCTCAAGATGGAGGAGGAGATCATGCGCCGGGTCGTCGGCCAGCGCGAGGCGGTGCAAGCCGTCTCGACCGCGGTCCGGCGCGCCCGCGCCGGCCTGCAGGACCCGAACCGGCCGATCGGCTCGTTCATGTTCCTGGGCCCCACCGGCGTCGGCAAGACCGAGCTCACCAAGGCGCTCGCCGCGTTCCTGTTCGATGACGACAGCGCGATGGTGCGCATCGACATGTCGGAATACATGGAGAAGCACTCGGTCGCGCGCCTGATCGGCGCGCCGCCAGGCTATGTCGGCTATGAGGAAGGCGGCGCCCTGACCGAGGCGGTTCGCCGCCGGCCCTATCAGGTCGTTCTGTTCGACGAGATCGAGAAAGCGCATCCGGACGTGTTCAACGTCCTGCTGCAGGTGCTCGACGACGGAAGGCTGACCGACGGCCAGGGCCGCACAGTCGATTTCCGCAACGTGCTCATCGTGATGACGTCGAACCTCGGCTCCGAATACCTGGTCAACCTGCCCGAAAGCGAGGACACGAAGACGGTCGAGAAGGAAGTCATGAGCGTCGTGCGCGCCCATTTCCGGCCCGAGTTTCTCAATCGCGTCGACGAGATTATCCTCTTTCATCGGCTGCGGCGCGAGGATATGGGCGATATCGTCGACATCCAGTTCCGGCGGCTTGGCAGGCTGCTCGAGGATCGCAAGATTGCGCTCTCCCTCGATGCGAAGGGACGGCAATGGCTGGCCGAAAAGGGCTACGATCCGGCTTATGGCGCACGTCCGCTCAAGCGGGTGATCCAGAAATGGGTTCAGGACCCGCTGGCGCAGATGCTGCTCGCCGGCGAGATCCGTGACGGCTCGATCGTCAAGATCAGCGCCGCGCGCGGGCGCCTGATCGTCAACGGCAAGGAGGTCGGCGGCGATGCGGACGAAACCCCGCACCCGAAGTCGCCGTCGGTCGTGCCGTTTCCCAAGTCGTGACGGATGGCGTTAAAGCGTCGTCGGACGCATGGCCTCAAGGACTGCCGTCCTTGAGGCCAACTGCCGGTCGAGGTCCTCGGTCATGACCAACAATGTCGTCAGCCGCTTTGCGGGCGGGTCGCCGGCCGCCGTCGCGGTGCGGCTGATCGTCGTCTCCTTCGTAGTGGGCATCGTTCTCGAGACTTTCGGCTTCGATCCGGCGTTGCTCTTCGGCGACGCCGTGCGCGCGATGAGGCGCATCATCGAGCTCGGGTTTACCGACATCCATGAGATAGGCCGCATCCTCTTGACGGGCGCGATGGTGGTTGTGCCGGTCTGGCTGGCGCTGCGGCTGCTCGACTCCCGCGGCAGGCGTTAGACCGAAGGCTTCAGCGGCTTCGGAACTGACTATCGGCCGGGCCGCGGGAACGAGGCCGGGCTTGACGCGCGGGCGCTGTGCTGATCCGCTAGGGGCGGGGTATAGTACACGGGGCAATTGTTTATGGCTTTCTCTCATCCTCTGGCCAGGGGCGCCAAGGTGTGGACGGCGAAGGCGCACGACGGCGGCGAGCAGCGCGTCCTCGTCATCGTCACCACAATCCCGCTCGATCCCGGCGAGAAAGGCTACAAGAAGTCGCTGGTCGAGCGCCTTTCGCGCGCAGCGCGCGACTATCTGGCGGATTCGAAGGAAGCCGCCTCCTTCATGCTCATGCACCGGATGAGAGATTGGAGCGGCGCCAAGGGCTGAAGAGCGGGCGCGGCCGTCGCTTCGCCGGGCAAGAACGCGCGCTTCTCATGAAAACTGGTTGTGATAGATTGCGGTGCGAATCGCGGATCGGAGAAGCCGCGAGCCTCGCGGCGTCGCGCCGCCTCAACCGGGGACAAACGCCATGACCAACACAGCATCGGCTTTAGGGCTGGGGCCGGGCGCGGGAATCGCGCCGCTCAGGGCCAAATGGGGCTGGATCGTCGCCTTGGGCGTCGTCTACGTGATCGCAGGCGTGATTGCTCTTGGCAGCGTGGTCATGGCGACAATCGCCAGCGTCTATGTGGTCGGCATCATGATGCTGATCGCCGGCATTTTCGAAGTTATCAGCGCATTCCAGATCAAGACCTGGGGAAGGTTCCTGTTCTGGCTCGCTCTCGGCATCCTCTACATCATCGCCGGCTTCGTCGCCTTCGACAATCCGCTGCTGACCGCGGTCTGGCTGACGCTCATCCTCGGCGCGGCGCTGGTCGCCTCCGGCATCGTGCGGATCTTTCTCGGGTTCAATATGCAGCACGGGTCGCCCTGGATCTGGGTCGTGGTCTCCGGCGTAATTACGCTGTTGCTCGGGATCATCATCCTGATCCATTGGCCGGTGTCGTCGCTGTGGACGCTCGGGATCTTTCTCGGCGTCGATCTCGTCCTCGCCGGCGCAAGCTGGATCGGGCTCGGAATGGGTCTGCGCCAGGCCGCCTGAAGGATGAACGAGAACGGCTGGCTTGGCGCGCCGTAGGCCTGAGGCGCGGGGCCGGTCGCTTCCCGGGGCAAGGAGGTCTTCCGGTGCGTTGGATTTATCTGGCGATCGTGGTGGTGTTTGTCGCCGCGCTGATCATCTTCATATTTCAGAACACGCAGAGCGTGGACGTGTCCTTCCTCGCGCTCGGCGCCACCCTCCCGCTCGCCATTCTCGTCCTCGTCGCGTACGTGCTCGGGGCGCTGAGCGGCGGCAGCCTGTACGCGCTGCTGCGGCGATCGGTCGCCGGATCGCGGCGCGCGGGCGCCTGAAGGCGTAGCTTCGCCATGCGCGCCATGGTCCTTCGGCGGCCGCGCGAGCGGCTGGTCATGGAGGAGCGGCCCGATCCCAAGCCCGGACCGGGGCAGATTCGAATTCGGATCGAAGCTTGCGGCGTCTGCCGCACCGACCTGCATGTCGTCGACGGCGAGTTGCCCGACCCCAGGCTGCCGATCGTGCCGGGGCACGAGATTGTCGGCCGCATTGAAGCGCTCGGCGAAGGCGCCAGCCTCAGGCTCGGCGCTCGCGTCGGCGCCGCGTGGCTGGGACACGCCGACGGCACTTGCGCCTATTGCGAGAGCGGGCGCGAGAACCTGTGCGACGCTCCGCTATTCACCGGCTACACCCGCGACGGCGGCTACGCAACGCATGCGATCGCCGAGGCGGCGTTCGTCTTTCCGCTGTCCGAAGACCTTGATCCGGTTGCGACCGCGCCGCTGCTTTGCGCCGGTCTGATCGGCTGGCGCTCGCTCAAGATGGCGGGGGACGGGCCGACGATCGGCATCTATGGCTTCGGCGCTGCGGCGCATATCGTCTCCCAGGTCTGCCGCTGGCAGGGACGGCGCATATTCGCTTTCACCCGGCCCGGCGACGCTGCTGGTCAGGCGTTCGCGCGCTCGATGGGCGCCGAATGGGCGGGCGGCTCCGATCAAGCTGCGCCCGAGCCGCTCGACGCGGCCATTCTGTTCGCTCCCGTCGGCGCGCTGGTCCCAAGCGCCCTTGCCGCCGTGCGCAAGGGCGGGCGCGTCGTCTGCGGCGGCATCCATATGAGCGACATCCCCGCGTTCCCGTACAGCCTGTTATGGGAGGAGCGCAGCATCGCCTCGGTCGCCAACCTGACCCGCGCCGACGGCCGGGAGTTTCTGGCGCTCGCGGCTGAGGCGAACGTGCGAACGACGACCACGCCCTATCCGCTGGACCAGGCCAACGAGGCGCTCGACGACCTGCGCAACGGCAGGCTCGAAGGCGCGGCGGTTCTCGTGCCCTGAAGGCGATTTTATGGACGGCTACTCCAATCCCAACACCGACACCTTGGCGGTGGTTATCTCGGTCGGCCACAGGATTTCCGTCAAGCCATGGGCGACCGCGACCTTCTGCTTGCCGTCGGCCGCATAGGTGATGACGCCGCCGCCGACCGCGCCGCCGATTTTCCGGCCCCACAATTTGCGGCCGTCCGCGCTGTCGAGCGCATAGAAATTGCCGCCCATGTCGCCGAAGTAGACGACGCCGCCGGCGGTCGGGGTCATGCCGCTCTGAATCGGATAGTTGGTCTTCGCCCGCCATTTCCATATTCCGGTGTCGGCGTCCACGGCGGTGACGAACCCGGCCCAGTCGAAGACGGGATCCCCCTTGCCCCAGGTATTGAACGGATTGAGCGAGTCTTCACCCGACCAGGGCGTGCCCCCAAGCCTCTCGACAGATTCTGGCAAACCTGCCAGTCCGACGTCATGGCCAAGTTTCGTTCTTCTTATGTCTGCCAGAATTGCGGGGCCATCACCCAGCGCTGGCAAGGCAAATGCGAATCGTGCGGCGAGTGGAACACGATCATCGAGGAAGCGGCGGCGCTCGGGGTCGGCGGCGCGGCTGCCCGGAGCGGAGGGGCGGGCCGGCCGTTCCCGCTCGAGGACCTCGCGGGCGCCGCCAGGCCCGAGCCGCGCCTTATCACCGGCCTTGCCGAACTCGACCGGGTGGCCGGCGGGGGTTTCGTGTCCGGGTCGACGACATTGATCGGCGGCGAGCCGGGCATTGGCAAATCGACGCTCCTGATCCAGGCCTGCGCCGCGGTCGCGCGGTCGGGCGGGCGGGTCGTTTACGTCTCTGGCGAAGAATCGACGGCGCAGGTTCGCTTGCGCGCGGCCCGGCTCGGGCTCGCCGACGCTCGGGTGCAGCTTGCGGCCCATACATTCGTCGAGGATATCGTGGCGACGCTCGGCTCCGGCGACGCGCCGAAGTTCGTGGTCATCGATTCGATCCAGACCATGTGGAGCGACGCGATCGAATCGGCGCCCGGAACAGTGAGCCAGGTGCGCGGCTCGGCCCAGGCCCTGATCCGCTTCGCCAAGGCGAGCGGGGCGGCGCTGCTCATCGTCGGCCATGTCACCAAGGACGGCCAGATCGCCGGCCCGCGCGTCGTCGAACACATGGTCGACGCGGTCTTCTCCTTCGAGGGCGACGGCGCGCACGCCTTCCGCCTGCTGCGGGCGGCCAAGAACCGGTTCGGCGCGACCGACGAGGTGGGCGTTTTCGAGATGACCGGCGGCGGCCTCGCTGAAGTGCCGAATCCTTCGGCGCTGTTCCTGGCGGATCGCGACGGCGGCGCCAATCCGGGCGCTGCCGTGTTCGCCGGCGTCGAAGGGGCGCGGCCGCTCCTGGTCGAGATTCAGGCGCTGGTGGCGCCGACGACGCTCGGCACGCCGCGCCGCGCGGTCGTCGGCTGGGAGCCGAGCCGGCTGGCGATGGTGCTCGCGGTCCTCGAGGCTCACGGGGGAATGAAGCTCGGGCAATATGACGTCTATCTCAATGTCGCCGGGGGTTTGCGGATCGTGGAGCCTGCAGCTGACCTCGCCGCGGCTGCGGCGCTGATATCTTCGCTTACCGGAGCGAGTCTGCCCCGCGATGCGGTCTATTTCGGCGAGATTGCGCTGTCGGGCGCGGTGCGCGCGGTCGCGCATCCCGGCTTGCGCCTCAAGGAGGCCGCCAAGCTTGGGTTTGCCGAGGCGTTCGCGCCTCCGTCTTCGCGCGCCGACGGCGAAGGGGCCAATATCGCTGTCCACCCGATCGGAACTGTGGCGACCTTGGTTGCGCTCATCGCTGCGAGCGCCGTCGAGACGAGGGCGACGCGCGTCGGCGTTTCGGCTCGCAGTGGGGTGACGAACTGAGGCGGCTTGGTTATAAGGCGCTCGCGCCGGCCGCCGGACGGCGGACAAGACGTTGACCCGTCCCGACGAGGTTTTCTCGAAAAATGCCCTCTTATCTCGACCTCGCGGTTCTCGGCATCGTTCTTGTCTCGGCGCTTTTGTCAATGATGCGGGGGTTCAGCCGCGAGGTTCTGGCCATCGCGTCGTGGGCGGCGGCGGCCGCCGCCGCTTACTACTTCTACCCCCTCGTCGTCCCCTATCTTGCGCCCTATATCCATAAGGACGTCATCGCTCAGGCCGCCGCGGCGGCGATCGTGTTCTTTGTCACGCTGATCATCGTTTCGCTGTTTACCGTTCGTCTGTCGGACGCGATTCTCGACAGCAAGATCGGCGCCTTGGATCGGACGCTCGGCTTCGTGTTCGGCGTGGCGAGAGGGTTCCTGCTCGCCGTGGTCGCCTTCGCTATTTTCAATTGGCTGGTATCGGAGAAGCAGCAGCCGGAATGGGTCAAAAACGCCAGGACGCGGCCGATCCTGACCGAGACGGCCGATCGGATCGTCGCCTTGCTGCCGGAAGACGCGGCAGCGACCATCGACGGCTGGATCAAGTCGCGCGCGAGCGCGGCGACGAACGAGCTTGCGCCGCCGGCGGCGGACGAGTCGGCCGCCTCGAACCCCAAGACGACCGGCGATCAGCCCGCCGCGCCCCCCGCGCCGGCGGCCCCGAAGAAGACCGAATCGACCGCCGGGGCGACGACCGACAAGCAGAAGCTCGACGCCTTGATCAACAAGAACGTTCCGCCTCCGGCGCCTTTCGCTCCGGCTCCAAAGCAGTGATCGGCGAGGCTTCGGACATCGCCGGCCCGGACGCGCCGAACGAGGCGGGTCTCGACCTCGTCGAGGACCGTCTGCGCGAGCATTGCGGCGTGTTCGGCATCTTCAATCATCCCGACGCTGCGGCGATTGTCGCCCTTGGGCTGCACGCGCTGCAGCATCGCGGCCAGGAAGCGGCGGGGATCGTCGCCTACGACGGCGCACGGTTCCACTCCGAGCGCCGCCAGGGGCTGGTCGGCGATCATTTCTCCAACGCCGCCACCATCGACCGCCTTCCGGGGCGCGCTGCGATCGGCCATGTCCGCTATTCGACCACCGGCGAGACCGTGCTGCGCAACGTCCAGCCCCTGTTCGCGGAACTCGAGGCTGGCGGCCTCGCGGTCGCCCACAACGGCAATCTGACCAACGGGCTGACGCTGAGGCGGGAGCTCATCCGCGGCGGCGCGATCTGTCAGTCGACCACCGATACCGAAGTCGTGCTGCTGTTGGCCGCGCGATCGCGCCGGCCAAGGATCGTCGACCGCTTCGTCGAGGCGCTGGCGGAGATCGAGGGCGCCTACGCGCTGGTTGCGCTGACCAACAAGAAGCTGATCGGCGCCCGCGACCCGCTAGGCATCCGTCCGCTCGTGCTCGGCGAGCTGGACGGCAGCCCGATCCTGTGCTCGGAAACCTGCGCGCTCGACATTATCGGGGCGAAATTCGTGCGCGACGTCGAGAACGGCGAAGTCGTGGTCATCGACGGCGAGGGCGCCAAAAGCTTCTTTCCGCTGCCGAGGGTGCCGGCGCGACCCTGCATCTTCGAACATATCTATTTCGCCCGGCCGGACTCGGTCGTCGGCGGCCGATCCGTCTACGGCTCCCGCAAGGCGATGGGAGCGGAGCTCGCGCGCGAAGCGCCGGCCGACGCCGACGTTGTCGTTCCCGTCCCGGATTCCGGGGTTCCGGCGGCGATCGGCTACGCCGGCGCCTGCGGCCTGCCGTTCGAGCTCGGCATCATTCGCAACCACTATGTCGGGCGCACGTTCATTCAGCCGACCCAGTCGATTCGCGAGCTTGGCGTCAGGATGAAACACAACGCCAATCGCGCGGTCGTCGAGGGCAAGCGGATCGTGCTGATCGACGATTCGATCGTGCGCGGCACGACCAGCGTCAAGATCATGCAGATGATGCGCGAGGCAGGCGCGCGCGAAGTCCATTTTCGCATTTCTTCGCCGCCGATCGCCTATCCGGACTTTTACGGCATCGACACGCCCGAGCGCGACATGCTGCTCGCAGCGCGCATGGACCTCGAGGAGATGCGGCGGTTCGTCGGCGCCGACTCTCTCGCGTTCCTCTCGGTCGACGGCATCTATCGCGCCATGGGCTATCCGGGCCGCAACGCCAGACAGCCCCAGTTCACCGACCATTGCTTTACCGGCGACTATCCGACCCGCCTCGTCGATCAGCTCGGCGAGCCGGGGCGCCAGCAACTTTCACTTCTTGCGGAGGCGAGCTGATGACCCAGGTTTCGCTTGAAGAGCTCGATCGGCGCATCGCCATCGTCCGCGACAACATCCGAGAGCTCACAGAGCAGGCCGCCGCTTTTTCCGGCGCCGAAGACGAGACGCGCGCTGCGGATCGAATCGCAGACCAGGAGCAGCGGCTCGCGGAACTCCTCAAGGAACGCGAGTCGCTCATAAACAGCGCTCGCCCGCCGCGACCTTAAGGCGAAGGCGCTAACTCTCAAGCCCCGCCCGATGGCTGCTACGCCCGGCGCGCCCTACTGGAAAAGCTTCAGCGCGTTGACCAGGGTGCCGTAGATCCCCCACAAGAGCGGGATGCCGACGAAGGCCCAGGCGAGCGCCAGCTCGAGCGAGGTCGTCCCGGCGCCATTGTTGTCCTTGTCCATCTTCGCCTCGCTCACGCCACACCGACGGCGTCGTCGACAGTGTCGAGCGTCATGTGGTGCCGGTCATCGACCGCCTGGATCAGGAAGTTGGCGATGAAGCCGACGACCAGAAGCCCGGCCATGATGTACATGGTGACGTTATAGGCTTGCGCCTTCGGCACGCCGCTGTCGATCTGGTACTGCCGGATGTAGTTGACCAGCACCGGCCCCAGCACCCCCGCGACCGACCACGCGGTGATGAGCATTCCATGGATCGCGCCGACGTAGCGCGTGCCGAACATATCGCGGAGGTACGCGGGCACAGTGGCGAAGCCGCCGCCATACATGCTCAGGATAATGCCGAAGCAAAGGACGAACAGCGGCAGATTGCCGATTCCGCCGAAGTAAGGCACGAGCGCATAGAGTACAAAACCGAGCGCGAAGAAGATGAAATACGTGTTCTTGCGGCCGATGTAGTCGGAGGTCGAGGCCCAGAAGAAGCGTCCGGCCATGTTGAAGATGCTGAGGAGCCCGACGAAGCCGCCGGCGGCCGCGGCGGTGACGCGGCCCGGGAACATTTCCTGGCTCATCGCCGACGCCTGGCCGAGCACGCCGATGCCCGCAGTCACGTTCATGCACAGCACCACCCAGATGCACCAGAACTGCGGCGTTCTCAGCGCCTGGTAGACGTAGACGTCCTTCGTCGTGACGAGCTTCTTGGGCTGGGCCGGGGGGACGAAACCCTCGGGCTTCCATCCCGGCGCGGGCAGCCGGACGATGGCGGAGCCGACCGTCATGAAGCAGAAATAGACGATGCCGAGGACCACGAACGTCTCGGCGACGCCGATATGCTCCGGCGTCGAAAAAACGCTCATCAGCCAGACCGAAAGCGGCGCTGCGATCATGGCCGCGCCGCCGAAGCCCATGATCGCCATGCCGGTCGCCATGCCGGGCCGGTCGGGGAACCATTTGATGAGGGTCGACACCGGCGAGATGTAGCCGAGCCCCAGCCCGATGCCCCCCAGCACGCCATAGCCGAGGTAGACGATCCAGAGCTGATGGACCGAGACCCCGAAGGCGCTGACCAGAAATCCGCCGGCGAAGCAGAGAGCCGCCGCGAACATCGCGCGGCGCGGCCCGCCTTCCTCGACCCAGCGCCCGAGCACTGCCGCGGAGGCGCCGAGGAAAAAGATCGCGATCGAGAAGATCCAGCCGAGGTCAGTGAGCTTCCAGTCGTCGGGCGCGGATTTGGCGATGCCGATCAGCTTCGACATCGGCAGGTTGAAGACACTGAACGCATAGGCCTGCCCGATGCACAGATGGATGCACAAGGCGGCCGGCGGAACCATCCAGCGGTTGAACCCCGGTTTGGCCACGGAATGGCTACGGTCGAGTATTGATGAGAGACCCATATGTGCGCGCCCGCCCTGCTTTTTACACGCCAGAGTCGCCTACCCAAGGCGATTTGGCAATGCCCGCAGGATTTTTTCCCACTAGGTACTTATGCCTATGCGCCAATGTCGTGCGTTCGGGCGAGCTGTCCATCGTCCTCAGCGCCGCCTTCACATTCCTGTCACGCAGGCTCGGGATAAGTCAGCCGATCGCGCCAGGGAGATCTCATGTCCGCCGCATTCGACGCTCGACTCGGGCCAGCCGCCGTAGCGCCGGTGAAGCCGCACCTCGATCACCCGGTCGACCCTCGTTTTGCGCTGGGCATTCTTGCCGTTCTCGCGCTCGGCCTTTTCTACATGGCCTATTCGATCCGCTCGGACATTTCGGCGGCCGGCGGCGGACCCACGACCATCCTGCCGTTCCTCTTGCTCGGCGTCGCGTTGCTGATCGCGCTCGGCTTCGAATTCGTCAACGGCTTCCACGACACGGCCAACGCTGTCGCCACGGTCATTTATACGCACGCATTGCCCGCGCAGGTCGCGGTCGTCTGGTCGGGCTGCTGGAATCTCCTCGGCGTGCTGGCGTCGACCGGCGCGGTCGCTTTCGGCATCGTGTCCCTGTTGCCAGTCGAGCTCATTCTCCAGGTCGGCTCGGCCGCCGGCTACGCCATGGTGTTCGCGCTGCTCATATCCGCGATCATCTGGAACCTGGGCACCTGGTGGCTCGGCATTCCCGCTTCGAGCTCGCACACGCTGATCGGCTCGATCGTCGGCGTCGGGGTCGCGAATGCGTTGATTCGCGGCCAGAACGGCACAGCCGGCGTGGATTGGGACCAGGTGACGAAAGTCGGCGAGGCGCTGCTGTTCTCGCCGCTGTTCGGCTTTACCCTGTCGGCGCTCCTGCTCCTGGCGATGAAGTCCGTCATTCGCGTGCCAGAACTTTACACCGCCCCGACCACGAACAAGCCGCCGTCGCCCTGGATCCGCGGGTTGCTGATCCTTACCTGCACGCTCGTCTCGTTCTTTCACGGCTCCAATGATGGCCAGAAGGGCATGGGCCTGATCATGTTGATCCTGATCGGCGTCGCGCCGACGGCTTACGCGCTCAATCGCGCGCCCGCCGAGGGTCACGCAGCCGCGTTCGTCTCCGCCGCGCACACCGCTTCGAAGATCGTCGAAGCCCATGGCGCCGGATACAATATCACCGGCGATCCCCGCCCCGCGGTGACGGCATACGTTCACTCCCACATCATTTCCGAGGGCACCTATCCGTCACTTGCGGTCCTGACCAAGGAGATCAGCGACTCGGTCGAGCAATACGGCTCCGTCGCCAAGACGCCGCTCGACAAGGTCCAGAACCTTCGCAACGACATGTATCTCGCATCGGAGGGTTTCCGGGTCCTGGCGAAGGACAAGGAGAGCGAGCTGTCGGCCGCGGACAAGACTCAGATCGGCGCCTTCAAGAAAGAGCTCGACGGGGCGACCAAGTTCATTCCGCTATGGGTCAAGATCTGCGTGGCGATCGCGCTCGGACTCGGCACGATGGTCGGCTGGAAGCGCATCGTTGTCACGGTCGGCGAGAAGATCGGCAAGACCCACCTGACCTACGGCCAGGGCGCAGCGGCGGAGCTCGTCGCCGCAGCGACGATCGGCGCAGCCGACGGGTTCGGCCTGCCGGTGTCGACGACCCACGTTCTGTCGTCCGGCGTCGCGGGCACAATGGTCGCCAACGGCTCGGGAATGCAGTGGTCGACGGTCCGCAGCATTGCGATGGCCTGGGTGCTGACGCTGCCGGCGGCGATGATCATGTCCGGTTTGCTGTACGTTATCTTCCGCCAGATTTTCTGACCGGCGGGAATCGGCCGTTCGTCTCCGGGGCCGCGCTCTTGGCGCGGCCCTTTTTCGTGAGGCGCTGAACGCTCAGCCGCCGCCGAACTGAGTGAATTGCTTCGCGCGCCGGCGGGGGATGCGGACGTTGCGGGCCTTGAGGTCCGTGAGCGCGACATACATCATCGCCGTCATCAGGGCGTCGGAGAAGGCGTCGTGCTGGTCGAGCAGGGGCAGGCCGAGATCTGCGAGGATGGCGGTGAACGTGAGATCCATTTCCACGCCGCGCGGCGCGTCGCCGTACTTGCGCTCGTAATACAGCCCTGAGACCTCGATCTGGCGGTTCGGCAGCTCGATTCCAATGAGCTGCCGCGCGTGCTTGTTGATCATCGCGAGGTCGAATTCGAGGTAGTAGCCGACCAGCGGCCGCGAGCCGATGAAACGAAGGAGCTCCGGCAGCACCTCCTCCATCGTTCGGCCGCCGGCGACGTCGCCTTCGCGCAGTCGGTGGACCTTGATCGCCTCCACGTTCATTTTCGCAGCGGGCTTGACCATCGCCTCGAACCTGCTGGCGGCGAGAATGCGGGCGCCGCGGATGTGAACGGCGGCCACGGTCACGATGTCGTCCCGACGCGGATCGAGCCCGGTCGTCTCGCAGTCGATCGCGACCGCTTCATCAGCGGGCGGCTCGTCGAACAGGAAGCGAAAAGCCGGATCGCGCAGCAGGTATCGGTGAGCGCGCCGTTTGACTGCGCGCCACATCAGAACAACGTCAGATTGAAGCGGCGCCGCACAGTTTCACGCAGCCTCTTGGCGATCTGGAAGGCGTCGCGCAAGAGGTCGCGCTCCATGGTCGTGAGCTCCGCCGGCCTCACCAAGCTGGTCGACGCGTTCTCGGCGATCTGGGCGTCGAGCCGCATAGTCATGAGATAGTAAAAGGCCTCAGTCAGTTCGCGCGCGAAAGGGGGCTCGAACGTCGCAAGCTCGGCAAGTCTGGCAATGCGCGCCGCTGTATTGGTTTCGGTCAAGCCTTTCTCGAGCGCGAGCGCGCGTACGCCGTGCACGATCGGGAAGATGCCGCCCTTTTTCAGATCGAGCGCGTCGCCGTCGGCCTTAGAAGTGAGGAGATTGTTGAACAAGCCGATCGGGGTCGGAAACGCGTCGACTGCGCGCGCGAAGCGCGCAAGATGCACCTGCTCGCCGCGCATGGCGTCGATCAGGTCCTGCTTGGCCGCCCGCAGAAGGCTGGCGTCGCCGGCCACCGCCTCGGCGTCATAGAAGATTGCAATGTTCATCGCCCCGGCCTCGTCCGACAGCGCGAGCCAGCGGCGAAAATCGTCTCCGAACTCCGCGACCGTCTTCGACCACAGGGGATTGCGCACCATCACTTCGCCGGGGCAGGCCGGAAAGCCGCAACTCTCGAGCGCGTGGAACACGCCGGCTCGGAATTGATCGAGGTCCTCCGCCGGCACGGGTTCGGAAAGGATGAGCCCATTATCCTGGTCGGTGCGGAATGTCTGCTCGCCGCGCCCCTCGCTCCCCATCACGATGAGGCAGCCTCGCTCGCGGATTGACGGCGGCGCGATGAGCGAGAACAGCTTCGCATGCAGACGCCGGTTGAGGTCGGTGACGATCTCGCCCACCACCTCGATCTTCACCCCCTGCCGGCGAAGGGTGCGGATCTGCGGCTCGATCTTCTGCGCCGCCGACGCGAGGTCGGCAACAGTCGAGGCGCGATCGATTCGCCCCGCCACCAACTGCGCGTTGCCGGCAAGAAAGCTGAGGAGGTCGATATCCTCAAGGACGCCGACAAACTGGCCGCCCTCCGTCACCGCCAGCCGCCGCTTGTTGTGCTTGGTCATGCGCAGGAGGGCGAGCGAGACGAAATCGTCCGGCGCGACGGAGATGACCGGATGGCGGGCGAGCGGCCCGACCGGGTCGTCGATTGGGCGCCGATTCACAATCGTCGCATCGACGAGGTCGCTGCGGGTCAGCATGCCGGTCCGTTCGCCGTCGCGTACGAACAAGGCGTAGGAATTGGCTTCGCGCATCCGAGCGCCCGCGGATTGAATCGAATCCGCCGCGTCGATGAACGTCGCATCGCGGAGGACGAGGTCGCTGACCCGTGCATTCATGAGCGGGGCGAAGCGGGCCGCCTCCTCCTCTCGCGAAATGGCGTCGAGCTTGCGCGAAATTTCGAGATAAAAGAAGGAGGCGAAGCGCGGGTTCTGATTGATGAGCCTGAGCGTGACATCGCGGGGCAAGAGATTCAGCAGCGTCTCCTCGCGAGCGACAAAGGCGTTGGAGCCTCCGCCCTGCACCAGCGCCCGGCCGTCGAACGCGTCGCCCGGACCGCGCAACGCCACGACCTCGTCGTGGTCGCGTTCCTCGACGCAGCCTTTGATGACGATGAACAGGCTGTCCGGAGCGCTGTCGCGGGCGATGATGGTTTCGCCTGGGCGAAAATAGCCGATGTCGAGCGCGGCGCGGACAATGCCGATTTCCTCCGGACTGAGACGATTGAACGGCGCCTGGCCGGCGTCGAATGGCTGCGCCATCCTTCCTTCCTCCCGCAACGCTCGATTGTCCCCGCGCCGTCCGCCCTTGGCAAGACGACCAAGGTCTGGCGTAATGGCGAAAGAGACGAGCCAATCAAAACGGCGGACGGTCGGCGGGGGCGGAGCGCAGATGGCCACGATTGACGATACTCTTGCGGCGATCGACGCCGGCCAAGGGGCGGCGCTCGAGCGGCTGTTCGCCTTGTTGTCGATCCCGTCGATTTCCGCGATTCCGGCGCATTTCCCCGATTGCGAGCGGGCGGCGGACTGGCTGGCCGCCGAACTCGGCGCCCTCGGTTTCGAGGCCGCTAAGCGCCCGACCAAGGGTCGCCCGATGGTCGTCGGCCATATCAAGGCCAGTCGCCGCGAGGCGCCGCATGTCCTGTTCTATGGCCACTACGACGTTCAGCCGGTCGATCCCCTGAGTCTCTGGCGCACCCCGCCTTTCGAGCCGAAGCTCGAGGCCGGACCGCAGGGCGAGCAGATCCTGGCGCGCGGGGCGTCCGACGACAAAGGCCAGCTTATGACCTTTCTCGAGGCCTGCCGCGCCTTCCGGCAATCCGGCGGACCGCCGTGCCATGTGACGGCGCTGTTCGAAGGCGAGGAAGAGACGGGGTCGGCGTCGCTTCCGGCCTTTCTCGCCGAGAACGCCAAGGAGCTCACGGCTGATATCGCGCTCGTTTGCGATACCGGCATGTGGGACCGCTCGACCCCGGCGATCACCGTGTCGCTGCGCGGGATCGTCGGCGAGGAAGTGGTGCTGACCGGCGCCAATCGGGATCTGCATTCGGGTATCTACGGCGGCTTGGCGGTCAACCCGATTCATGTCCTATCGCGCATCCTCGGGGCACTGCACGACGATTCGGGCGCTGTCGCCCTGCCGGGCTTCTACGACGGGGTCGAAGAGGTCCCGCAAGAAATCCTCGATCAATGGAATGCGCTCAATTTCGACGCCGCGGCGGCCCTGCGCGAGGTTGGGCTCGCGACGCCGGCCGGGGAGCGGGACCGCACGCCGCTCGAACAGCTCTGGGCGCGTCCGACCTGCGACGTCAACGGCATCGTCGGGGGCTACACCGGCGAGGGGTTCAAGACCGTGTTGCCGGCCAAGGCCAGCGCCAAGGTCTCGTTCCGCTTGGTCGGCAAGCAAAGCCCAGAGCGCGTCATCCAGGCCTTCCGCGCCTTCGTCACGTCCCGCCTGCCTCCAGACGTCAAGGCTGAATTCATCGGCCACGCCGGCAGCCCCGCCATTTCGCTGCCGGTCAAGAATCAGGCCTTGCGCCTCGCCCGCCGCGCGCTCGAGGCCGAATGGGGGAAGCCGGCGGCGCTTGTCGGCAGCGGCGGGTCGATCCCGATCGTCGGCTCGTTCAAGCGCGAGCTCAACATGGACAGCCTCCTGGTCGGCTTCGCTCTCGAAGACGACCGGATCCACTCGCCCAACGAGAAATACGAACGCACGTCCTTTCACAAGGGCGCGCGCTCCTGGGCGCGCATTCTCGCCGCGCTCGCCGCGTGAGCGGGGGCGCGCGGGCTGCGCTAGGCCGATTCTGATGACCATCGACCGCCGCGTCATGGCGCGCGACAAGTTTCTCGCCGTCTTGAGACGATCGCCCCAGCTCATGGGGATTCTCAATGTTACGCCGGATTCGTTCTCCGACGGCGGACGCCATTTCGAACCCGCCGCCGCGGCCGCGCGCGCGAGCGCGATGGTCGCCGAGGGGGCGGCGATCGTCGACATCGGCGGCGAATCGACCCGGCCCGGCCACAGTCCAGTTTCCGCGGCGGAGGAAATCCGGCGAGTGGCTCCAGTTCTGTCGGCGTTGGCGGGCGGCTTCGACGCGCCCATCTCCATCGATACCAGCAAGGCGGCGGTAGCGCGTGAGGCGGCGCGGCTTGGCGCCTGCGTCATCAACGATGTCTGGGGATTGCAGCGCGATCCCGGCATGGCGGACGCGGTCGCGGACACCGGTTCGGCCGTCGTCGTCATGCACAATCGCGAGCGGGCGGATGGGACGATCGACATTCTCGACGACGTCGAGCGCTTCTTCGAGCGGTCGCTCAATCTCGCCGCGGGCGCCGGCGTGCCGTTCGGCCGCATACTGCTCGATCCCGGCGTCGGTTTCGGCAAGACGCCGGAGCAGAACCATTCCTGCATCTGGAATCTCGATCGCTTCCGCCGCTTTGGCGCGCCGATCCTCGTTGGGCTCTCGCGCAAGTCGCTCATCGGCAGGATCATCGGCGCCGAGGTCGACCGGCGGCTCCTTGGCACGCTTGCCGCCGACACGATTGCGCTCATGCGCGGCGCTTCGGTCTTGCGCGTGCACGACGTGGCCGAACACCGCGCCGCGCTCGACATCTTCAACGCGCTGAGCGCCGCCGCGCAGGCGACAGCTGCGCCCAAGGTTGACGGCCGGGCGCGGATCGCTCTCGCGCTCGGCGGCAATGTCGGCGACAAGGCCTTGAGCCTGCGCCTGGCGCTCAGGGCGATCGCTGGCGAGCCGGGGATTGAGCTTACCGGCGTCTCCCGCTTCTATCGCACCGCCCCCTGGGGCAAGACCGATCAGGACTGGTTCGTTAATGCTTGCGCGCTTGGCTTTACCAGTCTCGCGCCCGAGGCGCTTCTTGAACGAATCAAGGCGCTCGAGGTCGAGCTCGGTCGCGTATCCACCGAGCGGTGGGGACCCCGCGTCATCGACATCGACCTAATCGCGTATGACGAGATTTCGCTGAACAGCGAAAAGCTGACGCTGCCGCATCCGGAACTTTTTAACCGCGCATTCGTCCTCGTGCCATTGGCCGAGATCGCGCCCGATCTCATGATCGCGGGCGTCAAGGTGAGCGACGCAGCCGCGCGGCTGAGGGCTGAGGGTGCGGAGGTCACGCTGCTCGATTGACTTGCAAATGGCCGCCAACGCGGCCAATCTCGGCTTTACCGAGGCTCACATCTGGGATCTCGGATGAGCCGGTCGCCTCCTTGAGCGGGGCGGTTGGTTTCAACGTAGAAAGCAAAAAATAGAAGGGGAGCGAAATGTTAAGGAGCAATGTAACGAAGAGCCTGGCAGCCGCTGCCGTCGGCTTTTTTGCCGCTCACACCGGGATGGCGCAGGAGGTGAAGAATCTGCCGGCCGGGCGCTACGGCCCATTTTATCTATTTTGCCACGGGCCGCTTTGCGTTAGATTCCAAAGACCAAGCCCAAATACGCGATGTGGTTGGACTGTTGCAAAGCAACCCGGACTATGTCGCTACAATCCTTGGCAAGACCGATTCAGTTGGCTCTATGGAATTTAACGAGCATCTATCGCAACGACGCGCCAATGCTGTATTCGAGGCTCTTGTGTATGACAACAAGGTGTCAGAGACCCGGATATCTTTGTGCTGGTCCGGTGAACGCCTGCCGTTCACGGCAACTGCCGATGAAACGGCACAAGCGCAGAACAGGATGGCTGCGATTGTCGTAAGTAAGGCGACGGATGCACATTTTTGCGGTGGATGAGCACCCCTCTGAAGGTGTCGGCGGACACTCACCGCATCCCTGCCGTCCGTGAAGTAGCCGCTGAGGCTGAGCGGATTGAATTTCTGGATCAGTCTTGGCGGAGCGAGCGGCGACGGTAGCGGCGAGCGAAAGATCCAGCCATTCGAGCAGGCGACGGAGATTGCAGCCGACGACGGCAGTACGGCACTGACGTCGTCGCCGGCCTCACTGACGAGATAGTACGGGACCCATGCGGTGGTCGATGACCGCAGACTGGCGCGCGAACGCTCCGCCCGGCCCATTTCCCGTCTGATGGATCAAGAAATCGATGCCCGCCTGGTCGCAAACCTTCACCTTCCTCGACGGCGAATGGCTCGAGGGCAACCACCCGATCGTCGGCGCGCGCACTCATGCCTTCTGGCTGGCTTCGAGCGTGTTCGACGGCGCCCGCGCCTTTGATGGCGCGACGCCCGATCTCGACAAGCATTGCGCCCGTCTCAACCGCTCGGCCGTGTCCATGGGCCTCAAGCCGACAATGAGCGTCGAGGCGATGGTCGAGCTCGCAGGCGATGGGGTGAAGAAGTTCCGTCCCGGCGCCGAACTCTATATCCGCCCGATGTACTGGCCCGAACAGGGCAGCGCCACGAGCTCGGTGGCGCCGGACGCGGATTCGACCCGCTTCTGCCTGTGCGTCTACGAGGCGCCGCTGCCCGCGCCGACCGGGGTGTCGATCACCCGCTCCCCGTACGCCAAGCCGCTCGGCGTCACCATGCCGATCGACGCCAAGGCGGGTTGTCTTTATCCCAACAACGGGCGGGCGCTCATCGAGGCGCGCGCCCGCGGCTTCGACAATTGCCTCATGTGCGACATGCTCGGCAATGTCGCCGAGCTCGCCACCGCCAATGTGTTCATGGCCAGGGACGGCGTGGTCATGACGCCGATCGCCAACGGAACCTTCCTCGCCGGCGTCACCCGGCAGCGGGTGCTCGAACTCCTGCGCGCCGACGGCAGAGAGGCGCGCGAGGCGACGCTCGGCTTCGCCGATTTCGACGGCGCGGACGAAATCTTCGTCGTCGGCAACTACGGCAAGGTGACGCCGGTCAGGCGCATCGACGGGCGCGACCTGCAGCCGGGTCCGTTCTTCCGCCGCGCGCGCGAGCTCTACTGGGAATTCGCCCACGCGCGGTAGTACATTACTTTGGGGGCGTCATTGCGAGGAGCGAAGCGCGCCCGCCAAAAGGGAGGAACAATGTCGACACGGCTGACGATCCGGCTTGATTTCGAGCCAGGCCGGCGCCTCGGCGCGGGCAAGATCGCACTCCTGGAAGCGATCGAGGAGACCGGATCGATCTCGGCCGCCGGCCGCGCTCACAAGATGTCGTACCGTCGCGCCTGGCTCCTGGTCGACGAATTGAACCAGCTCTTCGCCACGCCGGTCGTGGCGGCGCATCATGGCGGGGCGCGGGGCGGTGGCGCGGCGCTGACCGACCAGGGCCGGCGGATCGTCGCCCTCTACCGCGACGCTGAAGCGAAGATGCGGACGGCCGCAAAGAGCGAGATTGACGCCATCGAGCGCGATCTCGCCGCCGGCCGGGCGGCGGGCGAATAGGCGAGATCATTTCGGAATCCGCCGTCATGTGATCCGGGTCACAGCGTAATCGCCGCGCAGCCGATAGGCGGTCAACGTCAAAGCGCAAGGTCGGCCGCTGACGGAAATAAGCCGGTTGGGCGGCCCGGCCATCTTCAGGGAGGGCGAGCAATGGATAATGCCGAACGCGCGAAGCTCAAGGCCCGGTTGCGGGAGCAAGTTGATGAGGAGTTCGCCAAACGCGCGCACGAGCACCGCGTCAAGGTTCACACGATCAACGCGCGACGGCGGCATCGCAAGGCGAACAAGCTCAAGGCCGCGAAGAATCCTCTGGACTTCCTGGCGATCGGCGACTCTTGGTTTGATTATCCTCTTAACGACTACGGCATTCCCTGGTCCAATCAGGACATCGTCGCGAAATTGCAAACGATCGGAAATCCTCGCCCGATCGCTCTCTCGCTCGCCGTCCATGGCAACCCGATGACCACGACCATGGGGCTTAACAACCAGATCCAATACGTCAGCAACATCGCCGATTCCCCATGGGCTAATGGGAGCCCGGACGCGATTCTCGTCTCCGGCGGCGGCGACGACGTCGTCGGCGACCAGTTCATCATCTATCTCGACTATTTCGGCGCGGGTCTGTCGAACCGCATCCAGGGGGTGGTCGATTCGGTCGAGGCCTCGTATCAGGCGTTATTCGACTTTCGTAATCTCTATGCGCCAGATACGCCGATCTTCGGCCATTGCTACGACTATGCGATACCAAACGGGGAGGGAGTCTTCTTCCAGGGCCCCTGGCTCCAGCCGGGACTCAACTTCGCCCATTATGATTACGCGGACGGGCTCACGATCGTCCAGAACGCCATCGACCGCCTCTACGCCATGCTGAGCGGGCTCGCGAGCGTGAAGAAGAACAATTACTACCTTGTCGACACCCGGGGCACACTGACCCGAGATACGTCCCAGCCGCTCGGGTGGGCGAACGAGATCCATCCGTATTCGGCGGGATTTGTCGCGCTTGCAAACAAGTTTATTCCCGTGCTGCGCAGCGTGTTCCCCGGGCGAATATGAGGGCGGGGCGGGGGGCGTCGGGGTCGGCGGCGCGGCGCGTCCCGCTCAACGGGCGTTGAGGCCCAGTATCGCGCTAGACCAGCGGGCCGACGCCAGCATGCGGCGCCGGATCGGCCCGCACGCGGTCATGCTTTCCACCGGCCTTTGACAGGGCGGGCGGTTTGACCGAAAGAAGCGCTCAAATGACGCCCGTAGTCAAAATTTGCGGCCTTTCGACGTCCGCGACCCTGGACGCCGCGCTCGACGCCGGCGCGGACATGGTCGGATTCGTCTTTTTCCCCAAGAGCCCACGCCATCTCGACTGGGCGACTGCGCGCGCGCTTTCCCGACATGCGCGGGGACGGGCGAAGATCGTCGCGCTGAGCGTCGACCCCGACGACGAGGCTCTAAAGCGTATCGCCGACGCCCTCGATCCCGATCTCTATCAGTTGCACGGGCGCGAGACTCCCGCGCGGGTCGAGCGGATCGGCGAACTCACCGCTCGCCCGGCGATGAAGGCGATCGGCGTCGCCGCGCGTGAGGACTTCGCCGCTGCCGCTCCTTACGCGGCCGTCGCCGATTTCCTGCTGATCGACGCCAAGCCGCCGCAGGACGCAACGCTTCCGGGCGGCAACGGCCGTCCCTTCGACTGGGCCCTGGCGCGGGACTTTCGCTCCGCGCGCCCGTGGTTGCTCTCCGGCGGCCTCGACCCCGAAACGGTCGAGGCGGCGATCGCGGCAAGCGGCGCAAGCGGCGTGGACGTCTCCTCCGGCGTCGAGCGCGCGCCGGGAGTTAAGGACGAAGGCAAGATCAGGGCTTTCGTCGCCGCCGCGCGGCGCGCATTCGCGCGGGCGGCGGAAGGGGTCGCGTGATATGAGCAAGCTCGAGAAGCCCAATTCCTATCGTGCGGGCCCGAACGAGCGCGGCCGTTTCGGCATCTATGGCGGGCGCTTCGTCCCCGAGACGCTGATGCCGCTCGTCCATTCGCTCGAGAAAGCCTACTCCGAAGCCAAAGCCGACCCGGCCTTCAAGGCCGAACTCGACCACTTGCTCAAGCACTATGTCGGGCGCCCGAGCCCGCTCTATTTCGCTGAGCGGCTGACCGAGAGGCTTGGCGGGGCAAAGGTCTATTTCAAGCGCGACGAGCTCAACCATACCGGCGCGCACAAGATCAACAACGTGCTCGGTCAGATCCTGCTCGCCCGCCGGATGGGCAAGAAGCGCATCATCGCCGAAACCGGCGCCGGACAGCATGGCGTGGCGACCGCGACCGCCTGCGCGCGGTTCGGCCTCGACTGCGTCGTCTATATGGGCGCGGTCGACGTCGAAAGGCAGAAGCCGAACGTCTTCCGGATGAAGATGCTGGGCGCGGAAGTCAGGCCGGTGCAACAGGGGGCCCGGACGCTCAAGGACGCGATGAACGAGGCGCTGCGCGATTGGGTGACCAACGTGCGCGATACCTATTATTGCATCGGCACCGCCGCCGGTCCTCACCCCTATCCGGCGATGGTGCGCGACTTCCAGTGCGTGATCGGCGAGGAAACGCGCGCGCAGATGCTCGAACTCGAGGGCAGGCTTCCCGACAGCCTTGTCGCCTGCATCGGCGGTGGCTCGAACGCCATTGGCCTCTTTCATCCGTTTCTGGACGAGCCTGAGATCGAGATGTTCGGGATCGAGGCGGCCGGCCACGGGCTCGACGTGCCCAACGGCCATGCCGCCTCAATCAATGGCGGGCGCCCCGGCGTGCTGCACGGCAACCGTACCTATCTTCTGCAAACCGACGACGGCCAAATCCTCGAGGGCCATTCGATCTCCGCCGGCCTCGATTACCCCGGCGTCGGACCGGAGCACTCATGGCTCAACGACGTCGGCCGGGTGACCTATCTCGCCGCCACCGACAAAGAGGCGCTTCACGCCTTTCAGCTGTGCTCGAAGCTCGAAGGCATCATCCCCGCGCTGGAGCCGGCGCACGCGCTGGCCAAGGTGATCGAGCTCGCCCCCAAGCGGCCCAAGGACCACCTCATGGTGATGAACATGTGCGGGCGCGGCGACAAGGACATCTTCGCGGTCGCCGAGCATCTCGGCGGGATGTGAGCGGGGACGGTTGAGGAGGCGGCGGTTTCGACCGCCGCAGCGCCGCGGTCTGTCCCCTTGGAACGGCGAGACCGGATCGATTCCGACCGGGAAAGGAAGCCCATGAGCTGGAACCCGCTGCTCGAAGCCGCTTATCCGGACGCAACCGGCATCGACTCCATCGAAACGCTGATCGCGCCGCGCTCGGTCGACCTTGGTGGTTTCGAGGTGCGCCGCGCTTTGCCCGCGCCGCAGCGGCAGATGGTCGGCCCGTTCATCTTCTTCGACCAATTCGGGCCGGCGGAGATCCCCGCCGGCCAGGGAGCCGACGTGCGTCCCCATCCCCATATCGGGCTCGCGACCGTCACCTATCTCTTTCGCGGCGAGATCCTGCATCGCGACAGCGTGGGATCGAAACAGATCATCCGCGAGGGCGACGTCAACTGGATGGTGGCCGGGCGCGGCATCACCCACTCCGAGCGAACGCCCGCTGAAGCGCGCAAGAGGCCGCACAGCGGCTACGGGCTTCAGACCTGGGTCGCGCTGCCGGACGCGGACGAGGATACGACGCCGAGTTTCGAGCACCACGGCAAGACGACGCTGCCGGTCATCGAAAGCGAAGGCGTGCGCCTCAGGCTCATCCTCGGCCGCGCCTATGGCGAAGCCGCGCCGGCCAGGGTGTTTTCCGAGACCTTCTACGCCGACGCGGAGCTGAAAGCCGGCGCCCGTATGCCGCTTCCCGACGGCCACGAGGAGCGTGGCCTCTACGTTCTCGAAGGGTCGATCTCGGTCGCTGGGCAGTCGTTCGAGGCCGGACGAATGATGGTGTTCCGGCCGAAGGACCGCATCAGCTTCGCCGCCGGGCCCGCGCGGCGCACGGCTCATCCTTCTGGGCGGGGCGCCGCTCGCGCGGGCCGCGCTACATCTGGTGGAATTTCGTCGCGTCCAGCCGGGAGAAGATCGACGCCGCGAAGGAGCAATGGCGCAAGGGCGACTGGGGCCGCGGGCAATTCGACCTTCCGGCGGACGATCGCGATGAATTCATCCCGTTGCCCGCCTGATCGATAGAATCGCAAACAAATCCTTCCATTTTTCAGAAGCACCGGCTATCATGGCGGCAAGACGCGGTTGGACCCTGGCGGCGCGTCGACTGGAGTACGAAACGGAGAAAACGGCGAAGCGAGAACGCTCTCAAGCCATTGAAAAGAAACGGTTGCGAGAAACCGGCGGTTTCGCGGCCCAACGTTTACAACGACTTGCCGGCCCGGGAGCGAAAGGGTTTGTTTCGACCTACGCTGCGCGCCCGGCGCGAAACGCCTCGACTGTTCGCATGACGCCGCGCAATTCCGCCAGGCCCTTGAGGCGGCCGATGAAGGAATAGCCGGGGTTGACCCGTCTTTTGCCATCGTCCCCGAGCAGATGCCCGTGATCGGGGCGCATCGGGATTTCGGCGTCGGCGCGGCCTTCAGAGCGGCGGCGGTCTTCTTCCGCCATCAGCGCCGCGACGAGGCGGACCATGTCGGTCTCGCCGTCGAGATGGTCGGCTTCGAAGAACGAGCCGTCGGGCTCTCGCCTGACGTTGCGCAAATGGGCGAAGTGCACCCGCGGGCCGAACTCGCGCGCCATGGCGACGAGGTCGTTCGCCGGGTTCGAGCCGAACGAGCCAGCGCAAAGCGTGAGCCCGCAAGCGGGGGAAGGAACGGCGGCGAAGAGCTGGCGCACATCGTCGGCGGTCGACATGACCCGCGGCAGGCCGAAGATCGGGAACGCCGGATCGTCGGGATGGATCGCGAGACGGGCGCCTTCCTCCTCGGCGACTGCGGCGATCTCGCGCGCGAAAGCGAAGAGGTTGGCGCGCAGATCTTCGACCGTCACGTCCTTGTAGAGGGCTAGGGCGCGTGTGAAGCTTCGCCGGTCGTGGGTGAAGTCGCGCGCGGGCAGCCAGTCGATCAGCGTCCGCTCGAGCGCCTCGATTGCGTCAGGCGTCATCGAGGCGAACCGCGCCTTCGCCTTGGCCTGCCGCTCAGGGGGATGGTCGGCCTCCGCGCCGTCGCGCTCGAGGACGAAGAGGTCGTAGGCGGCGAGATCGACGGCGTCGAATCTTAGCGCCGTCCCGCCGTTGGCGAGAGGCCAGTTGAGATTGGTGCGCGTCCAGTCGGTGATCGCCATGAAATTGTAGCAGAAGGTTCCGACGCCGGCGCGCGCCGCGTTGCGGATTGATTGCTTGTGGTTGTCGATCTTGGCTCGGTAGCCGCCGCTGCGCGTCTTGATCTCCTCGCCGACCCCGATGCTTTCGACCACCGGCCAGATGAGCCCCGCCGCCTCGATTTCAGCCCGGCGCTTCAAGACCGCGTCTTCGCTCCAGACCTCGCCCCGATTCATATGATGCAGCGCGCTGACCACGCCGGCTGCGCCGGCCTGCGCGACATTCTCGAGGCTGACCGGATCGTCCGGCCCGAACCAGCGCCAGGTCTGCAGCACCCGAGTCCTCCCTTGGCCTTTCTCCCCTCTCCTTTGTGGCGGGGGCTGGGTTAGATCTTCCGCCCCATGGCGAGAAACTTCTCCGCCCGCGCGTTGCGCAATTCATCGGGGCTCAGGCCGTGAAGCGACTTGAGCGCGTCGCTAATCGCCTTTCCGGTCGCTGCAACCGCCGCCGGGGGATCGCGATGGGCGCCGCCCAGGGGTTCGGGAATGACGCCGTCGATGATGCCGAACCGGATGAGGTCCTGGGCGGTGATTTTCATGCCCGTCGCCGCCTCCTGGGCGCGCGACGAATCGCGCCACAGGATGGAGGCGGCCGCCTCGGGGGAGGCCACGGTATAGATCGCATGCTCAAGCATCAGGACGATGTTGCACGCGGCAATGGCGAGCGCGCCTCCCGACCCGCCCTCGCCGATGATCACCGCGACATTGGGCGCCCCGACGGCAAGGCAGGCGTCGGTCGAACGGGCGATGGCTTCAGCCTGGCCGCGCTCTTCTGCTTCGACGCCAGGGAAGGCGCCGGGGGTGTCGATGAGCGAGATCACCGGTAGGCCGAATCGGTCGGCAAGCTCCATGATTCGCACCGCCTTGCGATAACCTTCCGGCCGGGCCATGCCGAAATTGTGCTGGACCCGGCTCGCCGTGTCGTCGCCCTTCTCTTGGCCAAGGACGCAGACCGATTCACCCTCGAATCTTCCGAGCCCGGCGACGATCGCTTCGTCCTCGCCGAAATACCGGTCGCCGGCGAGCGGCGTGAACTCGGCAATCAGCCCCTTGACGTAGTCGCCGAAGCGCGGACGGCCCTGGACGCGCGCGACCTGTGTCTTCTGCCAGGGCGTCAGGGTGGCGTAGAGATCCGCCAGCGCCTTATCGCCCCGGGCCTCGAGCCTGGCGATTTCCTCAGCGAGAGCGGGCGAATCGCCCTTCTCCGCGACGCCGCGCAGCTCGTCGAGGCGAGCGTCGATATCGGCGACCGCCGTTTCGAAGCTAAGATAGGTGCGCATTCCATCCTTGCGGCCGACCGCCCGGGCGTGGCGGCGCGCGGAAACTGGCGGCGCGGCGAGGCGAAGTCAAGCGAGCCGAGTCTTGCATCGGCGCCCGCGATACGGCAAAAGGAAAGGGCTTTAGGAGTGTAGCTCAATTGGTAGAGCACCGGTCTCCAAAACCGGGGGTTGGGGGTTCGAGTCCCTCCTCTCCTGCCATCGCGGAGTAGAGGAAACCGGACCGACCGAGCGGGCGTAGTTCAATGGTAGAACGGAAGCTTCCCAAGCTTCATACGAGGGTTCGATTCCCTTCGCCCGCTCCAGTCGTCAACTGATCTGGCCTCGGGAATCGCTGCTCAGCGAACTCGCAACTGCCCTGCGAGCGAAGCGACGGATGAAATCGGCCACAGAGTCCGGGGCAGTCACCGGCAGCATATGCCCGCCCTCGATCAATTCGAACTCCAGACCCGGGATTTGATCCTTCGTCGTTTGCCCGTGTACCCGGGGGTCCAGAAGCTTATCGCCCTTCCCGAACAGAATTCCGGCCGGGACGGTCAGGGATGGATATCGTCGAATCATGTCGTCGAAGCCGTCATTCACCAACTCCAGGTCGGTGGACGTCGCGTAGAAGCTCTGCGGCCTCAAGCCCAGCGTTCCGCCTCCCCTCGTGGCAAAGTCGGCGGGAACTTTTTCCGGCGCGAACACCTGCCTGAGGACTTGGTCGGCGTTCAGGATCCCCAGTGGCGTCGCCAGCGTCCAGGCGACGATCCAGCGCAGGAACGGCGATTTGATGTCGAGGCCGCGAAACGGCTCTGGCGGCGTCTCGACAACCTGGGTGACCGGAGCGACCAGCGCAAGCCCGCTCGTGCATTCGGGATGTTCAAGCCCCATCGCGAGAGCTATCGCGCCGCCCAGCGAATGGCCGACGACTACAGGGCGATCGAGCTTCAGGGCGCCGATCACTTTGGCCATGACATCAGCTTGCGCGCGAAGGCGGGGGTCGGCGGCCGGACGGGCGGGTCGAATAGCCCGAACCGGGACGGTCGACCGCGATTACCCGGAACTCGTCGGACAGGCGGCCGACGAGCGCATAGGTGAAGTTCCTCAACTGGCCGCCGAGGCCGTGGATCAGGAACAGCGGCGGACCCGCTCCCTCGTCGATGTAGTGGATGCGGCAGCCGTCGAGTTCGAGAAAGCGGCCGCGCGGCGGGTCGGCGGTCTCGACCCGCCGGGCGGTATAGGCGGCGAACCCGACCAGAGCGCAAACGGCAATCAAGAGCAGCAGAAGAATCAGCGCAAGCGCGGTCATCTCGCCCCCGTAAGACGCTTGAGAGTCGCGAGATGGTTGACCGGCGCGAGCCGTTCGACGATCGCGATCATCTTGGCGTCCCGGCCGACCAGTAAGCGTTTCGCCCGCCGCTCAACGCCCTCGACGATGATCTCGCCCGCCGTTTCGGGCGGAAGGGTGAGCGCCCGCCTGGCCCGCGCCAGGTTGGCGGCGATCGCGTCCGGGGTTGTCGATTTCGGCCATCGCGCGTTGCGCGCGATCGCCGTCGCGACGCCGCCCGGATGAACCACGGTCACGCCGACGGTCGACCCTTCGAGCTCGTGCATCAGCGCGTTGGAGAAGCCGCGGACCGCGAATTTGCTCGCGGCGTAGGCGGTCTGTCCCTCGGGGGCAATTAGGCCGAGTACGCTCGAAATGTTGACGATGCGCGCGTCACCGCTGGCTCTGAGGAGGGGCAGGAAGGCGCGCGTCATCCGAACCACGCCCCAGAAATTGATCTCGAACAGCCATTCGAAATCCTCCTCGGCGATCTCCTCGAACGCGCCGCCGAGCGCAACGCCCGCGTTGTTGACCAGAAGATCGACGCCTGCATGGGCGGCGAGGATTTCCTTCGGGAACGCCGCCACCGCCCGACGGTCGGAGACGTCGAGCCGATGACGGCTCGCCTTTGACCCGGCGTTCGCCGTCATGCGCTCAGTTTCGATCAGTCCCGCCTCATGGAGGTCGGCGAGCGCTAGGTTGCAGCCGCGTTTTGCGAGCGACACGGCGATCGCCCGTCCGATGCCGCTTGCTGCTCCCGTCACGATCGCCGTGCGGTTCTTGAGGTTCATCCGTTCGGGCAAAGTCTGGCCCTCACGCGGCCCGGCTTTTCTGGCCGAGGCGCTTGAATTCGAGCGCGCCGTCATCGATCGCGCCGAAGCGCAAGGCCATGACGTCGAGGGCGTAGTTCTGGTTCATCCGCCAGGGCTTCCTCGTCCCCTGCTTCGGCAACAGGTTTCGCGCCCTCTGGATGTAGCCTGACGTGAGGGGCAGCGTCGGCTCCTCTGCTATCGCCACGTCGCCCGTGCGCGGCGTGCAGATCGCATAGCCCCGACGATCCATGTGGTCGAGGAGCCGGCAGACATAGTCGTCGATCAGATCGGATTTGAGAGTCCAGGAGGCGTTCGTATAACCAAAAACCGACGCCAGATTCGGGACGTCGCTGAGCATCACGCTCTTATAGATCGTCGTGTTCCCCACCTCGACCGGCTTGCCGTCGACCTCGATCCTAACCCCGCCCATCAGTCGCACCTTGAGTCCGGTCGCGGTGACGATGATATCGGCTTCGATCTCCTCGCCCGAAGTCAGACGGAGGCCGGTCTCGGTGAAGGTTTCGATCTCGCCGGTGACGACCGACGCCTTGCCGGCGCGCAGCGCCGCAAACAGGTCGCCGTCCGGGACGAGGCACAGGCGTTGGTCCCAGGGCTCGTAGCGAGGGTTGAAGTGCTTGGCGGCGTCGATGCCCGGTCCAACCGCGGCCTGGGCGAGTTTGAGGATTCCCGCCCGCACCGCCGCCGGCTTTTTACGCGACAGGCGGAAAAGATAGAGCTGCTGGGCAATGTTCTTCCAGCGCACCATGGCGTGGGCGAATCGGGCTGGAAGCCATCGTCCGAAACTTTTCGCCAGCGCCTCTTCGGAAGGACGGGCGACGATATAGGTCGGCGATCGCTGCAGCATGACGACGTGCGCCGCCGTCTGGGCCATCTCCGGAACCAGCGTCACCGCCGTCGCTCCGCTGCCGATGACCACCACCCGCTTGCCCGCGTAGCGCAAGTCTTCGGGCCATTTCTGCGGATGAACGATGGGGCCGGCGAATCTTTCCATCCCCGGCCAGCCCGGCATATAGCCTTCCGCGTATTCGTAGTAGCCCGCGCACAGAAAGAGAAAATTGCACGACAACCGCAGCGTCTCGCCGCCGCTTGTTCTGACGTCCAGCGTCCAGCGCGCGTCCTCGGATCGCCAGGACGCTCCGACCACCTTTTGTCCGAAGCGGATCCTTCGATCGACGCCGTATTCCTGCGCGGTGTCGGCGAGATAGCGTAGAATTGACGGGCCATCGGCGATCGCCCGCGCATCGCGCCACGGTCGAAAAGCATAGCCGAAAGTCGACATGTCCGAATCCGAGCGGATGCCGGGATAGCGGAACAGGTCCCAGGTTCCCCCGATCGCTTCACGCGCTTCGAGGATGGCGAAGGTGGTCTTCGGCCGCTTGCGAACCAGGTGGCAGGCCGCCCCGATTCCCGAGAGACCCGCGCCGACAATGAGCACGTCGAAATGGGCGTCGGCGGCGCTGGCTTTCGCGGAATTGTCGCCGGCCCGCACCGCTGAAGCGGCTTCGTTCATCTCTCTCCTCCGCTGACGAGCGACGTCTTGGGGAGTTAAGGTCTCACCGCTATGTTATGGGCAAGGATTTTAGAACGTCGGGTTCGCGGCGGGCAATGCGGGATATGTGTTGGGATGAGGACCGCCGGGCGCGGGAAAATGTCCCGCCCGTCCCACCGTCGCAACGACTGAACGCCTTCACTGGGTCTTGGACGGTTTGGGGTCCCGCCATGGCCCGTCGGCGCCGATGAGAGCCTCGGCCGCCTCAGGGCCCCAGGTTCCGGGGGCATATTCAAGCGCCGGCGGCGGGTTTACGAGGATCGGCTGGACGATCCGCCATTGCGCGTCGATCGCGTCCTCGCGGCCGAACAGCTCGTCGTTGCCGCGCATCGCGTCGCCGAGCAGACGCTGATAGGGAGGGATCAGCGAGCCGGCGCTTTCCGACAGCGTGAGTTCGACACTGTCGCCGGTCATGCCTTCCCCCGGGTGTTTCACCCGCAAGCCAATCGCGATCCCCACGTCCGGGCTTATCCGTGCGCGCATGTAGCTGGGCGGCGCGCCGACCTCGTCGCCGAACGTGGCCCGTGGCGGCGGCTTGTATTCGACCGTGACCTCGGCGGCCGTCAAAGGCAGGCATTTGCCGGCGCGGATGTAGATCGGGACGCCGGCCCATCGCCAGGAGTTGACCGATAATTTCACCGCGACATAGGTCTCGACCGTCGAATCCGGCTTCACCCCCTTCACCTGCCGATAGCCGCGATACTGGCCGCGCACAATGCTCGCCGCATCCAGGGGCTTGACGGCCTTGAGGAGCGCGGCCTTCTGGTCCCGCATCAATTCATGGTCTTCGCCGGTCGGCGGGTCCATCATCACGTTGGCGAGCACCTGTAGCATGTGGTTCTGAACCACGTCGCGGAGCGCTCCCGTTGCGTCGTAGAAGCTGCCGCGGTCGTCGACCCCAAACGCTTCCGCCATGGTGATCTGGATGCTGCGCACATAGTTGCGGTTCCACAGCGACTCGAACGGCGCATTCGCGAACCGGGTGTAGACGATGCTTTGAACCGGCTCCTTGCCAAGATAGTGATCGATGCGAAAGATCGCCTGCTCCGGAAAATACTCGTGCAGGGTGCGGTTGAGCGCCTGGGCCAATTCGCGATCGTGCCCGAACGGCTTCTCGACGACCAGGCGCGCATTCGCGTTGAGCCCGCTCTTGGCGAGCGCGGCGACGACGACGCCGAAGAGGCTCGGCGGAATAGCCAGATAGTGCAAGCGGGCGCCTGGCGGGTCCGAGCGCCTGCTTGAGGGCGGCGAATGTCCCGGGATCGCTGTAGTCGCCGTCGACATAGCGCAGGAGCCCGAGAAGACGGGTCAGTTTCGCGGGGTCGGCGCCTCCATGGCTCTCGATGCTCGCCTTGGCGCGCGCCTTCAAGTCATCGACCTTCCAGCCGCTCTTGGCGACCCCGACGATCGGGACATCGACTCCTTCGTCGCCGACGAGACCCAGAAGAGCCGGGAAGATCTGCTTGAACGCCAGATCGCCGGAAGCGCCGAAGAACACCAGGGCGTCGGACTGCGTGACCTCCATGCTCATCCCACCTTCTTGTTCGTCCTATCGGCCTTTATTTGAGCGTCGAGAATGGGGGCCGCGTCAACCCCTTTCGCGCGCGTTCCGGCCGCCGTGAGGGGAACCGGCCCGCGGCGGCTGCGGATTGGCGCAAGGGATCCCACGTTAGCGTCGCCCGTCTTGCCCCGTCTCGCGATCATCCCGTAATCCTTCGAGCCGCGATTTCCGAACGAGTGAACCTGGATTGGGAGCGGCGTCGATGCCCGACTTCGGAGCCTACCAGAATGAGATCTACCTTGCGGGCTTGAGCGGCCGCCTGCCCCGGTTCCCGATGCGCTTCGACGAACTCGAGGCGAAAGCACATGCGGCGATGCCGGAAAGCCTCGTCTCCTATGTCGCCGGCGGTTGCGGCGACGAGCACACCCAAGACGCCAATGTCGCCGCATTCGACAAATGGGGCCTGATGCCGCGGATGCTCGTCGGCGCCAAGCGGCGCGACCTCTCGGTCGAGCTTTTCGGCATGAAGCTGCCGTCGCCGTTGTTCATGACTCCGAATGGCGTGATCGGGCTATGCGCTCAGGACGGCCACGGCGACCTGGCGACCGCGCGCGCCGCTGCGCTGACCGGCGTGCCGATGGTCGCCTCGACCCTTTCGGTTGATCCGCTGGAAGCCGTCGCCGCGGAGTTCAAGGATACGCCTGGATTCTTCCAGCTCTATACCCCGACCGATCGCGAGCTCGCGGCGAGCCTCGTCAGGCGGGCCGAGCAGGCCGGCTTCAAGGCGATCGTCGTCACCCTCGACACCTGGCTGACCGGCTGGCGTCCGCGCGATCTCAAAAGCGCCAACTTCCCGCAACTGCGCGGCTATTGCTTGGCGAACTATCTCACCGACCCCCGGTTCGCCCAGTTGCTCGGCGCGCCGCCGGAGAAAGACCTGCGCGCCGCCGTGACGACATGGGCGACGATCTTCGGCAACCCGCTGACCTGGGACGACCTGCCGTGGCTGCGCTCGCTGACCGCTCTGCCGTTGATCCTCAAGGGCATATGCCATCCGGACGACGCCCGGCGCGCCATCGACGGAGGCGTCGACGGAATCTACTGCTCCAATCACGGCGGCCGACAGGCCAACGGCGGCGTCCCTGCCCTCGACATGCTGCCCGCGGTGGTAAAGGCCGCCGGGACGACCCCGGTCCTGTTCGATTCGGGCGTCCGCAGCGGAACCCACATCGTCAAGGCGCTGGCGATGGGAGCTACGGCCGTCGGGATTGGGCGCCCCTACGCCTACGGGCTCGCGCTCGGGGGGACCGAAGGCGTCGTCCATGTTCTCCGTTCGCTGCTGGCCGAAGCTGATCTCCTGATGGCCGTCGACGGCTACGCCTCCCTTGCCGATCTCAAGCCCGAGGCGCTTCGGAGGGTCGACCGATAAGGCTCAACTCGGACGAATAGGGGGATGTGAATACTGACGTCGCTTGAGCAGCCGCACTACGCTGCTTGAAAATAGATGCCATGTCATTTAATGACACGGCATGAATTCAATTTCCCTCCCGGGCGCACCGCGCAGCGGGGTCCACGCCGGGCTCGGAGCGCAGATCGCTCAGGCCGCGCGCCTTTGGCGCCGCGTCGTCGATCACCGCATGCGTCCGTTCGGACTGACGGAAGCGACCTGGCTGCCGCTTCTGCATCTGGCTCGCGGCTCCGCGGCGATGCGGCAAAAGGAGCTCGCCGCCTCCTTGTCGCTCGACAGTTCCTCCGTGGTTCGCCTGCTCGACGCGCTCGAAACCGCCGGGCTCATCGAACGCCGCGAGGACGGCGCCGACCGGCGGGCGAAGGCGATCGTCCTGACGCGGCTCGGGCGTACGACGGTCGCCAAGGTCGAACGTGTAGCGCAGCAGGTGCGCGGCGACGCTCTCATGGGACTTTCGGGCGACGAGCTCGCGACGGCGTCGCATGTGCTCGAGCATGTCTGCCGGATGCTGGCGCCGCTGGCCGACGAGCCCGGGCCATGAATCGACACGTTGCCGAACTCCCGGCCGCAGGCGAGGTCGAAGGAACGCGCCGTCACGCCCCACTGTGGATGCTCGCCTTGTTCACTTTGAGCGGGACGCTTGGCATGCACATCTTCGTGCCCGCGCTCCCGAGCGCCGCGGCGGATTTGCGCTCGAGTCCCGGCGCGCTGCAGCTGACGATAAGCGTCTATATCGCCGGGCTCGCGATCGGCCAGCTCGTCTATGGTCCGCTCTCCGACCGTTTCGGCCGCCGCCCGACCCTGATCGGCGGTCTTCTCCTGTTCACGATCTCCGGGCTCGCCGCGTTTCTCGCCCAGAGCGTCGGCGCGCTTATTGTCTTCCGCCTGTTTCAAGCGCTTGGCGGCTGCGCCGGCCTCATTCTCGCCCGCGCGATCGTGCGCGACACGGCCGCCTCGCATGAGGCGACGCGGCGCCTGGCGCTGATGAATCTCATGGCCACGGCCGGCCCTGGAGTGGCGCCGCTGGCCGGCGGCGCGCTTGCGGGGCTGTTCGGCTGGCGGTCGATATTCGTCGCGCTTTGCGCCCTCGGCGCCGTGAACGCGCTCTGCGCATGGCGGCTCCTGCCAGAGACCGGCAAGCTTGTCAGCATCAGCAGCCGAGTGCTGGCGCGCAACACCCGCCAACTCCTGGCCTCGCCTGCCTTCCTCGGCTATGCGATCGGCGGCGGCTGCGCGACCACCTCGCTCTACGCCTTCATCGCCTGCGCGCCGTTCATCGTCGTCAACCAGCTGCATCGGCCGGAAGGAGAGATCGGCCTTTATCTCGCCCTCCTCGTGTCGGGTATTTGGCTCGGCAGCATGCTCACGAGCCGGCTGGTCGACCGGTTCGAGCTCAAGACATATTTGGTGGCGGCGAATGCGGTGAGCGTCGCAGCCGCCTTCGGATTCCTCGCCGTTGTCGTTACGGGGCATCTGACCGTCGCGCTGATGGTCGGCCTGATGCTCGTCTACAACATTGGCGTCGGCTGCGCCGGACCCACGGCGCTCGTCCAGGCGATGAGCGTCAATCGGAACGTCCTCGGGTCGGCCTCCGGACTCTACGGATTCGCGCAGATGGCGGTTGGGGCGGCCCTTACCGCGCTCGCCGGCCTTGGCCGCGATCCGGCTTTGGCGGCTGGCGTCGTGCTCGTGCTGGCCGGAATTGTCGCCCAGGCGTCGTTCTGGATCGCCATTCGGCACGAAGCGGGGGCGCGGCCCGCTGTCTGACGGCGGGCCCGAGTCCCGGCGACGGGCGGCTCCGGGGCGGCAAGATCGGGATTCCAAACCGGGCGCAACGAAACCCAAGCCGACCGCAACAAAAACCAAATCGAAGCGCAACAAAACCCAAACCGGGCGCAACAAAAACCAAATGCGGTTTCCTTCCGCGAATCCAGCAATTTCAATGGGTTGCTGCCCATTCCAACCGACCTTTGCCGCCCCCTCCCGCGAGCAGCCGGCGCCGCGGCCGGAATAGGGGCTTCTGAAAAACTGAAGCACGGTTTCGGGCGCGGGGCAAGAAAATGTCGAGCCCTCGAGAGAGTTCCCCTCCCGGAGGCGAGGTGCCGGCCGGCCAGCGTCAGGTTCGAGCCGCTAAGGCTTCACCCATTTGCCATTGGCCTTCGACGACTTGACCGCCGCTTCGACGAAGGCCAGGCCCTTGACGCCGTCGTCGATGGTCGGGAAATGCACCGCCCGCGGCGGCTTCTTGCCGACCCGCGCCGCCCGGATGGCCAGCGCCACCTCCGAATAGATATTGGCGAAGCCCTCAAGATAGCCTTCGGGATGCCCCGGCGGGACGCGGGTCATGCGCGCCGCCGCTTCCCCGGCGTCCGGCCCGCCGCGGGTCACGATGCGGGTCGATTTCTCGAACGGCGACCAGAAGAGATAGTTCGGATTGTCCTGCCGCCAGTGGAATCCGCCTTTGGTTCCGTAAACGCGCAGCATGAGCCCGTTCTCGTTGCCGGGAGCAACCTGGCTCGCCCAGATCGCGCCGCGAGCGCCGTTGGCGTAACGCAGCATGATCTGGACATTGTCGTCGAGCTTGCGGCCGGCGCCGAACGACGTGAGGTCGGCGGCGAGCTCGGAGAGCTCGAGCCCGGTCACGTAGTCGGCGAGGTTATAGGCGTGGGTGCCGATGTCGCCGAGCGCGCCGCCCGCGCCCGACCGCTTCGGGTCGACCCGCCATTCGGCCTGCTTGTTGCCGGTGGTCTCGGCGGCGCCGGTCAGCCAGTCCTGCGGATATTCGGCGTGGACGAGGCGGATCTCGCCGAGTTCGCCGGCGAGGACCATCTCGCGCATCCGGCGCACCAGCGGATAGCCGGTGTAATTGTGGGTCAGCGCGAAGACGAGGCCCGACTTTGCGACCGCGTCGCGCATCTTCTTCGCTTCCGCGAGACTCACCGTCAGCGGCTTGTCGCAGATTACGTGGATGCCGGCCTTGAGGAACGCATAGGTCGGCCCGGCGTGGACATGGTTCGGGGTGACGATGGCGACCGCTTCGATCCCGTCCTCGCGCTTGCCTTCGGCCTTCGCCATGGTCTCGTAGTCGTCGTAGATCCGGTCCGGCGCAAGATCGAGCGCCGCGCCCGAACGGCGCGCCTTTTCCGGCGTCGATGCGAGCGCGCCGGCGACGAGCTCATACTGGTCGTCGATGCGGGAGGCGATGCGGTGAACCGCGCCGATGAACGCCCCCTCGCCGCCGCCGACCATTCCCAACCTGATCCTGCCGCCCTTCCTGCCGTCGGCGCGTCCCTCGATGGCCATCCCTTCCCTCCCTCACTTGATGCCGAGCGCGCGCGCGATCTGACTTTTGTCGATTGCGGAGCTGGCGAAGTCGTCGAACGCCTTGTCGGTCACCCGGATCATGTGCCGCTTAATGACCTCGGCGCCCTCGCGCGCGCCGTCCTCGGGATGCTTCAGGCAGCACTCCCATTCGAGCACCGCCCAGGACGAATAGCCGTACTGCGCCAACTTGGAAAAGATCGCGCCGAAATTGACTTGTCCGTCGCCCAGCGAACGGAAGCGGCCCGCGCGTTCGATCCACGGCGCGTAGCCGGAATAGACGCCCTGCCGTCCGCTCGGGTTGAACTCGCCGTCCTTGACGTGGAACGCCTTGATCCGCTCGTGGTAGATGTCGATGAATTCGAGATAGTCGAGCTGCTGCAGCACGAAGTGCGACGGGTCGTAGTTGATCGCGCAGCGCTTGTGGCCGCCGACCGCGTCGAGAAAGCGTTCGAACGTCGCGCCGTCGAACAGGTCCTCGCCCGGATGGAGCTCGTAGCAGACGTCGACGCCCGCGTCGTCGAAGGCGTCGAGGATCGGTTTCCAGCGCTTCGCGAGCTCTTCGAACGCGGTCTCGATCAATCCAGTCGGGCGCTGCGGCCAGGGGTAGACGAAAGGCCAGGCCAGCGCGCCCGAGAAGGTCGGATGCGCCGTAAGCCCGAGGCGCTTCGACGCTTTGGCGCACTTCTTCACATGCTCGACCGCCCACTTCTGGCGCTCCGCCGGCTTGCCGCGCACCTCCTTGGGGGCGAAACCATCGAAGGCTTCGTCAAAGACCGGGTTTACCGCGATGAGCTGAGCCGGGACGTGGCTCGCGAGCTCGGTGATCGCGAGACCATGGGCCTTCGCCGTTCCGCTCAGTTCGTCGCAGTAGGTTTGCGACTCGGCGGCCTTGCCAATGTCGATGAGGCTATCGACCCAGGTTGGGATCTGCACGCCCTTGTAGCCGAGCGACGACGCCCATTTGCACATGCCCCCGAACGAATTGAACGGCGCCGCGTCGCCAGCGAACTGCGCCAGAAATATCGCCGGACCCTTGATCAGGCTCGCCATGATCCTCTCTCCTCCCTTGCGTGCGAATCGTCGCGCGCGGCTCGATGCAAAAACAGGGGACGCGATGTTCGCGCTCCCTTCGGCTCGCGTCCTCGTGGAACGGCGAGTCCAAAAGTCAAAGTCCTTCGCGTTGTCGTTGGTGATGAGCGGCGCTTTCGGGACGGACTCGCCCCGGAACGGGCGCCTTGTCCTCAAAGCCGAGCGCGATCAGGTCCATCGCCTCCGCCGCCGCGCCGGGCGGCCGCGGGCGCGCAATCTCGCGCCGGCCTCAGGCGTCGGCCGCCCCGCAGCTCCTGTCGCCCCTCCCTGTAAGCCGGCTTTTTCGCCTGTCGGAAACATGTCGGCGAACGCTTACACTCGGAAGACGGACCCGTAAAGCCGCTCTCCCGGCCCGCGGTCTTGCGGCTTGCGCCGCAAGACCTTTCCCAACCGGCATGCGGACGTGTCATCCCTGACATCGGACAATAGCCCGTTTCGCCGATCGCCTTATTGCCGCATCGGCCGCCCCCGAATACGGCCTGCCGGCGAAAGCCGCCCCGGTCGCCGGACCGAGCCCAGAGCGCTTACACAACAGTAACCCGTGGGCCCTAAACTGGGCGCGAGGTCCGAATGATTTGGACCCGTCCGTCGCGTTATCGCCGGCCAAAGCGCGGGCCGGCGGCCGCCATGATGGCCGCCCGCGCGCACTGATCGGAGGCCGGCCCCAATGCGCCACATGGACTGCAAAACTGCGCCAAAAGCGCGGGCCCGGCCGCTCGCGAGGAACGCCGAGCCCTTGCCGGCCGGATCGGCCTTGCCATGAAATTCCCGGAAATTGCTCGATGGAACGCCCGGGCGGGCTACGCCCTCTGCGCGGTCGCTCTTGGAGCGGCGGCGTATACCGCGCTGCAGTCATTTCTTCCGGGCGGAGCGCTGGCCGCGTTACGGTCGTTCATTCCGGGCGAAACGCGAGTCTTTGAGCTGCTGCTGTTCGGCTGGATCGGGGTCGCGCTTGGCCGCTTCACGGTCGGGGCCGAGCCGCAGACCGGTTCCGCGCGGCGGGCAGACCACCGCGCGGCGGGAGACGGGCGCCAAGGAGGAGAAGGTCGACCGGATCCTGCGCCAGATCGGCAAAGTCCTGCAGACGCATCTGACCGACAGCGAGAGTTTTTCCGAGCGGCTCGACGGCGCCAACGAGCGGCTGTCGCAGCAGCAAACCGTCGGCCCGGTCAAAGACATCGTCATGGCTCTCATCGACGACAATCGCGACATGCGCGACAAGCTTTGCAACGTCAGAAACCAGCTCGAAGAATCGCGCCTTCAGGTCATGCAGCTGCAAACGAATCTCGAGCGGGCCGAGGAAGCCGGGCTGCGCGACGTTGTGACCGCAATCGGCAATCGGCGCTTCTTTGACGCCTGCTTCGCCGAGGAAGTGGAGAAGGCGCGACGGGGGGGCGAGAGCTTCTGCCTCGCCCTCGGCGACATCGATCGGTTCAAGCATGTCAACGACCGCTTCGGCCATCTTGTCGGCGATCGCCTGTTGCGCCTGTTCGCCAATATCCTGGTGCAGAACGTGCGCGGACAGGACAAGGTGGCGCGATTTGGCGGCGAGGAGTTCGCGCTGATCTTCCCGGGCGCCCGCCTTGCCGAGGCAGTCAGCGCTATCGAGCGAATTCGCGGGATTCTGGAGACCAAGCAGTGGACGGTCGAGCCGAGCGGCGAACGCGTGGGCAAGGTGACAGCGTCGTTCGGAGTTGCACGGCTGGGCCCGGACGAGTCGGGCGTCGATCTGCTGCGGCGGGTCGACCAACTCCTCTATGAGGCGAAGGTTCAGGGAAGAAATCGCGTTGTCGCCGACGGCGAAAACGACGGCGCGCCTGCGTCGGCGCGGCCTTCCCGCGACCGGAGGGCCGCGGCGGGCTGAGACGCCGGTCCGGACCGCACGACGATGTCAGACCGCCGAAACCTCGACTTTCAGCGCGCCCTCGACGAAGCGCGGCGGCAAGGTCAAGCGCCGGAGGATGACCGGTTCGGGTCAGCCGGGCGGCCGCGAGTCCGCGGGAGCCTCGAGTTTGGGCTCCCGCAGGGTTCCGGCGGAGCAGCGCGTTTCGGCCTCGCCCTGGAGTGGACCGCCGAGTCGGCGGACCGGCCGGGACGGCAGGCGTCTGCTTCGAGGTACGAAGCGGCGCCCGGTTCCGCGGATACGCCGGCCGAAATCGCCGCCGAGCTTGGCCTTGCCGGGCCGCTGACGCTGGATCAGCTTGCGTCGCGCTGGCGCGATTTTGTCTGGCGCAATCATCCCGACCGCCAGCCCGATCACGCGCGAAAGCGCGCCGACGCCCGGGTCGCAATCGCCAACACCCTTTATGATCGAGCGCGGCGCGAACTCGCCAAGCGACGATGACGCGGCCGGGTCACTCGAAGATTCTGTCGCGGGCGAATAGCGCGGCCCCATTCGCGCCCTTTGTGACCGCGAGCAGGGCGGCCCCCTTGTCGTCGAGCAAGGCCCAGCCGCCGTCTCGGGCGACGATCGCCCCAATACGGCCGACGCCCGGCACGCTGTCGCCGGGAACGGCCGAACGAAGCGCGCCGTCGATCCTCAGCCAGACGCGATCCGCCCGGGCCGCGACGATCTCGATCGGCCGCGGTTCTGGCGCGGCCTTGCCGGCGGCGGCGGCGAACGAACCCGTCGTCGCCATGTCGACAGCGCCGGCGGCGTCTGCGCCCGGCGGAGCGAGGCCCTCGGCCGGAGGCGCTCCGCCCGCGTTTCCGCGCGGCTGGGCGAAGATCGCCAGGTGCTCCAGTCCGTTGATGCGCGTCCTCCCCCCGCCATAGGCGAGCATGTAAATCGCGAATGCCGCCGACATGCCGGCGAGGGCCGTCCCAACCGCACGAATTGCAATCTCCTGACCGGGGGCCATCGCCAGGGCCTCACGCTTCGAGGGTTTTTGCGTCGCCGCGCAGCGCGGCGGCGAGATCGATGAACGGATCGTCGCATCGCGGCGCGTCGACCGCCTGGTTCATCGCCTCATAGATGCGCGGGACCGATTTGATCGCCTTGTCGAGGGTCGCATCGGCGCCGGCCGTGTAGCCGCCCATGAGACGCAGCTCGCGCGTCTCCTCGTAGCGCGCGATGAGCGATCGCAGATTCGCGACCACCTTGCGCTGCTCAGGCCGCCAGCCGGGATGGGCCATCCTCGACACCGACGAGAGAACATTGACCGCCGGGTATCGGCCCTCGTCGGCGATCGCGCGGTCCAGCACGATGTGGCCGTCGAGGGCTCCGCGAATGGCGTCGGCGACCGGATCATTGTGGTCGTCGCCATCGACCAGAACGGAGAAGACGCCGGTAATCGAACCCGATCCCTCCATGCCCGGTCCAGCGCGCTCGAGGAGGCGCGGCAGATCGCTGAAGACGCTCGGCGCATAGCCGCGGGCGACGGCGGGCTCTCCGGCCGCCAGCGCGACGTCGCGCGCGGCGTGAGCGAAGCGGGTGACCGAATCGACGACAAGTAAGACCGATTCGCCCTGATCGCGAAAATATTCGGCGATCGCCATCGCGGTTTTGGGCGCGAGGCGGCGCATCATGGCGCTCTCGTCCCCTGTCGAGACGACCGTGACCACGGACGCGCGGTCATCGCCGAGCGTGTCGTGAAGAAATTCGCGCACTTCGCGTCCGCGCTCGCCGACGAGCGCGATGACGACCGTGTCGATCGGCGCGGCCCGAGCCAGCATTCCCAGAAGCGACGACTTGCCGATCCCGGAGCCCGCGAACACTCCCACTCGCTGTCCCAGGCATAGGGGAGTGAAGAGATCGACGACCCGGACGCCCGTTCGGAGAGGCGCGTGGACGCGCCCGCGTTTGAGCGGGGGAGGAGGAGCCGCGTCGAGCGGCGCCGCTTTGTCTCCGCTGGCGAGCTCGCCCGCGCCGTCGATCGGCCGGCCGAGCGCGTCTATGACCCGGCCTTTCCAGGATCGGTGCGGCGACAGCGACAGATTGTCCGCGCGATAGGCGCGCGCTCCGATTGTCGCGTCGCTGTGCGCGTCGAACGGTTTGAGCGTGGCCGAGGCGTCGTCGATCCTGACCACTTCGCCGATCTGGACACGGTCGCCGACATCGACGCCGACGCACTCGCCGAGTTTGAGAAAGCGCGACAGGCCGGCGACGCGATAGTGCGACATCGAGATCTCGACGACGGCGCCGCTCACGCGCGCCGGCGGCAAATTCCGAACTCCCCACGCGACCCGGCGCTCGAGGCGCTCGAGCGGCGACAGCGCGGCCTCGGAGCGAGCGTCGATCAAGCGGACGACCCGAGAGTCTTGATCGCCTCCTGCAGCGACGTTTCGGACTGCGAGGCTTCGGCTGCGACGCCGTCGAACGCGCGCGTCACGTCGATCAGTCTGGTCATCTCGCGCACCGGATCGACGTTCGAGCTCTCCACCGCGCCCTGAACGATTCCATCGCGTGTGAATTCGATGATCGGCGTCGGCGGCTTGTCCGGCACGACGCCCGAGTTTTCGGCCCGTATCAACGAGGCGCCCGGATCAATCGCGAACAACCCTATCGCCCCGACCTGCCGTTCGTTCTGGGTGATCATTCCGTCGGCCGAGACCGTCAATGGTCCCGCCGCCCCGTCGACGACGATCGGCGCGCCCCCGGCGTCCAGGATCGCGTCGCCGTTGAGCGTGCGCAGCGTTCCCGATTCGTCGATGCGGGCGCGACCATCGCGGGTGTAAGCCGGTCCCCGCGGCGTCTGGATCCCGAACCAGCCGTCGCCCTGCACGGCGAAATCGAGCGGATTGTCGGTCTTCACCAGGCCGCCGGCCCGCCGGGACAGATAGTCCGCGCCGTTCGAGACGTAGTTGAGCCTCGCCTCGCCGGCCTTGGCTATTTCCGTTTCGAACGACACGCCAGTCGCCCGGTAGCCGACCGTATTCATGTTGGCGACGTTGTCCGCGATCGTTTCCAGTCGCCGTTCCAGCGCCACCTGGGCCGAGACGGCGACATAAAGTCCGTTCTGCATGACGTCGTTCCGCTTGGCCCTCGCGTCGGCGCGCCGCCCGAACGATGGATGGACCGGCTTGTCCCGGGCTGACCTCGGGCCTGACAGCTTCGCGTAAGTCTGAAGCCGCAAATCTTGGACTGTCGTGCTCACCTGGAGCGAATCTTGAACTTCGCCATTGGCCTCGTCATCACCGTCGGATGCATTCTGGGCGGCTATGCGGCGCTCGGCGGACATCTCGACGTGCTGTTGCAGCCTTATGAATTCGTCATCATCGCCGGATCGTCGCTCGGGATATTCATCGTCGCCAACGCCACATCGACGATCAAGGACTGCGGCAAGGCGTGCCTCGAGGCGGTCTTCGACAAGGCGCCCAAGCCGCGCGACTTCCTTGACGTGCTGTCGGCCCTCCACGCCCTGATGAGGGAGTTGAGAGCCCGGTCCCGCAGCGAAGTCGAAGCGCATTTCGACAACCCGGAGGAATCCGAGATTTTCCGGAATTTTCCCAAGCTGCTCGCCGACAAGGACCTCGTAACATTCATCTGCGACTACGGCCGTCTCATCATCATCGGCAACGCGCGAACGCACGAAATCGAGGCGTTGATGGATGAGGAAATCGAAACGCTCGCGCACGACCGCTACAAGCCCGTGCATGCGTTCCAGGCGGTCGCGGACGGGCTGCCCGCGCTCGGCATCGTGGCGGCTGTTCTCGGCATCATTCACGCCATGGGCGCGCTCGATCAATCGCCGGAAATCCTGGGCGGACTCATTGGCGCGGCGCTGGTGGGAACCTTCGCCGGCATTTTCCTTTCCTATGCGGTCGTGGCGCCGATCGCGCAGAAAGTCAGGGCGGTCCGGCAAAAGCAGCTGCGGCTCTTCACATTGGTCAAGCAAAGCCTGCTCGCGTTCATGAACGGGGCAATGCCGCAAGTGGCGGTGGAGTTCGGCCGCAAGACCATTCCCTCCAAGGAGCGGCCGACGATCGACGTGGTCGAGAACGAGACCACCCCCACCGGCGGCGAGGCGGCGATCAAGGAGGCGGCATGAGCATCGACGGCGCAGCGAATGAGGTCGACCGCGGCGCCCGCAAGCTGCAAGGCGCGATGCTCGAGCACACGAGCTTCGCCATCGAGCGGATGCCCGGGCTTGGCTACGCGCTCAATCGATTCATCGCCGAGGCCCCCCTGCGTCTGTCGGCGCTCATCGCACGCCCGTCGGGCGGCTCGATCGAGGAGGTTCGGGCGACGACGCTGTTTCAGGCAATCGAAGACTGTTCCGGGCTGACCGCGGCTTTGTATGCGAGCGTCGAACCCGAGTCGCGGCTGCTCATCGCGCTCGACGAGCGCATCGACCACCTGATCGTCTCCTCGATTTTCGGCGAGGTCGTCGCCGCCGACGCTTCAAGCAAGCCAGGACGCGAGGGCGGCAAGCCGCGTACGGCGATCGAAGCCACGCTGCTCGAGGCGTTCGCGCGTGCGCTAGGCGAGGCGCTCGAGGCGGCCTTCGCGCCGCTCGCCCCGCTCGCCCTGAGCCTTGAGCGGCTTCAGCGGCTTAGCGACCCGTTTGCGCTGGGCCGGAGGAACAGCGAGGCCGCCGCCGCGCGATTTTCGCTCGAGATGAATGGCGGGGCCTGCGAGTGCCTCGTCCTGCTCCCGCAGGCATTTCTCCTGCCTTTCCGCAACGAGCTCGCCCACGATCCTGAGGCTGACTCACCGGCCGCGGACCGGCGGTGGTCCCGACTGATGGAATTCGGCGTCCAGCAGACGCGGCTCCCGGTCACCGCCATCCTCGAGGAGGTCCCGATGAGTCTGGGCGACATCGCCAATTTTCGCGTCGGCGGGCTCCTGTCCCTGCAATCCAACGACTTCAACGCCATTCGCCTCGAGTGTTCAGGCCGCGGAATGTTCACCTGCAAACTCGGGCAGGCGGATGGCCGCTATCGGCTCGAAATCGAGAACCCGATCGCGCACGGATCCGATGCGGCGAGGCGATAGACCGGAGCCAGCCCGATCGCCGGCAATGACTTCTGACCCCAGCGAGCAAGATCTCAGTCCATGGACGAAGCCGATATCCCTACCGAGCCGCCGGGCGCCGTCGACCCGGCGAAGCCGGAGGCCGCGCCGGGCCCCCCCAATCTCGGCGCGATCCTATCGATCCCGGTGACGGTGCAGGTCGTGCTCGGCTCGACCTCGCTGCCGGTCGCCGGCCTCATGAAGCTCGCCCGCGGCGCGATCGTCTCCCTTGACCAGCGGGTGGGCGATCCAGTCGACGTCGTCGTCAACGGCGCGGTGATTGCGCGCGGCGAAATCGTCGTCGTCGACGAGGCCAGTCAGCGATTCGGCGTGTCCCTCCTGGAAGTGGTCGCCGGCGCCGGCCGTGAGCGGGCCGCGTAGGCCTGCGTCGTCAGAAGGAACACCATGTCCGACGCGGCGATCGGCGGCGAAAGGGAGCTCAGCGGAGCCGAAAAAGCTGCGGCCCTGCTGCTCATGATGGGCAAGCCGCCGGCCGCCCGGCTGCTCAAGCAATTCGACCAACCCGACTTGCGCGCGGTGGCGCTGGCCGCGGCGGGCCTTGGCGCCATCCCGGCGGCCATGCTGGACCGGCTGGTCGAGGAATTTGTGATCGATTTTTCCGCCGGCGCCGATCTGCTAGGCGACGCGGGTCAGGCCAAGAGCCTGCTCGGCGACGCTCTCCCGCCCGAGCAAATCGCGGATATTCTTGGCCTTGCGCCCGGGGAAACCGGACCGCCGGATGTGTGGCGGTCGCTGGCGCAAGCGCCCGAGGGGGCGATTGTCGCCCTGCTGATGGCCGAACGCGCTGCGACGGCGACCTATATCCTTTCCAGGCTCGATCCGCCGGTGGCGACTAGGCTCGTCGCTGCGCTGCCGCGCGATCGGCGCAACGCCGCGCTCTGCGGACTGGTCGCGCCCGTCGACGTGACGCCCCTTGCCGCCAGGCTGATCGAAGAAGGGGTGGAAGCCGCGTTGAAGCAGGCGCCGACCTCGGGCGCCGACGCCGGGGGACGGTCCCGCCTCGCCGGCATCATCAACAGCCTCGATCCGGAGGAGGCGGAGGACGCGATACGGGCGCTCGAGCAAGTCCGGCCGAAAGAAGCGGCGATCGTCAGGACGATGCTCTTTTCCTTCAACGATCTGCCGAGACTGTCCGAGCGGGCGAGGGCGCTCTTGTTCGACCGCGCGTCGATCGACATCGTCGTGATGGCCCTGCGGGGGACCGACCCGGATTTCCGCGACGCCGTTCTCTCGTCGATGCCCTCGCGCGGGCGTCGGCTGGTTGAGGGCGAACTCAATTCCGGCGCCTTCGCGCCCCCGCAAGACGTCGCGAAAGCGCGCAAAGCCATCGCCGACATCGTGCTCGGCATGGCGAGCCGGAACGAGATCGAGCTTGGCGGCCCTCCCTCCGCTGATTCCCCATGAGCTTGAGGGCGATGACTTGCGGCCGTCGGCGCCTCGGACGCGGTGAGCGATGAGCGCCGACGTCGATCCCGAAGATCAGACCGAGGAGCCGACCGAAAAACGGTTGCATGACGCGACCGAGCGGGGCGAGGTCGCCTTTTCCCGCGAAGCGCCGCTGTTTGCGTCCCTGTCGGCGACCCTGGTCGCGCTGATTTTCGTCATACCCGGGCGCGCCCAAAGTCTCCTTTCGGCGCTCATCGGCGTCATCGACGATCCTGCCGGCTGGCGCATCGAGCGCGGCGAAGACATTCTCGCTCTCGCCGACCCCGTCATCATCGCCAGCGCGCGCTTTCTGCTGCCGACAGTGATCCTTCTGATCGCCGCTGGCGTCCTTGCGTCTGTCGCTCAGACCGCGCCCCGAATCGTGCCCGAGCGAATCATGCCAAACGCCTCGCGCATCTCGCCGCGCAAAGGGTTTCGCCGATTGTTCGGCGCCCGGGGCTGGACCGAATTCCTAAAGAGCCTGATCAAGCTCGCCGCGGTGATCGCGGTCGCCGCGACGATGTTGCTCGGCCAGAAGGTCGTCCTGCTCTCTGCGATGGACGTCGATCCGGGCCTGCTGCCGGGGCGCGTCCTTGATCTTTGCGCCAAGGCGGTCGCGGCGGTGCTTGTCGCAACCTTGGCTGTGGCGGCGGCCGATCTCGCCTGGTCGCGGATTCTCTGGCGGCGCGATCACCGCATGAGCAGGCAGGAAGTCAAGGAGGAACTCCGGCAGGCCGAGGGCGACCGGATGATCAAGGCGAGGCTACGCTCGCTTCGTCTCGATCGCTCGCGCAAGCGCATGCTCTCCGCGGTGCCGCGCGCGACGATGGTCGTGGCCAATCCCACCCACTACGCCGTCGCCATGCGATATGTTCGCGCCGAGGGCGGCGCGCCGATCGTGGTCGCCAAGGGCGCCGATTTCATTGCGCTCAAGATCCGCTCGATCGCCGAGGAGCACAGCATCCCGGTGATCGAGGACCAGCCGCTCGCCCGTTCGCTCTACGCCGCCGTCGACGTTGATCGGCCCATCCCCGCCGAGTTCTACCGGGCGGTCGCCGAGATCGTGCACCTGATCCAGCAGAGGAAGGCCCAATGGTCCCGACGAAGGCAGTGAATCCGGCCGGGCGGGGTCCGCGGCCGCGCCGTCCGTTCGCGCGCGAGCAAATCATCGCCGATGCGCTGGTGGACGTCGCCAGCGAACTCAGGCTGACCGACGCAGCGGAACTCATGGCGATGATTCTGGACGACCACGCGGCCAACATCGCCGATCTCGTCAATTCCTCGACCGAACTCTTTTTCAAGAGCGGAACTCTGCGTTATGCGCTGTCGGCGACCTTTACCGCGCCGTGGGACGCAACCCCGATCGTCGAGATCGACATGGAGTTCCGCCACGCCGCGGTTTGCGCGTTTTTTCGCCTGAAGATCGGCCAGCGCCGGGCAGGCGTCGAAATCATCGACATTTTGTTCGACGAGCAGGGACTGGACGATTTGGCGAAGGCGGACCGACTTTCTTCCGCCCTCGACAGCGCACGACTCGGGTCCCACTAGTCCTTTCGCGGGGCAAGCTCCAAGCAAGGCGCGCCGCGCAGGCTCGATTCAGTCCACGCCCAGGGATCGCGTCCAGTTGTCCTCGATCTACCTCTTCGAAGTCGCTGCACAAAAGGCGCAATGGCTGTCGGCGCGCCAGACGGCGATCGCCGGCAACGTCGCCAATGCGAATACGCCCGGCTATCGCGCCCTCGACATCCAGCCGTTTTCAGCCGTCCTCGACTCTTCGCCGCTCGAAATGGCGTCGACCGATCCCGCGCACTTGTCGTCGTCGCAATCACAGGCCGACGCATTGCGCGAAATCGAGGTTCAGCCGTCCGAACAGACGCTGTCCGGCAACACGGTCAACCTCGAACAGCAGATGATCAACCTCGGCGACGTCAATCGGGACTATACGATGAACGCCAACATTCGGCGCGCCTTTCACCAGCTTCTTCTCTCGGCGTTGAAGTGAACGATCATGGCGGATCCGTTGCAGACCGCGCTCCGCATCGCTGCCTCCGGGCTTCAGGCGCAATCGATGCGGCTGCGTATCGTCTCGGAGAATATCGCCAACGCCCAGTCGACCGGGCCGACGCCCGGCGCCAACCCGTACGCGCGACAGACGGTCTCGTTCGAGAGCGAGATGGATCGGACGCTGGGAGCCAATCTGGTCGAGGTCAAGTCCATCGGCGTCGATTCGACGCCGTTCAAGCTTGAGCGAGACCCAGGCAATCCGGCGGCGGACGAAAACGGCATGGTGAAGATGCCGAACGTCGACGTGCTGGTCGAACTGGCCGACATGCGCGAGGCCAATCGCAGCTACGAGGCCAATCTTCAAGTCGCCAAGCAGTCGGCCGATATGCTCAACACCGCCGTCAGCCTGATGAAAGACGCCTGAGTGCCGGGCGGCAACGGGACGAGGATGGAACGATGATCGAAGGCATTTCCGCCGTCGGCTCGGCGAGCGCGAGCGTTCGCACGCCGCAGTCCGCCGCCGCGCCGACGGCGGGGCCGAGCTTCGAGCAGACGCTCACGCAGGCGATCGGCGCGGCGATCGACACGCTGCAAACCGGCGAAGCGGTCGCCATCCAGGGCGTCGCAGGCGCAGCGTCGCCAATGAAGGTCGTCGAGTTGGTTATGGCGGCGCAGCGTTCGCTCCAGACCGTTCTGGCGATCCGCGACAAGGCGGTCGCCGCCTATCAAGAAATCGCGCGGATGACGATCTGATCGCCGGTCTCGCGGCGCGGCTTGGTTCGGAGTGGAAGCGGAGGATGTCGAAATGAGAGCGCTGGCGATCGCGGCGACGGGCATGAGCGCCCAGGAAAAGAACCTGGAGGTGATCGCCAACAACGTCGCCAACATCAACACCACCGGCTTCAAACGTTCGCGGGCGGAATTCACCGACCTCATCTATCAGACCGAGCGCCTGATGGGGGTCTCCAATCGCGGCCGCGACGCGACCATTCCAGAAGGCGCGCAGATCGGTCTCGGCGTTCGCACCGCCGCGGTTCGCAGCGTCAACATCCAGGGCGCGCTGACCAACACCGGCAACAGTCTCGATCTGGCGATCAACGGCCGCGGCTGGTTCGAGGTAACGACGCCGAACGGCGATACCGTCTACACCCGCGACGGCGCGTTCAACACCAACGCCAACGGCCAGCTCGTCACAATGGACGGCTACACCGTGACGCCGCCGATTCTCGTCCCGGCGACAGCTACCGCGGTCACCGTCAGCCAAACCGGCCTCGTCTCGGCGACGATTCCGGGCCAGACGACGACGCAGCAGCTCGGGCAACTGACGATCGCCAACTTCGTCAACGACGCGGGACTGCAAGCGCTCGGCGGCAACTATTTCCAGCAGACCGCCGCGTCCGGCCAGCCGACGGTCGGCGTTCCCGGCGACACCGCCTTCGGCATCATTCAGCAGGGATACGTCGAAGCCTCGAACGTCGATCCCGTCACTGAGATCACCAACCTCATCGCGGCCCAGCGCGCCTACGAGATGAACTCCAAGGTGATCCAGGCGGCGGACCAGATGTCCGGCACCATCTCCAATATGCGCAGCTAAGCTGAAGGTCGGAGAAGCACGCAAAATGAGCTCGACGCGAGCCCGATCTGTCGTCAACGCGGCCATCGTCGCGATCGCCGCTTCCTGCGCCCTCCCGGCGGCAGCGCAGGAAGCCCTCACGCCGACGCCCAGGGTCGTCATCTATCCGGGCGACCTGATCCGCGACGATATGCTCGCCGATGCGGCCGATGCGGCGCGCGACGGATCGGGACCGTTCGTCGAGCAGCGCTCGCTCGTCGTCGGCAAGGTCGCGCGACTCACGCTGCTTCCGGGCCACGCGATCCCGTTTTCCGGCGTCTCCAACCGCAAGGTTGTCACCAACGGCACGGAGGTCAAGCTCATCTATTCCGAGGGCGGCCTCGTCATCATGACGAACGGCGCAGCGTTGCAGGACGGCTCTATCGGAGACGTCGTCAGGGTGCGCAACAGCGACAGCGGCGTCACTGTGTCCGGCGCCGTCCAGCCGGACGGCTCGGTCAGAGTGAGCGGGGGATGATGGGCCGGCTGTTTCTCGCGCTCATTCTTTGCCTCGTCGCAGCGCCCGCCGCTGCGGTTCGTATCAAGGACATCTCGGTTCTGCGGGGCGCGCGCGACAGCCAATTGGTCGGCTATGGCCTCGTGGTCGGTCTTCAGGGCTCCGGCGACACCTTGCGCAACGCGCCGTTCACCGAAGAATCCGTTCAGGCGATGCTTGAGCACCTGGGCCTCGACGTCCATGGCGCGTCCCTGCGCAACCGCAACGTCGCCTCCGTGATCGTGACGACAGATCTCGTCGCCGGAACGGAACCGGGCGCCCGGCTTGACGTCACGGTCTCCGCCCTCGGCGATGCGCCGTCCCTGATGGGCGGGACTCTGCTCATGACCCAGCTCCAATCTGCGGACGGGGTCGTCTATGCGACGGCCCAGGGCGCGGTCGCAGTGACCGGATTCGACGCCGCTGGCCAAGGCGAGACGCTGTCTCAAGGCGTCCCGACGGCCGGCCGCATTCCCAACGGCGCGATCGTTGAGCACGAGACGCCGGCCTTCCCCGACGAATTGCGCTCGATGCTCGAATTGAAGAACCCCGACTATGCGACCGCGGTGAGGATCGTCGATGCGATCAACACCTATTCGCGCGAGCGATTCCGGGCCCATGCAGCGTACGAAGTCGACAGCAGGACGGTCGAACTGTTCCGCCCGCGCAATGTCTCGTTCGCGCGGTTCATGGCCGAGGTTGGCGAGCTGCAGGTCGAGCCGGACATGGCCGCGCGCGTCGTTCTCGACGCGCGAACCGGCACTGTCGTTGTCGGTCAGGACGTGCAGATCTCGACCGTCGCGGTGACTTATGGGACGCTGACGGTGCGGGTCAACGAGCAGTCGCGGGTCTCCCAGCCAAATCCGTTCGCCAACGGCCGCACGGTCGTCACGCCCAACACCAAGATCGACGTCGAACAGGGCGGCGGCCCGATCTCCATCCTCGGCGGATCGAGCCTGAGGGCGTTGGTCAGCGGCCTCAATCGCATCGGCGTCAAGCCGCCAGGGATCATCGCCATCCTTCAGGCGATCAAGACCGCCGGCGCGCTTCAGGCCGACCTGGTGATCCAGTGACGCGGCTCGGCTGAGCGCTCGAATCCGGCAGAGGTCAGCCCAGCGCAAGGCGTACGACCGAGGATGGAGTTCCAATCCGAGGCCGACAGATGCCTACTCCCACCTTATCACAAGGCCGGGCCATTCGATTGCGCGGCAGGCTTGGTCTTGTCCATGCGCTCGCCGCTGGCGCTCTCTACGCGTGCCCGGCAATCGCCCAGGACGGGCGGCCGCCGGACAGCCAAAAGGCGAGATCGAACGCCGAGCGAATGGCGGAAACGGACGCCGGCCGCTTCTGCAGCAACGTCGCGCCTTCGGTCGCCGAGGCGCGCATCGCCTGGCAGACGAGACGCCTCAGCGAACTCGACGCTCAGGTCAAGCAACGGCTTGCCGATCTCGAGAAAGCCGAGGCCTCGGTGCAGGAATGGGTCGCCAAGCGCGACGCCGTGCTCAAGGCGGCAAGCGACGATCTTGTCGCCATTTATGCCAGGATGCAGCCGGAGCGGGCGGCCGCGCAACTGAGCGCGATGGACGACCAGATGGCGGCGGCGATCCTCGGCAAACTCAAGCCCAGCGCCGCGGGAGCCATTCTCGACGAGATGGAGGCGGAGCGGGCGGGCAAGCTGGCATCCTTCCTCTCGGGCGCCAATGGCGCAGAGAAAAAATCCTGATGCGGCTTCTTCCACCGCTGACGTGGCTCGCAATTGCAATATCGGTGACCGGTTGCTGGAACAGTCCGAGCGAGTTCATGCGCGAACCCTTCTTCTCGCCGGTTGGGGCTGGGCTGGCCCCGGAGGAGACGGCCGGCATCCAAAGCGCCAACGCCCTTGCCGCGCCGCAACCGCCCGCGAGCGGCCCACCGCCGTCGCTGTACAGCCAGCCGCGCATCGCTCATGTCGGCGACATCGTGCGGGTGATTATTTCGATCAACGACAAGGCGACGCTCGGCAACGCCTCCGGTCGGTCTCAGACCAACAAGGACGGAGTCGTCATCGACTTTGGCTATAACAGCGGATCGTCGTCCTCCTCGTCCAGCCAACCCGCCAAGGCTCTCGGAGACCTCTCGACGCAGTCGTCGACCCAGGGGCAGGGCAACATCGACCGATCCGAGCAAATACAAGTGTCGGTGGCCGCGATCGTGACGCGGGTCCTTGCCAATGGGAATCTCGTCATCTCGGGAACCCAGGAAGTGCGCGTCAACTACGAGCTGCGCCAGCTCACGGTCGCAGGCATCGTGAACCCGCTCGACATCTCGCTTAACAACAGCGTCGCCTACGACCGGATCGCCGAGGCGCGAATCTCCTACGGGGGGCGCGGGCGCTCAAACGATTTTCAGCAGCCGCCCTGGGGACAGCAGGTCTACGACGCCGTGAGGCCATTCTAGCCGGAGTGCTGATGTCCGATTCTGCCTTGCCGCAAGGCGCCGCCGCGGGGAGCACGTTTAGAGCGTCGCTGATCGAATTTGCGGTGGTCATTGTTTTGGGCGCCTGCGCCGGCGCAGCGTTCGAGGCGTCGCGCCCCGCCGCCCCGTCAGGGCCTGACAAGACGGCGGAATTGTCGGCGGGCGCGCCGCCGGCGCAACCTTCGACCATCGTCGATCTTCCTCCGATCGTGACCAATCTCGGCGCGCCTCAGGATACCTGGATCCGACTCGAAGGCTCGATCATCTTCGACCCCAGAACTTTGCCGCACCCCGACGCCGTAGCGGGCCGGATCGGCGACGACATCCTCGCCTATCTGCGCACGGTATCGTTGCGTCAGCTCGAAGGCCCGATCGGGCTCGAAAACATTCGGCAGGATCTCAATGAGCGAGCGGCGATTCGCAGCGACGGGAAGGTGCACGCGTTCGTCATCCGAACATTGGTGGTGCAATGAGGCGAGCAGCCCTGGCGGGCATCGCGCTCATGGCGGCAATCGGCCCGGCGGCGGCGCAGACCGTCGACTTCAACGCCCTGATCCCCGCTGGCGGCGCGACCGCGAGCGGCCGCATCATCGAACTGGTCGCGATTCTGACGGTGCTTTCGGTCGCGCCAGGTCTGCTCATCATGGTCACGAGCTTCACGCGCTTCATCGTCGCGCTTTCGTTTCTTCGTTCCGGCCTCGGCTTGCAAAGCGCGCCGGCGAATCTCGTCCTCATCAGTCTGTCCTTGTTCATGACTTTTTTCGTCATGGCGCCGACCTTCGACCGCGCGTGGCAAAACGGCTTGAAGCCGATGATGGACAATGAGATCAGTCAGCAGGATGCGCTCGCCGCAGTCGTCGAGCCGTTCCGGGAGTTCATGCTCGCCCAGGTGCGGGAAAAGGACATGGCGCTGTTTGAGAGCCTGTCGAAAGGGCGCTTCGAGACCGCGGATCGCTCCAAGGCGGATCTGAGGCTCCTCATACCCGCTTTCATGATCTCCGAGCTCCGTCGAGGTTTCGAGATCGGGTTCCTGATCGTGCTGCCGTTTCTCGTCATCGACATGATCGTGGCGACGCTGACCATGTCGATGGGCATGATGATGCTGCCGCCTTCGGTCATCTCGCTGCCGGTCAAGATCCTGTTTTTCGTCCTGATCGACGGCTGGAACGTTTTGATCGGCAGCCTGGTTCGCTCTGCGACCTGATCTCGCCCCAGAGAACGTACCGGCGCCAGCCTGGCGCAAGGCCGCGGGCATCAAATGGGCCCACGGGCGAGGACTGTTCATGAGCATTCTCAACACCAGCGTCTCGGGCATGCAATCCGATTCAAACTGGCTATCGGCGATTTCTCAGAATGTCGCCAACTCCAACACGACCGGCTACAAGAACGTCGAGACGGATTTCTCGACTCTGGTCGATCAGATTTCCAACGGCAACCCGGACTTTGGCGGCGACTCCACAAGCCAAGTCTCGCTCAATTCGCTGCAGGGCAATGTCGTCTCCACCGCGACGGCGACCAACCTCGCCGTCCAGGGTTCGGGCTTCTTCGTTGTGTCCGACGCCAGCGGCGCGCTCTATCTGACGCGCAATGGGTCCTTCACACCGGACGCGTCGGGCAACCTCGTCAATAGCGCCGGGTACTACCTCATGGGCGCGGACGTTCAGAATGGCGTTTCGCCGCTCGCCGCGAATTCGTTGACCGGACTGGCGAAGGTCAACGTCGACACTGCCGGCCAGACGGCGACGGCCACGACCGCCGCCTCGCTCACCGCCAATCTGCCGTCCACCGCGACGCCGGTCGCGGCCGCAAATCTGCCGTCGGCCAACTCGGCGACCTCAACCTATACCGAAGCGACCTCGCTCGTGGTCTACGACAATCTCGGCGGGGCGCACACGATCAATCTCTATTTCACCAACACCGGGGCAAACACGTGGGAGGTCGACGCCTACGATGCGTCGGGCGCGTCGGGCAATGGCGGCTTTCCCTACTCTTCCGGTCCGCTCGCCACCCAGACCCTGACCTTCGATCCGACCACCGGCGCGCTCTCCTCCGGCTCGCCGCTCTCGATTGCGGTTCCGAACGGCCAGACGATGTCTCTCGACCTGGGCAACATGACCCAGCTCGCCGCGGCCTTCAACGTGACCGGCGCGACCGCGAACGGGAACGCCCCGAGCGGCGTCAGCGGCGTCTCTGTCGGCGCCAACGGAGCCTTGACCTTCAACTATGCCAACGGGACGTCGACTACCGCCTATGACATTCCCCTGGCCAATGTGGCGAGCCCCGACAATCTCACATCCGTCAACGGCGACGCTTTCCTGCCCAACTCCGAATCCGGCCCCGTTTACCTCGGAACCGCCGGCGGCGCGGGCTTCGGCTCGATCGAATCCTCGTCCCTCGAAAGCTCGACGGTCGACCTCGCGACGGAACTGACCGAGATGATCCAGGCCCAGAGCGCTTACGAGGCCAATTCCAAAGTGTTTCAGACCGGCGCCGACATTCTCGATGTCTTGAACGGGCTGAAGCCTTAGGCCGAATGCGACTGGAAACCGTCGATGAGCCTGTCGGCCGCGTTCAACGTCATCAGCTCTTCGTTTGCCGTCAATTCGGCGCAGACGGCCGTCGTCTCGAACAACATCGCCAACGCCAATACGCCCGGCTATTCGCGCGAGATCGCGAATGTCGTCACGAATTCCTACGGTGGCGCGGACGTCGCTTCGGTCACCCGCGAGGCAAACGCCGCGCTCCTCGAACAGGTCTCGAACTCGACTTCACAGGCTGCGACACAGCAGGCGATTTCCGACGGGCTGTCGACGCTCGCCCAGACGGTGGACGACAGCGCCTCGGCCTCCTCCACTTCCGGCGCAAACCAGAACGGCGCCTCGCCGTCGGCCATGCTCGCCAATCTCCAAACCGCGCTGTCCACCTATGGAGCTTCGCCAACCTCGTCGTCCGCCGCACAGGCCGTAGTGTCCGCCGCCTCCGCTCTCGCCTCGTCGCTCAACGGCGGGAGCGCTACGGTCGCCCAGGTGCGCGAACGGGCCGACCAAAACATGGCGACATCGGTCGGCAAGATCAATTCACTTCTGAGTCAATTCACCACCGCCAACAACGCCGTGGTGACCGGACTTCAAACCGGCGCCAACGTAGCTAGCGCCGAGGATGCGCGCAATTCGATCGTGACCCAGCTTTCCCAACAGATCGGCGTCTCGACTGTCACCGCGGCCAACGGTTCGGAATCCATCTACACCGACAGCGGCGTCGCCTTGTTCCAGGATACGCCGCGGATTGTCTCATTCACTCCGACCCCGACGCTCGTCGACGGCGCATCCGGCGCGCCGGTCGCGATCGAAGGCGTGCCGATCACTGGGGTCAATTCGCCGATGCCGATCCAATCGGGCGCGCTTGCCGGCTACGCGGCTCTGCGGGATACCCTCGCGCCCGAGTATCAGGCCCAGCTCGATCAGATCGCCGGCGGCCTCATCAACGCCTTCGCCGAAAGCGACCAGTCGGCGACGCCCACGCTGCCGTCGCTGCCTGGCCTGTTCACAACAGCGGGATCGACCAGTCTGCCCTCAATGTCGGCGACAACCGGGCTTGCCGCTGCGATAGAGGTCAATCCGAACGTCTACCCGTCGCAGGGCGGCAATCCGAATCTCCTGCGCGACGGCGGAATCTCCGACCCTGGAAACCCTGCCTACACGTACAATCCGGCCGGCTCGGCGAGCTTTACCGGACGCATCCAGGAGCTCGCCGGCCAGATCAGCGCTTCCCAGAGCTTCGACCCGTCCGCGGGACTTGGCTCATCTTCGAGCCTCGCCGACTACGCCAACGCCTCGGTGAGCTGGCTCCAGAGCGAAAACCAGCAGGCGAGCAGCGCCTCATCCTATCAGAGCGCGCTCGCCACCCAGGCGACCGGGGCGCTATCGAACGCGACGGGGGTCAATCTCGACGCCGAGATGACCAACATGCTCAACCTCGAAAACTCCTACGCTTCGTCTGCGAAGCTCCTGGCGACCGTGACCAGCATGTTCTCAGCCCTCCTGCAGGCAGCATGACGACGATGGCCGCAAACTTCGTTTCGAGCCAATTCCTGGCCAACAGCCTCGTGCTGCCGGTCATGCAGGCGCAGTCGTCGCTGGCGACAGCGATGACCGAAGAATCAACCGGCCAATACGCCAATCTCGGCCTCGAGCTCGGCGAACAATCCGGCTACGAGCTGTCGCTCAAGGAGCAGGTCGGTCTCCTGCAGACGCTGACCGCCAACAACAGCCTGGTTTCGACAGGGCTGTCGACAGCGCAGAGCGCTCTGTCCGCGATCAGCTCGAGCGCCCAGACGACCTTGAATGACCTGACGACCTGGACCCCAGGCGCCAATTCCGGCGCTTCGTTGCACAACATCGGCCAGTCGGCGCTGCAGTCGCTCATCGCCTCGACGAATGCGACATCGGGCGACCAGTACGTGTTCGGCGGGATCAATTCCGCCGTCGCGCCGATGGCGGATTATTATTCGACCCCCGCGTCGGCCGCCAAGACCGCGGTCGATAACGCGTTTCAGACCGCATTCGGGGTTCTGCCGAGCGATCCGGCGGCGGCAAACATTTCGGCTTCGGCGATCCAGAGCTTTCTTTCCGGGCCGTTCGCGGCGCTGTTCCAAGATCCCTCCTGGAGCTCGGATTGGTCGTCGGCGTCAAGCGCAAACACCAGCGCCGAGATCGCGCCGGGGCAGACGGTTGCGACCTCGACCAACGCCAATCAACCGGGCTTTCAGGACCTTGCGCAGGCCTACGCGATGCTGAGCGAGTTCGGCGGGTCCGAGCTGAGCGGAGCGGCGCAGCAGGCTGTCGCCACAGCGGCGTCGTCGCTCGTGTCGCGGGGCATCAATTCGATGACCGACGTTCAGGCTGAGCTCGGCTCAACCCAGAGCGCTGTCACGAACGCCAACGGTTCGATGAGCTCGCAGCTCGCGATCCTCGAGCAAGAGATCGGCAGTCTCGACGACGTCAACGCCAATACGACGGCAGTTCAGATCAACAGCCTGACCAACCAGATCCAGATGGCCTACGAGCTCACCTCGCGCCTGCAGGAGCTCAATCTGGCGCAATACCTGCCAGTCCCCTGACGCATGAAGGGCCGCGATGTACGAATTCGCTTACAACGAAGTGATCGAAGATTCGCGCCAGACCATGCGGGCCCGCGAGCGACAGGCGATGGATCGCGTGGTCGAGATGCTGCGGACGGCGCAGGAGAAAGGGCCGGGGTCCCGCGAACGCGTCGAGGCGCTTTTCTATCTCCGCCGCTTGTGGACCATCTTTCTCAACGACCTCAACGACCCCAACAACGAGTTGCCGGAGCAGCTGAGGGCCGGAATCATCTCGATCGGCATCTGGATGATGAAGGAGATCGAGCGCGTGCGCGGCGGGGCGGCGACCGACCTGACGCCGATGATCCAAATCAACGAACTGATTCGCGACGGATTGAAGTGAGGGGGGTCGCGCATGAACATCACGCTGAGGGCTGGAGAACGGTTCTTCATCAATGGGGCGGTCATCCGCATCGACCGCAAGGCGTCGATCGAGCTTTTGAACGAGGTTACGTTCCTGCTCGAGAACCATGTCATGCAGACCGAGGAGGCGACGACGCTCGTGCGCCAGATCTATTTCGCGGTCCAGATCATGCTGATGGAGCCAACGGCCGCCGCCAGCGCAGCGCCGCTTGCCCATTCGCTCGTCGAATCGGCATTGAGCGCCTATCGCACGCCCGAGTTGGCGGCAGGCCTCAGGGGTGTCGCCGCCTCTCTGGCGCGCGGCCGAAATTTCGAGGCGCTGAAGGCGCTCCGCGGCCTCTTCGCCCTCGAAGACAAGGAGCTTCAGCCGCCCGCCGAGGCGCCGAGCGCCGCTTGAGAAGGAGAACGCCATGACTGTCAGCGCCGCTTCCCCGGTCGCGACGCCCGTCGCGTCGGCTTCGCCCGGTTCCTCCGCGACGGCGACCGCGGCCACCCAAGGCCTCAACTACAACGACTTTCTCACGCTTCTGATGGCGGAGATGAAGAACCAGGATCCGACCCAGCCGATGGATCCGTCGCAAATGGTGTCGCAGCTCGCCACCGTCTCCGAGGTGGGGCAGGCGGTGCAGACCAACACGACGCTCAACTCGCTGTTGACTGCGACCTCGCTCTCGCAGGCCGAGCAGCTGGTTGGCCGGACCATAACCTCGGCCGACGGCTCGACGTCGGGACAGGTCGCCTCGGTCAGCGTCGCCAGCACCGGCGCGGTCGCCACCCTCACCAACGGCGCGATCGTCTCGCTCGCCAACGGCGCGAGCGTGCAGTGAACGAAGGCGATGCGATCGATCTCGTCCAGTCGGCGATCTGGATGGTCGTGGTCGGCGCCGGCCCTTGCGTCGGCGCGGCGATGGCGGTTGGCGTGGTCATCGCGCTCCTGCAGGCCTTGACCCAGATCCAGGAGATGACGCTCACGTTCGTGCCGAAAATGATCGCGGTCTTTGTCGCCGCGAGCCTGACGGCTTCGTTCGTGGGAGCCAAGTTCTCGATCTTCACCCAGTCGGTTTATGGGCGGATCGAGCAGGGGTATAAATAGATGCTCAGGCAGCCCACAGAGCCGGAAACTGCGCGCCCAGCCATTTCGCCAGCGCCGCATTGACCTCGACCGGCTTTTCCTGGGCCATCCAGTGGCCGGACCCGATGGTGACTTCGGTCAGATTGTCGCAACGGCCTCTCATCGGCTCCGCGAGCCGCGAGACCAGCGTTTCGCAAACATAGTCGTAGGCGCCGTGCAAGAAGAGCACCGGCATGGTGAGCCGCCAGTTGGCTTTTGCCCGCGCTGCATAGTCGAGATTGGCCTTCCAGTTCATGTACCAGCTGTCTGGGCCGAAGAATCCGTTGCGCTCCAGCGCGGCGGCATAGCGCCGCTCGTCCTCCTCGCTCAGGACGGCCGGGTCGCGCGGCACATCGGGAGCTGAAGTGCGGTCTCGAAACCAGCCGCCATTGGCTCTGGTGAAGGCTGTGGGGGCGGGCTTCCCTTTGCCCGACGGATTGCCGGAGCGGAACAGCGCTCGGACCGTCGCGCCGATGTCGCCCTCGAAACCAGCCTGGGCGGCGGCGAAATTCTCGCGGTAGAATAATTGATAGTCCCACTGCGCCGCCGGAAACCTGTCGGCGGGATAGACGGTCCGGTCGGCCAACGGAACGACGGTCTCGACTGCAAAACCTTCGGGCTGGTAGGGCACGCAAAGACTGGCGACGCCGTGGCAGAGCTCCGGATGGTGCTGGGCGATCGACCAGACGACCGGCGATCCCCAATCGTGGCCGACCCAGACCGCCCTCTTCACCCCGAGCGCGCCAAGAAGCTCGACCATGTCGGCGACGATCCCCTCAAGCGCATAATCCTCGTGCCGCGGATAGACGCTCGACCGTCCGTAGCCGCGCATGTCCGGCGCGATCGCGCGAAACCCGAGCGCCGCGAACGCCGGCAGCTGCTCGCGCCAGGAGATTGAAAGCTCCGGCCAGCCATGGACGAAGATGATCGGGGTCGCCTTCGCGCCGCCGCTGGAAAGAAAGAACGTCGTGTGCCGCGCGGTCTTAGCGACTTGTTCCAGGACAGGAAGGCTCATGTGGATCTCCGAGGCGCCGCGCTGTTATCTCCCGCCGTTCGATCCTCGCGCAAGCTTCGCCGCCCACTGTCCAGCCCAGGGGCGTGGGCCAAGCCGGCAGCGCCTCATGAGCGAGGGCGGCGATGTCATTGACCGTGGCGGGATCGGCGTCAGCGGCGAGCCGCGGCGGTAAGGATATCGCCTTCGCGGTCGGCATCGTCCTTATCCTGTGCCTCTTCTTCCTGCCCGTCCCAGCGTTCATGATCGATTTCGGCCTCGCGCTCTCGATCGCGCTCGCCGTGCTGATCCTGATGGTCGCGCTATGGATCCACAAGCCGCTTGAGTTCTCGGCCTTCCCGACCGTTCTGCTGGTCGCGACGATCCTGCGACTCGCGCTTAACATTTCGACCACGAGGCTTATCCTCTCGCGCGGTGAGCAGGGCCCGACGTCGGCGGGCTATATCATCGGCGGCTTCGCCCAACTGGTGATGGGCGGCGACTTCGTCATCGGCATCATCGTCTTTCTCATCCTGGTGACGATTAACTTCCTGGTCATCACCAAGGGGGCGACCCGCATCGCCGAGGTCGGAGCGCGTTTCACCCTCGACGCCATTCCAGGAAAGCAGATGGCGATCGACGCCGATCTGTCCGCGGGTCTCATCGACGAGAAGGTGGCGCAGGCGCGCCGGCGCGAGCTCGAGGAAGAGAGCGCTTTCTTCGGCTCGATGGACGGCGCATCGAAATTCGTCCGCGGCGACGCCATCGCCGGGCTCATCATCCTCGCCGTCAACATCTTCGGCGGCATCGTGATCGGCGTCACCCGGCACAGTCTTTCGCTGGCCGCCGCGGCGGACATCTTCACCAAGCTCTCGGTCGGCGATGGGCTGGTGACCCAAATTCCGGCCCTCATCATCTCCCTCGCCGCCGGCCTCCTGGTCGCCAAAGGCGGTACGCGCGGCTCGGCCGACAAAGCGGTGATCGACCAGTTGAGCGGCTATCCGAACGCGCTCTTTCTTGCCGCCATGACGATGGGGGTCCTCGGCATCGTTCCCGGCCTGCCGCTCCTGCCCTTCGCGCTGCTCGGCGGGCTCATGGCGTTTGTCGGCATCGCCATCCCGCGGCGGATCGAAAAGGACCGCGTGGCCGAGGCGGCCAAGGCCGCGGACAAGGACGAGCGGGCCAAGGCCGAGGCGCGCGCCTCAATCAAGGAGCAACTCAAGTCGTTCGAGGTCGAGCTTGTGCTAAGCAAGGAGCTCAACGCTGCGCTTCTGCACTCGCGCGACGAGATTGCGTCGCGCATCGCCAAGATGCGCCGCAAGTTTGCCCGCCAGTACGGCTTCGTCGTTCCGGAGATCCGCCTCTCCGACGACATCAAGGCGCCGCCGAAGACCTATCAGATCAAGATTCACGGCACGGCGGTCGCCACCCACGAGCTCGGGGTCAAGGACTGGCTCGTCATCATCGGCGACGGGCCTCGTCCCAATCTCCCCGGCGATGAGGTCCGCGAACCCGCCTTCGGGATGCGCGCGATCGCGATTCCCGAGGCGTTCGTCAAGGACGCCAAGCGTCAGGGATTCAAGCCGATCGATCCTGTCTCAGTCCTGCTCACTCACCTGAGCGAAGTCATCCACAACAACCTCGCGCAGCTGCTTTCGTTCAAGGACATGCGTGCGCTCCTCGACCGGCTGGAGCCCGAGTACAAACGGCTGCTCGACGACATGTCCCCGTCGCAGATCTCGCAATCCGGGCTTCTGGCCACGCTGAAGCTCCTGCTCGCCGAGCGGGTCTCGATCCGCAATCTGAACCTGATCCTGGAGGCCGTGGCCGAGATCGCACCGCATGCGCGACGGCCCGAGCAGATCGCCGAGCAGGTGCGCATCCGCCTCTCTCAGCAAATTTGCGGCGACCTCGCCGACAATGGCGCGCTCGCGGTTCTGAGACTCGGCAATCGCTGGGATCTCGTCTTCCATCAGAGCCTCAAGCGCGACGCCAAGGGCGACGTGATCGAATTCGACATCGATCCGCGGCAGATGGAGCAGTTCGCCGCTGAGGCTTCAGCGGCGATTCGCAAGCGGATGGACGAGCAGCGACTGTTCGCCGTCGTCACCGCAGCTGAGACGCGCCCTTACGTGCGAATGATCATCGAGCGCATGTTCCCAACTCTGGCTGTCTTGTCGCAGCTCGAAATCGCGCGCGGGTTCGAGGTCAAGTCGCTCGGGACGATCGCGTGACGGCGCTTCTCTCCGGAGCGCTGGCGGGGCCCCATGAGGCGTTGGCCCCCAAGGCGGCGATTGGCGCGTTCGTTCTTTTTTGCCGCATCGGCGGTTGCCTGATGCTCGCCCCAGGATTTTCGAACGCGCAGATACCGACGCAAGTCCGGCTGTTCGTCGCGCTTGCGGTCACCCTGACGCTCACCCCGCTGCTGCTGGAGCGGGTGCCTGGCTCCGTATTTGCCGACGATCCGATATTCACCCTCAAGGTGATCGTCGTCGAATCCCTCGTTGGCGGAACAATCGGTTTCCTTGCCCGGGTCTTCTACTTGGCGCTCGAAGCGCTGGCGGTCGGCGCCGCGACGATGCTCGGCTTCTCCAACCCGTTCGGATTTCAAGTCGAAGGGGACGAGACCATGGCTCCCTTGGCGACCCTCATCTCGCTTGCCGCGATCGCGCTCCTGTTCGCGGCGGACCTTCACTGGGAGCTGTTGCGCGGCCTCGTCGCTTCTTACGACGTCATTCCGGTCGGAGCGGACTTCAACGCTCGCCTGGCGCTGAAGCAGATCGCCGACGCGCTTGGAGAATCGTTTCGCCTCGCGCTCAGGATCGCCTCGCCCTATGTGATCTATGCGCTGGTCGTCAATCTCGCGCTGGCGCTGGTCAACCGGCTGACGCCGCAGGTCCAGGTCTTCTTCGTCGCCATGCCCTTCGTGGTCGCAGGCGGCCTCGTCCTGCTCTATTTCACCATCAAGCCGTCAGTCGACGCATTCGTCGCCGGTTTCGGCGCCTGGCTCATTTCTGGATAGACGATGAAAAAACGTCTCGACGCGCTGTCCCGCATCGGCCGGGTTCAGGCGCTGATGCACGATCTTGGACGCTCGAGGCTTCATTCGCTCGAACGCCAGCAGGCGGGTCTGACCGAGGATCTCAAGGCGGTGTTCCAAACGCTCGAGTCGGACGAACTCGCCTATGGCCCCCAGGCAGGGCTGGCCGCGCACTACATTCGAGCGTTGCAGCGCAAGCTCGATCAACTCGTCCACGACCAGGACGCGGCGCGTCTGACTGCGCTCGCGCAAGGAACGCGCGCGAAGCTTGCCGAGGTCGCGCTCGAAGCCGCGGCGCTCGACCATCGGCGTCACAAAGAGCGCAAGGAGCTGGCTGAGCTGATCGAGCGGGCGATCGCCCGCCGAGACGCAAGCTCGACATAAGGCTCATGGCGGAGGCTGGGTCGTCCCTCGCTACCATATGACGGCGCCCATGGCTTTCAATCCTCGCACCGATGTCGTCATGGAGGTCCTGAGCGCGGCCGATCCGTCCCGCGCGAGTCTCGCCGCCCAGCGGCTCGACGCGCTTGCTGGTTCGAACGCGCCGAGCGCCGACTTTTCCGCTGACCTCAAGCGTGCGGCGGGTTCCGCGGCGGCGGTCGCCGCACCACTCGCGAACGCCGCCGACGCGCGCTCGCGACTGGCCGAAATCCCGGGCGGACCGGACAAGCTCGGAGAGGCCAAGACGCAATTCGAAGCGACGATGCTAAGCTCGTTCGTCGGCGAATTGTTGCCGAAGGAAAGCAGCGTCTTTGGCCAGGGAACGGCGGGCGACATCTGGCGGTCGATGCTCTCCGAGCAGGTGTCGCTCCAGATCGCCAAATCCGGCCAGCTTGGTCTCGCCAGGCGTCTGTTCGCCACACACGAGCTTGGCGCCCGAGGCGGGCCGGTCCATCCCGGCGAAGCGGCAAGGGCCGCCGGCGAGGCGGCGCAAATGAGCGCCAACATCCTCTCCGCGCCCGCCAGCGCCGAGCTTGACGGCGCTGTTCTGTTCGCCGGACGCAAGCGGACATGATCCGACCTCAGTCGGCGGCCGCTGCCGCGGCGCTGCCGATCGTCGAGCGCCTGATCGCCACCGTCGAGGCCGAAAATCAGGATCTCGAACGGGGCCGTCCGGCCCAGCACGAGGCGTACAGTCTGCGCAAGAACCAAGCCCTGCTCGAGCTCAATCGCCTCATTCCAGCGCTCGACCGGGCGACCGCCGCCGGCCCGTTGCGGGAGGCGCTGGCCGATCTGCACGCCAAGCTCGAGGCCAACCGCCAGGCGCTCGCAGTTCAGCTCAAGGCCTGCGCGGCGGTTTCGGAGATCATCGCCCGCGCCATTCAGGACGGCCAGTCCGATGGAACCTATACCGCGCTCGCTTGGCGACGGCCGCGCGGAATGATCAAGGCCGTGGTCATCGGCCTCGCGGCGACGGCCGCCGCGATCGTCGGGCAGGTGGGAGCCGACAAGGTCCTCGCCTTGCGCGAGGCGCGCTCGGCCGCGTCGGTCGCCAGATCGACCGAAGCGCGCAAGACGCACGAGATCAACGTCCCCCGCATCAAGGACGGCGCGATCAAGGGCTACGCCGTGATGCTGCTCAGCTATACCGTCGACTTAAGCGCTCTCAGAACAGCGGCGATGGCGCCGGATTCAATCCTCGTCGACGAAGCGTTTCGCTACGTCTACGCCGATGACACGATCGACTTCGATCACCTCGATCGGTTCGATCTCGCCAAGATGAGCAAGGCGGTGGCCCGCGCGGTCAACGCCCGGGTCAAAGCCGACGTGGTCGTCGACGTCGGCGTGCAGGAGTTCACTTACGCCCCGATCGCCGACACCCACGGGCGTCCGGGACCTTAGGCCGCGCGCGTCGCTCCGGCCGCCTTCGACGCGGCGATCAGGTCGACGAAGCGGCGGAAGAGATAGTGGCTGTCGCGCGGCCCCGGCGAAGCCTCGGGGTGATACTGCACCGAGAAGGCAGGACGGTCCGCAAGCGCGATGCCGCAATTCGAGCCGTCGAACAGCGACACGTGGGTCTCCTGGACGTTGGCGGGCAGAGACGCGCGATCGACGGCGAAGCCGTGATTCATCGACACGATCTCGACCTTTCCGGTCGTGAAGTCCTTGACCGGATGGTTGGCGCCGTGATGGCCTTGCGGCATTTTGACGGTGCGCGCGCCGACCGCGAGGCCAAGGAGTTGATGGCCGAGACAGATGCCGAAGAGCGGCGTCTTCGCCGCCAGGAGCGCCTTGATGGTCGGCACCGCGTATTCGCCGGTCGCCGCCGGGTCGCCGGGCCCGTTGGACAGCGCCACCCCGTCCGGCTTGAGCGCGAGGATGTCCTCGGCGCTCGCCGTCGCCGGGACCACCGTGACCGCGCAGCCGCAGTCGTTGAGGAGCCTGAGAATGTTGCGCTTGGTCCCGTAGTCGATCGCGACGACGTGAAAGCGCGTCGACTGCCGCCGGCCGTAGCCCGCCTCCAGGCTCCAGCTGGTCTCGTCCCAGTCATAGCGCTGGGTCGACCCCACCGACGGAACCAGGTCCATTCCGTCGATGCCGGGCCAGCGCGCCGCCTCGGCGCGGAGCGCATCGAGGTCGAAGGCGCCGTCAGGCGCGTGGGCGATGACGGCGTTCGGCATGCCATGCTTGCGGATGAGGGTGGTCAGCGCGCGGGTGTCGACCCCGGTCACGCCGATGATCCCGCGGGTTTTGAGCCAGCTGTCGAGCCGCCCCCGGCTGCGAAAATTCGACGGCGCGGAGACGTCGGCGCGCATCACCGCGCCGACCGCGGCCGAACCCGCCGCGTTGACGACCTCGATGTCCTCGTCATTGACGCCGACGACTCCGATATGCGGGAAAGTGAACGTGACGATCTGCGCCGCGTAGGAGGGGTCGGTAAGGATTTCCTCGTAGCCGGTCATCGCGGTGTTGAAGCAGACTTCGCCGGCGGCCGAGCCGGCCGCGCCGACCCCGAAGCCCTCGATGACAGCGCCGTCGGCGAGCACGATCACGCCGGTCGCGACGCGCGGGCGCCACCCGAGGGACCGATCGTCCGGAGCGTCCGGGACGCTGGAGCGTGTTGCGCTTGACATGCGGCTGTGCTTAAGCGCCGCCCACGCCGCGCGTCAAGCCAGTGCGCATCAACCGAACGATCGAGGACTCAATGCCGGATTCAGCGCCGTTGCGCGACGTCGTGGCCCAGCAGATGAAAGAGGCGATGAAGGGCGGCGACAAGCTTCGCGTCGGCGCACTCCGCCTGATCATGGCCGCGCTCAAGGAGCGGGAGATCGAGGCGCGCGGGGCCGGTAAGATCGTCAGCCGCGCCGACGAGCTCGCGCTCCTGACCAAGATGGTGAAATCCCGGCAGGAATCGGCGACGATCTACGCCGAGAACGGCCGCGCGGAGCTCGCGGCGCAGGAGAACGCCGAGATCGCGGTCATCAATGAATTCCTGCCCAGGCAGATGGATGAGGCGGCGGTGATCGCCGCCGCCAAGGCCGCCATCGCCTCGACCGGCGCGGCGAGCGTGAGAGACATGGGCAAGGTGGTCAACGCCCTCAAGGCGGCCCACCCCGGGCAGATGGACTTCGCCAAGGCGAGCGCGATCGTGAAGGGGCTGCTCGCGGGGTGAGGGCAGGGCGCCTCAAGCTTTCGCGCCGCGAAGGGAGGCGTTTCGTCTTGCCGGTCTAAGTCCCTGAAATCATTGGCGGCGCGAAATCGCTGGTTTCGCCGGTTCCTATCTTTTCAACGGCTTCGGCGCGGTTTGATTGCGCCTCGTTCTCGCGCTTTCGCGGGCCGCCCTCGGCGTCCTTCAGGGCGAGCGCCTCGCGCGCCGCGTCGAGACGTTCGAACCGCTCCGCCATCTTGTCGGCCTCGTCGCCGATCCTGAACGCCGTGGCGCGCAGCCGAAGCCGCTCCGGCGCGAGCCGGTTCAGATGGTCGAGGATGCGAACGAAGGCGTGCACCGCCGCCGGCTTGCCGGCGTCGATCTGGCCGCCGAGGAGGTCGAGCGCCCGCTCGAGCCGGGCGATCTGGAGGAGCGCATAGTCGTCGGCGGGATTGGCGTCGCGGCGCTCAAGCTCCTGGCGAACGATCTGCTGCACCCGGCGGACGCTCAAGCGCTCCGCCGCGGCGATGGCGCGGATCGACTGCCCGCCAATGAGGCGAGCGAAAATGCGCTGCGCGCGCTTGCGCCCCTCCGGACCGGAGCGGACGGGTTTGACGGATAGGGCGGACATGGGCTTCCTTTCGGCGAAACAGGAATGATATCCAATATTCTGGAATTGGGAAAGTATTTGTCGAAAAATCTTGCGCGCGGGGCAAATCGGCAAGCCGGGGGTGAAAACCCGGTCAAGGAATGAATGCTTTCGAGCGGAAGCGCGCTCGACGTCGGGCGAGTTGCGCGATCAGGCAGGAACGTACGTCAATCTGATCGTATCCTCGCCAATCGGATCACTGGCCACAAGGCGGAGAGGCGGCCGGGGGCCGGCGAAGAATGGCGTGCCGTGACCGAGCACGAAGGGGCGGAAATAGAGTCGGTACTCGTCAACAAGACCAAGGTCGGTCAGGCTTCGCGCCAGGTCTGGTCCGGCGACGTCAATCTCCCCGACGAGCCGGGCCTTGAGCTCGCGCAGCACGGTCCCGACGTCATTCTGCACCAGCGTGGCGTTGGGGCCGACTGACTTCAACGAGCGCGACACGACCCACTTCGGCTGGCTTCGCCACGCCGCCGCGAAGTCGAGTTGCTCTGTGTCCCACTCGGGCAGGTCTTCGTCCCAATAACGCATGATCTCGTACGTGCGGCGACCATATACACAGCCGGCCAGTTCGCGCACGTGCTCGACGAAGTGACGAAAGAGCGCGGGGCCTGGCCGCATCTCCAGGTGGTCAACGTAGCCGTCCAGGGACTGTGACAATCCGAAGATGAGCTTCGCCATGCCACAAGATCTCCATCCCAGGTTCTTGGCCGGCGGCGGTCTCTGTTCGCCTCAGTCGAACATCACCACCTGCCTGACCCCGATCCCCTCGCGCAGCCGGTCGAAGCCTTCGTTGATGTCGTCAAGCTTCAGGCGATGGGTGAGCAACTGGTCGACCGGCAGGCGGCCGGCGCGAAAGAGGGCGATCATGCGGGGCACGTCGCGCTGGGGAACGGCCGAGCCGACATAGGAGCCCTTGAGCGTCCGCTCCTCGGCGACCAGCACGAGCGGCGAGAGGCTCATGCGCTTGTCCGGATGGGGCAGGCCGGCGGTCACGGTCATGCCTCCGCGGGCAGTCGCCGCGTAGGCGAGTTCGAGCGCGGGAACCGACCCCGCCATCTCGAAGGCGACGTCGACGCCGGCGCCGGCGATGCGTCTGATCTCGCCGACAGCGTCGTTCGAACGGGCGTTGACCGCGTGGGTCGCGCCGAGCTTGGCCGCGAAGACGAGCTTGTCTTCGGAGAGATCGACGGCGACGATCTGGCGCGCGCCGGCGAGTCTCGCGCCGAGGACGACGCTCAGGCCCACCCCGCCGAGGCCGACCACGGCGACCGATTGCCCCGGCTCGACCTTCGCGGTGTTGACGACCGCGCCGACCCCGGTCAGCACCGCGCAGCCGAACAGCGCGGCCAGCTCGAGCGGCAGCTCTGGGTCGATCTTCACGCAGGATTCGCGCGCTACCACCGCATGGGTCGCAAACGCCGACACGCCAAGCAGGTGGTTGATCGGCTCGGCGCGAAAGGAAAGCCGCCGCTCGCCGGAAAGCAGGGTTCCCGCGGCATTGGCCTTCGCCCCCGGCTCGCAAAGCGCCGGGCGCCCGGCGGCGCAGGGCCCGCAACGGCCGCAACTCGGCACGAAGACGAGCACGACAGGGTCGCCGGCCTTGAGATCGGTCACCCCTTCGCCCACAGTCTCAACGATTCCAGCCGCCTCGTGGCCGAGCGCCATCGGGGTCGGGCGCGGCCGCGAACCGTCGATCACCGAGAGGTCCGAATGGCAGAGGCCCGCCGCCTTGATCGCAACCAGGACTTCGCCGCGGCCGGGCGGCTCAAGGTCGAGTTCGGCGATTTCGAGCGGCTTGGAGGCAGCGTAGGGCGGTTTGAGCCCAGCCTGTCGAAGAACGGCGGCTTTGATGCGCATGTCGGCGGCCCTGGATGAAAGAGGGACGATGCTGGGCGAGTTCGGCGGGCGGGGCAACCGGAAAATCGTCCCGCGTCGCGCCCGCTCTTGCGCCCCGGACACCCCCGCGCCAGATAACCCGAGGAGGCCCGCAACGTCCGCGGGCGCTGGCGCCGGAGCTTGAACCAATGCCGCAGACCCAGAGCCGCTTCTTCGACGATCTCTCCCGCCTCATGACCGACGCCGCCGGCCTTGCGGACGGCGCCCGACGCGAGGCTCAGACCTTCGCCCGGACGCAGATGGAGCGAATGATGTCCGGCATGGACGTCGTCGCCCGGGAGGAGTTCGAGGCCGTCAAGGAGATGGCGGCGCGCGCCCGGGACGAGAACGAGAAGCTCGCGCAGCGGGTGGCGGCGCTCGAGGCGCGGCTCGCCGAGCCAAAGGCTTGATCCGACTCGCTTTCCCGTAGCAGAGTCTTGATTCAGTTCGGAGATTCTGTGGACGGAGCGGGCGGCTCGGTTTACGGACAGGCACGAATCAGCAAGGTTGCGGCGCATCCGCCGGCTCAAGAGGCCGAGGCGGCTCGCCGCCGACTTCGTTCCATCAATCCTTTGCTGAAAGTCCCCTGATGACTCTCATAGAAAGCCGCCCCGACGATCGGCCCGAACATCCTGTCGACGTCGTCGAGCGTCTGGCGGCCGTCAACGAATGGGATTTCGATCGGGCTCAGGTCGACGAGATTTCGATCCTGGTTTCGGGCCGGTACGCCAACTACGACGTCGCCTTTACCTGGCTCGCGGACCTTGAATCGCTCCACGTCAGCTGTTCGTTCGACCTCAAGACGCCGCCGCATAAACGCGCGGCGATCGGAGAATTGACCCAGCTGATCAATGAACAGCTGTGGCTCGGCCATTTCGACCTGTGGACCCAGCAGGACATGGTCATGTTCCGCCACTCGCTCTGCCTCGCCGGCGGCGCGGCGGCGAGCGACGCCCAGTGCGGCGCGGTGGTGAAGGCGGCCGTCAACGCCTGCGAGACCTATTTCCAGTCGTTCCAGTTCGTTTTGTGGGCGAACCGCGGACCGAGAGAGGCGATTGCGCTGGCGGCGTTCGAGACAACCGGCGTGGCCTGAAGCGCCCCTCGAGGGACTGGCGCCTCGGCGCGATTGCGTGTATGAGCCGCGCCTTCTCATTCCGGCGCGCCTCCCGTGCGCGGCCCATGGTTCCGATGGAGTTCGTTCGATGGCCGTCCCCAGACGCAAGACTTCGCCCTCGCGCCGCGGCATGCGCCGCTCGGCCGACGCGCTTAAGGCGCCCACCTATGTCGAGGACAAGGATTCGGGCGAACTGCGCCGTCCGCATCACATCGACCTCAAGAGCGGCATGTATCGCGGTCGTCAGGTTCTGAAGCCGAAGTCGACGATCGCAGAGCCGTAAGGGCCGCGAGCCGCCGCCTCGCCGACGCCGATCCACACTCCAGCCTCGTCCTGAGCGAAGGGCGCTTCGATGCGCGCCCCCCGGGAGCCGTATGCGGAGACGCGCGTTCGGCGCTCCCGTAGCGTGAGGCCGCGTCCGCATTACCAACCTTTCATGTTTGCGCCATCGCCCGTTTAGGCGTCCAGGCGCATTGTCCGATCCGAGGCTGGCGGTTCGCGGTTCGCGCGCCCTGCCATTGGACCAGCGGGAGCCCCTAATGATTTTGAACCGTCCCTCGTATTCCCTCCGCGCTGCGCTTCTCGGCGCCGTTGCGCTGGCTGCTCTCGGCGGCGCCGCGTTCGAGACCTCGACGGTTCCGGTCTCCGCCGCCGCAACGACCGCCCAGCCCCTCGGCGGCCCGGCGTCGTTCGCCGACGTCGTCGATCGCGTCAAACCCGCGGTCGTTTCGGTCAAGGTCAAGGTGGCTGACGCCGACCCGGTCGATGACGAAGACGGCGGCCCGGGATTGCCGGATATTCCGAAGAACAGTCCCTTTTACCATTTCTTCCGACGCTTCGCGCAGCCCGACGGCAATAACAACGGCGAGGGCGACCGGATGCCGCGCCACCACTTTGGTCAGGCGCAGGGGTCCGGCTTCTTCATCTCGTCGGACGGCTACATCGTCACCAATGACCATGTCGTCGACCACGCGACCGAAGTGACCATCACCACCGCCGACGGCAAATCGATGCCGGCCAAGGTGATCGGCATCGACAGCAAGACCGATCTCGCGCTGCTGAAGGCCCAGGGCGACAACTTCCCCTCGGTCAACTTCGCCAGTCAGGCGCCGCGCGTCGGCGATTGGGTGATTGCGGTCGGCAATCCGTTCGGTCTCGGCGGCACCGTGACCGCCGGCATCGTCTCGGCGCGCGGCCGCGACATCGGCTCCGGGCCCTATGACGACTTCCTGCAGATCGACGCGCCGGTCAACCACGGCAACTCGGGCGGCCCGACCTTCAACGCCGCGGGCGAGGTGGTGGGCGTGAACACCGCGATCTTCTCGCCCTCGGGAGGCAGCGTCGGCATCGGTTTCGCGATCGCCAGCGACGTCGTCAAGAGTGTCGTCGACCAGCTCAAGGAGAGCGGGTCGGTGACGCGCGGCTGGATCGGCGTCCAAATTCAGAACGTGACCCAGGATCTTGCCGACAACCTCGGCCTCAAGGATCCGACGGGCGCGCTGGTGGCCGAAGCGCAGAAGAATTCGCCTGCCGCGGCCGCCGGCGTCAAGAGCGGCGACGTCATCACCGCGGTCGACGGCGAAGCGGTCGCCGATCCGCACGATCTTGCCCGTCGGATCGCCGCACTTGGCCCCAAGAAGACGGCCAAGCTCTCGGTCGTCCGCAACGGCTCGCCGATGACCATCGACGTGACGCTCGGGACCATGCCGGCGGACAAGACGGCGAGCGCGGACACACGCAATTCCGATGACGCGGGGTCCGCGTCGGCGCTCGCCAAGCTCGGGCTGACGCTGCACACGACGCGCGGACAGGACGGCGTCGTCGTCGCCGAAGTCGATCCGGACGGCGCCGCGGCGGACAAGGGCCTGAAGCAGGGCGACGTGATCCTCGAGGTCGCCGGGAAGTCAGTCAGCCGGCCGTCGGAGGTCGCCGAGGCGATCGACACGGCCAAGTCCGACGGCAAGAAGTCGGTTCTGTTGCGCGTCAAGTCGGGCGACGGCGAGCGTTACCTCACGCTGCCCACGCGCGCATCCTGATTACCGTCGTCCCGCGGCAGCGCGGGACGACGACATGAAATGGGCGGAAGGGTTAATGGGCATGTCCCCGGCCCGCGCATAGCGCGCCTTTCCGTTCAAGTCGGCGTCGCACAATCCCCCCGCCCGCGCGACCCCGACAAGGTGGCGGCAGGTCCTTATCAAGCCCCCCGAGGACCTGCCGCCATTCATTTTTGGCCCAAGCGCCACGGATTCGCTATATGTCCGACATGCGCATCCTGATCATTGAAGACGACCGCGACGCCGCGGCGTATCTCGCCAAAGCCTTTCGCGAGGCCGGGCATGTCGCCGACCAGGCCAATGACGGCCTCACCGGATACGATCTCGCGCTCGAAGGCGCCTATGACGTCGCCGTCGTCGATCGCATGTTGCCGAAGATGGACGGTCTCACTCTGGTCGGGTCGCTGCGCAGCCAGAACAACGAGACGCCGATCCTCATCCTCTCCGCCCTCGGCCAGGTCGACGACCGGGTCAAGGGTCTGCGCGCCGGCGGCGACGACTATCTGTCAAAACCGTATGCGTTCTCGGAATTGCTCGCCCGGGTCGAGGCGCTGGCGCGCCGTCGCCCGAAAGGGGCGCCGGAGGAGACGGTGCTCAGGGTCGCCGATTTGACGCTTGATCGCCTGTCGCACAAGGTCACGCGCCGCGCAGAAGAAATCGTGCTCCAGCCGCGCGAATTCCGGCTGCTCGAATACCTGATGCAGAACGCCGGCAAGGTGGTCACCCGAACCATGCTGCTCGAACACGTCTGGGACTATCATTTCGATCCGCAGACCAATGTGATCGACGTGCACGTGTCGCGCCTGAGGGCCAAGATCGATCGCGATTTCGACGCGCCCCTGCTCAACACCGTTCGCGGCGCCGGTTATATGATTCGTGACGGCGCTCGGTAAGCTCTTTCGCGCCACCGCCTTTCGCCTCGCGCTGGCGATCCTGCTGTTGAGCGCCGTCGGCGCGGGCATCGTGCTTACGTTCATCGCCTGGGAAGTCGTCTCGGTGGTCGATCGCGAGATCGCGCAGACCATCGACGCCGAGGCGAAGGGTCTGGTCGACACCTTCAATACGGCGGGGCTAGGGACCCTCGGCGCGGTGATCGACGCGCGCAAGCGCGAACCCGGCGCGTCCCTCTATCTGCTGACCAGCCCGATCGGCGAGCCGCTCGCAGGCAATGTGCAGCAGATCCCCGCCGAAGTGCTGTTGCACCCTGGTTTTGTGCCCATCTTCTACCGCGGCGCCGAGAGCGCCGGCCGAAGCCGACAAGCGCTGGTCGGCGTCTATATCTTGTCGGGCGGCTTCCGTCTCCTGATCGGGCATGACCTCGGTGACCGGGCGCGCATCGGGGCGGTGATGGTGCGGGCGCTCGCGATTTCGCTGATCTTCTTCGCCGTGCTCGGGGGGCTAGGGGCGCTGTTCGTGGCCCGGCGGGTGTTGCAGCGCATTGACGACATAAACACCTCCGCGCACGGCATCATGGCTGGCGACCTCGCGCGCCGCCTGCCTGTATCCGGCTCCGGCGACGAACTCGATCGGCTGGCGGAAGGCCTCAACGAAATGTTGGGGCGAATCGCCGAGCTGATGGAGGGCCTGCGCGAAGTCTCTGACAACATCGCCCATGACCTGCGGACGCCGCTCACGCGCCTGCGCAATCACGCCGAGGCGGCGCTCGCCTTTGGCGCCGACGCCGCCTCCTACCGCCTCGCGCTGGAGAAGACGATCGAGGAATCGGACGCGCTCATCAAGGTTTTCAATGCGCTGCTGTTGATCGCGCGCGCCGAGGCGGGCGGGGACGTCGGCCCGCCTCAGCTCTTCGACGTCGGCGAAGCAGCGCGAACCGTCGCCGAACTTTACGAGCCGATCGCCGAAGAGGCTGGCGTCGTGCTGACCGTCCGCGCTCAAGGCCCGCTCACGGTTAGGGGCAATCGCGAGCTTGTCGGCCAGGCGATCGCCAATCTGGTCGATAATGCGCTCAAGTACGGCGCCACGGATCGAGGGTCCTCCGACGCCGAGGCGAAAGCCGACGTCGTCATCAAGGGCGAGCGAACCGGCGGATCGGTCGTGCTGACGATAGAGGACCGCGGCCCGGGCATTGCGCCGGCCGACCGGACGCGGGTTCTCGACCGGTTCGTCCGGCTTGAGGGCTCGCGCTCGCGGCCTGGCTCGGGGCTGGGCCTTTCGCTCGCCGCCGCAGTGGCGCGGATGCACGGGGGCTCGGTCGAGCTTGAGGACAACGAGCCGGGACTTCGCGTCCGCCTCACCTTGCCGGCGGCGGACCCGCCGGCCCTGCCCGCGCCCGCCGACCTGGTCATGAATGGCCGCAACGCTCGCTGAGCGCCTCATCGGCGCGCCCCGTCTCAGCGCCCCGGCCGAAGCCCGGCGCCGCCTCGCTTCGCTCGTCGAAACGCCGTCCGCGGCGGACCTCGCGCCCGAACTCGGTCGTGGCCGGACCCGCGACGTGCTGCTCGGCCTCGCCGATCATTCGCCCTACCTCTGGGCGCTGATCAAACAGGATCCGGCGCGGCTTGCTCGGCTCCTGAGGAATCCGCCCGACAAATCGCTCGGCGGCGTCGTTCGGGCGCTCGCCGAGCGGCGAGACGACGAGGAGGCGGAGCTGATGGCGGCGCTGCGCCGCGCCAAGAGCGAATCTGGCGCTCCTGATCGCGCTGGCCGACATTGGCGGCGTCTGGGACCTCGTTCAGGCGACCGAGGCGCTGACCCGCTTCGCCGACGCCGCCGTCGGCGCCGCGCTCGCCTTCCTCTTGCGCAAACACGCGCGTGCTGGACTGCTGGCCCTCGATCCTGATGCGCCCGATCCGCAAGAAGGCTCCGGCGTCGTCGTACTGGCGCTCGGCAAGCACGGCGCGCGCGAACTCAACTATTCGAGCGACGTCGACCTCATCGTCCTCTACGACCAGGCAGCCGCCTCCGTCCCGCCGGGAGCCGAGCCGGGGCCGCTTTTCGCCCGCATGACCAGGGCGCTGGCGCGGCTGCTGCAGGAGCGGACGAGCGATGGCTACGTGCTCCGGGTCGACCTTCGCCTCAGGCCCGATCCCGCCTCGACTCCGGTCGCGCTATCGACCTTGAGCGCCTATTCCTACTACGAGACGGTCGGGCAGAACTGGGAACGCGCCGCGCTCATCAAGGCGCGCCCCGCGGCGGGCGACCTCGAGCTTGGAAAGCGGTTCCTCGCCGAGCTCGCGCCGTTCATCTGGCGCAAGTATTTCGACTATGCGGCGATCGCCGACATTCATGCGATGAAGCGCCAGATCCACGCCGTGCGCGGCCACGAGCAGGTCGTCGTCCCCGGCCACGACATCAAGCTCGGACGCGGCGGCATCCGCGAGATCGAGTTCTTCGTTCAGACGCAACAGCTCATCTTCGGCGGCCGCCGTCCCCAGATGCGCGGCGCGCGCACGCTCGACATGCTTGAGGGCCTGTACGCCGACAAATGGGTCAGCGCCGAAGCCGTGCAGGATCTCAGTCGGGCATATGCCTTTCTGCGGCGGGTCGAGCATCGGCTGCAGATGGTGCGCGACGAGCAGACGCAACGGCTGCCGTTCGAGCGCGCGGCCCTCGCCCGTTTCGCCAAATTCTGCGGCTACGCGCGGCTCGACAGTTTCGCCAAAGACCTGACCCTACATCTCAGTCGGGTCGAACATCACTATGCCCGGCTGTTCGAGGACGCGCCGGCGCTGAGCGCCGCTTCCGGCAATCTCGTGTTCACCGGCGTCGCCGACGATCCGGAAACGCTCGCGACCTTGCGCGCACTCGGATTCCACCGGCCGGAGGCGGCGGCGGAAACCGTTCGCGGCTGGCATTTCGGCCGCCGCGCGGCGGTCCGCAGCCCGCGGGCGAGGGAAGTGCTGACTGAGCTGACGCCGGCGCTGCTCGAGGCCTTCGCCGGCTCGGGCGACCCGGACGCCGCGCTCGCCGCCTTCGACGAAGCGCTGGCGCGGATGCCCGCGAGCGTCGAACTTCTGTCAATTCTGCGCTCGAACGCCGCTTTGCGCGAATTGTTCGGCGACGTGCTCGGAGCCGCCCCGCGGCTCGCCCAGGTGATCGCGACCCGGCCCCATGTCCTCGACGCTGCGATCGACCCTGCGCGAGAGGGCGGGTTCGAGGCGAGCCTCGACGACGACAGGATACGCGAGCGGGTCGAGGCTTTCGTCGCCCACGCGCCGACATACGAGGAGGCGCTGAACCGCGCCCGCGATTTTGCCGCCGAGGAGACGTTCCACATCGGCCTCAACCTCCTGTCGGAGCGCCTTGATCCCGACCGAGCGGGCCGCGCCTATAGCGCGCTCGCGCAGGGGCTGATCGCGGTCATGCTCGAGCGGGTCATGAACGCCTTCGCGGCCGAGCACGGCCGCGTGCGCGGCGGCAGGGTCGCGGTGGTCGGGCTTGGCAAGCTCGGTTCTCGCGAGATGACCGCAGCCTCCGATCTCGATCTCATTTTGATCTACGATTTTCCCGCCAGCGCTGGCGAGTTCGAGCGGCCGCAAGCCGCTTGGCCCTGGGGTGTACTATGCGCGGCTGACACAAAGGCTGATTGCGGCCTTGACCGCGCCGACAAAGGCGGGGCGCCTCTACGACGTCGACATGCGGCTCAGGCCCTCCGGCCGGCAGGGGCCGCTCGCGACCCAACTCTCGTCGTTCCGGCTCTATCAGCAGGAGGAGGCGGAGACCTGGGAGCATATGGCGCTGACGCGGGCGCGCGTCGTCGCCGGCGACGCGAGCTTGGGCGCGGAGGTCGCCGAGGCGGTGCGCGAGACGCTCACTCGCAAGCGGGAAGCGGGCAAGATCGCCCGCGACGCTGGCGCGATGCGCAAGCTCATAGCCAGCGAAAAGGGCGACAAGGACGTCTGGGACCTGAAGCTGGTCAAGGGCGGGCTCATCGACATTGAATTCATCGCCCAGTATCTGCAGCTGGCTTTCGCCCATGAGCGCCCGGGCGTCCTCGACGTCTCGACGCGCAAGGCGCTGGAAAAGGCGGGCGCCGCAGGGCTGATCAGCGTCGAGGAGGCCGAGGGCCTCATCGACGGACATAAGCTCTATACCGACGCGATACAGTTCATGCGCCTGTCCACCTCGGGCGCGTTCGATCCCGCGAAGGTTGCAGCGGGCGTCAAACGCCGTATCGCCGCGGCGAGCGGCTTCCCCGAATTCGAAGCGTTCACCGCAGCGCTTGAGGAGGCGCGCAAGCGGGTGCGGGCGGCGTTTGCCGCGATCGTCGGAGGTTAGACGCTTCAAGTCAGTTTGGGCGCAAGAGACATCAGTGTTTATCTGTATAAACGATCAGGCGCGCCCGAGCTTGAATTCGACAGCATGTTCGTGACACGCTGCGGACCCAATGCGCGCGTAGGGAGGCGCCATGGATGAGGCAATCGCCAACCCGGCTCTGGCTGGGCACAATCGCCCGCGCAATCCGGGCGTCCCTCTCGCCGCCGACTGGTTCGAGAGCGTCGGCGTGAACGCCAGCGCGGTCGAGCGCCGCGCCGCGACGCTGACCACCCGCCGCTCGGTCAAGAAGGAATACCAGGCCGCCTGGCTCGTGAAGGCGATGACCTGCATCGATCTCACGACGCTTTCCGGCGACGACACGCCAGACCGCGTGCGCCGGCTCTGCGCCAAGGCGCGCCGCCCGCTCACCGACGAGCTTGTCGCCGCGCTCGATCTTAGAGACGTGAGCCTGACGGTCGCCGCGGTCTGCGTCTATCCGACCATGGTCGCGCCCGCCGTCAAGGCGCTCGAAGGCTCGGGGATTCCGGTCGCCTCCGTCGCGACCGGCTTTCCGGCCGGGCTCACCCCCTTGAAGCAGCGTCTGGACGAGATCCGCTATGCGGTTTCCGAGGGCGCGGGCGAGATCGATATCGTCATCACCCGCGCTCACGTGCTTGGCCGCGACTGGAGCGCGCTCTACGACGAGGTTGCAGCAATGCGGGAAGCTTGCGGGCGGGCGCATCTCAAGGCGATCCTCGGCACGGGGGATCTGAAAACGCTCCGCAACGTCTATGCCGCCAGCATGGTCGCGATGCAGGCGGGAGCCGACTTCATCAAGACCTCCACCGGCAAGGAGGATGTCAACGCGACGCTTCCGGTGAGCCTCGTCATGGTGCGGGCGCTGCGCGACTATCGCGAGCGCGTCGGCGTCGACATCGGCTTCAAGCCGGCGGGCGGCCTGCGAACAACCAAGGACGCGATCGCCTGGCTCATCCTCATGAAGGAGGAGCTCGGCCTCCCCTGGATGCAGCCCGACCTTTTCCGTATCGGCGCGAGCGGGTTGCTTACCGATATCGAGCGGCAGCTCGACCACTACACGACCGGGCGCTATTCGGCCGCCCACCGCCACCCGATGGCGTGAGGAAGAAGATGGGCGTCATCAAGGACATCCTGCGCACCATGGACTACGGCCCGTCGCCCGAAGGCAAAGAGCACGTCACGGCCTGGCTCGAACAACACAAGAACGGCTTCGGGTGTTTCATCAACGGCGCCTTCACCAAGGCCCGCGGCCTGTTCGACGTTTTCAATCCGGCCACCGGCGAAGCGATCGCGCGCGCGACCCAGGGCTCGCCGGCGGATATCGACGCTGCGGTGGCGGCGGCGCGGAAGGCGCAAGCCGAATGGGCGGCGCTCTCCGGCTTCGAGCGGTCGAAGCATCTCTATGCGCTTGCGCGCCACGTCCAGAAGCGCGAGCGCTTCCTCTCGGTCCTGGAGACGATCGACAACGGCAAGCCGATCCGCGAATCCCGCGACATCGACATTCCGCTCGTCGCCCGCCACTTCTATCATCATGCGGGCTGGGCCTCGCTGATCGAGCGCGAACTTCCCGGAACCAAGCCGGTCGGCGTTTGTGGGCAGATCATCCCGTGGAACTTTCCGCTGCTCATGCTCGCCTGGAAGATCGCGCCTGCGCTCGCCGCCGGCAATACGGTGGTGCTGAAGCCGGCGGAATATACGCCTCTGACTGCCCTCGCCTTCGCCGCGATCTGCGTCGAGGCGGGGTTGCCTGCGGGGGTCGTCAACATCGTCACCGGCGACGGCGCGACCGGGGCGGCGCTCGTCGCCCATCCAGGCGTCGACAAGATCGCTTTCACCGGCTCGACCGAAGTTGGCCGGGAAATTCGCAAGGCGACCGCCGGCACGGGCAAGAAACTGTCGCTCGAACTCGGCGGCAAGTCGCCGTTCGTCGTGTTCGAAGACGCCGATCTGGACAGCGCGGTCGAGGGGGCCGTCGATGCGATCTGGTTCAACCAGGGGCAGGTCTGCTGCGCCGGCTCGCGGCTCCTGGTCGCCGAGAGCGTCGCTGAGGCGCTCTACGCCAAGCTGCGCGCGCGCATGGCGACGCTGAGAGTCGGCGATCCGCTCGACAAGTCGACCGACGTCGGCGCGATTGTCGCGCCGGCTCAGCTCGAACGCATCAAGCGGCTGATGCGCGAAGGCGAGGAGGAGGGGCTCGAGTTCTTTCGCGCCGACGATTCGCTGCCCGCGAGAGGCTGTTTCTACCCGCCGACGCTCGTCACCGGCGTCGAGCCCGCGTCGATCCTCGCCCGCGAGGAAATCTTCGGTCCGGTGCTTGTCGCCACGACCTTCCGCACGCCCGACGAGGCGGTCGCGCTCGCCAACAACACCCGCTACGGCCTTGCGGCTTCCGTCTGGACCGAGAACGTCAATCGCGCGCTCGAGGTCGCGGCGCGGATCAAGGCCGGGGTCGTCTGGATCAATTCGACCAATATCTTCGACGCCGCCGCGGGTTTCGGCGGCTACCGCGAAAGCGGCTTCGGCCGCGAGGGCGGCCGCGAGGGTTTGGCCGAGTACCGCATCGCCGACGAGCCGAAGGCGAAGCCGAGGTCGGCGAAGCGGGCGCGACTCAACGCCGCCCCTGGGCTTGCGCCAGCGCGAGCGTCCGCCGGCGCGGACCTCGACCGGACCGCCAAACTTTACATCGGCGGCAAGCAGGCGCGACCGGACTCAGGCTATAGCTACGCCGTTCTCGACCCCGCCGGCCGCGAGATCGGACTTGCGGGCTTAGGCAACCGCAAGGATATCCGCAACGCGGTCGAGGCGGCGGCGAAGGCGCAATCCTGGGGCGCGGCGACGGCGCACAATCGCGCCCAGGTGCTCTATTACGTCGCGGAGAACCTGAGCGCTCGCGCGGCTGAGTTCGCGCGCCGCCTGAGGGCGATGACCGGGGCCTCCGCCCGCGCCGCCGAGGCCGAGGTCGAGGCTTCGATCCGCCGCGCCTTTGTCTACGCCGGCTATGCCGACAAGTTCGACGGCGCCGTCCATGCGACGCGCTCGCGCTTCGTGACGCTCGCGATGAACGAGCCGTGGGGCGTGATGGGAATCGTCTGCCCGGACGAGGCGCCGCTGCTGGCGTTCGTCTCGCTCGTCATGCCGGCGATCGCGATGGGCAATTGCGTGATCGCGGTCCCGTCCGCCAGCCACCCCTTGAGCGCGACCGACTTCTATTCGGTGCTCGAGACTTCGGACGTTCCCGCGGGCGTCGTCAACATCGTCACCGGCGAAGCGAAGGCGCTCGCGAAGACCCTCGCCGAGCACGACGCCGTCGACGCGCTCTGGTACGTCGGCGAGGCGGAGGGCGCGGCTCAGGTCGAGGCGCTCTCCGCCGGCAACCTCAAGGCGACCTGGGTCTCCGCCTCGTCCGTCGACTGGCGACAGGCCGAGGGCCGCGAGTTCCTACGCCGCGCGACCCAGGTCAAGAACATCTGGACCCCTTACGGCGAATAGGGGGCTTCACCATACCTTCGTCACCGAATATCCATCGGCGCGGAAGCGCTCGATGAGACCTGTCTTGCCGGCAAGATGCAGCGCGCCGACGGCGATGAATGCGCCGCCGGAGGCGAGCAAAGGCGCGGCGCGCTCGGCCATGACCGCGTTGCGGTCGACGAGCAGGACTCGCATGAATTGGTCCTGCGCCGAGCGCTCAGCCTCGCTCAATCCGCCTATGGCGTCGGAAATGGGCAGGATTTCCGCGGGGCGGCTCTCCCGGTAAAGCCGAAGCAGGGTTGCATAGAGGTCGTCGTTCATGCCCGGCTCCCGGGCGGCGAGTGTGAGCAGGGTCGCGGCGACTTCCGAGCGCATCGTCTCGAGGGCCTCGAGCTGCTCCTGCGCCGTTTCCAGCCCGACGACCTTCACTCCCGAATCTCTTGCCGTTTGGGCGAGGAACTGGTCGACTTCCGGCAGATCGAGCGCTTCGCGCGCCGCTTCGCACCTGGGCAGAGCGGTCAGGATGGCGAGAAACCAGGGCTTCAAGTGGTGGGCGAACTCAGCCGGGTAGCCCTGGCCGGTAAGAAGCTTCTCGATCGATTCGCGGCGCTCCGGCGGTATGACGCCTTCGAACGTGTCATGGTCGCGATCCAGCGCCGCGGCCAGCATTGTGGCCGCTATGTTGGCCTTCTCGACGGAGTCGATCGGCCCGCCGAGTTCGGTCGCGACAACCTTGGCCCCCCCGATCAGCTCTGCCGCGCGCCGGGCGATTTCGAGCGCTGACTCGTCGGTCGAATGGATCGTGCCGAAAAGGTAGGAGGGCGCGAGATTGGGCATGTCGACGCGCCACATGAGGCCGTCGGCGTTGACGAGATCGCTGGCGCGCGCCGCTTCCGCCGCCGCGAGACCTTCAACGTGCGCGAGATCCGCGCCCCGACAGGCCTCGGGCGTCTTGGCGTGCGCGAATGTGATCGTCAGAACGCAGACGATCGCCGCGCAGGCGCCTGGCGCTCGCCGCATCGCCCTCACAGTTTTCTCAGAGCCACTTCTTCGATCCGGTGGCTCGCGCCCTTCCTCAAAAGCAGGTCGGCGCGCGGCCGCGTCGGCAGAATATTCTCGTGCAGGTTGACGAGATTGATGCGTCGCCAGATCGACCGCGCCGTGGCCTCGGCCTCCGCATCGTCAAGGTCGGCGTATTGACGGAAATAGCTGCGCGGATCGCGGAACGCTGTCGTCCTGAGGCCCATGAACCGCTCGATGTACCATTGCTCCAGCAACGCTTCATCGGCGTCCAGGAAGATGGCGAAGTCGAAAAAATCGGAAACGAACGGAATCTCTTTGCCGTCCCTGGGGAGCCGGTTGGGCAATAGCACGTTGATCCCCTCGAAGATGAGAATGTCCGGCCGGTCAACGACAACCGATTCTCCCTTCACGATATCGTAGGTGATATGCGAATAGACCGGAGCGGCGACATTGTGCTGTCCCGCCTTGACCGCGGAAAGAAAGCCGAGCACCGCCGTCCCGTCGTAGCTCTCGGGAAAGCCTTTGCGGTCCATGATTCCCTGCCGGATCAGCTCCACATTCGGGCGCAAGAAACCATCGGTGGTGACGAGCTGCACCTTGGGCGTATTCGGCCAGCGGGTCAGCAGCGCCTGCAATACGCGCGCGGTCGTCGACTTGCCGGCCGCGACCGACCCGGCAATCCCGATGATGTAGGGGACTTTGCCGTCGGTCGCGCCGAGGAAGCGTTGCGTCGCCTTGAACAGCCCCTGCGTCGCCGCGACGTAGAGCGCGAGCAGTCGCGACAGCGGCAGATAGATGGCGACAACTTCGTCGAGCGAGATCGGATCGTGAGTCGACTGCAGTTTTCTGAGATCATCGATCGTGAGGGTCAGCTGGGTGTCCGCGCGCAGCTGCGCCCATTCGTCGCGGGTGAAGCGACGGAAGGGGGACTCGAGCGATTGAGCCGCGGCCCGGTTCATCAGAACTCTCTCACCTGCAAAGCCGGCGCCGACCGGGTCTCTTGCCCAAATGTTCTCAACTTGCGCGAGACGCCTTTTCCTCGTGGCCGCTGCGGCCTGATCGTTTGGCCAATTCGTCCATGACCGACGACAGCGCGACCCCCCGCGCCCGGAGCACGACAAGGAGGTGGTAAAGGACGTCCGCCGCCTCGGCGCGAACGGCGCTCTCATCCAGGGCGGCGGCGGCGATCGCCAGTTCGATCGCTTCTTCGCCGAATTTGCGGGCGCAGTGCGCCGCGCCCTTCTCGAGCAGGCTGCGGGTATAGGACGCTTCGGCGCTCGCGCCGGCGCGCTGGTCGATCGTTTGGGCGAGTTCGTTCAGCGTGAACATCCGGTCAGCCCTGTCCTTCTTTCGAATTGGGCCTTTATCCCCCGTCAGGCCGGCGGCCGCAACAAGACGACTCGGCGCGCCTGGGCAGTCCCCGAAGGCCAATCGTCCGGTTCGCCTCCGAGCTTGTCGCGGAAGACTTCTTGACTTGGCTTTGGCGCGAGCCATAAACCGTGACGGTCGCCAATGGTGCGGACGGGCGCTTAGCTCAGCGGTAGAGCGTTCCCTTCACACGGGAAAGGTCACAGGTTCAATCCCTGTAGCGCCCACCATCTCGGCGCCCGCTCGCCGGGCTCGGCTAATTCCAGAACCGTTGGCTCGCCAGACGAGCGCCCTCCGCAAGCGACGCCAGTTTCGCCCAGACGATGTCCGGATCGACGGCGGCCTGGCCGACCCAGGTTCCGTAGCCGCAGTCGCTGCCCGCAATCACATTCTCGCGGCCTACGAGCTTCGCATAGTTGCCGATGCGGTTCGCAATCACTTCCGGATGCTCGATAAAGTTTGATTTCGACTCGATTACGCCGGGGATAAGAACCTTGCCCGCCGGCAGCTTCACGCGCTCAAAGACTGCCCACTCATGCGCATGTCTCGGATTTGCCGCCTCGAGCGACAGCATCGCGGGCCGCGCGGACAGGACGATGTCGACGATATCCGCCAGCGGAACATCGCAATGGTGGGGACCCTCATAGTTGCCCCAGCAGAGGTGCATTCGAATCCGCTCCGGAGGAATATTCGCAAGCGCGCCGTTCAGCGCCTCGACGTGTTCCGCCGCGCGCTTGCGAAACTCCGACAGTTCCAGATTCGCGTATTGAATGTGCCGGCCCATGGCGAGGTCGGGGCAATCGATCTGAAGATCGAATCCGCCAGCGACGATCGCTTCGTATTCCGGCTTCATGGCGTCGGCGATCGCGGCGAGATACGCACTTTCGTCGGGATAGTAGTCGTTGTGAAAGAACAGCGAGACGACGCCGGGGGACGCCGCGGTCATGAAGGCGCGCTGTCCTCTGTCGGGTCCAACCGCAGATCGCAGATTTTCGACATCCTGACGAACGCCTTCGGGATTGGAGACCGTGATTGGCCCATTGCAAGCGGGCGTTTTCCGCCGGGATCGCCCCGGATCGCCGAACACCCGCTTGGCCATATTGGGAAAGTCCGCCAGGTCCTGATAGACGAAACTGTTTCCCCGTCCCCCGAATCCGGACAGCCGATCCTTGATGTAAGTTGCGTAGCTCGGCTTCGACATTTCCCCGTCGTTGACAATGTCGATGCCCGCGCGGCGCTGCTTGTTGACTGTCTCTTGGACCGAAGAGCGAACTCGCGCCGCCAAGGCCCGCAAGTCGACAGGTTTGCCTTCCTCCTTTGCATACATGATCTCGATCAGATCGTCGGGGCGCGGAAGACTCCCCGTGTGAGTTGTGAGGAAGCGATCGACGCTGTGCGGCATGTCCAATCCCCGGGTTCAAGAAGCTTACGTGCGAGAGGATGTCGTGGCGGCTTCGACATCCGGCCTTCTTTGCGGCACATCCGCTCCGCTTAGTCTTGGAGAGCCCGGATGTCTTACCCCGCGGGCCTTTCGTCGACGATGATCTTGCCGTCGTTCGGCAGCGAGCCGAGCGCGACCAGCGCCGCCTCGCCGCGCAGCCTGGTCAGCGCCTGGAGGGTCGCCGAGACCGCTTGGCTCAGCGCCTCGTTCGGGCTTGCGGTCTCGGCGTGAAGCGTCATCGCGTCCTGTTCGCCCTCGCGCCGCACGACGAGGCGCAGCGCGCCGAGTTCGGGGTGGCGCTTGCCGATCTCGACGATCTGGGCCGGATGGACGAACAGACCCCTCACCTTGACCGACTGATCCGCGCGCCCCATCCAACCTTTGAGGCGGCCGGGGGAGGCCCAAGCCGAGAGGTCGCCGGTGGCGAAGCGCAACAGCGGATAGTCGCCCTGAAGGCGCGACACTACAACCTCGCCGACCTTGCCCGGGGCGGCAGGTTCGTCGGTTCCCGGGGTCACGATCTCGACAACGAGTTCATCGTTGACAAGCATGCCGGGCAGGAGAGCGCCGTCGGCGCTGTCGGTCTCGTAGGAGATGATTCCGAGGTCGGCCGTGGCGTACGCCTGGCGCGTCTTGACGCCGGCGCGATCGAGCTCGGCGCGCAAGGAGGCCGGCAGCGCGGCGCCGGACACCAGCGCCTTTTTCAGGGCCGAGACGTCGACGCCGGCGATGCGCGCCTTGTCGAGAACGATCTTCAGAAAGTCGGGCGGGCCGCAATAGACGCTGGGTCTGAAATGCGCGATCGCCGCGATCAGCAGTTCGGTATTGCCGGGACCGGCGGGGATGACCGAGCAGCCAAGCGCCAGCGCGCCGCTTTCGAGGATCCTTCCGCCGGGCGTGAGATGATAGGAAAAGCAGTTGACGACGATCGCGCCCGCGGCGACGCCGGTCGCGGCAAGGGCCTTGGCCGCGCCCCAGGGATCGCGACCGGCGGACTCAGGCTCGTAAATTCCCCCGGGCGAAGCGAACAGGCGCGGGAACGCGCTCGTCGGCGCGACAGCGAGACCGCCAAGGGGCGGCTCGGCGGCCTGCATCGCCGCAATCGCAGACTTGCGCATGACCGGAATGCGCGCCAGATCGCCGGGTTCGCGCAGCTCGTTGAGATCGAGGCCGCCGAGCTGGCGCGCCAGCGCAGGGCTTCGCCCCCGCAGTTCGCCGAGCCGCGCGCGCAGCGCCTCAAATCGGGCTTGGTCGGTCATGGCTTCCCCGCGCGGTGTTTCAGGCCAGCCAGCGCTTGCGGCGCCTGTAGGTCTTGACGTTCTTGAACGAGCGGCGATCGGCCCCGCCGACGCCGAGATAGAATTCGCGCACGTCCTCGTTTCCCCGCAACGCCTCGGCTGCGCCGTCGAGCACGACGCGCCCAGTCTCAAGGATATAGCCGAAATCCGCGACCTGAAGCGCGATGTTGGCGTTCTGCTCTGCGAGCAGGAACGAGACGCGCTCCTGCTGGTTGAGATAGCGGACAATGGCGAAGATCTCCTCGACCACCTGCGGCGCAAGCCCCATCGACGGCTCGTCGAGCAGGATGAGCTTGGGGCGGGACATCAGCGCCCGGCCGATTGCGCACATCTGCTGTTCTCCGCCCGAGGCGTAGCCGGCTTGGGCGGAGCGGCGCTCCTTGAGGCGCGGAAAATAGCCGTAGATACGCTCGAGGTCGCCGATCACGGCGGTGCGGCTGTCCGGGCGCGTGAAGGCGCCCGTGAGCAGATTTTCTTCGATGGTCAGATGACCGAAGCAATGGCGGCCCTCCATCACCTGGATCGCGCCGCGCCGCACGAGTTCATTGGGCGAGAGGCGGTCCACGCGCTCGCCTGCGAACAGGATCTCGCCTTTGGTCACTTCGCCCCGTTCAGCGCGAAGCAGGTTCGAGATCGCCTTGAGGGTCGTCGTCTTGCCGGCGCCGTTGGCGCCGAGCAGCGCCACGATGCCGCCCTTCGGCACCGATAGCGACACGCCCTTCAGCACAAGCGCGACCGAGTTATAGATGACCTCGATGTTGAGCACCTCGAGGATGGGGTCGACGGCGGCTGCGGATGTCAGATCGGTCATGGAATGGTTTCCAGCCGCCCTCGCGCGCATTCGGCGCTTCGCGCCACTTCTCCCGCAAGCAGGCTTCAGAAGGGGCGCTTCCTCTCCCGCCCGCGGGAGAGGAAGCCGGAGCGAGGGCGCGAGGCCCTTACTTGTTGTCGCACGCCTCAGTGCGAGCGGGCCAGCCGGCGTTCTTCTCGGCGTAGGCCTTGGCGGCCTCGTCGAGCAGCGGCATGACCTTCGCCGAGTCGGGTGCGATCGTGTCGCTCACCTTGACCCATTTCGCGCCGTCCCATTGCTGGACGAAGGTCGCCGAGTGGCTGTTGTGATCGGCGCAGCTCGTCTTGACTGGGGCAACGAAGCCGGCGAGGCCGATCGCCTTCAGACGCGCTTCATCGACGTTGAGATTTTCCAGGCCGCGGCGTACGTCCTCGCCGGTGACGACCTTCTTGCCGGTGATCTTTTGCGCTTCGGCAATCGCCTCCGCGATCAGCATCGAGTTGTAAACGCCGCGATTGTAGAGCACTTGGCCGATCTGATCCTTCGGGGTCTGGCTCTTGCCGGCGTCGACGACAAACTTCTGGATATCGGCGAGCGCCGGATAGTTCGCTCCCGCGCCGTGCCAATTAAGCTCCTTGAAGCCCTTGGCGCCATCGCCGGCGGCAGCCGCGTCCGGATCGTTCGGCCACCAAATGGAGACGAACTTGTCCATCGGGAATTCAGCCTTGACCGCTTCCTTTATCGCCGTCGGATTCATCGCCCCCCATCCATACATGACGAGCAAATCCGGATTATCGCGGCGGATGTCGAGCCATTTCGACGATTGGTTCTGCATGTCCGCAGGCGCCACCGGATAGAGCTTGAGGTTGAAGCCGACGTCCTTCGCCAGCGACTGGAAGAACGGGAGCGCCTCCCGCCCGAAGGCGGCGTCGAAGTAGAGATAGCCGACCGTCTTGCCCTTCAGCGCGTCGATCGAGCCGCCGCCGGCATATTTGAGGATTTCGGAGAGCCCGTCCCAATAAGTGGCCGGCGGGTTGAAGACCCATGGGAAGACGTCGCCTTTCGCGGACGCGGAAAGGCCATAGGCCATCGACAGGATCGGGATCTTGTCGACCGAGGCCTTGGGGATCAGCGACAGCGTGATGCCGGTCGACCACGGATTGACGATCACGGGATTCTTCGGCTTGACCGAGTCGTAGCATTCGAGGCCCTTCTTCGTGTCGTAGCCGGTCTCGCATTCGTCCACGGCGAGCTTGACGCCGCCGATTCCGCCGTCGCGCTCGTTGAGCAGGGTCAGATAATCGTGCATGCCGTTGGCGATCGGGGTGCCGGAACCAGCGAAGGGACCGGTGCGGTAGGTGAACAGCGGCACGTAGATCGAGTCTTCCGCGTAAGCCGCGCCGGCCGGCAGCGCGAGGCTCAGCGCCAGCGCGCCGATCGCGCCTCTCAACAACAGGTCCGTCCTCATTCTTTCCTCCTCGGTTTTGCCGCGCGCCCTCTCAGTAGGGGAATGGCCAGACGCGCAGCTTTTGTTTTGCGGTTTGCCAGAGCCGCGCCAATCCGAGCGGCTCGACGATAAGGAATACGATGATCAAAAGGCCAGTGAGCATGAAGGTCAACTGGTCGATTGTCGCCGCGCCGATCGAAAGGCCTGCCAACGCTGGCAACGCGCGCAGCGCGATCGGCATCAGGTGGATGACGGCGGCGCCGAAAAAGGCGCCAACGATCGACCCTAATCCGCCGATGATGATGATGAACAGGACCTGGAATGACAAGTCGATGTCGAACGCCTCGGGCTCGGCCGCCCCCAGCCACAGGAACACCATCAGCGCGCCGGCGACGCCGATGTAGAACGATGACACCGCGAAAGCGAGAAGCTTGGCGCGAAACAGGCGGATGCCGATGAGCTCCGCGGCGATATCCATGTCGCGCACCGCCATCCACATGCGTCCGATCCGGCCGCGCACGATGTTGGAGGCGATCCAGGTCATCGCGGCGACGATGGTCAGGACAACGAGGTAGCGTGTCGCCGGCGCCGCGGTCGGCCCGGTCACCGGGAGGCCGAAAAGGGTCGCCGTCGGCACCTCGATCGCTCCCGAGTCGTTGTAGTTGACGAGCCAGGGCACGCGGGCGAAGCACCACTGGAGAAAGAATTGCGCCGCGAGCGTCGCCACCACCAGGTAGAAGCCCTTGATGCGCAGGCTGGGCAATCCGAAGACGACGCCCACCAGCGCCGAGAATAGGCCGCTTACGATGATCCAGGCGAGAATGTTCACCTGCGGGAAGATCGTCTCGAGCTTGTAGCAGGCATAGGCGCCGACGCCCATGAAGGCGCCGCTCCCAAGGGACAAGAGGCCAGTGTATCCGGTCAGCAAGTTGAGCCCGATCGCGCCCAGCGAGAGAGTCAGGAACGGGATCATCATCGTGTTGAGGAAGAACTGATTGCCGAACATCGGGATCAGGACGAAGGCGACGACGAGGATGAGCGCGATGCCATAGCGGTCCTGGCGGATCGGGAAGATAGCCATGTCGGCCGCATAGGTGGTCTTGTACTGACCGGCTTCGCGATAGAACACGGAACGCTCCTGCCTTGACCGTCATCGCGACGAGCGACGCGACGCGGCGATCCAGAGATCGAAGGGTCGCGGCGGCCTCTGGATTGCTTCGCTTCGCTCGCAAAGACGGACGCCGGACGGGGACGTCTCAAACCCGCTCAATGATTCTCTCCCCGAACAGGCCCTGCGGGCGGACCAGAAGAAACGCCAGCGCGATGACATAGGCGAGCCAGCTTTCGATGCCGCCGCCGAGCAGCGGTCCCCAGTAGAACTCGCCGAGCTTTTCGCCGACGCCGATGATGAGCCCGCCGACGATCGCGCCCGGAACCGAGGTCAGGCCGCCGAGAATGAGAACCGGCAACGCCTTCAGCGCCACGACCTGCAGCGCAAACGAGACTTCCGACCGAGCGCCCCAGAAGATGCCGGTCGCCAGCGCCACGACCCCCGCGGTGAACCAGACGATAACCCAGATCTGATCCAGCGAGATCCCGACCGATAGCGCCGCCTGATGATCGTCCGCGACCGCCCTGAGCGCCCGGCCGATCCGCGTCCGCTGGAAGAACGTCGCGAGCCCTCCGACCATGATGAGCGCGATCGCCGCCGCCGCTATGTCGAGCTTCTGCAATTCGACCTTGCCGCCGAGGATGTGAAGGTCGAGCGCGCCGTCGGGCAAGAGCAGCTCCTTGGTGATCATCGATTTCGGATTGCCGCCGAAAACGAGTTCGCCGAAGCCGATGAGAAAATAGGTGACGCCGAAGGTGGCCATCAGAAGAATGATGTCCGGCTGATTGACGAGCGGACGCAGCACCAGGCGCTCAATGGCGAGCGCAAGCACGTACATGACCGCGATCGTCAGGATCAGCGCCGCCCACGCCGGGACTGCCTTTTTCGTGCAGGCCGACCAGGGTCAGCGCCGCAAACACCATCATGATGCCCTGGGCGAAGTTGAACACGCCCGAGGCCTTGTAGATAAGCACGAAGCCGAGCGCGATCAGCGAATAAAGGACGCCGGCGACGAAGCCTTCCCAGATCGCCTGGACCAAAAGATCGGGCGCTGCGATCATCTGTGCGAGAGGAGCGACGAAAAGGGCGCGCAGAAGCTCCATGGGCGGCTAATGACTAACGCCGAGATAGGCGCCAATCACCCTCTCGTCTGACTTGACCTTGTCGGGAACGTCATCAGCGATCTTGCGGCCGTAATCAAGCACGACCACTCGGTCCGAAAGGTCCATCACAACACCGATGTCGTGCTCGATGAGCGCGATGGTCGCGCCACGATAGCGGTTGGCCTCGACGATGAAGCGGCTCATATCCTCCTTTTCCTCGCGGTTCATGCCCGCCATCGGCTCGTCGAGCAGCAGGAGCTCAGGCTCCATCGCCAGCGCGCGGCCAAGTTCGACGCGCTTCTGCAGCCCGTAAGGCAGCGCGCCGACAGGCGTCTTGCGGATATGCTCGATCTCGAGAAAGTCGATGATCTCCTCGCAGACGCGGCGGTTGGCGATTTCCTCGTCGAGCGCGGGACCTCGCCGCAACGCCTGCCAGAAGAGGTTCCGCTTCATCCGCAGACTGCGGCCGGTCATGATGTTGTCGAGCGTGGTCATGCCCTTGAACAGCGCGACGTTCTGAAACGTCCGGGCGATGCCCTGCGCCGCCGCCTCGTAAGGCTTCATGCGCGCGCGCGCCCGGCCCCGCCAGCGGATCGCTCCCGTCTGCGGGTGGTAGAAGCCGTTGACCACATTGAGCATCGAGGTCTTTCCGGCGCCGTTTGGCCCGATGATCGCGCGGATCTCGCCGCGGCGAATATCGAAAGATACGTCGGAGATCGCTCTTACCCCGCCAAACGAGAGCGAGACATGCTCGACCGCCAGCAGGACATCGTCGGACTCCGCCGTCACGCTGCGTCGGCCTTTCCAGCCGGCGAATAGGGCGGCAGATCGACGATGCGCACCGTCGCCTCGAGTTTGCCCTTGCGTCCATCTTCAAAAGTCACTTCGGCCGAAATCGACGCCTCGCTCGCGCCGCTATAGAGACCCTCGATCAGCGAGGAATAGCGATCAGCGATGATGCCGCGCCTCACTTTTTGCGTGCGGGTCAGTTCGCCGTCGTCCGGGTCGAGTTCCTTGGGCAAGATCAAGAACCGGCTGATCTGGGCGCCCGCCATGACGGGCTCGAGGCTCAGTGCGCGATTGACCGCGCCGACCCTACTCTCGATCATGGCGTAGACCTGCGGATTGGCGGCGAGCTCCTGATAGGATGCGTAGGCGATGGCGTGGCGCTCGGCCCAGTTGGCGACCGACGCCAGTTCGATATTGATCATCGCGGCGACGAAATCCCGGCCGTCTCCGATCGCCACCGCCTCGCGGATCTCCGGAAAGAACTTGAGCTTGTTCTCGATGTACTTGGGAGGGAACAGCTGTCCGCCTCTCAGGCGGCCAACGTCCTTGGCGCGATCGATGATCTTGAGCTGGCCGTCGGGATCGATGAAGCCAGCGTCGCCCGTTTTGACATAGCCGTCGTCGGTCATCGTTTCGCGCGTCTTGTCGTCCTCACGGAAATAGCCGACGAACATGCCCGGCGACTTGAACTGCACCTCGCCGCTGTCGGCGATGCGCAGTTCGACATTCGGCGCCGGCGGCCCCACGGCGTCGGACCGCACGGCGCGATCGGTCTGGGCGGTGACGAACAGGAAAGCCTCTGTCTGGCCGTAGAGTTGCTTTAGGTTGAGGCCGATCGAACGGTAGAAGGCGAAGAGATCGGCGCCGATCGCCTCGCCCGCGGTATAGGCGACGCGAACGCGCGACAGCCCGAGCGCATTCTTGAGCGGAGCGAAGATCAGCAGGTCGCCGATGCGGTAGGCCAGCCGCGCGGTCAAGGGAACCGGCTCGCCGTTGGCGATTTTTTCGCCCCAGCGCCCCGCGACATCCATGAAAGCGCGAAACAGCCGGCGCTTGACGGCGCCGGCCTCCTCCATCCGGATCTGCACCCGCGTCAGCAGCGCCTCGAACACCCGTGGCGGCGCGAAGTGATAGGTTGGGCCGATCTCGCGCAGGTCGTCGGCCGACGTCTCTGCGCTTTCCGGGCAGGCGATGCAAAAGCCGGCTACATAGCCCTGTGCGTAATTGAGATAGTGATCACCGACCCAGGCCAGCGGCAGGTAGGCGAGCGCTTCGTCGCGGTCGGTTAGGCGATCGAAAGCGACTGTGCAGCGGGCAGCGCGAATCGACCGTTCGCCGCTGAGCACGACGCCCTTCGAGCGGCCCGTCGTGCCGGAGGTGTAGAGAATGACCGACGGATCCGATCCCCTGCCGCCATCGATCAGGCGATCGAGGTCTGTCGAACGCGCGGGATCGACGAGCGCGGCGCGCCCCCTTGCGGCCACCGCGGAGAGCGCCTCGAGGCCGCGCTCGGCATACTCGTTCAGCCCTCGAGGCTCGTCGTAGAGAAGATGCGCGAGTTGGGGCAGGCGATCGCGGACCGAGAGGATCTTGTCGACCTGCTCCTGGTCCTGGGCGACGATGACGGCGGCCTCGGAATGACCGAGCACGGCGGCGATCTCGTCGGCCACCGCGTCGGCGTAAACCGGAACCGGAACGACGCCGAGCATCTGCGCCGCGGTGATCGACCAGTAGAGCCGCGGCCGGTTGGCGCCGACGATTGCGATCGTCTCTCCCCGCCTAAGCCCGAGTCCAATCAGGCCCTGCGCGATGGCGCGTGTCTCGTCATAGACCTCAGCCCAGGTCCAGGTTCGCCAGAGGCCGAGATCTTTGTGGCGGAAAGCAGGGCGCGTCCCGCGCAAGGCTGCGTGGGAGCGCAAGAGTTTCGCGAAGGTGTCCTCCGCCCCTGGGCCTTCGCCCCCCGTCGCCAAGGCTTTCCTCCGTGGATCGCGCCGGTCGGGTAAGCGGCGCTCTCTACAACTCAGCATAGCTGATCTTGGGCGTCGAATCTCGCCCGAGACCCCGCCGGATTCAGGGGCGAAAATTCAGCAGGCGCTTCATCGACCCCGCAAAACCGTCGATCCGCGAAAACATCATGAGCGCTGGAGCGGCGCCGTCCCCGAAGGGCCGGAAATTTCCCTTGCATTGCTTATTAATAAGCGCTTTATTAAACATCCGGCCGCTCAGACGTAGTGAGGGCGGTGAGTTCGGCGGGCGACGCCCCGCGGGAAACCGGCAGTATAAGGGAGGAAACAAGCATGACTAAAGCCTTGGCGTTGGTTGGACTCGTCGCCGCCGGTTTATCCGTCGCGGCGACTGTCGACAAAGCGCAAGCGCAAGGGAAATCGCTGACCATGTGTTGGGCGGCGTGGGACCCGGCGAACGCGCTGGTTGAGCTCGACAAGGATTTCACCAAGCAGACCGGCATCGAGATGAAGCATGAGTTCGTCCCCTGGACGAGCTATGCCGACCACTTCATCAACCTGCTCAACTCGCGCAGCAGCGAATGCGATCTGATCATCGGCGACAGCCAGTGGATAGGCGGGGCGGCCGAGAACAAGTGGTACGTGAAGCTCAATGACTTCTTCGACAAGAACAAGATCTCGATGGACGCGTTCCTGCCCGCGACCGTCGTCGGATATGCCGAATGGCCCAAGAACACGCCCAACTACTGGGGTTTGCCCGCCATGGCCGACGCGGTCGGCTGGACTTATCGCAAGGACTGGTTCGCGAAGCCCGAGATCCGCGCAGAGTTCAAGGCGAAGTACAATCGCGAACTCGAGCCGCCCAAGACCTGGGACGAATTGATTGAAGTGGCGAAATTCTTCACCGGCAAGGAGATCGACGGAAAGAAGGTGTACGGCGCGTATATTTTCACCGAACGCGGGTCCGAAGGCATCACGATGGGCGTCACCAACGCGATGTACAACTACGGCTTCGACTACATGGACCCCAAGCAGCCTTACCACATGGAAGGCGTCGTCAACTCGGCCGGCGCCGCCAAGGGCATGGACGTCTACAAGGAGCTCTTCAAGTGCTGCCAGCCGCCGGGCCTGACGAACGCCTACATGTCGGAGGGTCTTGACGCCTTCAAATCCGGCCAGGTCGCAATGCAGATGAACTGGTATGCGTTCTTCCCTGGCCTCGCCAAGGATCCAAACGTCGGCGGCGACAAGATCGGCTTCTTCAAGAACCCTGCCGGGCCGGCCGGCGATTTCACCCAGCTCGGCGGTCAGGGGCTGTCGGTGGTCGCAGCCTCGAAGAATGTCGACGATGCGTTGCTCTACATGAAGTGGTTCGCGCAGCCGGAGATTCAGCAGAAGTGGACGGATCTGGGCGGCGCCTCGGCGTCCAAGGCCGTGCTGCTGTCGGACGCCTACAAGAACAGCGCTTCCTACGCGCCGTCATTTGTGGAGTCGATGGGCATGGTCAAGGATTTCTGGGCGGAGCCGCTCTACGTTCCGCTCCTGCTCGACATGCAGAACCGGGTCCATGACTATGTCGTCGCGGACAAGGGCACGTCGCAGAAGGCGCTCGACGAACTGGTCAAGGACTGGTTGAAGGTCTTCAAGCAGGAAGGCAAGAATCCTTCCTGACCGCGCAAAGGCTGGTCTGGCTTTTCATCCAAAACCCGTCCCCGGCGTCGCAAGCCGCCGGGGAGACTCGATCAGTCCATAAGCGGGCAAGGTTATGACCGTGACGAACAATGCAGGAGGCATGGCCGAAGGGGTCGCCTTGCGGACGCCGGCGACGGTCGCCCGGCGGGTGAGAGGGCTGTCGGATCGAGCCGTCGCCTGGCTTTTCATCCTGCCGACGATGTTGTTGCTGCTCGCGATCAACATTTTCCCGTTGATTTGGGCGATCCGGCTATCGTTCACCGGCATGATGGCCAACCTCCCGACGCCGGCGGGGTTCATCGGCATCGACAATTATGTCGACATCCTGACCGATGAGGACCTCTGGGCGAACTTTCAGATCACCGCCCATTTCGTGTTTTGGACAATCGCGCTGCAGATTCTCATCGGCCTTGGTCTGGCTTTGCTTATCAATCAGAAATTCCGCGGCCACAGCTTCTGGACCACCGTCATTCTGCTGCCGATGATGTTGTCCCCGGCGGTGGTGGGCAACTTCTGGACCCTCTTGTTCCAGCCGCAGATTGGGCCGTTCAACTATCTCGTCGGCTTCCTGACCGGCGTTGCGCCGAGCTCGTTCACGATGATCGGAAGCGTCGCCCTGGCGCCGTGGACGATCGTCCTCGTCAACACCTGGATGTGGACGCCCTACGTGATGCTGATTTGTCTCGCCGGGCTGCGTTCGATTCCAGACTACATCTACGAAGCGGCTGAGGTCGATCGCGCCTCGCCGTTGAGGCAATTCTGGTCGATCACTTTGCCGATGGTCCTCCCTTTCCTCATGCTCGCCGTTCTTTTCCAGGCGATCCAGGCGTTCGTGATGTTCGACCTGGTCAATCTCCTCACGTCCGGCGGGCCAGGATCGACCACGGAACTGGTCTCGATCACGCTGAAGCGCGCCGCGTTTGAAAAGTGGGAGACTGGCTACGCGTCAGCGCTCGCGGTGATCCTCTTTGTCACGATATTCGGCGCCGCCAACATCTACGTGAAGGCGCTCAACAAAGTGAAACAGCAATGACCGCGGCCCCGTCTGCCCGCCCCTTCTCGGAGCCGTCGCGGCTTGTCCGTTGGCTGGCCGGAGCCGTCGTCGTTTTCTACGCCGTCGTTACCATCCTGCCGCTCGTATGGATCGGAGCGACCGCCTTCAAGTCGCAGGAGGATGCGGTCGCCTATCCGCCAAAGGTTTTCTTCACGCCGACGCTGGAAGGATTTGTCGACCTGTTCACGGTCCAGACCCGTCAACCGCACGATTTCATCGCCAAGCTGCCGCCTCCGCAGACATGGTACGAGAAGATCGCCCGCGACCGCGACATGGTGATCGCCGGTCCGTCGCGAGTGGTGGAGCGCTTCCTGAATTCGCTGATCATCGGCTTCGGCTCGATGATACTGGCGACTTTTCTCGGAACGCTGGCCGCCTACGGGTTCTCGCGATTTCGAGTGCCGTTGGCCGACGATCTGCTTTTTTTCATCCTGTCGACCCGCATGATGCCGCCAATCGCGGTCGCGGTTCCGATCTACATCATGTATCGCTGGCTCGGCCTCTACGATACCAGAATCGGCATGATCCTGCTGTACACGGCGGTCAACCTGTCGCTCGCTGTCTGGCTGCTCAAGGGTTTTATCGACGAGATTCCGCGGGAGTACGAAGAGGCCGCCCTTGTCGACGGCTACACACGGCTGCAGGCCTTTCGAAAAGTGGTGCTGCCGCAAGCAATGACGGGAATCGCGGCGACCGCGATTTTCTGCCTGATCTTCTCGTGGAACGAGTATGCGTTCAATCTGCTGCTGACGAGCTCGGACGCGCAAACGATGCCGCCGTTCATCCCCTTCATCATCGGCGAGGGCGGCCAGAACTGGCCCGCCGTCGCAGCCGGAACGACCCTTTTTCTGCTGCCGATTGTGATCTTCACGGTCGCACTCAGAAAGCATCTGCTGCGCGGGATCACATTCGGGGCGGTGCGCAAATGACCCGGCAGAGCGACGCCACGCGGCCAGGATGGGCGAACTGGTTTCGGCGCGGACCCTGGGAGAACAGCGCGATGGCCGTGATCGGGATCGGGATCTTGATGCTGACGCAGCCGTTTTCCCTTGACCTCTACACGTACTCGTTCGTCACGATCCTGGCCGGCACGCTCGGGTTCGTCGTCGTCAGCCACTTTCCGCAGTGAGGCATCGTCATGGCGGAGATCCGCGTCGAGCGGTTGCACAAGGCCTTCCAAAACTTTGTCGCCGTGCAAAATTCTAGTTTCGTCATTGAGGATCGCTCCTTTTTTGTCATGCTAGGGCCCTCGGGGTGCGGGAAGACGACGACGCTGCGCATGATCGCGGGCCTCGAGCTGCCAACCGACGGCAAGATTCTGCTGGATGGCGAGGATGTCACGCTTCGTCGGGCGGCGGAGCGCGACATCGCCTTCGTCTTCCAGCTCTTCGCGCTCTATCCGCACATGAATGTGGCGCAGAACATCGGGTTTCCGCTGAAATGCGAGGGCGTCGCTCCCGACGAGATCCGCAAGCAGGTCCGCGAGGCCGCGCGGTTGCTCCGCATCGAGCATCTTCTCTCCAGCAAGGTCTCGGGGCTCGCTGGCGGCGACCGACAACGCGTCGCCCTTGGCCGCGCCATCGTACGCCGGCCGAAGGCCTTTCTCATGGACGAGCCGCTCGGCGCGCTCGACGCCGAGTTTCGCCGGATCATGTGCGACGAGCTGCGTGACCTCCATGACAGGGTCGGAGCGACCACCGTCTATGTCACGCATGACCAGCTTGAGGCGATGTCGATGGCCGACCGGATCCTGGTCATGAACCGCGGCGTGGTCGAGCAGGTCGCCACGCCGCAGGAGATCTACGACCGGCCGAACAGCATGTTCGTCGCCGACTTCATCGGCTCCCCTTCGATGAACTTCATCCGCTTCGAGGGCAAACTGCAGCGCGGCGACCGCGCCGTCCGTCTTCACGACGCAGACATCGTCGTACCCGAAATGCATGAGGAGGGGATCAGCGGGTCGCTGGCGCTCGGCGTCCGCCCGGAGCATGTCACGCTTTCCGATTCAGGCGCGATTCGCGGGCGAGTCTTCGGCGCCGAATATCTCGGTACGACGCAGATTGTCACCATCGATATCGAGCACGGCCGGATCAAGGCTCGCCTGCCCGCGTCCTTGTCCGTCCGGCTCGGCGAGCCGGTCGGGCTTGCGTTCCAATCCCAGCGGCTCGTGGTGTTTGACGCGACGAGCGGACGCGCGGCTCGGAGCGCTCTTTACGAGGGCGACGGTCGTGGCTGAAATCCTCGTTCGACACGTGACCAAGCGCTTCGACGACATCGAGGCCGTACGCGATCTTTCGTTAGACATCGCCAATGGCGAGTTCGTCGTCCTGCTGGGGCCCACTGGCGCCGGCAAGACGACCACGCTGCGCCTTATTGCCGGTCTCGAGTATCCGGATGACGGCGCCATTTCGATCGACGGGCGGGACGTCACGCATGAGCCGCCGGCGGCGCGCGACGTCGCCTTCGTCTTTCAGCAGTATTCGCTCTATCCGCATCTGACCGTTTACGACAACCTTGCTTTCCCGCTGCGCTCGCCGGCGCGCCGGACGCCAGAGGCTAAGGTGCGCGAACGCGTCGAGGCGATCGCAGAGCTTCTGCACATCGGCAGCAAGCTCGCTAACCGCGCGACCAGCCTCTCCGGCGGCGAAATGCAGCGCGTCGCTATCGGCCGCGCGCTCGTCCGCGAGCCGGCGATCTATCTCATGGACGAGCCCCTCTCCTCGCTCGACGCCAAGCTGCGCGCCGAGCTGCGCCTCGAACTGAAGCGCATCCAGGTCGAATTGGGCGCCACCATCCTCTATGTCACGCACGACCAGATCGAAGCGATGACGATGGCGAGCCGCATCGGCGTCCTGCGCGAGGGAAGGCTGCTCCAGCTTGGGACGCCGCGCGAGATCTACGAGAATCCGAACGACATCTACGTGGCGACAAGGCTCGGGACGCCGCAGATCAACCTTCTGCCGGCCGAGCTCCTGCACGAGGCGCCGATGCCCCCTCAGACCAAGACGATCGGGGTGCGAACGGAGCATCTCTTGATCGCCAAGCCGAACGGCGGCCCGGTAGGGCAGGTGCGCCGGATCGAGCATCTCGGCGACCAGAACCACGTCCATCTCGATTACAACGGACATCCGCTCGTCACCCTGGCCGATCCGCATCAGGCGCTCGCCGCCGGCCAGGAGGTCGGGCTGGAGTTGCTCGATCCGCTTTACTTTGATGCATCCGGGCAACGCATCGCCCCCTCCGCCGAGTGAGACCACGCGATGTCCCGTGATTCTTTTATCCAGAGATCGTTGATTGCAGCGGTCGAACAGGTCGTGGCGGGCGCGCCAAAACCAGCCGGGCTCGACCAAACGATTTTGTATGGCGGGGGCGCGGCGACGGCATGACGCATTTCATGAATGAGCGAGACGCGATCGTTACCGACGCGATCGACGGTCTTCTTGCCACCTCGCCGCGGGCGCTGGCGCGGCTTGATGGCTTTCCAAATGTCAAGGTTGTCGTTCGCGCCGACTGGGACCGGAGCAAGGTGGCGCTTGTTTCGGGAGGAGGCTCGGGGCACGAGCCGGCGCATGCGGGTTTCGTCGGTCGGGGCGCTCTCACTGCCGCGGTTTGCGGAGAGATCTTCGCATCCCCGACCGTCGATGCGGTGTACGCGGCGATTCTGGCGGTGACGGGCGAGAAGGGGTGCCTTTTGATCGTCAAGAACTACTCGGGCGACCGGCTTAATTTTGGCCTCGCCGCCGAGCGCGCCCGCGCGGTCGGCTTGAAGATCGAGATGGTCATCGTCGCCGACGACATTGCGCTTGAGGATTTCGCCCAGCCGCGCGGCGTCGCAGGCACGCTCTTCGTCCACAAGATCGCCGGATACGCCGCTGAATCGGGGGCAAATCTTGAGACGGTGGCCGCCATCGCCGCCCGTGTCGCCGGTGCGACCAAGAGCCTCGGCATCGCGACGACGACCTGTTCGATTCCTGGCCAGAAAGCGCATGCGCGGCTGGAAGCGGGGCAGGCGGAATTGGGACTCGGAATTCACGGCGAGCCTGGAGTCGAGACGATCAATCTCCCGTCCGCTAAAGATGTCGCGGAATTGATGGCGAACAGACTTGGCCGATTCATCCCGACGTCGGGAGCGCTCGCTCTTCTGATCAACAATTTGGGCGGCGCGCCGGATCTCGAAATGGCGGTCTTCGCCAAGGCGATACTGGAAACGCCGCTTGGCGGGCGCGCCCAATTGGTGGTGGGGCCCGCGCGCCTGATGACCGCGCTCGACATGAAGGGCGTGTCCGTCTCGGTCCTGCCGGTGGACGGAGAACTGATCGAGGCGCTGGTGTCGGAATGCGACGCGCCGGCGTGGCCGTCTGTCCATGGCGCTCGGAAGGTCGAAATCCTCGCTTCGGTCGCCGGCGCTCGCCGCCACGAGGAAATCGCAACCGACAATCCGCAGGCGCGGCAGATGCTTCGTGCGATCTGCCAGGCGTTGTTGGAGCGAGAATCAGAGCTCAATGCCCTCGACGCGAGAGTCGGCGACGGCGACACGGGGACCACTTTCGCCACCGCGGCTCGAACGCTTCTGGCCGAGACCGACGCTCTCCCGCTCAATGACGCCGCGAAGATGTGCACGGCGATCGCCGACCGACTGTCTGGATCGATGGGCGGATCAAGCGGCGTGCTTCTATCCATTCTCGCGGCTGCGACGGGCAGCGCCTTGGCGACGGGAAAGCCCTGGCCCTCGGCCTTGCGGGCGGGAACCGAGCGGATGAGGTTCTACGGCGGCGCAAATCCCGGCGACCGCACCATGCTCGATGCGTTGCTTCCAGCGGTCGAAGCTCTGGAAGCGGGAGGCGACCTCGTCGCGGCCGCCGATGCGGCGCGGCGCGGGGCGGCCGCAACGGCAGGAATGACCAAAGCGCGCGCCGGCCGTTCGAGCTATCTCGCATCGAGGGATCTGTCAGGCGTCGCCGATCCGGGAGCGGTGGCTGTCGCTGCGGCTTTCGAGGCCGCGGCCGGGCGCGCTCGAGGCGCGGAAAGGTTGTCGCCCGCGTGAGGCATGTCGAGATGATTGTCGCGGAGGGAAAGTCGACGAACCTGCCAGACGCGGTCTTGCGGCTTGACGCGGGCCAAAAGCGGAAGCTCGTCGCAGCGATCGCGGATCGCGTCATCGCGCATGTCGACGAGTTGACCGCGCTCGATTCCGCCATCGGCGACGGCGATCACGGCCATAATATGAAACGGGGAGTCGAGGCCGTCTTGCAGGATTTGGACGAGCTTTCGAGCATGAACTTGCCCGATCTCGCCAAGGCCGTCGGCACAAAGCTGGTGATGAAGGTCGGCGGCGCGTCGGGTCCCCTTTACGGGACATTGTTTCTGGCGCTGGCGAAGGAGCTTCCGCCCCAACCGTCGCGGACCGATGCGGTGAAAGCATTCGCTGCGGCGGTCAGCGCGGTCAAGGCGCGCGGCAAGAGCGATGTTGGCCAGAAGACGATGCTCGACGTGCTCGTTCCCGCCTGCGAGGCGCTCGCCGCGGGCGGAGACGCCAGCGCCGTCAGGGAGGCTGCGGCTCGTGCGGCCGCGGCCACCGTGCCGATGCGGGCGACGCGCGGTCGCGCTTCCTTTCTCGGCGATCGCTCGGTCGGACACATGGACCCGGGCGCGCGGTCGTCGTCCCTGATGATCTCGACGCTATGCGACGAGCTCGGAGACAGCTGATGGCCAATGTCGGCATCGTCATTGTTTCCCATTCGCCCAAGGTTGCCGAAGGCGCCGCGGATATGGTGCGTCAGATGGTCGGGAAGGACGTCCCGCTCGCCTGGACTGGCGGTAATACGGTCGGCGGTCTCGGGACAAGCTTCGAGGCGATCACCGACGCCATTCACCGTGCTTGGTCGGACGCGGGCGTCGCCATTTTCGTCGATCTTGGCGGCGCTGAGACCAATAGCGAGATGGCGATCGAGATGCTGCCCGAGGACAAGCGCGGCTCCGTGGTGGTGTGCAACGCGCCGATCGTTGAGGGCGCTGTGATCGCAGCGACCGAGGCCTCGGGCGGCGCGAGCCTCGCCGCGGTGCGACGCACGGCCGAGGAGTTGTCCGCATGACGGCCATGGCGGGGCGCCTGGATTCGGCATCGAGGATCTTTCTTGGCGCGGTTTGGCGCACGCAGCGCGGCGCGCCGTCAGGACTGAGCCCCGCGCATGGATGAGATCACCGCGACCGTTTCGGTGCCGCTGACAAATTCGATCGGCCTGCACGCCCGTCCGTCAGTGAAACTCACCAAGCTCGCCAAGACCTTCAAGGCGCATATCGAGGTCGCCCTGACCGCGAGCGGGCCCTGGGTCGATGCGAAGAGCATCGTCAAGGTCATGGGGGTAAAGGCAGCGAAGGGCGCTGTCCTGCATTTTCGCGCCAAGGGGCATGACGCGCGCCCGGCGCTCGCGGCGCTTCGCGAGCTGGTCGCCCTCGACTTCCATGAGGACGAGACGGATCACCCCGACGGAGAAGCCGGACGGGCGCATGGCTGAGCTTCGTCTCACGGGCAAGTTTGCGTCCGGAGGCTTTGCCGCCGGTCCGGTCGCGCTCCTGTCCGGTTTCGCTGCAAAAAGCCGCAGGGGTGGGGGGCCGGATGTGGAAGCGGCGGCGCTTCGAGACGCCATCGTCGCAGCGATAGGACAGCTCGAGCGACTCGCGGCTGAGGCGCAAGACGATGGCGCAGCTATCCTCGCTTTTCAGATCGCGATGCTGGAGGATGAAGCGCTCGCGGCCCCAGCCTTCGCCGCGATCGCCAAAGGAACAAGCGCGGATCGAGCCTGGCGCGCGGCGCTCGAGGCTGAAATCAACGGCTATGAGGCCGCTGACGATGAGCATTTCCGCGCCCGCGCCAGCGATCTGCGCGATATTCGCGACCGCGTGCTTGGCGTCCTGGCGAGCGTGGCGGGAGAGCCGAGCCTGCCCGCGGGAGCGATTGTGCTCGCAGAGGATCTGACGCCTTCGCGCTTCCTTGCTACGGATTGGAGCAACGGCGGCGGTATCGCTCTGACCCGCGGCAGCGCCTCCGGCCATGTCGCGATGCTCGCTCGCTCGCGCGGGGTTCCAATGATCGTTGGGATGGACCTAGACCTCGGAGTCTTTGGCGGTCATCGCGACGCGTTGATCGACGGCGAATTCGGAACGCTGTGCCTCGATCCTGCGCCCGAGACCCGCAAATCGTTTGCGGCGCGCGCTCTCGCGGCCAAGCGTCGGCAGGAAACGGCTGAGTTCTTCCGCGGGCGGCCGGCGATGACGCGAGACGGAACGCCGATCGCCGTTCTCATCAACCTCGCCGATCCCGTCGAGCTTGAGGCGCTCGATCCCACCAGTTGCGACGGAATCGGGCTCGTGCGCACCGAGTTTCTTTTCCATCGTAAGGGCCGATTGCCGGACGAGGAGAGCCAGTATCGGGTCTATCGGCGGCTCGCCGAGTGGGCGCGCGGCAAGCCTGTCGCCATCCGCACGCTCGACGCTGGAGGAGACAAGCCGATTCCCGGACTGACCATCGAGGGCGAGACCAACCCGTTTCTCGGCGTGCGCGGAATTCGTCTGTCGCTCGCCAGGCCCGAGCCGTTTCGCGCGCAGCTCAGGGCCATCGCCCGGGCGGCGGTTCATGGCGCTGTCGAAGTGATGCTGCCAATGGTCGCCCTCCCAAGCGAGCTCACGGCGGCGCGGGCATATCTCGATCGGGAGATCGAGGCGCTGACGGCCGAAGGCGTTGCGTGTCGCCGGCCGCCGCTCGGCATCATGGTCGAGGTGCCGGCCGCCGCTATCACGATCGAGCGGTTCGACGCGGCCTTCTTCTCGATCGGCTCCAACGATCTTACGCAATATGTCATGGCCGCGGCGCGCGACCTCGACGCGGTCGCAAACCTCAACGACCCGGCCAATCCCGCCGTTTTGCGGCTTATCGCGCAGGTCGCGGCCCACGGGGCGGCGATCGGGAGAAAAGTCAGCCTCTGCGGCGACGCCGGCGCCGAGCCGAAGTTCATCCAGGCTCTCCTGACCGCCGGGTTGCGGGCCTTGTCGGTTGCGCCCACCGCGCTTGCCTCGATAAAGGAGGCAATCGCAAGCGTCGACCTCGAGACGAGCGAGCGATGAACGACGCGTCGAGCCGCAACGGGAGAACTGCATTCGTCGAGAGCTACAAGACGATCTTGAGGAACGTGCTCGATCAGCGACCCTCCGGCACTCGACAACGGCTCGCGACCGCGCTCGGCAAGAACCGAAGTTTCGTCACGCAAATTTCTAACCCCGCCTATTCGGTTCCTATTCCGGCGCCCCATCTCGAGATCATTTTTGAAATCTGCCGGTTTTCGCCGGTTGACAAGAGCGCCTTCCTCGACGCCTTCACGCGCGCTCATCCCAATCGGCACATCGAGGTCCGCAGCGGATCGAGCCTGCGAAGCTTGAGGCTCGAGGTGTTCGATTTCGGCAATGCGGAGAAGAACCGCGAGTTCGATGAACTCGTGCGCGAAATGGCGCGACGCGTATACCGGCTGATGTCGAGAGAGCCAATGAGAGGCTGAATTTGGGAGGGATGCTGCGAGGGAACGATGAAGAAATTTCTCAATTCGCAGCAGACGCTGCTTGATGAAAGCCTCGATGGCTTCGCAGCAGCGCATTCGGACATCGTCGTCGTCGGCGAAGAGCGGAAGTTTGTTCGCCGCAGAATCCTGGCGCCCGGCAAGGTGGCGCTCATCTCGGGAGGCGGGTCCGGGCACGAGCCGCTGCATGCCGGCTTTGTCGGCCGGGGCATGCTGGACGCCGCCTGTCCGGGGCAGATCTTCACCTCGCCCACGCCGGACCAGATGGTGGCGGCGGTGGAAGCCGTTGACCAGGGTCAAGGCGTCGTCTTCATCGTCAAGAATTACGAGGGAGACGTGATGAATTTTGAGATGGCGGCGGAGATGGCGGACGGCCGATGCACGACGATCGTCGTCGACGACGACGTAGCGGTCGAGGCGTCGACATACTCGACCGGCAGGCGCGGCGTCGCTGGCACGCTCATCGTCGAGAAAATCGTCGGCGCCGCCGCGGAGAAAGGGATGGGCCGCGCGGATCTTCAGGCCTTGGGCCAAGCCGTCAACCGCCGGACACGCTCGATGGGCGTCGCCTTGACGTCGTGCACGGTCCCGGCCGCAGGCAAGCCGAACTTCGACCTCGGCGCCGACGAGATGGAAATGGGGGTCGGCATCCACGGCGAACCGGGCCGCCGCCGCGTAAAGCTGGGCAGCGCCGATGCGATCGCCGACGAGATGACCGCGGCGATCATGGGCGACCTCGGCAATCCTGCCGGGGGGGAAGCGCTGCTGCTGATCAACGGCTTCGGCGGCACGCCGCTCATTGAGCTCTATCTCGTTTACAACGCGGCGCGGCGTCTGCTCGAGAAGCGCGGCCTGCGGATCGCGCGCTCGCTGGTAGGCAGTCTCGTCACCTCCCTCGAAATGGCTGGGTGCTCGATCACCGTCAGCCAGTTCGACCCGGAGACGACCGCGCTGTGGGACCATCCGGTCCATACCGCCGCGCTCAGGTGGTGAGGCGGTCTCTCAGGCCGTTCGCGCTCGCGATCCGACTTCGACCGACGGAAAGCGCACAGAGAGAACGATCGTGTCGCCGACGGCTTCCCACGAGTGGACGACCTCGGGCCCGAAAGCGACGTAGTCGCCTTTGGTCCGCAACGTGACTTCCCGTTGCTCGCCGTCGACGTGAAACGTCATCTTCAAGCTGCCTTCAACAAGCACCGAGATCGTCGTGCCATTCTGATTGGCCCAGGGATGAGGACGCTTTTCCCCGTCCGGGTGGATGCCCCATTTCAACTCGACATCCGTCTGGCGCCGCAATCCAAATTGGGGCGGAACGAACTGACCGACAAACCATCCGGTGCCGCGCACCTGATCGGCCTCGGCGTTGCCGAAGTAGAACGGTTCTCTGTCGCCCATAGCCCTTTCTCGATGAGCCGTTGAGGTCAACTCGCGGGCCGCCTGGCGTTGTTTCTAGATCCGCCGACTCGGGAGGGTCATCGTCGCCGGTTCGACGCTCAGCCGGCGCTCTCCTGCTTTTGCGAGGACGAGCCGAGCTAGCGGCATCGCGATCGCCGTGCTCGCCAACGCCATCAGCACCATGGGTGCGAATATTCTCGGGGACATAATATGGGCGTCCAGAAGAACGGTGAGGACGATCAGCTCCGTCAGGCCCTTTGCTTGCAAGCAGGGATCCGAGCGCGAGACCGAACGACCATCGTTCGCCAGAAATCCGCGCGGCCAAAGCGGCTCCGCCGATGATGCCGACCGCGCCCACCGCCATTGCAATGCTGAAGACTTGAAGCAGGACAGGGGAATTGAGATCGATCAAGGTTCGCATGCCAGTCAAAGTGAAAAAGAAGGGCATCAAGAGCGCGACCGTCATAACCTGCAGCCGATCAAGAATGGGCTTGTGCAGATGGGCGGGTATGATCGTGCCGACGACGAAAGCTCCAATAATGTAGTGGAGTCCCAAGAGTTCGGTCGCGAGCCCGGACAAGATCGTCGCGCCGCCGACCACGATCGCTCCCTGGGTCGTCACCGCCTCATCCCCGTCATCGATCCGGGCCGACACCATTCTGGCGAGCACCGGGCGCACGAATTGAACCATCAAGAAGAGATAGATCGGAGCCAACGCCAAAAGCCAAACGGCGGACAAGCCTTGACCTTGGCCCGCATGACCCGCGGCAGCGGCGGTCAGAAGGATTCCAAGCAGCACCCACAGAGTAATGTCGTTGACGCCCGCCACACCGAGGGCGACATGGCCGATGCGACTGCCGAACAGGCCCATTTCTCCCAGGATCGCAGCCAGGACGGGGAGCGCCTTCATGCTGACGCATATGCCCATCGCCGCGGCAAAGACGGCCGGACTCACGCCGGGAAGAAGTTCGAACGGGAAGCGCGACAGGATCCAGTATCCGGCAAGGCAACCGAGCATCATCGGGCAGGCGATGGTCGCAATAGCTATGGGCCAGAACGCTCGCTCTCTGCCGCCGAACACGGCGGGATCCAGGTGCAAGCCGGAGATCAGACCGAAAATCAGCACCGCCACCGTGGCGAGTCCCGAGAGGGGCGATAGCGCGGCTGGGCTTCCGAAGATTTGAAAATAGCTCGGCGCCAGTTTGCCAAAGACCGAGGGGCCCAAGGCGATGCCGACCATGATCTGCATCGTAACCAGGGGCAGAATGCCCTTTACCCTGGTTAAGCGGCGCAAAATCGCTGGAACGGCGACAATGACAAACGCCTGAAGCAGGAAGATCGCATTAGGGGTCATTGACCCGGAGACCTCCTGTTGCATAGCCCTGACGCGTCACGACGCTTCGCCCATGCGCCTGGCTTCGGCGTCCGTGGAAAACGGAACGGAACGGGCGCCGTGGCGCTTTCCAGCCGGTCGGTCAGACCGTCCTAGTCGAGCTGCGCCAGAGACCCGGCCCATTTGTCAAAGAACATCTTGCTCGACGCCGTGAGCGGCAAGCCGATCGGCAGCCGGGACTTGCCGTATTTGGAAAACTCGAGATACTTCTTGATTGTCGTCAGATCCTCAGCGTTGGCCAGCTGCAAGTCTTCATTGACGAAATGAATGATGCATCCTCGCTCGACGGCCTTCCCCAGCAACTCGTTCCGATAGGCCTCATCCTCGGGCAGCGCGAAGATGCTGTACATGACGATATTGCATTCGCGTTGCGTTACGAGATAGTTCAGCGTAGGCAGATGGGTCATGTCCTCAAGGTCGAACAACTCATAGTCGAACTCTAGCTTCTTCTTATTGCAGTAGTCGACAAGCATATAGCGTTGCAGGTGCACCGGTATGCCGTAGGTCGACGCCGTGTTATTTGCGACGTAGAAGATGTTGTTCTTGCCGTTGAAGAATGCGTCCCCGCGGCGTGGATGCGCGGCGAGCTTCTCCTCTTCTTCCTCGGTGTCGGGGATGAGGTGGAAATAGCCGGCGGGGATCTTGCGGCCGAGATAGTCGCCGTAGATTCCCTCGGCGACGCGGAAGTCCATACTGACGCGCGTCTTGCCGCTGGTGTTGGGCCGGCCCGAGCCGTGGATGTTCTCCTGGGTGAAAAAGCAGGCGCTCCCGGGCCCGGCCTTGATCTGCCAGCTCTCCTTGCCGAACAGCTCCGTCATTTGGTCCATGCTCAGGCGCTTGTCGATCGCCTGCTGAATCAGCTCGCGCGATTTCTTGATGCTGAGGATCTGCATCGATCGGCTGCGATCCTCGTCCGCGGTTACGTCGCAAAATGGCATCCAGATGCTGCGCGAAGCAATGCCGTGGCCGTAAAGCAACCCGGTGTGGAACGGGAAGAACAATTCGGGGGTCGTCGGCAGCATGATGCGGACGTTCATGAACCGCTGCACGGCGACCGGCAGCCGCAGCTTGCCCTGAGGCACGATGACCTCGCGGACGAAGCGGTTCAGCATCCGGCGAAACTCGGGCAGATTGGTGTCGGAGCAGAGCTGCTTGGTGACCTTGTAGGTCTCGTTGAGCGGAACGCTCTCATGCAGGTAGCTGAGATCGTCGAGCTTGTACCCCATTCCGCGGACGCGGTTGAGGATCCACTCGTTGAACGGATATTTCGAATTGTCCCAGGAGTAGACCTTCGCGTCCCACACCGTCGTCAAGCTTTCTTCGAGCGCGGCGTCGATGTCGTTGGCGGCGACCAATTTCTCGCGAATGTGCTCGGTCATAATATGCCCGTCTCTTTCCCTTCGGCGGCGTCCGCCCCACTTGACGCCTGCTCTACCCAGTCTGTGTCAAAATGACCAGACCCCGCAGGCTCGAAAGTGCCACTTGCCCACTTTCGCCGGCGCCAGCCCCGGGCTTGCCGGAATCCCCTCACGCCTCGTCGCCGGCGATGCAGGCCTGACTTCCCGCCAAGCCAAACCCAAATCTGGCCAAACCCAGCAAAATCCAGCCAAGCCGGAACAAAGGAAATCAAAGAAAGAGGGCTGGATTTCCTTGGTTTCCCTTGTCCATTTTGAGCCTTTTCAGCGGGTTACGGCGACCCCCCAGGCAAAAATCTTTTTGGCTCTCCTCCCGCCGCGGGCCCCCGCGCGCTGGCCGCGGCTCGTTCGGCGACGAGGGCAGAATATCATGGATTCTGTTTTCCGAAAAGAAAAAGTCGACTCTCGCGCTCTTCCCGGCCGAGATCGCGCGCTGGCGCAAGCCGGGAGCCCGGTCGACCCGCGGGCGCCCACGATTGTGTCTTCTTCGCCACAATTTAACGCAATTGACGGATTTGCGTCCCACTTTCCGCCGCAATGGATTGCGTATCGACTTTTTCGCGCAATAATCATGCGATCGCGACGAGTTCGGGCCCGGCGTCGGCCGCCCGTCGCACGTCTGTTGACGCTGTCGATTGTCTCCACGGGGGAATCATGCGCCGCAATCTGATCCGCGCCGCCGTCTGGGCCGGCCTCTTTCTCAGCGCCGGAACGGCGCCTGTCTTCGCCAACGCGCTCGATTCGCAATTGCAGCCGATCGCTACGCCGATCCCGCGCGAGACTGTTTCATTTGACGGCCGGGAAGCCCCGGGCACCATCATCATCCGCACCTCGGAGCGTCGCCTCTATCTCGTGCTGCCCGATCATCAGGCGCTCAGGTACGGCGTCGGCGTCGGACGGCCCGGATTCACCTGGGCTGGCGTCACCCATATCGGCTACAAGCGCGAATGGCCGGACTGGACGCCGCCGGCGCAGATGCTGAGGCGTCGGCCCGACCTCCCTCGGCATATGCAGGGGGGCATCGATAATCCGCTCGGCGCGCGCGCCATGTATCTCGCCGGCACGCTGTTTCGAATTCACGGCTCCAACGAGCCCGACACGATCGGGCAGGCGGTTTCGTCAGGCTGCATACGGATGACCAACCAGGACGTCATCGACCTGTACGAGCGGGCAAGGGTCGGCGCGCGGGTCGTCGTGACGCGTTGATGGTCAAAATCTGACGCAGCGCCGCCGCCTCGACGGACCGACGTCGGTCATTGGTTGATCGTGGCAATGCACTACCCGACGGGATAGCGCTCTCTCGCAAATCATTGCATCTGGTCGAGCATGGTCGAGAACGCAGCCTTCAGCTTGATTCGACCAGTCCTGCGTCTTGGATTCGCTCGACATTGAGGTGGCTCTTCCTTGATGTGTTTCCTCAGTGAATGGATGTGTTGCCGCGGGTTGGTTCGACCGGGGGCGCCGGAGCAGCCGGCAAGAAAAGGCGCGCAAGGCGATTGAACGGTCCTCGCAACAAGGCGTAGGGAACGAGCGCCAGCACGGTCGCCGTGAACAGCAGTTCCAGCGGGTAGACAAACCGGACTGTCATGAGCTGATAGATGCAATCGAGCGCGATCGCCAGCAGGAATGGAGTCATCGCTCCCCGCCAGCCCTCGTGGAGCAACTGCAGACGCCTCTCCGGGCGCGTTAGTATCGCCCACAGATAGCCCTGCCGCCCCTCCCTCGCATCCTGAATTCCGGCGCGCAGGGCCAACAAACTCGCCATCGTCGGCTGGACGTAGAACCGCAAGCTCATGGAACCATTCGGACGCGCCAGAAAATTTTCCCAACCACGGCCGATCATTTCTAGCAGAACGCTCATAGCTCGACTTCTGCTCCTGACGTCTATTTGGCTGGAAAGAGCAAGGTTACGTTGAATCGAACGCCCCATCTGGCGCCCTGATCCACGGTCGTAACGTAGTATCGCGGTCCAATCTGGAAACTGACGGGCTGGCCGCCAATCTTGACGACCTGACTGAATAGCAAATTGATCGGGACTATCCACCTGTGATTGAGCCAGTTGTAAGTGGATTCCGAATTTAGCGTCGTGGTGAACGCCGTTGGCGTCGTATAGCCAATAAACGGTTGGATGAACGTGCTGTTGACGTCAGGCCCGAGACTGCTGGTTTCCGCAAACGACCAAATATGGTTAGCGAGGACGCCGTAAGTCCACGGCCCTTGCTGTTTTAAGGCCACTGCTGTCGGTCCGGCTCCCCATCGATGGGCGCCGAGAATGTCGCTCGTGGCGGTCGGGTAGAGGAACACGGGGCCGGCGCCCCAAATGATACCGTTGCTCGTTGGAGCTTTCGGCGAAAGGAAAAAACTCTGTACGGTGTCCCCAAGGCCCCATGTGCCGCCGATTCCTGGGTGGTATGTCGGCTCCCCTCCAACGTCCGGCAAAAGGATTTGCGGGTATGTATCCCCCGTTCCAATGACCGGCACGATTGTTCGGAGGATCAGATTCCATTGAGCATTGAGCGAGATTGGAATGACTGGCTGTATGTTGAGTGTGTACTCCCCTCCCTTGAGAGGTCCAAAGCAACAGTCGTAATTGCCCTGAAAAGGAACGCTGATGAGGCTGGCGATCGGGTTTGCCAGTTCCTTGGCCAGCTGCTCACTGCTCTCTTGTGCAAAAGCCAAAGAGGAGCAACAGGACGCAAAAATCCAGAGGATGTGGTGCGAAAAAGTTCGCTTCCTCCTCAAGCCATCCCCTTGCAAGAATCAATTCGTCGATGATTCCGTGATGGTAGTTTGCCTCTCAGAAGTCCTTAAGTCGTAAGCGGTGCTCTGGTCAATTAACGCGATGGAAATAACGTCGCTGTGACGCAGAGAGCGGAGCCTGCGAAGGACCGCTCGTTGCGCACTCCGGCCCTTCCGGCGGCCCTCCGGCGGGCGCATCTCTTTCGAGCAACCGCGCCGTTGTTAAGGAACCGGGATCTCGGGAATCAGGCGGCGGCCTGCGAGCGGCGGAGCCACTCGTCGAGACCGATGCGGCCGAGCCGCGCGTCGCCCAACGGCACGAGCGAGCGCTCCTCGACCTGGCCGCCCCAGTATCGAGCCCCGGGATCGCGCACCACTTCGCGCGGGTCGCCGACCGCCTTCAGGTAGCGGGCGACGATTTCGTTGAACGGCGCACGCTCCGGACCGGCGATCTCGACGACGCCGTTTCGCGGCGGCGCCAACGCTGTCTCGGCGACGATCGCGGCGACATCGTCCGCTGCGATCGGCTGGAACAAGACGGGCGGAAGCCTGACGACGTTCCCTTCCGCGCCAGAATCGGCGATGCCACGGAGAAATTCCATGAACTGGGTCGCACGGACAATGGTGTAGGGAATGCCGGAGGCCACGATCAGTTTCTCTTCGGCCAGCTTCGCGCGGAAATAGCCATTGTCGGTCCGGTCGATTGCGACGATGGAAAGCGCGATGTGATGGCGGACGCCCGCCGAGGCCTCGGCCGGGAGAAGGTGGCGCTCGGAAGCTTCGAAGAATTCCAGCACCGCCTTGTCTTCAAATGAGGGCGAATTGGCGAGGTCGATCACCACCTGCGCGCCGGCCAAGGCCGCTTCGAGTCCTTCTCCGGTGATGGTGTTGACGCCAGTGTTGGGCGAGGCGGCGACGACTTCATGGCCGCGCTGGCGCAGAATGGCGACGGTCTTCGAGCCGATCAGGCCAGTGCCGCCGATGACGACGATCTTCATGGGTATGACCTCCGTTGCCGTTGACGGGGAGACCAAAAGAGTTCGATCGGAATTCAAAAGAGGAGACGATTTCAACGCTCGCGGAGAACGCGCCGAAGCGTCCTTTCTCGACGGCCGCACACCGAGCACCGAGGTGTCGCGCATCTCGTCTGACGCCGTGGCTTTGTCGTTGTTATCAGCCGAAAGAGGCAGCCTGATGACGCCGCACTTGTCTTGCGGTCTACGCGCTTTGCTTCCCCACCCGACCGATCAGGAATGCGGGCTTGGCTGTCGGAAAGCCAAAATCAATTGGCCCCTCCGGCCGGCGCCTTTCTTTCGAGCAACCGCGCCGCTATATGTCTGAGCGATGAACGCTCACGCGCGTCCCGCCGTCCAGCCCCTCGTCGACCCTTTCGGCCGCGCGATCGCCTACGTGCGGGTGTCGGTCACCGACCGTTGCGATTATCGATGCGTCTACTGCATGTCCGAGGACATGAATTTCCTGCCCAAGCGGGATGTGCTGTCGCTCGAGGAGCTCGAGCGCTTGTGCTCGGCCTTCATCGGCCTGGGCGCCCGCAAGATCCGCATCACCGGCGGCGAACCGCTGGTCAGGCGCAACGTGATGTCGCTGTTTCGGGGGCTCTCGCGCCATCTGGCTTCGGGCGCGCTCGACGAAGTGACCCTGACCACAAACGGCTCCCAGCTCTCGCGCTTTGCTCACGAGCTCGCCGATTGCGGCGTCGAGCGCATCAACGTCTCGCTCGATACGCTTGACCCGATCAAGTTTCGCCAGGTGACGCGCTGGGGCGATCTCGGCGTGGTGCTCGCCGGCGTGAACGCCGCAGCCGCCGCCGGGCTCAAGATCAAGATCAACACCGTCGCGCTCAAGGGCTTCAATGAAGACGAGGCCCTGAGCCTCGTCGAATGGGCGCACGGGCGCGGCTTTGACATCACCTTCATCGAAGTGATGCCGCTTGGCGCAATGGAGCGCGACCGGGCCGACCAGTTCCTGCCATTGACGGAGCTGCGCGCGCGCCTTGAGAGCTCGCTTTCGCTCAACGCCTCGACTTACGCCACCGCCGGCCCGGCGCGTTATTACGACGCGAAAGAAACCGGGGGACGGGTCGGTTTCATCACGCCCCTGACCCACAATTTCTGCGAGAGCTGCAATCGCGTGCGGGTGACCTGCACCGGCACGCTCTACATGTGTCTCGGCCAGGAGGACGCGGCGGATTTGCGCGAGCCGTTGCGCCGCTCGGCGTCGGACGCGCCGCTTGTCTCCGCCATCCGCGCGGCGATCGCGCGCAAGCCGAAGGGCCACGATTTCGTCATCGCTCGCTCTTCGGCGCCGGCGACCGAGCGTCATATGAACGCAACGGGGGGTTGACCGGGTCCCCAATTTTTGTCGCCCCTCGGCTGGCGGCGAACGGGTCGGCGCGCTATATCACATGGCGTAAAGAGGGCGGGACCTTGACCCCCGTCCGAATGAGGATCTCCACCATGGCGAATGCTCGCGAACGTATCGAGAAGGTGATCTCGGAAAACCCGGTCGTGCTGTTCATGAAGGGAACGCCGGAATTTCCCCAATGCGGGTTCTCCGGCCAGGTCGTGCAGATCCTGGACTATGTCGGCGCGCCTATCGCGAGCGTCAACGTGCTTGAGGATGCCGAGATTCGCCAGGGAATCAAGGAATACGCCAACTGGCCGACTATTCCCCAGCTCTACGTCAAGGGTGAGTTTGTCGGCGGCTGCGACATCGTGCGCGAAATGTTCCAGTCCGGCGAACTCGCGGCGATGCTGGCCGACGCCGGCGTTCCGGTGAAGAGCCAGGCCGGGGCCTGACCCGCCACCCGTACCCATCCGCCGATCTTGCCCTGAAGCGGTCTCAACGGTCGCGCGCGTTCGCGCCGGCGGCGGGGCGGGCTTTGAAGGCCGCGGGTCGCTCGGCCGCCTGGGGGCTTATCCTTTAGGCCTATTTGATGCGCTTCCCCGTCAGCGATAGACTGACATGTCAGGGGATTCGCTCGCGCCTCTTCGGTAACCGGTCCGTCTTCATGTCTCCAAGCTATCCCTATCAACTCTACGAGATGGCCCATGCCGCTCTCGCGCCGGCGCGCGCGGTGTCCGACGCGGCCCATTTCGTTTTTCGCAATCCGTGGAATCCGCTCTCCAGCACCGCCCTGGGGAAGAACATTTCGGCCGGCGCGGAATTGTTCGAGCGCATGACCCGTCGCTACGGCAAGCCGACCTTTGGACTTCGCGAAATCGAGGTCGACGGCGTCGTCTCGCCGGTCCTCGAGGATGTCGTCTGGGCCAGACCGTTCTGCAACCTGCTCCGCTTCGTCCGGCCCGACTTCCCGGCCGGAGCCAATCAACCGAAGCTCCTCATCGTCGCGCCGATGTCAGGCCACTACGCAACCCTGCTCCGCGGCACGGTCGAAGCGTTCCTGCCCCATTTCGACGTCCACATCACCGACTGGACGGACGCGCGGATGGCGCCGTTGGCGGTCGGCTCCTTCGACCTCGACGACTACATCGACTACCTGCGCGAGATGCTGGCTTGGCTCGGTCCCGGCGTGCACACGATCGGCGTCTGCCAGCCGTCGGTGCCGCTGCTCGCCGCCGCCGCATTGATGGAGGCGAGCGGCGACGCCCACGCCCCGGCCAGCATGACGCTGATGGGCGGTCCGGTCGACACAAGGCGCAGCCCGACCGAGGTCAACAAGCTCGCCGAGAAGCGCGGGGTCGAATGGTTCCGCCGCAACTGCCTGCACACCGTGCCGTTCCCCTATCCGGGGGTCGGCCGGGAGGTCTATCCCGGCTTTCTCCAGCTCTCCGGCTTCATGGCGATGAACCTCGATCGCCACGTCAGCGCTCATTTCGACATGTTCAAGCATCTGGTTTCCGGCGACGGCGATTCGGCCGAAAAGCACCGCGAGTTCTACGACGAATATATGGCGGTGATGGATCTTGCCGCCGAGTACTACATGCAGACGGTCGAGACGGTGTTCGTGCGTCACGCCCTGCCAAAAGGCGAGATGACCCATCGCGGCCGGCGGGTCGATTTGACCGCCATCCGCCATTCCGGCCTGTTGGCCGTCGAAGGGGAGAACGACGACATCTCGGGCGTCGGCCAGACCCAGGCGGCTATCGAATTGTGCGTCAATATTCCGGCCTCGCGGAAGCATTACCATCTGGCCGAAAAGGTCGGCCACTATGGCGTCTTCAACGGCTCGCGCTTCCGCAATGAAATTGCGCCGCGCATTCGCAAGTTCATCGCCGAGACCGACGCGACGGCCAGGCCGGCGAAACCGCACAAGTCGAACGGAGCGGGTCGCCCGGCGCGCGGCTAGCTAGAAATCGCTGGCGAGCCCCTTCACCTCCCAGTCGCCGTAGCGCACGGGATCGGGGCCGCCGCGGCCATTCAACTCGCGTGGGCGCGCCGGTTTGGGTTCGGCGCGCCGCGCAGCGGCCTCCTCGAGCGCGCGAAGCGCCGCCGGGGGCAAGTTGCGATCGGAGGCCGGGGTGTCGGCGTGCGAACGGGCGGCTGGGTCGGGCGCCTTGGCGTTCATGGTCCTCGCTCGCCTCCAGCCTCTGTGTCCTGCGAGAAAACGCCGGCCGCTCGCGCCCCGCCGCCGATTGACGCGAGCCCGCCGCGAATTTCGCGTATAGACTTGGGCCGGGCGGCCGGCAATGTTGATTCGTAGTGAGGGTCGTTTGGCGCGACAGGCGCATGGGTTTCATGCCGGGCGTCCCGAGACCCCGGCGCCGCCGCCGCCGGGCATGGCGGCGCGGGTCGCAGCGGCGCGCGCGGTGGCCGAAGCGCTGACCCTTTCGCGCCCGCTCGAGGAGCGGCTCGCCGCCGATCTCTCTCTGCGCGCGGGCGGCCTCGACCCTCGCGACCGGGCGCTGGCGCGCTCGATCGCGACCGTGGCGCTGCGGCGGCTCGGCACGATTCGCAAGGCGTTGGCGCGGCGGATGGAAAAGGGGATGCCGAAGCGCGGCGGCGCCCTCGAATGGGTGCTCATCGTCGCGGCGGCGCAGATCCTGTTTCTCGATACGCCCGATCATGCGGCCGTCGACCTCGCGGTCAAGGCGACGCGCGCCGATCCGGCCAGCGCGCCGTTCGCGGCGCTCGCCAACGCGGTGCTGCGCACGATCGTCCGCGACCGCGAGCCCATCCTCGCGAGTTCGGATCCGCTGGACGACGATACGCCCGCTTGGCTCGCCCAGCGCTGGCGCGCGACCTACGGCGAGAGCACGGCGCGCGCAATCGCCGCGGCGCACGGCTCGGAGCCGACGCTCGACATCAGCGTCAAGAGCGAGCCCTCCGGCTGGGCGGCCCGTCTCGGCGGGATCGTCCTGCCGACCGGGTCGGTGCGCCTCGACACCCATCAGGCCGTCGCAGAGCTCGAAGGCTATGCGAGCGGCGAATGGTGGGTGCAGGACGCCGCCGCGGCGCTGCCGGCGCGGCTGCTTCAGCCCCGTCCGGGCATGCGGATCGTCGACCTTTGCGCCGCGCCGGGCGGAAAGGCGGCCCAGTTCGCCGCAGCGGGCGCCGAAGTGACGACGGTCGATCGCTCGGCCGAAAGGCTCAAGCTGCTCGCCGCCAATTTCGAGCGCCTGCGCCTGCGCTCGGAGATCGTGGTCGCCGACGCGCTGACGTTCGACGCGCCGCCGTTCGACGCCGTGCTCCTCGACGCGCCATGCGCCGCGACCGGCACCATCCGCCGCCACCCCGACGTCGCCTGGATCAAGCGGCCGGGAGACCTTGGCCCCCTCGTCAAGCTCCAGGCGCAGCTCATCGACAAGGCGATCGCGCTCACGCGTCCAGGCGGCGCGATCGTCTATTGCGTGTGCTCGCTCGAACCGGAAGAGGGCGAGGCGCAAATCGCCGCAGTCCTGCGCCGCAATCCCGACGTGCGGCGATCCGCAGTCTCACCGGAGGAAATCGGCGGCCTTGCCGAATGCGTGACGCCCGCGGGCGAATTGCGGACGCTTCCCTGCCACGTGTGGGGCGAGAACCCGAGGCGCTCCGGCCTCGACGGGTTCTTCGCCGCGCGGCTCCTCAAAGTCGGATAGCGAGGGAGCCGCTCCCTCCGGTCAGAAGAACGGAAACAGGCCCTTTCCGTGCTGGCGGAGATATTCCGCAGCGTCTTCAGACTGGTACCTGGCCTGGTTGTCGTGATTCCATTCCCGGTCCCTGTTGGTGAGCGACTGGGTTGGGATCACCGGCCCCCAGCCGACGGAGCCGTAAGACGTCGATGTGCCCTGCTGGGCCAGAGCCGCGGCCGGCGGAAGAGCCAGGCCGGCGGCCAGGCCGATCATTGCAAGGGCTTTAAACATAGGATTTTTCCCCATACGGCGCGCGGCCGCAATCGTTGGTCGGACGCCCATAAGAAACAGAACACCCAGGCGCCGCGAGGTATTCAATGTCCTAACGGCCGAACGGAACATAAGTTTCACCGGCCGCCCGGGAAGCGACACGTTCCGCCGGACAGGTTAGCGGGAAAGAAGCGCAAGCCCGTCAGAACGGAAACGGGCTCTTGCCGTGTGTCCGCAGCCATTCGGCGCCATCCTGCGCCTGGTATTTGGACTGATTGGCGTGGTTCCAGCGACGATCGAACGGCGTCAGCTCCTGGGTGGGGATATGCGGGCCCCAGCCGACGCTGCCGTAAGACGACGAGGTGCCCTGTTCGGCGATAGCCGCACCCGGAGCGAGCCCGAGGGCGGCGCCGAGGGCGATCAAAGCGATTATCTTGCGCATGGTATGTTCCTTGAGCTCGCTCGTTTCCGAGCCCTCAATATCACGTTGGGGTTCTGACCGGCGTTTGCAATGCCCGGGCCTCGCCGGACCGGTGACTTCTTTGTGACCGGCCTTGGGATTGCCCCTTGCCGGCGGTTCCGGCGGCTCCTGAAGCATGCTATTGCACCGCAACATTATCATACGCGCGGCCGGTTCGGGGGCGAGCGAAAAATGGCAACCGATATCGTCAGGGTCGGGCGGGCGCTCTTGTCGGTCTCCGACAAGACGGGCCTCGTCGATCTGGCGCGCGCGCTCGCGGAAGCCGGCGTCGAACTGGTCTCGACCGGCGGTACGGCGGCGGCGCTGAGCGGCGCCGGCCTTGCGGTCGTCGACGTGGCGCAGGTCACCGGGTTCCCCGAGATGATGGACGGGCGAATCAAGACGCTGCACCCGCGGGTGCACGGCGGCCTGCTCGCGATCCGTTCGGAGCCCGCCCATCAGGCGGCGATGATCGCCAACGACATCGCGCCGATCGACCTTCTGGTCGTCAATCTCTATCCGTTCGAGGAGACGCTTACCCGGAGCGCCTCGTTCGAGGACAGGATCGAGAATATCGACATCGGCGGCCCGGCGATGATCCGCGCCGGGGCAAAGAACCACGACGACGTCGCCGTGATCGTCGATGTCGACGACTATCCGGGGCTGATCGACGAATTGCGCCTGAACGGCGGGGCGACAACCCTCGCCTTCCGCCGCAGGATGGCGCAGAAGGCCTACGCCCGGACCGCCGTCTACGACGCTGCGATCTCGAACTGGCTGGCGCGGGAGATTCGCGAACCCGCGCCGAAATGGCGCGCCTTCGGCGGCGTCCTGCACCAAAGCTTCGGCGCGCTGCGCTACGGCGAGAATCCGCATCAGAGCGCGGCGTTGTACCTGACCGCGGAGCCGCGTCCCGGGGTTGCGGGCGCGCGCCAGGTCCAGGGCAAGGAGCTGTCGTACAACAACATCAACGACACCGACGCGGCTTACGAGCTCGTGGCCGAATTCGATCCGGCCGCAAGCGCCGCGGTCGCCATCATCAAGCACGCCAATCCGTGCGGCGTCGCGCTCGCCCCGACGCTGCTCGAAGCCTACGAGAAGGCGCTGGCCTGCGATCCGGTCTCCGCATTCGGCGGCGTCATCGCGCTCAACCGGCCCCTCGACGGGCCAAGCGCGCGCAGGATCGTGGAGCTGTTCACCGAAGCGATCATCGCCCCGGACGCGGACGACGAGGCGCTGGCGATCGTGGCGGCGAGACGGAACCTCCGGCTCCTGATCGCCGGCGCGCTGCCCGACCCCGGCGTGCCGACGCTTGGCGTGCGATCGGTCGCCGGCGGCCTCCTGGTCCAGGATCGCGACAATGGCGCGCTCGAAGACGAGGCGCTCAAGGTGGTGACCAAACGCGCGCCGACTCAAGCCGAGATGGCGGACCTGAGGTTCGCCTGGCGGGTCGCCAAGCACGTGAAGTCGAACGCCATCGTCTACGCCAGAGACGGCGCGACCGTTGGCGTCGGCGCCGGGCAGATGTCGCGGGTCGATTCGGCGCGCCTCGCCGCGCGCAAGGCCGAGGAAGCTGCCAAGAGCGCGGGCTCAACCGAGCCGCGTACCCGAGGCTCGGTCGTCGCCTCCGACGCCTTCTTCCCGTTCGCCGACGGTCTTGTCGCAACCATCGAAGCCGGCGCGACGGCGATCATCCAGCCGGGCGGATCGGTGCGCGACGCCGAGGTGATCGCCGCCGCAGACGAAGCGGGCGCCGCGATGGTCTTTACGGGGATGCGGCATTTCCGCCATTGACATGAGCGCGCCCGGTCCCGCGATGCGGAATGGCCGTTATGGGTCTGGCGACACGATGACCGAAATCCTGTCGCCCTCGACGCCGCTGAACTGGAGGACGAGCGGGCGGGGCGGCAGGTCGAACTTGACGCTCTTGCGCGCGCCTTCGCATCCCGTCGCGCCGGTGAACGCCTTTGGATGGAGATACGTTTCGCCGTCGAGCGCGTCGATCCACGCCGGGGCCGAGATCGTCACCCGGTAGAGGCCCGGCTTCGCTGGCGCGCCAAGCGTGAAGTGGCCGGCGAAGGACTGGGCGGCCTTGGGCGCCCGTTCCGGCGGCTTCGGCAGGCCGGCCCCAGAGTAGGGTGCAAGCTCGAGCGCCGTAGCGACGTTCGGGGCGAGCGCCCCGCCGTTGGCGAGCGACGGCTTGTCCGGGCGGACCAGCGCCGCGCGCTCGGGCTCGAGGGGCCACTTGAAGCCGCCGCAGCCCGATCCCTCCTGCGCATGCGCCAAACCCGGCGCCGCGGCCAACGCGCCGGCCAGGAGCCCGACGGCGATCCGCCACCGGCTGAAGGTCATTGCGACGTGACGGCCGCGGGAGGCGGATCGGGACTTCTCAGCGTCTCGGCCTTCGCGCCGTGCAGGAGCTCGACGGCGGCCTCCAGTTGCGTGTCCTTGTCGCGATCGGGCGGCACATAGGCGTCGGAGCCCTTCTCCTCCTCGTCGCCGTTCTTCAGATGACCGGTCAGCGAGGCTTCTCCAAGGCTGGACACCTTGCCCTTGAGATCGTCGGGGATGTTCTCGAGCACCCTGATGTCGGGATCGATCCCCTTGGCCTGGATCGAGCGGCCGGACGGCGTGTAATAGCGCGCGGTCGTAAGCTTGAGCGCGCCGTTCTCTCCGAGCGGCAGGATGGTCTGAACCGACCCCTTGCCGAACGAGCGCGTCCCGATCAGGGTCGCCCGCCTGAGGTCCTGCAATGCGCCCGACACGATCTCCGACGCGGAGGCCGAGCCGCCGTTGATGAGCACGACAAGCGGCTTGTCCTGCGCCAGGTTGACCCCGGGACGGGCGGTGTAGTGTTGCCCCTGATCCGGGGTCCGGCCGCGGGTCGAGACGATGTCGCCGCTGTCGACGAAGGCGTTTGTGATCTCGACCGCCTGATTGAGCAGTCCGCCGGGATTGTTGCGCAGGTCGAGGATATAGCCCTTCAGCTTCGCCTGCCCCGGGTCAGTGCGGAAGTGATCGAAGGCCTTCCGCACCCCGTCATACGCCTCCTGATTGAACTGGGTGATGCGGATATAGCCGATGTCGCCGCTTTCGACATGCGCGCGCACGGACTGGACGTGGATGATCTCGCGGACGATCGTGAATTCCTTCACGTCCCGGTTCTGTCCGCGTTCGACGGTCAGCTTCACCGCCGACTTGGCCGGACCGCGCATCTTGTCGACCGCTTCCTTGAGCGAGAGGCCCTTGACCGCGGTCTCGTCGATGCGGGTGACGAGATCGCCCGACATCATCCCGGCGCGCGCGGCAGGCGTGTCGTCGATCGGGCTCACCACCTTGACGAGGCCGCCCTCCATCATCACTTCGAGCCCGAGGCCGCCGAATTCCTCGCCCTTCATGCTGCTCTGGAAGTCCTGCAACGCCTTCGGGTCGAAATAGTTCGAATGCGGATCGAGCGACGCCAGCATTCCGTCGACCGCCGATTTGATCAATTTCTCGTCGTCGGGCTTGTCGACATAGGCGTCGCGGACCTTGTTGAACACTTCGCTGAAGACTGCGAGTTTCTCGTTGGCCCCGCTTCCCGCCGCGCGCAGGGCGTCGTGGGAAGCGCCGGCGAGGACCACGCCGGCGGCAACCCCGCACGCAAGGTAGGAGAGTCTCTTCCTCATCGGACGACGTTCGACTCCATGCCCTCGGTTCGGCGCCATCAGTTCGGCTTGGCGCCGCTGGTCCCGGAGTCGGTCGGCGCGGCCGCCGCCGCCGGCGCGGCAGGCGCGTCGGTCTTCGCCGGAGCCGCCTCGGCCTTGACCGCCGGTTCGGGAATCTTCACCCCGTGGAGGAGGTTGACCGCGGCGGTCAGCTGGTTGTCGTCCTTCTCCTCCGGCGGAACATAGGCCTGCGAGGCCGACGTATCCTCCGCCCCGTTGGCGAGATGGCCTTTCAGCGAGGCCTCGCCCTTCATGTCGTCCTTGCCCTTGAGATCGTCAGGCACGTTCTCGAGCACCTTGACGTCGGGCTCGATGCCCTTGGCCTGAATGGATCGGCCCGAGGGCGTGTAATAGCGCGCCGTCGTCAGACGCAGCGCTCCGTCCTGGCCGAGCGGCATGATCGTCTGCACGGAGCCCTTGCCGAACGAACGCGTGCCGATCAGCGTCGCGCGCTTGTGGTCCTGAAGCGCGCCGGACACGATTTCCGACGCCGACGCCGAGCCGCCGTTGATGAGCACCACCAGCGGTTTGCCGGCCGACAGGTCGCCGCCCGGCTTGGCGTCGAAGCGCTGCGTCTCGTCCGGCGTGCGGCCGCGGGTCGAGACGATCTCGCCCCGGTCGATGAACGAATTGACGACGTCGATCGACTGGTCGAGCAGGCCGCCCGGATTGTTGCGCAAATCCAGGATGTAGCCCTTGAACTTGTCGGCCGGAATCTCGCTATGGAGCTTGTCCATCGCGGCCTTGAGCCCCTCCTCGGTCTGCTCGGTGAACTGAGTGATGCGGATATAGCCGATGTCGCCGTCCTCGACATGCGAGCGCACCGACTGGACGTGAATGAGATCGCGGACGATGGTGAAGTCCTTGACCTCCTTCTTCGCGCCGCGAAGGATTTTGAGCTTGACCGGAGAGTTGATCGAGCCGCGCATCTTGTCGACCGCCTGATCGAGCGTCAGGCCTTGCGTCGACTGGTCGTCGATCGCGGTGATGATGTCGCCGGACATCACGCCCGCCTTGGCGGCCGGCGTGTCGTCGATCGGCGTCACAACCTTGACGAGGCCGTCCTCCTGGGTCACCTCGATGCCGAGCCCGCCGAACTCGCCCTTTGTCTGGACCTGCATGTCGCGGAACGCCTTGGCGTCCATGTAGCTCGAATGGGGGTCGAGCGAAGTGAGCATGCCGTTGATCGCGGCCTCCATCAGCTTCGCCTCGTCGGGCTTCTCGACGTAGTCGTTGCGGATCTTGTCGAACACGTCGCCGAACAGGTTGAGCTGCCGATAGGTGTCGGCCGCCGCCGCATAGGCGGAGGGACTGACGAAGAGCAGCGCCTGCGGCGCGGTGGCGGCAGCCGCCGCCCCCAGAACTACGCCAAGTCCCAAATATCCAGTTTTACGAATCATCCGCGCGCCTTCTCGATGTCTGCCTTCGCCCACCACGGCCCCGGATCGATCGCCGTTCCGTCCTTGCGCAACTCGATATAGAGCACCGGGCGCGCCGCGCCAACCGCAGCTGCGGCCGCCATGCGGACGGACCCGTCGCCCATCACGCCAATCGGTTCTCCCGCGAGGACGAACTCGCCGGACTCAACATTGATTCGATCCATGCCGGCGAGAAGCACATAATATCCCCCGCCGGCGTCCATGATCAAGAGTTGTCCATAGGTTCGGTACAGTCCGGCGAAAAGCACCGCCCCGTCGACCGGCGCGGAAACCGTCGCGCCGGCCGGCGTGGCCAAGGAAAGCCCGCGTTCGGTTCCGCCGAGACCGTCGGGCGAGCCGAACGTCTTCAGAATTGAGCCCGCGGCGGGCAGCGGCACCTGGCCCTTGGCGTCGCCGAAGGCGATCTGGGGCTTGAGGCGTCCCGGATCGGCGCCGTGCGCGGCCCGCGCCAGCGCCTCGATTTCGGCCGCCTCGGCGGTCCCGGACGCATGCGCCGCGGCCGCGGCGGCCTTGCGGGCGGAGGTTTCGCCGTCGAGCCGGGCGATGAAGTCCTTGAGCGACGTCGCCTGCCGGGCGAGGTCGGCCGCACGTTGCCGCTGCGAGCCCAGCGCGCCCTCGGCCGAGGCGAGCGACTGCTGGCGCGCGTCGATGAGGGCGGCGAGACGCATCTTGTCGACCGCCAGCGCCTGGCCCCTCTGAGTGAGTTCGTCGCGCTCGGTGGCGATCAAATTCCTGGTTCTGGCGAGAGCGTCGAGATCATTGCGGACCGAGTCGAGCTCCGCCTTCAAGTCCGGTATGACCCCGCCCATCACTGTCGCCGCCCGCACCGCCTCCGACATATCGCCTGGCTTGACGAGAATGGCGGGCGGGGGATTGCTGCCCATGCGCTGAAGGGCGGCGAGCACATCCGCGATCACCCCCCGCCGCCGCTCGAGCGAGCGGGTCAGATCGTCCGCCGCGGCGTTGAGGCTCCCGAGCTTGTCGCCGGCCGCAGCGGCGCCGCGCTCGGCGTCCTGAACCTTGGCGGTGCTCTCGATCAGCGCCGCCGACAGGCGAGCCCGATCGGCGCGGACCGACTCGATTTCGGCCTCGATCGCGCGGCGCTGCTCTTCCGACGCGCGCAGGGTGTCCTCGACTCCGCGCAGCTCAGTTTCCTTGTCCGCGCGTTCCTGATCGGTCGCCGCGGGCGGGGCTGGCGGAGCCGGATCGGCTTCAGCCGCCCACGCCGCGCCGAACGAGGCGACAAGGGCTGCGACCCCCGTTCCTATTCGCCCGAGGCGGTTCATGGGTTGCGACATGGCGGGCAAGAATCACGAAATCTAGCCAATATCGCGGCGCTCATCGGCGATGATAGGGGTGGCCGGCGAGAATCGTCATCGCCCGGTAAAGCTGCTCGCCGGCCATGACCCGCACGAGCTGGTGAGGCCAGGTCATCGCGCCGAAGCTCAGGATGCGATGCGCGGCGGCGTGAAGCGACGGATCGAGCCCGTCCGGTCCGCCGATCGCGACGGCATAGGCTGGCCGCGCGGCGTCCCGCGCGCGGCCGATGTCGGCCGCCCATTCCTCGCTGGCGGCGGGCGCCCCGCGCTCGTCGAGCAGGACGAGCGCGCCGCCCTTCGGCACGGCCGCCAGGATCGCGGCGCCTTCCTCGGCCCGCCGCTCGTCGGGCCGCCGCGCCCGCGATTCGCCGATCTCGCGAACGTCGACGGCGGCAAGGCCCGCGCTCCGCACGCCGTCGTTGAGCCGCTTGAGGTAGCGGTCGAACAGCAAACGCTCCGGCCCCGCCTTCAGCTTGCCGACGCAAACCAGCGCGAGGCGCACCGCTTCAGCTCTTGCCCGCCTCAGCTCTTGCCGCTTCTCCCGGCCGATCTGCGCTCCACATCTTTTCGAGGTTATAGAACTGGCGGACATCCGGACGGAAGATGTGGACGATGGCGTTCTGCGCGTCGAGCAGGACCCAGTCGCATAACGGCATTCCCTCGACTTTCGGCGACGGAAAGCCCGCGTCGCGGCAGGCCCTGACCACGCGATCGGCGATCGCGCCGACGTGCACGCTCGAACGGCCGGTGGCGATGATCATCCGGTCGGCGAGCGTCGTTCGGCCGAACAGGTCGATCGAGACGATGTCTTCGGCCTTCGCGTCCTCGAGTCCTTGAACGATGATCTGCGACAAGATGTCGGCCGCCGGCGTCTGGCCGGAACGGGCCGAGCCGCGGGCGGCGGGCGCCGCGGCTGGGAGAGGCGTGAGTGTCAGCGTCGCGTTCCTCTTGGCGCGAGGCCGATTCTCGCCCCGCTCCGGGAAACATGCGACTTCGGCTTCCTCTTTTCAAGCTCGGCCTGCAACCGGGCGGTCACATCGTGAGAACCACCTTGCCGACGTGTTCGGCGCTCTCGATCCGTTCATGCGCCTTCGGCGCCTCGGCGAGCGGGAAAACCGCGTCGATGACCGGCAGGCAGCGGCCCGCTTCCAGGAGCGGCCACACCTTGGCGCGCAGGGCCTCGGCGATGACCGCCTTTTCCGCCGGCGAGCGGGGACGCAATGTCGAGCCGGTATGGATGAGGCGCTTCACCATGAGCGGCCGCAGATCCACCGCCGCCTTTTGCCCCATGAGGAACGCGATCTGCACGATGCGTCCGTCGAGCGCCGCGGCCGCATAGTTGCGCTCGACGTAGTCGCCGCCGACCATGTCGAGAATGACGTCGGCGCCCCGGCCGCCTGTCGCCTCGCGAGTCGAGGCGACGAAATCGTCCTTGCGATAGTTGACGCCGAGATCGGCGCCGAGCCGCTCGCATTGCGCCGCCTTCTCGTCCGATCCGGCGGTGGCGACGACGCGGGCGCCGAACGCTTTGGCGAGCGCGATCGCCGTCGTGCCAATTCCCGAGGTTCCGCCGTGCACGAGCAGGGTTTCGCCGGCCTTCAAGGCTCCGCGCGAGAAGACATTCGTCCAGACGGTGAAATAGGTCTCCGGGATGGCCGCCGCCTCGATTGCGCTGAGGCCGGCGGGAATCGGCAGGGCGTTGGTCTCGTGCGCGACGCAGTAGTCGGCGTAGCCGCCGCCGGGAACGAGCGCCGTAACGCGCGCGCCCAGGCGGTGAATTCCAGCGTCCGGCCCCAGCGCCGCCACCTCGCCGGCGATTTCGAGCCCGAGAATGTCGGTGACGCCGGGCGGCGGGGGATAATTTCCCTGGCGCTGGTGGACGTCGGGCCGATTGACCCCGGCGGCTTCGACCCGAACGAGAATCTCGCGCGTCCCCGGGACTGGGCGCGGTCGCCTCTCGATTTGCAGCGCCTCCGGACCGCCCGGACGGGGGGCGACCACGGCGCGCATGGTCTCGCTTTGATCCGCCATGTGAACCCTCCCCGCGCTCAATCGCCGATTGCGGCGGCAGTCGCCCCGTCTTGCGCCGGCGCGGCGCGAAAAGCGGGAAGCGCCTCAGCGCGGGCGGAGAAAGCCGCAAGGTTCGGATAGCGGCTGGCTTCAACCAGGTCGGCCACGACGCTTTCTACAAACCCGAAGGCGCAGACGGCGGAAATGTCCGCTAGGCCGAGTTCGCCGCCGATCCAGCCGGATCGTGGCAGTTCGGCGTCGAGCGCGCCCAAGCCCCCGGTCAGCTGGCCCATGACCCGGTCGACCCACGGCTCGTGCCGCTTGTCGGCGGGACGCAGCATACGCTCGTAGTGGCGCTGGACCGCCTTTTCCATCACCGTGAGCGCAAGGCCGGTCGCACGCGAGGCGCGGAGGCGCGCGGACGCACTTGTAGGCGTCAGCGCCGCTATGCGCGGATCGAGGCCGGCGAGGTGCTCCAGGATGACGCTCGAATCCATGAGCGCCGTCCCGTCGTCGGCGACAAGCGTCGGCGCCTTGAGAAGCGGGTTGAGTTTCGAGAACTGGTCGATGTGCCGGAACAGCGAGATTGGCCGGTGCTCGAACGGAGTTCTGGCGACGATCAGCGCAATCGCGACCCGCCGGACGTAGGGCGAATCCAGCATTCCGATCAATTGCATAGGTGGCTCGTCAGCGTGCAGAGACGGTGGGCGAAAGGCGAGGGGGACGGAAAAAGCATTGCGGAGCCCCGATCGGCAAGATACGGCTACGCTGTCGAATTGCCAAGCGCGAATGCCGCGGCCGGATAGGGGAAACTGCCGCGGGGCCCGGGTTGCGCCGGCCAAGCATGCGCGCTAACTAGCCTCCCCGCCCGCCCGATCGCAACCCGGGTGTCCAAAGCGAGCGAAGCAACAGTTTTGACGACATTCGCCGCCGCTTTCCCCCGTCTCGGCTCCCGCGCGGATCGCGTGTTCGCCGGCCCGGACCTCGGAGTCGAGCCGCCGATTCGAATGGGCGACGACCGGCTGGACCGCAACGAACGGCGCAGCGCCTCGTTTCGATGGCTTGCCGGCGCGTCATTGGCTGGCCTCTTCGGCCTGACACTGATCGGCGCGGCGCTCTACCTCGATCTCGACAGCCAGTATGACTTCGCCGAAGAGCCCGAGTTCGCCACCGCCTTGCGGCCGGCGGACGCGCGGGAAGAGGGCGTCAATCCCGGCAAGGGCGACCGGCTGCTTCGGCCCGTCGACATCGTCTCCGACAAACAGACGTTCAAGGTTCCGACCAGCATCAAGGTCGGAGACAAGGAAGTGGTCAAGGAGCGGCCTTTCACCCGTCTCCAGACCACCCTTACGATGACGCCGACCGGCTTCGCCGACGCGGTCCCGCCGTTCAATCCCCTCAAGCTCATGAACGCGGGAACCGAAGTTGCCGACGCGCCGCCCGATCCCGGCCCGGTGCAGGATAGCGCGGAGGTCGCGTTCAGGGTCGAGGATCTCACGCCCGCCGACGCGGCGCGAACAACGGGCGAGTTGTCGCAGGCCGAGGCTGAGGCGCAGGTGGTCGAGACCCTGAAAACGCCCGTGGGCCCCCAGAAGACGGCGTCGCAATCGCTGCCGCCGCAGATTTTGCTGATGCGAACCAGCCGCGCGGGCGGCGACGCGCTGCGCGCGCTCTCCGCCTACGCGAACGTGGGCGCCGCGGCCCCGAGCACGCCCTTCGCGTCGATCGAAGTGCGCATGATCCCGGAAAACGTGACCAACGCGGTGAAGGTGAGCCCGGAAAGCGCGTCGCCGAGCGAGAAGCTCGTTCAGATTCACCACGGCGAGAGCTTCGAGGACGTGCTCAAGGCGAATGGCGCAAGTCCCGAGGACGCGGCGGCCATTCTGGCGGCGTTCGGCCTCAAGCATGGCGAATCGCCGGTCGGCGAGGGGCAGAAGATCATTCTCCTGCCGGAGGAGTCGGGCGCTCGGGGAGAAAAGCCGAGAATAGCCCGGATCTCAGCCTACGCCGACGATCAGCTCAAAGCGACGGTCGCAATCAACGACGGCGGCGCATACAAGGCCGTCAGCCAGCGCAACGCCGCAGCAGGGCCGCGGAAGCCGAAGGCCGCGGACGAAGAGGACGCGAGCGGCGGCATGAACCTCTATCAGAGTCTCTATGAGACGATGATCAAGCAGGCCGTTCCGCGGCCGGTCATCGACGTCCTGGCCAGGGTTTTCGCCAACGACGTGGATTTCCAGCGCGCGGCCGGGCCTGGAGACTCGATCGAGGCGTTTTATTCCGACCCTGACGACATCAATCCGCGCCCCGAGCTTTTGTGCGCGTCGATGACCATCCGCGACCAGACGTTCAGGTACTACCGGTTCCAGACGCCCGACGACAACATGGTCGACTACTACGACGAAAACGGCCGGTCGATGCGCAAATTTCTGGTCCGCAAACCGATCGCCGAGGGCGAGATGACGTCGCCGTTCGGCATGCGCTACCATCCCATCCTGCACTATGCGCGCATGCACACCGGCATCGACTGGGCGGCGCCGATCGGCACTCCGATTTTCGCCGCCGGCAACGGGACCGTCCTCCAGGCGGGCTGGGACACCGGCTACGGGCGCCGGGTCGAGATCCAGCACGCCAACGGCTACATGACCACCTACAATCATATGTCCGGCTTCGGGCGCGGCGTCGTCGAGGGCGCGCGCGTGGTGCAGGGTCAAACCATCGGCTATCTCGGCGACACCGGACTGTCCACCGGGCCGCACCTGCACTACGAAGTGATCATCAACGGCAACTTCGTCGATCCGATGGCGATCAAGCTCGCCCGCACGCGCGAATTCGACGGCAAGATGCTCGCCGCGTTCAAGCGCGAGCGCGAGCGCATCGAGCAGCTGATGGCCCAATCGCCCTCGGCCGCAGCGATGGCGGCGGCGGAGAAACCCGCATCCCCCGTCGCCGCGACGGCGGAGCTTCAGTCGAGCGTAACCGCGAACCCGCCGCCGGCGGCGGCTCCGAACCCAAGCGCCGATCGAACTTCGTCCGGGGTCAAGCCTCTTTCGCGCAGTCCTGCGAGCGACGCGGACTGACGGCTTTTCGACAGTTTCGCTCCGTCATGGCCGACGACGAGCCGGTGGTGCCGGTAGCGCGGCGCGGGACAGGCGAGCAGCTCCTGAAGCAGTCGGTGGACGGCCGTCGCGGCTAAGAGATCGCGCCCGCGCACGACGTCGGTCACGCCTTGCAGCGCATCGTCCACGACCACGGCGAGATGGTAGCTCGCAGCCGCGTCCCGGCCGCGCAGGACTATGTCGCCCCACGCCGCCGGCGTCGCAGGACGCTCGGCCGGAACGGCGCCTTCGCCGAATTCGACCCATAAGAGATGCGCGGGCGCGGCGGCGAGCGCGCGGCCCATGTCGAGGCGGAAGGCCGCCCTGTCGCCGCGCGCGACGCGGGCGCGCACGTCGGCCGGGGCGAGAGCGCGGCAGGTTCCCGGGTAGAGCGGCGCCCCGTCCGGGTCGCGCAAGCCGGCCGAGGCGCGCGCGGCCTCCGAGCGCGTGCAAAAGCAGGGGTAGACGAGACCCTGCCGGTCGAGGCGCGCGAGCGCCGCCGTATAGTCGTCGGGATGCTCGCTCTGGCGGCGCCAGGGCGCGGGAAAGCGCAGTCCGAGCCACGCGAGATCGTCGAGGATCGCCGCCTCGAACCGCGGCTTGCAACGCGTGCGGTCCAAGTCTTCAATGCGCAGAATCAGTCGCCCGCCCGTTTCGGCGGCGAGGCGCTGGTTCATGAGCGCCGAATAGGCGTGGCCGAGATGGAGCGCCCCGTTCGGCGAGGGCGCGAAGCGCAGCACGGGCGCGGTCGCGAGGATGTCATCGGTCATGGCGGCAAAGCGCATGCAGAAGCCCGCCGCCCGCGCAACCCGGCGCGTCCGCGCTGCGGCGGCGAGATGCTACCATCCCGGACCGCTGATCGTCGATGAGGCTTCCCTGCACGAAGCCGCCGAGCGCCTGCGGGCCAAAGACCCGGAACTGATCGAGCGTCTGACCGCAGCGGGCGGAAGGCCGCCGCTTCGCCGGCGGGAACCGGGCTTCGCGGGTCTCGCGGCGATCATCGTCTCGCAGCAGGTGTCGGTCGCCAGCGCCGCCGCCATTCTCGGCCGCCTGCAGGCGCGCGTCGTCCCGCTCGAGGCGGCGGGAATCGCTGCGGCGACCGAGGACGAGTTGCGCGCCTGCGGCTTGTCGGGCGCCAAAATCCGCGCCTTGCGGGCGGTCGCCCAAGCGGTGGCGGAGGGCGGCCTCGATCTCAGCGGCCTCGCCGATCTCGACGCCGGCGAGGCGCACAAGGCGCTGGTCACGGTCAAGGGCGTGGGGCCGTGGACGGCGGACATTTTCCTCCTCTTCTGCCTCGGCCACCCGGACGCGTTTCCCGCGGGCGACCTCGCGCTCCAGGAAGCCGCGAGGCTCGCCCTCAACCTCAAGCGCCGGCCCGACGCGGCCAAGCTCGAGCGGATCGCCGAACGCTGGCGGCCGCTCAGAGGCGTCGCCGCGCGGATGCTGTGGGCCTACTACCGGGGCGTGAAGGCGCGCTCGGGGATGGCTCTCGCCGATGGTTCGCGCTAATCCAGAGCCTCGATCATCCTTGGAGCCAATGTCTGATGAGCGCCGCCCTGGACGGACCCCGCATCCCGGCGGCGGCAGGCCGAACGAGCCAGCTGGTGGCGCTTTTGCACGGCTACGGCGCCGACGGCGCCGACTTGATCGACCTCGGGCGTCAATGGCGGGCGCTGATGCCCGAGGCGGCGTTCGTGTCGCCCCACGCGCCCGACCGCTCGGCGGCCTCGCCAATGGGCCGCCAATGGTTCGCGCTCTCCAATCGACCCCCTGAGGATCCCGCCGGGGCCGACGAACGCTGGAACGGCGCGGTCAAGGCGCGCGGGGCGATCGACGCCTTTCTCGACGCCGAGCTCGAGCGGCTCGGCCTCGACGAATCGCGCCTGGCGCTGGTCGGCTTCAGCCAGGGGGCGATGATGGCGCTGCACGTCGGCTTGCGGCGTCCGCGCGCGCCAGCGGCTATTCTTGGATTTTCCGGCCTCCTGATCGGCCCGGAGCGGCTTGGCGAGGCGACCGCGCGCGATTCTCGCGGACGGCCGCCTCCGATCCTGCTCGTCCACGGCGATCAGGATCCGCTGATTCCGTTCGACGCGATGTTCATTGCGGCGGAGGCGCTGGCGGGCGCTTCGATTCCGACCCAATGGCATCTTTCGCTCGGGACCGGCCATGGCATCGACGCCGGCGGCCTGCGCCATGGCGGGCTCTTTCTCGCCAAGGCGTTCGCGGACCGCAGACGCTAGAGGTTCGCGCCGCCGGGGCTCGCATGGCTCAGGCGCCTTTTTCGCAAGGGCCGAGCGGCGCATCCCTCGCCGACCGGCAAAGGGCCTTTTCCATCCTCCTTTTCCTTCCATTCTGGCCAACCGGGGTGTGATCCCCGTCACAGCGGACCAGGAAAGACGGCGTTAACTTTGCGTTAACGGTTGGAAGGAACTGAGTCATGAGGATCCTGGTTGCAGTCGCCTGTCTTCTGCCTTTTGCGCTGGCCGCCGAGGCCGCGATCAACAGCCATTCGCCCGACGCCGCGGTGAGCGGCGCTTACGCCGCGGATGAAGCGGCCATTCACGGTCAGGGCGCAGGCGTCATGGGCGACAACGCCCTCAGGACGCGCTTTTTCTCGCGCTCGCTCCTGCGGTCGATCGCCGCCAACGAGATCGTCGCCGACGCGCGCAACGCGCCCCCGGCGCTCGTCGGCGATCCGTTCACCGACCGCGCGCCCCGGATGTTGGCGCTACGCGTCGCCCCGATCTCGGAAAACCGCGACACGGCGAAGGTTCTGGCCGAGTTCGCCCGCGGCGACGGCGCCCGGGAGCAGCTGACCTACGCCATGGTGTACGAGCGCGGCGAATGGCGCATCGACGACATCGCCTACGCCATGCTCGACGGCCAAAGCCACAGCCTGCGCGGCGATCTGGCCGCGAACTAGTCCAGCGGTGCGCCGCAAAAGCCGAGCGCGAGAGGAGTTGCAAATCAAGGATGCGTCATAGCCGACGTTGGTATCGTTCCAGGAACGAGCCCTCGGACGCACCGCTCGCCGCGGCGGCCTTTTTCGGGTCGTCCTTGATTTGCAACTCCTCTCGGCCGCTTTCCCTTCCGCTCCCCTAGTCGCTTGAAATGGCCGCAGCGCCCGCGTGATTTTTCGCATTCTGCGGCGAGAGCCCGCCGAACCCCTCCTTCACGCCAGAGTGATTGCGCTCGGACTTTCCGGCAGGCGCCGAGCGCGCGTATGCTCGAAACCGGCGGGGCGCGGAGGAGGCTCGGATGCGCGGCTTGCGGATCGGCCTGGCGCTCGGCGCCGCGGTCATTGTTGCGGCCTTCGCGCCGCAAGCGCGCCGGGCGGGCGCCGCCGGGGCGCCGGTTGCGGTCGACGCCGCGATCGTGCTGGCGGCGGACGTCTCCCGCAGCATCGACGAGGGCGAATTCGCGCTCGAGCGGCGCGGCTACGCCGACGCCATCCAGAGCCAGCAGCTTCTCGATGCGGTCTCCACCGGGCCGAATGGCGCGATCGCGCTCGCCTATGTCGAATGGGCCGGCGACGGCGAGGACAAGGTGGTGGTCGACTGGGCGGTGATCCGCAACCAGGCCGACGCGCAGGCGTTCGCGGCCGCGCTGACCGCGGCGCCAAGGTCCTATGTCGGAAGGACCGCGATCGGCTCGGCGATCGATTTCTCGTTCGCGATGTTCGCCGAAAGCGCGTTCTCGACCGGCCGCAGGGTGATCGACGTCTCCGGCGACGGAACCAGCAACCAGGGGCGCCTGGTCACCGAGGCCCGCGACGCCGCGGTCGGGGCGGGCGCGGTGATTAACGGGCTCGCCATCTTCAATCGGAAGGCGGCGGCGATGGGCGGCTACCTGGCCCTGCACACCAACCCGGCGCCTGGCGGCATCGCGGAATATTACCGCGACAACGTGATCGGCGGCGCGGGCGCGTTCGTGGTGCCGATCGACGATTTCAAGAGTTTCGGGGAAGCGATGATGCGCAAGCTCGTCAACGAGATCGCCGAGGCCGGCCCGGCGCGCGAGTGACGATTTCAGCCTCAGTGTCTCTGGAAGAACTTTGGAAAGATGTGGCTCACGTTTATCCGTTTGGGCGGAATGCCATTCTCCGCCGTTGGCTGATGACAGCCGAAGCAATTTGGATTGATCGCCTGCGTGAACGACTCCATGGAGACATTGGAAAGGCCATTTTCCCCTTCCAGGACGGCGTCTTTCACTTTGACCCCCGCCTTGAAGTCCTGTGATCCTTTCCCGATCCAGACTGCGCCCACAAGCTTGTAGTTCCGCCGGAGATCGGACGGGCTGTTCGCCGTGAACTTCTCGGCGACGTCTTCATTCACCGCCTTGATCATGTCGTCTTCCATCAGGGCATCCTCAGGATGCTCCGGATCTTTCTGCTGAGAATAGAAGCCGCAATCATTGTCCAGCGGATCGTCTGGCTCGGATTCGTTGAAGGTCGTCGCCGTCAGCCAGCCGGGGTCGGCGGGGCATTGCTCTTGGGCGAGGGCAGGGTCAAGAACGGAAAAGAAAAGGCCGCCGGCCAGTAAGAAAACGATTGTTTTCATCACCCGCCCGCCGCCACTACAGGATTTTCAAGCGCTCCGGACTTGATCCACTCATGAATATCGTCCGCTACTTGCTTCCCGGTGACGGTATTTCCGTTGGCCAAGGTTATCGTATAGTCTTGGTCCGTGATAAAAGGGGGGCCGGGGGGCATCTGTTCTTTGTTACAGAAACCGGCGCTTTGAGTTAAGATCAGATACAGCGGCGAATTATCTGCGTCTGCCTGTGTATGGGCCGCGTCGAGCCATGCTATTGGGAATATCGGCGCACCGTTACACTTTACCGAAGGAAGAGGTTTTGTGATAAACGTCTGATAATCGCTCCAAAATCTTTTGTGGGGTGCGCTATTCGTATCGTCGCCGGCTTTTTCTACGAGTTTATCCAGGTACTCCTGCAAATTGGCAAAATTTATCATGATCTTCCTCCGGGAAATTGCTTCGTTCAATTGCTTCGTTCAAGAGGGCTGCCAAGCGGTCTGAAATACGGTCCGCTCGCCTCGGGGTCGCGTCTTCCTCCGGGTTGCTTTGCTTAGGTCGAAATTACGAACCCGTTTCTACCATATCGATCCTCTGGATTACTGCAAGCGGGGACGCTTCATGAAGCTCGAGCGATCGGCCGAACGGATGCGCAAGCCGATCGACCCGGCCGTCGCGCAGGATCTCGATCGGGACTTCAACTCCGGCCGGTCCGCGGGTCCAGACCTTGTGGTAGAAATCGCCGAGGCCCGCGATCTCAGATCCGCCGACCCTGGCGAGAATGTCGCCGCGCTGGACGCCGGCGGCGGCCGCCGGCCCATTCTCGGCCACGCTGGCGACGATGATCTCGTCGCCGCTTTCGGCGGAAAAGATGCCGAGCCACGGGCGCGGCGGTTTGTTCACCCGCCCGTAAGCAAGCAGATCATCGAGGATCGGGGGCAGAAGGTCGATCGGCACGATCATGTTGGTGTCGCGCGGGCCGCCGCGCGAGCTGAGCTGCTCGACGTGCAACGAGCCGATGCCGACAAGCTTGCCGTCGCGATCGATGGCGCCGGCGCCGCCCCAGAACGGGTGGGCGGGCGAGGTGTAGATCGCCTCGTTGAGGAAATATTCCCAATAGCCGGCGAACTCCTGCTTGCCGACGACCATCGCGCTGACGGGCTTGGTTCCCGCCCCCGCCGCCACCGTCACCTGATCGCCGAGCCTGGTCTCGCTCGAGCGTCCGAACTCGAGCGCCGGACAATCGAGCGGGCCCAGCGCCTGCACCAGGCCGAAGCCGCTCTCGCCGTCGATCGCAAGCGCGTGTCCGGGGGTCAAGCGTCCTTCGGGGTCGGCGAGCCAGACGCTCTCGGCCTCCATGATCAGATAGCCGATCGTCAGCACCAAACCGCTCTCGCGGATGACGACGCCGCTGCCCGACCGCTGCTCGCCCAGCGTCTGGGCGGTGAATGCGTCTTCCGGAACCGAGGATTGCACCGTGACGATGGATTTGAGCGCGCGGTCCAGCTCGATGCTGCGGCCTCCGTTCGGCACGCGGGGTTGCGGTTCGCCGCGTCGCGGCTTCTCTGTCATCGACCAAATCCTTTTCGACTCAATAAGGCGCTCTTGGCGATGTTACTTCGCCAATCCGCCAGCCGCAATTCGCGAGCGGCCGCAACAATTCGGCGCCGGTCGCAGCGCCGGCGGCCGTTCGAGGCCGCTAACGGACAATTGTGGCGTCAACTGTGCGAACCGCAGCGGGCAAAGGGCGAGCAACGCCCGGGTTGTCAGCAACGCGAAGCTGGGTCAGACCTTCGGGTCAACGCTCAGGAGGCAAGGGGTCATGCAAGTCAAGCCAGGGCGATTTCTCGCCGGATGGGCCGATATGGACTGGAACAAGCATATGGCGAATACCGCCTACCTGAACAAAGTCGTCGACGCGCGGATGCTGGCGTTCAAGGAGATGGGATTTTCGGTCGAGCGTTTTCTCGAAATGCGAATTGGGTTCGTGGTGATGAAAGATGAAATTGATTACCGGCGTGAAGTCCATTGGATGGACGAGATCACGATTACGTTCCAAGTCGCGGGACTTGCGGCGGACTACAGCCGGTTCAAAGTGAAGAACGAAATATTTAGGGCGGACAGCGAGCTCTGCGCGAGAGTGACCACGATTGGCGGCTTCATGAACCTCGATACCCGCAAGCTTGTCGCCCCGCCTGACGAGGTGATCGCGGCGTACCAGCTCATTCCAAAGTCGGAAGACTACGTCGAATTGCCATCGAGCCTCAAAACGCGAGCTTGATTCGTCTTCAGCGCCGCGCCGGCGATTGGTTGCGCTCCTCGAGCACCGAGGCGAGGTACTGCCCGTAGGCGCTCTTGCCGAAGCGGGCGATCATGCGCTTGAACTGGGCGACGTCGATGAGGCCGAGGTCGAGGGCGATCTCCTCGGGGCAGCTGATCTTGGCGCCCTGGCGCTGCTCGATGGTCCGGACGAAGCTCGCCGCGTCGAGAAGCGAATCCGGCGTTCCGGTGTCGAGCCAGGCGAAGCCGCGTCCCATGCGCTCGACGCTGAGCGCGCCGGCCTCGAGATAGATCCGGTTGACGTCGGTGATCTCGTACTCGCCGCGCGCCGAAGGCTTGAGCGCCTTGGCGATCTCGACCACCTGCGAGTCGTAGAAGTAGAGGCCGGTCACCGCCCAGTGGGACTTGGGCGCGGCCGGCTTCTCCTCGATCGACAGCGCCCGGAAGCGTCGAATCGAATTCGACCACGCCGTAACGTTCCGGATCGGGAACATGATAGGCGAACACGGTTGCGCCGCGGTCGCGCGCCGCCGCGCGCCGCAGCTGCTCGCTCAGGCCCGCGCCGTAGAAGATGTTGTCGCCGAGCACCAGCATCGCCGGACCGCCGGCGATGAACTTTTCGCCGATGACGAACGCCTGCGCGAGTCCATTGGGCTCGGGCTGCGGAGCGTATTCGATCTTGATGCCCCAGTCCGCCCCGTCGCCGAGGAGGCGGCGGAACATCGGCAGGTCGTGAGGCGTCGAGATGATGAGAACTTCCCGGATCCCGGCCAGCATCACGACCGACAGCGGATAATAGATCATCGGCTTGTCGTAGACCGGGACGAGCTGCTTCGAGACCGCAAGCGTGATCGGATGGAGCCGGGTGCCCGCTCCGCCGGCCAGAATGATGCCTTTCATCGCCGAATCCGTTCCGGTTGCAGCGCCATCAAACGCAACCTGTCATTCCCGCGAATGCGGGAATCCAGCGTCACCGTCGCAGCTGCAAGTCTGGATACCCGCATCCGCGGGTATGACATGTCGGCCGCTTGCAATGGCATGAGGCGACCCACTACGTCCCGGCCTCGACGATGACGCCGAGGCGCTCGCCGGCGTACACCTTGTCGCGCAGCGGGCGCCACCACCATTCGTTGTCGAGATACCAGCGCACGGTCCTCTCGATGCCGGTCTCGAAAGTCTCGAGCGCGCGCCAGCCGAGTTCGCGCTCGAGCTTGGTCGCGTCGATGGCGTAGCGCCGGTCATGCCCGGGCCGGTCGGCGACGAAGGCGATGAGGGATTCGTGCGAGCGCGCCGTCGGGCGAAGGCGATCGAGGATGGCGCAGATGCGCATGACGACGTCGATGTTGCGCCGCTCGTTGCGGCCCCCGACATTGTATTTCTCACCGATCCGCCCGCTGGCCACGATCAGGTCGAGCGCCCGCGCGTGGTCCTCGACATAGAGCCAGTCGCGCACATTGGCGCCTGCGCCGTAGACCGGCAGCGGCTTGCCATGCATGGCGTTGAGGATGATCAGCGGAATGAGCTTTTCGGGGAAGTGATAGGGCCCATAGTTGTTCGAGCAATTCGAGATGAGCGCCGGGAAGCCGTAGGTGCGGGCCCACGCCGAGACGAGATGATCGGCGGCCGCCTTCGACGCCGAGTAGGGCGAACTCGGATCGTAGGCCGTCTCTTCGACGAACGCGCCTTCCTCGCCGAGCGAGCCGTAAACCTCGTCGGTCGAGACGTGCAGGAAGCGGAAGCTCTCCCGTCGAGGCTCCGCGAGCCCGCGCCAGTAGGCGCGCGCCGTCTCGAGCAGTGAGAAGGTGCCGACGATATTGGTCTGGATGAACGCGTCGCTGCCCGTGATCGAGCGGTCGACGTGGCTTTCAGCGGCCAGATGAATCACCTGGTCGGGCGCGAACGTCTCGAACGCCTCGTTGACCGCGCGCCGGTCGCAAATGTCGACCTTGGCGAAGCGGTAGTTCGGCGCGTTGTCGATCGCCGCCAGGGATTGCAGGTTTCCGGCGTAGGTGAGCGCGTCGAGGTTGAGCACCTCGGCGCCCTCGCCGACCAGGCGCCGGCACACCGCCGAGCCGATGAACCCCGCGCCGCCGGTCACAAGCACTTTTCGCTGCATCAAGACCTCTGAAATAACTATCAAGCCTTCCGTTCGGACCTCGTCCTGAGGAGCGCCGAAGGCGCGTCTCGAAGGACGTTCCGGAGCACACGAACTGCGCCCCAATCCTTCGAGACGCCGTGCTTCGCACGGCCCTTGAGGCATGAGGCCAGTGGATGCGCCCGGCATTCCGACGCCGCACCTTGCCCGTTACTCCCTAAATGAATCCTTGAGCTGCAATTGTCCGCTTGGGCAGCGGCCCGTTCCCGGCGCTCAGACGAGAAGGCGGGCGCAGCAGGCCGCGACCGACCGGCGCCAGTCGGGCAGCCTGACGCCGTATACGCGAGCAAGCTTTTCGTTGTCGAGGCGGGAGTTCAAGGGACGGCGGGCGGGGGTGGGGTAGTCGGCGGTCGCAATGCGCTTGACCCGGGTCAAGCGTCGTCCGCGCGCCTCGGCCTCGCGGAACACGGTTTCGGCGAAATCCGCCCAGGTTCCCTCGCCCGATCCGGTCATGTGGAAAACGCCGCGCAACGCCGGCGACGAATCGTCCTTCACCCTCGCCGCGACGGCGATCAAGCCGTCGGCGATGTCCAAGGCCGAGGTCGGATTGCCGCGCTGGTCGGCGACCACGCCGACCTCGTCGCGCGTCTCGTTGAGTCTCAGCATGGTGCGGACGAAATTCGCTCCGAACGGGCTATAGACCCAGGCCGTGCGCAGAATGACGCTGTTCTCGCAAGCCGCCGCGACCGCTTTCTCGCCGGCGAGCTTGGAGCGGCCGTAAGCCCCGGTCGGGCCGGTCGGGTCGTCCTCGCGATAGGGCCGGTCGAGCGCGCCGTCGAACACATAGTCGGTCGAGAGATGGAGGAGGGGAACGCCGAGCCGCTCGGCGGCCTCGGCGACGTGGCCGGCCCCCTCGCCGTTGACCCGATGAGCCTCGGCCTCCTCCGCCTCGGCCTTGTCGACCGCGGTATAGGCGGCGGCGTTGACGATGACGTCCGGGCGCGCCGCCTCGAGCCCGGCGAGGACGGCGGCGCGGTCGGTCGAGCTCGAACGCCGGCCGGCCGAGCGCGGCCACCTCGACTGCGCCGTCGGCGCGCTCGGCGAGCGAGGTCGCCACCTGGCCCTTCGATCCCGTGACCGCGATCCTCACTCGAACAGCTCCGGCGCGTCCTTGAGCCGCGGCCAGTTGCGGTCCTTGTCCGACAGCACCGGGCCCCCTGGCGGCGACGGCCAGGCGATCCCGAGCGCCGGATCGTCCCAGGCGATGCCCCGGTCGTTGGCGGCGGAATAGGGCGCGGTCGTCTTGTAGAGAACCTCGACGTCCGGCTCGAGGGTGATGAAAGCGTGAGCGAACCCGATCGGGACTAAAAGCTGGCGCCAGTTCTCGGCCGTGAGCTCGACCGCGACATGCTGGCCGAAAGTCGGCGACGAGCGGCGAATGTCGACGGCGACGTCGAGAATCCGGCCGCGCGCGCAGCGCACGAGCTTGTCCTGCGCGAACGGCGGCGTCTGGAAGTGCAAGCCGCGCAATACGCCCTTCGCTGCGGAGTAGGAATGATTGTCCTGCACGAAGGTCAAAGGAAGGCCGGCCTTGTCCCAGGCGGCGCGGCTGTACACTTCAGAGAAAAATCCGCGCGCGTCGCCGTGCTTTTTCGGCGTCACGATCTTGACCGCCGGAATGGCCGTCTCTTCCACCTGCATCGCCGACCCCCGTCCAGCCCCCGGCCGTTCCGGGCGCGGCTCTCCTTGCCAGAAGCCGCGGCCCGCGGCCACCCCGACTTGCAATTTCAGCGGGTAAGCCTGAGGGCGGCGACGTTCTCCGGCGTCAGGCGCGACCCCTCGGCGCCGAACCGGGCGGTGACATAGTTGGCGGCGGCCGCGATCTCGGAATTGGAATAGGCGTCGCCGAAGGCCGGCATCGCCATGCCCGCTTCCCCCGGCTTTCGTCCTCCGCCGAACAGGATGACCTGCGCGACATTGACGCCGGACGGATCGTTGACCGAGCGCGCGCCCGCGATCGTCGCCAGGCCGGAGATCGGGCTCTCCCCCGTCCATCCGTGGCAGCTGGCGCAGGCGTCCGCGTAGATCTGCTCGCCGAGGGAATGGCCGCTCGCTCCTGGGGCGTGCGCGGCGATCGCGTCGGGCGGTTTGGGCGCTGGCAGGTTCGGATTGGCGATCGGCGGCACGGTGCGCAGATAAGCCACCATGGCGGATATGTCTTCGGCCGTCAGATGCACGAGGCTGAGGTCGACCGCTTCGCCCATCGGCCCTGCCGCTGTGCCACGTCCCTCGGCATGTCCCGTCGCGAGATAGTGCGCGAGCGCCTCAGCGGTCCAGTCGCCGACCCCGCTCGCCGGATCGCTCGTGATGTTGTAGGCGCGCCAGCCGCCGGTGACGGCGCCGGCGAATTTGCGCCGCTCGTCGAGCGCCTGGAACAGGTTGCGCGGCGTGTGGCATTCGCCGCAATGGGCGAGCGCCTCGACCAGGTAGGCGCCCCGGTTCCACTCGGCGCTCTGATTGGCGTGCGGCTCGAAACGCCGGTCGGCGTTGAACATCAACGCCCATATCCCCATGGCCCACCGCTGGTCGAACGGAAAGGCGAAGGTGTTGGGAATGGCCGGCGCGCTGATCGGCGCGAGGCTGAACAGATAGGCCTTGATGGCGAGCGCGTCGGCGTCCGTCAGGTAGGTGTAGCTCGCGAAGGGCATCGCCGGATAGAGAGGCGCGCCGTCGCGGCGGACGCCGCGGTGCACGGCCGCCAGAAACTCCGCGTCTCCGTACCGGCCGATTCCGGTCTCCTTGTCCGGCGTGATGTTGGTCGAATAGATCGTGCCGAAGGGCAGGACGAACGCCCGGCCGCCGGCGAAAGGCTGCCCGCCGATCGCCGTGTGGCAGGCCTCGCAGTCGGCGGCGCGGATGAGATAGCGGCCCCGTTCGATGAGGCTCGCGTCCTTGAGGCTCGCCGGAACGCCGGTCGGATCAGCCAGCTTGTAGTCGGTCAGCGCGACCCGGTCTCGGCCTGCGAAATCGGTCGGGCCTGGACCGAACACGATCCAGCCGACAAAGGCGAGCGCGGCGACGGCGACAAGCGCGGCCGCCGCGATGAGGACGCGCCAGACGGTTCTCACGCGGCTTTCCCGGACGCGAGCTGCTTGCGGTCGACCGGCAGGCTGCGGAGCCGCACCCCGGTCGCCGCGAACAGCGCGTTGGCGAGCGCTGGCGCAGCGATCGAGGTGCCCGGCTCGCCGATGCCGCCCGGCGCCTCGCCGTTTCGCACCAGATGGACCTCGATCGCCGGCGCTTCGTTGATCCGCATCATCCGGTAGTTGTTGAAGTTGCTTTGCTGCACCCGGCCTTTGGCGATCGTGATCTCGTTATAGAGCGCGGCGGTGAGCCCGAAGATGAGGCCGCCCTGGATCTGCGCCTCGACGCTGTCGGGATTGACGACCGTGCCGCAATCGACCGCGGCGGTCACGCGGCGGATCGCAATCTCGCCGTTGGCGTCGACCTCGGCCTCCGCGATCGCCGCGACATAGGAGCCGAACACGCTCTGGCAGGCGACGCCGCGTCCAACCCGCGCGGGAAGCGCGCTTCCCCAGCCCGCCTTTTCCGCCGCGAGATCGAGGCAGGCGAGCAGCCGCGGCTCCTTCGTGAGATGCGCCCGCCGGAAGGCGACCGGATCCTGCCCGGCGGCATGCGCCAGCTCGTCGACAAAACTCTCGACGACGAAGATATTGTGCCCCGGACCCACGCTGCGCCAGAAGCAGGTCGGCACGCCGGGCGGCTCGGCATGCACGTATTCGACATGAAGGTTCGGCGTGTCGTAGGGAACATCGATCGCGCCGTCGACGGCGTCAACGTCGACCCCGTCCTTGAACGCCGGCGGCAGCCAGCGCGCCATAATGGAAGAGCCGGCGATCTTGTGACTCCAGGCCGCGATTTTGCCGCTCGAGAGGCTCGCTGCGAAGCGGTCGAAGTAGAAGGGCCGGTAGAGCGCCTGCTGGATGTCCTCTTCGCGCGTCCAGATGATCTTGACGGGGCCGTCCACCTTCTGCGCGATACGCACGGCCTTGCCGATATAGTCCACTTCGAGCCGCCGGCCGAAACCGCCGCCGATCAGATGGTTGTGGACGATGACCTTGTCGAGCGGCAGCCCGGTCACCTGCGCCGCGATTGCTTGCGCGCGTGCGAGGACCTGATTGCCGACCCAGATCTCGCACGAGTCGGGACGAACATGCACGGCGCAGTTCATCGGCTCCATCGGCGCATGGGCGAGGAACGGCACGTGATAGGTCGCTTCGAGTTTCGTTCCCTCGCCCAGAGCCTTGCCGACGTCGCCGGTCGATTTCGCGACCGCGCCATCTCTCTCGCTCGCGGCGACGAGGCCGTTCAGCACGTCGGCCGTCGACACGTTGGCGTTCGGCCCTTCGTCCCAAGTGACGTCGAGGGCGTCGAGGCCCTGCTTGGCGGCCCACATGTGATCGCCGACCACCGCAACGAGATCGTCGAGAACGACGACCTGCCTCACTCCAGGCACGGTCTTCGCCCGTGCGTCGTTCACATGCGCGACCTTGCCGCCGAATACCGGGCAGCTCGCGAGCGTGGCGATCTTCACGCCCTCGGGCCGCGCGTCGATGCCATAGACGGCCTTGCCGTTGACCTTGTCGGGCGTGTCGATCCGTTTCAGAGACTTGCCGATGAGCTTGAAGTTCGCCGACGATTTCAGCGGCGGATCTTGCGGCGGAGTGAGTTCGGCGGCCGCTTGCGCAAGCTCGCCGTAAGCCGCCTTCTGAGCGCTCGCATCGTGAAGGACCTCGCCATTCTCCGTCCGGCAGGAGGCCGGATCGACGCTCCACTTCGCCGCCGCGGCCTGCACGAGCAAGGCCCGGGCGGCCGCGCCGGCGATTCGCATCGGCTTCCAGAACGCGCGGACGGAGGTCGAGCCGCCGGTCGCCTGAAAACCGAGCAGCGGATTGGCGTAGAGCTTCTCGTCGGGCGGCGCAGCAACGACCGCCACGTGCTCGAAGGGCGCGTCGAGCTCCTCGGCGAGGATCATGGAGAGGGCCGTGTAGATGCCCTGCCCCATCTCCACCTGCGGGATCGTGAAGGTGACTTTGCCGTCAGGATCGATGCGCACGAAAGCGTTCGGCGCGAAATCGGCGTCCGCGAGCGCAGCGCTGAACCGGGGAATGGAGACGCTTAGGATCAGGCCGCCGCCCGCGGCGGCTGTCGCCTTCAGCATTGTGCGGCGGGTGAGCTTCGGGACGCTGGAGATCGATGTCATGGGCTCAATCTCCCTCACGCCGAATGCGCGGCTTGCTTGATCGCGGCGCGGATGCGCACATAGGTGCCGCACCGGCAGATGTTGCCAGCCATCGCCGCGTCGATGTCGGCGTCGGTCGGGTCGGGCGTTTTCGCCAGCAGCGCGGCCGCGGACATGATCTGCCCGGACTGGCAGTAGCCGCATTGCACCACTTCGAGGCCGAGCCAGGCTTTCTGGATTTTGCGTCCCGCCTCCGTCGCACCGACGCCCTCGATGGTCGTTACCTTGCGGTCGCCGATCGAGCCGACCGGCAGCAGGCAGGAACGCACCGGCTGCCCGTCGACATGCACCGTGCAGGCTCCGCATTGCGCGATCCCGCAGCCGAATTTGGTTCCCGTGAGGCCGATCACATCCCGCAAGGTCCAAAGCAGCGGCGTATCGGGCGCGACATCGACCGTTTCGCGCTCTCCATTGACCTCGATGGTTATCGACATGCTCGTTCTCCATCCAGATCCGGACTTGTCCGGGCCGTGCTCGGCTTCAGCCCCCTGACCGACCCGCTGCGATATTCAACAACTCGCGGTGTAATCGGAACGGTTTCGATGCTGTACGTAACGAGCGGTCTCGGTGCTGTACGTAAGATGCGCGCTGTTGCTGCGCAACGTCGAGGATTCGCCGGCCGTACATGTGATTGCCTCGGGTACGAGACCATCGGCTTGTGGCGCATGACGGCTTTGATCCGCCACAATAGGCGGCCGCCTGCTATGGCAAGAACCATTGGCTGGCAAGCAATAGAAATTCCAGCGTGTTTTAGTCGCCACGTCGAAGTCGGTCGGCTGATTGGCCTTTCTTGGGTCGGATGGGGCGAGAGCGGTCAAGACCCTTCAATAGGCCGTGATCACTCCGTCTCACAAAGCGCCCGTTCGGGAAAACCGACATTTTCTTGCGGGCAGCCTACGTGCGGGTTTACTCTTCAGAAAAGGGATCGACGGTCTCAGGGCGCGGACGCCGCCGAACTGAGCGGACCGTCGGCGCGAAAGCAAATGGCCGCCTGAATCGGCGATAACCTATTGAAAAGCCTGGGTTGGCGGAAGGAAAAAGGCATTTGGATTTCATTGCGCCTGATTTGGATTCTGTTGCGCGCGACTTGGATCTTATTGCGCCCGGCTTGGCTTTTGTTGCGCCGCATTTTGCTTTCGTTGCGCCCGCTCGAGCCGGGCGCGCGCAAGCTTCTGGAACGCGCGGGCGCGATGCGAGAGCGCAAGCGATCCGTCGGTCGGAATCCCGTGCTTCTCCTCGGCGCTCATCTCGCCGAACGTGCGCTCGTGGCCATCCGGGCGAAAGATCGGGTCGTAGCCGAACCCGGCCGTCCCGCGCGGCGGGAAGACGAGCGTTCCCTCGACCCGCCCCTCGAACGTCTCCAGCCCGCCGTCCGGCCAGGCGAGGGCGAGAACGCTGACGAAGGAGGCGCGCCGCGGCGCCGGCGCGGAGCGCGCTTTGAGTTCGCGCTCGACGCGGGCCATAGCGGCGCCAAAGTCCTTGCTCCCGCCCGCCCAGCGCGCCGAATAGATTCCCGGCGCGCCGTCGAGCGCATCGACGCAGAGCCCCGAATCGTCGGCCAGCGCCACGATCCCGGACGCGCGCGCGGCGGCCTCGGCCTTCAATGCCGCGTTGTCGCTGAAGGTCGCGCCCGTCTCCTCGGGCTCGTCGAGATTGAGCTCCGCGGCGCTGAGCGCCTCGACGCCGTAGGGCCTCATAAGCTCGCGGATCTCCCGCAGCTTGCCGGCATTGTGAGTCGCGACGACGAGAGGGCCGGCGAGGGGGCCGCGCTTTTCCGCGCTCCCTTCCGGTCACTGGGCGACGATCTTGTAGCGTTGCCCGGGAACGAGCGCTGCGCCCCGCTCGAGGCCGTTGAGAATCAGGAACTGATCGACCGATCGCGGCAGGAAGGCCATTCGGGAAGCGAGCGTTTCGGCGGTGTCGCCGCTCCCAGCCTCGATGATCTTGATCTTCTGCGGCGCGGCCAGCGCCGAGTCCTGGGCGTTGATGAGACGGAAGGAATCGAGCGAGGCCATGAACCGCGAGTCGACGGTTGGCGAAAGCGCGTGGGCGGCGAAAATGAGGCGGTAGAGCCGGCCGTTCAGGCGGATGGCCCCGAGGCGGAAGCTCCATTGCTGGCCCTCGGCGACTGCCGTGGCGCCTTCCAGACCGGCGATCTGCTTCGGTTGGATCGCAGTCGTCTTGACCCCGTCGATCCAGCCCGAACCGATGGCGTTCGTCACCGGGGTCGAGTCCCCGATCGCGATGCTGTCGAGGCGCAGGGCCTCGCCGCCCGCTTCGCCGACGCCGATCAGCGCCGCCGACTGGTTGTCGAGCGTGAAGCCGTCCGGCGCCTCGAAGGCGAAGCCGAGTTTTGGATGGATGAAGGCGTTGTCGCGCACCACGCCTTGCGACGGGTCGTCGCCGAAGGCGACACCGTCGATGGCCGCGAGATAGCCTGCGCGATCGACCTCGCCGCTTCCGGGCGCGCCGAACTGCCGCGCTTCCTCGGTCGCATGGGCGATGCGCTCGGGCGTGGACGGGTGGGTCGACATCATGTCGGGGCGGTCGGCCGATCCGGCGCCCGAGACCGAAGCGCGGAGCGCGCTCCACTCGCCGAGCGCGGTCAGGAATCGGGCTGCAGCATAAGGGTCGTATCCCGCCCGGGCGATGGTCTTGATGCCGATCTGGTCGGCCTCCAATTCCTGCTGGCGGGAAAAGCTGGCGATCGCCAGCTTCGAGCGCGCCTCGGCCTCGTCTTGGGCTTGGCGCTGGGCAAGCAATTGCGCGTTGACCTTCGTGAACAATGCGGTGGTCTTCTCGAACTCGGCCCGCTGGGCGGCGTGGCGCGCCGTGATATGGCCGATCTCATGCGCCATGACGGCGGCGATTTCGGACGTGTCGTCGGCGAGGGCCAGAAGGCCGCGGGTGACGAAGATATCGCCGGAGGGAAGGGCGAAGGCGTTGACGATCGGCGAATTGAGCATCGTGACCCGGTACGGCTGCCCTCCCGCGTCCGCGACTGGACCGAGCTTGACCAGGACCGCGTTGAGATAGGCCTCGGTCGCCGGCGCGCTATAGACGCCGCCGAACGCGTCGATGAGGCGCTTGCGCTCGGGGCTCGCGGGCGCGCCGGCGACGGCGCGCGGCGCGGCGGGCGGCGCCACGCTGACCGGCGCTGGCGGCGGATCGATCGCCGCGCAGGCCGCAAGGCTGAGCGTGAACGCAACCGCGAGCGCCGTGAGCGGGCGCCGCCAGCGCCGGAGCGCGGCCGTCCGTCCCAGACTGTCCGGTGGGCCGCTCATCGATGCGGTTCCGTTTCTCCCGACGCGTCGGCGCGACGCGCAATTTCGATCATCGCCGGCTCGCTGACCTCGATTCTCGGACCAAAACGGTCATCGAGCGCGCCGCGCGCCCTGATTGTTTCGCCGACCAGAGCGCCGACCGGTCTCCCCTCCCGCGCCAGGGCGGGCTCCAGCTTGCGCGTAATCACGATCGTCGGACCGCCACGCGGAACAAGCTCAAGATAAATGCGCGAGCGCGCAAAGCCAACCCTGCCCACCATTCCCTCGATCACGACGAACCTGCCGTCGCGGCGCCGCAATCCGGCCGAATCGGACGAGGACACGACGGCGAATTCGGGATCGCGCCATATTCCCAACGCCGCCCGGCGCGCGCCGTCCTCGATCTTCAGCCGCTCGACGGCGCAGCCGCGGGTCTCGAACTCCGGCCGGACGCGGGCCAAACCCGCCGTCAGCAGCGCCTCTGCGATCGAAGCTGCCGATCCGTCGGCCGAATCGGACAGATTGAGGTCAGCTACTGTCCTGCCCCACCGATCGGTCGCGGCGGCCAGGAGGACGAGATCCGCTTCCCGGCCAAGCAGGCGCCGGCTGAGGAAAACCTGCGCCGCGCCGGCGATTTCCGGCGCCCCACGATCCGAACTGGGCGCGTCCAGCCCGCCGAGCCGCACGGTTCTGCCATCGCTGAGCGCGATATCGAGGCGCTGATCGACGCCGACCGGCTGGACCCGCCCGCCGGGGCGACCGCAAGCCGCAAAGCCGGGCGCCGCCATGACCATGACTGGCAGCGCCACGCTGGCGGCAAAAAGCCGCACGGCGCGGGCGCGTGGTGTCCAGCCGCGGCGGCGATGCGCGGAGCAGAAATTCATGCTAAGGGCCTTGCCGCGCGGCGGCCGCCCTTGTCCAGAGCGTTTTGGCCGCTGGCGCGTCAATTGGAAGTCCCGGTAGCTCAGCTGGATAGAGCACAGGTTTCCTAAACCTGGGGTCAGAGGTTCAAGTCCTCTCCGGGACGCCAATTAAATCAAAATGTTTAATCGATCTCGGCAAGAGTGGTTGTGATTTTTGAAACCCAGGGTATGCACTGGGGTAACTGCTGCACATGAGAGTGGCCCATGCACAGCTTCAAAGTCCCCGAAGTTCCTCGACCACCGCGCAATGTGTCCTTCAGTCTTATGGAAGCTCAAGAACTTGACGCTTCAGCCGAGTCCTTGCCGTTGATCATCATTCCGCCGCTTCCAGCACCTCAGACCGAGCCATTCTCCAGCACTTCGATGATCTCGTGCGGTTCATTGGCCAACTGTCCGGCGCGCGCGATCACCTTCTGGCTGGAGGCCAGGCGCGATTCCGAGTTGGCACAACCTTCCAGATCGTTTTGATGGTTCCAGAAGGGCGAAAAGATATACGGATTGTCCAGCAGCAGCCGGATCTCCTGAGAAAAACGCTTCCACACGGAACTGTAAATCCGGTGCTCGCGGTCGACATCGACGAGCAATTCGAAATAGGCGTTGAAGGCGCCGCGCTCGCTTGCCAGCTCGGCCGCATAGGCCGAGTTGAAGCTGATCCAGAGGAGTATGAAACGTACGTCCGGATCGGTGGCGTCGGCCTCGGCCCGCCCAAGCCAACTGAGCGCGCGATGAATACGAAGCCCCAAGTGTTCTGGGAAGGCCTCGCGGATGCGCCGCTGTTTTTCCTTCAGTCGAGCGAACGACACGGCGTTTGGTTCCGCGTCAAACGGTTGGGGCATAATGGCCTAGCCTCGGTGTTCACGCCTATTCCGGCGGACAGTTCGGGCTACGATCGCTTATTTACCTCCATGGAATTGTCGCGACTATGCCGCATCCTCATACGCATCGGGGTCTGGGCTCCCGCCGAGACTCCGCAGCTTGGGCTGCTGGGCCAATTCCAGGTACCGACAGTAGGCGTTGGCCAGTCGCATTTGGTCCGGTGTTCGACAATCTGCTTCGAACACGGCCGGGGAGGCGACCAGAACACAGACTTCTGGCCGGGGCCAGGACGCAGCCTGTCGTGCTCGCCTTCGAAGACCTGCATTGGGCCGATCCGACATCGCTTGACCTGATCCAGGCGCTGGCCGAACGCGGAGCGCAAGCGCCGTTGCTCGTGATCGCGACGACTTGGCCCGAATTTCGCGCCCCCTGGGGGATGCGTTCACACCATGCCGTCGTTGCGCTTGCGCCATTCGACCGGACTGAGGTTCGACGCATGGTCGGCGAGATCGCCGCGCAGCACGCCCTACCGCAAGAGGTTGTCGAGCGGGTCAGCGAGCGCACGGGCGGCGTGCCGCTATTCGTTGAGGAGGTGACGCGCCTGCTTGTTGAACGCGGCGATACAGGATCGCTGGCCGTCCCTCCCACGCTTCAGCAGTCGCTCGCCGCACGCCTCGACCGGCTGGGCGCTGCGCGCGAGGTCGCACAAATCGGCGCGGTGCTTGGACGCGATTTCGTCTATGCGCTGCTGCGCGACGTCGCCGAAATTGGCGAGCCGGCGCTGCAAGCGTCATTGGATCGGCTTGCCGATGCCGACCTCCTGCTTGTCGAGGGAGCGCCGCCGCAGGCCAATTATCGCTTCAAGCACGCGCTGATCCAGGACGCGGCCTACGACAGTTTGCTCAAGAGCCGTCGCGAGGCTTTGCATCGGCGCGCCGCCGAACTCTTGCGCGACAATCCTGACCACGCGAGCGCCGAGCCCGAAGCGATCGCCCATCATTTCACCGAGGCCGGCCTCGACGACCAGGCTATCGAATGGTGGGGCAAGGCAGGCGACCAGGCTTTGCGCCGCTCGGCGTTCCAGGAAGCGATCGCCCATCTCGGCAAAGCGATCGCCATGGCGGACGAGGCGGGCGCGACGTCGCGCGGCTCAATAGGCGGCTCGGCCGTTCCGAACCAGCGACTGACGCAGTTGCACGTTGCCCACGGCAACGCGCTGATTGCCGCGCGCGGCTTCCGCGGCGGAGACGGCCGAAGCCTTCGCAAAGGCGCGCGAATTCGAAGCCGCCGACAAGGACGCGCCCGAACGGCTGGCGGCCGACTACGGTCTGTGGGCCGGCAACTTCGTACGCGGCGAGCTGTCGGCGATGAGCGCCCACGCTGAGACCTTCCTCGGCGACGTCGAGGCGAGACCCGATTCGCCCGAGGCCGGAGTTGCTCACCGTGCGGTGGAATACGCATTGGTTCGCCGGAGAGTCCGCGAAGCGCGGGAACATCTTGAACAGGCTCTCGCTGTTTCATCCGGAGCGCGACGATTTGGCCTTTCGCTTTGGGCCGGACCCCGGCGTCCTGGCGATGCATTACCTCGCGCTCACATTGTGGCCGATGGGCGACATCGGACGAGCGGTTTCCCTGGTCGGCCGCGCTGAGGCGCGGATCGCGGACCTCACCCATGTCGGCACGCTCGCGCCAATCCCGCCGACCTTGCTTCCGCCGAGGAAGCCTTTCGAACCGCGATCGCCATCGCCCGGGAGCAGGGCTCGCGCAGCTTCGAACTGCGCGCCGCGCTGGCGCTCGCCAGGCTTTATCAATCGACAGGCCGCCCCATCGAGTCCAACGCCGTCCTCGCGCCCGCGCTCGAAGGCTTTTCGCCGACCCCCGAGATGCCCGAGATCGCTGAAGCGCAGACGCTGTTGGCGGCTACCGAGGCCGGCGCGCATGTGAGGCACCAATAGAACACCGCTATCTGGCTTTCGTGCTATTCTGAGTGACGCCCAGAGGGTGCGCCATGGGGGAAACGCGTAAAATCGCGGCGATTCTGGTCGCGGATATCGTCGGTTACAGCCGGCTCGCGGGGACGGATGAGGATCGCACCCTAGCGAGGCTCAGGGCGCTGCGCAGCGATCTCATCGATCCGACCATCGCCCTGCATCACGGGCGCATCGTCAAGCGCACCGGGGACGGCAGCCTCATCGAGTTCCGCAGCGTGGTCGACGCCGCGCGACTTCTCACGGATACAAGGCACCGTCGAGATCGCTTGCAATACGGCGTTCGCCTAGGCACCGGCGCCAGAAGGGTAGCTGGATCCCTCTTCGCGCCGCCCCTTGGAATCGGTAATGACCCTCGACTTTCCGCGTAACGAAGAATTCGCTGAAATCCGTGAAGGTGTGCGACGCCTGTGCGCCGGGTTCCCCGGCGAGTACTGGCGCAAGCTTGAC
>CAVZNQ010000012.1:0-210852 GCA_963776665.1 uncultured Alphaproteobacteria bacterium
GCTGCTGCTCAAGACCTCCGGGTTGGTCACTTTCGCTTGCGATGGCGACGCTGGCCGACGACGACATCGATGGAGCTTCCGGCGTATTCTGGAGTACGCTCGCAGCATGGCTGATGACGAGGACGTGATGCAATGTTTTCGTCGTTGAGCGCGCCGGGAATACCTGACCAAGAACAGCAGCGCCGGGCGAGGGCGAAGGCTGAAGGGGCGCGGCGGATCGACGTGACGCCGAGAAAGGCGCCGGCGAAATGAAAGCACCGGCCGAAAAGAAGAAGACGACGGAGACGGCTGAGGTCCTCGCAGCCAGCGGCCTGAAAACGTACCTTCGGAGCACCGATGGCGCGGTGATGGCCGAGATAGAGGCCTATTGCTACTTGAACGCAGAGCTTCTCGCGCTTGCGTCCGGACGCGGTCGGATGACGTGAGCCCTCCGCTTCTACCGCCGCGTCCCGCCCATCCCCGAATTGCCGCTCAGTCCGATCCCAAGCCGTCGCGCCCCGAGGCAATCCGCCGTCTGCTTGAGAAAGCGCTGGGGACCAGTGCTTGGCGAGGTTACTCTCGTCTTGGTAATCCCGCACCGGAGGCGACGAAATGGCCGATGAGCTGACGGATTCTCAAATCGAACTGCTTTGTGAGATCGAAGAGCACGACCAGACCACGCTTACGGGCGATAAAGGATGCGAGTGGAGCGGCTTCTCTCCGGCGGTTATGTCAAGCCGATGAAGATGCCCCGGGCCGGCCTTCAGGCTCACCGGCAAAGGTAATGCGTTCTCGCCGGCGAGGCGCCGGATTGAATGGGGTGGGCAAACTCGATGGCTTTCGACGAGGCCGCCGCATCGAGTTCAGAACGACGATAGCCGGGGTGAGGTTGAAGGGTCCGCCATGAACGCATCCACCTTGGCGTGGGACGAAGCCGCATGCTGGTGTCAACTCGGTCTGCTTCACCGTCCTCGGAAAAGGAAGAACGTTCTGTCCTGTTCTCGCCGCTCCGGAAATCTACAGGCAGGCCGCCACGCCAGTTTTGACCTATGTCAGGTGCTCAAGCGCCGAGGCCAGGCGGCAACGCCCAATCGGACAGCCCGCGCGATCCTGACCTCGTCAAGACAATCGACAATTCCACGATGATTGTCGGTCCAGTTGACGACGCTTATTTACTTCGCGATCAACGCCGCTTTACTTAGCGATCAACGCCGCGCTTTCCGCCATATGATGCGATTGCGCGCCGATCTGAGCGGATACCGACACAATCCCAAACGCCAGCATCCAAACCATCACGATCGTCGCAAAGGCGATCGTCAACGGTCGCTCATTGCGATCGTCGATCAGGCTTTCGTCGTAGAGGCCGAAACTTCCTAGATTTCGCGACATCGCCGCATCTCCAAGATCCCCGCCGTTCTCCCGCGGAGGACCATCACATACCGAGATTAAAGCATAACTGGCCATAAGAACGTGTGACGGGGATCACACTCCGAAAGCCGCGCCCAGCGCGGCACCGTTCACTGCCATCATCAGCCATACCGCCGCGTCCGCGTCGCACCGTGAGCCGGTGCGAATGGCATAAATTAGCAGCCATTTGGCGCGCCCGAGCAAGAGCGACCGGCCCGCATGGGCTAAGGGCCTCACCCCAAAATCGGCGGACAGTCTCCGCCCATGACATCAGGAGAGCCGCCTTGGACGACGCCGACACGCCGCAGCCCGCGCACGAGCCGAGAAAATCATCGTTGCGATCACCAAAGCCATAATCGCCGCGCAAAGGAACCCCGGAGAAAGCTCGTCCACCGCTTCGGTAACACTACGGCCACGCTTGAGGCGCTAACCGAGGTCGCCGCCCGCATCGCGTTGCAGACCAAGATCGCCGTCACCACCGCCGATGGTGGCGAGTTCGCCGAGTGGATTCCCGACAGGATCCACCAGAACTTTAATGCCCTCCGGAAGACCCACGACAAGCATCCTTTCGCCCCGTTGGAAGGCGCCAGCCGATGGCAGGGGTCGGGCAAAGAGGCATGGATGACCGGGTTCGCCGTGGCCATCAATTCGCTGAACGGATCTAGGCGTCCTCGCGCCTAGTCATTGCGGCCTCTCCGCGAGAGACGCCCCGGAACCACGCGCCCCGTTGCAAACCCGAAGGGCGGCTCTCTTGCGACATCCCAGCGCGGCCCCGGAGGGCTGACGGCGCGAATGGCGTGAATTAGCAGCGGATTGGCACGCACTGACAGAGCGACCGACCCGGCTCAGCTAAGACCTGGCTAAAGGGGACCGCCCTTAAGGCCGCCGGAGCGCCATTCCGGCACTCCTTTGACCAAAGGAGAACCGAAATGCCTCTCGGATTAGACCGGGGCCGGATGGCGACAAATCCAGGCTTCGGCACGGACGAGCCGCAAATGTACTACTCGGACGACAACCCGCATTGGACCTCAATCGGGACCGTGAAGCGCTGGGGACTATGGTCTATCGAGTTCAAGGAGGAGCCGGACGGGAGCCGCAGGGCGATCCGCACATTCACCGGCCGCACATTCACCCGGCGAGCCGGGGCAGATCGCGCCGCCGCCCGCGCCAACCGGGCCGAGGCATGAAACTCACCAGCAAGAGGACGGCGCTCGATAGCGCCGTTCGCGCCCGGGGCGGTGGATCCATCCGGGCGCGTTGGCATCTTAAGCCCGGTCTTTGAGCTTTCGGGTGCTATCGTAACTGAACCGCTCCGGCTTTGCCGGAGGCGATTTTGTTTAGTCACGCGGCCATGGCTTTGTCGTTCAGCATGGCGAAGTAACGTTCCTCAGCTTCGGCCGGCGGGATGAAGCCGATGAACTCCAATAACCGGCGATTGTTGAACCAGTCCACCCACTCGAGGGTTGCGAACTCGACGGCCTCGAGGTTGCGCCACGGGCCTCGTCGATGGACGACTTCAGCTTTGTAGAGACCGTTGATCGTTTCGGCGAGGGCGTTGATGCTCCTATGTCGGTCAAGAGCTGGTTGCGGCGGCATGGGCTAGGGCTGGCTTGGCGCAGAGATACCCAAAGATCTCTCGAGCGACGTAGCGTTTGAGGCAGCGTATGATTTCGGATTTGGACTTGCCCTCCGCGGTGCGTCGGCGGACGTAATCCAGTGTCGGCTGGTGGCCGCGCATACGGATGATGACTACCCGATAGAGGGCGGCATTGGCCTGCCGGTTGCCTCCACGGTTGAGGCGGTGCCGGATGGTCTTGCCGCTCGATGCCGGGATCGGGCAGGCGCCGCACAGCTTGGCGAATGCTGCCTCCGAGTGGATGCGCTCAGGGTTGTCGCCGACAAGCAACAACATCTCGGCCGCAGTGCCCGAGGCGATTCCGTGCGCCTCCAGCAGTTTTGGCGCGCGGGCGGCCGTCAGCGTTTCCAGGTGAGCGTCGTGCTGCTTGATCTCGGCATCCAGCAGCAGCCAGCGCCGGGCGATTGCGCGCAGGCTCGCCTTGGCCGATGCCAGCGTGGAAGTGAGCGGGCCCGGCCGCAAGGCTACCAGCCGCCGCAGGAGCGTCATCTTGCCGCTGACCTGGTCGAGCTGCTCGCGCAGGGCATCCGGAGAGCAGACGATGATTGCCTTGAGCGTCTGCATGGCCTGTGTCCTGGCCTTGACCGCGGTGTCGCGAGCGATCTTGAGATGACGGATCATCTCGACAGCGCCCGTGCCGGACTTCGGCTGTCCAGCAGCCTGGCCAGCAAGTACGGCGCGCGCGGCGCTTTCGGCATCCACGGCGTCGCTTTTGCCCTGCTGATACCGCAACTGCCGATTGGGCCGGTTGACCTCGACGACGGTATGTCCTCGCTCGCGCAAGAACCGGGACAAGCCGGCGCCATAAGACCCGGTGCCCTCGATGCCGAATGCCTGGACGGCGCCCATTGACTTGGCCCAGACTTCGAGCGCTCCGTAACCTTTGCTACTGGCTGGCACGGTGGTGGTGGCGAGATGGGCACCGGCCCCGCTGATCGCGGCGGCGGCGTGGACGTCCTTGTGGGTGTCTACGCCAATGATGACGTCCATGGGTATGGCATTGGTCACTGCGAACATCTCCAGGCCGGTTGAACGGACCTGACGATCGGCGGGCGGACAGGACTGTGACCGGATGGTTGCCCTCAAGCTCCTATAAGGCCACGTTCCACAGAACCGGCAGGTGCTGCCCGAAGAGTCGACAGGTCAACGCGATGACACGGGGTCAATCGTAAGATGGGTCAGGCTCTCCAGGCAGCACCGACATTCTCACAGTCGTAGAGTTCGCCGACGCTGCCGACGGAAGGCTCGATTCCGGCTTCGGCGAGCCGCTCGGTGTATTTGATCGAAACATATTGGGCGCCGATCGCTATGATGGACGAGGCTGCCGCGGCTGGCAGGCCTTCGGTCATGAAGCGCCTGTTCGAGGGCGTCCAGGACAAAGTCCGCATGCGCTGTCCGGCTGGCCCGCCAACCGACGATCCGCCGGGCGTATGCGTCGATGACGAAGGCGACATAGACGAAGCCGGCCCAGGTCGCGACATAGGTAAAATCCGCGAGCCACAGACGGTCTGGAGCGGAAGCGTGGAACTGTCGGTTCACGTGATCCAACGGACAGAGAGCCGGCCTCGTCGCTGATCGTTGTCCGCAAAGGTTTGCCCCGGATCGCCCCCCGAAGGCCCATATTCCGCATCAACCGGGCGACTGTGCAGCGAGCGGCGCTGAAGCCTTCCCGCCGCAACTGACGCCAGACCTTGCGCACGCCATAGACGCGGAAATTCTCCTCGAACACGCGCCGGATCTCGACCTTCAGATCCGCGTCGCGGCGGAGCCTGTCGGGCAGACGGGAGGGATCGGCGCGCCTGGCGACATGGGCATGATAGGTCGACGGGGCGATCGGCATAACCTTGCAGATCGGCTCGACCCCGTAGGCCTGACGATGATCGTCGATGAAGGCGATCATGGCTTGAACCGGCGGTCGAGCTCCGCCTGGGCAAAGTAAGCAGACGCCTTGCGAAGGATCTCATTCGCCTGCCGGAGTTCTCGGTTCTCACGCTCCAGCGCCTTCAGACGTTCGGTAATTTCGGTCGGAACGCCGCCACGTACGCCGCTATCGATCTCTGCCTTCTTGACCCATTCATTGAGGGATTGGGCCGTGCAACCGATCTTCGTGGCAATCGAAGTCACCGTCGCCCACCGCGAGGGATGATCCTTCTCGTGATCGAAACCAGCCGAACGGCGCGCGTGCGCACTTCGGGGGAAAACCGGTTCGTCGTCTTGCTTGCCATCGCTCCACCTTCTCAAGGTTCGGAGCCTCCGGCAAACTCGGGGCGGTTCAGTCAGTTTCCGATCCGGCGGCGGCGGTACGTAGAGGGTCGCCGCGTGGACGGCGAAACCCGCTGAGTGGATCGAATCCGGAAGCTGTGCATGGCCACTCTCATGTGCAGCGCCGTTACCCCAGTGCACACCCTATGTTTCAAAAATCAACCGTGGCCTTACTAAAGATCGATTGCTTTGGTGCTCTCATGGCCCGCGGCGGCTGGCGAAAGGCTAATTGATATTCGCCGCAACGCGGTCCTATAAAGTCCGATGCAAGCCGCCATCGGAAGATGGGCAACTCGTACGTAGAGATCAATTTCTTAACCGAAGACGATCAAAATCAACGGCTTATTGCGTGCATCGGAGGAGCCCATGTCCGGCAAGGTTTATGACGTTCCCGCCGAATGGGCGAAGCGCGCCTGGGTGAACCCGGCCAAGTACGAGGAGATGTACAAGCGCTCGATCGCCGACCCGAGCGGGTTCTGGGCGGAGCACGGAAAGCGCATCGACTGGCTCAAGCCCTTCACCAAGGTGAAGAACACCTCGTTCGACGCCCACAACGTCTCGATCAAATGGTTTGAAGACGGCTTCACCAACGTCGCGCACAATTGTATCGACCGCCACCTGCCCAAGCGCGCAAATCAGACCGCAATCATTTGGGAAGGCGACGATCCATTAAAGTCCAAGCATGTCACCTACGCGCAACTTGCTGACGAGGTCGGGCGATTCGCCAATGTGCTGAAGGGCCACGGCGTCAAGAAGGGCGATCGCGTCACCATCTACCTGCCGATGATTCCCGAGGCTGCGTACGCGATGCTCGCTTGCGCCCGCGTCGGCGCGATCCATTCGATCGTCTTCGGCGGCTTCTCGCCCGAGGCCCTCGCGGGCCGCATCGCGGACGCCAAATCCGAGGTCGTCATAACTGCGGACGAGGGCCTCCGTGGAGGCCGCAAGGTGCCACTGAAGGCCAATGTCGACGCGGCGATTGAGAAAGCGGGTGGCGTCAAGACCGTAATTGTTGTCAGACACACTGGCGGAGATGTCGGCTGGCGGCACGGGCGGGATGTGTGGCTGGACGAAGCCGTAAAGGCGGTGACCGCGGACTGCCCGCCCGAGCCGATGAACGCCGAGGATCCACTGTTCATCCTTTACACGTCGGGGTCGACCGGCGCGCCTAAAGGCGTCGTGCACACCACCGGCGGCTATCTCGTCTTCGTTTCAATGACCCACCAATATGTCTTCGACTACCACGAGGGCGACATCTATTGGTGCACGGCCGACGTCGGCTGGGTGACCGGCCACAGCTATATCGTCTATGGGCCTCTGGCCAACGGCGCGACGACTTTGATGTTTGAGGGCATCCCCAACTATCCGTCGATAAGCCGGTTCTGGGAAGTCATCGACAAGCACAAAGTCAATATTTTCTACACCGCGCCGACCGCGATTCGCTCGCTGATGGGCGCGGGCGAGGAGCCGGTCAAGAAGACGAGCCGCGCCTCGCTGCGTCTGCTCGGCTCAGTTGGCGAGCCGATCAATCCCGAGGCGTGGGAATGGTACCATCGGGTGGTCGGGGACGGCCGCTGCCCGATCGTCGACACCTGGTGGCAGACCGAGACCGGCGGCATTCTCATCACGCCGCTGCCGGGAGCGATCGGACTCAAGCCCGGATCGGCGACCAAGCCCTTCTTCGGCGTCGTCCCTGAAATCGTCGACGCCGCTGGCGCCGTCCAGCAAGGCGCCTGCGAGGGCAATCTTGTGATCGCGGATTCGTGGCCGGGCCAGTCGCGCACAGTGTTCGGCGACCATGCTCGATTCGTGAACACCTATTTCTCCGCCTATCCGGGCAAATATTTCACCGGCGACGGGGCGCGGCGCGACGGCGACGGCTACTACTGGATTACCGGCCGGGTGGACGACGTCATCAACGTCTCCGGCCATCGCATGGGAACGGCGGAGGTCGAGAGCGCCCTTGTCGCCCATCCGAAGGTTTCGGAAGCCGCTGTGGTCGGCTATCCGCACGACATCAAGGGTCAGGGCATCTACGCCTATGTGACGCTAATGGCGGGCGAAGAATCGAGCGAGGATTTGCGCAAGGAGCTGGTCGCCTGGGTGCGCAAGGAGATCGGTCCGATCGCCTCGCCCGACCTCATACAGTTCGCGCCGATGCTTCCGAAGACGCGCTCGGGCAAGATCATGCGCCGGATCCTGCGCAAGATCGCGGAAAACGAATATGGCTCGCTTGGCGACACTTCGACGCTGGCCGATCCGAACGTTGTCAACGATCTCATCGACAAAAGGCAAAACCGCGGAAAGGGGTGAGGATCGGAGGATATATCGAAGCGGAGGAGCCAATAAGAACACGTAGAGGGCCCGACATGCGTGAGACGGGCGCGGCTCTGATGGCCATGAAGGCGTTCGCGGACGCGATATGAGGCCAGACGCTCGCATTGCCGCGCTCGAGCCGCGCGCGGATGCAATTCGCTTTAAGACGCGATCGACAATTCCTGTGCAGACTCGATCTTCGTCGCCAGAATGACCGCCTGCGTGCGGCTTTCGACGCCGAGTTTTTGCAAGATGGCGGACACATGCGCCTTGACGGTCGCTTCGGAAACGCTGAGTTCGTACGCGATCTGCTTGTTGAGCAAACCCTGCGACAGCATCATCAACACGCGAATTTGCTGAGGGGTAAGCGAAGCAAGCCGGCGCGCCATGGCGCTCGAATCGCGGTTTGGTTGGGAGCTTGGATCGAAATCGGGAGGGGTCCATCGGCCGCCTTCGAGAACATGCGCGATGGCCGCTCGCATCGTCTCGAGCGAGTTTGACTTGGGAATGAAGCCGGCCGCCCCGAATTCCATGCAATGACGGATTACCGCACGGTCCTCGCTTCCCGAAACGACCACTACCGGCGTCGAGGGACGCTCCGAGCGCAGGAACAAAAGTCCGGAAAAGCCGCGAACCCCGGGCATGGTCAGATCGAGCAGCACGAGATCGGTGTCGGGAGAAGCTTCGAGCGCAGCGGCCATGCTGTCGAAATCGTGCGCGACGGTGATGTCGGCGTCTGGCGCCGCGGCGAGCACCGCCTGGCGCAACCCGCCGACAACGAGCGGATGGTCATCGGCAATGAGCACGCGAAAGGCGTTCCTGTCGCTCATCCTTTCCTCCAGCGCGCCGAGGCGACAGTCGCCGATCTGCGCCACGTTGTCACGCCTCACCCGTCTGTTCGATCATGGAGGGCAGGCGATCAAGCTGGCGTAACGCCTCGGTTACGGCGATCGTCGCGGCGATCCCGACATTGAGCGAACGCAGGCGAGGCCGGATGGGGATGCGGAGCCGGCTGTCGGCCGACGCGCTAACGGCTTGCGGAACTCCGGCCGATTCACGTCCCACAAGAATGATATCCCCCTCACGGAAGGCGAAATCCCACAAACAGGTTTGGCCCTTTGTGGTCAATAGGACGAGGCGGCGCTGGCTGGAGGCGCGCCAGGCCGCAAAGCGGGCCCACGAATCGTGGGTCGTGACGGTCAAAGCGTCGAGGTAGTCCATCGCGGCGCGCCGGAAGCGGCTGTCGTTGATTCGGAATCCCGCCGGCTCGATAATGGCCGCATCTACGCCGAGGCAAGCGCAGGTACGCAACATCGCGCCGGCGTTTTGCGCGATATCGGGCTCAAACAAGGCGAGCAGAAGCGGCGCGGACGGTTCGGCCATCATGTGTGGCTATTACTGGCAAAAAGGCAAAAGGCCAAAGCGGGGCGTTCGAGAGCGGAGACGCTCACTCGCGTATCGAACAGGGAGGAACTGCGAAGCTCCCGCCTATGGACATCCAAATCGATCGGTGCGAAAAACCGCGTCGAACGTTGGCCTGCGCCGGGGCGCAGCGATCGACGACAACGCCGGAAACTTGGCGATCGTAATGCGGGGGCCGTTGCCGGATAGAGAGTCCGAAGATGCGCGAAGCCCCTGGGCGCCGCGCCGGGACGAATGTTGAGGGGTGAGTTGACCAGCGGTGCGACCTTCGATCGACCAACTTACGGAGCGTTGCGGTTTTCGACTTGCATCAGAGGCAAATCGAAAAGCTCCGGGTGCGGACGCCGAGCTGAAGACCGGTCGACCGGCTCCCTTCGGCCCCCAATCCGCCAGTTCTTCGCCCTAACCACAATTAGAGACCTGTAACATGAGCGGCCCCTCGACTTACGTTCCCAAAAGCGCAATCGGGCGTTGGTTCGAATCGCGACTTCCCTTGTTGGGCTTGGTCCATTCCTCCTTTATAGCCTATCCGGTCCCACGCAACCTCAACTACATGTGGACTTTCGGCGCGATCCTATCCTTCATGCTCGTCGCGCAGATCCTTACCGGCGTTGTTCTCGCGATGCATTATGTTCCGTCAGCGACCGAGGCATTCTCGTCGGTCAACGACAGAATCATGCGGGATGTCAACTACGGCTGGATGATCCGCTACATGCATTCGAACGGCGCGTCGCTCTTCTTTCTCGCCGGTTATATTCACATGTTTCGCGGCCTCTACTATGGCTCCTTCAAGCCGCCGCGCGAGCTGCTTTGGATTATCGGCGTTATCATCTACTTCCTGATGATGGCGACCGCCTTCATGGGCTACGTTCTGCCTTGGGGATCGATGAGCTTCGCGGGCGCGACCGTCATCACCAACTTGACTTCCGCGATCCCGTTGGTGGGCAACTCGATCGCCCACTGGCTATGGGGCGGGTTTGCCGTCGGCGGACCGACGCTCAACCGGTTCTTCTCCCTTCACTACCTTCTGCCGTTTATTATCGCTGCGTTCGTTGGGCTCCATATCTGGGCCCTGCATGTCGCCGGGCAGAACAACCCTGACGGCGTAGAGGTGAAAGACGTGGAGCGCGACACGGTCGCTTTCACCCCTTATGCGACGATCAAGGACGCGTTTGGGCTCTCGGTCTTCCTGATCCTGTATGCCTGGCTGGTGTTCTACATTCCAAACTATCTGCTCGATGCAGACAATTCGAATATCGCCAATCCCCTGGCGACTCCGGCGCATGTTGTGCCTGAATGGTATTTGCTGCCGTTCTACGCAATGCTGCGCGCAGTCCCGAACAAACTCATGGGCGTGATCGTGCTGTTCTCGGCGATCGTCGTGCTCGCCTTCATTCCCTGGCTCGACCGATCGCCGGTCAAGTCGGCGAAGTACCGGCCGGCGTACCGTTTTTTCTTCTGGGTGTTTGTCCTGATCGGCATCGGCCTCGGCTATCTCGGTTCGCAGGAGCCAACGGAGGGGCTGGCGTTGATCGCGCGCATCTTCACATTCGGGTATTTCGCCTTCTTCCTCATTATCATGCCCGTTCTCAGCTTTACCGAGAAGACGAAGCCGATCCCGACGTCGATCGCCGACGCGGTGCTCGCCAAGACAAAGACCGCGGCGGTCACGGCCGGCTGATGCGCGACCGCTCCCAAGGAAGTTCGACGATGATCCGTGTCAAGTTCTCGGCCTTGGCCCTGGCCGCCCTAGCGCTTGTCGCGGCTGGCGCGGTGGCGGCGGTCGCGCAGGACGAGGCCGACCAACCGAAGCCGCCCCGTCAGGACTGGTCCTTTTCCGGCATGTTCGGCATTTACGACCGGGCGCAGCTCCAGCGCGGGTTCCAGGTGTACAAGGAGGTCTGCAGCACTTGTCACGCGCTGAGCATTCCTTTCCGCACCCTCGCCGATCCGGGCGGTCCCGGTTTCACCGAGGATCAGGTGAAGACGCTCGCCGCCACGTATCAGGTCACCAACGCTGAGCCCAACGAGAAAGGTGACATCTTCAAGCGCCCCGCGACTCCGGCGGACGTCATCCCTCGTCCCGAAGCCTATCCCAACGATCAGGCCGCCGCGGCGGCGCTGGGCAAGGCGCCGCCGGACATGGCGCTCCTCGCCAAGGCGTTGAAATTCGAGCGCGGTTTTCCATTGTTCGTCTTCGACGCGCTGCCCGGTCTGGAATATCAGGAGATGGGGGCGGACTACATCCACGCGATACTGAATGGCTATACGAAGCCAGACGACCTGCAATGGAACCTGTACTACCCCGGGCACAAGATCGCGATGCCGCAGCCGATCACCAATGGCGCGGTCGACTACAAGGACGGCACGCCGCCGACCTTGGAAAATTACTCCAGGGATATTTCGGCGTTTCTCAGCTGGGCGGCTGAACCCAACCTTATCGAACGCAAGAGAATCGGCCTTCGGGTGATGATATTCCTCTTCGCGTTCGCGATCCTGGTTTACTTCACCAAGAAGCGGATCTGGGAGCGGATGCACTAACGGCGCCCGACGCGCCTTGGCGCTGAGCGCGCGGCTCGGCTCGGGGCAGATTGGGCGCACGCAACCGTTCCGTCGCGGGGCTGGCGGCGCTAAGGGCGGCGCCTCGCTCGGGAAAAATGCGGCTCGTCGAAAAGGGGCGCCCATGGCCAACGCAATCGTCGGGGTGATTGGAGGCTCCGGCGTCTATGATCTTCCGGGTCTGACCGACCTGCGCGAAGAGAAAATCTCGACGCCGTGGGGCGATCCTTCCGACTCGCTGCGCTTCGGACGCGTGGGGCGGACCCAGGCGGTGTTCCTTGCGCGCCACGGCCGGGGCCATCGTTTCTCGCCTTCGACGATCAACTATCGGGCTAATATCGACGCACTGAAACGCGTCGGCGTGACCGACATCATCGCCCTTTCCGCCTGCGGATCGTTCCACCGCGAACTCTATCCCGGCGTGTTCGTGATGATCGATCAGTTCGACGACCGCACCTACCGGCGGCAGACGAGTTTCTTCGGCGACGGCTGCGTCGCCCATGTCTCGATGGCCCACCCGATCGCCCCGTTGTTGCGCCGGCGCCTCGTCGCTTCGGCTGAGGCCGAGAAGGTCCCCTACCGCGACGGGGGAACCTACGTTTGCATCGAAGGTCCGCAGTTCTCTTCGCTGGCCGAGTCGATTGGCTTCCAGGCGGGGGGCGCCGACGTCATCGGCATGACCGGCGCGACAGAAGCGAAATTGGCGCGGGAAGCGGAAATCTCCTACGCGACGGTCGCCATGGTCACCGACTACGACTGCTGGTATGAGGATCACGGTACAGTCGACGTCGCCGCGGTGATCAAGGTCATGGCCGACAATGCCGATCGAGCGGGCGCGGTCGTCGCGCGCACTCTGCGCGACTTTCCGGTCGAACACGAGGCCTGTCCGATCGGATCGGACCGCTCGCTCGAGTTCGCCATCATCACTCAACCGGCACATCGCGATCCCGAATTCGTGAAAAAGCTCGACGCGGTGGCCAAACGGGTGCTGCGCGACGCCTGAATCTTGCCGCGATCCGCGTCCGCTGTAGCGCCGCCTCGAGCCCCTGCGGCTTGCGTGACTTCCGACATTCAAACTAAATGCGTGCGTCAACCTGAGTTCAGCGCGGGGATTGTCGCTTGACGATCTCCGGGACCTCGAGGGATCGATGATCAAAGACGCGTTCGAGCGCTTGTTGTTCGCGGGCCGATTTCTTCTGGCGCCGCTCTATCTGGCGCTTGCCATCAGCCTGGTCGCTTTGATTGGCAAAGTCGGCCTGCATCTCTACCACCTCCTGACCGCACTCCCCTCGATGAGCGACGAAGAGGTCCTCCTGACGGATTTGGCGATAGTCGACCTGACGCTGACTGCGTCGCTCGTGGTGATCGTGTTCCTCTCCGGCTATTCTAACTTTGTCGCGCCCGTCGCCCAGCATGAAGGCGACGGAAGGCCGCATTGGATCGCGGCAATCGACTTCACCGAGCTGAAAATCAAGCTGATGGCCTCGATCGTCGCCATTTCGGCGATCAAACTGCTCGAGGGCTTCATGGATCTCGCGAACTATACTGACCGAGAGTTGTATTGGCTGGTGGCCGTTCACCTGACCTTTGTCGTCTCGACGCTGATTTTGGCGCTTTCCGCATGGCTCGGCCAACACGCGCGCCCCCCAGAGGGCGGCTCGGGCGTGTGATCGGCGGCTTATTTCTCCAGTACGACCTTTCGGCACTCGGGCGGCAGCGCCGACATGGCCAGCGGCGGTTTGGCCGGCTCGGCGCGCGGATGCAGCGCCTCGTCGGTGAACCACCAGTCGAGCGACTTGTCGCAGCCGTCGCCTGGCGGCACGGGATCCTGCGCCTGACAGCTTGCGTCGCCCGCCGGACATTTGATGCGGATGTGGAAGTGGTAGTTGTGGCCCCAGTAGGCGCGCACCTTGTTCATCCAGGGCTGGCCCCTCGCAGTCTCGCACAGGGCCTTCTTGATCGCGGCGTTGACGAAGATGCGCTCGACTTCGGGCTCCTCCGCCGCCGCCTTGATGATCGCCGCCTGTGCGGGCGTCCAATGCGTCCTGTCGACCGAGAGGCCGTCCGCGCTCACCATGTCGACCGCCGACATGTTCTCGCGCTCCGAGAGCGAGAGCGTATGGCTGGGCATCGGAGTGAGCCAGATGTCGGCGTCGAGTCCGACCTGATGGGAGGCGTGGCCGGTCAGCATCGGCCCGCCACGCGGCTGGGAGATGTCGCCGACCAGAATGCCGTTCCAGACGCCCTCGGCCTTCGCCTTGCGCGAGAAGCGCTCGAGGAAAGCGATCATCGCCGGGTTTCCCCACATCCGGTTGCGCGACAGGCGCACGACCTGCCAGGACTCGCCGTCGACCGGCAGCGCCTTGGCGCCGGCGAGACACCCCCGCGAGTAGAAGCCGATCGAGCGGGCCTGAGCTTCCGCCGGGGTCAGCGCCCTTCCGAAGACCTCCTTGGCGGGCAACCTCGGGTCGGCGGGATTGGCGAGCGGGGGCAGCGGCTTGGGATCCGTCGTCCCCTTGTCCTGGGCCAAGGCGGGCCAGCCGCAGGCGAGGGCGCAAATCGCCAGAATCGGACCTGACAGTCTCAGTCGCATGAGTTTCATTCCTGGCCCGGGCGTTCGGGCGCACGGGGCGAGCGGCGCGAATCGAAGGATCGACCGACTATCGCGCCTTTGACCCGGGGCCTTCAACGGGCTCAGGGCTTCACGATTTTGTAAGCCGGCTTTGAAAAGGTCTTTTGGAGCGGCCAACGGATTGTTAAGGATCGGGCCATGCAGGGTCGTCTTTTCAACCGGACGCAATCGGTGGGCCTGGCGCTTGGCGCGGCCCTTCTCGCCGCCGATTGCGCCGGTCCGACCGCCGGGCCCGGCCAGAATCCGTCGACGGGCGTCACATCGATCGACGGCGCCAATGTCTCGCTCGCCTCGTTCGAGAACTCGGCCTTCCCCTATCACGGTCTGATCCCGAACTATCAGGAGACGGGCAAGACCCGCCCCTTCCTCGATGTCGAGGACAATGGCCGGCTCGGCCATTCGAGCCCGCGTGGAGGAATCCATTGGGAGGATCAGACATACAGCGACCGCAGCGTGCTGCTCGCCGCGCCGCAGTCGTTCGATCCCGCACGCCCGGGCGTGATCATCGTCTTCTTCCATGGCAACATGGCGACGCTGTCGCGCGACGTCATCGCCCGGCAGCAGATTGTGCGCCAGCTTGCCGATTCGGGCCTCAATGCGGTGCTGGTCGCGCCGCAGCTCGCGGTTGACGCGCAAGATTCGAGCGCCGGGCGGTTCTGGTCGCCGGGCGGGTTCGCCGCCTTCCTCAGCGAGGCGGACGCCAAGCTCAGCGAGCTCTATCCCAACGCGCGCGGCGCCTTCCGCCGCATGCCGGTGGTCATCGTCGCCTATAGCGGCGGCTACCTGCCGGCGGTCTATTCGCTCGCCGTCGGCGGCGACCAGGGCCGCGTCCGCGGCGTGGTGCTGCTCGACGCGCTCTATGGCGAGCGCGACAAGTTCGTGCATTGGGTCGAGGGGCCGGGACGCAACGCCTTCTTCGTCAGCGCCTACTCGACCTCCTCGCGCGCGGGCAACGACGCGATCCGCGCCGAGCTCGAGGCCGCCGGGATCCAGACCGTGAGCAGCCTGCCGGCGGCGCTGACGCCGGGCGTCGTCGCTTTTATCGACGCCGGGTCGGTCGACCACAACGACTTCGTCACCTCGGCCTTTGGCGGCGCGCCGGTGCGCGACATCATCTCCCGCATCGGCGGGTAGGGGCCGCGGCGGCTCGGCCGGGCCGCCGGCTTTCCAAGCCGCGGCCAAATTTAGCCAAGCCCAGCAAAGCCAGCACAAGCGGGGCCAAAGAAAATCAAAGAAAAAGGCCCGCATTTCCTTGTTTTCCCTTGTCCGAAATGAGCCTTTTCAATCGGTTGCGCTGACCCCCTGGGCCATTTTTCTTTCTGGGATCGATTGTACTTACAGGAAAGGTAATATCCGCGATCCGGAGACGTTCCTCGCGGTCCTCGAACGCAGGCTGTCGATGTCGGATGTCATGGCAGTGAGACTCTAGCACGACTTCTGATTCTCAGGAAGAAGTTGTCCGAATTTGTCGAATTCCTGCGTTGGGTCAACGGCTTGGCGACAGAATTCGAGACCGCCGGCGACATGATCACGGGATCGCAGGCGCGTCCGCGCTCGCGCATCGCAAACCCCGGATCGGGTTGCGCCATGTTTCGCTAGTCCTGAGGCGCCGGCTTCACGTGAATTGGGCCGTCGCCGGCCTTGGCGGCGGATTTCTCCAGCCGCGGCTTCAAGGCGCCGATCACCCGCTCCGTCTCCGAGGACCAGCCCTTCGGCGCAGGAGCGGTCGGGCCCGTTCCGGGCCCAGCGACCATGTGGACGACCCGGTAGCCCTTCGCCTTCAGCTCCCGCAGAAGCATCGGGACCATGTCGGCGGTCCATTGGTGGCTGTCGTGCAGGAGAAGCATGCCCCTGCCCAAGCCGTCCAGCCGGCTCATGACCAGATGCAGTTCCTGCTCGGGCGTCATCTTGATCCAGTCGGACGCCCAGAGGTCGACGCCAAAAATGCCGACGTTGTTGGCGCCGAGCCACTGGCGCAGGTCCTCGGTGTCGGCGAAGCCGGGAAAACGGAAGAATGGCGCATGCAGCTTGAGATCCTTGAGGTCCTTCGGCTCTCCGGCGCTGAAGTCCTGCCCGTAGGCGGCCTTCTCGACTGCGATCATGCCCTTGAGCAGGTCGGCGCGCGCGGCGGCGTCGGACATGTAGCGCAGGGTCGGCTGGGGATGGGAATAGGTGTGGTGAGCGACCGTGTGGCCGTCAAGCACTTCGCGGCGGGCGATCTCGGGCAGTTCTTCCGCGTTGCGGCCGATGTCGAAAAAGGTCGCGCGAACGCACTGATCGGCGAGCGCGTTCAGGATTTCCGGGGTGGTTTTGGCGGCGGGGCCGTCGTCGAAAGTGAGGATCACCTCATGGTCGGCGAGCGGGATCGTTTGCGGATAGGTCTTCAAGCCTACCTCGAGACCGCCCTCAGTGCCGACCTCGACGACGCGCGCCGTGCCCAGCTTGTCGGGGCCGCAAGTCTCCGCTTCCGCGGCCAGGATCCCGGCCAGCAGCGCCGTGAGCGCCGCCGCGATCCGCATTGACAGGTCCGGTCGGCAAGACATAGAGGGGTTCCAGCGGGTTGGGAGCGCGGCTCAGTCAGGAGACTAGCGCGCGGGGCGTGTTAACGAAGCGTTACGAGGATCGCTCTAGTTTTCCGCCAACCGCTACACTCGATCGTCCGGCGAGACTACGGGTCGCGGAGCGATTATTACAGGCTGACGATGCCGGACGGCAAGATTCTCACTTCCTGTCTCCCTAGCGCTTTCGCGCTCGCGCTCGCCGTCGCGCTTTCGGGTTGCGGCAACGGCGTTGGCCCGCTGGACGCGCTCGGCTCCGATCTGCCGAGGCCGACCGACTATCCGATCCACGGCATCGACGTCTCCAAGTTCCAGGGCGACATCGACTGGAATGCGGTCGCGGGCAGCGGCGTCAAGTTCGCCTGGATCAAGGCGACCGAGGGCGGCGACCACGCCGACGACCGATTTCAGGCCAACTGGGAGGGGGCGAAGGCGGCCGGCGTGCCTCGCGGCGCCTATCATTTCGTCTATTGGTGCCGGCCTCCAATGGAAGAGATGGCCTTTTTCGAGCAGAACGCCCCGGTCGAGAACGACGCCTTGCCGCCGGTGCTCGACGTAGAGGCGACGCCGACATCGAGAACCTGCCATCGGCATCTCACCCAGGAAGACGCCATCGCCGAGATGAAGGTGATGCTGGAAGAGATGGAGCGCCACTACGGCAAGCGGCCCATCATCTACACCACCGTCGACTTCTACCAGGCGATCCTCGCGGACGGCGCGTTCATGGACTACCCGATCTGGGTCCGATCGGTGAAATACACGCCCTCGGTCAAATACGGGCCGCGGCCCTGGCATTTTTGGCAATACCAATCCGACGGCTCGATCGCCGGCATCCAGGTCCATGTCGATCGCGACGCCTTCTTTGGCACCCAGAAGCAATGGGAAGCCTTCCTGCGCGACGAGAAATCGGGCTTGCGAAGAATTGACGCGCGCGGCTCGGGCGCGCCCCAATCGGGCGCTCCGGACGCGCCCGCGCCGGAAGCGGCGCCCGCGCAGCCCGAAGCCGTCGCGGCGCAACCCGCCGACCAGCAAGCGGGCGCGCAGCAGGCTGACGACCAGCAATAGAATGACCGCCGCGCCGGCGCGCGGCTCGGGCTCGCAGCACTTGTCCTCATCGGCCGGATAGCGCAACAGTCTGCGCGAAAGCCATCGAGGGGAGGCGTGCATGCCCAAGGAAGGCGAGGCCGATCTCAAGGCCGACGCCCTGCTGTTTCACAGTGCGCCCCGACCCGGAAAGCTCGAGGTCGTCGCCACCAAGCCGCTCGCCAATCAGCGCGATCTTGCGCTCGCCTATTCGCCCGGCGTCGCCTTTCCCTGCGAGGCGATCGCCGCCGACCCCCGCGCCGCCGCGATCTACACCGCGCGCCAGAATCTGGTCGCGGTCCTCAGCAACGGCACAGCGGTTCTCGGTCTCGGCGATATCGGCCCGCTTGCCGGCAAGCCGGTGATGGAAGGCAAGGCGGTCCTGTTCAAGAAGTTCGCCGGCATCGACGTGTTCGACATCGAGGTGGCGGAGAAGAATGTCGACAAGCTCGTCGACGTCATCGTCGCCCTCGAGCCGACATTCGGCGGCATCAACCTCGAGGACATCAAGGGTCCCGAGTGCTTCGAGGTCGAGGAGAAGGCGAAGGCCCGTATGGGCATTCCCGTCTTCCACGACGACCAGCACGGCACGGCGATCATCGTTTCCGCGGCGATCGTCAACGCGCTCGAGCTCACCGGCAAGACGATCGGCGAGGTCAAGATTGTCTGCTCGGGCGCCGGCGCGGCGGCGCTCGCCTCGCTCAATCTCCTCGTCTCGCTCGGCGCCAAGCGCGACAACATCATGGTCTGCGACATCGAGGGCGTCGTCTACAAGGGCCGCGAGAAACTGATGGACCGCTGGAAAGCGGTCTACGCGCGCGAGACCGGCGCCCGCACCCTCGCCGACGCCATTCCCGGCGCCGATATCTTCCTGGGCCTCTCCGCCGGCGGCGTCCTCAAGCCCGAGATGCTCAAGCTGATGGCGCGCGACCCGCTCGTGATGGCGCTCGCCAATCCAACGCCGGAGATCATGCCGGAACTGGCGCTTGAGGCGCGATCCGACGTCATGATCTGCACCGGCCGCTCCGACTATCCAAACCAGGTCAACAACGTCCTGTGCTTCCCCTATATATTTCGCGGCGCGCTCGACGCCGGCGCGAGCGAAATCAATGAGGCGATGAAGAAGGCCGCCGTCGCGGCGATCGCGGCGCTCGCCCGCGAAACGCCCTCCGAAGTCGCGGCGCTCGCCTATGGCGGGGAATCCTCGCTGTTCGGCAAGACCTCGCTGATCCCGAGCCCGTTCGATCCGCGGCTCATGCTGCGTATCGCGCCGGCGGTCGCGCGCGCGGCGATGGAGAGCGGCGTCGCCCGCGGGCCGATCGCCGATTTCGACGCCTACGCCGACAAGCTCAACCGGTTCGTCTTCCGCTCCGGCTTCATCATGAAGCCGCTGTTCGCCAAGGCGCGCGCCGCGATGAAGACGGTGATCTATTCCGAGGGCGAGGACGAGCGCGTGCTGCGGGCGACGCAGGTGGTGCTGGAGGAGCGCCTCGCCAAGCCGATCCTGATCGGCCGGCCGGAGGTGATCGGGGACCGCATCAAGCGCTTCGGCCTCACGATCCGTCCGAACGTCGACTTCGAAATCATCGATCCGAGCGACGATCCACGCTATCGCGATTACGTCGCGACCTATCTCAAGGTGGCGGGGCGAAAGGGCGTGACGCCGGACGTGGCGCGCACTGTCGTGCGCTCATCGCCCAGCGTCATTGCGGCGCTCGCGGTCCATCGCGGCGAGGCCGACGCCCTCATCTGCGGACTTGAAGGGCGGTTCACGTCGCGCCTCGACCACATCCGCGACATCGTCGGCCTCGCGCCCGGCGTCAAGGATCTCTCGGCGCTGTCGCTGGTCATTGCTTCGACCGGCGCCTATTTCCTCGCCGACACCCACGTGCGTTACGATCCGAGCGCCGAAGAGATCGCCGATACGGCGATCGCCTGCGCCCACCACGTGCGCCGCTTCGGCATCGCGCCGAAGATCGCCCTGATCTCGCATTCCGACTTTGGCTCCGCCGACACGCCCTCGGCGCTCAAAATGCGCGAGGCCCTGCGCCTGTTGCAGGAGCGCGCGCCCGATCTCGAGGTCGACGGCGAAATGCAGGCCGATACCGCGCTCTCGCTCGTCGCCCGCCAGCGTGTGATCACGAACTCGCGCCTGCAAGGCGAGGCCAACGTGCTGATCTTCCCCAATCTCGACGCCGGGAGCACGGCGCTGCAGTTGACCAGGGTCATCGCCGACGCCCTCCCGGTCGGTCCCATTCTTATCGGGCCGGCGAAGCCGGCGCATGTGCTGACGCCCTCGGTGACTGCGCGCGGCATCGTCAACATGACCGCGATCGCGGCCGTCGAAGCCGCGAGCCTATAGCCGCTGCGCATCGCCACGACCTGCTATCCACAACGGGCCGAAAATTGATTTGACAGCCGCCGCCTTTGAGCGACAATCCCATCGCGTCGTCATAAACAGGCCAGTCGCCATGTGAAGGCGACGCAACCGCCGGCCGATCTCGAGGCGCGGCAGAAAGACGGGGTAGCCATGACTCCGCCGGACCAAAAGGAATGACCCTGGCCTGACCAGGGTCGAAGCGCAGTGGCCGCTCTATATGCCGGAGCGGAAGGGCGCTCTCAAAAATTGCTGATCAATCATGCTTGGCGGCCAGCGCGAAGGCCAAGCGTTTTGTCCGCCGAGAAATCTCCTGCAACCTCCCAAGCGTTTCGCGAGCAGCGAAACAGGGCCCCGTCACGCCAAAGGCGTCGGGGCCCACGCTGTTTCGAGGGGTGGGCTTTGTTCCTCGGACTTCAGCCGCTCACATACCGGCGCCAGTCGTGCGCCTCCTTGAAGCCGAGCACTTCGCGGATTTTGCGGTTCGACAGGGGCGCCTCGAACTCGCCCATCTCCCGCGTGACCGGCGTCTTGGGGCACAGCCGCGCCAGCGCCTTCGCGGTCGGCTCGTTCAGCGTGATCGTGTCGTTGGTCGCGTTGAACACCTGAAAGCCGAGCCCGTCCTTCTCCAGACACAGCCGCACGATCTCGCCAAGGTCGCGCGCGTCGATATAGCTCCAGGCGTTGCGCTTGCGGAGCGGCGGATTGGCGGCATAGCCCTTGAATGGCGCGTATTCATGCGGCTCGATCACATTGCCGATCCGGAGCGCATAGATGTCGGCGCGATAGCGCATGGCGAAGGCGCGCGCGGTCTTCTCGTTGCAGACCTTGGAGAGTCCGTAGGAGTCCATCGGGTCGACGTCGTAGTCCTCCTCGAGCGGAAACGAATGGAAGTCCTTGTCGCCCTCGGCGAAGCAGACGCCGTAGGTGGTTTCGCTCGAAGCGATGATGACCTTGCGAACGCCGAGCTTCATCGCCGCCTCGATGACGTTATAGGTGCTCATCACATTGGCGCTGAACGTGACGTTGTCCGGCTCGATCAGGACGCGGGGGATCGCCGCGAAGTGCACCACCGCGTCGGGCGCGCGCGGCGCCTTGCCCTCCTCGTATCCGGCGAAGGTGAAATGGGTCGAAAGCGCGTTGAACGCCTGCCCGCTATCTGTGAGGTCGGCGATCAGCGTGGGGACGCCGAGCCCATCGAGCGCCTTCATGTCGACGTTGAGGACCGCATAGCCGGCCTTGACCAGATGCGGGACCGCGTGGCGGCCGGCCTTCCCCGATCCCCCGGTGAAAACGACGCGTTTGCCGGTCATGCGCTTGCTCCTCGAGATTGCGGAAAGCGCCTTTCTAGCGCCTCGCGCCCGAAGTCGTCGATAGGAGGAGCTGCGATCAGGCGCGCGGATGCGCGCTTCGGTAGGCGGCGAGAAGCCGGGCGCTGTCCACGCCGGTATAGACCTGCGTCGTCGACAGCGAAGCGTGGCCGAGCAGGTCCTGGATCGTGCGCAGATCGCCCCCGCGCGAAAGCAGGTGGGTGGCGAAAGAATGGCGCAGCGCGTGCGGCGTCGCGCTGTCGGGCAGGCCGAGCGCGCCGCGCATCCGCGCCATCGCCAATTGCACGATCCGCGGCGACAGTCGCCCGCCCCTCACGCCGACGAACAGCGGCCCGTCGGGCGCGAGCCGATAGGGACATAACGCGAGATAGTCCTCGATCGCCTTTCGCACCGGCGCGATGACCGGCGCCGAGCGCGACTTCTTGCCCTTGCCGACCACGGTGATGGCTTCCGCCGCGCCGACCGGCGCGTCGGCGCGGCTGATCGACAGCGCCTCGGAAATGCGCAATCCCGCGCCGTAGAGGAGCGCCAGCACCGCGGCGTCGCGCGCCAGCGCCCAGGGCTCGCGCGCCTCGCCTTCGCGGGCGGCGGTCGAGGTCACGGCTCTGGCGTCGGGCGCGCTCAAGGGCCGCGGCAGGCGGCGTGCGGCCTTTGGAGCCCGCAGCGCCCCGAGCGCGGCCGCGGCCTCGCCGGTCTCGCGCGCTATGTGCCGCGCGAGCGAGCGCAGGGCCGAGAGCGCTCGCTGGAGCGACCGGCCGTCGACGCCCTCCGCCCGCCTCCGGGCGAGAAAGGCGCGCAAGTCCGCAGGCGCGCAATCGGTGAAATCGGCGACTGTCGGCGGCGCGCCGAACCGCTCGCCGAGAAAGGCCAGAAATTGCCGGGCGTCGCGGCCGTAAGCCTCGATCGTCCGCTCCGACAAGCCGCCGCTCGCCGGCGAGATGGCCAAGCCACGCGGCGGCCGCCGCGGCGAGATCTGGCGCGGCGGGCAGGACGGCGAGAGCAGGGGAGCGGGCGGGCTTCGGCACGACGACAGGATGGGGGAAAGGCCTTAAGAGGCGGTTTCGGCGCGACGCTCGCACTGGCGAGCGGATTTGTATAGAGTCACCGAGGCGATAGGAGAAGTGCCATGCGGTTTCTCGCCTTCATTGGCGCTCTTGCCATCCTTGTTGCAGTCGCCGCGGCGATCTACTTGTTCGGCGGCTTTTTCAACGTGGCTGAAAACGTCGACAATCCGGCCGTCGTCGACTGGGCGCTGGCGAGCATCCGCGGCGCCTCGGTCGCGGGCCACGCAACCGACGCGCCGCCCGCCAATCTCGACGATCCGGAGACGGTCAAGGCCGGCGCGAAGGTTTATTCGACGATCGGCTGCGTCAATTGTCACGGCGGACCGCCGAACGCCAACTGGGCCAAGTGGTCGGAGGGCCTGAAGCCCGTTCCTGCCGATCTCAAGATCATGGCGAAAGACCGCACCGCGCCGCAACTGTTCTGGGTGATCAGGAACGGCATCAAGTTCACCGGCATGCCGAGCTTCAATCTCGCAGGCGCCTCAGATCAGGACATCTGGTCGATCGTCGCTTTCATCCGGAATCTGCCGAAAATGTCGGATGACGACTACAAGGCGTGGACCGCGGCGCCGTGAGCGGGCGTGCCGCTCACCCCAATAGATCCTCCAGATGCGGAATCAGCGGCGCGTCCGCTGGCGGCATCGGGTAGCGGCGCAGTTCGCTGGGCCGAACCCACTTCAGCGCCTGCCCGTCGAGCGGCTGGACGAAACCTTCCCATCGGCGGCAGACATAGAGCGGCATCAGGAGGTGGAAGTCGTCGTAAGCGTGGCTGGCGAAAGTGAGCGGGGCGAGGCAGGCCGCCTTGACGACGATGCCGAGCTCCTCGCCGAGCTCGCGGATCAAGGCCTCCTCTGGCTGTTCGCCAGCGGCCATCTTGCCGCCCGGAAACTCCCACAGGCCCTCGAGCGGCTTGCCCTTCGGCCTTTGCGCCAGCAGCACCCGGCCGTCCGCGTCGATCAGCGCCGCCGCGACGACAAGCACCAGCCTCACGAGCGGCCTCGAAGCGCGATGGCCCCGCAACGCTTGGCCTCGTCCTGAGGAGCGATGCGGAGCGTCGCGTCTCGAAGGATGGTCCAGCAGCCGGCGACGACGGTGCGCGCTGGATCGCCCTTCGAGATGCGCCGCCTGCGGCGTCGCTCCTCAGGACGAGGGCGCACGAAAAAGTCCAGCCTCACGAGCGATAGTCGCCGTTGATCGCGACATATTCCTTGGTGAGGTCGCAGGTCCACACCGTAGCCCGCCCGCCCCCCAGGTGCAGGTCGGCGGTGATCTCGATCGCGTCGCGCTTCATATAGGCCGAGGCCGCCGCTTCGTCGTAAGCCGGGTCGCGCGCGCCGTCATGGGCGACGCGGATCCTGCCGAAGAAAATGTCGAGCCTGTCGCGCTCCGCCTTCTCGCCCGCCTTGCCGACCGCCATGACGACCCGCCCCCAGTTGGCGTCTTCGCCGGCGCAGGCTGTCTTGACGAGGGGCGAATTGGCGATCGAGAACGCGATGCGCCTGGCCGCCTTGCGGCTCGCCGCGCCCGCGACGTTGACGGTGATGAACTTGCGCGCCCCTTCGCCGTCGCGCACCACCTGTTGCGCGAGATTGCGCAGGAGCTTGTCGAGCGCGCGCCTGAAAGCGGCCGCGCGCGGGTCGGCGGCGTCCTCGATCCGCGGCGCGCCGTGAGCCTCGCCGGTGGCGAAGATCATCAGCGTGTCCGAGGTCGACGTGTCGCTGTCGACGGTGATCGCATTGAACGAACGTTCGACCGATTTCGACAGCATCGTCTGGAGCGCGCCCGGCGCCACGGCCGCGTCGGTGAAGACGTAAGCCAGCATGGTCGCCATGTCGGGCGCGATCATGCCCGCCCCCTTGGCGATGCCGTTGATGACCACCTCGGCGTCGCCGAGCTTGACCCGCGCGGTCGCGATCTTCGGATAGGTGTCGGTGGTCATGATCGCCTTGGCCGCGCCCATGAGCCCGTCGGGCTTCGCGCCCGCGACCAGCGTATCCATGACCCGCGCGATGCGCGCCCCGTCGAGCGGTTCGCCGATGACGCCGGTCGAAGCCATGAAGATTTCGCTTCTGTTCGCGCCGATCGCCTTGGCGGCGGCGTCCGCGACATGGGCGACCGCGGCCGCGCCGACGCCGCCGGTGAAGGCGTTGGCGTTGCCGGAGTTGACGATCAGCGCGCGCGCCGACCCGCGGGAGAGATGGGCGCGGCACCAGTCGACCGGCGCCGAGGGGCATTTCGAGCGGGTGAAGACGCCGGCGACCGCCGCCGGGGGGTCGAAAAGCGCCATCATGACGTCGGTTCGACCCGCATAGCGCACCCCCGCTTCTATGGTGGCGAAGCGGACGCCGGCAATCGGGGGCAGGGCGGGATAGGTCTTCGGCGCCAGCGGCGAGAGCGGAGCGGGAGCGGGCATGGACGTTTCCGGAACAACAACCGGAGCGGGCCTGCGCGCCCGCTCTCGCGAAGCCCGACTGTTCGCGTCAGGGCGTCTTGGGCTTGTCGGCGGGGGCGGGGGCTTCCTTGCCCGGATCGGCCGCCTGCGCCTGGGGCGCCAGCGGCTTGCCGTCGGCGTCGAAGAACTCGATCTTGGCTGCGCTGTGGAGCTGCTGGACCGCGTCGCTCTCGGCCTTCTGGGCGACATAGCGCGCCGCCTGATCCTTGACCTGCTCGAAGGGCGGGAAGCTCTTGGTGCGCACGCCCTCGACCTTGATGATGTGCCAGCCGAACTGCGTCTTGATCGGCTGGGAAATCTCGCCTTCCTTCAGCTTGAAGGCGGCCTCGGAGAATTCCGGCACCATGCGGTCCTTGGTGAACCAGCCGAGGTCGCCGCCGTCGCCGGACGGGTCCTTGGAGAGTTCGGTCGCCACCTTGGCGAAGTCCTCGCCGGCCTTGACCCGGGCGAGCGCGGCCTTCGCCTCGTCCTCGGTCGGCAGCAGGATATGGCGGGCGTGGATTTCCTGTTGCGGCGGCTCCGCCTTGGCGGCCTCGTCATAGGCCTTCCGCTCCGCCTCCTCGGTCGTCGCCGCCTTGGCGACGGAGCTGAGCAATTGCTCCATCGCCAGCTTGTCGTGATAGTAGGCGAGCTTGCGTTCGAACTCCGGCGTCGTGGTCAGCTTGTCGGTCTCGGCCTTCTTGGCGGCGAGCTTGAGGTCGATGAGATAGTCGAGCACGTATTTCTGCTTCGCCGCTCCCTCGAGCTTCTGCGGCAGGCCGGGGCCGATGTCGGCCAACGCGTCGTTGACGTCGTTTTCGGTGATCGGCTGGCCGTCGACCGTCGCCAGCACCTTCGGATCGGCGAGGGCCGGGCCGGCGAGAGCGAGAGCGGCGCCGAGCCCAAGCGCGAACGCGGCGACGGCGTTCCGCGAGCGCGGAGAAACGATGGTCGTCATTGGGAGTCTCCTCTGGGCGGGCGAAAACGGCCGCGCCGGTGTTTTCGGTCTGGTGGAGGCGGCTATAGAGGGATTTGGGCGACATTGCGAGAGGCGAGGGCGGAGCGGCGAGAGTAAAAAACGCGGGCGCGAGGCCCCATTCCCCGCAGCCGGCCTTCCCCTGTGGACGCGCCAATGGCCTACCCGGCGGGCCGGCGCGCGCCACTTTTCCCTTGACAAGCGTCAGGAAGCCCCTAAATCCCCTTCATCCTGAAGCCGTTCTGGGTCCCCGCGCCGTCACCGAGCGTGTGGGCCTTTTTGCGTTTTCGCGGATTCTCGACATGGGCCGGCCTCCACCGGACGTCGAGACGGACAGTCCCGCGGCGCTCGGCCTCACCCGCCGAACCGCCGCCGAAATGGAGCGTCAGGCGAATGGCTCGCATAGCAGGCGTCAATATTCCCACCAACAAGCGCGTCATCATCGCGCTTCAGTACATCCACGGGATCGGCCCGACGAAGGCCGAAGAGATCGTCGAGAAAGTTCACATCCCGGCCGAGCGGCGCGTTTCCCAGCTCACCGACGCTGAGGTGATGCAGATCCGCGAAACGATCGACCGCGACTACATGGTCGAAGGCGACCTTCGGCGCGAAGTGGCGATCAACATCAAGCGCCTGATGGACCTGGGCGCCTATCGGGGCCTGCGCCATCGCAAGCAATTGCCGGTGCGCGGCCAGCGCACCCACACCAACGCCCGCACCCGCAAGGGCAAGGCCAAGCCCATCGCCGGCAAGAAGAAGTGATCGCCGTCTCGTTCTAACCCGTTTCAGGAAGCGCGCGCTTTTCGAGGCGCGACCGAAGGACAACCTCATGGCAAAAGAAGCGACCCGCGTCCGCCGCCGCGAACGCAAGAACATCGTCTCCGGCGTCGCCCACGTGAACTCGACGTTCAACAACACGATGATCACCATCACCGACGCGCAGGGCAACACGATCTCGTGGTCCTCCGCCGGCACCATGGGGTTCAAGGGCTCGCGCAAGTCGACCCCGTTCGCGGCCCAGATCGCGGCGGAGGATGCCGTGCGAAAAGCCTCCGAGCACGGCATGCGCACGCTCGAGGTCGAGGTCTCCGGCCCCGGTTCGGGCCGCGAGTCGGCGCTGCGCGCGATCCAGGCGGCCGGCTTCAACGTCACCTCGATTCGCGACGTGACTCCGATCCCCCACAACGGCTGCCGCCCGCGCAAGCGTCGCCGCGTCTGATTTCAAGCGCGTCAGTGTAGAAGCCGATCGCATTTTTCGGGCGCGCGAGAGAAGCGCCCGGCAAGAAGAGAAGGCGGCCCCCCGTGATCCAGAAGAACTGGCAGGAACTCATCAAGCCGAAGAAGCTCGACATCGTCTTAAGCGAAGCCTCGCGCAAAGTGGCGACGGTCGTCGCCGAGCCGCTCGAGCGCGGCTTCGGCCAGACGCTCGGCAACTCGCTGCGCCGTGTGCTGCTGTCGTCGCTCCAGGGCGCGGCGATCACCTCGATTCACATTGACGGCGTGCTGCACGAATTCTCGTCCATTCCGGGCGTGCGCGAGGACGTCGTCGACATCGTGCTCAACGTCAAGGACATCGCGGTCAAGATGCAGGGCGACGGCGTCAAGCGCCTGGTGCTCAAGCGCAAGGGCCCCGGCGCCGTGACCGCCGGCGACATCCAGACGACCGGCGACATCCAGATCCTCAACCCGAACCTCGTCATCTGCACCCTCGACGAGGGCGCGGACCTTCGGATCGAATTCACGGTGACGACCGGCAAGGGCTACGTCCCGGCCGACCGCAACCGGGCTGAGGATTCGCCGATCGGCCTCCTGCCGATCGACAGCATGTTCTCGCCGGTGAAGAAGGTCTCCTATCGCGTCGAGGCCACCCGCGAGGGCCAGGACCTCGACAAGGACAAGCTGACGATGACGATCGAGACCAACGGCGCCATGTCGCCGGAGGACGCGGTCGCCTACGCCGCCCGCATCCTCCAGGACCAGCTCGCGGTGTTCGTCAACTTCGAGGAGCCGCGCCGCGAGGAGGCGCAGCACGCCATCCCCGAACTCGCCTTCAATCCCGCGCTGCTCAAGAAGGTCGACGAACTCGAGCTCTCCGTCCGCTCCGCCAACTGCCTCAAGAACGACAACATCACCTATATCGGCGACCTCATCCAGAAGACCGAGGGCGAGATGCTCAGGACGCCGAACTTCGGCCGCAAGTCGCTCAACGAGATCAAGGAAGTGCTGGCCCAGATGGGGCTCCATCTCGGCATGGAAGTCACCGGCTGGCCGCCGGAGAACATCGAGGATCTCGCCAAGCGCTTCGAGGAGCACTACTAGCGCTCGCCCCGACCCTCTCCCTGAGGGAGAGGGCAATAAACAGAGCGACCGTTCCTTGGCACGGCGGCCGCCAGACCCGAAAAGGAGACACGCCACATGTATCACGGACACGCCAAGCGGCGCTTCAACCGCACGGCCGAGCATCGCCAGGCGATGTTCGCCAACATGGCCCAGGCGCTCATCAAGCATGAGCAGATCACGACCACGCTGCCGAAGGCCAAGGACCTTCGCCCGGTGGTCGAGAAGCTGGTCACGCTCGGCAAGAAGGGCGACCTCCACGCCCGCCGCATCGCCATCTCACGCCTGCGCGACGCGGCGCTGGTCAGGAAGCTCATCGACGTCATCGGCCCCCGCTACAAGGACCGCAACGGCGGCTATACGCGGATCATGAAGGCTGGATTCCGCCCCGGCGACAACGCCGCCATGGCGGTGATCGAGTTCGTCGACCGCGATGTCGAAGCCAAGGGCAAGGATTCGGGGCCGGTCGAGGCGACGACGCAAAGCTGATACGAGCGCCGAAAGCTGCGCCTCGAATGTAAAGGCTGGCGCGGTGTCGGCGCCGCACTTTGCGTTGTCTTCGTGCCTCCACCGCGGCCTTGACACGCTCGGCGCAGTCTCATCGGCGAGAAACGGCGTTGGTCAAGTACGCCATGGTCGGCGCGTGAAGCGGGAGCGAAACGATGACCTTTCGCCAAGTCCTCGTCTCAATCCTCGCGCTTGTCGCCGTCCTTGCAGGCGTTGCGGTCTATTTTCTGCGCGAGCCGCCGCCCTCGGCTGACTCCATCGAGCGGATGCCGAGCTATCAGGATGCGGCGCTGCTAAAGCGCGCCTGGGCGCTGCCCGTTGCGCATCTTTATGGGCCGGACGGCTACGTTTTCCAAAGGAACCCGTCGATCTGCGGTCCGACCAGCATCGCGGATGTCCTGCGCTCGGAGGGCGTATCGGCTGATCCGGCTCAGGTCCTGGACCATTCAGGCAAATGGCACGCCTTTGGGATAGTGCCTTTCGGATTGACCTTGGACGAAGAGGCGCGGCTTCTCGAGCGGGAAACGGGCAAACCCGTCAAGGAGCTTCGCGATCTCACCCGTGAGGACTTTCGCGAGGAAATGGCAAAGAGCAACGACCCAAGCCGGCGGATCGTCGTCAATTTCACACGGGCGCCGCTCTTCGGGCGCGGGCACGGCCATTTCTCGCCAGTCCTCGGATACCTGCCAGAGGAGGATCTTGTGTTCGTCGGCGACGTGAATGCGAACTATCGGCCGTGGCTGGTCCCGACGAGCCGGCTTTTCGACGCGCAGGATACAGTCAATTCTTCGAGCCACGCAAAACGAGGAGTGCTGGAGGTCGAGGCGCAATAGCCGAACGCGAAGGACGTGCGGCCGGTGGTCGACAAGCTCGTCACGCTCGGCAAGCGCGGCGACCCGTACGCCCGCCGCATCGCCATCTCACGCCTACGCGACGCGGCCCTCGTCCAGAAGCTGATCGACGTTTACTCCTTCTCGGAGCCGCTGCGCGCTATTTCCTGAATGCCCTGCAACAAGCCCTGGCGAATAATTTCTCCGCCGCGGCCTCCAATCCCGGCAACCGCGTCGTAGGCGTTGATGACGCGCCAGATTTCGTTGGCGATGGTCGATCGATAGGGGTCCGGCGGCGGCGGCCTCTTGTGGATCTGGCCGTCGGCGCCGATCCACCAGATCTCCCCCGTCGCCTGATTGACATAGACAATGTTGAGCGACGCAGGCGGTACCGGTATGCCCGGAATATCGACGCGGTTGACCTGAAGGCAAAAGGCGATCAGCCCGGGAATGACGTCGCGCAGCGTCAGATCGTAGATCGCCGGATCGGCCGTAGCCAGGAACGGGTCTGTCGGCGGGTTGGCCAGGTTTCCGTCGCTGGCGAAATTGAACTCGACCGTATAACCGAACGTCTTGCTCTTGCCTGGCTGAGCCAGGTGGCGCGAGAACGCATAGTCGTCGCTGGCGCCGGCCGTGGGATAGAGGCCGACTCCCTGCTTGGCGACATAGTTGCGTCCGCGCACCGCGTTCATCGCATCCTGGATCGACACAGCGATCGTGTCAGCCGCCTGTTCGTCGGCGTGACTGAGATATTCGCCGTAACCCGACCCGAGTATGCCCCGCTTCCCGTCGAACGCGGGATTGGCGAAATTCATCGCGGGATTGATGTTCTGGTTGTTGTCGTCCCCCCAGTTATAAAGCACGTCTCCTGTATAGGAGTGCAGATCGAGGAAGAGCGAGAGGTCGACGTATGTGTCCATTAGCCAATTGACGTTTCGCGTCTCCGGCTCGGAGAAGGGCGCCGCGCCGTGGAACGTGTCGCTTGACGGGTCGTCCGATGCAAGGCTGTCGAGCCAGGCCGCGGGAGCGAAGAATTTCCTGAAATCCCAAAGGAAATCGTAGTTGCGGTTGATGTCGACGCCGATCTTGTTGGCGTCGTTCCCGGACGCCGCCGGATTGCGGTTCTTGCGCCATAGCGGAACGCTGTTGTGACTGAATTCGACCCCGTCGGGATTGACGCAGGGAAAAACGACAATCGTCGTCTCTTCGAAGATCTGCTTGATCTCGACGGCGGAAAACGACTTTCCGCCATACTGCAGGCCCATGCCGCTCGTGTAGGCCTTGAGAATGTCCCCGGCGAAGCTCACGACGATGTCCGGCCCCGCCCATTCGCGCGCATGGACGCCGCCGATGATGAGGCCCGAGCGGCGCCCCGGCGCGTTAGGCAGCCCCATGTGCAGGGCGTGACAGGTGCGGTTCTCGATCGTCTTGTTGGGAAGTTCGATGCGGTGGCATAGCGCCGGATAGGTGGTTTCGAAATACGCGAGGGCGGATTCGACCTCGCTCGTCGACATGATTGTGCCCACGACGTCGCTCCTTATTTGTTTTGCCTCGAAATTAAATAAGCTTGCCGATTGTCTCGGGGCCCTTCTTGCCGCCCTGGAAACGGTCGGTCTTGGAAATCAATTTTTGCATTCGCCGGCCTTCGGCAATCGCGTCCGCCAGCACTTCGACCTTGCGGCCCGCCTTGCGCATCGCAGTCACCGCCGCGCCGCGCGCATAGGCGTGCAGTCGCGGCGGGCCGCCCCGGTCGTCGCGCTCCTGCGGCATGCAGCAATAATCGAGACGGAATTGGCCCAGATTGCCCACCGTTTCATGTGGGCTCATCTGGACGCGGATCCTGTAGATCGTCTTGTCGTGAACCGGCGCCCCTTCGCCAACCGGCGTCGCCGCGAAGCGAGGTCTCCTGCCCATGTAAATCCTCTTGGATTGGTATCAAATGGTTGAAAACATCAAGCGACGGAATGCAGTCGCGGCGAATCTCGAAGAACTTTGACGGCGCGCGCCGCGCACGCAACTCATCACAATATCGTGAGTGTGTTCCCGCGCTCGCGGCTTGTCAAGAAAGCCTGCGGGCTCTCAGTGACGCGCGCCGGCCTCACCGCGACGCCCTTCCCCTGGTCGCAGGGGCGGCCGCTATGCCCGGTAGCGCAGCGCCTCGACGAGAAGCGCGAAGGCGGGCGTCTGCTGCCTGCGGCTTGGAAAATAAAGGTGGTAGCCGGGAAACGGCGGGCACCAGCTTTCCAGCGCCCGTATCAGCGCGCCCGCCTCCACGTCCGCCTGCACATAGTCGTCGGGAAGGTAGGCGACGCCGAGGCCGTCGCGCGCGGCCTCGAGCGCAAGCGCGATCTCGTTGACGATCAGCTGGCCTTCGACCCGAACGTTCAGCGCGCGGCCGCCCTTCTCGAACTCCCAGGCGTAGAGCCCGCCGAGGGTTGGGAAGCGCAGGTTGATGCAATTGTGCTGGGCAAGCTCGTGCGGCGTTCGCGGCGGCTTGCGGCTTGCGAAATAGGCGGGCGAAGCCACCGCCGCCATGCGCATGTCCGGCCCGATCCTGACCGCCACCATGTCCTGGGCGATGGTCTCGCCGAGCCTGACGCCGGCGTCGAACCGTTCCGCGACGATGTCGATGAAGCCCGGGTTGACGCTGAGCTCGACCTCGATCTTCGGATAGAGAGGCAAATATCTCGCGAGCGCCGGCCTCAGGATCGACTCGGCGGCATGAATGCCCGTGCTGATGCGGATCGAGCCTGCCGGACTGTCGCGCAAATCGCTGAGCGCGTCGAGCTCCGCGTCGATGCCGTCGAAATGCGGCCCGACGGCCTTGAGCAGCCGTTCGCCGGCCTCCGTGGGAACGACGCTGCGCGTCGTGCGGGTCAGGAGCCGGATGCCGAGCCGCCCCTCGAGCCCGCGGATCGTATGGCTGAGCGCCGACGGCGACACGCCGAGCTGCGCGGCGGCGCGGGTGAAGCTGCGCTCCCGCGCGACGGCCCGGAAGGCGACCAGGGTGTTGAGGTTCAGGCGGGACATTTATGAATCAGATTCAACAGTTCATGCCAATTATCCATACTAGTCTCAAAGGCCGCGCGGGGCTAGATCAGGCTCGCTTTCAAAGAGGAGCGAGGCGGTGGCGAACGAGAGACAGCGCATGCGCGCGCCATGGGGCGACATCGCGCCGCGACTGGCGGAGATCACCGACACCGTTCTTTTCGGCGAGGTTTGGCGCCGCAAGGGCTTAAGCCCTCGCGACCGCAGCCTCGTCACGGTCGCCTGCCTGATCGCGCTCTATCGAACGAACGAGCTTCCCTTCCATCTCGGCAAGGCGATCGAGAACGGCGTCACACGCGACGAGATCATCGAAACGATTACACACCTCGCCTTCTACTCGGGCTGGCCGACCGCCAGCACGGCGCTCGGAATCGCTCGCCACACCCTCTTCGAAACCGAGCAGGACTCAACGAAAGGATCAGCACATGCAAACGCGTGAACTCGGCAAGAGCGGCCTCAAGGTCTCGGCCATCGGCCTCGGCTGCATGGGCATCAGCTTCAGCTACGCGACGAAGCTAACGAAAGAGGAAGGCGTCAAGCTCATCCGCGCCGCCGTCGACAAGGGCGTAACCTTCTTCGACACCGCCGAGGTCTATGGGCCGTTCGAGAACGAGGAGGTCGTCGGCGAGGCGCTGCGTCCGTTCCGCGACCGTGTCGTCATCGCCACCAAGTTCGGCTTCGACATCGATCCCGCGACGGGGCAGAATCGCGGCGTCTCCAGCCGGCCGGCAGGGATCCGGCAGGCGGTCGAAGGCTCGCTCAGGCGCCTCGGGATCGAGACCATTGACCTTCTCTACCAGCACCGCGTCGATCCCAACGTGCCGATCGAGGACGTCGCGGGAACGGTCAAGGAATTGATCGCGGAGGGCAAGGCGCGGCATTTCGGCATGTCGGAGCCGGGCGTCATGACGCTGCGCCGCGCCCATGCGGTGCAGCCCGTGGCCGCGCTGCAGAACGAATATTCGCTGTGGACGCGCGGGCCCGAGACCAACGGCATTCTCAAGGCCTGCGACGAGCTTGGCATCGGCTTCGTGCCCTACAGCCCCCTCGGCAAAGGCTTTCTCACCGGCGCGATGAACAAGGATACGAAACTCGGCGAAGGCGACTTCCGCAAGACCGTCCCGCGATTCGCGCCCGAAGCCATGGAGAAGAACCAGGCGCTCATCGAACTCCTGAAGCGGGTCGGGGCCGAGAAGGGCGCGACCCCGGCGCAGATCGCTCTCGCCTGGCTCATCGCACAGCGACCTTACATCGCGCCGATCCCCGGCACGACGAAGCTCGCCCGGCTCGAGGAGAACATCGGCGCGGCCGACATTCGCCTGACGCGGGACGATCTCGCCGCGATCGAGGAGGCGGCTTCGCGCATCGAGGTCGCCGGGGAGCGCTATGCGCCGACGCAACTCGCCATGGTCGGGCGCGACGCGCCGCCGCCCGCGGCGGGGGCCTGATCCGCCCGGCGCGCCCTCATCCGACGACCGAGGCGAAGCGCCGGCGTGAGCGCGCCTGTCAGGCGACCTGGACGCCCCTCCCCGTCTTGACAGTCCGCTGGCGGTCTTAGAGGCTTGGAGCTGAAAGCGCTCACGCGCGGAGGGGCGACTTTGTCAAACAGCGACGCGCTGACCAACGCAGGGCTGCGCGAGGTCCCCGCGGCAGCCGCCGCGCAGGGGATTACCCCCGAGCGCATCCAGCGCGAGACGAAATACTTTCGCGACCTTGCGGCCGTCTATACCGACTCGATCCGCGCAAGCGACTTCAAGGCGAATATCGCGCTTCTGTTTCTGCCGCTGCTGATGGTGCCGATCCTCGACGCGCACGAGAAAGGCCTGTCGCACATCCCTCTATCCGTGGTCCTCGCGCCGTTCCTGATCGCCTATTTCTTTCTGATCTTGGCGATCTTCCCGAGATACCGGAAAACCGACAAAAGCGCTTTCCACCTCTCGCGCACGGCGGCGCCTCACCATTTCACCTATCTCAATGATGACGCCGCCGAGCTCGTGGAAATAAGGCATCGGGTCGCGCTGCTCTCGCAGATCCTGTGGTGGAAGACGCTCTACATCCGCATCAGCCTCGGAACCTGTCTCGTCGCGCTCCCATTGTTCGGCTTCGCGCTCGTCGCCACCGGCATGTAAGCCTTGGCCGCTCTGGGGATGTGAGCGGCGCCCGATCAAGGCCCGTCCGTCCGCTGAGGCCGTCGATATTTTTTTCGACATTTCCTTTCTGATCGGCAGAAAACGGAGTATCCTGCCTGGATCGGCGGCGTCGAAGGCGTTTCTTGATCGCCGGCGAAACGACGAGCGGGGACCGCGGGCGAGAAGGGCGACAGGGAGAATAAAGAAAAAAACGCCGAGGGGGTCAGCGCAAGGCCTTGAAAAGGTTCGATTCGGCCATGAGAATCCAAGGCAATCAAAGCCTTTTCCTTTGATTTTCTCTAAGCTGGCTTGGCTGGATTTTGGTGGATTTTGCTGGATTTGGGGCCGATTTGGAAAACTTGCGCCATGGCCTCGGCGCGGCCCCGGGATTGTGGGTATCTAACAAGTATTACATGTGGGAATGACGGTGTGCGCCCCGATCTCCAGCCCCTATATCAGCGGCCGCATGACAAAGGCCGGAGGTTCCGTTTGATTCGCCTTGCGTTCGCCGTCTTCGTCGCCCTGCTCGGCGCTCCCGCCTTCGCCGACACGGTCCAGCGCGCCGCGCCGCAAAGCCCGGCGCAGGTGCGGCTCTCGTTCGCGCCGGTGGTGAAGAAAGTCGCGCCCGCGGTCGTCAACGTCTACGCCTCCCGCGTCGAGACCATGCCGCATAATCCGCTGTTCGACGATCCGATCTTCCGCCGTTTCTTCGGCGGGGGGGAAGCGAGGACCAGCGGGTGCAGAAGGCGCTCGGCTCCGGAGTCATTGTCGATCCGTCGGGACTTGTCGTCACCAACCATCACGTGATCGAGGGCATGACCGAGGTGAAGGTCGCGCTTTCCGACAAGCGCGAGTTCGAGGCGCAGATCGTGCTTCGCGATCCGCGCTCGGATCTCGCGGTGCTGAAGCTCAAGGGGGGCGGGAATTTTCCGGTGCTCGAAATTGGCGATTCGGATGCGCTGGAGGTCGGCGACTTCGTCATCGCCATCGGAGATCCGTTCGGCGTCGGCCAGACGGTCACCCAGGGCATCGTTTCGGCGCTGGCGCGCACGCAGACTGGGATCAGCGATCTGGGCTTCTTCATCCAGACCGACGCCGCCATCAACCCCGGCAATTCCGGCGGGGCGCTGGTCGATCTAGACGGCAAGCTGGTCGGCATCAATTCCGCGATCTACTCGCGCTCGGGCGGCAGCATGGGGATCGGCTTCGCCATTCCCGTCAACATGGTCAAGAGCGTCATTGTTGCGGCGCGCCAGGGCGGGGCGACCGTCAAGCGGCCCTGGCTCGGCGCCACGCTGCAAAGCCTGACCAAGGACATCGCCGACAATCTCGGCATCGATCGCCCGACGGGGGCGCTGGTGGTGACGGTCGCCGACAGTGGTCCATCGTTCGACGCGGGTCTCAAGCGGGGCGACGTCATCACCGCGGTTGACGGACAAAGCGTCGAGGACGCCGAGAGCGTCGGCTTCCGGCTCGGCGTCAAGCCCCTCGGTGGGTCGACTGCGCTCTCGGTCCTGCGCGGCGGCCGCACGTTGAGCCTGCCGCTCAAACTTGCCGCTGCGCCGGAGATTCCGCCGCGCGACGTCCTGACCATCAAGAGCCGCTCGCCCTTCCAGGGGGCCGAGGTCATGAACATGTCGCCCGCCGTCGCCGAGGAGCTCTCGCTCGAAGGCGTCGCCGAGGGCGTCGTCGTCGCTTCGGTCGGCGACGGTTCGACCGCGGCTGAAGTCGGCGTACAAAAGGGCGACGTCGTCGTCGCCGTCAACGGCCAGAGGATCGGAACGACCCGCGATTTGGAGAAGGCCTGCGGCGAACGCGCGCGGCTGTGGGACCTGACCATCAAACGCGGCGCGCAGACGATCCGCACCCAGCTCGGGGGCTAACGCCAAAAAAAATGGCAGGGCGCCATGGGAAGCGTCCTGCCGATCGGCGCGAGGGGAGGGAGGATGCCCGCTCGCGCTTTTCCGTTCAGCGAGCCGGTCTCGGCCCGCTTCGAACCTCAAGCCGCCTTGCGGGCGGGCTGCCTGACCTTGACGCGCGCCAGACGGCGCTTGACGGACTGCCAAAGGCCGCGCATTTCCTCCGCCGCTGCGCCGTAAGGATTGAGTTCGGTCACTCCCCAGCCGTGGCGCGCGGATTCCTGGTAGTCGACCCGCGTCAGGATCAAGGGCGAGATCAGCCCTCCCATTTCCTCGAGGGTCTCGACCCCGTCCTGGACCCGCGCCGTCTGCTGCGCGGGCGGGCACTGGTTCAGCAGGAACACGAAGTCGCCGCCGATCTCCTTCAGGGCCGTGCGCGTCCGGGCGCTGGCCCAAAGGTCGAACATGCTCGGGCGGGAAGGGATGATGTTGAGGTCGGCGACCTGCATCGCGGCTGAAGACGCCGCGCCTTCCGCGCCGGGAGTGTCGAGGATCGCAAGGGTAAAGCCCTTGCGCTCGAGCGAGGCGAGGAGCGCCGGCAAGCGCGCCGCCCCGGAGGCGATTACCTCGATGTCGCCGGTTCCGCGGGTCTTGCCCCAGTTCGCGAGCGAACCTTGCGGATCCATGTCGATGACGCAGACTTTCTCTTTCATTTCGTGCGCCGCGACAGCGAGCGACGACGCAATGGTGCTTTTCCCCGAGCCGCCTTTTTGAGTCACAAACGCTATCGTCCGCATGACTTCCGCCCTCAGCTTTCGAAGTTCCGCCCCCCCTCCGTCGCGAATGGGGCAGGGATTAATGAATGTTCACGAGTTGAGCGGAAAATGGTTAACAGAGGGTTAGGTTTTTCGGCCTTTAACAGATTGATTTTATTGGGCGTCGTTCCTCGCGTTCCCCGGCGTTCCCCGCCGATGTTTTGGAGACGTTCACCCTCTCCTGAATCTCTCCCTAGCCTCGACGACCCGGTTCGACGCCGCCAGCCGGTCGCGGCTGTAGACGGTCTGATTGATCTTCGCCGAATGCCCCGCCATTTTGGCGCGATCCTCAAGGGCGGCACCGGCCATCTGTCCTTCAGTGATACCGCCGGCGCGGAGGTCGCGGTTCCATAGTTCTGGAGACAACCCTGCGGCCGCACGGACGGCCCGCCAGGTCATCTCCCAGCGCTGGGTCGGGTTTATGGCCGCCCAGTCGCTTCGTTGGCCACCAGCGGCCCGCTACGGGCCTCCTGGGGGATACGGGCGATCTCGGCCATAACCATGGGGCAGTTGGATAGGGTGACGTGTACCTTGGCGCCGGTCGAGCGCTCGGTCTTGGTCGGCGTGATCGTCAGGACCATCTGGCTATCGATCGCGGCCCAGGTGGGCCCGATCCACTTCTTTTGGTCTCGGAAGGTGATGGCCGATGGCCGCGGATCCGACATCGGGACCCACTGTCCTATGATGTCCCACTGTCGGGCGGTCGTTTCGAATTGGAGGGCGTAAGCGAAGGCAGCGCCGTGCTTGCCGATCGCGTGCGCAGCCGCGATCGCCTTCTCAACATCGGCAGCAGTCGGCGCGAAGGTACGCGGACGGGGCCCGGGGAGTCTGAGCGCAGAAAGGGAGGCGCGGAGTCGGTCGCAGCCGGGAATTCCGCTCACAGTTCCGAAGGAGATCGCCGCCTTCAAAATTTTGAATGCCATACTGGCCGCGCCGATCCGATTGTCGGCCCCCAGCCAGGTCTTGCGCCACCCTTTGACATCGAGGCCAGAAATGCGCTCGAGGCGGATGTCGCCATAGGCGTAGATCAGCCGGCGCAGATAGTGGGTGTACACCGTTGATGAGCTAGGCCTGAGCGCCTTATAGGGACTGTCCTCATGGGTCTGGTAGAGCTTGAGGAGCGAGCCGAGCGTCCCGTCGAAACGCTGCTCGCGGGGGCCAGACAGGAAATCCAGCATCTCTGCTTCCAAGGCGCAGCACCGTGCGGCAATCTGATCGGGCGGAATCGACGACAGGTTGACCGTCTTCAACGGATAGCCGGAGGCGACGGCGGATGGCTTGGCAACCCAGTATGGGACCGGCGGACTGCCCGCTCGGTTGCGCCACTTCAATCCGGGAGCTGAGATTCGGGTGGGGTCCGCCATGTTGCCGGCCTTCAATCGTTGCGACTTGGTCACGCTATGCGAATAGCTTCAGCGATTCACCGAACGCCGAAAAGCACAAAGAAGCACAGACCCAGCCTTTTCCCCTTTTTTGCGCTGCTGGCGGCCGCGGAATGGAAAATGACTGTCTTAGGGGAAAATCGCGGAGTTGAACGGTCGGGATAGGGCGCGCTTTCGCAGCCGCAACCACGAGCACAAGAGTCTTTTTTGCCTACTGACTTACAGAATGCTAGCGCGCACGGCCGCATATATTTCTGACACCCGTAAGTTTTGTTTCTAAAATCGCTACACATTGCGGCGGAAAGCGGGCCATACGTAAGGCATTAAAAACACTACGTTTCCTAGCTATTTTATCCACTTCTTTTTTGTTGACCTCCTGGCAGCTATACCGAAGACGCGGCGCGGCCTCGCGAATTCGGCGGAGTGGAAAATGTATGCTGTCAAAAGACCTCATGAAGTTGACCGGCCTGTCTCAGAGGGTCCTGCTCCACTTGGCGTCCAATGGCGCACTGCTCCCGACCCCCGAAACGGACCGCCGGGGGACCGGACGTGGTCGGATTTTCCCAGAAAGCGAAGTGGTTATCGCCGCCATTCTGAAAGCATTCTCTGTTGATACTTACCCTATTGGCCGGCTCATTAATGTAGCGCGTGCCGTGCGTAGACTCGTTGATGAACTACACTGATCGTCAAATAATAGTGCAGGCAATTAATGGGACGTCGACATTTATTATTTACGACCAGCGTGGAATAACAACAATTTCGTGGTTCGCCTCAGATCCAAAGTTTTGGATTGATTACTTCCAAAAGGAGATTGGTGAGAGCAATACAAAGACTATGATCGTTTCTCTCACCGGCGCGTTCGCTCAGCTACGCGCAAACAACTTCACACTAGAAGGTTAAAAAGCCATGTTAAAGACAACTGATCTAATCGACCCTGATACTCCGCTAGGTCGGGCGGCGGCCGGCGCGTATCTTCGGAAGAAATACTTGAGAGGCTCGCAATCTCTTCTAGCAAAGGCTGCGATGTCCGGTGATGGTCCGCCTTTCGAAGTTTTCATGGGCAAGGCGATTTATCGCCCGCGCACCCTCGATCCATGGGCCGAAGCCCGGCTTGGCGGTCCGCGCACCGAGGCTCGGCATCGCCCGGCCAAGGTGGCGTCATGACCGAGCTCCCCTTCCATCCGCGCGCCAACATCTTCCCGCTGTTCGATCCCAAAGACCTTGGCGAGCTCGCCGACGACATCGCCGCGCACGGCTTGCGCGAGCCGATCGTCATGCACGAAGGCATGATCCTTGACGGCAGAAACAGATACCAGGCTTGCGTCATGGCCGGCGTCGAACCGACATTCAAAGACTTCGACGGCCTCGATCCGCTCGCCTTCGTGATCAGCACGAACTTGCACCGCCGTCACCTGACCGATGACCAGCGCACCGAGGTTGCGGCGAAGATCGCGACGCTCAAGCGCGGCGACAATCAGCATACCTCAAATGAGGGAACCTCTCAGGCCAAAGTCGCCGCACGGTTCAATGTGAGCGAGGCCGCGGTCGGGCGCGCCGTCAAAGTCCTCACTAAGGGCGCGCCCGAGCTTGTCGCCGCCCTCGAGGCGCGCGAGGTCAGCATGTCAGCCGCCGCGGTCGTCGCGAGCCTGCCGGTCGAGGAGCAGAAGGAGATCGTCGCCAAGGGGCCGGCCGCCATGGTCGAGGCCGCGAAGCCGAAGCTGAAGCCTACGCCCGAGCATTCGGTCGCGGCGGTGCCCAAGGCCGACCCCGTCGCCGCGCCTGACTGGCGTCAGCCTGGCACGTTGGGTCTTTATACGGCCGCACAGCTGGCGGCTTCGCTACACGGCAGCATACCAAAATCAGAGCGGCAGGGCTGCCTTGGGACGCTCGCCGAGGCCGTGCAAATCCTGAGGGAGAAGTGGGAGCCGGCAAAGAAGAAGCAGCGGCCAAAGTCGCGACCGCAGCGATGGGAAGCCGCCATCGCCGAAGCGCGAGCCAAACTTGGCGAGATCGAACCGCTGATCGATGAAGTCGAAAGCGCGCTGTCGGAAGTTCGAGCAGTTCAGGAGGAATACGAGGGCTGGAAAGAGAGCCTCCCTGAGAATCTGGCCAGCTCATCACTCGGCGACATGCTGGAGGCCGTCTGCGAGATCCAGCTTGAGGATGCAGCCGAACCGCTTAGGTCTGCCGCCGCCGCGGGGTTTGGCCGTGACTAAACCCAAGAGCGCGGAGGCCGCCGATGCGCCGTAGAAAACGAACGGGCCGGCCGCATGCCACTGCGAACCGGCCCGGGGAATGCGTAAAAAACGTAGCAGTAGATAACACGCTTCCCTTAGCAAAACCGCCCAAGAATAGCAAGCGTCCCGCCGGCTGGATCGCGTTCGAGGACGCGCGCTCCGCCGATGCTTGGCGCGAGAAGTGGAACGGGCCCGCAGATGCGGCGGGGGAGAGGAAGTCATGAGCGAGCAACCCGCAGAGCAGCCGAACGGCAAACCGCCGCGCGCATCGCATCAGTCTTCGATGAATTTGAAAGCGAGTGCGAGCGGGATCTGGGAGGGATGCGTGAAAGGCGTGTCTACGTGCAACTGTATCCGCCGCGGCCGCCGGTCCCGAAGGCTATCCTCGAGCTGCCAGTCGTCACCGCGGCCTCGCTCGCCGGCAAGGAAGCTCAGCCGCGGCCCTGGCACGTTCCCGACGTGATCCCTGGCCACCAGGTGACGCAGCTCGGCGGCGACGGCGGTGTCGGGAAATCGATGGTTGCCCTTCAGTTGGGCGTCGCAACCGTTATCGATAAGCAATGGCTCGGAATGTCGCCGCGGTCAGGCCCGGTGCAATTCTATCTCAGCGCCGAAGATGATCTCGACGAGCTGCACCGGCGCCTCGAGGCCATCGCGGCGAGCTACGGCGTCGACGTCGCCACCTTAACCGATCTCCACCTTGTGCCGGTGGCTGGCCTTGATGCTGTCTTGGGAGCGCCGGGCAGCGCATCGCAACTCATGGCTTGAACGATGATGTCGACGCCGACAAGTTCACCGTCCAATCACGCTATGGCCCGCGCGACTGGGTTCGAACCGCCCGCGGAAGCGGCCCCGCTACCTCGCCGCGCTTGGATACCTGGGCTACGGCTTGCGTTTTTTGCGGCCGCGATTTCGAAATCAATATGCGCAGGAACGTGACGCCGGAAACATCCGATGCGTTCAAATACATATCTTGCGAAGCACACCGGCTGACCCGTTCCGAACAGGCGCGCATGAGCAGGCGCGACTGGCGCGCCGAGTTCGTCCAGATCAGGCAGGCTAAGCTCGAGGCTGACGCAGAGACGCAGGGAAGCCCGCCAGCGCCACCCGCCGAGCAGGGGGCCTAGAGATTGCGCCCAGACTGACGAGGGCCAGCCCGTGGGCTCCTACGGCCCGGCAATCCCGTGGTATGCTTGGCGGAAAGCAAGGAACGGCCATGGCAGTTGCCCCGCAAATTTTTTACAGAACACGACATGCGCCCGGTCTTCCCTACGAACAGTATCGTTGGGACGGCGAGCAGGTTATTTGCGAGCGCGTAACGCCTAATGCGACCTTAAGTGAGGCCCCCCACAAGGAGTTCCTCCAACAGTGGACGGGTCAAGCGTTCCTTGTTGCTAACGTGGGCACCTCTGCCAAACAGGATTTTTCGCTTATTTGGAAAGAGATCCATTCCTCGCGGACCTAAAAGCGAGAACAATGCCTAGTGGGCTTTCGCTCCAATAGTGGGCTTTCGCACGCGCTCGCCACGCGCATGGCCGCGTGCGCCCGCCGCCGGGCTCCGGGGTTACGCGCGCGCCCTAGACCGGCAATTTTGCCGCTCTCCGATAGTCAACCGCGGTGTTGAACATTGGCTTGGGAAGCGGTAGTCGCTGATTGGCAATCTGAGGGTATGCAACGCTCTTACCTTAGCATTTATTAGGATTTCTGCCTGTCTGCGGGCGTTGACGTCCGTGTTGGGAAGCACATGGGAAACATCGCGGACCCGGAGGCGGGACCTGCTAGGCCGCACAGAAGGCCGCTGGCCTGGCGTCGGACGATCGCCGGTCGGACGGCTTGAGGCGGTTCCTGGGCTCTCCCTGTCGGTCCAGCGGCCGTCTTTACGAGGGCGAGGGCCCGTTCAATCGTTTCACCTTGGGACGATTGAAGACCGCCTTCAGGGCCCTTCCCGTTACCGCCCGCGACGCCTGCGTGCACCGGCACGCGCTCGAGCCCCGGTGTCGGCCGACTCGGTCCGCCCGCGCGCGAGGCCTCGGGCTCGGTGGGACGCGGCTCAATGATTCCGTGGCGTTCCGGGCACGTTGCGCGATGCAGCCGCGCCGGGCGCGACGACGCGCGGCCCGCGACGAAAACGATGCCTCTGCCGCCTCCAATGCGAAAGGGGGGCGATTTCTGCCCTCTGGGCGGATGCACTGTCCGCCATACTATCCCGTCAATCGCTAGATATTGCTACGGTTGCACGGCGACGGCGTTCCCGTTTCCCGTATTATTTCCCGCTTCGGGGCCCAGATGGCGTGCGGCAGCTGACGTTTCCGAAGAACGTCTACCGCCGATGTTGGTCGACGACCGCTCACCTCACTGGGGAGGCCCGCTGGCGGCCTTCGGCGGCTCGGCGGTGTCATGGGAGGCTCGAGACGCTCGACCGCGTCCAGCGACCGTCTGCTGGCCGTCTTGTGGCCTGGCCGACGTCGTCACCATTCGAAAGCCGCTCGGCCTTAAGGTCCACTACCCCTAACTGAGGCCAGTTCGTTGCCGGTGATAGGCACCATACATTCCATTGTGAGCCCTGTATTTCCTGGGGATTGCGATTCCTGGCCTCAGCTAGTCCCACATCTGGTCCCACACTCGAGGCCGTTCGATGCGGTCGACGGCGCGGCTCGAGGGGGCGATCGGCGTCCACCTCGAGTGGTGGGGGGGTCCGATGGACCCTTTAAGCAAGGTTTAGGGCGGGCGGTGGCCAACTCCGCACTCTACAGAAAAAACCCCAGGGTGTTGAATCACTCTCCAAGGCCAAGTCCGCCGCCAGAACAAAAAACGTTTCGCCTAGTTCATTGCGCGATGACCGCGATAAGCCGCAATGCCGTCTGTCAGCCATGTCTCGACGGTGGAGAATCCATGCGATGGGAAGAACTGTAACGCAAGATACATCAAAGGGAATAAACATATCATATTGCTATCATGGCCTGTATGAGCTAGATTATAGTGAGACGGCTGGTCGCATGGTGGTACCCTGTACATAGCGATAAGCTTTCTGGCGGCTGAGGGTGAAAGAACAAATGGGCTCGTTATTCGCGTTTCCGCCCGCCGCGGACAGCTTACCCTTCGCGAGACGGGCGTTGGACCGGAACCTTCGCGAGCGCGGCGGCCTCGTCAACGAACGCGGCAAGTTGCAGAAGATGCGCGCGGACCTCGAGGCGAAGCTCGGCGCGGTCGGCCAGGCCGAGCAAGAGCGTGACGCCCTCCTTGTCCGTGATGCTCAGTCGCTTGTTGACCGGCTCCGGAACGGCGCCGAGACGACGCTCGCAAGTTTCGGACTTCGGGCACGCGGCATCGACGAAAAGATCGCCGCATCATTGCATCAAGCCAAAGTCGTCGTGCTGGCGATCGAGGCGATCGACCGCGAACTCGTGAACATCGAAGCGAAGATAACCGAGCTTGATGAGCTCGCGCGGTTCCTCGTTAAGGACACGACCCTCGAGGCGATGGCCGGGGAATTCGAGGACTACGCGACCGCTTGTGAGAACCTCCGCGTGAGCATGGTTCGGCTCTCTGCGGTGTCGCGGTTCCTGAAGCCGCCGACACATGACTATCTGCCGGGGGCGTCCAGGCTTGCGATCATCGCGCCCGACTTCAGCAACGATTCGGAGACTGCCATCGTCGCGGAGCCGCGTGAAATCGCACGGGCTGAGGCCATCATTCGCCAATTCGCGGACCGGCTTCTTGACGACGCTCGCGCGCCTGCTCCGACGTTCCCGCCGGTCGATCCGCGGGAAGATGTCACTGTCCCGTACGAGTTCTCGGACCGCGCCTGAGCGTCGGCTTCTGGACCTGGACGCCTTGCCCGGCGCGAACCGGCAGCGTGAAACCAGCCGCCAGCTCGAGACCGCGAAGGCGGCGAATTCGTAACCATCATCCCCAACCAAAGGAAATCCCATGACCATGACACTCCGCGCCGTCGCCGACAAAGAATTCAACATCGCTGCGGCCACCGGGAAGATCTCGCGCCAGACCAGCCGCCTAATGGCGATGGCGGACCTTCCGATCGGCCGGCTGACTGTAGCTCAGGTGGACGCAAAATTAGCCGCAGCGTCGCGTCTTTCCGTGCTCGACCGCATCGCGATCAAGGCAGAGCTTTCTCGTTTTGGATTGATGGAATGACCAAGATCGTCGCCACCCGCCAGGCTGAGGCTGTCACGCCAGCGCCGATTGCGATCGGCGCACCGTCACCGGCGGCTCGGGCGTTGGCCTTTGAGCGCGGCGCGAACATCGACAGCCTTATGTCGCAACTGCGTCTGGCGCTCGTCGAGGTCCGTCACGCCGTCGAGGCGATGGTCGCGGTGACGCCGCCGGAAGAGGCTCGGCCGCTGCAGTCGTTCTTGCGAAGGCTGTGCCTTGTTATGGCCGAGGTTTCGGTGTTTGCGCCGATCTAACGAAACACGAATTGCCGGGGGAGTTTTTTCTCGAGTTCTTCTCCTCCGGCGGTCGGGAGCTGGCGACCAGATGACCAGCAGCGCACGCACGGGGTTTCCCCTGTTGTCCTCGGGGCGGCGCACGCGACGGGTTGGGTACACGGCGATTGATCTCCCCGTTTCTCTCGACCGCCCGCCACACCAAGAAGCAGCCGGCCTCGATCTCGCGCAAGCACATCGGGGCCGGCCCGCCAAATTTAATTGAGAGGTTTTCGTGACCGATCGGCGAAGTGACAGAACAATCCGCAGCTCAACGTGCAAATGTTGCGTTCACCCCGATCGCGCTCGCATCGAATTGATGCGCGTGTCGGGCGTTTCCTTCGAAGCCTTGGCCAAAGAGTTCGCAATATCTAAGGACAGCATCTTTCGCCATTTTAAGTCGCATGTGTCCGAGCGCCGCAAGGCCGAATTATTGGCCGGTCCGGCGAAGATTCATGACCTTGCCAACGCTGCAGCGAAGGAAAGCAAATCGCTGCTGGAATATCTGTCCATCACACGGGGCATCCTGTTCAACAGATTCCTTTCCGCGGCCGAATGCGGCGACACGAACGGCGTCGTCTCCACGGCAACGCAGCTTTTGGCGGCCCTGCGAGAGCTCGGAAAGCTGAGCGGCGAGCTTCGCAATCTGAGCGGCATCAACATCACCCAGAACAACATTTTGAGCATCGCGGCGTCGCCGGAATTCGAAAAGTTGTCCATTGGACTGCTCAACCTGGCGCAGCGCCACCCGGCCGTGCGGGCCGACGTTATCCAGTTGCTCCGCGGCCTCGAGGCGTCAACGGCGGAGGCACCCTATCCGATGATTGAAGGCGCGATCGAGGGCGAAGAGATCGCGGTATTGGCCCATGTTGACTGACGCCTTCGGCCGCCTGGCCGACCGGATAGAGACCGATTGGAAATCCATCGCGCGTCCGGAGCAACTACCCCCGCCTGGCGATTGGTTGATCTGGCTTGTGCTCGCGGGGCGCGGGTGGGGTAAAAGTCGCTGCGGGGCGGAATGTGTTAGGGCGCAAGCCGAGGCCGGCCTGGTGTCTCATATAGCGCTTGTGGGGCCTACTAGCGCCGACGTCAGAGACGTTATGGTTGGCACCTTGCTGGAGATCGCGCCGAATTCAAATCGGCCCCTATACGAACCTTCGAAGCGCTCACTCACATGGCCGAACGGCTGTCAGGCAATAGCTCTGAGTTCTGAAGAACCGGAGCGCATCCGCGGTTTCTGATTTTCGCTAGCCTGGTGCGACGAGCTCGCCGCCTGGCGCAATGTCGCTGAAACGTTCGATCTCCTGCAGTTCACGATGCGCCGCGGCCGCCGGCCGCGCCAGGTTATCACGACGACGCCGAAGCCGATCCCGCTTTTAAGGGCGCTGTTGAAGCGCGACGACGTGGTGGTCACGCGGGGAAAAACTAGCGACAACGCGGCCAATCTTGCGCCGACGTTTTTGCAGACAATCGTGTCGAGATATGAAGGCACGCGCTTGGGGCGGCAGGAATTAGACGCCGAGATCCTCGATGACGTGGTCGGCGCGTTGTGGTCGAGATCGCTTCTGGAACAGACCAGGCGCTCGGCTGCGCCTCCCATGACCAGAATTGTCGTTGCGATCGATCCGTCAGTCTCGAGCTCCGAGGGAGCAGACGAATGCGGCCTGATCGTCGCTGGTCTTGGCGTCGACGGCCACGGTTACGTGTTGCACGACGCCAGCGGCGTCATGTCCCCAATAGAATGGGCGCGGAAGGCGGTCGGGCTATCCAAGCATTGGTCTGCGGATCGGATTGTCGCTGAGGCGAATCAAGGCGGAGCGCTGGTAGAAAACCAAATCCGCGCGATTGACCACACTGTAAGCTTCAAGTCCGTTCACGCGAGCCGCGGCAAGATCACCCGCGCGGAGCCGATCGCCGCGTTATTCGAGCAAGGCCGGGCGCATCTCGTCGGGACGTTCCCGCAGCTTGAAGACCAGTTATGCACATTCTCCGCCGGATCGTCCGATTCGCCAGATCGCCTCGATGCAATGGTTTGGGCGATGACCGAATTGGCGCTCAACGCACGGCGGGGCGAGTTGGTCTTCGCCGGGATCGACAAGCGCGACGAATTGGAAGTTGCGCGCCACGCTTTTAACACGGACAGATACCGGTGAGCGCGCCCAAGCCCAGACGTGCACTCTGCTCGCGCCCGCATCTGCATCGGGCGGGATTTGCCATGCGACCAGGCCCGAGGTGTAGATCCCCGCGCCTCAGCCTGCGTGTTCGACGGAACGACTGCTCGTTGCGCGAAGCAAACCTACACCAGGAAGACCGAGAAATTCCGCTTTGGGTCGACCTGGCTCAGGCTCGCCCAAGTCCATTGGCGCCTACGCCCGATCGAGGGGCGGCTCCGCGGGAAAAGTGGGCGCTTCGTCATAGAAGAGACGCTATAGCAGCGCGACGAAAATGCGGATCATGCCTGCCCTCGTCGGGCGAGAAAGATTTCGACCTGCCTCCGCCATGCGCCGTCCGGACCGATTAGCTTACGGTAACTTTCGTCGTCGAGTACGCGGCGCAAGGCTTCCTCGCCGCTGCTCCAGGGCAATCGTTGGCTGCGATACCGTTGAAACCGGTCGGCTTTTAATCGCGCGATCGCGTACGACATCACCTCGTCGTGCCGGAAGAACACGAGCGAGCCGCCGAGCCTCTGGCTATAGAGCCATTGGATTTCCGGTCGCTGCGAAGCGATGTGGCGCACCGCTCGAATGACGGTGCTGCGGTGACTCTGCTTGATCTGGTCTGGATAAAGGTCCGGCCAGATGCGCTCGCACAGGTCCTCGGTCGTGAAGGCGTTGTCGCGCTCGCGGTCAAATATCTTGACGAGCACCCGCTGGATTCGGCCGCTCATAAGCATTACCCGTACGGAACATCATGGTCTCGCCGATTGTTAGACGATTCGCCGATTATAGTTAAGCAGATCCTACGAGGGCTTTGTTGCGATTTTGCCACATAAGTCCGCAAATGCGAGTCCGGAGAGAATGTCGGATGGACTTGCCGGAAACGAATCCGATAATGCGTGTCTTGGTAATTGGCGGCGGGCGCGCGTCGGATGGTTGATGGCGTGTCGTATCAACACGGAGACAGCGAGAAATGATCAAGAATTGGTTCAAAGGGGTCGCGATCGCAGCGTTGACGGCCGCAGGGGCAGTCGCTGCACAGGCCGCCGACCTTCCGACCAGAAAAGAGGCGCCGGCGCCGGTCTTCGTGCCGCCACCCTTCACCTGGACCGGGTTCTATATCGGTCTTAACGCAGGCGGCATCTTCAGCAGCGGCAGCAAAAACGCGACGCTTATCGTTCCGGCTTCGGAGCTTTGGCTTTCGAACTATTTCCCGGGCGGGCTTGGCAGCGGCAAGACCGGATTCATCGGCGGTGGCCAGGCCGGCTACAACTGGCAGACCGGCGCGTTCGTGCTCGGCGTCGTAACCGACTTCGACGGAACGAGCCTGAGCAGCTCGAGGAGCTTCAGCAGCGCTCCCTTCGTTGGGGCCGGGTTCCTTACCGGCGACACCCTGAACGTGAACTCCAAGGCGAGCCTGGACTGGCTGGGAACGACGCGGGCAAAGATCGGCTTCGTCGCAACCCCTGACAATCGCCTGATGGTCTACGGAACGGGCGGCGTCGCCTACGGCGGCGGGAGCTCGCACTTCAACGTCTTCGACTCCGTCACTAACTCATTCTGGAGCGGAAGCCCGAGTTCCACGCGCGTTGGCTGGACGGTCGGCGCAGGCGTCGAATACGCCTTCACCAACAACTGGACGATCGGCGGTGAATATCTCTACGCCAACCTGGGCAGCAGGACGGTCACGACGGTCGCAAACCCCGCCGCCGCCACCTTCTTTCCAGACGTGTATGCGACAGCGAAGTTCAGCTACAATGCGTCGATCTTTCGCGCTCTTGTGAACTACAAGTTCTGAGCGCTCGCGCTCCGATACTACTTGGTTTTGGCCGGAGGAGAGGCGACTTTCCTCCGGTTTTTTCGCGCTTGGTGCTGCCCTATGCCGCTCCCTTAGGCCAGTTTGACCGCCCCGAGCGGTAAGTGAATCGCATGGTCGCAACAGGGGCCGCAAGTCTGGCCAGGCTCACGTCCGCTAGTTATGACAGCCGCGTCGAGGCCCGCGGTCCGTGCAAGAGCGCTGGGAGGGCTCCGCGATCCATAATGACCGCGTGACGTCGATTCCCGTCGTCACTGCATCGACTTGGGGCCGTCTTGTCGAGCATTGGCCGAAGACGTCGTGCCGGAGCGCATGAACACCGCACCGAGCGTGGCGGAGGGCGGGCTCCGCAAACCTGCTACCGTCTGGTCACAAAGAAGTCGGAGCTCATCGCTCTTTTGGTCAATCGTGGTCGTTCATTGAAGCGCCCTTCACGTCCGCCCTTGACGGTGCCGAACAAGCCAAAAGCCGAGATCGTTCGGAGAGAAATCCGGCGCTCCGCCCATTGGGCGAAACGCCGGTCGCGCTTACATTTCGGCGGAAATATAAGACGTAACTTCCATGCCAGCGCAGATTTCGACAACGACCGGGGCGGTCCAGCTCATCGGTTCCTCCTTTAGGTGCGTCCGGGGCTCTCCCGGATATAGGTGTATACGTGGGGCGAGGAAGGCGGTTCCATTAGACCCGCTCCAGCTTTTTGCGTTGGACGTAGCGAAAATCGCGACTCTCTGTAGCGGAATTAGCTACATAATATCAAAGGCTTAGGTCTTGCAAATCAGCGCGGCTCATGTTTGATTCGAGGCGTCAAGTCAACGGTGAGGAAGGCTATGAACGTCGCAACCCACCTGAACTTCAACGACCTGGTCGCCGCTCACGAGACTAAGCGGGCGATACGCCTCAAATTGGACGCGGCCGACGTCCCCGACGGTCCAGAATACGACGCAGCGCATGAAGCCAAGCACGAGGCGATGCGCGCCCTTGCGGATGCGCCATGCACCCATGAGCAGTTCACCCCGAAGCTCGCCTATATCTTCGCATGTGACGCAATCGACGCCGGCGAGCCGCCGTGTCAGGGTGAGGATTACGGACCCGTGGCGGTCGCCGTCCAGGCGTTCCTCGAGCAGCTTGCGGCGTGATGCCTTAGGAGCGCCGCTGGCAGGCATGTCGACGCCGGGGGCAGTTCTTCTCCCCACGCCGGCCGAGGCCATCAGGCGGGCCTCCCTGTCCCGCCGTCATCATGTCGCAATTAAGCTGCACGTTCATTCCCGGCGCGCCGTTTTCGCCCCCCGGCGGGCGCGCCTTTGCCCCGCGGCACCGAGATTTCCCTTCCGGCCCGCGGGGCTTTTTTGTGGGGCGAGACCTGCTACAGTCGCGGATCGCCGCAATTGGCGACTGAGAGCAATCCGCTATCTCCGTATCAAAGAGAACGGGCAGGCCCAGAGAGCGCGGCTAATGCGGTGGTGCTATTTCCTGCGCGACGGGTGCATTGCCGGTGTCGAGATGCTGCCCTCCAGCCTCCCGAATGAAGTCGCGATCGCAAAGGCTCAGTTGCTGTTTTCGGAGCGCAAGTCGTTCGATGGCTTTGAGGTTTGGGATGGCGCCCGCGTGGTCTTCAGTTACCCGGACCCCGCCAAGAAGCCTCAGAGCGGTCAGCAGGAACCACTATGAGCCGGCCTTCGCCAGCCGCAGGATCACGTCGCTGTAGCCCTCGCCGGGACCCCTTGAGCCTGCCAAGGCTATCGACAATCGCCGGATCTAACCAGATTCGAATGAGACCGTCGGGAGTTGGGGGCGGCGGCGGGTTATCCAACTCTGATAACGACGCTTTGATCGCCTCGTAGGCCTTCGCCGTGATTGAAATCGAAATCATGCTGCGACGCCAGCCTATCGCGAGCGCGGCCCACGCGCCAAGCCTCTCACAGTGCGCGCACTCGACGGGGACGGGCGCGACGCTCTTGCCGCGCTCGACGAGGCACGGCAAGAATGTTGGCGAGGCTGGAGTCGATGCGAACGATTACCGCACGACGACCCACCACGCTAGGCCGAGGCGGCTCTTGGCCGGGAACAAGCGGAGGGCCTCATGGCCAAAGCGGGGGAGACGCGATTGACGGACGTTTCGACAGCCATCGCGGATATATCGTGTCCAATACTTCGTGTTATCGGCGCGACCCAGTCTCTGGACTTGGCTTCTTTCTGCCAATCGACAGGCCCTTTCTGAAAGTCCTTGGACGGGCTGCAGTCTTTTCGTCCATAGGCCGTTCTAGAGTTGACTATCGGTCGGTTGCCGGCTCTAGTGGCCAATGCGGGTATGTAGGATTTTAACGGCGGGCTCAATGAAACTCAGTGTGATGGCGGGGATGGCCGTCGCTGGCGTCCTGATGTCGGGGACCGTCGCGGGCCTAGCATTGGCCACTTCACCGGCGCGGGCGGGCACTGTCTGCCTAACCGTGGAAGGAACAACGGAGACTCCGACCACGGGCACGCAAGGATCGTGCGCTACATCGACCGAGTTGGAGGTCAAACTCAATGACGCAAAGAATGTCAATATGGGGACCGGACTGGCCGGTGGTACGCTCACTGTGAACTTCGCGTCGCTTACCAAAATCGATCTTGCGAACGGCAATTCAACGATCGACCCAACCGCGAATGGGAATGACGTATCGTTTGGCAACTTGGACATTACGACGCCAGGTGTCACTTTCACGGACATTCTGTTCGGAGTGGAGATGACGAACCTTGACGCGACGAGTTTGACGGTTGAGGCCCTGCTTAACGGGACCGTCGAAGGCGCATGGAGCTTGACTGGTCTGCCGCACGACAAAAATGAGCAGTTCGCCATCGTCGGTTCACTAGGCACGTCTTTCGATGAAGTGACAGTGGTCGCGGGGCTCGCGTCGGGGATCAAAGAGATGAAGCAGTTCGATCTTTCAGGGACTTCGTTTTCGGCCGTCCCCGAACCCTCGACCTGGGCGATGATGCTCCTCGGTTTTGCTGGGCTTGCGTATGCGGGCTTTCGCAAGACGAAGGGCGCGCGCGCGGCGCTTTCGGCCGGCTAACGCTTCTCCTGCACCGTATTGCACGAAAGGCCGCCTCACGGCGGTCTTTTGTTTTTTCTCGACTCGAAGGCGGTCTGCCACGCATCGCCTTTTATTTGCACGAGCGGCGACGTAGTGCGTGTCCGCCGATCGCCCGCGCCCCAGGTCCCGTGTTATGCTTGGCGCAAAGCACGGGGATCGCGATGAAGCTAGACGAAGCCATCTTGGAAGAGATCAAGAGGGCGGGGCCGGGCAGCCGGCCAGAGCTTATTAGGCGTATGGCTGGTAGAATGACGCCCGCATTGGATCGCCTGATAGATGCCGGGCTGCTCTATAGGGTCAACAACCGACCCGATCGCCCAGTGCACGAAAAGGTCTATAGTCTGTCCCCCGATCCAATTGACTGGTCACGATCCGGCCCCGCGTTTGCTCGGAGGTAACAATGCCTCGCGGACTAAAGGCGAGAAGCGCCCCGCCGATGTGAACGCGCGTGCTGTCCTCATTTCGGTCACAGAGACTCCAGCGCGCGCAATCGCAGTGCCGACCGGCACTTGCGCCGGACGGCGATGAGCGCGGGAGCGAAGTAGACCGCGCCCGACCTCGGGTGAGACAACGGCGTTAGTCTCCCTCGTCAGTTAGCCAAATAGCTCATGCTGCCCTCGACGGGCGCGCTGCCACCCACGCCGCGCCAGCGAAGGCGTGATTGAGATCGCGATCATGCTCTGCGCGTGAGCCCAAAAACGATTAAGGCCCAGACGCGAGTTTAGCGGCGCACGTCTGGGCCATTGGCCGCGGCGCGGCGGGACGGAGATCCCGTTTGCGGCCCATTGTATTTGAAGCACAACGTCGACAAGTGGTCAAACGCCGTTAGGCCCCGCCCGCCCCATTCGCGTGCTCGACCCGGACCGGCGCGAGGTTCATTCGGCGGGCAGGCGAGGGGGCGTTCGAGACCGGCCCCAGGCCGTCGTAACCGGCCCGCATGATTCGTCAGTCTTTTCAATCGCTAGAATCCAAGACGAGAACGGATGCGAGCAAAAACAATAACGTCTCATTAACAGAGGGTTTCAGAGCCGGCGGCATTCAGCAATTTGTAATAATTTGCCGCAAATCATTCTCATGCCGCGCGAATTGCCGACGGGTATTTGACCCAACGGAATGGCTCCCGCGATGCTTCGCGCCCGCGGACAGCGGTCAAAACTTAACGCTTGCGCCGCTCAGTCGTCGTCGAGCGGGACGACTCCCTTGATCGCGCCGTCGGCCGAAAGGGTGATCTTCTCGATCCGCATTTCAGCGTTCTTGAGCAGTTCGTCGCAGCGCCGCTTCAGCGCTTCGCCACGCTCGTAGAGCCTGATCGAATCGTCCAGCGCCACCGAGCCTTTTTCGAGTTGATCGACGATCGCTTCAAGTTCCGCCAGCGCCGCTTCGAACGGCATGATGGCGATGTCGGGCTCGGCCTCGCTCACTTCGGCTCCTCTCGATCCGCCTCAACCGCGACAGCCGACAACATGAGCTTCATTCTGGCAGGGCCGAAATCAAGTACAGGGTCTGCAGGGTGTCGCTGGGTCGGGTCTGGCTTCCGAAAGCACGCCCGAAAATGGCGCCGATTTCGCCGGAACGGTAGATCCGGCTCAAGGCCCGGTCGACCGCAAGGCGGAAATCGCTGTCGCCGCGCCCAAGCGCCAGGGCGTAGGGTTCGAGCGAGAAATAATTGTTGGCGAGTCGCAGCTTTTCCGGCGCGCTGCTCTTGGACGCGAGATAGGCGAGGATCGCCCGATCGCCGAAATAGGCGACGATCGTCCCCTGGTCGAGCATCGCCAGCCCCTCCTGGTGGGTTTTCGCAGGAACGATCTCGGCCTTGATATTGGCTGTGGCGAGGGTGTCGCGCAGGCTCTGCTCGGTGGTCGTGCCAGCGAGCACGCCGATCTTCTTGCCGGCCAGAGCGCCAAACTCGCTTGGGCCGTCGCCGCTCACGAGCAGGCTCGCTCCGTCGACGAACGTTGCGATCGAAAAGTCGACCTGCTCTCGGCGCGACAAGGTGGCGGACGTCGGTTCACACAGAAGGTCCGCCTTTCCGGATTGGATCGCATCGAAGCGATTGTCGGCAGTGACGAGGACGTAGTCCACCTTGAGATCGCCAACATTGAGCGCCGCCGCCAGATTCTTCACCACCGAGCGGCAAAGGTCGACGATGAAGCCGGCGGGAACGCCGGTCGCGTCGGTAAACGAAAACGGCGGCGCGTCCTCGCGGTATGCAATCCGCACCGTCTTATCCTGCTTGATCCGGTCGATCGTCCCGGCGCCAGCCGGCCCTGACCAGCAAAGAGCGGCCGCCGCCGCAATCGACAATGCTCGCAGCCAGCCTTTGACCGAAGCCATGCGTTTCGCCATCTCGCCCTCCCGCGCGCCGGACCCGCGCCCATCGTGAACGACTGCGGTCCGGCCCGCAAGTCGCGCTCCGCCCCGCGCCGGCTGCTTTCGGCAAAGAGTGTCCCGGACCGGGGTTTCCTGCGATAGAATGACGGTTTCGATCGAAGCCATTCGGAGACCAGCCATGCTCGTCGGCGTTCCCAGGGAGATCAAGGACAACGAATTCCGGGTCGGCATGACGCCGGCCGCCGTCTCCGAACTGGTCCATCACGGCCATGAGGTCATTGTCGAGACGGAGGCGGGCCTGGGCTCGGGCTCTCCGGATGAGGAATATGTCCGCGCCGGGGCCAAAATCGTCACACGCGCCCAGGACATCTTCGCTCGCGCCGAGATGGTCGTGAAGGTCAAAGAGCCGCTCCCTGACGAGCGCAAGCGACTGAGGCGCGGACAAATCCTGTTCACCTACCTCCATCTTGCGCCCGATCTCGAGCAGACGCGCGACCTCATGGCTTCCGGCGCGACCTGCGTCGCCTACGAGACGGTGACCGATCGCCACGGCGGTCTGCCGCTGCTCACGCCGATGTCGGAAGTCGCCGGGCGTCTCGCGCCGCAAGTCGGGGCGCATGCCCTGGAGAAGGCGCAAGGCGGGCGCGGCGTGCTGCTCGGCGGCGTCCCCGGCGTGGCGGCGGCCAACGTGCTCGTCCTCGGCGGCGGCGTCTCGGGTTCTCACGCCGCGACCATCGCGGTCGGCATGGGCGCGTCCGTCACCGTGGTCGACCGCTCGCACGAGGCGCTGAAACGACTCTCAACCCAGTTCGGCTCGTCGTTGCGCACCGTCTACTCGACACGCGCCTCGATCGCCGATCTTGTGAGAAGCGCCGATCTCGTTATCGGCGCCGTGCTCTTGCCGGGCGCCGCCGCGCCCAAGCTCATCACCCGGGCGATGCTCAAGACGATGCGCCCGGGCGCGGTCATCGTCGACGTCGCTATCGACCAGGGCGGCTGCTGCGAGACCTCGAAGGCGACGACCCATTCGCACCCGACCTATGTCGTCGATGGCATCGTCCACTACTGCGTCGCCAACATGCCCGGCGCGGTCGCGCGCACTTCGACCTTCGCCCTAAACCACGCGACTCTGCCGTTCGCGCTCGCGCTCGCCGACAAGGGCTGGCGGGAGGCTTTGAGAGAAGATCCGCACCTCCGCGCGGGCCTCAACGTCCACGACGGCAAGGTGACCTGCGAGCCGGTCGCGGCCGCGCACGGGCTCCCCTACGCGCCGCCGGAGAGCGTCCTCAAGGCCTAGTAGGGCGCCGGACCCCCGCCAATGGTCCCGAGGCTGGTCACGACGAACCAGTCGCCGCCCCGTCTCTCGATCCGCAGGACACGCCCCGCCCCGGGGATCAAGGCGCCGGGCGCGACCCTTTGCCAGCCGTAGCGATTGTTGATCACCGCAACGCCGTCCTGCACATCGACGATGCTGTAGCCTCGGAGCACGGTCCCGTGGGCGCCGGGTTTGGCGGTCTCACTCAAGGCGGAAGGCTGCGTTCGCGCCACAGGCGCCGATGGCTTCGGCGCGACGGACAGGAGGGGCGCGGCCGAGCTCGCGGCTGGGGCAGGGGCCTTTTTTTCCGCCTTGTCGAGGCGCGCGCCGTCGGGAAGTTGCGCGGCCGGAGCCGCCGCGCTGGCCGCCCTCTTTTCCAGGCTGTCGAGCCTCGTCGCGAGGTCGGAAATCTGGGCGGCAGGGGCAGCCGCAAGGGCCGCTTTCTTCTCGAGCTTGTCGAGCCTCGCCGCGACGTCGGCGGTTTCGGCGGCCGGCGCAACCGGCGCAGCGGCTTTCTGCTCAAGTTTGTCCAGCCGGGTCGCAATATCGGCGCTTCTGGCCGAAGAATCCTGATTGAGGGTGTCGTTGAGCTTATCCAGTCGCGCTCCATAGTCGCGCTCGATCCTGTCGAGGCGGGCGGTGATCTGCGCGAGCGAGGCGCCGAGGTCGCGAATCGCCGAGCGCTCCTCCTCGCGCTCTGTGGAGTGGGTGATGGCCTCCAGAGGCGCATCGAGGACGCCGACAGCCGAGGCAAGCGGGCCTTTGGCGGACGGCCAGTCTTGCGGCGGGCCAAGAACGGCAAGCGCGCCGCCGGCGGCGAAAAGCGCCAGGACGGCGCTGGCGAACGCGACCTTCAAAGCGGGCGATTTCGCTTTTCTTGCCTGAGGCGGAGGCCGGCGAAACGCCGGATCGACGACGGGGGCGACTTCGGGGCGCGACAACAATGGGGGCTTGGGCGGATCGGAATCGAAGCCTGACGTGAGACCGGCCCCTGTCGTCGCAGGGGCCGAGGCGGATGGCGCTGATCCTTCCGCTTCGGGGGCGGGGGCCTTCACGCCGGGCGGTTCAGGAGGCGACGGAGCACTCAAACTTCCGAGTCCGGGCCATACGGTCGGCTCGGGGCTGTCAAACAGGCGCTCGGCTTGTTTCGCGTTCAAGGGGAGGCCGCGATCAACTGCCGGAACCGGGCTTGGGATCAACGGGCCAGTCGAACTTGCGCCGCCGCGAAGGATAGCCTCCAAGCGATTGTTGTTCCGCCGCAACTCGTCGCGAATGGTGTCGATCGGCTTCCGCACATAGGCAAGAAAATATATCAGCGCGGCGCAGGCGAATACGCCGAAGACCAGCGGCGGGGAAAAATACGCGTCGTAGATTTTCTGAATGGGCGCCGAAGCCAGGTATGCAACATATGTGTTCAGCATGGCTGGTCCTTTCCACGACCCGCTCGGGACTTGCACGATTGCGGGCGTTCCGGCCGCCGAATTGCTCAAGACCGCCGGCTCCGCGCGGCGCAGCGCGGCTATGGTCTGGGCGCAAGAGGCCTCGGTGAAGATCGCCCGGTCGGTCAGCGTCGCCGCATTCGTTCCGCGCCAGTCCTCGACCGAATGACGGGTCAGGATCGTGACGTAGTTCTGTGTTTCGGGAGCAAGGTCGCCCGCGCCCTGAAGCCAACCCGCCACGCGGGTTGCGCCCGCGTTGTAGGCGGCGGCGGCGAGACCAAGATTTCCAAACCGCTGCCTGAAACTGGCCAAAAGCTCCGCCGCCTTGGGGATCGCGGCCTCCGGGTCGTCCGGATTGGCGAGCCCGCGCTCGGCTGCTGTCGCCGGCATGAATTGTGCAACGCCGCGCGCCCCGGCCGGGCTCACGGCGTCGGGGCGGAAGCTGCTTTCCTGCCAGATCAGCCGGCTCAGGAACTCGACCGGGAGTGCATGGGACCGCGCCGACGCATCGATGATCCGGCAAATCGAGTCGACGGACGAACGGTTCGGCGCCAGAGCTGCAAGCGCTCCGAACAGGATCAGAACCGCCAAAGCTCCGAGGGACGACCACTTCGCCATTGCTTGGGCCTCCCGTTCATCCTCGTTTCGGCCGAAACGAGCTCCCACATTCGTCTGCGGGCGCTGGCCCTCCGCCGTCAGCTTTCGGCGCTCAGTTCGCCGCCGGCGGTCGGTCGCCGTTTCCGTTGAGCGCGCCCGGCGCCCAGTTCACGCCGTCGCGCATGGCGTAGAAGATGTGGGCGCCGATCCGGTCGACCTTTCGCAGGTAGCCGACCCAGAATGGCGAGACGTAGTTGGCGTGGTAGTTGACCGCTTCCTCGACCTTGGGGTTGAAGGTCGCGCCGCTCACCACCTCCTGCGCGATCCGGGTCGCGACCGCCCACGGGCCCGGCTCCTCGATCCTGAGCGACTTGCCCTCGCAGGCGAAAGTGAACTGGCAGGCGAATGGCCGGTTGCGGTCCTGGTAGACTACGCCGCAGATTGTCGTCGGATAGATGCCGCTGCGCACCCGGTTCAACACCACCTGGGCCACCGCCGCCTGGCCGTCCTCCGGCTCGCTGCGCGATTCGAAATAGATCGCTTCGGCGAGGCAGCGCATCTGGCGCGCGTTGTCCCTGGGATCGATCAGCGCCGCATAGTTCGGCTTGCCGCCGGCGTCCGACAATTGCGGAACCGTCGTCTCATTCGCGGAGTCGGTCTCGACCACGACCAGCACGCCGTCGCTCGGGGTCGGCGAGGAGGAATTGAGAGCGAATTCGAGCGCCAGGCCCGGGGTCGCGCCGTCATCGAAGGCCAGTCCCGGCCTTGGCCCAGGCGGCGGGCCGCCGTCGTCCGGCCGCTCCGGGCTCATGGTGTGGCCAGGGTCGAATTCCGCGTCACGCGGGTCGTCGAGCCCTGCGCGTGAGAGCGCGCCGTTCAGGCGCCTTGCCTGGAAGCCCGGGCGCAGTCCGATGAAGGGATTGCCCTTGGCGCCGCGGTCAACCTCAGGGAACGGCAGCGGCGGTCTCTTCAGCGACCCGTTAGGCTCAATCTCGTCGGACATCGCTGCAAGACCCTCCGGGTCGCCGACAGCAAGGCGCGCCGGGACGATTGGCAGCGGTTCGCCGTCCTCGTCGACGGCGCGGAGCGGCCGGGCGGTCTGAAGGGCCTGGTCGAGCCGGCCTTCGGCCTCGATCATCCGCGTGGGGGCAAAGACGCTCGCGCCCGCCAGCGGCTCCTGCTCGGCTTCGGCGGTGATCGACACAAGGACGCCCAGGCCCATGCACCAAGGCAGCGCGACCGAAAGAGCCCATGCCGTACGCGACCGACCCATACGCGACCCAAGCGCCCGCTGCTCAGAGTTTCACGTGTGCATTGCGGGTGTTAAGAAAACCGACACAATGCGAATCGTTCCGGTTATCGGCGCTTAAGGTTGCGGGACGGTTACCAAGGGGGAGCGCGCGGCGTCCCGGTTTGGGGCGCCTCGTAGACGAGTCGGCCGGCGTCGAACCTGGAATTGACGCGCATCTGCTCAACTGGACAAAGGTCCACGCCGCTGGCATCGTCCGCGGCAACCGTTCTTCCTCCAAGGAGCTCGCATGACCACCGTCACCGCCGCCAAGCCCGCCGACGCGCCGCGCGCGGCGGACGTGCCCAACGATCTGGCTGCGTTCTGGCTCCCGTTCACGCCCAACCGGGCGTTCAAGAAGAAGCCGCGCCTCATCTCGCGCTCCAAGGATATGCACTATTACACCCCCGAGGGGCGGGCTGTCCTCGACGCCACAGCGGGCCTATGGTGTTGCAACGCCGGACACAACCGCGCGCCGATCGTGGCCGCGATCCAGCGCCAGGCGGCCGAGCTCGACTTCACCCCGACCTTCCAGTTCGCCCATCCGCTGGCGTTTCAACTCGCTTCCCGCATCGCGGAGCTCGCGCCGGGCGATCTCGATCACGTGTTCTACTGCAATTCGGGTTCGGAAGCTGTCGATACGGCGCTCAAGATCGCGCTCGCCTATCACAACGTGCGCGGACAGGGGCAGCGCCAGCGCCTGATCGGCCGCGAGCGCGGCTATCATGGCGTCGGCTTTGGCGGCATCTCGGTCGGCGGCATGGTCAACAACCGCAAGTTCTTCGGCTCGCTGCTCGCCGGCGTCGATCATCTGCCGGCGACCTATAACCGTGAGCATCAGGCGTTCACGAAGGGCGAGCCCGAATGGGGCGCCCATCTGGCTGACGCGCTCGAGGGCATTGTGGCCTTGCACGACGCCTCAACGATCGCCGCCGTGATCGTCGAGCCGATGGCGGGCTCAACCGGCGTCCTGCCCGCGCCCAAGGGCTATTTGAAGCGTCTGCGCGAGATCTGCGATAAATACGGCATTCTCCTGATCTTCGACGAGGTCATCACCGGCTTCGGCCGCCTCGGCGCCCCGTTCGCCGCCGAGCGCTACGGCGTTCAGCCTGACATGATCACCTTTGCCAAAGGGGTGACTTCCGGCACGGTGCCGATGGGCGGCGTGATCGCGCGCAAGCATATCTACGACGCCTTCATGCAGGGGCCGGAGCACGCGATCGAGCTCTTCCACGGCTACACCTATTCCGGCCATCCGCTCGCCTGCGCCGCGGCCCTGGCGACCCTCGACGTGTATCGCGACGAGCGGCTGTTCGAGCGCTCCAAGGCGCTCGAGCCGAAGTGGGCTGACGCGATCATGACCCTGAAGGGCTTGCCCAACGTTGTCGACATCCGCTGCGTCGGCCTCACCGGCGCGATCGACCTCGCGCCGATCCCCGGCAGCCCGGGCCTGCGCGGCTACCGCGCGCTCGACCACTCGTTCTTTGAGGCCGGAATCATGATCCGTCCGTCCGGCGACACGATTGAACTGACCCCGCCGCTCATCGTCAGCGAGAAAGAGATCGGCGAGATCATGGAGAAGGTCGGCGCGTCGATCAAGGCGGCGGCGTGAGGATCGGGCGGAGCGCAAAGGCTTAGGGTCGAGAGACGCTTTCGAACCGTTACGCCGTCCTGGGCCATGGGTCTCCGTCAAACCCGGCCGACTGAACCGTCCATGTCGCTTTTGCTGTTTGCGCTTTTCCTTGCGACATTCGCCATCGGGACGACCGAGTTTGCGGTCGTTGGCCTGCTGCCGGACATCGCAGCGAGTCTCGACGTCAGCATTTCTCGGGCTGGCCTTCTGGTCAGCGGCTATGCCGTCGGCGTGGCGGTCGGCGGCCCGATCATTGTCGCGCTCACGTCGTCGCAGCCGCGCAAGCGGACGCTCCTGCAGCTCTGCGCGATCTTCGTGGTGGGCCATGCCTTGGCGGCGCTTGCGCCGGACTATGGTTTCCTGATGGGCGCGAGGGTGCTGGCGGCAATCTCGCACGCCTCGTTCCTCGGCATAGCGGCGATCGTGGCGGCGGCTAGCGTTCCGCCAGAGCGGGCCGCGCGCGCCGTGTCTTTTGTGTGGCTGGGTTTCTCCGCAGCGAGCCTCGTCGGCGTGCCGAGCGCGACGGCGATCGGCCACGCGCTTGGCTGGCGCACCGCCTTCTGGATGCTTGCGGCGGTTGGCATGATCGCCGGGGTGGCTCTTCAGCTCTGGATGCCCACGTCGCGGCGAAGCGAGTCTTCGAGCCTCAGACGGGAAATCGTCGCCCTGCGGCGTCCGCAGGTTCTATTGGCCATGGCGATGAGCCTCCTCGTCTGCGCTTCGACCTTCGCCGTTTTCACTTTTGTCGCGCCGCTCCTCATTGAGGAAACTAGGATCTCCGTTGGCGCGCTTCCGATCATGCTGTTGCTGTTCGGTGTGGGCGGCGCGGCGGGCATGGTAATCGGCGGACGTCTCGGCGACTGGAAGCCGCTGGAGTCCATCGCCGCGCTGTCGCTTGCCTATGCGCTCTTTTATCTTGGCTTGATGACGGTCATCGACAGCGCGGCGCTCGTCGGAGCCGCCATGATCCTCTGGGGCTTTCTGTTCCTTGCCCCATGCGTTCCGTTGCAGACGAGGGTGGTGAGGAAAGCGATCGACGGGCCAAACCTTGCCTCCACATTGAACCAGTCCGCCTTCAACGTCGGCAACGCGCTCGGGCCGACGCTTGGCGCCATCGCTCTTTCGCTAGGCTTTGAATATCGCGCCCTGCCTTGGATCGGGAGTGTCCTCGCGCTCCTCTGCGCCGCGACCGCCCTCTGGTCTCGCGCACTCGAAGGAGGCGAAGCGGTTCTCGTCTCGCACGGGCGTCCCCGCGCACCTCGCTGACGGAGTCGCGCGCTGATCTGACGCCTAAAGCATCGATGCGCCTCGATTTTGAGCGCCGGGTCGCGTTTCCATTTCGCTGCGCCGCATGTATGAATTGTGAAGGACGCGCTGGCTTGCAGGGCCGTAGGGCGCGAAGCATGGGAGTGGGCTGATGGCACTGAAATATATGAAGGCGTGCGGCCCGGCCACCTTTCTGGCCGCAGCGTTGGCCTTCGCGCCAACCGCGTTCGCCAAGGACTGGAAGACCGTCGTCATCGGCATGGAGGGCGCCTACGAGCCCTGGAACCTGACCGACTCGAGCGGCAAGATCGTCGGCTTCGAGGTTGACCTCGTAAACGACCTCTGCAAGCGCGCAGGCTTTGAGTGCAAGATCATCGCCCAGGACTGGGACGGCATGATCCCGGGCCTGAAAGCGGGCAAGTTCGACGTCATAATGGACGGCATGTCGATCACCGACGAGCGCAAGAAGGAGATCGACTTCTCGAAGCCCTACGCGGTGTCGCCGGGCGCCTTTCTAGCGCCAAAGGATAGCCCCCTCGCCAAAGCGACCGGGGCGGGCACGCTCATCAACCTGGACAAGGATGCGGCTGCGGGCGACGCGGCGATCAAATCCGTGCAGGCCGCGCTCAAGGGCAAGACGCTTGGCGTTCAGGTCTCGACGACGCACTCGAACTTCGCCAGCCAGTATTTGAAGGGCGTCGCCGATATCAAGGAATACAAGACTGCGGACGACCGCGATCTCGACCTCAAGTCGGGTCGTATCGATGCATCGCTCGACGACTATACCGTCGTAGCGGCGACTGGGGCCAAACCCGACGCCAAGGATCTCGCCATCGTGGGGCCGAAATTCATCGGCGGCATGTTTGGCGCCGGCACGGGCATGGGGATCCGCAAAAGCGACGCCGACCTCACCGCCAAATTCGACAAGGCGCTCGCGGAAGCGATTGCGGACGGGTCGGTCAAGAAATATTCCGAGCAGTGGTTCAAGCTCGACATAGCGCCCCAATCATAGGCTTTAAGCGCGCTCTTGCATTAAAAGAGCGCGCCCTCTAGGGGGCCGAGTTGGGCGATCTGGCGATCTTCGGCTTCGGCCCAGGCGGCTGGGGCCTCGCCCTCTTGCAGGGCGCAGCGATGACGCTGCTCGTCTCGGCCTGCGGACTCATCATCGGTGGGGCGCTCGGCGGGCTCGTCGCCTGGGGCCGGCTTTCGGGCTCGCGGCTCGGCGCCGTGGTGGGGCAGGCCTATGCGGCGCTCTTCCGCGGGCTGCCCGAGCTCTTGGTCGTCTATCTCGTCTATTTCGGCACCTCGACCCTCCTGACCGAGACCGCGCATGCGGTCGGCTACGAGGGATTCGTCGGCGTCCCGTCCTTCGCTGCGGGCGCGCTTGCGGTCGGCGTGATTTCCGGCGCGTATCAGGCCGAAGTCTTCCGGGCCTCCTATCTGGCGATCGCCAGGGGCGAGCTCGAGGCGGCCGTCAGCGTCGGCATGAGCCGGACGCTCATGTTCCGCCGCATCATCGCGCCGCAGGTGCTGCGCTTCGCGCTGCCCGGCCTCGGCAATCTCTGGCAGGTGGCGCTGAAGGATTCGTCGCTGATTTCGGTCACCGGCTTGACCGAGCTTATGCGCGTGAGCCAGGTCGGCGCCGGCTCAACCCACCGGCCCTTCGCCTTTTATCTCGGCGGGGCCGCGCTCTATCTCGTGATGACGGTTGTGACGACCCGCTTCTTCGACGTCGCCGAGGCGCGCGCCACTCGCGGCATGCGCCGGGCGGCGGGTTGAGGCGGCGATGGACTTCGACTTCATTTCTACGACCTTCGTCCGCCTCCTCGCAGCGCTTCCTCTTACGCTCGCGGTCTGGTTTCTGTCCGTCGTTCTGGGCGCGTTGATCGCCGCGGGCGTGACCTGGATGAGGGTGAGCGGCGTGAAACCGGCCGAACTGTTCGCCCGCGCCTATGTCATGGTCTTTCGCGGCACGCCGCTCCTGATCCAGCTCTTCGTTGTTTACTACGGCCTTGCGTCGCTTCCGGCGGTGCGAGCGAGCATCTTCTGGCCGTTTCTGCGCAACGCCTTCGATTGCGCGGTTTTGTCGCTTGCACTCTGCACCGCGGGCTACCAGGCAGAGATCTTTCGCGGCGCGATTCTCGCCGTGCCTCCCGGACAGGTTGAAGCGGCGCGCGCTTGCGGCATGTCCAGATTTCTTATGTTCCGCCGGATCATCTTTCCGATCGCGCTCCGCCACGCGCTTCCAGCCTATTCGACCGAGATGATTTCGATGGTGAAGTCGACGGCGCTCGTCTCGCTCATCACCTTGTGGGACGTGATGAGCATTGCGCTGAAGATCCGCAACGATACGCTCGTCACTTATCTGCCGCTCATCCTCGCGGGCGCGATCTATTTTGTCGTCAACTCCATCATCGGCGCCGGCTTCCTGGCGCTTGAGCGGCGCCTCTCGCCCCATCTCCGGCCCAGGCCAAGCTGAAGGACGCGCGCATGCCCACTGCGACGCCAGCGCTCACGGTCGACAAAATGCACAAGAGCTTCGGCCAGCTCGAAGTGTTGAGGGGCGTGTCGCTGACGGCGAACGACGGCGACGTGATCTCCATCCTCGGCTCCTCCGGTTCCGGCAAGAGCACGTTCCTGCGCTGCATCAATCTGCTGGAGACTCCGGACGAAGGCGTCGTCTCGGTCGCCGGCGAAACCATCAAGATGCGCCGCCGCCGCGACGGCCGCTCCGAGCCGGCGGACAGGAGGCAGGTCGATCGCATCCGCTCAGAGCTCGCGATGGTTTTTCAGAGCTTCAATCTCTGGTCGCATATGACGGTGCTGGAAAATCTGATCGAAGCTCCCGTGCACGTGCAGAAGCGCCCTCGCGGGGAATGCGTCGACGAAGCGCGCGCGCTGCTTGCCAAGGTAGGCATCGCCGACAAATGGAGCGCCTATCCCGCGCATCTCTCGGGCGGCCAGCAGCAGCGCGCGGCAATCGCGCGCGCGCTCGCCATGCGGCCGAAAGTGATGCTGTTCGACGAGCCGACCTCGGCGCTCGATCCCGAACTCGTCGGCGAAGTGCTGCGGGTGATGCGCGCGCTCGCAGAGGAAGGCCGCACGATGCTGGTCGTCACCCATGAAATGGGGTTTGCCCGCGACGTCTCGACCCGGGTGATGTTCCTGCATCAGGGGCTTGTCGAGGCGGAGGGAGCGCCCGACGAACTGTTTCGCGATTCGAAATCCGAGCGCTTTCGTCAGTTCATTTCGAAGGAACGAGGCTAGCGGGCAGGGTGCGCCAGCAACGCCGCGCCTTCCGCGATCGCACGCAAAGAGCCGCCAGGACATGCCCCGCCTCTTCACCGCGCTCGAATTGCCCGAGCGCGTAGCCAGCCAGCTGGCCCACGCTCGCGGCGGCGTCGCTGGAGCGCGCTGGCTCGAGCCGGCGGACTATCACATCACCTTGCGCTTCATCGGCGACATCGACGCTCGCACCGCCCGCGACATCGCCGAGACGCTCGGCGATGTCCACCGGTCGAGAATGGCCGTCCGCTTCGACGGTTTGAGCTGGTTCGGCGGCGACAAGCCGCGCGCCATCGTCGCAAAGGTCAAGGCGGACCCAGCGCTGATGGACCTGCAGGTCGAGCAGGAGCGCCGCTTACGCCGCATCGGCCTCGGGCCCGAGACCCGCAAATATACCCCGCATGTAACGTTGGCGCGGCTACGCGGCGTCTCTCAGGCGGCGGTGGCCGACTATCTCGCAGCTCGCGGGGGGCTGGTTGCGGAGGCATTCACTGCGGAGCGCTTCGTGCTCTATTCGGCCCGCGATGGGACCGGAGGCGGGCCTTATGTCGTTGAGGCCGCCTATCCGCTGGGCTAAAGGGCTCGCCCATGGATCTTGCCATCGACACCGAACAGCGCCGCGTCCGCCTCAACCCACGCGACCCTGAGGTCTTCAACGATCCCTATCGCGCCTATGCCGCGATCCACAACTCCTCGCCCGTATTCTTCTGGGAGGACTACGGCTTCTGGTGCTTCGCCCGCCATGCCGACGTGTCGGCGCTGTTGCGCGACCGGCGCTTCGGCCGCCAGATCCTGCACCTGATGACCCGGGCGGAATTGGGCTGGCCCGAGCCGAAGCCCCATCTTGAACCGTTCGACGCCCTCGAGCGTCATTCGATTCTGGAACTCGAGCCGCCAGAGCACACAAGGCTGCGCAACCTCGTCAACCGCGCCTTCGTCTCGCGCCGGATCGAAAAGCTCGGCCCCCGGATCGCCGAACTGGCCCACGAGCGGATCGACGCATTCGCGCATGAGGGCTCGGCCGATCTCATCGCCGAGTTCGCCACTGTCATTCCGGTCGCCGTGATCGCCGATCTGCTCGGGGTTCCTCGCGAGATGGGGCTTAAGCTCGTCGACTGGTCGCACCGGATGGTCGCAATGTACCAGTTTGGGGCGAATCGCGAGGTCGAAGAGCGCGCATCGGAGGCGGCGACCGCGTTCGCCGATTTCGTGCGCGGCTTCGCCCGCGCGCGGCGCGGCGATCTCCGCGACGATCTCGTCAGCCAGCTCCTCATCGCCGAAAGCGACGGCGGACGGTTGAGCGAGGACGAACTGGTCGCGACCGTGGTCCTTCTGCTCAACGCCGGCCACGAGGCGACGGTCCAGGCGATTGGCAACGGGGTGAAGACGATTCTCGATGAGGGCGTCGACACGCGCCGCGCCTTCGCGGGCGAGAGCGCGACCGCGGCGACCGTCGAGGAGCTGCTGCGGCTCGACCCGCCGCTGCACCTCTTTCAGCGCTATGCGCTGGAGGACGTAGCGTTCGCCGGCGTGCGGCTCAAAAAGGGCGACAGGATCGGTCTGCTTCTCGGCGCCGCCAACCGCGATCCGGAGCGGTTTCCCCGTCCTGACGTCTTCGACAATGCGAGGTCGCCCAATCCGCATGTGAGTTTCGGCGCCGGCATACATTTCTGCGTCGGCGCGCCGTTGGCGCGGCTCGAACTCGGCGCCGCGCTGCCGATCCTGTTCGCCCGCCTGCCAGGCTTGCGCCTTGCCGAGCCGCCGCGCTATCGCGACGCCTTCCATTTTCATGGGCTCGAGGCGCTCAGGGTCGAATGGCGGTGAGATCGCCGCTTTCGCATCCCGCCGACAGCGGATAGAAGCCGACCCGTGACGTCCTCATCGCGCCGACGCAGCCGCGGCCACCCGCGCCGCGGCCCGCTCCTCTAGCGGTCCCGATCCGGGATGTTGCGCCGCCATCGTCGATATTTCGCCATTGTCGTCTTCCTGCTTCTGGCGACCCCGCTGGTGTTGGGAGTGTTGCGGCCCGACCCGCCGGCGGCGATCCTCAAGGAGGGCCGGTATCTCGCGCCCAAGCCGACGATTCCCGCCGCAGGGGGCGATTGGCTGACGCTGTCAGCACGCATCGACGCCTTCCTCGGCGATCACTTTGGCCTGCGCCAAGTTCTGATCCGCGCACACAAGGATCTGACCAAGCCGCTCCTCGGCTTCGGCAACAGTACGGTGCTGGTTGGACGCAATGGGCGGCTCTTCTACCTGGGACAGGAGGCGGTGCAACAAAGCGCCGGGCTCCTTGTGCGCGACCACAGAGTGTCCGACACGGTCGACTTGCTCGCGCGCATGAACGTGGCGCTCAAGGCTCGCGGAATCCGATTTCTCGTCGCCGTGCCGCCGAACGCCGCCACCATCTATTCCGATGATCTCCCCAGCTGGGCGCAGAATCACGGCCGGCGAACCGAATACGATCTGCTGCTGGAAGAGCTAGCGGCGCATGGCGTTCGCGCGGTCGACCTTCGCCCGGCAGTCGAGTCTGCGCGCTCTGGGGGCCCCGCGTTTTACATGCACGACTCGCATTGGACGGCGCGCGGCGCCTTGGCGGCGTTCAACGCCCTTGTCGAGGCGGACGGTCGCCCCGAGTGGCGAATTGATCCGAAGTCCGCGCTCAGTGAGCCGGAGGCCCGCGATGGCGGAGACCTCGCCCGGATGCTCGGGGAAGACTCGACCGAGACGATTGAGGACTTGACCCTGCCGGCGGCGCGGACGGAATTGTTGACGGCGGATCCCGTCAGCGACTTCGTCGGCACGTTGGACAAGCCCGGCCCGACCATCATGCTATTCGGGGATTCGTTCACCCAGGACTATTTCGCCCGGATGGCGCTCGAGCGGGCGGGGCGGGTCGTATGGCTCGAGCACCACAAATGCGGCTTCGACTGGAAGGCGATCGATCGATTTCACCCAGATGAAGTCTGGTGGATGCCAAACGAGCGCTTCCTCATTTGCGATCCAGGCGCAGAGCCTGCAGATTTCACTGGGTGAACATGGGACAAGAGGATCACATCCAGCCTCCCGTCCGCAGCCTGCTGATCCTTGGCGGCGCGCGCTCGGGAAAAAGCGCCTACGCGCAGAGCCTTGCCGAGACTCCGCGGCTGAGCGGCTCTATCTGGCGACCGCCGAAGCGGGAGATGACGAGATGGGCGAGCGCATCGCCCGCCACCGCGCCGACCGGAGGGGGGGCTGGGCGACCCTGGAGGAGCCGCTCGAAGTCGCTCGGGCGCTTGGCGCCGAGGCGCGACCCGGCCGGGTCGTGGTCGTCGACTGCCTGACCCTTTGGCTGAGCAATCTGATGCTGGCCGGGCGGGACCCCGGCGCCGCAATCGCCGGGTTGGCCGGGGCGATCCGCGCGCTCGCCGGACCGGCGATCCTGGTTTCAAACGAGGTTGGGCTGGGGATTGTGCCCGAGCACAAACTCGGGCGCGAGTTTCGCGACTGGCAGGGGCGGGCGAACCGGGAGATCGCCCAGGCCTGCGACGCTGCGGTGTTCATCGCCGCCGGTCTTCCGGTCCCGTTGAAGCCGGCCCCGGCGTTATCCATCCGATTAAGCTGAATGGTATTTTGCTGAGAAACCTCTGGCGATTCGGGGCGGGCCTGGACTAGGATTCGCCGCGGGGAACGGGGCTTGCCGGCCGCGTGGGGCTGCCGGCGCCTTTCCAAAGTTTGGTCCGCGGGATTTGGGCGGGATGCTGCGTCTTTTCCAACGCCATGCGCCGGAGCAGGCGGCGCATATCGAGATCGCTCACGACGGCGAGATTTATCGTATCGCGCTGAAGCGCGTCGCCACCTCGCGTCGATTCACGCTCCGGGTTCGAACAGCGACGCGGGACGCATTGTTGACGATGCCCTCGCGCTCATCGCTCAAGGCGGCGCGGGAGTTCGCAGAGCGTCACGCCGCGTGGGTCGGAACAAGGCTCGCCCGGCTGCCCGAGCCGGTCGCTTTCGCGCCGCGCGCGGTGACGCCGTTGCGCGGCGTCGATCATCGCATCGTCCACCGGCCGGGCGAGCGCGGCGGCGCGTGGCTCGAAGGAAGCGACCGCGGGCCGCTCATCTGTGTTTCCGGCGAGCTGCCCCATGTGGCGCGCCGCATCACCGACTTCCTCAAACGCGAGGCGCGCAAGGATCTCGAAGCGGCGGTGGCGAGGCACTCGAAGCAGCTCGGGGTCAAACCGCGTCGGATCGTGCTGCGCGATACGGTCAGCCGCTGGGGCTCGTGCTCGTCTACCGGGGGCTTGAATTTTTCTTGGCGTCTCATTCTCGCGCCCCCGTTCGTGCTCGACTATCTCGCCGCGCACGAAGTCGCGCATATCGCGCACATGAATCATTCGCCGCCGTTCTGGAAGCTCGTGCGCCGACTGCATCCCGGAACCGACCGCGCCGAGGTCTGGCTCAAGCTCTATGGCGCGAACCTGCACCGCTACGGCGCGACATGGGAGTAGCGGCCTCCTTTCTCCCGCAAGGGGAGAAGGGAGGTGCGACTCACACCATCCGTCCCAGCGCGTCGAACAAGAGCTCAAGATCCTGCGGGCGCGAGAGCCGGTGGTCGCCGTCCTTGACGAGAGTCAGCGTCGCCGGGTCGCCGCCGAGCCGCTGCATCAGCGCGAGCGCGTGAGCGAAGGGCACGTCCGGATCCTGCATGCCCTGCAGCACCACAGTCGGCGCGCGCGTGCGAATCATGGCGCCGAGCAGAAGGTGCTTGCGCCCATCCTCGATGAGCGCGCGGGTGAAGCAATCGGCCTCGCTCGAATAGGCGGACGGCCGTCGCCAGACGCCCGCCTCCATGATCGCGCGCCGCGCCTCCTCGGAGGCTTTGGCCCAAATGAGCGCTTCGGTGAAGTCGACGGCGGGCGCAATGAGAATGAGCCCTTTGATGCGCTCCGTCTCGCCCGCCTCATTGAGCGCCCGGGCGGCGAGGAGCGCGAGATAGCCGCCCATCGACGAGCCGACGACGATTTGCGGCCCCTTGGTTTCGGCTCGCACCAGCGCCAGGACTTCCTCGAGCCAGCGCGAAACCGTGCCTTCCTCGAGCCGTCCCTCGGAGCGGCCATGGCCGGAGTAGTCGAATCGCAGAAGACCGAGTCCGCGGCGCTCGGCCTCGGCGTCGAGAGCGGCCGCCTTGGTCGATTCCATGTCGGAGCGATAGCCGCTGAGCCAAACGACACCTGGGGCTCCGCTCCGCACTGGCGCGCGGAGGCGAAAGGCGATACGCCGTTGATTCGGGGCATTTCCCACGATGAAGAACTGCGGCTGTCCGTCCGACACCTTGAGCCCGCTGCCATGATGCGACCCGCGGACTGCGCCTGGATGAAGTCGCCTCTGGGCGTTCGCGGCGGAGCGGGCTTGGCCGAGCAGGCGCAAGGAGTCAACCGCTGGCTCTCTTCCAGGCGAGGCGGCCGTCCATGAGCCTCGACGCGCCGATGCCGTTCGGTCGCGGGGCCAATGCGCCGCTGGCCGGCCGGACGATCCTTCAGATCGTTCCTCCGGTCGACGCCGGCGGCGACGAACGGGCGACGCTGGCCGTCACCGCTGCGCTGGCCGAGGCCGGCGCGCGGGCGCTGGTTGCATCGGATTCCGGCGAGCTCGCGGGAGAACTGCAGGCGATCGGCGGCCTCTTCGTCGAGTTTCCCGCGGCGACCAAGAACCCGCTTGCGATGAGCCTCAACATGCGTCGCCTTCAACGCATCATCGCCTCGGAGCGGGTCGACCTGGTGCATGCCCGCTCGCGCTGGGCGGCCTGGGCGGCGGTCAAGGCCTGCCGCAAGGCCAGGCGTCCAGTCGTCACCTCGCTGTATGGCGATGGCGCGCGTTCGCCGCCGCGCACCAGCTTCGAGTCCGCAGTCGCTGAGGGCGATTTCGTCATCGCCGGGTCGGAATCCGCCGCCCGGCGCGCTGCAGTCCTTTTTCCCGACGCGCTGCGGCGCCTCAGGGTCGTTCGCCCGGGACTGGATCTAACGAAACTTCAGCCAGGGCGGGTCAGCGGGCGCCGGGTCGCCGACATCCGCCAAGCTTGGGGCGTCGCGGCGCACGAGCGAGTCGTGCTGACGCCGGCGCGCCTCGCCGCCGGCCGCGGCCAGATGACGCTCATCGAAGCGGCGGCGCTGATCAAAGGCCACGGCCTCGACGACGTCCGCTTCGTGCTCGCCGGCGACGCAGCTAAGCCAGCGTTCGCGCGTGAGCTTGACGCGCTTGCCGCGAAGCGCGGCGTTCAATCCATGATAGTGCGCGTCGGCGCCGCGGCCGACCTGCCGGCGGCGTTCATCGGCGCGGCGGTCGTCGTCTTTCCCACCGCTAACGCTGAGGGCGTGACACGCACCTCGATCGAGGCCGCGGCGATGGGCGCGCTCACCGTCATCTCCGATGTCGGAGCGGCGCGCGAGATCGTCGCCGCGCCGCCCGACGTGGACGCGGAGGCGCGCACCGGGTGGCTCGCTCAGCCAAGCGACGCGGCCGCGCTTGCCGAAGCGATCGAAGCCGCGCTTGGGCTCGGCGCCTCCGCGCGCGAGGCTGTTCGGCGCCGGTCGCGGGCAAGAATAGCGGAAGCCTTCTCGCTCCAGCAGATGACCCGCGACACGCTCGGCGTCTATAGCGAGGCTCTGGGGCAATAAGCTGGAGCGTGTCGCAAAGGTTCGTCAGCGGCCTTGGGGCCTCTAACGCTTGATGAACGCGCCCGTGCGCAGATCGTTCATCGCTTCGCGGATCTCGGCTTGGGTGTTCATGACGATTGGCCCGTGCCACGCGATCGGCTCGCGTAAGGGTCGGCCGGAGACCAAAAGGAAGCGCACGCCCTCGTCGCCCGCCTGGACGCTGATCTCGTCGCCGGCGCCGAACACCACCAGCGAACGGTTGCCGACCTTATCGCGCACCAGCACCTCTTCGCCGTCGATCTCAGCCTCGCGCAGCGCCCCGAACGGCTCGGAGGCTGAAGCGAAATCTCCCGAGCCCTCGAAGATATAGGCGAAGGCCTGGCGGAAATCCTCAACCTTGAGGCGCTTGCGCTTGCCAGGCGGCACGGTCACGTCGAGATAGCGCGGCTCGGCGGCGACGCCATCGACAGGCCCCGTCTTGCCCCAGAAATCGCCGCAGATGACCCTGACTCGGGTGCCGTCGTCGTCGATCACCTCGGGGATCGCAGTCGCGGGAACGTCCTGGTAGCGCGGCCGGGTCATCTTGAGATGAGCGGGCAGATTGGCCCAGAGCTGGAAGCCGTGCATGCGGCCCTTGGCGTCGCCCGTGGGCATTTCCTGGTGCAGGATGCCGCTGCCGGCGGTCATCCACTGGACATCGCCGGACCCGAGCGTTCCCCGGTTGCCGAGGCTGTCGCCGTGGTCGACGCTGCCTGCGAGCACGTAGGTAATCGTCTCGATGCCGCGATGGGGATGCCAGGGGAAGCCAGCCCGATAGTCCTCGGGACGGTCGCCGCGGAAATCGTCCATCATCAGGAACGGATCGAAGTCGGAAGTGTCGCCGAAGCCGAACGCGCGACGCAGCCTGACGCCCGCCCCCTCCATGGTGGGAACCGATTGGCTGACGCGCTTGACGGGACGAATGGACATGAGCCCTCCTGGTCGAACAGAAAACAGATCTTGGTTCCGAAATACTGCCCCTCGCCCAGAGTTGAGACTGACGAGTTCAGCAATTTACAGGATCGGAAACCGTGCTGGCGGCAAAGATAGGTATAGGAAAGGATCGGCGCAAGTCTATCAGAAGAAGCGATCGTTTCTATCGGTCGGGGCGAATGCTCGCCGGCCATCTCGGGCGCGTCATTGCTTTCTTCGGCGTCGCAGGGGTGAGCCTCGGCGTGATCGGCAGCGGCTTTGCCCAAACCGGCCCCAATCGGCTTCAGAACAATCCCGACAGACAGAGTTGGGAACTCTTCATGACGGTCAACGCCGATGCCGCGAGCGCCGGCGACAACAACGCGCTGTTCGAGACCTGGGCGAGCGACGGCGACACATTTCGGGCGAAGCCGGTCTGGCCGTCCGGCGGCTCGCAGATGCAGATCGGGGCGAGGGCTCTGAGCCTCGCCATTGAGCAGCTGCACCCTCATTTCAGGCCCGAGCTTCTGCCCACGGGGAGCCGGCTGATCGGCGAGGAAACCCGCCGCAACAAGCCCGCCTTCGACTTCATCGTCCAAAACAATTTGTTCAAGGTGTCGGGGTTGAAGGCCGCGTTCGCCGCGGCGAAGCCGATCGCCTTCCCGGTCGATTCCATCGAGGTGAAGGCGAACTGGGTCGAGGTAGACCGGCTCAAGGAGTTCAACGGCTTTGCCGGATCTCGGGCCGCAGCCGCAGCCGCGTATCATGTGAATGAGACCGGCGGGAAGCAGTACGCCCTCGTCTCGTTTCACATCATCTCGAACCGGGTCCCGAACTGGACCTGGGCGACATTCGAACACAAGGATAACCCGGGTCGATGCGACGTTCTCGGCTGCAAGGATAGCTTTGGCGCGGTCGCGGCCTATGTTGCGCCGCTCTCTCAAGTCGAATCCCAGACCCACTATCCCGATTGCGCCAAATCGCCTGCGCTTCTCGCGCTATTCGCCAAGGCTCACCTCGATCCGGCGTTCGCCAACTATTGCCTGAAAGGCTCGCAGTCGGACTTCGCCTCCCCGTCCGGCGCGCCGATCCGTCTTGGCAACTCCGTGACCGAGCAGAGTTTTGTCGCTCAATCCTCGTGCATGACATGTCACGGTCGCGCGGCTTTCGACGCTGACGGCCGCGCGACGACCTCTGGCGGCTTCGACCCGACCCCGATCGGCGGGCCGCCTGAAAGCGGGAACGCTCCGGTTGGGCCGATCGATTCCAGCCGGCGCGAGGGCGGCGTTATGCGGTTTGGGCTTCCGGCGGATTTCGTCTGGTCGGTCCCGTTCTGCGCCATCGACGACACCGCTGAGCCGCAAGAGACAAAGTCGCGCCGCTGTTCGTCGAAGTAGCGCCAGGACCGAAAGTTCAGTCTTGGGCGCTGAACGAACGCCGGCTTTCTGACCTGGTCCGCCCCCTACAACTGTCGAAGCGAGAGCGCCGGCGGCGACGGCGCGCTCCAACCCGGTCCGTATGTCACTCCCTGCAAGACGCGCCGCGAGAAAGGCGGCAACGAAAGCGTCGCCGGCGCCGGTGGTGTCGATCGCCTCGACAGGCGGCGCCGCAATGCGCCAGCGCTGGGCGCCCGCCGCCGCCTCGCAGCCGGCCGCGCCGCGCTTGACGACGACCAGCGGAAAGAGCGCCGCCAGCCGCGCGCACTGGGTCTCGGCATCATCCGAGCCGGCGAGGATCGCTGCTTCCTCAGCGTTGGGGAACAGGATCGCCGCGCCCTGGGTCCACTTGAGAAAATTCTCCGCCCCGGCCTCGCGCAGGAATTCCGCCGACGCCGGATCGACGCTGACGGGCTTCGCTCCCGCGCGCCGGATCACGTCGAGAACCGCCGCGCGCGGCGATGGCGCGAAGAACGAATAGCCGGAGAGATGGATGAGCGCTGCTCCTGCGATCAGCGCATCGGGGATGTCGCCGGCTTCCAGCGCTTCGTTGGCGCCGCGGTCGGTGAGGAAGCTGCGCTCGCCGTCGGCGTCGATCAGCGCGATCAGCCGCCCGGTCTCGAGCTCGGCGTCGCCGGCGAGCCAAGGCGTGACGCCCATCGCTCTGAGCCGCGCGGACTCGCTCTCGACGTCGGCCGCGCCGACGCGGGCGACGAAATCGACCTCAACGCCGAACGAGGCGAGCCACGCCGCCTGATTGGCCGCCGAGCCGCCGGGCTTGAACGCTATCTTGGCCCGCCGGTCCGAGCCGCGCGCCAGCGGCCCCTCGGGGCGGACGATGATGTCGGTCATCACGTCGCCGACGACGAGAATGGAAGCTCTGTTGGGCAAGCAATTCGCCGAGCTATTGTCCAGCCGCCGTCGCCAATGTCTCAACGACCGCGATATTCGGCGACAGATTCTGCGGGAGGCCGTGACGCTCCTTCAGGTAGTCGACGCTGTTGTAAGAGATCCAGACCTTTCCTTCCGAATCTTCCGCAACAAGGATTTTCAGCGGAAGGTCGATTGCCGCGCTCGGAGCAGCCAGCATCAGCGGCGTGCCGGCCTTCGGATTGCCGAAGATCAAGAGCTTGGTCGGAGGCATTTTCAGTCCCGCCTTCGCGGCTTCGCCGCTGTGGTCGATAAGGGCGAACAGCGTCGCTCCTTTCGATTGCAGGATGGTTTTCAGTTTGTCGACCGTCTCGTCAACGGAGCGGCGGCTCAAGATTTTGACGATTCCCTCTTCTTTCTCCACGGCACGGGCCTCCTGCTCACAGCCGCGCCAGTTCCGCGGCCGCCTGCGCGGCGAGCATGGCGTTGTTCCGGATCAGCGCGATATTGGCTTCGAGGCTCTTGCCCTCGGTCAGTTCGACCACGCGTTTGAGCAGGAACGGCGTCGCCTCCTTCTTGCCTACCCCTTGCGCCTTGGCTTCCGCCACCGCTTCGGCGATCCGCTCCTCGACCGCCGCCTGCTCGAGCGCCTGATCCTGGGGAATGGGGTTCGCGACCAGGAGACCGCCGGGGCCGATGTCGTGCTGCAGGCGAATCATGCGGGCGAGATCGCGCAGCCCGTCGCATCGGTGCTCGAGCTTGAATCCGGACGAGCGGGAGTAGAAGGCGGGAAACTCGTCGCAGCGGTAGCCGACGATGGCCACCCCCTGCGTCTCGAGAAATTCGAGCGTCTTGGCGATGTCGAGGATCGACTTGGCGCCGGCGCAGACGACGGCGACGCGGGTGCGCGACAGCTCGACCAGATCGGCCGAGATGTCGAACGTCTCCTCCGCCCCGCGATGGACGCCGCCGATGCCGCCGGTGGCGAACACTTCAAGCCCCGCGAGCGAGGCGATGAACATCGTCGCCGCGACAGTGGTGCCCGCCGAACCCTTGCGCGCCGCGACCAGCGCGAGATCGCGCCGCGAGGCCTTGACGACGCCGCCGGCGAGTTCCCCAAGCCGTTCGATCTCCTGCCCGTCGAGGCCGACCCGGAAGCGTCCGTCGATGACGGCGATCGTCGCCGGGATCGCCCCCATCTCGCGCGCCGCCTCCTCGACGGAGCGGGCGGTCTCGACGTTGCGCGGATAGGGCATGCCGTGGGTGATGATCGTCGATTCGAGCGCGACGATCGGCTTTTTGGCCGAGAGCGCTTCGGCGACCTCGGGGGAAAGATCCAGAAGATCGACTGGGTTCATCGCTCGATACTTTCATCGCGGGCGGCCGCGAGCGGCGCAAAGCGCGATTATCGGCAATCTCCGCTAAGGATCAATGGCGAGGCCCAAGCGGTCGCTCGGGTGGTCGGCGAGTTCAATTTCATTGAATCACGAAGCTGAACGCTGGTATGCTTGCTCGAAAGCGTTCGATTGGGGGATGGGTATTGCCGACAGCGCAACAACCGCCAGCGCGTTCCGCACTTGGATCTTACGCGCTGATCGCCGCAATCGTCGCCTTCGCCGCCGCCACGTTCGCCTACACGGCGGGATGGTTCTCGCCTGACCGCCTTACGCCGCACAAGCTCGTGGACGCGTTCACCCCGCAAGGCGGCGAGCCGCCGCTCGGCCATCGCCGCAACCACGCCAAGGGCGTCTGCTTTACCGGAATATTCGAGGCGAACGGCGCGGGCTCCGAGCTCTCGAAGGCGCAGGTGTTTGCGCAGGGCCAGTATCCGGCGCTCGGACGCTTCAATCTGGGCACGCCCAATCCGAACGCGCCGGATGCGACGGTCAGGGTGCGCGGCCTCGGCCTCAGCATCACAACCCCGGACGGGCAGGAATGGCGCAGCGCCATGATCAATGCGCCGGTCTTCACCGTCTCGACGCCTGAAGCGTTCTACGAACTCCTGCGCGCCGCGGGCAGCAAGGATCCGAATGCGATGCCGGCTTTCGTCGGCGCCCATCCCGAGTTCGCGAAGTTCGCCGCCTGGGCCAAGAGCGCGCCCTGGACTGGCAGCTATGCCGAGGATCGTTTCAACGGCCTCAACAGCTTCATCTTCGTCGACGGGTCCGGAGGGGAACACGCGGTGCGATGGTCGCTGATTCCAGCGGCGCAGCCGGCCGCCGTCTCGCCCGAAGAACTCGCCAAGCGCGGCCCCGACTTCCTTGAGCAGGAGATTTCCGAGCGGATCCGCAGCGGGCCGCTGCGCTGGACCTTGTCGGTGACCCTCGCCAATCCCGACGATCCGACGGCGGACCCGACCAAGGCGTGGCCGGAAGACCGCCGTACAATCGAGGTCGGTACGCTCATCGTGAAGGAGATCGAGGCCGAGGCCGATGGCCCGTGCCGCGACATCAACTTCGATCCGACCGTCCTGCCGGGCGGCATACGCACGTCGGATGATCCCTTCCCGGCCGCGCGGTCGGCGGCCTATGCGCGGTCCTATGATCTTCGCACGTCGGAGGCCAAGGACTATCCCCGAACCGCGTCCGGAGCGAGCCAATGAATGGCGTCCAACGGTTCACCCCGGTTCAGCGCCTGCTGCACTGGGTGATGGCCATCTGCATTCTGGCCATGCTGTTCATCGGGGTGGGCATGGTGTCGACCGTCGCGCCAAAATACCTGACGCTTGTTTCGATTCACAAACCGCTCGGCATGGCGATCCTCGTTCTCGCGCTGATCCGCCTCGTCGTGCGCCTGCGCTACGGCGCCCCGCCGCTGCCGCCGGATTTGCCCGAGCCGATGAAGCTCGCGGCGCATCTTTCGCACTACGCGCTCTACGCCCTGATGATCGCGATGCCGCTCATCGGCTGGGGGATGATGTCCGCCGCCGCCTATCCGGTGAAGCTGTGGCGGGGCGTCTACCTGCCTCCGATCCTGCCGCTGAGCGACAGTCTGCATACGGCCCTTTGGAATGCGCATTTCTACCTGGCGTTTCTTTTCTTCGCCCTGATCCTCATGCACGTCGCCGCGGCGCTCTTCCATGCGCTCGTGCGGCGGGACGGCGTGTTCGACGCCATGGGACCGGCGCTCACGCGCGACGGGGCTGCGCCCGCCGAGTAAGCCCCTTCCGCGGGGCGCGATGAGGGGCGGCGCCCGTTCAGGCCCATTCGCCCTTGCGGAAAACGGGCGTCCGCCCGCCATCCGCATCGACGCCGTCGATGTCGATCTGGTCTGAGCCGATCATCCAGTCGATATGGATCATGCTCTTGTTGCCGCCCCGCGCCGCGATCTCGTCCGGGCTTAGCTTCGCGCCGTCGACAAAACATTTGGCGTAGCATTGTCCGAGCGCGATGTGGCAGGCGGCGTTTTCGTCGAACAGGGTATTGAAGAACAGGAGGCCGCTCTTCGAGATCGGCGACGAATGGGGCACCAGCGCGACCTCGCCGAGGCGCCGCGCGCCGTCGTCGCTGTCGAGCACTTGTCTGAGCACATCCTCGCCGCGCCCGGCCTTCGCCTCGACGATGCGTCCGCCTTCGAACCTGACGGCAATGCCGTCGATCAGCGAGCCCTGATAGGAGAGCGGCTTGGTGCTGACGACATGGCCGTCCACCCGGCGCGCATGCGGGGTCGTGAACACCTCCTCGGTCGGGATGTTCGGATTGCAGGCAATTCCGTTCTTCGCCGTCGCCGCGCCCCCCTGCCACAGGTGACCGTCGGCGAGCCCGATCGTCAGATCGGCGCCCGGCCCGGAATAGTGCAGGGCATGAAACTTCCTCGCGTTCAGCCAGTCTCTCCGACGGCCAAGCGCCGCATTATGCGTTTCCCACGCGGCGACCGGATCGTCGTTGTCGACCCGCGAAGCCGAGAAGATCGCCTCGGCCAGCCTGCCGATGGCGACGCCGTCCTCCTCGCCGGGAAAGACCCGCTTCGCCCATGAGTTGGTCGGATAGGCGACGATGTTCCAGTTGATGTCGAAGCCCGCTATTTTCTCGAGCGCGGGCTGGTAGGCGATCGAGTTGGCCTTGCTGGCGCGCGCGACCTTGGCCGGGTCCTCGTTCGCGAGCAGCATCGGGTCCTCGCCGACAATGGCGAGGCGCGCGGTATTGGCGGCGAACGCCTTGCCGACGCCCTCGTAGAGCCAGCCCGGCGCGCGGTCGAAACTCGCATCCGGGGCATATTGGAAGCGCGCGAGCGTCATCTCCTCGTCGGAGAGGATCGGCGTCACAAGGCCCGCGCCCGCCTTGTAGGCTTCGGCTGCGATCCGCCGCGCCAGAGGCAGCGCCGCGACCGGCGCGGTGAGGAAAAGATCCTGCCCGGCTTGAAACGCGCAAGCCCACCTTGACCGCCGTCTCGGCCAGCCGGTCGAGCTTCGCCGGGTCGATCGAGGGGAAATTGCGAGGGTGGGTGGTCATGGGTGAGCTCCGGGAAGCTGTATGTTGATTGTGCCTTACAAGCTTGGCGCCGTGAACGACAAGGCTGCGCGACTGCTTCGCTTGTCCGACCTCCGGGGCCATTCAGGTCACAAATTATGTCGCGATCCGGAAGCCGGATACTTTCGGGGGATAGTGGCGCCGCTTACGAGGGCGAAAGCTTGGCGCAGCGCGCCAATTCATGGGGTCCTGGATCGCCGGGTGAGCGAGAGGCGGCTGCCATTCGCAGCAACGGCCTTTTGGTCCAAGTCGAAGAATAAGAACAAAAGATGTACAAACGTCAGGGACGGTGGTACCTTTCCTCTCATGAGGGGATCAGTCGCGGAGATTGCGACCGTACGTAAGCCTCGGGCCGCGGAAAGGGGGTGAGCAGAGCGGGAAAAAAATCTTATTTGAATCGGCCGTAACCCTTTGAAAAGTCCCGATTCCGAAAAATAAAAGAAAGCAAATGCAAGTCATTTCGCTTTCATGAGCTTTCACGGGCTTGCTTTTGCTTGCGGCGATCCGGCCGCGCGGCCGAAGCTCGAACGGCGCCGCATGCCGCAGGGGGTGCGCAGCGGCGGCGATGGCGCGTCCGATCTCATGCCTCGCGCCCGCCCGATCGGCCCGGGGTTTCGAAGTCACGCCGTGTCCGGCGCAAGGGCGACCCTTATCGACGGACAGGCGCAACATTGGGAGCATGCATGGCGCGCGTCTTCATAACGGGTTCGGCCGACGGCCTCGGTTTGATGGTTGGCCGGCTTCTCGCCGATCAGGGGCACAAGGTCGTCCTGCACGCTCGCAATGACGCGCGGGCGGCGGACGCGAAGAAGGCCTTGCCCAAGGCCCAAGCCGTCGTCGTCGGCGATCTCGCGAGCATCGCCGCCACGAAGGACGTGGCTCGCCAGGTCAACGCTCTCGGCCCATTCGACGCCGTCATCCACAACGCCGCTGTCGGCTTCCAGGAGAGTCATCGCGTCACCGGCGACGGCCTGCCGCATGTCTTCGCCATCAACACGCTCGCGCCCTATGTTCTCACCGCGCTGATCGAACGGCCGAAGCGCCTCGTCTATCTGAGCTCGGGCATGCACGCGCGCGCAAACGCCCATCTCGACGATATCCTGTGGCGCAAGCGGCGCTGGGACGGATCGTCGGCTTACGCCGAGAGCAAGCTGCACGACGTTTGCTGGCTTTCGCCGTCGCGCGTCTCTGGCCCGATGTCCTGTCCAACGCGGTGACGCCCGGCTGGGTCGCGACCAAAATGGGCGGGGCGGGCGCGCCCGACGACATCGATCAGGCGCATCTGACGCAAGCGTGGCTTGCGACCAGCGACGATCCCGCCGCGCGGACCACCGGCGGCTATTTCTATCACCTGAAGCAGCGCGAGCCGAACCCCGAAACGCGCGACGCCGCGCTGCAGGACCGGCTCATCGGCATCTGCCGGGAGATTTCCGGGGTCGACCTGCCGGAGCCTTGAATTCGCGCAACCGCCTTCAAAGAGCTGCGCCAAATCGATAAGGCTTGAAGCCGATCGGCTCGGTTGGTCTCACGACCCATCAAGCGGGCAGGGGAGGATAACGACGTTGGAATCCGACAAAGTGTTCGCGGGCTCGATTCCGGAAAACTACGACCGCTATATGGTTCCGTTGATTTTCGAACGGTTCGCCGCGGATCTGGCCCAACGCGCGGCGTCCTTGTCGCCAAGCGCCGTATTGGAGATCGCCGCAGGCACCGGGGTTGTGACCCGCGCCTTGGCGCCGAAACTGTCCCCCAACGCAAGCTATGTCGTCACCGACCTCAACCAGACGATGCTCGACTACGCCGCTTCGCGGCAAGCTCCTGACAGGCGCATCGAGTGGCGCCAAGCGGACGCGATGGCGCTGCCGTTTGAAAACGCGGCCTTCGATCTCGTTTGCTGCCAGTTCGGCGCGATGTTCTATCCCGACCGCTCAACCGCATACCGCGAGGCAAAGCGAGTCCTGAAGCGCGGTGGGCATTTCCTGTTCAATGTATGGGACCGCATCGAGGAGAACGTCTTTGCGGATGACGTGACGAATGCTGTCGCGAAGGTTTTTCCCAGCGATCCGCCACGTTTTCTGGCTCGCACCCCACACGGCTACCACGATACGGCGCTGATCCGCAGCGAACTCGAGGGCGCCGGTTTCTCCAACGTGGCGATCGAGACGAAAGCCGAGCAAAGCCGGGCATCCTCGCCGCGACTTGTGGCCGTCGCCTATTGTCAGGGAACCCCTCTTCGCAACGAAATCGAAGCCAGAGACGCGGGAAAACTCGAAGCAGCGACCGACTACGCCGCATCCGCGATTGCAGGCAGACATGGCGGCGGCGCGGTCGCCGCCAAAATTCAGGCGCATGTCGTTCTGGCTACGGCCTAGAGCATGGCTCGCACAGACGGCTTCGCCATTGCGGAGCAATCAGCGCATGCGCGCCACCCCGGTATGGCGGGTGCCGCCGAAGCTGTTCGACATCAGTTCGTTGTACAAGCGATCGGTTTCTTCGGCCTGCCCCTTCGAGAATTCACCGCCGCCCCCGACGTCGCCCCGGGTCGGCTGGTGCTTGACCCCGTTCTGGATCGGTCCCGACAGATGACGCGGCTCCGTCTGCTGAGCCATTCCCCGCTCCGCAGGGAACGACAGCGTCCCAGCGAGCGCGAAGAGAATGAGCGTTTTGTGTGACATCGGCTGACTCCACGATCCGGGCTGAGCAGCAATCACATTGGGGACTTGGCGGCGACCAGCGAGACTTCGAACGCCAGAAATATATGTTTCAACGCCGCAACAGAAGTCCCCGCGGCCGAGTGGTCCGGATTAAACTTAGGGCGCGCTCTCGGGCCGATCGGTTCGACGCGCCGCCCGCTCAAGGAGGACGCCCATGGACGGCGCTGACGCGATCTGGCCCGATCTCACCTATTCGGCCTGGAGCGAGACGCTCGCGACCCTGCACCTCTGGACCCAGATCGTCGGCAAGATCCGGCTGACGCTGACGCCGTGGCTCAACCACGGCTGGCAGGCGCCGCTCTACGTGACCGCGCGCGGACTCGGCACGTCGCCGATCCCGATCGGGCCTGAGATTTTCGACATCGAGTTCGATTTTATTGGCCATCGGCTCGCGGTCCGAACCAGCCGGGGCGCCGAACGGTCCCTGCCGCTCCGCCCGCAGTCGGTCGCCGATTTCTATCGTGCGACCGTCGATCTCCTCGACGGCGTGGGCGTCGCTGTCGCGATCAAGGCGACGCCGAACGAAGTTCCGAACCCGATCCGCTTTTCTGACGACCGGGTCCACGCGTCTTACGACGCAGCCGCCGCCCATCGTTTCTGGCGGGCGCTCGTGCAGGCGGATCGCGTCTTCAGGCTCTTCCGCAGCGGCTTCCTCGGCAAGGCGAGCCCGGTCCATTTCTTCTGGGGCAGCTTCGATCTCGCGGTGACCCGGTTTTCGGGCCGTCGCGCGCCGCTCCATCCGGGCGGCGTGCCCGGACTGCCCGACGCGGTCACGCGCGAAGCCTATTCGCACGAGGTGAGCAGCGCCGGCTTCTGGCCGGGGAACGAGGCCTTTCCGCGCGCGGCGTTCTACGCCTACGCTTATCCCGAACCGGCGGGGTTTCGCGACCGGCCGCCGCCGCTGGGCGCCCAGTTTGATACGACGCTCGGAGAGTTCCTCCTGCCCTATGACACGGTCGCGCAAGCGCCGGACCCGGACGCCCTGCTGCTCGACTTCCTGTCGGCGACCTATGCGGCTGCAGCCGAGGCCGGCGGCTGGGACCGCGCCAATCTGGAATGCACGCTCGGCGTCCCCGGACGGGTGCGGCCGATCTAAGAGCAGCGGGCGTTCAGATAGAGTTACCGCCGCCCGTCCTGTCATTCCCGCGCAAGCGGGAAATCTAGGCACCCATCAGAGCCTTGACTCTGGATGCCCGCTTTCGCGGGCATGACAGAGGGGGTCGACTGACGGCCCGTTGCTCCAGATTTCCCTGATTTCGCGCGCTTTTCGCGAAAAACCGGTTCCCACTTTTTCGCAGCGCGCTCTAGGTCGCCGCGTAGCGGGTTTCGAGCAGGTCGAGATCGCGAACCAGGCTCCGGGCCGTCTCCTCGGGAAGCATCCGCGCCCGGGCGAGCTCAAAGAGCGTATCACGCTCGGCCCGGATGCCGGCGAGCCTGAGCTCGCGTTCGACGTTCTCGATCTCGCGCACCTGCTCGGCCGCTTCGCCGGTCTTCGACTCGCGCTCGATCCGCTGTCGGTAGACCTGCATTATCCGTGCGCCGGCGGCAGCGCAGAGTTCGGCGTCGCGATGCTTTTGGGCGAGATCATGCTGCGCCCTGCCAATGGCCCTGATGGCGGCTTCGGCAGCCATAATCCGCGCCCGGTCCTCGTCCTCCCGATGCGATGGTTCAGGCGGTAGCTCGAGGCCCTTGAGCAGCGGGGCGAGGCCGACGCTCGCCGCGATCAGCGAAACGATGATCGCGCCCGCGGCGAGCAGGATCGCGAGGTCGCGGGTCGGGAAGGGCGAGCCGTCGTTCAAAGCCAGCGGCAGGGTGAGTACGCCGGCCAGCGTGACTGCGCCGCGGACGCCGGCAATCGATGTCGCCGCGACGAGCCGCCAACTTGGCTTCACCGACCGCCGTCCATGCCGCGCCTCGGTCAAGAGGGTGAATCGCAGCGACACCCACACCCACACGAAGCGAAGGATCGCGAGCGCCGCGTTGATCGCGACGACATAGATCAGGAGCCATGGACGATCCTGATGCCCGGTCTCGTGCACGACCTTCTGCGCGCCCGCGACGATTGTCGGCAATTGCTCGCCAAGCAGGACGAAGATGACGCCGTTTGCGCCGAACTGGACGGTGTCCCAGAACCCCGTCCGGCGCACCCGGGTGAGCGCCCGCGCGCCGCCCGTCTGCTCGGCGTGGCTCATCGTTATGCCGGCGCCGACGGCGGCGAGGATGCCGGAGCAGCCGAGACGTTCGGCCAGGAGATAGGCGCCAAAAGGGATGAGCAGGCTCAGGAGCACCTGTGAGCCGGCCTCCTCGCCGAACCGCCGCGAGGCCCAGTGCTTGGCCTGAGTTATGCCCCAGGTGACCGCAACGCCGATCGCAACGCCGCCGATCACGAGCCAAACGAACGTCATAGAAGCATCGAGCAGCGAGAAGGTTCCGGTCAGCGCCGCGACTACGGCAAAGCGCATGCACACGAGGCCCGATGCGTCGTTGAGGAGCGATTCGCCCTCGAGAATATGCATGAGGCGGCTCGGGATCGGCGTCCGCGCCGCAATCGCGGAAACGGCGACGGGATCGGTGGGAGAAATGATCGCGGCGAGCGCGAAGGCGACGGCGAGCGGCATCGCCGGGATCATCCAATGAATGAACAGGCCGACGCCGAGCACAGTGAAGACGACAAGGCCAAAGGCGAGCGCAAGAATCGTCCCCTTGTCGCGAAGCAACCCCTCCTTCGGAATGCGCCAGCCATCGAGGAAGAGGAGCGGCGGCAGGAACAGAAGGAAGAAAACCTCGGGGCTAAGCTGGACGCCAAGGTCGGCGACGGCGGCGATCGCCGCCCCAAGCGCAATCTGGACCAGCGGCAGCGGCAAGGCGACCGGCGAGACGCGGCCGAGCGGCCCGCTCACCACGACGGCAAGCAACAGGATCAGTGCGGTCGTGACAGAGCTCATTCGCGATCCCCAGCAAGCGCAGCTTGAAGCGTCGCCATGATAGCGAACGAGATCAGCAATCTCGATTGCGACCTCGTCGAGATCTACTATCAATTCCGCGCAATTCTCTCAATATTACCAAGGCTGATGGCCCGACGACCCGCAGCCGTTGCGTTTCTCAACCCCGACGGGCGTGCTCGCGAGCGTCCAGGATCCAGGTCCGGTCGGCGAACGCGACGTAGATGCGCTCCTGGCCCAGCGCGGCGCCAAGTTCTGCAGCCAGTTCATTGAGCATCGCCTCGATCGCAGCATCTGGCAGGTGGCCGAGATAGGCATGCACCGCCTCGCCCGTGAACAGGGCGACCGGCTCCCGGTCCGAACCGACCGTGCCGTCCTCTCGCGGCCAGGCGTAGGTCACCTCGGCGCGGGTGAACATGCCCGAAAGCGCGGGCTCGCCCGCTTCGACCCGACGCCTCATCCACGCTCGCGCGGTGCGCACCGCTTCGGAGAGGTCAAAGACGCGCCCCTCCGCGTCCCAACCCTCGCGTAAGCCCACGCTGATGCGAAAATCTCGCCGCGGCCCGTCCGATCCATCGACAACGATGTAGTCTTCGGGTTTCGGCGGGGGCGTCTTAGGCATGTCGGGCTCTTCGGTTCGCTGCAGCCGCGTGCGCGATGACTGCGCGACCGCAGCATAAGCCTGAAGTTTTAGTTTCGCCTCACTCCCACTCGATCGTACCCGGCGGCTTCGAGGTCACGTCGTAGACGACCCGGTTGACGCCCTTGACCTCGTTGATGATGCGCGTGGCGGCCCGGCCGAGAAAGGCCATGTCGAACGGATAGAAGTCGGCCGTCATGCCGTCGACCGAAGTCACCGCGCGCAGGGCGACAACGCTGTCGTAGGTGCGCCCGTCGCCCATCACGCCGACGGTCCGCACCGGGAGCAGGACTGCGAACGCCTGCCAGATGCGGTCGTAGAGCCCGGCCTTGCGGATCTCGTCGAGATAGACCGCGTCGGCCTGGCGCAGGATGTCGAGCTTCTCGCGGGTGATGGCGCCGGGGCAGCGGACGGCGAGGCCGGGTCCTGGAAACGGGTGGCGGCCGACAAATGCCTCCGGCAGGCCGAGCTCGCGGCCGAGCGCGCGCACCTCGTCCTTGAACAGTTCGCGCAACGGCTCGACGAGCTTCATCCGCATCCGTTCGGGCAGGCCGCCGACGTTGTGGTGGCTCTTGATCGTGACCGACGGGCCGCCGGAGAACGACACGCTCTCGATCACGTCGGGATAGAGCGTGCCCTGGGCGAGAAACTCGACCGGGCCGCGGCCGTCGCTGGCGATGCGGCGCGCTTCGGCGTCGAACACGTCGATGAACAGCTTGCCGATCGTCTTGCGTTTGGCCTCGGGGTCATCGACGCCGGCGAGCGCCTGCAGGAACTCGTGGGCCGCGTCGACATGGACAAGCGGGATGTTGAAGTGGCCGCGGAACAGGCTCACCACCTCGTCCGCTTCCCCTTGCCGCATGAGCCCGTGATCGACGAACACGCAGGTCAGCTGATCGCCGATCGCTTCGTGGATCAGCACCGCCGCCACCGCCGAATCGACCCCGCCGGACAAGCCGCAGATGACGCGCGAGCGCCCGACCTTGGCGCGTATGCGGGCGATCTCCTCGTCGCGGAAGGCGGCCATCGTCCAGTCGCCTTTGAGGCCGGCGATCTTATGAAGGAAATTGGCGATGAGTTTTGCGCCGTCGGGCGTGTGCACCACCTCAGGGTGGAACATCGTCGTATAGTAGCGGCGCGCCTCGTCGGCTGCGACCGCGTAGGGCGCGTTCTCCGACACCGCATAGACGCGGAAACCCTCGGGCAGGCGCGTGACCCGGTCGCCATGGCTCATCCACACCGGATAGCGTCCGCCCTTGTCCCAGACGCTGTCGAACAGAGCGGAGGAAGCGACGATTTCAACTTCCGCGCGGCCGAACTCCGCCGCGTGGCCGCTCTCGACCTTGCCGCCGAGCTGCTCGCACAGGGTCTGCTGACCGTAGCAGATGGCGAGGATCGGAATACCGCTCTTGAAGATCTCCGCGGGCGCGCGAGGGCTTCCCGGCTCCGGAACCGACGCCGGTCCGCCGGACAGTATCACCGCCTTGGGCTTGAGCCGCGCGAACGCTTCGCCCGCTTTCGAGTACGGGTGGATTTCGCAATAGACCCCGGCCTCGCGCACGCGGCGCGCGATCAGCTGGGTCACCTGCGAGCCGAAATCGACGATGAGGACGAGGTCGTGACTCATCGGGCTCATGTGGCGCAAAGCGCCGCGAGTCGCAATGCCTGGGCGTCAAGCCTCTTGCAGCGCCCCAATCAGCGCCTCGATCGCCTCCTTGAGCCTTCGCGCGTTTGCCGGATCAGCCAAAATCTGGTCGGCCGTCACCAATTTCCCCCCCAAAGGCAAGTCAGCGAAGGCCTCGGGCACGACTCGGGCAGCCATCGTCGCCAGCGTCTCGCGGAGCGACGCCTGGGCGTGGAAGGCGCGCGGCGACGTATTGAGGAGCGCGACCGGCTTGGCCGCAAAAGTCTCGCTTGCGACCAGCCAATCGAGGGCATTCTTCAGCGCGCCGGGGACCCCGTGGGCGTATTCGGGAGCGGCGATGACAAGCGCGTCGCTCGCGCCGACGAGCGCGCGCAGCGTCTCTACCGGCTCCGGCTTCGGCCTCTCCTCGATGTCGTCGTCCGGGTTGAACGGCGGCAGCTTGGCGAGATCGCGGTAGAGAAGCACTTTGACCCCCGCGGGCGCGAGCTGCGACAGCGCCTCGAGCGCCGCAGTGTTGGTGGAGGCGCGGCGAAGGCTTCCGGAGATGGCCAGAAGCCTCATCGCGCGCGCCCTCAGCTGAGCGCGACGTTCAGCGCGCTCTCAGGCAGTTCCTGCCCGAAGCAGCGTTGGTAGAACTCGGCGACCAGGGTCCGCTCGAGTTCGTCGCACTTGTTGAGGAAGGTCAGGCGGAAAGCGAACCCGATGTCCTTGAAGATCTCGGCGTTTTCCGCCCAGGTGATGACGGTGCGCGGGCTCATTACCGTCGACAGATCGCCGTTGACGAACGCGTTGCGGGTGAGGTCGGCCACCCTCACCATCTTGTTGACGATGTCGCGCCCATCCTTGCGCGCCCGATGCGAAGGCGACTTGGCGAGCACGATGTCGACTTCCTTGTCGTGCGGCAGGTAGTTGAGCGTGGCGACGATCGACCAGCGATCCATCTGGCCCTGATTGATCTGCTGCGTGCCGTGATAGAGCCCGGACGTGTCCCCGAGGCCGACCGTATTCGCGGTGGCGAACAAGCCGGAAGGCGGGATGGGGACGGATGACCCGGCGCTGGTCGAGCAGGGTCAGGCGGCCCGACACCTCCAGCACCCGCTGGATGACGAACATCACGTCGGGACGGCCGGCGTCGTATTCGTCGAAACACAGGGCGATATTGTTCTGGATCGCCCACGGCAGCATGCCGTCGCGGAATTCCGTGACCTGCTTGCCGTCCTTGAGCACGATCGCGTCCTTGCCGACCAGATCGATGCGCGAGACGTGGCTGTCGAGGTTGATGCGCACGCAGGGCCAGTTGAGGCGGGCGGCAGTCTGCTCGATGTGAGTCGATTTGCCGGTGCCGTGGTAGCCGGTGATCATCACCCGACGGTTGTAGGCGAAGCCGGCGAGGATCGCGAGCGTGGTGTCGCGGTCGAACAGGTAGTCCGGATCGAGATCCGGCACGTGTTCTCCCGAATGGGAGTAAGCCGGCGCCTCCATGTCGGAATCGATGCCGAAAAGCTTGCGCACCGACACCCGAGTATCGGGCAGGCCGGGCGCAGCTTCGGATTCCACCAGGGTCTGTATCGAATTCATTGGTCCTCCACGCTCTTCCGCGGGCGGAAAAGGGCGTCATTCTCATACTCGAATTCCGGGCGCGCGCAAAAGCCGGCCATTGCGCCGGAACAATGCCCGTCGCCGCCCTTAAGCTTCCTGGCCCTTGTTCATCGATTCGCCGCGATGGCGATGGGTCCTGCTTCATTCGCGGCCGGCGAACCGATTGTTGCGCGCGGGAGCCCGATCAGACGAGCTTGTTGGCGCGCAGGTAATTGTACGCCTGGATGATCTCGCGCAATTTGTCTTCGGACGAACGATCGCCGCCATTGGCGTCCGGATGATGCCGCTTGACCAGGTCCTTGTACCGCGTCTTGATTTTCGCTTGGGTGGCGTCGCCGTTGAGGTCGAGCGTCATCAAAGCCTTGATCGCCAGGGCGTTGTATCGTGGCGGCGCCTCGTGCTGCGGCGGCTTGCCTCGCGCTCCGCGCCGTCGCGCCGCGCGGGCCTCGGCGAAAACCAATTCGTCGACTTGGCGGCCGGCAGCGGCGGCCCGGGCGCCGAGTTTCCACGTCGGCCGGTGGCCAATCGCGTCGGCCTGGCGAAATTTCGCCATCGAGGCGTCGTCCATCCCGCGGAAGTAGTCGTAGGAGGCGTTATATTCCCGCACATGATCGCGGCAGAAACTGAAATATTCGCCCTCGCGCTCGCGGCCCTTGGGCGCGCGGAATACGCCCTCGGCCGCGCAGCCGGGAAAAGAACAGGGGGTTCTCGGGGCCTTTTCAGGCGTGCGCTCGACCGGCTTCACCCGGATCCGGTCAAACAGGCGAGAATTCAGATCCATGCCGTGACCTTTATGACCGCCGTCGCTGTCGGGCAAGTCCCAAACATCCGCAGCCGGCAAGAGGGCCGCTCGCCGGTACGGCGGCGGCTTGAGAACCTGAGCCTGCTATCTTGCAAGGATATGTAGGGTCGCGAACGGTTTAACGGGAGTGCGCAACGTGACAATGGAGCAGAGGATCGTCGCCCGATTGACGGAGACGCTCGATCCGATCGACCTCGACGTCGTCGATGAGTCCGACCGTCACGCCGGACACGCGGGAGCGCGCAAAGGCGGAGGCACGCATTATCGGGTGCGAGTCGTGTCGGCGCAATTCGAGAATCGCAGTCGGGTCGAGCGGCATCGCTTGGTCTACGGCCTGCTCACGGCGGAATTCGCCGAGGGTCTGCACGCGCTTGCGCTCGTCGCCAAGGCTCCGGGCGAGCCATGACCGCGGACTGCCGCTCAGAATCGTTCGGACCTTACGTGTTCACCTTGTCCCGCGAGGAAGCGGAGGCCGCCGCGGCGCGGGCGGGGCTGCGCCTGGCGCTCAGGGGCGGATTGCTGGCCCGTCATCTCGCGCCGCTGACCGCCTTCGCGCTCATTATCGCCTTCGCCTCAGTGCTGGCGCTAACCGGCCTTATCAGCCGCCGCTCGGGCGAGGCGGCGCTCATCCTCTCCGCCGCGGCCTTCATGATCCAACGCCTGGCCAACCATTGGCGCGTCCGCCGCGCGCGCCGCGAGGGCCGCGCGGCGATCGCGCCGCTCCAGTCCGCAGGCGCGGTGACGGCGACGTTCGGGAACGACGCGCTGTCGCTGGACGTCGACGGGAGGACGCGCCGGCTTTGCTACGCGGAGTGTGAAGGGGCCGAGGACGCCGGCGGCCTCATCTACGTATGGCTGCGCGAGGGCGACCCGATCGTCGTGCCGACGCGCGCGCTTGCGGACGCCGGAGAGGCGGCGCGCCTCCTGACCCGCCTCTCGGGCCGGATCGGACCAATTCGCGGCGCAGCCTCCCAGCGGTGACGCCCCGTTATTGCGCCGGCGTTGGCTTCGACGAATCGCCGCCGTCCGACGCCGGTCCGCCAGCATTCGGGCGCGCAGGCGGGGTTGGCGGCGTATGCAGCGACGCCATGCGCACGGCCTTCTCGCCCTCAGACGCGGCTTCGTTGCGACGCGGCGGCTGGGGCGCCTCGGCGGACGCCGGCAGATCGGGCGCACTGGCGTCGACCGGCGGGGGCGCGGGCTCCTGGCCGCCCAGATGCAGCCACTTCTTGACGTTCTGCGCTCCGCCGCTCAATCCGCCGAGCACTCCGGCCGGCGCTTGGCTTGACGTCGAGGCGACCGCAACCGCCGGCGAGGGCGGCGCAGCAGGCGAGGTCGGCTCCCCGGCCGGGGGCTCGACTGCCGGCGGCGCGACGCTCGCGGCGCGGCGTTTGGCGGCGTCGGCGATCGCGATCTTGACCGCAGCCGACACAGATCTGCGATCGTCCAGTACGGTCTCCTCCGGGCCAGTCGCGAGCGCGTCCGGATCGCTCGTGTCCTTGTAGCCGGCGAAGACCGGATTCTGCCCGCCGTCGGCATAGACGAGGCGAATTGGCTTGACGCCGGACGCGACCAGATCGGCGACCTTGTCGTTGTCCTTCTGCTCCTTCTCGGCGACCAGCGCCTCGACGTTCTCGTCGCGCGCGAGCGACGGACAGGCCTGGGTCGCGGAAACCTCGCCTTTCGCGGTTGCGTCGAACACATACCGCTTGCCGCAGACCAACACTGAAGGTTCGGTCTTGGTGACCTCGAAGTGGTCGGAGCCGTTCTTGAGGTCCTTCCAGAATTCGATGTTCGGGTCGAGCCGGAACTTGGCCAGGTTCTCCGCCGTCATGTGGAAGGGATAGGATTGCAGCTGGATCTCGCGCTGGCCGCCGGAGAACAATTCGCGGGCGATTGCGTAGATGTCCGCGACCTGCTCGTCGGTCATCGAGAAGCAGCCGGCGGACGAGCAGACGCCGTGCACCATGACGTTGCCGCCGCTGCGGCCATAAGCCCGGTCGTAGGCGTTCGGGTAGCCGACGTTGAATGACAAGTAATAGTGGGAGTTGGGATTCATCTGCCCGGGCGCGATGGTGTAGAAGCCCTCCGGCACCTGCATATCGCCTTCGCGCTTCTTCGGTCCGAGCTGCCCCGACCAGCGGCACATCGGATAGGTCTTGAGCAGGGCGTATTCGCCGCTCGACTTCATCTTCCAGATTTCGAGTTCGGCTTCTTTCTTATAGGTGCGGATGATCGTCGGCGCGGACGGCGTGGTGTCGAGCTTCTCCATCTCGGCGAGCGTGGCGGAGGAAATCGGCTGCTGGGACCGTCCCGACCCCTGATCGAGATAGGAGTCGTCGCAGCCGGCGATCAAGGCGCAGGCCGCTACGGTCAGGCCAACGGCGACCCCACGCCGGATGATTGAATTCATCGATCTCCCCGAATTCGATCCAATCCTAGCCGCGCGGGCGGCAAAAGTCCACGTACGCCAAACGAAGCGCGCGTACTCTTACAGAGCCGTTAATGAGCCTTTCACTATGTTCGATCGTTGTTTTGCGGAAGGCGCGGCGGCGACGGCCGTGAGGAAGGATTGCCCAAGCCGAGGGAAGCCGAAGCAAAATCGGATGGATGGAAAATCCAAATCGGCGGAAGCGAAATCCAAGCATATTCCTTCCGCGAATCGAGCTCTTTCAGTGGTTTAATCCGCGCATCCTCGGAACCGCTGGTCCTTTCGGCGTCTCTTCAGGAAGTCCGGTCCCCGACGACGGGGCCGGCTCCCAAGCCAGAGGTCACCCTAGCATGGGCTTCGGATTATCGCAAATAGTTGCTTCGATTTCTGGCGCCGCGCGCCCGGGGCCGCCCATCCGTCGCGCCGCTCACCAGCGGCCGGACGCGGGCGCCGAATCGAAGATCTCGGCGAGTCGGGCGCGAGTGCCGGCGGATGCGCCTTCCGGCAGCGCCGAGCGCGGGAAAAAGCGCGCTTCCTCGATTTCCCAATCGGGCGCCCGTTCGCCGAGGACCCGGAAGGTCCGTACGAGATAAACGGCCACGTGGTCGCGCCGCGACGACTGGGTGTTGAGGAACAGGCCATGAAGCAGCGGCGGCCCGTCGATCTGGACCATCGCCTCTTCTTCGAGTTCGCGCGCCAGCGCCTCGGCGCAGGTCTCGCCGGCCTCGACCCCGCCGCCGGGAAAATGCCAGCCGGAGACGTAGCCGTGCCTGACCAGCAGGACCCGTTCGTCGGCGTCGGCCACAATCCCCCTGACCCCGAGCGTCACCGGGCGGGTGAGGAGAAAGCTCCAGTGGAGCAGGCGCAACTTCAGCCTCTCTCGAGTCGGGGCGGCCATGTCTTGCAAGTGCTCCGGCCCCGAGCGAACGCCCGGGTTGTGTTTCCGTTCAAGCAATCTTATTGCCGCCCGGTCAATGGCGGCGCGGGGCCTCTTTCATTCCCGCCGCCCATGAGGGCGGTTCGGGAATGGGATTCACCATCGCGCACATCACCGACCCGCACCTGAGCCCGGCGCCCATGCCGGGCCTCGCCGATTTCCGGCTGAAGCGCGTCATGGGCTTCATCAACTGGAAGCGGGGACGCGAACGTCTCAACGACATGGGAATGCTCGCCCGCCTGGTCGCGGATTTGCGCGCCCAACGCCCGGACCACGTCGCAGTCACCGGGGATCTGGTCAATATCGGCATGCCGGCCGAGTTTCACCGCGCGGCGCTATGGATGAAGACGCTCGGCGATCCGGCGGATGTCAGTTTCGTTCCCGGAAATCATGACGCCTATGTTCGCGCGGTCATGCCGCTGCTCGAGGCGACGTTTTCGCCCTGGACCGCAGGCGACGCGCCGCGGGGCGAGGCGACCTACCCCTATCTCCGCGTTCGCCGGGAGATCGCGATTATCGGCCTCACCTCGGCGGTGCCGACCGGCCCGCTGATGGCGACCGGGAAGCTCGGCAAGAGGCAGCTCGCGGCGTTCGCCGACCTGCTCGGGGAGACCGCCGCGAGGGGCCTCGCGCGGGTCGTGCTCATTCATCACCCGCCGATCGCCGGCGTCACCCCGCCGCTGCGCGGTCTTTCGGATGCGGCCGCGTTCGAGCGCATCGTACGCGACCGCGGCGCCGAGGCGATCCTGCACGGCCACACCCACCAGCAGGCCGTCCGCTCGCTTCCCTCGCGCGCCGCGCGTACGGTCGGGGGGGCGGTTCCGGTCATCGGCGCGCCCTCCGCCGCCGCCGCCGCCAGAAACCCGCGCTATCGCGCCGCCTATCACCTGGTCAGCCTCGCTCGCGAAGGCGATCGTTGGCGGGTCAGCGCCCGCGTCAGGGGGCTGGCGCCGGAAAGCGCGGCGATCGGCGAACGGGAGGCGTTACGGGTCTAGAGCGCGCTGCGAAGAAGTGCGAACCGGTTTTTCGCGAAGCGCCCGCGAAAATCAAGGGAGCCCGGAGCTTTTGGCGATTCGACCGAATCGCCAAAAGGCTCGAGCGCTCGGCTCGAGCGGGCGCGCCAGAGAAATGCGCTCTTCGGCCGGATTGTTCGTTTACGCAGCGGCGTCGCCGTGTATAACGGCCCGCCAAATCAGAGGTCGGCGGGAAGGGCGGAGCACATGCTCAGGAACAGGCGGGCTGGTGAGTTCATCGCCATCGTTGGCCTCTCGTTCGTCTTGAGCGCCGGGCTCGTGTCGCCCGCGCCGGCCGAAGACGCTGCGCCGCCTGCAGCCGACGCAGCCCCCAAGGCCGCCGCGAAGGAGGCCGAGCCGGTCACGACCAAGGACCCGCAGATCGCGCTCGACGATCTCGAACTCCTGCTGGAGCCGATGACCGCGGACGAGATCGCGACCGAGGCGAAGGGCTGGTTTGCGCTGGTGCAGGCCAAGGAGCGCGAGATCTCCGTCGCCGAACTCGACGTCCGGCGCAAGAACCGCGAAATCGCCCAGCTGGACAAGCAGAAGACCGCCGCCGCCGACCTGGCCAAGGCGACCGAAGAGGTGAAGGCGGCGACGAACGACAAGGATAAGGAAGCGGCGGCCAAGCATCTGGCGGACGCGCAGAAAAATCTCTCCAGCACGGTGGCGACCGCCAAGAAAGAGACCGTCAAGGAGGAGAAGAAGGCCGAGGCGACCACCACCGCGATGGCCAAGCAGGCGGATGCGGCGCCGCCGCCCCCTGCCGCCACGGATGCCGGAACGGCAGCGGCCGGCGCGAAGGTCATGCCGGCGGGGGACGACAAGGAGGTGCTGCAAAAGGCGGCCGAAACGGCGGCGAAGAAGTCTGAGGCCACCGGCGATACTGCGAAGGTCGAAAAAGTGGTCTCGGCGACCGAGAAGGAAGCCGCCGCAACGGACCAGATCAAGTCGCTGGCCGAGGCGACGCCCGCAGCGGCCGGAACCGGGGCCGCAGCTGCCGGCGATGCGTCGAAAAAGGCTGAAAAAATGGCGGAGAAAGCTGACGAAGCGTCAGCCGCCAAGGCCGACGTCAAGGTTCAGCTGGTCGACTACAGCACCCAATTGATGAGCGAGCGCACCGCGCTCGTCGACCGCCTCAAACTGGTCCTGGACAAATGGGAGGCAAGGGGCGGCGATCCGAAAGCCTATCGTCTCTACATCGCCTCGATCGGCGGCATCAAGATCGACGTCTCGGATCGGGCCGCGACCATGGCGAGGATCACGGCCTGGCTCACCGCCGACGAGGGCGGGCTCCGCTTGGCGCGCGATCTGGCGACCTTTGTCGGTTACATCATCGGCTCCGTGATCGTCGCCTGGATCGTTCGCACGATCCTGCGGCGGGTGATGAGCGGGGGGCGCGTGACCTCGCATCTGCTGCGCGACTTCATTATCGCCAGTTCCGGGCGCGCCATCGTCCTGATCGGCGTCCTGCTCGGACTGTCGGCGCTCGAGGTCAACCTGGCGCCGTTGCTGGCGGTCATCGGCGCGGCGGGCTTCGTCGTCGCCTTCGCGCTGCAGGGCACGCTCAGCAATTTCGCCAGCGGCCTTCTCATCATGGTCAACAAGCCCTTTGACGTCGGCGACGAGGTCGAAGTCGGCGGAGGCATCAAGGGCCGGGTCACGCGCGTGAGCATTTTCAGCACCTATATCGAGACCGACGACGGGTTGATGAAGATCGTGCCCAACGACAACATCTGGAAGAGCGTCATCGTCAATCAGACGACCGGCGTGGTGAAGGCCGCGCCGGTAGCCGAGGCGAAGCCTGCCGACGCGAAGCCCGCGGCCGGATGACGCAACGGCGGAGTGGAGAGGGCGGCGGCCCGCCTCGAAGGTCTGTCATGTTTCGATTCGTCGCCGGCGTCGTCGGCGCCCTGTCTGTCGCCGCTCCGGCCTGCGCGCTCACGCCGTTTCCGGACGGCTTCCGCAACGCGGAGATTGCCGCCAACGGCACGACCCTGCACGTGCGGGTCGGCGGCCACGGGCCCGCGGTAGTGCTGCTGCACGGATTCGGCGACACCGGCGACATGTGGGCGCCCGTCGCGGCGGCGCTCGCGCCAAGTCATACGGTTATCGTTCCCGACCTGCGCGGCATGGGCCTCTCCGCTCATCCCGACGCCGGCTACACCAAGAAGAACCAGGCCGCGGACATCGCAGCGGTGATGGACGCGCTCAACGTCGAGTCGGCCGAGCTCGTCACCCACGACATCGGCAACATGGTCGGCTATGCGCTCGCCGCCAGCTATCCCGGACGGATCACGAAATGGGTGGTCATCGACGCGCCGCTGCCGGGCATAGGCAACTGGGCCGCGCAGCTCAGCAATCCCAAGAGTTGGCATTTCAACTTTCATGGCCCCGATGAGGAACGCCTCGTGGCGGGGCGCGAGCGCATCTATCTCGATCGCTTCTGGGACGAACTCTCCGACGATCCGGGCGCGATCGACGAGGCGACGCGGGAGCATTATGCCGAGCTTTATGCCCAGCCGCGTGCGATCCACGACGCGTTCGAGCAATTCGTCGCCTTTCCCCAGGACGGGATCGATAACCAGGCGCTTCTTGCCAAGGGCAAGCTCACGATGCCGGTGCTCGCGCTCGGCGGCGAGAAATCCTACGGCTCCGGCATGGCGACGGAACTCGAGTTCGTCGCGAGCGACGTCAAGGGCGGCGTGATCCCTCATTCCGGCCATTGGATAATGGAGGAAAACCCCACCGCGACGACCAGGATGATCGTCGAATTCCTTGTGAAATAGCGCTAGGGTCGCGAATCGCTCATCGGAACAACGAGGAGCCACGCCTTTCGGAGGGGATGCATTCGATGTCTGAAGCCAGCGATACCGCGGTCGAGGCCAAGGAAAAGAACCAGGCGGTCGCGCTTATAATTGCGATTCTCGCCCTGTTGCTGGCTCTCGCCGAAGCGGGGGCGAAAAGCGCCCAGCACTTGTCGACGGAGAAAAACATCGAGTCCTCGGACTTGTTCAATTTCTACCAGGCCAAGAGAATTCGATCGACCGTGGTCGAAACGGCGGCGGCGACGCTCGAGGCGCAGAAGACCGCCGTCAGCGACCCCGGCGCGCAAGCCGCGTTCGAAAAGCAGATCGAGGAATTCAAGGCGACCGTCGGCCGATATGAAAAGGACCCGAAGAAGCCGGAAGACAGCATGGACGCGATCCAGGACCGGGCGAAGGAGGCGTCGGAGGCCCGCGAACTGGCCAATCGCCGGCTCGGGCACTACGAACTCGGAAGCGGCCTGACCCAGATCGCCATCGTGCTCGCCTCGGCGGCGATCATCACCGGAATCGCCGCCCTCGTGTGGCTCAGCGTTGCTTTGGGCGCAGTCGGCGCCGTCCTGATCGCGCTCGGATTTCTCGCTCCCACACTGCTGACGTTCATCGGTTAGCTACGGCAGCGAGTGCACGATCACCGGTCCGGCGGTCGCGCTCGCGCTGCCCACGACCAGAGGCCCAAGATTTTCCTCGATCCAGGCGAGCGCCCGCCGATTGGATTCCTGCGCTTCCGCAACGGTGTTGAAGACGCTGATCGCGGTCACGGTGTCGTCGGGCGCGTATACGACGTAATAGCCCATGAAGCCCGAGACCTCGCTGATGATCGGGACCGCGCCCTTTATCTTGTCGGCGAGCGCGTCGGCTGAGCCGGGCCTGGCCCTGAACTGGCGAATTGCGGCGTACATCGCATCCTCCCCGTTCGCTTACGCATTCGACGTCAGCGCTCCCGGCAGCGCCGCCCGCAATCGCGATGGGGCGGCGGGGAGGAGCTTCTTCACCGCGCTCGACGCCGCGATCTGGCCGCGGTTGACGAAAGCCTCGTGATTGCGCTCGATCTCGTCGAGGTCGTAGAGATAGTTGACCATGACGCCGTAGGATTCCGCGAGCCCCTTCGGCGACAGATCCCCCTGCCAGTCGATGCGCTCGAGGCTCGCGCCATTGCCGAGATGGAAGCGAGCGACGGGGTCGATCACCCGGCCGTCGGGACGGCGCGCCTTCAGGAAGTAGTGAGCCGCGAGCGGTTCGAGCGCGCCGCGCAGCCGCGCCGCGACGCCTGGGTCGGTCAGCCAATTGTCGTCGGCCGCCAGCGACAGCGCCGTGTTCCTGAGCGGCGTGATCGAAGGATCCTCGGTCGTCTCGAGCCAGGCGCGGAATCCGGGAACCGGCGACAAGGTGATGAAGGTCTCGATCGCCGGCAGCTCGCGGCGGATTTCCTCGACCACCTGCTTGATCAGGAAGTTGCCGAAATTGACCCCGGCGAGACCCTGCTGGCAATTGGAGATCGAGTAGAAGGCCGCCGCGCGGGCCTTGCTCGGCGCAAGATGCGCGCGCTTTTCGGCAAGCAGCGGCGCAATCGCCGCGGGCGGCGTCAGGGTCAGCGCGACTTCGACAAAGATCAGCGGCTCGTCGACGAGCCGTGGGTGGAAGAAGGCATAGCATCGCCGGTCGGCCGGATCGATGCGTCGCCTGAGCTCGTCCCAGTCTCCGATCTCGTGCACCGCCTCATAGCGGATGATCTTCTCGAGCAGCGCCGCCGGGGAGGACCAGTCGATGCGGCGCAACACCAGAAAGCCGCGATTGAACCACGAGCCGAACAGATGGAGAAAATCGCGATCGACGATGGCTAGCGAAGGGTTCTGGTTCATCAGCGTGAGCAGGTCTTCGCGCATCTCGACCAGCGCCGCAGTGCCGCCCGGCGCGCGATTGAGGCGGCGGAAGAGCTCATGGCGGCGCGGCTCGGAGGCGTAGTGGATTTCGCTCGCCGCAGCTTCGCCGGCCTCGGCGCCGAAATTGGCGATCGCCGTCATCACCCGCTCGCGGTCGGGCCCGAACTCGTCGGCGAGCGCACGAAAAAATACCGCGTGATCGGACGGGTCGAGCGCGCGGTAACGGCGCAGGATCTCGGCGGCGAGCGCGATCCCCGACGCCTCGCCCCGCCCCGCGACCAGCGCCCGGCAGGTCTCGATGAGCGATTCGGCGCGATTGTCGCCGTCCTTCGGCCACGGCTTGATATTGAGCACGGAGCGGCCGCGCTCGGCGATCGAGGTCAGAAGATCGTAAAAAAAGGCGTTGGACATGACTTCCTTCGGCCTTGGAGCCGGCGCTCCAAACGGTCTCATTCGCGAGATGCGATTGTCGTGCCAGGCCGGAACGGAATCAAGCCTCAGCGCGGAACGAGAACGCGGAACACGTCATCACAATGGCGAATTGTTGGAGACGTGCGGCGCAATTTTCAAAACGGCGGCGCGGCGGCCCATTGGGCCCAGAGGTCGCGCAGCCGCATCGTCCACGCCAAATAGCCGCCAAGACCGATCAAAAGCGCGAGCGTTATCGACCCCAGCATCATGAGGAACAGGCTCAGAAAGTCCGCGAGCCGCCGGACGAACGGGCGCCGGGGAGGCGCCCCCCGATCGCCGGCGGCCGCCTCGATCGCGCCGGAAGCCGGCGGCGGCCAGGCGCGCGCGGACCGTTCGGCCAGCGGCCAGGCGCGCGGCGCTCTCGCCTCGCCCTGAATGGCCTTGCGGGCTTGCGGCTCCGCGCCGTGAGCCGGCGGCGCGTCGGCCCCGGCGTCGCGCCGATCAGAGGCCAGCGCGCGCTCACGCTCGATGAGACGGCGGGCGACATATCTGGCGACCGTGGCGGCGATCGCCTCGACCGACTGGTTTTCCGCGATCAGCACCCGGCCGTTGCGGGTGTCCTGATGGAAACGATAGGTGCGCCGGTCGTGCGCCATGTCGATGAAGGCGATCATGTCGATAAACAGACGCGGATGGGCGCCCTGGGCCAGCGCCAGATCGAACATGTCGACGCCCGGCGGCGCCTGTCCGACCACCGGCTTGAGCGCGCTTTCGAGCAGCGCCAGACGGCCCATTTCAATCTCGCGCAGATCCGCAATCGCCTCTGCGCGTTCGGCGTTCTCGACCCGCGCCTGCCTGATTGCGGCTGCGAGGTCCGGATGGGCCGCCAGATCGGGCTCGGGGTTGTCGTTCATCGACGTGGATGTCGTCCGCGCATATCGCCGCGAGGGTAACGCGAATCCGGCGCACGGCAAACCGTTCCTAGGGTGGAGCTTTTCCGGACGCGAAATCATTGCGCTCCGTCAGAGCGATCCAAACGAAGCGATCAAAAGGCGTAAGCAGCGCGCTGCGTTCGTCAGGCCAATACGCCCCGGCGTCCGTCCCGACGCCTATGACTCCCGATGACGGCGCAGGAAATCGGGCGGCTCTCCCTTTCGCGCCGTCGGCCCTGGCCGCGCGGCTATTTCGCCGCCAAGGCCGCAAGCCGCTCGCGAGCTCCGGTCGCGCCAGCGGCGAGCGCGCGAGCGTAGTAGTCGCGCGCTTTGGCGCCGTCGCCCTTGAGCCCGACGACGCCGAGACGGGTCAGAGTCCCCGGATCGAACGTGTCGCCGAGGGCGACCAGCGCCCGGGCGTCGCCGGCTTCGGCAGCGCTGACGAAGAAGGCTCGGGCGGTCGCGATGTCTCCCTTGGCGAAGGCGACCAGCCCTTCGGCGCACAGACGGCGGCCGTCGTCGATCGGTATCGCCAGCGTCGCGCCGGGGCTGCCGCCTTCAGCGGCGTGCGGCGCCGAAGGCTGGTCGCGCAATGCGCTCGCGAGTTTGCCAATCGCCTCTTTGGCGAATGGCTGAGCCGTGGTCGCAGGCGCCTTGAGCGCGGAGACGACGACGGCCGGTTTGACAAAAACGGGTTGCTCGACCTCAGCCTTGACATTCATCGCCGAAGGCTCGAGGCGCGGCCAGCATGCGAGCACGAGGATGCCGCCAAAGGCGGCGGCGAGGACGCTTGCAAGTGCTTTCCAGGAAATGGCCAGCGTCCTTCCTCCGCTATTGCATCAGCCCGCGCCAGCGGGTCAGTCCGTCATAGAGGCGGTCCGAATCGCTTGCGCTCGGCCAGGTCGGCGAACCGGCGGCGGATTTGGCGGAGGCGCGAAAGGCGTCGAGAGACGCGTCGGCCGAGGCCTTCTTCGCATCGAGCCAGCTTTGCGCCGCCACGAGCCGCGGCCACGGCTCGCCCGGCCACGTAGCGTCGGCCGCGAGATTGACGTCGCGCCAGTGAGCGTCGCGCTCGCCGTCCAGGAGACCGTCGTAATTGTCGAAGAAAGCCCGCGCCAGCCGGCCGAGCGCGTCAGCCCGCGGCGATCCGGGCGGCGCGTCGAGGGCGACAATCGCCATCGGTTCGCTGACGGTCTCGACTGGCGTGGTGGCGGCGACGAGGCTGGCCCGTTCGGCGGCGGTGACGTGGGCGGGAGCATAAACCGGCTCCAACGTGGCCGACCAGGGAATGGGGACAATGTGAAAGCGTCCGTCGCCGCCAAAGCCGTCCAGCGCGGGGGTTCCCTCGGCGCCGAGGACGACAACCGCGTCGACCTTGCCGGCGGAGAGCGCGTCAAGCGCTTCCGGCAGCGGCCCGTTGGTCTGATTCGCGGTCACTCCCAGCCGGGAGAACAGCATTCGGCCGCTGGTGGACGTCGCGCTGTTGAGTTCGCCGAAACTGACCAATTTTCCCTGTAAGCCGTTGATTGACTTGATGTCCTTGGGCGCGATCACCTCCAGGGTCTCCGGCGCGAGGCGCGCAACATAAGGGACCCGCTTCATCCATTCAGGGTCACCCTTGGCGCTGGAAACCAGGCTGTCGAGCGAGACGATGGCGAAGTCGGCAAGATCGGTTTTGAGGACCTTGGCGAGGCCGTCCGGAGACGTGGGGCCGACGATTGCATGTCCTGGCGCGTCGCTCGCGCTGAGGACCGCCGCGAACTCCTTGGCCATCCGGCTGGCCCGGACGTCGCCGGGGTCGGCGAGGATGGAAAACTCTTTCGGAGCAGGCGCTTGTGGCGCTTGAGCGGCCGTGGCGGCCGCTGGGGCCGGGGCGGGGCGCTCAGTCCGCAGGGCGACCTTGCCGTGGCCGCCGCGCCACGCGCCATGCCACAGAACTCTTACGCCATTATGAAAAACCGGATGGTCGTAAGGAACCATGCCATAAGGCGATTTCTTTGATTCGGCGGCGAATCCCTGGGCAGCCAAAAGCGTGGCCGCGCCAAGCGCCATCGCCGCGCGAAAGGCCCCATTTCGTGGCCTTCGCCCAACTTTTTTCGTACCCACACACAATAGTATTGGGCGCCCGCCCTGACGCGTTCCGCTCGTCATCGTGCGCGACCTTGGCCAGCAAATGCGACGTCATCAAGGCAACCGAGCCATCGTTCCCCTGCGGATTTCCGGGCCGGAGCTAGGATTTCCTGACCGTCAAAGCTCGATCAGGAGGCCGCCCGGAGCGCCTCGAGCGCCGCTTCGAGCTCCTCGTCGCCGATCGGCGCGATGGTCGGCCCGTCGAGATAGACGAGCGCGGCTCTCACCGGCTGCCCCGGGTAGAGCGGCTGCAAAGCGGCGCGATAGAGCGCGAGCTGGGCGACATGGGCCGCAGCCGGACGAGCGGGCTTCGCGCCGAGCTTGAAGTCGACGATCGATACCCCGTCATCGTCGGCCGCCAGCCGGTCCACCCGCCCGCCATAGGGGAGATCCGGGCGCCCCGGTCGGGGCAGAAGCCCCATCAGCGGCGCCTCGCCGCGGGAGTTTGGACCAAACAGGGGCCCGAGCTCAGGCGCGTCGATCACCGCCAGAACCTTGGCGACGAGCGCGGCGCGCGCCGGTCCGGCGAGGCCGCCCCCCCGCGAGTCGAGATAGGCGGCCGCGGCGCTCGCGCGCTGTTGCGGCGCAACGGCGGGCAGCATCTCAAGGAGAGCGTGGGCGAGGCGGCCCTCTCGGACGCGCTGACGGTCGCCCTCGCCCCCGCCTCCGACACCCGAGGGGCGGACGGGATCGGCCGCCGTCTCGGGCGCGGCCTTGCCAAAGAGCCAGTCGGGGAGGGTCTTGCGAGGGCGAATCTGCGACGATTCCGCGCCATCTTCCGATCGGAGGCCCTCGCCGTAACGGAAAATCATGTCCCCGCCGCCAAACGGCCCCGGCGCCTCGACGAGCTGGTCGCGAAGGCCCGCGTAGACGAGATTGTGCCAGCAATTCGGTGGACGGGCGTTCTTGGTCTCATAGCCGGCGACGATGAGGCGCTGGGCGGCGCGGGTCATGGCGACATAAAGCAGGCGCCGATGTTCGGCCTCGGCGGCCGCGCGCGCCTCGGCCCGCGCGTCGGCGATCGCCTTGGCGTCCAGACTGGAGGACTTCGTCCAGGCATAGAGCGGCGGATGGCCGGGTTTGGCCGGCGAAAGCGGCATCAGTTTGGGATCCTGCCGGCCGTTGGGCGCGCTGCATGTATCCGGCAGGAAGACGATCGGCGCCTCAAGTCCCTTGCTGGCGTGCACAGTCAAGACCCGCACGCCCTCGGTCTCGACCTCCATGTCGCGCTTGATCTCGGTGTCGGCCGCTTCGACCTCCGCGAGAAAATTATGCAGCGACGGCGCTTCACGTCGCTCATGCGCCATTGCCAGGGTCAGGAATTCGTCGATCGGGTCTGCGGCTTCGGGTCCCAGTCGGCCGATCAGAGCCCGCCGTCCGCCCTCCTCGCCGAGCAGAAGCGCGTAGAATGAGAAGGGCGAAAGCGCCCTTGCTCGCATCCGCCAAGCGGAAAGCCGGCGCGCGGCCTCGCGGGCGAAGCTTTCGTTCGAAGCGGCGAGCGCCTCGGCCAGCGAACCGCGCCGTGTCGCGGCGAGCTTGAGCAGGGCGTCGTCATCGAGCCCGATCAGCGGCGACTTGAGGGCCGAGGCCAGGGTCAGATCGTCGTCCGGCAGCAGCGCCGCGCGGCCGGCGGCGACGAGGTCCATCACCGCGATGTGGTCGTTGAGCATGAGACGGTCGGCGCCGGCGGCCTTGAGCTGCGCGGCCTTGAGGGCTCTCACCATCGCCTCGAAGAAGGCGTTGCGGCTGCGAACCAGGATCATCACGTCGCTTTCGCGAATGCGCCTGATGTCGCCGGTGCCGGGGTCGACCACCCTCTCGCGTGAATCCGCCGACACCCAGCCCTTGATGACGTGGGCGATACGCTTCGCCAGGACGACCGGCGGATCGTCCGCCGACACATGATCGAGCGGCAGGCGCCAGTCCTCCGGGTCCGGCGCCGGGCCGGGGGCGATCGGCGGCCATAGCTCGACGACGCCCGTAAGGCCGAGGCGGATCGCCTCATGCCGCGGCGGAGGTTCGCCGGCGGCGGCGACCCCGCGCCAGGCGGTTTCGGAGGCAAATGTCTTGTCGACAGCGTCGAGAATCGTTTGCGACGACCGGAAGGAGAAGGTCAACGGCACTTCCTCGAACGGCCGCTCCGCGTCGCGATGGCGCCGATCGAACGCGCGCTTCATTTCGGCGAACATCTCGGGCGCCGCGCCCTGGAAGGCGAAGATCGACTGCTTCTCGTCGCCGACAGCAAACACGGTGCGGCTCGCCCTCCGTCCGCCGGCGCCGGCGAAGAACTCGGCGCTAAGCGCCTCCAGAATGCCCCATTGCGGCGCCGAGGCGTCCTGCGCTTCGTCGATGAGCAGGTGATCGAGGCCGTAGTCGAGCTTGTGCAGCACCCAGGCGGCGCTCGAGCGGGTGAGAAGCGCGAGCGCCCGGGCGATCAGGTCGTCGAAATCGAGAGCGCCGCGCTCGGCCTTCGTCCGGGCGTATGCCGAAAGGATCGCTGTCGCGACTATGAAGAGGGCTTCGCTGCGCTCGCGCGCCAGCGCGCCGCGCCAGCGTTCGCGCAAACCGGCGAGGCGATCCTGCTCGCACAGCAAGTCGTCATTCAGCATCGAACACTTTCGCCGCAGCTCGTCGGTTATCAGATTGCCCTTCTCGGCGCCGCGCGGCTCGCCCCTGCCTGACTTTCCGTCCTTGGCCTTGGCGAAGAACGCGTCCAGCAGCGCCTCGACGCGAACGTCGCGAGGATCCTCCTGGTTCGCAGCGCGAAGTCTGCCCGCGAATCCTCGATCCTTGGGGCTGCCGCGGTCGAGATCCCGCGCCCACATCTCGCGCCGCATGCGCCCGATCTCGCCGCCTAGCATGCCGGCTTCGAGGTTCGCCGTCGTGTCTTCGGGCGCAAGCCCAATGAAACCGCTCAGCGCGGCGGCGTAGGCGAGCGCGTCGGCATGCGAACGGAAGGCTTCGGAACGGCTGACCGCTTCCTTGAGAAGATCGCCGAAGGCGTGCGCGCCGCACTCCCGCGCGACCAGCTCCAGCGCGCCCGCGCGCCCGGGCGCGCCGCTCAGCGCCGCGAGCGCCGTATCGCGCGCCTCGGTGAGCAACAGTTTCGATTCGCTTTCGTCGATGACTTTGAAATGCGCTGGGACGTTGGCTTCGAACGGAAAGAGCCGCAGCAATCGCTCGGCGAAGGCATGCAGCGTCTGGATCTTGAGCCCGCCCGGCGTCTCAATCGTGCGCGCGAACAGTTGCCGGGCGAAGGCGAGATCCCGCGGCTCCGGCGCCGACGCGCCGCAGTCGACGATCGCTTTCGCCAGCGCGTCGTCGCCGAGGCTCGTCCACCCGGCGAGTTGGCCGAAAATGCGCTCCGCCATATTGGCCGCCGCCGCCTTGGTGTAAGCGAGGCACAGGATCTGCGCCGGCGGGGTTCGATCGAGCAGGAGCCGCAAGACCCGCTGCGTGAGCACGTGAGTTTTGCCGCTGCCGGCGTTGGCCGAGACCCAGGCGGAGGTTCTCGGATTCGAGGCCCGGGCCTGCCGCTCGCGCAGCGGCTCAGGGATCGCGAGTCGCTGGCTCACGGCGTATCCCCCGCTTCCTCGTCGGCGCCCGCCGTCGACCATTCCTTAACGCGCGCGAGATGATCGTAGTCGGAGAAGCGGCTGGCGAATTTGGGGAACGGACGCGAGAGGTAGGGCGTCTCTTCGCGGGCGAACTGGTCGAGCAGAATCTCAAGCTCGGCGAAATGCTTCTCGGCGAGCTTGCGAATATCGGCCTTTTCGCCGCCGGCGCGACTTTCTGCGCCGCCGCCGGCGCCGCCGAGCTTCAGATAGAGCGCCTCCGCCAAGTCGAGCGCCGGCAACCCGGGAAATCCGCCCCGTCTCAACATTGCGGCTTCCAACGTGAGCTGCGGCGCAAATCCGACCTCAACCTCGCGAGCGCCCGGCGTCGATCCGCTCTTGTAGTCGATGAGCCTCGCGCCGCCCGATCGCAGGAGGTCGATTCGGTCGGCCCGAGCGCTGAGCTTGAACGACGAGCCGCTCGACAGCGGAATCGGGACTGCGCCTTGCCGTTCGACCCAGACGTGCGCGGTGTCGGCGCGCGATCTGCGCTCGAAAGCGAGGAAGAAGTCGAGGCCCTTCTCGATATTGGGCCAGTTCAGAGCCGCGAAGGCCGGATCGGCGCGAAGGAGCGCAAAGCGCTCCCGAGCGATGGCGAACAGACGGTCTCGCGCTTCGGGCGGCAAGGCGCCCGACGGGAATGACTCAACAAACTCCTGAAGCGTGGCGTGCCACGCGATTCCCGTTTCGCGCGGACCCATGTCGCGCTCGACGGCTTCGAGCGCCTTCAGACGAAGAATGTATTCGGCGTAGATCGCATAAGGGTCGCGCCTGAGCGTCTCGATCCGGGTGACGCTGAGCCCCCGCGGGCGGAGTTCGACTTGCGGCCGCGGCTCCGGTCTCGCTCGCGGCTGGAATTCGGTCGGGCGGTCGAGCGCGCGCGCGAACGCGAGAATGCGCTTGCCGCGCTCCTCGGCTTCCGCCATCGCTGGCGAGCCTGCCCCGGCGGCGGCGGCGAGGCGCTGGAGAAAACGCGAGGCGACGGTCGGCTCGCCGTTGCGTTTCTTCGCTCGGCTCAAGACCGCCTCGCCCGCCCCGAGCGCGGCGACGAAATCATGCGCCGTCTGGCCGATGCGGCGCTCCGGCGCGGTAAGGCCGAGCGCGGCGCGCATCGGCCGGTTGAGAAAAGCGTCGGTCTCCACCGCCGGCGGCCAGACCGTTTCGTCGAGGCCCGCCAGCAACACGCAATCGAAGCTGAGCAGGCGCGCCTCGAGGAGACCCAGGATCTGCAGGCGCGGGTGGCCGCCGCTCGCCGCTGGGGGAGCTCGGGCCGCGGCCAGGGCGTCGTCGAACAGCGCGGCATATTCGGAGAGCGCGGTCGGGAAGCTCTCGGCCGCGGCTTCGCTCCATTCCTCGATGAGATCCGTCACCAGTTCGAACCCCAGCGGGTCTTCGATCGGGTCTTGCGCCGCCCCTGCCGGCCCGGCGACGGCGGACAAAACAGCGGCGCGGTGCAGGGCGAGGCAGTCGCGCAACGAAGCCGAGGGCCCGAGGGCGCGCAAAGGGGCAAGCGCGCGCGCGACTTCGCGCGCCAGCGCCTCGGCCGCCTGCCGGTCGGCCTCGCTGACACGGCGGACCGCCGGATGGGCGTGAATATCTTCGGCGGCGCGGCGCGCCATAGCGAACGTCTGATCGAGGTCATCGAGGGACTTCAGCGGGATGGCGCGAAAGACGGCGAGCTCCAACGCGCGGGTCGCGCCTTCGGCGTCGGTGCGCGCGCGGCCGAAGCGCGCGGCCGAGTGAGCGAGGAGGGCGAGAATCGAGCGCGGCGAAAAGTCGATCGCCGCGTCAAGGATCAGCCTGGCGAGCGCGCCCGCCGGGGTCTGCCCCAGCGTCCGCCCCGCCGAGTCCTCGACCTCGACGCCCCAGCGCTTGAGCTCCGCCGACACCCGGCGCGCGATCGACGGATCGGGCGTGATGAGGGCCGCGGTCTTTTCCGGGGTCTCGAGCGTTTCACGCATCGCGATCGCCAGCGCCAGCGCCTCCTCGGTATCGTTGTCGGCGACGATGATCGTGACGCCCGCGAGCGCAGCGGCGAGCGCCGGCGGCGACAGCGCCCCCTCCCGCTCGCGCCAGCGCTCCGTCGACTCGGCGGGACGGAGCGCCTCGGTCAGGAACGCCGAGCGCGCCGCAAGCGCGGGCGAGACGGCGCCGAGGGGGTTGACGTCATCCCGCCTGACGCCGATCTCGCCGATCAGGCGACGCATGAGCCACTGGGGATGGCCCGCGAGCTCAATTGAGGTCTCATCGCTCGCGCCAATCATGGCCCAAGCCCCGTCGTCGAGATTGAGATCGAGGTCGGGCAGCACGACCGCGCCTTGAGGGGCGCGCGCGATCGCCGCGATGAGCCGGGCGGTGGCGCGATTGGCGCCGGTCGAGCCGGCGATGATCGTCGGGCCCCTTCGCGCCCCGCCGTCGAGCGCCTTGACTTCGTCGCCGATCAGAAGCGCGACCCGGTTCGCCCGGTCGATGAGGCGGTGTTCATCGAGCCACTGGGGCCAATGGGCGAAGGCGATCTTGAGAAAGTCGAGGGTGATGCGCCAATAGGGGTCATAGGCGTCTGGCGCCAGAGTTTCGACCTTCGACCATGGCGCGCCCTCGATTGTCATGTCGTCGATGAGCGCCGCAAGATCGCCGGCAAGCGCGTAAGCCTGGGCCGGCGTCGCCGCGACCAGCGCCGGCTCGGCAGCATCGACGATCAGCCGCCCGTCGGCGCCGACCGTGCGGATCGCGCCTTTGAGGGCGTTGCCCCAGGCGCGGGTGAGGGTCGCGAGCGCGTGGCGGCGCGTCAGGGCGCCGACCGCGGACGGCAGGGTAGGGCGCGGGGCTTCTTCGACCTCAGCGGCAAGCATTGTCGCTGGCTCGTCGGGTTCGAAGGCGCCGAGCGGAGCGATGCGCGGCAGGATAAGGCCCCTCGCGCCGCTCGCCGAAAGCAGCGCCCTGGCCAGCGCCTGGGCGGCCCGCTGCGTCGGCACATAGATCGTCGCGTCGGCGAGCGCCGTCGCTCCGCCCGCGCCGGGGAAGTCTTCAACCAGGACTCCGTCCAGGAGCGCGCGGCTCAAGGTTGGCAGAAACGGCGCTCCGGAGGGAATCGTGAAGACTCGGGGCTGGCGAACGGGCATTCGCGCCTTTTATGCGGCGCGCAGCGGAAGGCAAGGCGATTCCCGCGGCCTTTCAACGACCAGGAAGATCACCTTCCAAGCGCCCCCTCGAGCCGCCGCCACGCGCTCTCATCGCCCGGAATCCCGAACCGCAGCCGGTCCTGAGCGTCGCCGAACGGACGGGCGAGGATGCCCGCCGTCAGCAGCCGCTCAAACGCCGCGCGCGCGTCGGCTTTCGCTGCGAGGCGGAACAGCCGGGTCCCGCCGAGGACGCGCCAGCCATGGGTCTTGAGCAGCCCATCGAGACGTCTGGCCTCCTGGCCAAGACGATCGCGCATTGCGTCCGTCCAGGCGAAGTCGGCGAGCGCTTTTGTCCCGATCGCGATCGCCGGACCGCTGACCGGCCATGTCCCCAGTGCGGCGCGCAGCGGTTGGACGATCTCAGGCGCAGCGATTGCAAAGCCAAGACGCAAGCCAGCGAGGCCGAACGACTTGCCGAATGAGCGCAGCACGATCGCGCCCCTCGGCAGGACCGGCGCGAGGCTCTCGCTTTCGCCATCGAAATCGGCGAAGGCTTCGTCGGCAATGAGCAGGCCGCCGCGCGGCGCAAGCCGTCCCTGAAGTTCCATGAGCTCGGCGCGCGGCGTGATCCGCCCGTCCGGGTTATTGGGATTGACGACAATGGCCGCCTCGAAGCGGCCTAGGTCCTCGAGCCGCTTCGCTTCGACGACCCGCGCGCCCGCGTCGGCGAAGGCCGCCGCGAGGCCGCCGTACGTCGGCCCCAGCACGCCGACGACGCCGCGCGGAATGATTCGGGCCAGCGCCTGGATGAGCGCCTGCGAGCCGGGGCCAGCGACGACGTTTCCGGCGGGCGCGCCGTAACGGGCGCCGGCGGCGGCCTCGAGCTCGGCCAGCGCTGCGCTCGCAGGCAGACGCGACCAAGTCTCGGGGGCGATTTCGGGAGCAGGGGATAGGGATGGGGATTAATTCCGGTCGAGAGATCGATCCAGGGCTCCGGCGCGCCGGGCGCGAGCCGGCGCGCGACGTCGAGCGCGCCGCCGTGATAGGTGAACGCTTCCGCGTCCGCCGCCCAGTCCCGTCCCGCCGTCATGCCGCTCTCACTCTCGTTGCCGCTCGCACTCGCCGCCTCTGTCGTCGAGGCGCTGATCGGCTATCCGGCGCCTCTCTATCGCGCCATCGGCCATCCCGTCACTTGGATGGGCCGCTGGCTCGAATGGCTCGAGGCGAGCCTCAATCGCCCCGGCGCCAGTTTCGTCGCCCGCCGGGCGGCTGGTCTCGTCGCGCTTTGCTTGTACCTTGCGCCGGTCGCGTTCATCGCCTGGGCGGCGACGCGCGCGCTTCTTCCCCGCGGCGCTCCCGGTTTCGCGGCGCTCGCCGTTCTCGCTGCGAGCCTGCCGGCGCAGCGCAGCCTTTCAAGCCACGTCCGGGCGGTGGCCGACAGACTCGACTCGAGCCTCGACGAGGGACGCCAGGCTGTCGCGCTGATCGTCGGGCGTAATCCGGCGGCGCTGGACGAGGCCGGCGTCGCGCGGGCGGCGATCGAGAGCCTGGCGGAGAATTTTTCCGATGGCGTCGTCGCGCCGATCCTGTGGATCGCGCTCGGCGGCCTCGTCGGCGGCGCGCTCTACAAGGCGATCAACACCGCCGACAGCATGATCGGCCATAGGGACGAGCGCTACGCCGCGTTCGGCTGGGCGGCGGCGCGTCTCGACGATCTCATCAACCTGCCGGCGTCGCGTCTTGCCGCGCTGTGGCTCATTCTTGCCGCGGCGCTGACGCCCGGCGCCTCGGCGCGCGCCGCCGCGCGAGCCGTATGGCGCGACGCTTCGCTTCACCGCTCACCCAACGCCGGCTGGCCCGAGGCGGCGATGGCCGGCGCGCTGGCCTTGAAGCTCGCCGGGCCGCGAGTCTATGGCGATACTCTGGTCGACGACGCGTTCATGGGCGATGGGAGACGCGAGGCGGGCGCCGCTGACATCCGGCGGGCGCTCAGGCTCTATCGGACCGCGTGCGTCATTCAGGCGCTGGCGCTGGCGGGCGCGGCGCTCATCGCGCTAGCTTGAGCATCGCGTCGAGGTCGAGATGCGCCGCGCAGATGGTCGGCAAGCTCATCGAGCGTACGCTCCACCGTCGCCTCGTAGGCGATCTCCGATCGCGCGCCGAGCGAAGATAGCCACGCCGCGCGCTGCCGGTCGTCGGCGAACAGCCCATGTACATAGGCGCCGGCGATGAGGCCGTTCTCGGAGGTCGCGCCGTCGAGCCGGCCGTCGGCGAAGCGCAGCAGCGGCCGGGCGCAATCCGGTCCCGTCGTCCGGCCGACATGCATCTCGTAGCCGCGAAACGGCGCGCCGTCGGCGATGCGCTCACCCTCGACCTCGCGCAGGGTCTTTTCGCCGGTGAGCACCGTCTCGACCTCGAGCAGGCAAAGGCCTTCGACCTTTTGCACGGGCCCTTCGATCCCTTCAGGGTCGGCGACGCTCGTCCCGAGCATCTGGTAGCCGCCGCAGATTCCGAGCACCCTTCCGCCGCGGCGCGCATGCGCGAGAAGATCGACATGCCAGCCCTGCTTTTGAAAGAAGGCAAGGTCGGCGATCGTCGCCTTGCTGCCGGGCAGGATGACGAGATCGGCGAGCGGAATGGCCTCGCCGGGGCGAACGAAAACAAGCCGCACCGAGGGCTCCATGTGCAACGGGTCGAACTCATCGAAATTGGCGATCCGCGCCAGCATGGGGACGGCAATCGTGACGGCGCCGTCCGTCCGCGCTTTCCGGTCGCCAAGGCTGAACGCGTCTTCGGCCGGCAGGCGCCGGGCGGCGGCAAAGTAGGGTAGGAGGCCGAGCGGGCTCCAGCCGGTGCGCTGGGCGAGCGTCGCCATGCCCTCCGCGAAGAGGCTGGCGTCGCCGCGGAATTTGTTGACGATGAAGCCTGCGATCATCGCTGCGTCGTCGGGCTCGAGCGCGGCCTTGGTTCCAAGAATTTGCGCGAATATCCCGCCGCGATCGATGTCGCCGATGAGCACGACTGGGCATTTCGCCGCGCGCGCGAATCCCATGTTGGCGATGTCGTCCGGGCGCAGATTGATCTCCGCTGCGCTGCCCGCACCTTCGATCAGCACCAGATCGGCGTCCGCGCTAAGACGCGCGAAGCTCTCGAGCACGGCGGGGAGAAGCTTCGGCTTCAGCGCCTGATATTCTCGGGCCCGCGCATTGCCGGTCACCCGGCCCTGGACGACGACCTGGGCGCCGATCTCGCTCTGCGGTTTCAGGAGGACCGGGTTCATATCCACGGTCGGAGGCGTACCGGAGGCGCGCGCCTGCAGCGCCTGGGCGCGGCCGATCTCGCCGCCGTCCGAGGTCACCGCGGCGTTGTTGGACATATTCTGCGGCTTGAACGGGCGGACGCGAAAGCCACGCCTCGAGAAGGCGCGGCAGAGGCCCGCGACCATCAGCGATTTGCCGACGTCGGAGCCGGTCCCCTGAAACATGAGCGACCGCGCGGTCAAAACTCGATCGCCTCCTGCGCACGCACCCCGGCGGCGAAGTGATGCTTGACCAGAGCGAATTCGGTGACGCAGTCGGCCGCCTCGATCAATTCCGGCTTGGCGTTGCGGCCGGTGACGACGACGTGCAGATCAGCGCGCCGAGCGGCCAGCGCCGCGACGACATCGGCGAGCGGCAGATAGTCATAGCGGAGCGCGATGTTGAGCTCGTCGAGCACGAGGAGGCGGATCGAGGGATCGGCCATCATGCGCCTCGCTTCGCCCCAGGCGGCCGAAGCCGCCGCGACGTCGCGGGCGCGGTCCTGCGTCTCCCAGGTGAAACCCTCGCCCATCGTCCGCCATTCGACCTGGTTTCCGAAGCGCTCGACGCCCATGCGCTCGCCGGTCGACCACGCGCCCTTGATGAACTGCACGACGCCGACACGAAGGCCCCGGCCGAGCGCGCGCAGCGCGAGCCCGAACGCCGCCGTCGATTTGCCCTTGCCGGGGCCGGTGTGGACGATAAGCAGGCCCTTCTGCAGAATCGGCTTCGCCGCGACCTCCGCGTCCTGCACGGCCTTGCGCTTTGCCATCTTGGCTTTGTGGCGATCGTCTTCGGGACGGCTCATGGGGCGCTTTCGGGCGAGGGTCGCGGATTGAGCTGAGCATAAGGCCTTTGCCGCCTCATTGCGCTGCGACGGCGGGCTGCTTGGCCATCTCGCCGCAGCGCTCGAGAGCCATCGGCGACGTTTCTGGTTCGGAGCCTCGCGCGACCCGGAGCAGCCCGTTGTCGAGATCGGTGAGGCTGTGGAGGGCGACGGGAGCGCCCTGAAAGACCCGGAACCGGACGCTGACGACCCGCGGATTGCAAGGCGACAAGGGGATATAGTGCAGCATGATCAACCGGCCGTAGGCAAGGACTTCGCCGAATTCATAGACGCGCTCTATCCTCAGCCCCTGTACGATACGATCCCGGTCCGGCGGATTGACGGAATAATACCCGGTCACCATCGAAGGATCGAAGGCGTAGACCCGCCGGATGCGCGGATCGGAATAGGCTGCGAGCTGGGCCAGCCCGCCGCCGAGCGAGTGCCCGACCGCGGTAATCTCGGTCACGCCGGCGCGGTAACACTTGTCGCGCTCGATATGGCCGATGAAGTCGCCGATATGGTCGCGCACCTGATAGTACTGATCGTACACGGGGAAAGCGCGCAGGATCCAATGGAAGTTTGATTCCCAGTCTCCCTTGTCGCCGCCGACGGTTCCGCGGAAGGCGATGACAGCTTCCGTACATGTGGCCCCCTTGCGCGCCCAGATTTGGACCCCGAGGCCGCCCACAGGTTCGGTCTGTCCGGCCGTCCGCACTCCGCATTCGTCCGGACCACTGCAGCTCCAGACGTAGCGCCATTCTCTGAGCCAGCGGGCCGCGCGTTGGTCGTCGTCGGGCGTCCCGCAGTCCCTGGGGTCGTCGGCGACGCATACGCTGTCGCGCGGCGCGATCTTGTGAGTCTGCGTAGACTCGGGGATCGTAGGACTGCTCGGCCAGCAGCGCGTATGGAAGGACGCGCGCAGCGACCGGCCCGGCTTTCTGTCTCTGAGCGAAGTTGTCCTCGCCCTCCGTCCGCTGGATGACCTGGCCGGGGTCCTGATCGAGGTGAAGGCCCGCGCAGCCCCAAAGGAACGGCGCCGCGATCGCCACTGCGACCATTTTGACAGCCCGGGCGCTTGCGATCGGTTCCATCCAGGTCTGCGAGATTCGCGCTTCGAGGCCATGTTCGGCATTGAAGCCGCCATGGTCAAGGCGTCAGCGAAACCGCGGCGTCCCGCACAGGCTTGGGGTTTGACGGCGCGACGCCAACTTCCGGCCGCGCCGCATTTGACAACCCCCCGCGAAGCTGGAACATGAACCTCGTACGGTCCCTCGATCTTGCCAGAGGGTGAAAAGGGAACCCGGTAGGCCTTTGGCCAATCCGTGGCCGCCCCCGCGACTGTGAGCGGCGTGCCGACGCTTCTCTCGCCACTGGACTTGATCCAAGTCCGGGAAGGCGGCGTCGGCGATACGCTGCGAGCCAGGAGACCTGCCGTGCGCCGATGAATTCCGCGAAGCCGCCGGAGGGGCGGCCAAGGAGCGATGATGACCAGCCCTCGCAATGACGGTCCGGCGTGATTGAAAACATGCCCGCCGAAGGCCCGACTTCCGCCACGACCCTTCTCGTTTGCGTCACCTGCAAATCGGAACGGGGGCCGTTGGGCGCGGACCTGTTCGGCGCGCTCGGCGAGCGGCTCGCGGGCGAGACGGAGATCGCGCTCAGGCCCATCGAATGCTTGTCGGTGTGCAAACGACCGTGCACGGTCGCGCTCGCCGGGCCGGGCAAATGGACCTATGTCGTCGGCGATCTCACGCCCGAAGCGCATATCGAGGATATCGTGACCGCCGCGCGCCGCTACGCCGCCTCGCCGGCCGGAATCGTCCCCTGGCGCGAACGGCCGCTCTCGTTCCGCAAGGGCGTCGTCTCGCGCACGCCGCCGCTCGCGCACGCGGCGATGTCGCTCCCTTAGGCTCCAGGATCAGGCATGCTCGCCAAGACGCCCGTCACCATCGTTACCGGCTTTCTCGGCGCCGGCAAAACGACCCTGATCCGCCATCTCATGGCGAACGCGGGCGGTCGGCGGCTTGCGTTCATCATCAATGAGTTCGGGGACGTCGGCGTCGACGGCGATCTCGTCAAGGGCTGCGCCGACGCGGCGTGCCCGGAAGACGCGATCATCGAGCTCGCCAACGGCTGCATCTGCTGCACGGTCGCCGACGATTTCGCCCCTGCGCTGACTGCGTTGATCGCCCGTGAGCCGAAGCCCGATCATATCGTTGTCGAAACCTCCGGACTCGCGCTGCCGAAGCCGCTGATCAAGGCCTTCGACTGGCCGGACCTGCGCACGAAGCTCACGGTCGACGGCGTCGTTGCGGTCGTTGACGCCGCGGCGGTCGCCGAGGGACGGTTCGCCGACGACCCGGCGCGCGTCGCCGAGCAGCGGAGAAGCGATCCGTCGCTCGACCACGACAACCCGCTCGAGGAGGTCTACGAAGACCAGCTCATGAGCGCCGACCTCGTCGTGCTCAACAAAGCCGATCTCGTCGGCCCCGACCGACTGAACGCGCTCCGCTTGGAGATCGCCGGAAACCTGTCGCGCGCGGTCAAGATCACGCCCGCGCGCGAGGGAGCGATAGGCGCCGACGTCCTGCTGGGCATGCGCGCCGCCGCCGAGGACGATCTAAACGCGCGCCCGTCGCATCACGACGCCGAAGGCGAACATGATCACGACGATTTCGACACCTTCGTGATTGCAATTCCGACGGTTGGAGATGCCGACGCCTTCATCGACCGCCTCGTCGCGGCGACGCGCGCGCATGACATTCTGCGGATCAAGGGCTTCGTCGAGGTCGCCGGCAAGCCGATGCGGATGCTGGTCCAGGGGGTCGGACGGCGCTTCCGGCGGGACTTCGAGCGCCCCTGGGGCGCAAACGAGGCGCGCCAAAGCCGCCTCGTCGTGATTGCTCAGCGGGGAGTCGACCGCGACGCCGTCGCCGCGGCGCTTGGGGGTGAGAGAACGAGACATGGCCCGTCCGACAAGGGATTCTGATCGTCGTCGCGAGGAGCGAAGCGACATGGCGATCCAGGAGAGCGCAGGGTGTCCCTTCGCTCGCAACGAAGGCTGCGACCCCGCGCCGTCGAAGCGCGTCTTTTCACCGTAGCTCGAAGCCCCATGCACGTTCCCCGCATCGAGGTCCGGTCGCTCGACGAGACAGTCGAAGCGGTCGATCTCGGCCAGACCCCGGCGGACGTGGTGTTTCTCTCGTTCTCCGACAGCGATCTCAACGCTCTCGCACGCGCCTATGAGGCCGGCCCAGAGCCGAAGCCGACGCTCAGGATCGCTTCGCTCGCGGCGCTTCGCCACCCGTTTTCGATCGACCTTTATCTCGAGCGCGTGTGTGCGCGCGCGAGGCTCGTGGTCGCGCGCGTGCTCGGCGGCGCCGACTATTGGCGCTACGGCATCGACGAACTGGCGGCGCTGGCGCGCCGGAGCGGCGTCAAGCTGGCGCTGCTGCCGGGGGACCGGCGCCCCGATGCGCGCCTCGATGAGGCTTCGACGCTCGACAGCGAGGCCGTTCGCCGGATCTGGCGCTATTTCGACGAAGGCGGCCCTCGGAACATGGCGGCGTGCCTCGCTTTTTTCGCGGCCGAGATCGGCGCCGCGGCGGGCGCTCCGCCGCCGGTTCCGGTTCGCGCCTTCGGCCGCTTCGAAGGCGCCTGTTTCGAAGCCGGGGCGGGCGCGCCGCGTGCGCTGATCGTCTTCTATCGCTCGGTATACCTGGCGGCTGATCTCGCGCCGATCGAATCGCTGGCTCTGTCGCTCCGCAATAAGGGCTTCGCGGTCACGAGCGTCTTTGTGACCAGCCTCAAGGATGAAGCGGCGCTCGAAGGCTTGCGCGCCTTTCTCGATCGCCGCGCCTTTGACGTCGTGCTCAATGCGACGGCGTTTTCCGCCCGTCTCGACGGAGCCGACGGGACGGCGCTCGACGGCCTCGACGCGCCGGTCATGCAGGTGGTGCTGGCCGGCGTGAGCGTCGAGGCCTGGCGCGCGTCGCTGCGCGGCCTCGGGTCGGCGGATCTGGCGATGCATGTCGCGCTGCCGGAGATCGACGGGCGAATCCTCACCCGCGCCATTTCCTTCAAGGCGGCGAGCCAGCGCGACGAGAGGACCGAATTCGGGGCGGTGGAGCATCGGGCGCTCGCCGACCGGGTCGACTTCGTCGCCGAGCTTGCCTCCCGGTGGGCGAATCTCGGGCGCAAGGCGCCCGCCGACAAGCGACTCGCCTGCGTCCTGCCGGACTATCCCTCGCGCGGCGGACGCACCGGTTACGCGGTCGGATTGGACACGCCCGCGAGCGCGGCGGCCATCGCCGAGACGCTGCGCGCCGCGGGATATGACGTCGCCTGCGAGCTCGACCCGCCTTCGCTCATCGCCGCCCTCGCTGAAGGACCGCTCGAGCCGACGCTCTCGCTCGCCGAATACGAGGCCGAGCTTGCCTCGACGCCGCTCGCCTTCCGGCGGTCGCTCCTCGCCGCCTGGGGCGAGCCGGCCAAAGACCGCAGCGCAATCGGCGGCGCGTTCTGCTTTCGCTTCGTCAGGCTCGGCAAGCTCATCGTCGCGGCGCAGCCCGACCGGGGCGACCGTTCGTCGCGCAAGGGAGACTATCACGATCTCAACCTGCCCCCGCGCCACGCCTATGTCGCCTTCCATTTATGGCTCACCCGCAGCGAGAAGGTCGATGCGATCATTCAACTCGGGGCTCATGGCACGCTCGAATGGCTGCCGGGCAAGGCGGTAGCGCTCAGCGAGAGTTGCGCGCCCGAAGTCGTCATAGGGCCGACGCCGGTCGTCTATCCGTTCATCGTCAACAATCCCGGCGAGGCGGCGCAGGCCAAGCGCCGCATCGGCGCGGCCACGATCGGCCACCTGACGCCGCCGCTGATCGCCGCGGGATCGCACGGGCCCGCGCTCGAGCTCGAGGGACTGTTCGACGAATTCGCCGAGGCGCAGGGACTCGATCCGCGCCGGGCGCGCGCCATTGCGGCGCTGATCCTGGAGCGGGGGCGCGAAAGCGGGCTGCTCAAGGAATGCGCGGCCGAGGGCAAGCCGCCGGAGGAGGCGCTCGTCGCCCTCGACGCCTGGCTTTGCGACCTCAAGGACATGCGCATCGGCGACGGCCTGCATGTGTTCGGCCGCTCGCCCGAGAGCGCGGACGGTTTCGCCGCCGCTCTCGATCTCGTCGGTGGCGCAAGCAAGGCGCTCAGCGAGCGCGTGGCCGCCTGCGGCTCGGCCGAATTGCTCGGGCTGTTGCGCGCGCTCGGCGGCCGCTTCGTCGCCCCGGGACCTGCCGGCGCGCCGGCGCGCGGCCGCCTCGACGTGCTGCCGACGGGGCGCAACCTCTACGCCATCGATCCGCGCGCCGCGCCGACCAGAAACGCCTGGGAGATTGGGCGCCGCGCGGCCGGGGAGGTTCTGGCCCGCTACGCGCAAGACCATGGCGACTGGCCCAGGCGCATTGTCATCGACCTTTGGGGCTCGGCGACCATGCGCACCGGCGGCGACGATCTCGCCCAGGCCTTCGCGCTCATCGGCTGCCGCCCGACCTGGGACGCGTCGTCCAGCCGCGTCAGCGGCTTCGAGGTGCTGCCGCTGGCGATGCTGGGCAGGCCGCGGGTCGATGTGACGCTGCGCATTTCCGGCCTGTTCCGCGATATCTTCCCGAGCCAGATCGCGCTCTTCGCCGCCGCCGTCCGCGCAGTCGCGGCGCGCGAGGAGAGCGCCGCCGACAATCCGCTCGCCGGGCTCGAAGGCGCGAGCCTCGCGCGCGTGTTTGGCGCGGCGCCGGGCGCCTACGGCGTCGGCCTCGGACGGCGGATCGCGGAAGGCGACTGGGCGGAACGCTCGGAGCTGGCGGAGGCTTATCTTGCCGCGACCACCCACGCCTACGATGGCGAGGGCGAAGGGCGGGAAGCGGCCGAGGCGTTTCGAGTGCGGGTCGCCGGCGCGGAAGCCTTCGTTCACGCTCAGGACTTGCCGGGCGAGGACGCGCTCGACGCCGACGCTTTCGCCGAGCATGAAGGCGGCTTCGCCGCCGCGGCGGCCGAGGCGGGCGCGAGTCCGGCGCTCTATCATCTCGATTCGACCGCGCCCGGCACGCCCAAGATACGCACGCTTCAGCAGGAGATCGCGCGCTCTCTTCGCGGCCGGGCCGCAAATCCGCGCTGGCTCCAAGGCCAGATGCGTCACGGCCATCGCGGAGCGGCCGAAATCGCCCAGTCGCTCGACAATCTCTACTGCTTCGCCGCGCTGACCGACGCGGTCGCCAGCGGACAGTTCGACCTCATGTTCGACGCAACGCTCGGCGACGACGGCGTGCGCGCGTTCCTGGTCGGCGCAAATCGCCAGGCGGCGAGCCACATGGCGACCGTCTTCGAGGAGGCGGCGCGGCGCGGCTTCTGGCTCTCGCGCCGCAATTCGAGCGCGCGCATTCTGGCGTCGGTCCTGGAGGGGGCGCCATGAGCGCGATCGCGCCCCGCCGGAAGGGCTGGTGTCCGGGGGCGTTGCGGCCGATGGAGACCGGCGACGGGCTCATCGCCCGGGTGCGGGCGCCGCGAGGGCGGTTGTCGCTCGATCAGGCCGCGGCGGCGGCGAAGAGCGCGCTTAGCTGCGGCAATGGCGCGCTTGGCCTGTCTTCGCGCGGCAATCTGCACCTGCGCGGTTTGAGCGAGCCCAGTTTGCCCGACCTGCATGCGCGCCTCGGCGACGCCGGGCTCATCGACGCCGATCCCGAGGTCGAGCGGCTGCGCAACATCGTTGTGAGCCCTCTCGACGATATCGATCCCGAAGCCCTCGTTGATCTCTCGTCAAGCATCGCGGCGCTCGAGGCGCGGCTCGCCAGCGACGGGGCCCTGCGCCAACTGCCGGCCAAGTTCAGCTTCGTCCTCGACGCAAAGGGGCGCCTGCCGCTCGCCGACGTCGAAGCCGACGTTCGCTTCGAGGCGTCGCTCGAGGGGACGCTCGCGGTTTATCTCGCCGGCGACGACGCGCTCGCCGCCGCATGCCCGCCGGGGGGAACCGGCGAAATCGCAGCGCGTCTCGGGCGCGCTTTCGTTCGCCTCGCCGGCGCGGGCGAGAGCGCGGCTCGCCGGATGCGCGCGCTCGTTCAGCGCATTGGGGCGATGGCCGTCTTCGTGGAAGCGGGTCTCCCGACGAGGCCGCGCGCGCGGTCGAGGTGGCGCGCTTCGCCCGGCGACTTCCTCGGGGCGCAGGAATTCGGCGCCGCGGTCGTTGTCGGCGCGGCTGCGGCGTTCGGCGAGATCGAGGCCGACCGATTTCTGGCGCTGATCGAGCGCGCGCGGGCGCTTGGGGCGAAGGGACTGAGGCTCACGCCCTGGCGGGCTTTTCTCATTGTCGGCCTCAACTCCGAGACCGCCGAGGTCATGGCCGACTCGATCGCCAGGGCTCGGTTTCACAACCGACGCGGACGAGCCGCGCCTCCGTATCGCCGCCTGCCCGGGCGCGCCCGCCTGCATGCATGGCCATCGTCCGGCGCGCGAGGACGCAACGCGCTGGGCGGCGCTCGTGCCGAAGGGAGAGGGCGTCGTTCTTCATGTCAGCGGCTGCGCCAAGGGATGCGCGCGCGCGGCCGAGACGGCGGCCACCCTGACCGCGACCGCGACGGGCTACGATCTCATTCTCGGCGGCAAGGCGGGCGACCCGCCCGCGCGGCGCGGCCTGTCGAACGAAGGGATCGAGCAGCTTCTCCTCGCCGAGGGCCCGACCCTGTTCGCAGGCGAGAGGCCGCCGCCGTGACGCCGACCTACGTTTACGAGAAGGACGCCGCCGCGATCTATCGCCGCTCTTTCGCCGTCATCCGCGCCGAGTCCGACCTTGGACGTTTCTCGCCGATCGAAGAAAGGGTCGCTGTCCGGGTCATCCACGCCTGCGGCATGGTCGAGGCCGCTCGCGACCTTGTTTTCTCGCCCGGCGCTGCGGCTGCGGGGCGCGAGGCGCTGCGGGCCGGGGCCCCGGTCTTCTGCGACGCGCGGATGGTCGCCGAGGGCGTCACCCGCGCCCGCCTGCCGGCGCACAACGACGTGGTGTGCACGCTTGCCGATCCTTCCACGCCGGAGCTCGCCGCCAGGCTCGGCACGACCCGAACCGCGGCGGCCATCGAGCTCTGGCTGCCTCGCCTGGGCGGATCCCTGGTCGCGATCGGCAACGCGCCTACGGCGCTGTTCCGCCTGCTCGAGGCCATCGCCGCCGGAGCGCCGCGTCCCGCGGCGATCATCGGCATGCCGGTCGGCTTCGTCGGCGCGGCGGAATCGAAAGAGGCGCTGGTCGAAAGCGGCCTCCCCGCCATTGCGGTGCGTGGGCGGAAAGGCGGGAGCGCAATGGCGGCGGCTGCGGTCAACGCGCTCGCGAGCGACGTCGAATGAGCGAATTTGGCCGTCTCTATGGCGTCGGGATCGGGCCCGGCGACCCCGAACTGCTCACCGTCAAGGCGACCCGGGTCATCGCCGCCGCGCCGGTCGTCGCCTTCTTCGCCAAGGCGGGAAGGCGCGGCAACGCGCGCGCCATTGTCGATTGCTGGCTCAAGCCCTCGCACGTCGAGCTGCCGCTCTTCTACCCGATGACTGACGAGTCGCATTTCGACGATCCGCCCTATCGCGAGGCGCTGGCGCGCTTCTACAAGGAATGCACGATCGCGATCGCGGCCCATCTCGAGGCGGGCCGCGACGTGGCGCTGCTCAGCGAAGGCGACCCGCTGCTCTACGGCTCCTTCATGCATCTCTTCATCCGCCTGCGCGATCGCTTCGCGATCACCATCGTGCCGGGCGTCTCGAGCATCTGCGGCGCCTGGGGCGTCGCCGGAGCGCCGATGACCTGGGGGGACGACGCGCTCGTCGTGCTGCCGGCGACGCTGCCGCTCCACGAGCTCACGCGCCGCCTCGCGCTCGCCGACGCCGCCGTCATCATGAAGATCGGCCGCAACTTCGCCCGCGCAAGGGAGGCGCTCGTCGCGGCGGGCATGGCGGAGCGGGCCATCTATGTCGAGCGTGCGACGATGGCAGGCGAGGTGGTGACGCCTCTCGCCGAGAAGGGGGATGACGCCGCGCCCTATTTCTCGCTCATTCTCGCGCCCGGCCGGGGACGGCGGCCGTGAGCGGGCGAGTGACGATCGTGGGACTCGGCCCCGGACCCGCCGAATGGATGACGCCTGAAGCAGGCCAGGCGATCGGGGCGGCGACCGACGTCGTCGGCTACGGGCCATACCTCGACCGCCTCGCCCTCCGACCGGACCAGAGCGTTCACGCCAGCGACAATCGCGCCGAACTCAGCCGCGCCCGCCTCGCGCTGGGCCTCGCGGCGGAGGGCCGCGCGGTCGCGGTCGTCTCGGGCGGCGATCCGGGGGTCTTCGCCATGGCGGCGGCGGTGTTCGAGGCGGTTGAGGAGGATCCTGAATGGCTCGCGCTCGACATCGCGGTGAGCCCCGGCGTGACCGCGATGCAGGCGGCCGCGGCCCGGCTCGGCGCGCCGCTCGGTCACGATTTTTGCGCCATTTCGCTCTCCGACAATCTCAAGTCGTGGACGATCGTCGAGCGCCGGCTTCGCGCGGCGTGTGAAGGCGATTTCGTCATCGCGCTCTATAACCCCGCGTCGCGGGCGAGGCCGACCCGCATCATCGAAGCCTTCGGCCTCCTGCGGCGCCTGAAGGCGCAAGCGACGCCGGTCGCCTTCGCCCGCGCGGTCGGACGCGCCGACGAGGCGCTGACCCTGACGACGCTCGGCGACGCGGACGCAAGGCTCGCCGACATGGCGACGCTCGTCGTGATCGGCTCGAGCGAGACGCGCTTCATCGCTCGCGACGGCGCAAGGGTCTGGATGGTGACGCCGCGAACCTACGGGGCGCGACGATGAGAGGCGATCCATGCCGCGACCGCGTCGAGATCGTGCAGCGCTTCGGCTTCGGGCGCAGGCGGCCGGCGCACCATGACGACCTCGATTCCGAGCGCTCGCGCCGCCTCGATCTTGGGGTAGGTCGCCCGCCCGCCGCTGTTCTTGGTCACGAGCGCGTCGATCCGTTCGCGTTTCATCAGGGCGAGTTCGTCGACGAACGAGAACGGGCCGCGCCCGAGGATCAGCCTGCAGTTCGGCAGGGAGTCGATCTCCGCCGGCCGGTCGATCGCCCGGACGATATAGCGATGCTGCGGCGCGCTGAGGAACGCGGCGAGCTGCAGCCGCCCCTGGGTGAGGAACGCCGTTCGCGGCTCGGCTCCGAGCGCCGCGGCGGCTTGTTCCATGGTCGCGACTTCGACCCACCGGTCGCCCGGCTCTCGCGGCCAGGGCGGGCGGGTAAAGACGACGAGCGGCGCGCCGGCGGCGCGGCAGGCGGCGACCGCGTTCGCCGACATGCGGGCTGCGAATGGATGAGTGGCGTCGACGACGGCGTCGATGCGTTCTTCCGCGATATAGGCGGCGAGGCCCGCGGCGCCGCCGAAGCCGCCGACGCGGGACGGGATCGGCGCCGGCGCGGGATTGGCCGTCGCGCCCGCAAGCGAGAGGAGCGCCTCGATCTCGCGATCGTCGGCGATCCGCCGCGTGAGCGCACTCGCTTCCGACGTGCCGCCGAGAATGAGCAGGCGAAGGCGCTTCAGGGGGCGGCTCCGTGGTGAGCGATCGGTGGCTCGCCGTCGTCGGCATCGGCGAGGACGGCATTGACGGCCTCTCTCCTGCCGCGCGGCGGCTCGTCGCGCAAGCGGCCTTCGTCGTCGGCGGCCGGCGTCACCTCAATCTCGCCGGCCAGCTCAACGCCGAGACATTCGTCTGGCCGTCGCCGATCGAGGACGCGCTCGACGTGATCGAAACCCATCGCGGCCGACCGTCATGCGTGCTCGCGACCGGCGACCCGTTCTTCTTCGGCGTGGGCGCGATGCTGATGCGCCGCTTCGCCGCCGACGAGATGATCTGCGTCCCGGCGCCGTCCGCCTTCGGCCTCGCGGCGAGCAGGCTCGGCTGGAGCCAGCAGGACTGCGCTTTGCTCACGCTGCACGGACGGCCGCTCGAGGCGATCGTTCCCCATCTGCAGCCCGGCGCGCGGGTCCTCGCGCTCTCGTGGGACGACGCCACGCCCGCCAAGCTGGCGGCGTTGCTCGCGGCGCGCGGCATGGGCCGCTCGCAGCTCACGGTACTCGAGGCCATGGGCGGCGCGCGCGAACGCCTTCGCGCGGCGGAGGCGCGGTCTTTCGCGCTCGACAATGTCGTCGCCCTGAACACGATTGCGCTGGAAGTTGTCGCTGACCGCGGCGCGCGCGTCCTGCCGCGCGCGGCCGGGCTGCCGGACGACTGGTTCGAGCATGACGGGCAGATCACCAAGCGCGAGATCCGCGCCGTTACGCTCTCGCAGCTTGCGCCTCGGCGCGGCGAATGCTTGTGGGACGTAGGCTCGGGCTCCGGCTCCGTGGCGATCGAATGGATGCTCGCCGACCCCGGCAATCGCGCGGTCGCCATCGAGGCCCGCCATGACCGGGCGGCGCGCATCGCGCGCAACGCACTCGCCTTTGGCGTTCCCTCGCTCTCTGTCGTCGCGGGCGAGGCGCCGCAAGCGCTGGCGGACCTGCCGGCGCCGGACGCTATCTTCATCGGCGGTGGCGCCGGCGCGCCGCAAATGATCGAGCGCGCCATCGACGCGCTCTCGTCCGGCGGACGGCTGGTCGTAAACGCGGTGACGCTCGAGACGCAGGCGGCTTTAGTCGACTGGCGCGCCCGTCACGGCGGCGAGCTTACGCAAATCGCGGTCGCCCATGCCGAGCCCGTCGGGCGCTTTTCTGGCTGGCGTGCGGCGATGCCGGTCGTGCAGTGGCGATTCATCAAGCCATGAGCCGCATTGTCGCCATCGGCGTCGGCTGCCGCGCCGGCGTTGCGGGCGAGGCGATCGCGGCGCTCGCGCGACGGGCGCTCGCCGAGGCGGGCGGGCCTGAGGGCGAGCGGGGGATGTTCACGCTCGCCGCCAAGGCGCACGAACCCGGCCTCATCGAGGCCGCGCGCATCCTCGGCGTTGCGCTGACGCTATTGCCGCTCGAAGCGCTCGCGGCGCAGGCGGAACGTATCGTCACGCCGTCGGCGGCGGCGCGAGCCAGGTTCGGCGCGCCCAACATCGCCGAGGCCGCGGCGCTCGCTGGCGCTGGCGTTGGCGGGCGGCTCCTTGGCGCGCGGCTCGCGGCGGACGGCGCGACCTGCGCTGTCGCTCTGTCCTTGGAGCGGCGATGACGGTCCACTTCATCGGCGCCGGGCCCGGCGCGCCCGATCTCATTACCGTGCGCGGGCGCGATCTCATCGCGCGCTCTCCCGTCTGCCTCTACGCCGGCTCGCTCGTGCCCGCCGCACTGCTCGATCATTGCCCGCCGGGGGCGCGGATCGTCGACACGGCGCCGCTCGATCTCGACGCGATCGTTGCGCTCTGCCTCGAGGCGACCGCAAGGGGCGAGGACGTCGCGCGGCTCCATTCGGGCGATCTCTCCATCTTCAGCGCTATGGGCGAGCAGTTGCGGCGCTTGAGGCGGGCAGGGGTGGCGTACACGATCACCCCCGGCGTGCCGGCTTTCGCCGCCGCCGCCGCTTCGCTTGAGCGCGAATTGACGCTGCCCGGCCTCGCCCAGTCGCTGGTATTGACCCGCACCTCTGGCCGCGCCTCGCCGATGCCGGAGCGCGAGACGCTCGCCGCCTTCGCCGCGACCGGCGCCACGCTTGCGATCCATCTCTCGATCCATGCGCTCGAAAAGGTGGTGGCGGAGCTCACGCCATTCTATGGCGCCGATTGTCCGGCGGCCGTCGTCGCGCGGGCCTCGTGGCCGGACGAGCGCATCGTCCGCGCAACGCTTGGCGAGCTCGTCGCCGCGCTCAGCGCGGAGCCGATCGAGCGCACGGCGCTAATCTTGGTCGGACCGGCGCTCGGCGCTGACGATTTTCGCGAGAGCGAGCTCTACAGCGCCGACTATGTGCGCCGTTTCCGCAAGAGTGGTCCTCCCGCGAGTTGAGCGCGGGTCTTGATTTGTCCTCGTTTCTTTCGACTTCGTGCTGTAGCCTAAGAACACGTCCATCGGAGCTTGGGCTGATGTCGTTGCTATCGATTCGCGCGGCTCGCCAGGATGATCTCGATGTCTTGTGGAGGTTTCTGGCGATCGCGGCATACGAGCCGCGAGTCGCCAAGGCAAAGGCTGTTCCATTGGTCGCTACGCACCTGGCCGGTTGGCGGCGGGCGTGCGACTTCGGGTATGTAGCGGAGGAGGATGGGCGGGCTGTCGGCGCAGCGTGGGCGCGTCAGTTCACGCTCGACGAGGAGCCAACATTCTATGTCGATGACAACACACCGGAGATTTCGATAGGGGTCTCCGAGACGATGCGCAGCAACGGCGTCGGAAAGACTTTGCTTGACGCCCTGATCGAAGAAGCGAATCGACGGGGAGTCGGCCTGTGCCTAAATATCCGAGTTTCAAATCCCGCGGTGCGGCTCTATGAACGAGTTGGATTTCGACGGGTTCGTGGGACCGAAGTCGGGAATCGGGTGGGAGGGATATCGTTCGGCATGGCTCTGGCGCCTAGACCCTCCTGAATCCGCTGCTTGCCAGCACCCGCCCGTCGCGCCCTACGACAACGATCTCGAGTTCCGTCGGCGCGCCGGCGAGAACGCGCGCCGCGGTTCGCCATGCGCCGTCGGCGACGAGCGCCGGCAAGCCGAAGCCCGCGCCAGTGGCAAGTTCGAAGGCGTGCAGCCCGCTGTTTGCGTTCGCAATCGCCTCGGCGAGCCCTGGCGGGCCGCCCGCCTGCGCCACGAGATCGCCGAGCGCCGCAAGGTCGACGGCGCCGCGCTTTGAATGCAGGTCGAGCCGCCCTTGAGCGAGCTTCGCCATCTTCGCCGGGCCGCCGGCGATCGTGACGCGCGGGACGGGATGCTCGCGCAGATATTTGAGCGTGCCGCCGACGAAATCGCCCATCTCGATGAGCGCATGGTCGGGCAGGCCATAGAGCGCCCGGATCGCGGCCTCGGAGGTTTCGCCGGTCGCGGCGCCGACGTGAACGCAACCGCCGGCGCGCGCGACATCGACCCCGCGGTGGATCGAATGGATCCAGGCCGAGCACGAATAAGGAATGACGACGCCGGTCGTGCCGAGGATCGAGAGGCCGCCGACGATGCCGAGGCGCCCGTTGGCGGTGCGCTCGGCGATCTTCTCGCCGCCGGGAACCGAGATTTCGACAATCGCATCCGCGCCGGCGCCAAGCCTCGCCGCGACCTCCTCGAGATTGGCGCGGATCATCGCGCGCGGCGCCGGATTGATCGCGGGCTCGCCGACGGCGAGCGGCAGGCCGGGCCGCGTCACCGCGCCCACGCCTTCGCCGGCCTTGAAGCTCACGCCCGCGCCCGGCGGCGCGAGGCGCACCGTCGCCACGATCAGCGCGCCATGGGTGACATCCGGATCGTCGCCCGCGTCCTTGACGATGCCGGCGCGCGCTGATCCTTCGCCGAGCTCATGGGTGGCGAGAGCGAATTCGGGCCTCAAGCCCTTGGGCAGCGCGACCGGGACCGGATCGGGAAAGCTTCCGGTCAGCAGCGCTTCGAAGGCCGCCCGCGCCGCGCCGCTGGCGCAGGCGCCGGTCGTCCAACCGCGCCTGAGGGGAGGCGTGTTCGGCTCGCTCATGCGCGCTGGCCTAGCGCGGGGCGCGCAATTCGCCTAGTGGCGAGGGTCTCACGCCATGCGCGAGGCCGTTGTTGGGGAGGGAGTTCGTTCATGTCGGATTCGCCGCACTATACGCCGGGCTCCGAGTCCGAGCTCGAGCGGTTGCAGCTGCAGGCTCGCTGTCTCGAAGGCCTCACGCGCCGATTGATCCGGGAATCGGGCATTTGTACCGGCATGCGCGTGCTCGATCTCGGCTCGGGTCCCGGAGACGTCGCCTTCCTGCTCGCCGAGGCGGTCGGACCGTCGGGATCCGTTGTCGGCGTCGACCGGGAGCAGCGCTCGGTCGATCTCGCGCGGCGGCGCGCGGCCGAGGCCGGATATGGCAATGTGGGGTTCGCGGTCGCCGGCGACGATTCCCTGCCCGCCGACGCGCCCTTCGACGCGGCGATCGGGCGCCTCGTGCTCATCCATCAGCGCGATCCGGCGACGATGATCCGCCGGGCTGCGGCCGTCGTCCGGCCGGGAGGCGTCATCGCCTTTCTCGAGCCGGCTCTTCACCTCGATGGCCACTCCCTGCCGGAGGTCGAGCTCGTGCGCGCGGCGGCCGGAAGTCTCAAGCGCTTCATGCTGGCGGCGCTGCCGAGCCCCGACGTCGCGGGCCGGATGATCCCCTGCTTCATGGAGGCGGGGCTGCCCGAGCCGAAGGTGTTGTGGGAGTCGGTCGTGCCTGGCTCGAAAGACGACGTCTGGCTGCGCTCGTTCGTGCTTACCTACAAGACCCTGCTGCCGACGATGCAGAAGTTCGGAGCAGTCGATCCGCGGGTCGGCGATCCCGAGACGCTCGCCGAGCGGGTCACGGCCGAGGCGAGAGCCAAGCGCGCCCAGGGCGTGACCGGACCATTCGCCAGCGCCTGGGCGATCAAGGGGTAGGGTGCGTTGTTGGATCGCTTCGCATTCGCTCGCGATGACAAATCGCCTCTCGTTGTGGGGACGATCGCATGACCCGCGGGCTCATGATCGCCGCGCCGCGCTCGGGCAGCGGCAAGACGACTGTTACGCTCGGGCTCTTGCGCGCGTTCCGGCGGCGCGGCGTCGACGTGGTCGGCCTGAAGTCCGGCCCGGACTATATCGATCCGGCCTTCCACGCCGCGGCGTCGGGGCGCGAAGGCGTCAACCTCAACTCCTGGGCGATGGAGCCCGCGCGTCTCGCGGCGCTCGCGGCGCAGGCGGCGGGGGGAAGCGCGCTCGCGCTCTGCGAAGCCTCGATGGGGCTCTTCGACGGCGTCCCAGCGGAGAGCGGGCGCAGCGGCGCCTCGGCGGACGTCGCCGCTGCCCTCGGCATGCCGATTCTGCTGGTTCTCGACGTGAGCGGGCAGGCGCAGTCGGCGGCGGCCATCGTCAAGGGCTGCGCGGCCTACGACCCGCGCCTCGCGATCGCGGGCGTCGTGGTCAACCGCGTCGGCAGCGAGCGCCACCGCCGACTGGTCACGCAGGCCATCGAGGCGCTCGGCGTCCCCGTGGTCGGCGCGCTGCCGCGCGACGAAAAAATCGCGCTGCCCGAGCGCCATCTCGGCCTCGTTCAGGCGGGCGAGACGCACGCTCTCGAGGCGCGGCTTGAGGCCATCGCCGACTTCATCGAGGCGCACGCCGACTGCGCCCGCATCCTGTCGCTCGCGGGCGCCCTCGCGCTTCCCTCGCCCGCGCCCGGCGCGGCGGCCCTCAAGCCTCCGGGGCAGCGGATTGCGCTCGCGCGCGACGCGGCGTTCTCCTTCATCTACCCGCATCTCGTGCAGGGCTGGCGGGCGGCGGGAGCGGAGATCGTTCCATTCTCGCCCCTTGCCGACGAACCGCCGCCGGACGATTGCGACTTCGCCTGGCTTCCCGGCGGCTATCCGGAACTGCACGCCGGGCGGATTGCGGCGGCTTCGCGCTTTCGCGAGGGCTTGAGGCGTTTCGCCGAGAGGCGCCCTGTCGCATGGCGAGTGCGGGGGCTATATGGCGCTCGGCGAAAGCCTCGTCGACGCTTCGGGCGTGAGCCATCCGATGGCCGGCCTCCTCGGCGTCGAGACGAGCTTCGCCAAGCGCAAAATGACGCTCGGCTATCGGGAGGCCCGCATCGCCGCGAACTCAGCGCTGGGAAAAGAGGGCGCTCTCCTGCGCGGCCACGAGTTCCACTATGCGACCATCGTCACGACCGGGACCGACGAGCCGTTCGCCCATGTCCGCGACGTCTACGGCTCAGCCGAAGCGCCCGCCGGTTCGCGCCGGGGCTTGGTCACCGGGTCGTTCTTCCATGTGATCGCCGCGGCTTGAGAAAGAAAAAGGCGAGAGGATTTTTCTATTGAAGCCGCCTGGCCGTGGAGGCGATCCGCGTCTTTAAGCCACTGGCGCGTAGCCGCTGCGCCGATGCGCCAAGGCCGGTTCATCGAGCCCCTCGCGCAGGCTCACGACCGCGCCGAGTACGATCGCGTGCGAATGGCGCTCGATGACCTCTTCGACCAGGCAGTCGAAGGCGGCGATCGCGTCGGCGAGGACCGGGCTGCCGGTCGAGAGCGTAACCCATTCCGCTCCGTCGAAGCGGCGCGCGCCGTGGGCGCCGCCGTGGCCGCTGAAACGATGGGCGAGCGCCTCGTGGCGCGCGGCGAGCAGGCTGATCGCGAACGCTCTCTCCTGGCGCAATCCGGTGAGCGTCGTCGACGAGCGCGCAAGGCAGACGAAGATCGTTGGCGGGGCCAGCGAAAGCGATGCGAGCGAAGTGATCGTGCAGCCGACGCGCGCTTCGCCTTCGCCACAGGCGATGATCGCGACGCCCGAGGACAGCGCCCGCATCGCATGTCGAAACGCGGCGCTGTCGGCGTGGCGCAGGCGCCGATCGCTCACGCTCGCGCCTCGACGAGCCGCTCGCGCGCGCTTTGCGTCCGGCCGATGAGCCAGATCGCAGCGGCCGCGATCAGACAGGCGACGCCGGCGACGTAGAAGGCCGGGAGGTAGGTGTTGAAGGTCGAACGGAAGAAGCCGCCGCCCCAGGCCGCGACCGCCGCGCCGATCATGTGCGAGGCGAAAACCCAGCCGTAGACGACGCCGGCGCGTTCGCGACCGAAATGGGCGGCCGACAACTTGACCGTCGGCGGCACGGTCGCGATCCAGTCGAGGCCGTAGAACACCGCGAACAACGAGAGGCCGTACACCGTGAACGTCGTGCTCGGCAGGTAAAGGAGCGATAGGCCCCTGAGGCCGTAATACATCGACAGCAGCGCACGATTGTCGAACCGGTCGGAGAGCCATCCCGAACCGATCGTGCCGATGAAATCGAACACGCCCATCATCGCCAGCGTCGACGCGGCCGCCACCGCGGGCATGCCGAAGTCGCCGCAGAACGCAATGAAATGGGTCTGAACGAGGCCATTGGTGCTGAGGCCGCAGACGAAGAACGTGCCGGCCAGCACCCAGAATGTCGCGCTGCGGGTGGAATCGAACAGGATCTCGAACGCGCGGCTGAAGGCTGCCGGCGGCGCCACGTGGGCCGGGGTGTCGCCGGTGTCGCCATAGGGCTTGAGGCCGACGTCCTCCGGCTTGTCGACCAGAAACAGGACGACAAGGAGGGCGACGACGAGGAGAGCGACGATCGGCGGCGCCGAGCGCAACGCGCCAGCCGTAGCGGTCGGCCAGCCACGCCGCGAGCGGCAGCAGGAGAAGCTGGCCGGACGCGCTCGAGGCGCTCAGAATCCCGACCGCAAGACCGCGGCGGGCGGTAAACCAGCGGGTCGCCACGAGCGCTCCCAGCACCATCGCGGTCAAGCCCGTCCCGAGCCCGACGATGACGCCCCAGAACAGCACGAGATGCCAGAGCTTCGTCATCACCAGGGCGCCCAAGAGCCCGATCTCGATCAGCGCCAGCGCCACCAGCACCACGCTCTTGAAGCCGTATTTGTCGATCAGCGCGGCGGTGAACGGCGCCATCAGGCCGAACAGGACGATCCGCAGCGCGAGCGCGACCGAAATCTGCTCGGTGCTCCAGCCGAATTCCTTGGTCAGCGGAACGATGAGCGCGCCGGAAATGCCCATGCAGCCGGCGGTGGTGAGCGCCAGGCAAAAGACAACGGCGACGACCGCCCAACCGTAGTGGATGCCGGCGCGCGACAGACGCCTAGCCAAGGCCTGAGCGAACATGGCTGATCCCTTCAGGGCGCTACCCGGCGGGCGCCGATCGTCAAAAAGACGGGTTGGCGCCTTAATTGGGCATGCGCGGACGGACTGTCAAGGAAGCGGGAATCGGCGTCCAATCACGCTCAATTCAATACGATAGCCGACATGAGCCGGCCGTAGTCCGGCTCGCCGCGATGGGTCGTGCGCCGGTAGCTGAAGAACCGCTCCTCGTCGGCGTACGTGTCGAGCGCCAGGTCCTCGAACGCGCCGATCCCGGCGCGGGCTGCACGCTCAGCGATATAGCCGTTGAGGTCGAACATCGAGCGGCCCGCCTTGTGGCCCTGGGTGAAATAACGCGTCGTGTCTTCACCCGCAGCGGCGAAGGCGGCGACGAACTCCGGCCCAACCTCATAGGAGGCGCGGCCGATGCAGGGCCCAAGCGCCGCGACGACATCGCCGCGCCTGGCGCCGAGCCGCTCCATCGCCGCGACGGTCGTTTCGACCACCCCGCTCAGAGCACCCCTCCAGCCCGCGTGCGCTGCGCCGATGACGCGCGCGCGCCGTTCGGCGAACAGGATCATGCCGCAATCGGCGCCGGTCACGCCGAGCGCAAGCCCCCGCGACGCCGTCACCAGCCCGTCGCAGCGCGGGCGATCCTTCGCCGCCCAGGGTTCAGAGATCGCCACCGCGTCGGCCGAGTGGATCTGGTACGGGAACGGCGAGGCGCTCCGGCGCGACGCTGAGCGCAGCCGCGGCCCGGGAGCGATTTTCGGCCACCGCCTCATGTGAATCACGCGACCCGACGCCGCCGTTCAGCGAGGCATAGACGCCTCGCGAGACCCCGCCATTGCGGGTGAAGAAGGCGTGCCTGACTCCCGGCAGCCGCAGCGACTCGGCCGTCAGCGCCTGGGGCAAGTTCATGCGGATTTCGTACTCGGCAGGAAGCCGGGCGGGGGGCGGAGCCTGCGGTCGGCGACGGCTATCGCTTTGAACAGCGCGCCCATCTCGCCTTGACCCTTGCCGACCAGACGCGTCCGCGCCCGCTCGAACTCCTCGGCGCGGTCGGGACTCGCGCGCTCCGCCAGCGCCTTGGTCCTCAGGTCGATTCCAATCGCGCGCAGGAAATCCCCCTGGTCGACCGGGCCGTAGACGGCGGCGCCGGTCGCGCTGGCGCTTCGCGCCATCGCCGCGAAGTCGACGTGTGTGGTGAGGTCGCAATCGCCCGGCGCAGCGAGCGGGTCGACGTAACGGTGGGCGCGCAACGCCTGCAGCGTGTCGCCAAATCGAGTGATGGCGTGGCCGTAGTCGATCAGGAGCGCCGCTCCGCCCTGTTTGACGAGCCGAGTGCCGAGTTCGAACATCAGCCGATGGCCGGATGGACTCACTTCAAGCATTTCTCCGTTCGCCGCGGCGGCCCTGATGTACGGCTCGGGTCTGTCGGCGACGTCGAAGGCGAGCGCGCCGTCGCTGTTCAGACGCACCGTGCGCTCGCGCCATTGACTGCCCACGCGCACGAATTGACGCACAGGCAGGGCGTCGAGAAATTCATTGCCGATCACAATCGCGGGCCCGTTCGGAATCTCCTTGAGTGTCTGGGCCCAGGAGACCGCGATGCCGCAGTCGACAAGCAACTCGTGCTGCATCGTCGCCAGCGCCGGACTGGTCTCGATGAGCCGCACGTCGAGCGCATTGCGAAAAGCCGGCACAATCCGGGCGGCGCGCAGCGCGTCGCTGATCAACGTCCCGCGCCCCGGCCCCAGCTCGACCAGGCGAACGGGATCGGGCGAGCCCATGCTCGACCACACCTCGGCGGCCCAAAGCCCGATCAGCTCGCCGAACATCTGCGAAATCTCGGGCGCCGTGGTGAAATCGCCCGTCGCTCCGAAAGGATCGCGGTTCATGTAGTAGCCAAGATCGGGATGGGCGAGCGCCAGCTGCATGTACTGCTCGACCGTAATCGGGCCACGCTCCGCGATCCTCGCCCTGATTTCGTCGAGGAGCTCGGTCATGTCGAGATTCCCGGCCGACGGAGGCTCCACATGAGCACTCCCAAGCCTCCGACGATCAATGGAAGCGAGAGGACCATGCCCATGGTAAGTCCTCGCCCAAGGTCCTCGAGGCGCGGATCGGGTTCGCGAAAGAATTCGCTGAATATGCGGGCCGCGCCATAAACGACGGCGAACACCCCCGCGATCGCCCCGGGACGGCGAAGCGCGCCCATCTGAGCGAGCCCATAGAGAATGACGAACGCCAGCAGCCCTTCGAGCAGCGCTTCGTAAATCTGGCTCGGGTGGCGCGGCTGGCCGTCGGTTCCCGGAAAGATGACCGCCCACGGAACATCGGTCCGGCGCCCCCAGAGCTCGGGGCGGATGAAATTGGCGATCCGGCCAAGGAAGATGCCGATCGGCGCCACGAGCGAGCAGAGGTCGAGCACGGTCAGCGCCGACGCGCCATAGCGGCGGGAGAAGATGAGTATGCCGATGAAGGCGCCGATCAGCCCTCCGTGAAAGGCCATGCCGCCTTCCCAGACTTTGAGAATCTCAATCGGATGGACGAAATAATACTGCGGATCGTAGAGCAGCACGTTGCCGAGCCGGCCCCCGATGATGACCCCAAAGGCGCAGTAGACGAGCAGGTCGTCGATACTGTCGGCGCTTGGGCGCTTGACTCCGTTCCAGTAGCGGTCGTCGGAGACGATGCGGCGAATGAGCCGCCAGCCCAGAACGAGGCCGGCGATATAGGCGAGGGCGTACCAGCGAATGGCCAGCGGACCCCATTGCGCCAGAACGGGATTGATCGCTGGAAAGGGCAGGACTAGCGTCGGCATCGGATGCATGCAGATGCGCTGAGGCCGGGACGGCGTCAAGTCGGCCCGCCGAATCATCAAGGCGCCAGCTCCCCTTCGGATGTCTGAAGGCGGCGCCCCCTTTTGGGTGAGCCGCCCGGCGATCGGCTCGGCTTCAAAGCTCCGGGAAAGGCATCAGAGGCGGATTCCCGACGCGCACAATGACGGAACGATTGCGGAGATCGACGGCACCCTCCTGTCGCGCCGACCGAAGCGGGACCCAGAAATTCAGGCATGATTCGCTTCTTGCTGTAAAGCTGCCGGATGATGGCGGCGCTGGCGGTCCGCAAGCGCGCGAGCCTTGCGTTTGATCTCTTGCTCGGGCAGGGAGGACGAGGGCGGGCGCGCGATCGGCGGCTGAGAGCGAAGACAGGAATGAAGCGCGTTCATGACGTCGTATGGCCGATCATCGGCCTTGGCGCCGTGGCGGTGTCGTCGTGGCTCCTGTTCAAGGACTTGCGCGGACTGTCGTTCGCCAGCCTGAAAAGCGCGCTCTTCTCGATCACGCCCGCGGGCTGGCTGCTGGCGATGGGTTCGACCTGCCTCGCCTATGCGGCGCTCGCCTGGTACGACCAGATCGCGCTCCTGCATCTGGGGCGGCGGATCAATTGGCGCTATGTCGCGGTGGCGTCGTTCACCGCTTATGCGCTCGGCCACAATATCGGCGCCTCGGTGCTGTCAGGGGCCGTCGTGCGGTATCGCGCCTATTCCGTGAAGGGGCTCGGCGTTGGCGAGATCGGCGTGCTGGTCGCATTCTGCTCGTTCACCTTTGCCCTCGGCGCAGCGACGGTCGGCGGCTTTTCGCTGCTGTTTCACCCCGAGTTGATCGAGCGCTTCGATGGCGCGCCGGACTGGCTGGGGAAGGCCGGCGCCGCGGCGCTGATTGCGGCGCCAAGCCTTTTCGTCGCCGGCTCCCTGTTGCATTTTCCCCCGCTCAGAATCGGCGACTACCAACTCGTCTACCCGCGTCCGCCTATCGCGGCGCGGCAACTGCTGGCCGGCCCTCTGGAGCTGGTCGGCGCGTCCGGCATCATCTATTTCGCCCTTCCGGCGGCCGCCAATCCTGGCTTTGCGGTCGTGCTCGGGGTCTTTGTCGCCTCGTTCTCGATCGCGCTCCTTAGCCATGCGCCGGGCGGCCTCGGCGTGCTCGAATTCACGTTCGTCGAGGCGATGCCGGACGCGCCGCAGGCCAACGTCGTCGCCGCCTTGCTGGTGTTCAGGCTCTTGTATCTGATCCTGCCGCTGATGTTCGCGCTGGTGGTCGTCTTGAACCATGAGCGCAGACGCTGGCGCGCGCCCGTGGCGATGACAGGAGCCGATGCCGATGGCGTCTTCGATCTCGATCAATAGCCAGGACGTGCTTCTCGCGATCGACCTGCAGGCGGATTTCATGCCGGGCGGGGCGCTGGCGGTCGCGGGAGGCGACGAGATCGTGCCGCTCATCAACCGCCTGGCGAGCCGGTTCGAGCATGTGGTGGTGACTCAGGACTGGCATCCTCAGGGACACGCTTCCTTCGCCTCGACCCACGAAGGAGCGAAGCCGTTCGAGTCGAAGCGGCTCGAATTTGGCGATCAGATCTTGTGGCACGACCATTGCGTGCAGGGAACGCCGGGCGCGGCGTTGCACCCGGACCTTGCCGTCGACCTTGCATTCCTCATTCTGCGCAAGGGCATGCACCCGGGAATCGATTCGTATTCCGCCTTCGTCGAGGCTGACGGCAAAACGACAACCGGCCTTGCCGCGCTGCTGAAAGCTCGCCAAGTGAAGAGAGTGTTCGCCTGCGGTCTGGCGACTGACTTTTGCGTCGCTCATTCGGCGCTGGATGCGCGCGGCGCGGGCTTTGCCACCTTCGTGATCGAGGACGCGTGTCGGGCGATCGACGCCAACGGCTCGCTGAGCGAGGCTTGGGCGCGGATGACCGCAGCCGGTGTCGGGCGCATACAGTCGTCCGAGATACGCTAGGCGGACGTCGCGTTAACCGCGCCCGCTCAAGGCGGTCGGCAGTTAACGCACAGTTAACCTGGGCCGCAGCATCTGAAGCTCTTCCACGAGCGGCGCGTCGCCGGCTCTCGGCTCCCGCGGCCCCTCGTTCCGGTCCCAATGATCACGCTCTATCATCATTCATTCTGTCCTCATTCAAGATTCATCCGCCTCGTCCTCGGGGAAATGGGAATCGAGCCGACGCTGGTCGAGGAACGGGCCTGGGACCGCCGGCGGGAGTTCTTGCTGATCGCGCCCGAAGGCGCGACGCCGGTCATGATCGAGGACCCGGCGCCGAGTTTGTCGGGCGCGGCGGTGATCGCCGAATATCTCGATGAAACGCGGGGCCCGGGCCTCGGCGAGCGCCGGCTGATGCCTGACGATCCGCTGGCCCGCGCCGAAACTCGCCGGCTCACGCATTGGTTCAACGTCAAGTTCTTCAACGAGGCGAGCCAGTGGCTGGTGCGGGAGAAGATCAACAAGCGCTTCATGAACTCCGCGCAGGGCGGCGGCGCTCCGGACATGGACGCGGTGCGCGCGGCGCGCGCCAATTTGCGCTATCATCTGCGGTATATTGGCTACCTCATCTCGGCCCGCAATTGGCTGGCCGGCGACCGGCTGACCTACGCCGACCTCGCAGCGGCGGCGCACCTATCCTGCATCGACTACCTGGGCGACGCGCAGTGGGACGAGAACGAAACCGCCAAGACCTGGTACGCGCGGATGAAGTCGCGTCCCGCGTTCCGTCCCCTCCTGGCCGAGCGGCTGCCGGGGATGACGCCGAGCGTCGCCTACGCCGATCTCGACTTCTAGCGGCCTTGCGCGCCAAGGCGCGCGCGCTCGGCTTCGACGCCTGCCGAATAGCCGCCGCCGAGGCGCCAGCTCAAGCCGGCGAGCGCCTTGCCGCGTGGCTCGCCGAGGGCGCGCACGGCGACATGATCTGGATGGCCGAGACCCTCGCGCGGAGGGTCGATCCCAAGGCGCTGATGGGCCAGGCGAAGAGCGTGGTGATGCTCGGCCTCAACTATGGGCCGGGCGGAGATCCGCTGGCTCCCCTCAAGCGCCCAGACGTCGGCGCGATTTCAGTTTATGCGCGCCATCGCGACTATCACGACGTTCTCAAGGGCAAGCTCAAAGAGCTCGCCGCATTTCTGGTCACCGCGGCGCGGCCGGAGAAGGCGGACGTGAAAGTCTTCGTCGACACCGCGCCGCTCATGGAAAAGCCGCTGGCCGCGCTTGCTGGCCTCGGCTGGCAGGGCAAGCACACCAATCTCGTCTCGCGCGAATTCGGTTCGTGGCTGTTCCTCGGCGCGATCCTGACCGACCTCGACCTGCCGTCCGACCCGCCTGAAGCCGACCATTGCGGACAATGCCGCGCATGCCTCGACGTCTGTCCGACAAGCGCCTTCCCCGCGCCCTACCGGCTCGACGCGCGCCGCTGCGTCTCCTATCTCACGATCGAGCACAAAGGTCCGATCCCGAAAGAGCTCCGGTCGGCGATCGGCAATCGCATTTACGGTTGCGACGACTGCCTGGCTGTGTGCCCCTGGAACAAATTCGCCAGCGCCGGGCGGGAGGCGAAACTCGCGGCGCGCGCAGACCTCGACGCCCCGCCGCTCGCCGAACTCGCCCGTCTCGACGAGGCGTCGTTTCGGGCGCTGTTCGCGGGCAGCCCGATCAAGCGCGTCGGCAGGGAGCGCTTCGTGCGCAACGTGATGATCGCTATCGGAAACTCGAATGACCGCGCGCTCGCCGGCGCCGCGATCGACCGGCTCGACGACGAGGCTCCTCTCGTCCGGGGAGCGGCGATCTGGGCGGTTGCGCGGCTTGCCTCGCGGCGACAGTTCTCCGAACTCGCCGCGGCGGGCCTGCGAAAGGAGCGCGATGCGGCGGTTATCGAGGAGTGGCGCGACGCTCAGGCCGCGCCGCCTGCACGGTAATCGTCGTTTCCGCCGCCTCAGTGCGAAGGCGCGGTCTCGGCCTTCTTGAGCCTTTCGATCTCGTCCTTGAGTTGGAGTTTCTTGCGCTTGAGTTCGTGGACCTTGATGTCGTCTGACGCCGGGTGATTGACTTCGGCGAGGATCGCTTCCTCAATGGCCTGGTGACGGCGCACCAGCTCGCTGAGATGCGAATCAATCGACATGGGACAACTCCCTTGTGGTCTTGGGCAACGAAATTGTGACATAACTGGCGGACCACGCAAGCGGCAAAATGGCGCCGCCCTGTTCAAATCCTTGCCGTGGCGTCTACATTTCCGGGGAAGTTTCGGCCCTTTCTGGCCATCCCCTGCGGAAGATCGCGATCGTTCTGTGCAAGGCGGCTGTGGCTCGGGGGCCCGCGGCTGTCGGGCCGAGCGGCTTGCGCGAGCCAACCGGCGCCGCCATAGTTGAACGTGCCTGGCGAGCGGGTGAAGCAAGCCAAGCGTGAAGCGGCCTAACCATGGATGAAAAGGGGCTCACCCCCGAGGAACGCGCCGCCCTCGTCGGGCAAATCGAGCGGCTCCGCGAGGAGCACCGCGATCTTGACGCGGCGATCGAGGCGTTGCGCAAAGCCGGGCTGGCCGACCAGTTGCAGGTACAGCGGCTCAAGAAGCGCAAACTTCTGTTGCGGGACAAGCTCGCCCGCCTCGAAGATCAGCTGACGCCGGACATCATCGCCTGAGAGGAAGGGCCATGCCCTATGAGGCTAACGCCGACCTGCCGCCCTCAGTCCGCTCCCATCTGCCGGAGCACGCCCAGGACATTTTCCGCGAGGCGTTCAATCACGCCCACGCCGCGCACGCCCATGATCCGCGCCAGGAGGAAGCCGCCTTCCGCATCGCGTGGGCGGCGGTCAAGCGCGAATATATGAAAGTGGGCGACCAGTGGGAGAGGAAGAGGTAGCCGGGACCAGCCCGGACCGGACAGCGCCCCAACCCAAGCCGCTGCCGCCTCTATCGAGTTCCGCGCGCTTCCGACCATGCCGCGACGCGAGCCCGCGCGTTCCGGCGATAGCCGAGGAAGCCGAGCGTGGCGAAGCCGAGCAGCATCATGGCCCAGGCCCTCCAGTTCCGCCGATTTGACGGCGCCGCCGCTCGCTGGCCACGACATTTGGCGTTGAGCCGTTTGACAATTGTTCTTATTGTATTACTAATACGAACGTCCGTCGTTTCCGGGCCAACAAGTGGTTCGCCGCTCGATATCCCGAGTATCGATGCGGATGAATCAGGTCAGAACACCGCAAGGGAGGAGTTTATGCACTTAGTCAAATGGCTGGGCGGCGCTGCCGTCGGCCTGGGCCTCATGGTCGGCGGATCGTCGGCCTTCGCCCTCACCATCGGCTTTTCGCAGGTCGGCGACGAGGGCGACTGGCGCCCGGCGTTTTCCAAGGACATGCAGGAAGAGGCGAAGAAGGAAGGGATCGACCTCAAGTTCGCCGACGCCCAGGGCAAGGAAGAAGAGCAGCTCAAGGCCGTTCGGTCGTTCATCGCCCAGAAGGTCGACGCCATCATCATCGCGCCGGTGGTCGTGACCGGATGGGATCAGGTGCTCGGCGAGGCGAAGAAAGCCGGCATTCCGGTATTCCTGGCCGACCGCGACGTCGACACCGCGGATAAATCCCTGTTCGTCTCCCGCATTTCGGCCGACTTCAATCTTGAGGGCCGGCTTGCCGGCGCGTGGCTCGCCCAGGCGAGCAAGGGCAACTGCAACATCGTGGAGTTGCAGGGCACGACCGGCGCGGCCCCGGCGATCGAGCGCAAGAAGGGGTTTGAGGCCGTCATCTCCAACTTCCCGAACATGAAGATCGTCAAGACCCAGAGCGGCAACTTCACGACCGACGGCGGCAAGCAGGTGATGGAAGCCTTCATCAAGGCGACCGACAACCTCAAGGGCATCTGCGGCGTGTTCGCGCATAACGACAACATGATGCTCGGCGCGATCCAGGCGATGAAGGAAGCCGGCCTCAAGCCCGGCAAGGACTTCCTGATGGTGTCGGTCGACTACGTGCCGGCGGAGAAGGAAGCGCTCGCTGCGGGTGACGCCAACGCGTCGGTCGAACTGCGTTCCGCGATCGGCAAGTACATCTATCCGGTCGTGACCAACTACCTCAAGGACAAGAAGGAACTGCAGAAGTGGATCGTGATCCCGTCCGATCTGCACACGGCGGCCACGCCTGGCGGCTGACGCCATAGCGGCCCAGCTTCGACTTGAAGGGCCGGCGCCTCGCAAACACAGCGGGGCGCCGCTTTCGATCCTCCAATGCCGGCCGCTTGTGCGGTCGCCGGCCTCGGGGCTATTTCTGAGTGCCCTTTTCCGGGGCGAAGGGCGATCAGGTGACCGCGCGTATTGAAATGCTGGGCGTATCGAAGGCGTTCCCCGGCGTGCGGGCGCTCGATCGTGTCGACTTCCGCGTCCAGGCCGGCGAAGTCCATGCGCTCATGGGCGAGAACGGGGCCGGCAAGTCCACCCTCATCAAGATCATGACCGGCGCGGTCAGCCGCGACGACGGCGAAATCCGCATCGACGGCAGTCCCGTCGAGATCGGTTCGCCCGGCGAAGCGCGCGCGCTTGGCGTCGGCACGGTCTATCAGGAGGTCAATCTGATCCCGACCATGTCGGTGACCAAGAATTTGACCCTCGGCCGCCAGCCGCGCAGGTTCGGACTGATCTCCTGGCGCACGGCGCGGAGCCTCGCCCGAGAGCGGCTCAAGCGACTCAAGATCGACATCGACGTCGAGCAGCCCCTCGGTTCCTACTCGTTGGCGGTCCAGCAACTGATCGCGATCGCGCGGGCGCTCGAGGACGATACGCGGGTGCTCGTGCTCGACGAGCCGACCGCCAGTCTCGACGCCGACGAGGTCGAGCTTCTGTTCCAGATTCTGCGCGATCTCAAGAGCCGAGGCATCGCGATCGTCTTCATCACCCATTTTCTCGACCAGGTTTACAGGATCGCCGACCGCATATCGGTCCTGCGCAACGGCCGCCTCGTCGGCGAAGGCGCGACGGCGGAGCTTCCGCGCCTGAAACTCATTTCACTGATGCTCGGACGTGAGCTCGAGGAAACCGAACAGCGGCTGGAAAGGGACCATCGGGCCGTGAAGGGAGAGCCGATCCTCCTGGCTGAGGGATTGGGGCGGCGGCGAGTGATGGCGCCTTTCGATCTCAAGCTGAGAGCGGGCGAGGTTGTCGGGCTGGCCGGGCTCCTCGGGTCGGGGCGCACCGAGGTCGCGAAGCTCGTTTTCGGCGCGATCCGCCGCGATTCCGGCCGGCTCGAGGTCGGCGGCGCCTCGATGACGACCCATTCGCCGGCGCAGTCGCTTCGCCGCGGAATGGCGTTTTGCCCGGAGGACAGGAAGGCCGAGGGGATTTTCGCCGAACTCACGGTGCGCGAAAACATCATCCTTGGGCTGCAGACCAAGCGCGGCTGGCTGAGCCGTCTCTCCTTCGCCGAGCAGGAGCGGCTGGCGCGCGAGATGATCGATGCTCTGGGCATCGCCACTCCGGACGCGGACAAGCCAGTCGGCCAACTGTCGGGCGGGAACCAGCAGAAGGTCGTGCTGGCGCGCTCGCTTGTGTCGGGGCCAAGCATTCTCATTCTCGACGAGCCGACCCGCGGCATCGACGTCGGCGCCCACGCCGAAATCGTGTCGCTGATCCGCAAACTTTGCGCCGAGGGCCTCGCCCTGCTGGTGGCGTCGTCGGAGCTGGACGAGCTCGTCGCGGTCAGCGACCGGATCGCCGTGCTGCGGGACCGGAAGATGATCGGCGAGATCGGTTCCGGCGACATCGCCCGCGAGACCATCATCCGCACCATCGCGGGCGCGCGGTCATGACGCCAAGATCGAATGTCGAACGAGAGCCGGCGCTCGATCTCAGGCCGCGCGGCCTTGGGCGCCTGCGCGCGGTCCTGCGGCACCGGGCGATCTGGCCGCTTCTCGCGCTCGCCCTTATTCTCGCGGTCGACGGGGCGATCTCGCCTGGGTTCTTCAATATCCGCGTCGTCGATGGGCGACTTTTCGGCAATCTGATCGACATTCTGTATCGGGCGACGCCGACGGCGATCGTCGCGCTCGGGATGGCGGTGGTGATCGGCGCCAAGGGCATCGACCTTTCGGTCGGCTCGGTGATCGCCATCGTCGGGGCGGTGATCACCTGGCGGATTCATGCCGGCGATCCGCATTTCGTCGTCCTTTTGTTTGCGCTTGGGGTCGGGATTCTGTGCGGGCTATGGAACGGCTTTCTGGTCGCCGTCCTCGACATCCAGCCGATCATCGCCACGTTGATCCTGATGGTCAGCGGGCGCGGCATAGGATTGATGATCAATCTGCTCTACGGCGGGACCAACCCGAGCTTCACCAGTCCTCTGTTGCAGGGGTTGAGCGTCGGACACATTGGGCTTGTCCCGACCCGGCTCATTCTGGGCGGCGCGATTTTCGCCGCGCTGTGGCTTTTGATGCGCCGAACGGCGCTTGGGCTCTTTCTCGAATCGGTCGGCGGCAACTCGGCGGCGGCGGATTTGACCGGCATCAACGCCCGCCTGATCAAATATGCGGCCTACATCATCTGCGGATTGTGCGCCGCCTGGGCGGGAGTGATCCTGGCCGCCGACACCCATACGTCCGATCCCGTGAGCATCGGTCTGTACATCGAGCTCGACGCCATTCTCGCCGTCGTCATCGGCGGGGGTTCGCTGTCGGGCGGGCGCATCTATCTCGGGATGACGATTCTGGGAGCGCTGATCATTCAAACGCTCACCACCTCGATTCTCACCAGCGGATTGCCGCCGGAGTACAATCTGGTGGTCAAGGCGTTCGTCGTCATCGTTGTCCTTCTTCTGCAGTCCGGCAACCTGCGCGCCGCAGTGTCGCGGCGCCTGGGCGGGAGGAAGCGATGAACGAGAAGTACCTGCCGCTCCTCGCCACAATCGCTGTCTTTTCCGCTTTGTTCATCACCGGGAGCCTGCTCTACAACAACTTCCTGTCGACCCTGGTGCTGGGCGACATTCTGGCCGACAACGCCTTCGTCATTATCGCGGCCATCGGAACGACCTTCGTCATTCTCTCCGGCGGCATCGACCTCTCGATCGGGTCGATGATCGGCTTCGTCGGCGTCGTCATGGCGAATCTGGACGTGGCGGGCTGGCACCCGCTGGCCGCCGCCGCGCTGATGCTGGCCTTCGGTCTGGGCTTCGGCGCGCTTCAGGGACTGATCATCGACTTCTGCGAGATTCAGCCGTTCATAGTCACCCTCGCGGGCCTGTTCCTGCTGCGCGGCGCCTGCTTCATGATCAATCTTGATTCGGTCCCGATCCGCCACCCGTTCGTCGCCTGGTTCGCCGGGTTGAGCATTCCTTTGCCGGGCGACGGGGAACTCAGGAGCTCGGCGATCGTAATGCTCATCTCCCTCGGCGTCGCGATTGTCATCGCCCATTTCACCCGCTTCGGAGCGAACGTCTACGCGATCGGCGGCGATCGGGTGTCCGCTGCGCTGATGGGCGTGCCGATGCGGCGCACGACGGTCCAGATCTATGCGCTCGGCGGCTTCTACAGCGCTCTCGGCGGCGTGATCTACGCGCTCTACACCTCATCCGGCTATCCGTTGGCCGGCACCGGCAACGAGCTGACCGCGATTGCGTCGGTGGTGCTCGGCGGCACGGTGCTGACCGGCGGTGTCGGCATGGTCGCGGGGACGCTGTTCGGCGGCATGATCCTCGGCTTGATCGCCACCCTGATCAATTTCAATGGTTCGTTGAACGGCGCGTGGATCATGATCAGCGGCGGAGTGCTGCTGTTCCTGTTTATCGTGATGCAGCGATCCCTGCTCTCATCGTTCAGGCTGCGGGGCGCTGCTTGAAAATGGCGCGCGCTTCCAAACATTTGACCCCGGCGGACGGACGCGCGGAGCGGCGTGACCGCGCCGCCCAAAGGTTCGAGCGCAACATCCATACGTCGCTCGCGGGCCGGCTTGGGCGAGAGATCGTCAGCGGTATCCATCCGCCCGGTTCGCTGCTTCCCAGCGCGGCTGAGATGTGCGGGCGCTTTTCGGTGTCCCGCACCGTCTTGAGGGAAGCCTATAGCGTGCTCACGGCCAAAGCGATGATTGTCGCGCGGCCAAAGATCGGCACTCGCGTGCGACCAATGGCCGATTGGAACATGCTCGATCCGGAGGTGCTGTCCTGGCATTTGCAGACCACGCCGACGGAGAATTTCGTCGCCGAACTGTTCGTGCTGCGCCAGATGGTGGAGCCCGAGGCGGCGGCGCTCGCGGCGAAGGCGCACTCGCGCGCAACAATCGACCGCATCGCCGAAGCCTATCGGCGCATGGACCAGTTCAAGGACGGCGCCGGCGATCTGATCGGCGCGGATCTCGACTTTCACATGGGCATCCTCGACGCGACCGGAAATCACTTCCTCACCGCGCTTGGCGGCCTCATTCGCACTTCACTCGAATGCACGTTCGAACTGAGCTGGGAGGGCGCCTCGCGGATTCAGGACGATCGCCTGCATCAGCATCGCGGGATCTTCGAGGCCATCAGCGACGGCTCGCCGGAACTCGCCAAGATCCGCATGACCGAGCTTCTCGGCGAACTCGATGAACGACATCCGGCAATATCTCAAGCAGCGCGACGCGGCCGCGGCAGACGCGACCGGCCGACCCCATCAGCCGGGCGCCCCGCAGGTCACGAGCCGCCCGCCTCGCGCTCCTGCAGCCGCGCGGCCACCTGCTCGTCGGTGAGACGGGCTTCGTAGATCGATCGCCGCTCGATCAGGCGCGATGTCGCAGTGGCGACGATGATCGCGGTCAGCATCGGCAGGGCGAAGGCGCGGGCCTGGCCGGTCAATTCCATCATCAGCACGAGCGACGAGACTGGCCCTTGCGTTGTCGCGGCCAGCATCGCGCCCGCGCCGATGAGCGCGAAGAGGCCGATTTCGCCTCCCGGATGGACCGAGAGCCAGAGCCATCCCAGCGCGGAACCGATCAGCGCGCCGGCGGCGAGCGAAGGCGTGAACAGCCCCCCAGGCGCGCCGCTGGCGGCGGAGGCGACGGTCGCAAGCGGCCGCAGCAGAACGAGAGCGGCGAGGGTGAGCGGCGCAAGCGGATGCAGGAACAGCGCTTGCGCAACATCCTGGCCGTTGCCGAGCAGCTCGGGAAAGACGATCGACAGTATTCCGACAACGACGAGCGCCGCAGGCGGCGCAACCAGGCGCCGCCAGCCGGTCGGACGGACGCGATCGGCCCACGCGATCGCCCGGACAAAGACGACCGACCACAAGCCGATGAACGGCGAGGCTGCGATCGCCCAGAGATAGACATCGGACGAAATGGCGTAGACCGGGATTTTGTAGAGGGGCGCGTTCGGGATGACGAAGCTCGCCGCCTTGACCGCGATGAGCGACGCCGCGAGCGCTGGCATGACCAGCCTCAGCGCCAGCGCCCCGCGCAAGACTTCGAGCGCGAACAGGGCGCCGCCGAGCGGCACGCTGTAGACGGCGGCCATGCCGGCCCCGGCGCCGATCGCGACCATGAGGCGGCGCTGTTCGTCCGACAGCTTCTGCAGGTCGGAGGCTAAGTTGCCGAAGACGCCGCCGAACTGCTTGGGCGCGCCTTCGCGGCCGAGCGGGGCGCCCATGCCGACGATGACGATCGACAGCACCGCGCTGCAGAGCGTTCGGAGCGCCGGCAGGCGGCCGGCCTCAAACCAGATCGCCGCGGTGATCTCGATGCCGTTGCCGGCGGTGAGCCGCCTCAAGAGCCACTGGCCGAGGCCGGTGACGAGCCCGGCCGCGAGGAGCAACGCGATATGGCGCAATGGAGTAGCTTGTCGCGCCGCCTCGAATAGAGCCGCCGGGTCGGATACGCCCCAGGCGAGCTCCTGCGCCGCCTGGAACAGCAAAGTCAGGGCCGCCGCCCCAAGACCGGCGCAAAGGCCGGTGAGCGCGACCGCGAACCAGAAGCTGAGCGCGCCGGGATCGCGAAGCGTCGCGGGGATTCCCCGAGCGGAGATCGTCGCTGCGGCCGCGTCCGGGGCGGCGGTCCTTGACCCGACTTGCAACGCTGGCCTCCGCATGAGGGCTTGGCCTGCGGCGCGCCCGTCCAAGTCCTACAGCGTGAGGCAGGGCGCGCAAAGACGCCTTGCAGGCCTGGCATGGATGTGATCGCCCGCCACGTCTGATTTCGTGAATAGCCAACCTGACCATCCAGGCGGGCTCTCGATAACGACGGGCGACAACGCCGTTCGGAAGCCGCCCCTCAAAGGGGTTTTTTTCGCGCCGACGCACGATCGCCGGTTCCTCGCCGCAAGCTTGCGCCTCCCGCGGCCTTCCTCTAAGCGCAAGCCCTATGAATTGCGTCGAGTCGCGCCTCGGCGGGCGCCTGTGAGCGGGGCGCCGAAGCCGGTCGCCATCATCATGGGCAGCCAGTCGGACTGGGCGGTGATGCGCCGCGCCGCCGAGACTCTCGAGGCGCTCGGCGTCGGCTACGAAGCACGGATTGTCTCCGCCCATCGCACCCCCGACCGCATGGCCGCCTTCGCCAAGGGGGCGAAAGCGGCGGGTTTCAAGGTCATCATCGCTGGCGCAGGCGGCGCGGCGCATCTGCCGGGCATGACGGCGGCTTTCACCCCCCTGCCGGTGTTCGGCGTGCCGGTCCCCTCGAAGGCGCTCTCGGGGCAGGACAGCCTCCTCTCCATCGTCCAGATGCCGGCTGGCGTTCCGGTCGGGACGCTGGCGATCGGGGAAGCAGGCGCGGTCAACGCCGCGCTTATCGCGGCCGCCGTGCTCGCGCTTTCCGACGAGGCGCTCGCCGCGCGGCTCGAGGCGTGGCGGGCCGCCCGCACCGCCGAGGTGGCGGAGCGCCCTGCCGACGAGGCGCCGCAGCGATGATCCTGAGCCCCGGCGCGACGATCGGCATTCTGGGCGCGGGCCAACTCGGGCGCATGCTGGCCATGGCGGCGCTGAAACTCGGCCTGCGCACCCACATCCTTGCCCCGGAGGCGACCGCGCCGGCCTACGACGCCGCGGCGGCGCGGACGGTCGCCCCCTTCGACGACGAGGCGGCGCTCGCCCGCTTCGCGGAGGCCGTCGACATCGTCACTTTCGAATTCGAGAACGTGCCGACTGCGACGGTCGAATTTCTGGCCGGACGCGTAGCCGTCCGGCCGGGCGTCCGGGCGCTGGCGCTGACCCAGGACCGGCTGACCGAGAAGACGTTCCTGCGCGATCTCGGCTTGAAGGTCGCGCCCTTCGTCAAAGTCGAGGATGCGGGCGCGCTCGTGCGCGCGGTCGCCGAACTCGGCCGCCCGGCGATCCTCAAGACCCGGCGGTTCGGCTATGACGGCAAGGGCCAGTCGCTGATCCGCGAGGGCTCCAACGTCGCCGCGGTCCATCGCACGCTCGGCCCGGCGCCGATGATCCTCGAGGGCTTCGTCGCCTTCGAGCGCGAGGTCTCCGTGGTCGCCGCGCGCAGCCTCGAAGGCGAGATCGTCGCCTACGACCTTTGCGAGAACGAACACGAGCGCCACATCCTCGCCCGCACCCGCGCGCCGGCGCGGGTCAGTCAGGAGACGGCGGCGGAGGCGAAGCGAATCGCCGGCCAGGTGCTTGAAGCGCTCGAGTACGTCGGCGTGCTGGCGGTCGAGATGTTCGTCGTCCGCGACCGGCATGGCCACGAGGGGCTCATCGTCAACGAGGTGGCGCCGCGCGTGCACAATTCCGGCCACTGGACGATCGAGGGCGCGCAGACGTCGCAGTTCGAGCAGCACATCCGCGCCATCGCCGGCTGGCCGCTCGGCGCCGCCACCCGGCGCGGCCGGGCCGAGATGCACAACCTCATCGGCGAAGACGCCGAGGAATGGCGCGACATCCTCGCCCAGCCGGACCTTAGCCTGCATCTGTACGGCAAGCTCGAAATCCGCCCCGACCGCAAGATGGGCCATGTCACCCGCGTCTTGCCGGAGGCGCCGAACCACGAATGACCTGAGGGGCGGCCGCGCCTTGACAGCCAGACAGCCTCTTCTCTATATCGCCGCCTCGCCTCGATGAGGCTGCGGCCTTCGAGGGCTTGCGGCGGGATAGCTCAGCTGGTTAGAGCGGCGGAATCATAATCCGTAGGTCCCCAGTTCAAGTCTGGGTCCCGCTACCAACTATTTCAATTTGACCACGGCCTCGGCGGGTGGCCCAAGTTCACAGTCGGAGCGGCGAGCGCGTCAATCAACCCGTCGAGCATCGTATTCTGTTCGGCCAGAATTGCATGAGCCTCCGCGAGCGACTTTGATTCAAGTCCGGCGGCAACACGCTCCCGAGCAGGATGAAGGATAAACTCTCACTGCAACCACGGCGGGACTGTGTCGAGGGTGACCAAGTTTCGCGAAAAGTAGTCGCACTGCCCGAATTGGTTGCAGGCCCCTTTCGCTGACACGTCAACCGATTGCGCGTGAGCGGAGATGCAAAGCGAAGTCATCCCCGCGAGCACTGCTACTACGAATGCGCTTATAGATTTCATCGCCGCCTCCCGACCCGTCAATCCCCATGGGCGCAAACGGTAAATTTCGGCGTCCAGGCCCGTCAAGGATCGAGCGCAGATGAAGGCGACGCGGCGCGCGAGGTCAGCGCAGCAGAAGCGGCGACATGGCCGCGAAGATGAAGGCTGAAATGGCGTCGAAGGGATTTGTGGGGGCGACGTGGCGCTCGACTTCCAGCGACTTCGCGGGCGTCAGCGTTTTCAAAGACACCGCTGACATATCGCCTGTCCGCTCGCTGCGCTGAATTTCGAAACTGATCCGCTGACCATTCTCGAGGCCGTCCAAACCGGCGCTTTCAACGGCGGACCGATGAACGACGATGTTTGGGCTTCCATCGTCGGGGTGAACAAACCCATATCCCTTTAGAGGGTTGAACCATCGCACGGTTCCGATCATGGCCTGTCCTCGTTTGACGCTCAGCGGTAATTCTCTCCCCCGACAAACCCGCGATGGCCGCCTTTTGTTCCCACAAAAAGGCGCTGCGGCGTTCCGCGCCGGATCGATGAAGGTCGAGGCCCGCCCAGTTCTCCACTCATCGGACCCGTAGCGCCGGCAATGCCGACGTCATAGGATGATTCGGCTGAGGCGCATCGGAGCGTTCGGGAAAGTGGGCGTGCTGGTAAAGGCGTTGGAGTCGTATAAGGCGGACCATCCGAAGGCTTTCGAGCTCGCGCTCTCCGTTGTGTTCGGCATCCTGATCGAGATCGTGATCCTCCGCTTCCAGCCTCCGCTTCTGATGGTTCGGAGGGTAGGGGACGACACCGCCGATCAGATGATCCGGCTCCTCGAGCAGACGACCTACAGCATGCCGACGTCGCCGGCCTTCGTCTTCATCGACATTGACGACGCCACCTGGAAGGCCTGGGGCTCGCCGTTGGTGACGCCGCGAGCCCAAATCGCGACCCTTCTCGAACGCCTGGCGCGGTCCAAGCCGCTCGCCATCGTGCTCGACGTCGACCTCGCCTATTCGGATGCAACCGACGGGAAGGCGCTCGAGGATTTCCTCGCAGACTACAAATCCGGCTGGCCTCCGCTTCTGCTCGTCCGCTCGCTCGCCGACGATCCTGACGGCGGCTTGCCGCGATTGAGAATCACGGAATACGATCGCGCGATCGGACCGAGAACGGTCAACGGCGATCTTGTTCCCGCCAAAGACAATGTGATGTTCGCTTCGCCGCTATTCGAGCGCGACGGCGACGGCAAAGTGCGGCGCTGGAAGCTGCTCGCCGAGGCGTGCGACGGAACTGCGCCAGTCGTCGTGCCTTCCATGCATCTCGCCGCGGCGATGATCGCGCGGCAGGCGATTTATGGAGCGCCTCCGGGAGACGAAGACCCGCCGCTCAGGCGGATGGCCAGAAGCCTCGCCGCCTTCACGCCCGCGGATTGTCAGCGCGCCAATGGCGGGCGGGAGGGGACGCTCGACTCCTTGCCGCTCGATCGCCCGATCCGGATCGAGGGCGACGACGTAAGCAAGCGGGTGATCTATCGCGTCGCGTGGAAGCCCGATGCGGTCGGACTGGGTCCGATCGTCGATTTGCCCGCCGCCGTCGGCGGCGGCGAGACGCAGCTCGTCGAAGTGCGCCCGGCGCGTCTTGTGGCTGCGGGCGACCCAAATGCGGCGGCGCCCGGGGTCGAAGGCAGGATCGTCGTGATCGGCGGAAGCTTCAAGAGCAGCGGCGACCGCTACAATACCCCGCTCGGCGTGATGCCGGGCTCGCTGATGATCATCAATGCGATCGAGGCCCTCACCCAGAACGGGACGCCGCGGGAATTCTCGACGCCCTTCCGCATCGCGATCAGCCTTGCCGTGATCGTCGTCGCCTCGCTTTTGACATTGTTCCTGCGCCCAATCGTCGCCGCGGCCGCTCTCAGCGCGTTTCTTCTCATGCTGATGCTTGCGCTTCTCAATAGATTCCAGGCCGGCGCGGTGTTGGATCTGGCGGTTCCGGCAGTCGGCGCTTTTGTGCACGATCTCTGGAGCTCGACGATCTTGATGGCGCGGGACGTACGACGGCTCGGGTGGCGATGGGTCTTCAAGCCGTCGCCGCACGAGGAGGGAGGGGCGCCTCGACCGCAGCGGATTGCGAAGGAGGGCGCAGAATGATGAAGCGTTGGATTGTCGCCCTCGTCGGCGCCGCCTTCTGGTCGTCGGCGCTTGCGGCGGGGGAGTCCCAGCCCAAGTCCGTGGAGATCGGCTACATCGAGAGCTTCGACCACAAGGCCGATGTCTACGTCCTGAAGACGGGCGACGCGCGGCGGGAAGTCGCGATACTCGGCCCGGTGTTCAACGGCGACACGATCGAGGTCAACGACGCTTCCGCGAAGCTCACCCTGCGCCTCGTCGGGCAGGCCGGCCCGGTCGCACTCTCGAAGGCGAATGGGGTCGCGACGATCACCGGGCAAATTCCATCGAAGGGCTTCCTGTCCGGCGTCTTCGGTTGGACCGCCTCGGTCGTTCAGCTGTTCGACCGGGAACAGCGCGAGCAGGTCTCGGCCTCGATCCGCGGCAACATCGAGAACCTGAACGGGGACCTGCTTTCCGCGCCTCTGTTCGCGCGGCCGCAAGCGGTCCTTGCGGGGAAGCGGAGGCTCGCGATCGGCTGGGTCTCGCCGCTTGTTGTCGATATCCGGGTCCTCGACGGAGACGGCCGGCCGGTTGCGAGCGGAAAAGGGTCGGGAACGCTGTGGACCGACCGCCGAAGTCGACTGGAAGCCGGGCGAGTACACGATTGAGCTTGCGGCTTCCGGCGCGACCCTGCGCCAGAGCCTGCGATTCCTCCCGCCCGACCAGGGCCCGAAACTTCCAACTGAGCTGGACGATCCGGCAGTCCCCGAGTCCCTGCGCGCGGTTGCGGTCGGAACATGGTACGCGGCGGAGGATCCGGCGTTCCTGCTCGAGGCGCTGCAGCACGTGGCGCCGGATGCGGGATCGTCACGGCCCGCCAAGCTGCTGACGCTCGCCTTCACCGAGGGCAGGCGCCCGTCGCCTCCGCGGTCGGGCGGGCGCGGCGAGGACAAGGCCCGTCGCGACCTCGGCGACGGACGCGACGCCTCGGCTGCGGCGCCGACTCGCTGAGGGAAAATCGGGCCGGGAAGGCCCAGTTTTCCGCCGGCCGGGACGCCAGCCCCTGCGAAATCAGCGGCCCGCCGCGAAATGCGCGCTTGCGTAAGCGACTTCGCCAGCATAGCGAAGGAACAAGACTTTTGCGTTTCGAGGGCGTGCGATCATGAAACTCATTCTCGCGGTCATCAAGCCGTTCAAGCTTGACGAGGTGCGGACTTCGCTGGATCGGCTGGGCGTCAAGGGAATGACGGTCAGCGAGGCCAACGGTTACGGCCGGCAGAAGGGACACACCGAAATCTACCGCGGCTCGGAATATAACGTCGCCTTCATGCCGAAGGTGCGGCTCGAGATCGCGGTCAGCGACCATGAAGTCGAGCCGACGATCGAGGCGATCCGCGCTTCAGCGCGCACCGGCCAGATCGGCGACGGCAAGATTTTCGTTCTCCCGATCGAGCGGGCGATGCGCGTCCGCACCGCCGAGACCGGCGACGAGGCGCTCTGACAGGGCCCTCCGTATGGCTGCTGCTATGGCCGCGCTGCGGCTCTTTGCGAATGATTCCGGCGCAAGCTGCTTCGAAACCTTCGAGATTGCCCATCGGCTCCGCGATTTCGCGCCGCCCGCCGCCCCGCTCTGGTCCTCTGATATGGCCCCTGCCTCCGGTTACACGGTGGTGCGGCTGCCTGTTGGCTGGAATGGAGAGAAACATCCAACGCCCAACCGATTTATCCTGTTCGGCCTTCGGGGCCGGATGAGAATTACGCCCGACATCGGCGAGCCGCGCATCATTGCGGCGGGCGACGTCCTCATGATGGAGGACACGACCGGCTCGGGCCACGTCACCGAGGTCGTTTCAGATGAACCCTTTGACGCCGTCATGATTGCGCTGCCGGAGATTTCGAACTGAGACCCAGCCGGCGTCCCTCACGCTGGCGCGACGGGCCGTTCGCTGGCATAAGGGCCCGATGATTCGCAGCGTCACCGCGCTCGCCGCGAGCACCGACGCGGGCGCGCCGGCCGACCCCGGCTTCGGGGTCTATGTTCACTGGCCGTTCTGCCTGTCGAAATGTCCCTATTGCGACTTCAACAGCCATGTGCGCGGCGCAGCGATCGACGAAGCGCGCTATCTCGCGGCGTTCAAGGCCGAAATCGCCCATCGCGCGGCGCTCGCGCCGGGCCGCACCGTTCGCTCAGTGTTTTTCGGCGGCGGCACGCCCTCGCTCATGCGCCCCGAGACCGTGCAGGGTGTCATCGACGCCATCGGCGCCGCCTGGCGGCTCGATCCCGAGGCCGAGATCACGCTCGAAGCCAACCCGACCAGCGTCGAGGCGGGGCGGTTTCGCGGCTATCGCTCGGCCGGCGTCAACCGCCTGTCGATCGGCGTCCAGGCGCTGAACGACGCCGATCTCAAGGCGTTGGGGCGCAAGCATACCGCCGACGAGGCGCTGGCGGCGGTCAAGCTCGCCGCTGCGCTTTTTCCGCGCTTCAGCTTCGATCTCATCTACGGCCGGCCGGGGCAGGACGCAGGGGACTGGCGGCGCGAGCTGGCCGAGGCGCTCAATTACGTCGGCGACCACGTCTCGCTCTATCAGCTGACCATCGAGCCCGACACGATCTTCGAGCGGCTGCGCGACGCCGGCAAGCTCGAGCTGCCGGACGAGGATTTGAGCCTCGCCCTGTTCGAGATCACACGGGAAGTGACCGAAGCGCGCGGGCTGCGGGCCTACGAGGTCTCGAACCATGCGCGCCCCGGAGGCGAGAGCCGCCACAACCTGATCTATTGGCGCTACGGCGAATATGCCGGCGTCGGCCCCGGCGCTCACGGGCGTCTGCTCACCGCGAAAGGGCGGCTCGCGCAAGAAACCGAACGCCATCCGGAGATGTGGCTGACCCAGGTCGAGAGCGAGGGCCACGGCCTGGTCGAGAGCGTGGTCCTAAGCCGCGAGGAGCAGGGCGACGAGTTCCTGCTGATGGGCCTGAGACTCAGCGAAGGCGTCGATCCGCGGACCTTCGAAAGGCTGACCGGCCGCGACATCGATCCTGCCCGCGTCGACAGCCTGATCGAGGACGGCTTTCTCGAATGCGACGAGCGGGGGCGGATTCGCGTAACCGCGATGGGCGCGCCGCTGCTCGACACCGTGGTGGCCGACGTCGCGGCGTGACCCGACACGATCGCGTGAGGTGACTGGCCGCTCGATTGTGCTAGTATGACGGGGCGATGAGCGAGACGCGCAAACTCGCTGCAATCCTGGTCTCCGATGTCGTCGGCTTCAGCCGGCTGGCCGGCATCGACGAGCAGCGAACGCTCGCGCGCCTGCGCGCGTTGCGAGGCGATCTTGTCGAGCCCGCCGTCGCCGCCCATCACGGCCGCGTCGTCAAGGGCACCGGCGACGGCTCGATCATCGAATTCCGCAGCGCGGTCGACGCGGTGCGCTGCGCCATCGAAATGCAAAACGGCCTCGTCGAGCGCAACGCCGGGGTGCGTCCCGAAAGGCGGATCGAATTTCGCATAGGCATTCATGTTGGGGAGGTCATCGAGGAGAGCGATGGCGACCTCATGGGCGACGCGGTCAATATCGCCGCGCGGCTGGAAGGGATCGCGAAGCCACGGACCATCTGTCTCTCGGAGGACGCCTATCGGCAGGTCAAGGGGCGCCTTGAGCTGAGCGTCAGCGATCTCGGCCCCGCCCAGCTCAAGAACATCGCGGAGCCGGTGCGCGCCTATCTGGTCGAGGTGGACAGGCCCGATGAGCCGCTGAAGCAGTCGCCGCCTCCCGCCGTCGGCTCGTCGCCGCTCTCGCCACGCTCGCGATCCTGGTCGTCGTGGGCGCCGTGGGTTGGGGCGCTATCTCCGGCAGGCCTTCAACGACCGCGAACTCATCCACAACGCCGACCGCTTCTTCGGCAGGACCGACCGTCGCCGCCGCGCCCGCTACGGGCAGCCAGCCGTCGGCCCCGTCGGCTGACGCCGCGGGTTCGGACTTAAGCGCCGACAAGCCCTCGGCAACCGGGACCCCGTCCACAACGCCGCCTCCATCGTCGGGACAGACCGCCGATATCAACCCCGCCACGGACAACCAGCCGACGCCGCCGCCGCGCGCCCAGATCCGACGTCCGGCGAAGCCCGCGTCGACCAGCCAGCCTGATACAGAGCCTACGGCAAGAAGATTTTCGCGATCTTCGGCAAAGGGCCAGTCATCAAGCTCAGAACCGGGACAATCGCCTTCTGGCGAAAGCGTTTCGGATTGTTTCGTCTCTGCGGCGCAGACCAATGCGAACCACGTCTCTTGTTCGAATTTGCGTGGCCAGCCGCCAAAATCAGAGCCGGAACGACCTCACTCTGATGAAACCGCTTCGGATTCTTTGCCGCCTTGCTCGGTCTCTGCGGCTCAGACCAACGCGAACCATGTGGCTTGTGCGTATCCGCGCGGATATTGAACGCCAAACTTAATGCAATTCCTCGCCTGCCGAGCCGGGCCTGATTCAGGCGATCGCGCCGGCCCGACGCCGGCGTCCGGCGGAGGGAGCGCTCGGTCTCATCCGGCAGGCGGTCGTATTGGGGATTATTCGAACGTCATTTCGCCGTCGTCCGAGAGCCAATAAGGCTGCATGTAGCTCGCCGGATCCGCTTTGCACTTGTCAAATTCAACGTCGCGCTGTCGAGCCTGCAGACCTTGAGCCTTGACAGCATGATGGCATATCGTACGCGCCTGCTGCGCTTCACAATATCCGCCGCAACCGGCAAAAGACTGCGGCGCGGCGGCGAGCTCAAAAGCCAGCGCAATCGAAGCAACGATGACGGAGTGAGCTGCCAACCCCCTTGAGCTCTTCCCAATCACTTTCGCCTCCTCTTCAAATGAACGGGTTGTCAATTTCAAGACCGGGCAGCTTGCTTGAACATTCAGGCGTTTTTTGGAGGGAGCGCTTTCCTGCACCTCGAAGCCGCCGTCTCCATGCTCATGCTCGCGTCGGGCGACATCGAGGAGGAGGCGCTGGCCGGCTGCATGCGCGAAGGGGGAACCTGACGGCGATCACGAATAATCGAACCAATGCCGGGTCCAAGAATTTTTTCATGCATTTTCTTTGTGAAAATCGGAAGCCGTGTTACCCTGGATGTTCGAAGACGAGATCGGGCCGATCACGCGAAAGGAGCACGAAGGATTGTTCGGCGTAGAGTCTGGTATGTTATTGAAAAGGTTAGGCTTATCGGCGAAGGGCGGGCTTGGATTTTCTTCCGCCAGATTTTGCTTTCCTTCCGGTTTCTCTTGGATTTCCTTCCGCGTGGATTTGGATTTCCTTCCGTCGGCTTGGAAAACGTTCCGCCGTCCCCGGCAGGCCGCGCGGTGGGGCGCGCGCTTCGCAAGCCCTATCGCTTGCCGCCCCTTCTCGGCGGCTCGGGGGCGAAGCTCAGCCGGCCCTTGACGGTCAGGCGCACGAGGGCGCCGCCGACATTGGCGCCGAAGGCGCGGCGCTCCCGCAGAGCGTCGCCAAGGCCGAGCGCCAGCGCCTCGACCTTCTCGAGCCCGATCCGGCTCGGGTCGCGTCCGCCCGCCGCGGCGATGCGGCGAGCGAGAATCCGCTGCACGATCGCGATCGGCGCGGCGTAAAGCGCGCGGGCGTCGATCGCTCCTTCGGGGCCGAGCCGCGCCTCGACATCGGCCGTCATATGCGCCAGCGCCTGCTCGGTTTCGCCGGCGCGGCGGGCCAGCCGATCGAGCGCCGCGGCGTCGAGGCCGTCCTCGCTGAGGCGCTCAAGCAGCGCGCGCAGCCGGGTGCGCGCAAACCGCGGATCGGCGTTCGACGGGTCGTCGACGAACGGCGCGCCCCGCGCCCGGACGAAGGCGATGAGGTCGCGCTTCTTCAGGCCGATGAGCGGGCGGGCGATCGTCATGCCGTCGCGGGTGGTCGTGAGATCCATGCCGCGCAGTCCGGCGACCCCTGACCCGCGCAGGAGACGAAACAGCACCGTCTCCGCCTGATCGTCGGCATGGTGGGCGGTCAACAGCGCGTCGGCCCCGATCGCGTTGGCATGATCGACGAGCAGCCGGTAACGCGCCTCGCGCGCGCGCTCCTGCAGGCGGCTCGCGGGCTTCGGCCCCTTCCATTGAAGAACGCGATGGGCGACCCCAAGCCGGGCGCAGAGCGCCGCGACCGCCTTCGCCTCCTCCCCGCTTTCAGGCCGAAGGCCGTGATCGACCGTCGCCGCCTCGATGCGCGTCCTGCCGCGCCGTCGCGCCCAGTCGTCCGCCATCAGGAGCAGGGCGGTCGAATCAGGACCGCCCGAGACGGCGACAAGCAGCGTCCTCGCCCCCCCGAGCGGCTTGAACAGCCCGTCGATGTCAGCCGCCGAAGGCGCGTGCGAGCGCTGTGCGCTCAACAATGATCCTTGGCGCTCTCACGCTCGGCGAGCTTCTTCACCGAGGCCGAGGCGGCCGGGTAACGCTTGCCGAATTCGGTCAGCGTCGCGCAGGCCTGTTCATTGTTGCCGAGGGCGGCGAGCGTCTGGCCGAGCCGCACCATGCTTTCCGGCGCCCGCGACGACTTCGAATAGTCGGTCGTGACCTTGAGATATTGTTCGGCCGCCTCGCGCGGGCGCGAGCGCTGAAGATAGGTCTCGCCGATGTAGAAGAGCGCGTCCGGGCTCAGCCGGTGCGACGGGTTGGCGGCGAGAAACGCCTTGAACCCGGCTTCGGCCTCCGGATATTGGCCAGTCTGAAAGGCCTGCAACGCCGCGTTGAACTGGTCGCGCGGCTGATCGAGCATCGCCACTCCAGAGCCGACGATCGTCGGTCCGCTCGCCCCCGGCTGTCCCTTGCTCGATTCCGCCGCCGCCGGAGGGGCCTTGCCGAGCTCGAGCGGCTGACCTGCGGCGGCGGGCGTCTCGCGCACAAGAGGCGCGCTCGGCGCGGTGCTTCCGAGCGGCCGAGGCGCGCCGGGCGCGTTCGGATCGGCGTCAGGGTCGAAGGCGTCCGATTTCCTTTGTCTCTGCGGCGAGGCCGGCGCAGCCGGCTCGGCGGGGCTTTGCGGGGCCTCGGCGACGTCCGGCTGCCGAGGGGCTCCCTGAGAGCGGTCGCCGAACCGGAATTCGACGTCCTGGCGGAACTTCTGCAGTTCGGTCTCGAGCCGATGCTCGGCGTTCTCCAGTTCCTCGATCCGGCCGTTGGCCTGCCGGAGCTCCTCCTCCAGCTGATTGATTCGCAACACCAGCCCAGCGGCCTGGTTAGGGTCTGCCGGAACGTCTCCCGGCGGCGCCTGGCGATTGAAGGGATTGAACTGGGCCTGCGCCGGCGCCGCGAGCGCAAGGCAGGCGACGAACGCCGCCATGAGGCGCAGGCGAAACAAAGACGTCACTGGCGATTTCCCTGATCGTGTCTGATTCGCGCGCCCATAAGCCTCGCGTTTGTCGATTTCAAGTCGCCCTGCGGGCTTCGCCCTTGCTTCCCCAAGGGCAAATCAGCTGCTTCCGGCGGCGCCGCCGAGTACGGTGACGGCGCGGCGATTCTGCGACCAGCAGGAAATGTCGTCGCAGGTCGCAACCGGCCGCTCCTTGCCGTAGCTGATCGTCTTCATCCGCGACGCCGCGACGCCCTTGGCGGCGAGATAGTCATGGACAGCCTGGGCGCGCCGCGCGCCCAGCGCGAAGTTGTATTCCCGGGTGCCGCGCTCGTCCGCGTGGCCTTCGATCGTGAAGGCGTAGTGATTGTACTGATTGAGCCAGGCCGCCTGCTTGTCGAGCGTCGCCTGGGCGGTCGAGGAAAGGTCGGTCTGGTCGGTGTCGAAGAAGACGCGGTCGCCGACCGTCTGGTTGAATTCCTGGATGCTGCCCGGGCCTGTCGCGCCATAGCCCGCGGCGAAGTTGTTGTCAGTGGTGTTGTGCGAGCAGGCGCCCAGGGCCAAGCCGAGCGTCAGCGCCGCCGCGAATGCGATCGAACTTCGGGCCCTGTTCGCGTCCATGCTGCCACTCCTGACGACGCTTCGCTCGCCCGCGAGCGTGCCGCCCTAAGAGTTAATGCAAGGTTCCGACAAGCTTACCGGCGCCTTGCTGCGTGATCGCGAACAGCCACGCAACCCGCCCGCAGCGTTAACAGCGGATTAATGGCCATATTGCGGCGCAACAGGCCTTGTGCTCGCCCCGTTTGATCGGCATGGTCACGCGCTCGTGAAGAGAGTTGTTCAGGGGATTCACGGGAATGCTGTCGGGATGAGACGTTTCAGGGTCAGACGGGCGGCTCTTCTGGCGCTTGCGACCGTGTTTTTGGCCGTCGCGTGGGTGTGGGACGGTTTTGTCGCGATCGAGCGCTTCGTCGTCCGGACGATTCCCTGGGCGCGATTCAAGCACGCCTTCGCTGCGCTGGTCGATCGCCTGCCGGCGCCGGCGGTTCTGCTGATTTTTCTGGTGCCGGTCCTGATCGTCGAGCCGCTGTTGGCGGTGGCCACCGTCGCCATCGCCATGGGCTATGTGGTCAGCGGCGCGATCGCATGGGTGTTGCTCAAGGTATTCGGGGTCGGCCTCATCGTCGCGGTCTTCGACCTCACGCAGCACAAGCTCCTGACCATGCCTTGGTTCGCCTGGGTCTACCGCAAGTTCATGGCGTTCTACGTTTACGCCCATGAGATCGTCGAACCTTACAAGGAGGCCGCGGCCGAGTTGATGCGGGAATGGCGCCGCCGCGCGGTCGTGGCGCTCCGCCGCCTGCCGGGCGCGCGCGGCGTCAAGGCCCATTATCAGGGACTTCGCGCCCGCAAAGGTTGACAGATCCCTTCCAGAGGACCAGATTCGCCGCCTGCTCGAGGGGCGTCCCTAAGCGGGGCTGAGACGGCGCGACGCCGAACCCTTTGAACCTGATCCGGGTCATGCCGGCGAAGGGACGTGGCGACCGGACCCTCAGCGTGGCCCGCCAGCTCCCGCCGTCATAACTCGCGCTCGAGGAGACGGCCATGAACGAGATTCCCAGATTCGCCGCGCCACAGAGCGTCACCACGGGGCCGATCACGGGTTCGCGCAAGGTCTACGCCGCGCCAAAGGGACGCTCCGATATCCGCGTTCCCTTCCGCGAGATTGTGCTCAGCGACCCGAGCGAGCCGCCGGTGAGAGTCTACGATCCTTCCGGTCCCTATACCGAAAGCGCGGCGCCGATCGATCTCGCCGGCGGTCTGCCGCCGATGCGAGAGGCCTGGATCGAGGCTCGCGGCCTGGCCCCCGCGGAACCGCGCGCGATCAGGCCCGAGGACAACGGCAATGTATCGGCCGACCATCTTGCGCCGCTGTGCCCGGCGACGCGGCCGCTGCGCGCGGGGCGTCCCGGGCAACTCGTCACTCAACTTGAATTCGCCCGTGCGGGGATCATCACCGAGGAGATGATCTATGTCGCCCATCGCGAGAATCTGGCGCGTGAGGCGTCGCTTGCGGAAGCCTCGGCCCGGCTCGCGGACGGCGAGAGCTTCGGCGCGGCCATTCCCGAATTCGTGACGCCGGAGTTCGTGCGCGAGGAGGTCGCGCGGGGACGGGCGATCATTCCCGCCAACATCAATCACCTCGAACTCGAGCCGATGGCGATCGGGCGCAATTTTCTCGTCAAGGTCAACGCCAACATCGGAAATTCGGCGGTGAGCTCCGGGGTCGCCGAGGAAGTCGAGAAGATGGTGTGGGCGATCCGCTGGGGCGCGGACACGGTCATGGATCTCTCGACCGGCCGAAATATCCACAACATCCGCTCCTGGATCATCCGCAACGCGCCCGTGCCGATCGGCACCGTGCCGATCTACCAGGCGCTGGAGAAGGTAGGCGGCGATCCGCTCAAGCTCGACTGGGAAGTGTTCAAGGACACGCTGATCGAACAGGCCGAGCAGGGCGTCGACTATTTCACCATCCACGCCGGCGTGCGGCTTGCGCATGTGCCGCTGACCGCGAAGCGCGTGACCGGCATCGTCTCGCGCGGCGGCTCGATCATGGCGCGCTGGTGCCTCGCCGGCCATCGCGAGAGCTTCCTCTACGAGCGGTTCGACGAGATCTGCGACATTATGCGCAAGCACGACGTCTCGTTCTCGCTCGGCGACGGCCTGAGGCCCGGCTCGATCGCGGACGCCAACGACAGGGCGCAATTCGCCGAACTCGAGACGCTGGGCGAACTTACGAAGGTCGCCTGGGACAAGGGCTGCCAGGTGATGATCGAGGGCCCCGGCCATGTGCCGATGCACAAGATCAAGGTCAATATGGAAAAGCAGCTCAGGGAATGCGGCGAAGCGCCGTTCTATACGCTGGGTCCGCTCACGACCGACATCGCGCCGGGCTACGACCATATCACCTCTGGCATCGGCGCGGCGATGATCGGCTGGTTCGGGACGGCGATGCTCTGCTACGTGACGCCGAAGGAGCACCTCGGCCTACCCGACCGCGAGGACGTCAAGACCGGCGTCATCACCTATCGCATCGCAGCGCATGCGGCCGATCTCGCCAAGGGCCATCCGGCGGCGCGGATTCGCGACGATGCGCTGTCCCGCGCGCGTTTCGACTTCCGCTGGGAGGACCAGTTCAACCTCTCGCTCGATCCGGACACCGCGCGGAAGTTCCACGACGAGACGCTGCCCAAGGACAGCCACAAGGTCGCGCATTTCTGCTCGATGTGTGGGCCGAAATTCTGCTCGATGCAGATCACGCAGGACCTCCGCAAGGAGGCCGAGGCGATGGCCGGCATGGCCGAAAAGTCGCGCGAGTTCCTGGCGAAGGGCGGGGCGCTCTATGTCGACGCGGCCGAGTAGCGAGGCGGCACCGGGCGCGGCGAAACGCGCCTTCCACGGCGGTTGCCACTGCGGGGCGTTGAGGTTCGAGGCCCAGCTCGACCTTTCCGCCGGCACGGTCAAATGCAACTGCAGCTATTGCGCGAAGTCGCGCTTCTGGCACGCGCGCGCGGCGCCCGAAGACTTCTCGGTCTCGGGGGAAGCCTCCGAGTATCGGGGGCGCAACCCTGTGGCGCGGCATTTCTTCTGCCCGAACTGCGGCGTTCACGTGCACGACCGGGTCGAGACGCCGAACATGCTCGGGCGCCCTTACATCAACGTGAGCGTCGTCTGCCTGGAGGACGTCGATGTCGCGGAGCTGATCGCGGCGCCGGTGCGCTATTGCGACGGCCTCAACAACGCCTGGGCCTCGGCGCCGGCCGAGACGCGGCATCTATGAGCGGCGCGCTCGTCATCGGCGCGGGCGTCGTCGGCTTGACGAGCGCGCTTGCGCTCGCCGAACGCGGCGCGAGCGTGACGCTGGTCGAGCGGGCGCAAGAACTTGGCGGCGGCGCGTCGTGGCTCGCCGGAGGGATGCTCGCGCCCTTCTGCGAAGGCGAGAGCGCGCCCGCTTCCGTCGTCGCGCTCGGCAAGGGCGCGCTCGACTGGTGGGACGCGCGCGTTCCGGGCGTAACGCGCGGAGGCACGCTCGTCGTCGCGCCGCCGCGCGACGGGGCCGAGATCGACCGCTTCGCCGCGCGCACGCGGGGCCATGAGCGAGCGGACGAGGCGCGCATCGCCGCGCTCGAACCCGACCTCGCCGGCCGTTTCCGCAAAGGTCTCGTCTTCGCGGACGAAGGGCATCTCGACCCGCGCGCCGCGATGCGAACGCTTCTCGATCGCCTGCGCACGCTCGGCGCGGAGATCCGCTTCGGCGAGGATGGCGAGCGGTCCGCGGCGCAGGCTGCCGTGGTCGTCGATTGCCGCGGCTTCGCGGCGCGGCGCGACCTGCCGGACCTGCGGGGCGTGCGCGGGGAGATGATGCGGGTGCGCACGCGCGAGATCGCCTTGGCTCGCACGATACGCCTCCTCCATCCGCGCATTCCCCTCTACATCGTGCCGAGAGGGAACGACGAGTTCATGATCGGCGCGACCATGGTCGAGAGCGCGGACAAGGGCGCGGTCAGCGTGCGCTCCGCGCTGGAGCTTCTCGGCGCGGCCTACGCGCTTCATCCCGCATTCGGCGAGGCGGAGATACTGGAAATGAGCGCGGACGTCCGCCCGGCATTTCCAGACAATGAGCCGCGTGTCGAGGAGCGTGGCGGGCGCATTGTCGTCAACGGCATGTATCGCCACGGGTTTCTGCTGTCGCCAGTCTGCGCGGAAAAGGCGGCGGAGATGGCGATCGAGCGGGCAGGGGCGTTCGCATGACGCTGATCGTCAACGGCGAGCCGCGGGAGGTCGCCGCGGGGACCCTCGCTGAGGCGCTGCAAGCGCTCGACTACGGCGAGGCCAAGGTTGCGACGGCGCTCAACGGCGAGTTCGTTCCCGCTCGGGCGCGCGTCACGACGCCGGTGAAGGAGGGCGATCGGATCGAGATCGTCGCGCCGAGGCAAGGTGGGTGAGATGCGCTCGCTCCGAACCGTCATTGCCGGGCTTGACCCGGCCATCCACGCGGTTCCGGTCGACCGGCGCGCGACCGAAGTTTGCGATGCCGACAATGCGGCCGCGTGGGTTTCGTGGATGGCCGGGTCAAGCCCGGCCATGACGGCATGGGTTCGCTGATGAAGACGTCGCTCATCGACCCCAGCTCCCGACTTCACCGTCTACGGCGTAACCCTCGCTTCGCGCCTCATGCTCGGCACGTCGCACTATCCCTCGCCCGCCATTCTAGCGGACGCCGCGCGCGCGTCGGAGGCGGGGATCGTCACCGTCTCGCTGCGCAGAGAGTCCGCGCGGCTGCGGGAGGGTCAGGATTTCTGGCGACTTATCCGCGACATCGGCGTCCGCGTCCTACCCAATACGGCGGGCTGCTACAGCGTCAAGGAAGCGGTGACGACCGCCCAGATGGCGCGCGAAGTGTTCGGGACACCCTGGGTCAAGCTCGAAGTGATCGGCGAAGCGGACACGCTTCAGCCTGACGTGTTCGGCCTGGTCGAGGCGGCGCGCATTCTCGCAGGCGAGGGCTTCGAGGTCTTCCCCTATACAACCGAGGATCTCGTCGTCGCCGAACGCCTCCTTGAGGCCGGATGCAGAGTGCTGATGCCGTGGGGCGCGCCGATCGGCTCGGGGAAGGGGCTCAACAACGTTTTCGGGTTGAGGGCGCTGCGCGCGCATTTTCCCGAGGTTCCGCTGATCGTCGACGCGGGCGTCGGCCTACCGTCGCATGCCGCGGCGGCGATGGAGCTCGGATATGACGGGGTGCTGCTCAACACCGCGGTCGCGAAAGCCGGCGATCCGGTCGCCATGGCTCGCGCCTTCGCTCAGGCGATTGAGGCTGGGCGCGCGGCCTTTCTGGCTGGTCCAATGGAGGCGCGCGACATGGCCGCGCCGTCGACGCCGGTGGTGGGAAGAGCGGCCCTGACGTGAGCAAGCGCCCTCATCCGGTCCTTCGGGCAACCTTCTCTCCGAGGGAGAAGGGCTGCCGCGCCCCCTCTCCCCATAGCCCGTCGAAAGGCCGGCGTCCTTGTGGGCGCCCTTTCGGGAGAGGGCTGGGGTGAGGGCGAGCCTCGATCCCTTCTACCCCATCGTCGACAGCGCGGACTGGGTTGCGCGGCTCGTCAGCGTGGGCGCGAGGCTCGTGCAGCTCCGCGTCAAGGACCGGGACGAAGCTTCGGTCGCGCGCGAGACGCGGGAGGCGCTTAAGACCTGCGCCACCGCCGGCGCCGTCTTAGTCGTCAACGACCACTGGCGCGTCGCGATCGGCGAGGGCGCGTCGTGGGTCCATCTCGGGCAAGGCGACCTCGACGCGGCCGACATCGGCGCGATCCGCGCCGCGGGACTCAGGCTCGGCGTCAGCACCCACGACGAAGTCGAGCTTGAGCGAGCGCTCCGGCTCGATCCCGACTATGTCGCTCTCGGGCCGATCTATCCAACCCGGCTCAAGACCATGGCCTTTGCTCCGCAGGGCTTGGAACGCATTGGCGAGTGGAAGCGCCGCGTCGGCGCGGTCCCGCTGGTCGCCATCGGCGGGCTTAGTGTCGAACGGGCGAAACTTTGTCTCGTCGCGGGCGCGGACATGGTCTCCGTCGTCACCGACATCACGCTCAACCCCGACCCGGAGGCGCGCGCGCGCGAATGGATCGCGGCCACGCGGCCGGCGTGACGCGAAGGCTTCGGATCGCGCTGACCGTCGCGGGCTCCGATTCGGGCGGCGGCGCCGGTATTCAAGCTGATCTCAAGACTTTCGCGGCGCTCGGCGTTCACGGCGCAAGCGTGATCACCGCGCTCACCGCCCAGAACACCCAAGGGGTGCGGGCGATCCACTGTGTGCCGCCGGAGATCGTCGCGGCGCAGATCGATGCCGTGCTGGAGGATTTCGTCGTTTCGGCGATCAAGGTCGGCATGCTGGCGAGCGCGGAGATTGTCGCGGCGGTCGCCTCCCGCCTTTCCTCTCCCACGCGGATGCGCGCCGGTGCGGCCCCGGTGGGAGAAGGGAGAATGAAGCCGTTCATCGTCTACGATCCCGTCATGTTCGCTTCGTCCGGGGCGGCCCTGAGCGGGGCGGGCTTCGTCGAAGCGGTGCGCCGCGAGTTGTTGCCGCTCGTCGACTGCCTGACCCCGAACCTCGCGGAGGCCGCGGCGCTGCTCGGGGAAAACATCGCCGAAAGCGAAGCCGACATGGCGCGTCAGGGGGCGGCGTTGCTGAAACTCGGACCGCGCGCGGCGCTGATCAAGGGCGGCCATCTCGACGGTGACCAGGCGGTCGACTTCCTGGCCGCCGCGCAAGGCGTTCGCCGCTATGCCGCGCCGCGCATCGCCTCACGCAATTTGCACGGGACCGGCTGCACGCTGTCGAGCGCAATCGCCGCAAATGTCGTGCTCGGGATGGCGCTGCCGGAGGCGGTTGCCGCGGCCAAGTCGTTTGTAGCCCAAGCGATCGAGAGGGGCCGCGAGGTCAAGCTTGGGACGGGTGGCGGCCCCCTGATCCAGGCGAAGCTTCGTTGAAAGTCGCCGATTTTCAGGCGCAGCTTCCGTCCTTGCGCTATCATGGGCCGGTACCCGCGGAGAGGGCCGGGCCGCAATGATGGGCGACTTCTACGAATCGATCCCGATCTTCGATGAGTTTGCCGAGGCCGTAAGGGCCGAGAGCTATCGTCCGCTGCCGGATGACTGGGTGGTCGGCTTCTCCGATGTCGTCGGCTCGACCAAGGCGGTCGCGGAAGGCCGCTACAAGGCGGTCAACATGGTGGGGGCCGGCGCCATCGCAGCTGTCGCCAATGCGCTTGAGCGGCGGTCGTTCCCGTTCGTATTCGGCGGCGACGGGGCAAGCTTCGCGGTCTCCGGGTCCGACGCATCGGCGGCGGGCGCCGCCCTTGCCGCGATGGCCGATTTCTCGCATCACGAATTCCACCTGGATTTGCGCGTCGCTGCGGTTTCGGTGAAGGAGATCCGGGCCGCTGGACGGGACGTGAGGGTCGCCCGTTACGGCGCGACGTCGCAATGCGTCTACGCCATGTTCGCCGGCGGCGGGCTCGCCTGGTTGGAGGCGGAGGCCAAGCGCGGCCGCTATGCGCTTCCCCCTGCCGAACCCGGGGCGAAGCCCGACCTCTCCGGTCTCTCTTGCCGCTGGGGCGTCGCGCCGGCGAAGCAGGGCGTCATCCTGTCTCTGATCGTCTCGCCTCGCGGCGACGACCCGCGTTTCGGCGCCCTCATCGACGAGGTCGTGCGGATGGCGCACGAAGCGCCGCTCGACGGCCGGCCGATTACGCTCGCAAGCCTCGGGGTCGCGGACCCAATGAAGGCGATTGCGCTCGAAGCCTCGGTAAACGCAGCCTCAGGCGTTTCCCGCGTGCGCGCGCGCTTCTCCGCGGCGGTAAGTTATCTGCTTGGCGTCACGTTCCATAAGTTCAAGCTCAAGGCCGGCGGTTTCGACGCCGCGCTCTACGCCAGCGACGTCGCCGCCAACGCCGATTTTCGCAAGTTTGACGACGGGCTGCGCATGACCCTCGACTGCTCGCCTGCCTTCGCCGACGCGCTCGAGGCGCGGCTCGCCGTCGCGGAGGACTTCGCCAACTGGGGCGCCTTCCGCCAGGAGGCGGCGCAACTGACATGCTTCGTTCCCTCGATCACGGAACGCGGCCATGTCCACTTCGTTGACGGCGCCGGCGGGGGCTATACGATGGCCGCCAAGGCGATGAAGGCGCGTCGCGATGCGCTGGCGTCGGCGGCGTGAGATCTGTGACTTGAACGTCGTCATGAGGAGGTAGTCGATGCGCAGCTCTTTCCGTTCGACTGTAGCGATCGCAATAGGCCTGACAGCTGCGTTCGGCGTCCAGCGCGCGCGAGCCGACGCTGCGCCGCCGCCGGCCACACTGGCGGTCCTCAATCTCGACTATGTCGATACATCCGGCGAGCCGACCGATCAAACGGCGGCTCACCAACGGCGGGCCGCGGATTTCGTTAGCGCCCTGCAGCGCGATCTCGCGGCGAACGGTCAGTACCGCATCGTTCCGATGTCTTGCGGATCCGAGTCGTGTACGCCGGTGATGAACCCTTCCGAGCTTCAGAAGGCAGCGCGCGCCGCAGGCGCGAGGCTCGTCCTGCTCGGCGGCGTACACAAAATGAGCACACTTGTTCAGTGGGCCAGGATCCAAATCGCCGACGAGGAGCAGGGCCAACTTGTTTTTGACCGGTTGCTGACGTTTCGCGGCGACACGGACGAGGCCTGGCAAAAGGCGGAATCCTTTGTTGCGCGCGATGTTCTTCAGTCTGCGCCGACGTTCGGCAAACAGGGTGACGCCGTCGCGCCGGTCAAACTTGCCGTCTTCGACTTCGAGCTGGAAGATTTCAGCGGCGGCGCTGGGATCATCCCCGAGAGCGACGAGGACCGGGAGCAACTGAGGCTGGCGACGGAGACCGCGCGCCGCCTCCTCACGGAATCCGGCCGGTACAGCCTCGTTGATGTCAGCCGCGCTGACGCACCGGACGCGACCGCCCATTCCCTACGCAAATGCGACGGTTGCGACGCCGCGATTGCTCGCCAACTCGGCGCGGATCAATCCCTTGTTGGCATAGTAACCCGCATCACCCGCACCGACTACGCGGTCACGTTCAAGGTTCGCGACGCGCGGACTGGCGCTCCAATCGCCGTAGAGCAGACCGATCTTCGCATCGGCGCAAACTACTCATGGAACCGCGGCGCTGCGTGGCTGATCAAGAACCGGTTGCTGGAGAAACAAGCTCAGCAATGAGCCTACGGCCTAGCGGCTCTTGTGACCCGTGGATACCTTCCGGCCGGTCCTGCGCGTTCGCCGTTGATTTGCTAGGCTGAAGGCGATGGACGCCGCCAGCGAAAGCCCCCATGCCGAGAGCGCAAGCGCGCGGCTCACGCCGATGATGGCGCAATATTTCGAGATCAAGGCCGCCAATCCCAATTCCCTGCTCTTCTACCGGATGGGCGATTTCTACGAGCTTTTCTTCGACGACGCGGAGGTTGCGAGCCGGGCGCTCGGCATCGTTCTCACCAAGCGGGGCAAGCATGACGGCGAGGACATCCGGATGTGCGGCGTGCCGGTCGAACGCGCCGACGACTATCTCAACCGCCTGATAGCGCTCGGCCATCGGGTCGCAGTTTGCGAGCAGCTCGAAGACCCGGCGGAGGCGAAGAAGCGAGGCGCGAAGTCGGTCGTCCGCCGCGACGTCGTCCGCCTGGTCACGCCCGGGACGATCACCGAGGAGCGGCTGCTGGAGCCCGGCCGCGCGCGTCTCATGGTCGCGGTGCAGAAGGCGCCCGGGCGTGACGGGCGGCGGCTCTACGGCCTTGCGGCGCTTGATCTTTCGACCGGCGCATTCACCCTGTCGGAGGCCGACGAAGCGGGGCTCGCGGCGGAGATCGCGCGCCTCGAGCCAAGCGAGATTGTCGCCTCGCAAGCGGTCTATGACGAGCGAGAGTTCTCCCAGATTGTCGCCGAAATGCGGGTGCCCGCGACGCCGCTCGGGCGGGACGGCGGCGACGGCGCGGCGGCGGAGCGCCGGGTATGCGAGTTCTACGGCGTCGAAACCCTCGACGGCTTCGGCGCCTTCACACGCGCGGAGATCGCCGCCGCCGCGCTCGCGCTGGCCTATGTCAAGCGCACCCAATTCGAGGCGCGGCCGGCGCTCTCGCCCCCGACACGGCGTGCGCGCGGAGCGAGCCTCGAAATCGATCCGGCCACCCGCGGCAATCTCGAACTCACGCGGACCTTGAGCGGCGCGCGCGAGGGTTCGCTATTGGCGACGATCGATCTCACCGTGACGCCGGCCGGGGCGCGTCTGCTCGCCGAGCGGCTGGCCAGTCCGCTGACCGACCCGGAGGCTATCAACCGGCGGCTCGATTCGCTCGATTTTCTGGTCGAGGCAGGGCCCGTGCGCGACGCCTTGCGCCGGGCGCTGGCCCATGCGCCCGATTTTCTGCGCGCGCTGGCGCGTCTGAGCCTCGACCGCGGCGGCCCGCGCGACCTCGCCGCGATCCGCGACGGCCTTGCCGCGGCGGCAGTGCTGGCCGGCATTCTGGAGGCCGCTCCGGATCTTCCGCCCGACCTGCTCACGGCCTACGCGCGGCTCCGCGCCGACTGCGGCGCGCTCGAGGGCGATCTTCAAGCGTCGCTCGCCGACGATTTGCCGCTCGTCAAGCGCGACGGCGGGTTCGTGCGAGCCGGGGCCTTGCAGGCGCTCGACGAGGCGCGCGCGCTACGTGACCAAAGCCGCCGCGTCATCGCCGAGCTCCAGGCGTCATACGCGGAGCAGGCGGGGGTGCGGCAGCTCAAGATCAAGCACAACAACTTTCTCGGCTACTACATCGAGACGCCGCAAGCGGCCGGCGAGACGCTGCTCAAAGCCCCGCTCAACTCAACCTTCATCCATCGCCAGACGATGGCCGGAGCGATGCGGTTCACCACCAACGCGCTGGTCGATCTTGAGGCCCGCATCGCCTCCGCCGCGGACCGCGCGTTGGCGCTCGAACTCGAAACTTTCGAACGCCTGCGCAGGGCCTGCCTCGCCGAAGGCGAACGGTTGCGCGGCTTCGGCTCAGGCCTTGCCGAGATTGATGTCGCCGCCGCGCTCGCGGAACTCGCGGTCAAGCGCGATTGGACCCGCCCGGTGGTCGACGTCTCGCTTGATTTCAGGATCGAGGGCGGGCGCCATCCGGTGGTTGAGGCGGCGCTGAAAGCGGCGGGCGAACCATTCGTCGCCAATGACTGCGATCTCTCTGGCGAAGCGGGGGAAGGAGGCCGGATCGCCATCGTGACCGGCCCCAACATGGCCGGCAAATCGACCTATCTGCGCCAGAACGCGCTGATCGCGCTCATTGCCCAGACAGGGTCTTATGTTCCGGCGGCGCGCGCTCACGTCGGCATCGTCGACCGGCTGTTCTCGCGCGTCGGCGCCGCGGACGATCTGGCGCGCGGCCGCTCGACATTCATGGTCGAAATGGTCGAGACGGCGGCGATCCTCAATCAGGCGAGCGAGCGTTCGCTGGTGATTCTGGACGAGATTGGCCGCGGCACTGCGACCTTCGACGGCCTCTCGATCGCGATGGCCTGCGTTGAGCATCTCAACGCCGTCAATCGTTCGCGCGCCCTGTTCGCCACCCATTTCCACGAACTGACCGGGCTCGCCGAGACGCTGCCGCGGCTCGTCAATCTGACCATGCGGGTCAGCGAGTTCAAGGGGACGTTGGCCTTCCTGCACGAGGTGGTTCCGGGCGCGGCCGATCGTTCGTACGGCATCCAGGTTGCGAAGCTTGCCGGGCTGCCGGCGTCAGTCGTCAAGCGGGCGCGCCAGGCGCTCGCCGGTCTCGAAGCGTCGCGCGCGAGCGGCGCGCTCGAACTCGCTGCCGCTCTTCTCCTATGAGCCGCGCGAGCCGTCGCCGCCTGACGAATTGCGCGCGGCGGTTGCCGGGCTCGATCCCGACGCAATGAGCCCGCGAGAAGCGCTCGAGGCGATCTATGCCTTGAAGAGGGGGCTGCTTGGCAAACCATGAGGCCGCCTTTCCGGCGCGAACGGAAAAGGCGCCACGATAGTCGCAGAGGATAGGCAATCGACCCCATTGCGCGGCCAACGAATTCTCGCTCATGGTAGAAATAGAGTTCGATTAGTCTTCGGCTTAGTGTCCGCGATTCTAGCACTAACGTTCTGCAAGATTGGGGGCTTGCCATGAGCATTCGCGGTTTGGCCTGCGCTGCCTCGATGGCTTGCGCTCTCGGCCTGTCGGCCGCCCCCTCCAGCGCGTCGACCCAGATCATGGTCGCACAATGCCTGCAATTCAGCGCATGCTATTTGGACACGACGCCTTGGGGCGACACGCTTTCGCAGTCGCAACTGGAGTCGTTCGGGCTCGGAACAACGATTGACCTCGTCGTCACCCAGACGTCGCAACTTGTTATCCAGCTCGGCAAGACAACGGCCGTTTTTTCGACTTCCGGCGCGGAGGTCATCGAGACCATCGACCAGTTTACGGGGCCGGGATTCTACCCCGATCCGGGTCCGTTCCCAAGCGGCCTGCTTGTTGGAACGCTCGCAATTCCGGCCGATGCGACCGGTCTTACGATCACCGGCGCGTTCGGCAACAGTATCGACCCGACCTCTTCGGGCGCGAACGTCTGTCTCGGCAGCGGCCGGTGCGGCGCTGCAGCGCCGGAGCCATCGGCCTGGGCCATGCTGCTCCTTGGCTTCGTCGGCTTGGGCTTCCTGGGACGCCGGCGCCTCCGCCCCGCCGTGGCCGCCTGACCGGGCGAGGTCCGGCGACGAACCGAACTGGGCCGAAGGCCGGCGCCTCGCGTTCGTCCTATTTTCGGGACCTGTCGCGTCTTGAATCGACGATTTTCCTCGGCGCCGGCTTCCGCCGCCCACCCGCGGAGGGTTATGAGGAGCGATGGCCGACCCCCGAATCCTCGCCGCCACCCTCATTGCGGCCTTTCTTTATGTGATCACTCCGGGCCCCGCGTTCCTGGCGCTGTTTACGCTCGCGGCCTCGCGCGGGCGGGCGGCCGGCGCATATTTCATCTGCGGCCATTTGGTCGGCGACGTGACCTGGGGCGCACTCGCTGTGGCGGCGATCGTCGGCGCCAACCGGATCGGCCCGGCGCTGTTCGAACTGCTCGGCTTCGTTTGCGGACTTTACCTCATCTATCTCGGAGCGCGGGCGGTCATGACCAAGAAGGACGCGCCGCCGCGCACGATCGGGGCCAAGCGGCCGCTCGCGACCGGCATGGCCTTCGGGCTCACCAATCCGAAGTCTTATCCGGTGGCGCTGGCGATGTTCTCGGCGATCGTCGCGCCCTACATCGGGTCGCTCAAGATCGCCGATGCGCCGCAGATGTTCGTCGCTGCTTTCCTCGGCTTTCTGCTCGCCGATGCGGTCCTGATCCTCGCCGCCGGCCTGCCGGCGGTGCGGCGGTTCTTCCTCGCCCACGGCGTCGTGGTGACCCGGCTCGTCGGCGTGATCTTCATCCTGTTCGGCGCGCGCTCGATCGCCGACGCGGCGGGCGGCGCCATGCGGCGGACCGCTTGAGGGCGGTCGATCCTTCGAGCCGGCCGCAACAACATCAAAGCCGGCCGCAACGAAAGCCAAGGCCGCCGCAACGAAAACCAAGCCCGCCGCAACGAAAACCAAGCCAGGCGCAATAAAAACCAAATCATGTTTTCCTTCCGCGGATTGAGCCTTTTCAAAGGGTTCCGCCCAGATTTCCGCCTTTCTGCAGCTTCCGGACGCCCTCGTCCTGCGGGCGGCAGGGAGCATCGATCGAGACGCGCCGACCGCCTGCGGCGCCCCACCGAGACTTATAGCACGATTTCTGGTTTTCGTAAATGAAATGTCGATCACGAATTTTCCGAAATGACAGGACCTGCCGGCCATCCCGCTGGCCTCATCGCTGCGAGCCGGCCGGATTTTGGCTCACGAATAAAACATCCCGTTCGAGTGTTCTCGGGAATGCGAGATTTCCTCAAACCAAAACGGGCGGCGCGGCGTATAACTAGCCGAACGCCCACGCCAGGAGGTTGGGTCATGTCCATTCACCGAATTTTCCATCGCGTCGCGCTTGCGGCCTCGCTCGCGCTCTCTCTTTTCGTCCCCGCTCTCGGCCAGGGCGCGTTCGCTCAGTCGGCGCCGACGTTCGGCGACATTCACGTCGACGTTCAGCCGCTGCGGGCCAACGCCGGCGATCCGACTGCGACCTGGGTCGAGCACGATCTGACCGGCCAATTGGCGCAAGGCTTGGCCGGCCGCATGTCGCGCGGCGGCGCGCCGCTCACCGTCAGGATCGACTACCTGACCCTGGGGCCGCAAACCGGGGAAATGCTCCATGCCGGCGCGTCTCTGGACAATATCCAGGGAGTTGCTGTGATTGGCGGAAAGGAGACGCCGATCCGGGCAACGAGCAGCTACTACTCAACGCCGGTCGACCAGACGATGATCGAGCGGTCAAATCGCGAGCGAGTGTCGCAGCTCACCCAAGCGCTGACGTTTTGGATCGTGCGCGGCGACTTCTTTTGACGGACCGACGCTGGTCTTCTAGAGTAAGATGAACTCAAGTCGATCGGCGTCCGTCATTGCGAGCGAATCCAGGTGAGCGCCGGGCGCCTTTCGGTCGCTGGATTGTCTCGTCGCCCCGAGCCTCCGGGCAATGACGAAGGCAGTTAAGCCTGAACGGGTCGCGCCGCCTTCACGATCTTCGCTCGAGCGCAGCGCCCCATGACGGCGAGCAGCGACGCTCTCTACCGCTTTCGTCGGGAAGTCACGTTCGCCAGGCCCGCGGCGGCGATTTGGCCATTTGTCTCCGACTCCGCCCGCCTTTGGGAGCTCGGCGGCATGGCGCCCTACAAGTTCGAGGAACGGGTCGACGGCGAGGGCCGCGTCCGCCGCTATGTCCACGGCAAGGTTGGGCCCTTCCCGGCGCGCTGGGAGGAGGAATTCGGCGAATGGCAGGAAAACCACCGCCTTTTCCAGTTCCGGAACTATCACAACGGCCCGATGCGGCGCTGGGAATGGGTCTGCGAGCTTTTCGCCGAAGGCGAAGGCTGCCGGCTGGTCGTCACCGGCATGGCCGAACCCGCCGGCCTCCTGGGTTTCGTGAGCAAGCGCGCCGGCATCTTTGACGCCGAGTTCGGCAAGGCCGCGGCGGGGATCGAGCGGATCGCTCGCGAGAGCGAGGGTTCCGCGCTCGTCCCGGGGTGGAGCGCCGAGGACCTGGTCGAGCCCGCCGCCCGGCAGCGACTCGACGGGCTTGGCGCCGAACTCGCGCGCGACCCTGCCTCGCACGCCTTGGCGCCGAAGCTGATCGATTACCTGCGCCATGCGCCGGTCGTCGATCTGCGCGGCATTCGTCCGCTGGCGCTGGCGACGCTATGGTCCGCCCCGCCCGACCATGCGGTCGAGTTGTTCCTGGCGGCGGCGCGGAAAGGCGTCGTGGCGATGGGATGGGAGCTCCTGTGCCCGCGCTGCCGCGGCGCGAAGTCCCGGGTGAGCCGGCTTCAGGACCTGGCGAAGGGCGCGCATTGCTCCTCCTGCAACATCGACTACGAACGCAATTTCAGCCGCAACGTCGAACTGACTTTCCACCCTGAGCCCTGGGTTCGTCCGCTGCCGGACGGCGAGATGTGCATGCTCGGCCAGGGCTCGGTGCGGCACATCAAGTTTCAGGCCGAGGTCGCCGCGCAGTCGGCCAAGGTCTTTGAGCTCTCCCTCGCTCCGGGCCCATACCGCTTTCGCACGGTCGAGGCCGGCCCCGAAGCCGATCGCGACATCGGCGCCGATGGCCTCATGCCGACGGTGGTGGCTCGCGGCCCCGACATTCTGCTCGAGGAAGCGAGCGGCAGGAACGCGCTCGCGATCCGCAACGAGAGCGATCGGCCCCTCGTCTTCGTGGTCGAGAACCGCAACTGGGCCAAAGACGCGCTGACCGGGGATCGGGTGATCGCCATGCCCGCCTTCCGCCGGCTCTGCCCCGAGCAATTGCTGCGTCCCGGCGACAATGCCGAGATCGGCTCGATCGCCGTCATGTTCACCGACCTCAAGGGCTCGACCGAACTCTACGATGCGCTCGGCGACGCCACCGCCTACAACCTCGTCCGCGACCATTTTTCTTTCCTGTCGGACCGGGTCGGCCGCCATCATGGCTTCGTCGTCAAGACCGTGGGCGATGCGGTCATGGCCGCCTTCTCCCGTCCCGATCATGCGGTCCGCGCGGCGCTGGCGATCCAGGACGATGTCGCGAGCTTCAATTCCGCCCGGGGCGGGCCTGCGGGCGCGACGCCGATCGTGTTGAAGCTCGGACTTCACGCCGGACCGTGCATCGCCGTCACGACCGGCGACGCGCTCGACTACTTCGGCGCGACCGTGAATATCGCCGCGCGCCTCGAACATCAGTGTCGCGGCGGCGAGGTGATCGTGTCGGAGGCCGTGGCGAGCGATCCCGAAACGGCCGCGGCGCTCGCGGATCGGACCCGGATCGAAGAAACGGCGATGCTGCGCGGCGTCAGCGCGCCGGTCCGGTATGTACGGGTCACGGGCCGTCACGAAAATTAGACAGCAAGGAGCGGAGTTCGGCGGCGCAAAGATCGGCGTAGTCGGGGAACAAGACAAACCCCGGAGCCATCCCTATGTCTATCGCCATGACTGAAGCGAGCCGTCCCAGCGCCACAAGCCCGGCCGCCCGCGCCGACGACGCTCGGTGGGACGCGGTCCGCCGCCGCGATTCGGCCTTCGACGGCAACTTCCTCTTCGCCGTCCGCACGACCGGAATTTATTGCCGTCCGAGCTGCGCCTCACGGCCGGCCAAGCGGGAGAACGTCTCGTTCTTTTCGACCGCCGCGGAAGCGGAGAAGGCGGGCTATCGCGCCTGCAAGCGTTGCGGGCCCGATAAGCTCGGCGCGCCCGATCGGAGGGCCGAGGCGGTCAGGCGAGCGTGCGAAATGATCGCGGCGGCCGAAGAGGCGCCCTCGCTCAACGACCTCGCGGCGAGCGCGGGCTTGAGCCCGTTCCATTTCCATCGCGTGTTCAAGAAGGTCGCCGGAGTGACGCCGAAGGCCTATGCCGCGCAAATGCAGGCGCGCCGCGCGGCTGATCGCCTGCGCGATGCCGAGACGATTACCGAAGCAATCTACGACGCCGGGTTCAACTCTTCGAGCCGCTTCTACGAGACCGCCTCGGCGCGGCTCGGCATGACGCCAAGCGCGGTCCGGCGCGGAGGGAAGGGCGCGGCGATCCGCTTCGCCATCGGCCAGGCGTCGCTGGGCGCGGTGCTGGTGGCTGCGACCGACAAGGGCGTGTGCGCGATCACGCTGGGCGACGACCCGGACGCTCTCGCGCGCGACCTTCAGGATCGCTTCCCGCGCGCCGAACTCATCGGCGGCGATCCCGCTTTCGAGCTCATGGTGGCGCGAGTCGTGGGCCTGATCGAAGCGCCCGGGCGGCGTCTCGACCTTCCGCTCGACATCCGCGGGACCGCGTTCCAGGAGCGGGTCTGGCGGGCGCTGAGCGCCATTCCTCCGGGCAGGACGGCGACTTACGCCGAAATCGCCCGCGCGGTCGGCCAGCCGAAGGCCGCGCGTGCGGTGGCGCAGGCCTGCGCCGCCAACCCGCTCGCGGTCGCGATCCCCTGCCATCGGGTGGTGCGAACGGACGGCGATGTTTCCGGCTACCGGTGGGGCGTCGAACGCAAGCGTGCGCTTCTCGACCGAGAGGCCGCGTGATGACCCGGCCCACCCTCATCCGGCCGCTCCGCGGCCACCTTCTCCCCAGGGGAGAAGGGAAGGGCGCCGCTTTCCCCCTCTCCCTCGGGGAGAGGGGCAGGGGTGAGGGCGTGGCGATCGATGCGCTTGATTGGCCCTCCATCGAGCGCGACCTCGACGCCTATGGCTGCGCCGTCGCGCCGAAGCTTCTGACGCCTGAGGAGTGCCGGGCCTTGGCGGCGCTCTATGCGGACGATTCGCGCTTCCGCTCGCGCGTCGTGATGGCCGCTCACGGCTTCGGCCGTGGGGAGTACAAGTATTTCGCCGATCCGCTGCCGGAACTGATCGTCGCGCTTCGTCGCGGCCTTTACCGCCGCCTTGCGCCAGTCGCCGACCGCTGGAACGCGGCGATGGGCATCGACGTCCGCTACCCCGCCGAGCACGAGGCGTTCCGCGCCCGCTGCCATGCAGCGGGTCAGACGAAGCCGACGCCGCTCCTCCTGCGATACGGGCCAGGCGACTTCAATTGCCTGCACCAGGACGTTTACGGCCAGCATCTTTTTCCGCTCCAGGTAGCAATCCTGCTCAGCGAGCCCGGGCGCGACTTCACCGGAGGAGAGTTCGTCCTCACGGAACAGCGGCCGCGGATGCAGTCGCGGGCCGAGGTCGTGAGCTTGAGCCAGGGCGACGGCGCCATCTTCGCCGTGCGCGAGCGGCCAGCGCAGGGGACGCGCGGCGCCTATCGCGTCAATATGCGCCATGGGGTCAGCCGCATAAAAAGCGGCGAGCGCTTCACGCTCGGCGTCATCTTTCACGACGCTGCGTGACCGTTCCCGATCGTGGGCCGCGGACGTTGACCGCGCGCGGGGGCCGGGTCGGCGCCCAAGCTCTGGAGAGGCCACGTTGCGGTGGCGCGCCCGGCGGCCTATTTACATTTGCGAAAGTTCGGAACCCAGGGGCCCGCATGTCCGCTCACCGTCAACCCGCGATCTTCGTGCCGCATGGCGGCGGCCCGTGCTTCTGGATGGACTGGCCGCCGCCCTTCGGCCCGCACGGCTGGGACAGCCTGCGCGACTATCTCGCCGGCCTCCTCAAGTCGCTGCCCGAGCGGCCGAAGGCGTTTCTCATTGTCACCGCGCACTGGGAGGCGGATCAGCCGACCGTCAGCGTCAACCCGAAGCCGGGGATGCTCTACGATTATTACGGCTTCCCCGAGCATACCTATAAGCTCTCCTATCCTGCGCCGGGAGCGCCGGAAGTCGCGGCCAAGGTCAAGGCGCTGATCGAGAAGGCCGGCCTGCCGGTGGCGACCGACGAGAGCCGCGGCTTCGATCACGGCGTGTTCGTGCCGTTCCTGATTGTTGATCCGAAGGCCGAGATCCCGGTCGTCATGTTGTCCTTGCGCAAGGACCTCGATCCGGCGTTCCACATCAAGCTCGGCAAGGCGCTCGAGCCGTTGCGCGACGATGGCGTCGCGATCGTCGGCAGCGGCATGAGCTTCCACGACCTGCGCAGCTTCCGCGACGGCGACACGCGGGCGTCGGCCGCGTTCGACGCGTGGCTCGACGAGACGGCGAAGGCGCCGCAGGCCGAGCGCGACGACCGGCTCGCGCATTGGGACAAGGCGCCCATGGCGCGCGAATGCCATCCGCGCGAGGAGCACCTCCTGCCGCTGATGGTGGTCGCGGGCGCCGCGGGCGCGAGCAAAGGCAAGCGCGACTTCAACGACAAGATCGGCGGCAAGATGATCTCGGCCTTCAGGTTCGGGTAGTGTCGGCTAGCGTCCCCGCCCCCCTTGATCAAGCGGGACGGGTGCCGTCGCGCATTGGCAGTCTGCGCCCGCCGCGCAAGCGACTAACGCCATCCAAGCAGAGCGGCGCTCGGGCGCCCTGCGAGCTCAGGTGGATCGGCTTCGCGTCCGCTCGGCAATCAATCTCGGGGGCGATGACCCGGAATTCGGTCTGCCCGCCTCACCCCGGCGGCAAGACCGGCGCGAACCTGGGCACGAGATGGAGATCCTTGCCCTCCCACGGATGGGCGAGCGCGACCTCTTCGTCGAGCTCGACGCCGAGCCCCGGCTCGTCCGGCGGGATGACAAAACCGTCCTCCCAGCGGATCGGCTTCTTGAGGATCTTGGCGTGGAAGCCGTCCCAGCGCTCGATGCTCTCGAGGATGAGGAAATTCGGGCTGCAGGCCGCGAGCTGGACGTTGGCCGCGCCGACCACCGGCCCGCAATAGAGATGCGGCGCGATTTGGGCGTAGTGCGCTTCCGCCATCGCGGCGATCTTCTTGGCTTCCAGAATGCCGCCGACCCGGCCGAGGTTCATTTGCAGGATCGAGGCGGCGCCGGTTTCGAGCACGCGCGCAAACTCATACTTGGTCGTGAGCCGCTCGCCGGTCGCAATCGGCATCCGGCACTGCGCCGCGACCCGGGCCATTTCCTCGGGCGCTTCGGGCGGCGTCGGCTCCTCGAACCAGAGCGGTTCATAGGGCTCGATCCGCCGCGCCATGCGCAGCGCGCCCGAGACGGTGAACTGGCCGTGGGTGCCGAACAGAAGATCGCATTTGGTCCCGACCGCCTCGCGCAAAGTCTTGCAGAAGGCTTCGCAGAGCTCGAGCCGCTCGAGGCTCGGCTGGCGGGGATCGAAGGTCGAATAAGGCCCGGCCGGATCGAACTTCACCGCAGTGAAGCCCTGCGCCATGTATCTGAGCGCCCGCTCCGCGGCGGCGTGCGGATTCGAGTAGACCGGACTGTCCGAGTAGGCGTGCGAGCCGGGCTCGTCGGGATAGAGGTAAGTGTAGCTGCGCAGCCGCTCGTGGACCTTGCCGCCGATGAGCGCGTAGACGGGCTTCATGACCGCCTTGCCGACGATGTCCCAGAGCGCCATTTCGATTCCCGAGAGCACCCCCATGAGCGAGATATCGGGCCGGCCCGAATAGCCGCGGCCGTAGACATTCCGCCATAGCGCCTCGATGCGGAACGGATCGGCGCCCTCGACATGACGCTCGAACACGTCCTCGATCATCGCGACGATCGCTTTCGGCGCGAAGCTCGCCGCGTAGACCTCGCCCACGCCCTCGATTCCGTTGTCGGTCTTGAGCTTGAGGAAGAGGAAATAGCGGCCGCCGAAAGCAGGCGGCGGATTGCCGACGACGAAGGTCTTGAGCTCGGCGATTTTCATGGGGTGTTCGCGCCTTGTGGGGAGCGCGTGGGGCCAAAGGCGGCCATGACGTATTGGGTCGCGAATGCCACTGAAATCCTTCTTGATAAATCAAAACGCGCTGGCATTACGCAGCGCTTCGCGTTGCGGACGTCTCCCTACAAGCCTCCACCAACGCGCGTCAGGAGTCCATCGTGGCTGAATTGATCGCTTTCGTGCTGCGGAACCTGCCGGTGTTTCTCTTCGTCGCGGCGCTTGGGCTGGCTGCGACGGTGAGAACCGGCGCGCCCGCCGCCGATCGCTTCCTGGCGTGGATCCTGCTCTTGCCCGTTGGCGTCACCGGCCTCTGGGCGGCGCTCTTTCATCTCTTCTTTCCCGGCGTCGCCGCGGCGGACATCGGCTGGCAGGCCAGTCCGTTCCAATTCGAGGTCGGCATGGCGGATCTCGCGATCGGCGCGACGGCCTGCCTCAGCTTCTGGCGCAATCTCGATTTCAAGGCCGCGGCGGTCATGGCGAGTTCGATCTTTCTTCTCGGCGACGCGGTTGGTCATGTGAAGCAGATGCTGGTGGCGGGCAACTTCGCCCCGGGCAATGCGGGCGTTCCGTTCTACAGCGACGTCGTCTTGCCCGTGCTCATGATCGGCCTCTTGATGATCGCGCGGCGTTCGCGGGCGGCGCAGCGGATTTCCTGAAACCGCTCAAAAGACGATCACGTTCCTCAGCGCCGCGCCGGAGCGCGAGGAGGCGATGGCCTCGTTGATCGCCTCGAGCCGATAGCGTCCGCTGATCAGCTGGTCGAGTTTGAGGCGTCCCTCGCGGTAGAGCTTGACGATCATCGGCACGTCGATGATCGGGCGGGCCGAGCCCATCTTGGAGCCGAGAATCTTTTGCCCGTCGGCGGCGAGATAACCGGGATCGATGGTCGCGAGGACGCCGGAGGGCGGCATGCCGACCAGCACGGTCGCGCCGTTGCGCTTCATCAGCGAAGCGCCCTGTTCCGCCGCCCCTTTGACGCCGACGGTGACGAACACCCAGTCGGCTTTGCGGCCTCCGGTCAGCGCCTTGACCCGCTCGCCGACGTCCTCGCTCTTGGCGTTGATGGTCTCGGTCGCGCCGAACTCGCGGGCGGCGGCGAGTTTCGCGGGCTCGATGTCGACGGCGATGATCGGAGAAGCGCCGGCGAGCCGCGCGCCCTGGATGGAATTGAGGCCGACGCCGCCGCAGCCGATCACGACGACGCTCGAGCCGGCCTTGACATTCGCCGTGTTGACGACCGCGCCCATCCCCGTCAGCACGCCGCAGGCGATGAGCGCCGCGCTGTCGAGCGGCACGTCCTTCGGGATCGCTACCGCCTGGGACTGGTCGACCACCATCCGCTCGGCAAAGGCGCCCGTGCGCAGGCCGTGAACGAGCGGCTTGCCGGCGCCGTCGTGCAGCGGGGTTGCGCGATCGAGCGGGAACACCTCCTCGCAGAAGACCGGCGCGCCCTCGGAGCAGGCGGGGCAGAAGCCGCAATTGCGGATCAGCGTCGCGACGACATGGTCGCCGACTTTCAGGCGGGTCACGCCCGGGCCGACCGCCTCGACCACCCCCGCCGCCTCGTGGCCGTAGACCGCCGGCAGTTCGCCGCCCCAGGCGCCCTCAATGTAGAAGATGTCGCTATGGCAGATGGCGCAAGCCGCCGTCTTGATGAGGACCTCGCCCGCGTTCGGCTCGGCGAGTTCGACCGTTTCGACGGTCAGGGGCTTGCCGAACGCGCGGCAGACGGCGGCTCTCGTTTGCATGGATGATCCCGTCGGAACGGTGCGATTCGGACGACGCGCCTAAATCCCGCGCGCGCAGCGAGACTTCAAGCGCAGTCTTGAGGCGGGGCGCAATAATTTTTGTGGGACGCGCGCGGCGGGTCGAGAGCGTTTTTCTGCGGCGCCTGCAACGCAGAAGCGCTCCCGCCTCGAACAGGCAATATTATTCTGATGACTTAGACCCAGCGCCAGCCGCAGATGCGGCGGCCCCGATTCCACCAGCAACGCCAGACGCGGCGCCGAGGGCGCCGAGTGCGGCGACGCGGCAGGTCCTGCCGGACAACGACCGCCCTGAGCCTTGTCGATCCAGTCGTCGAGGGCGCCCGGAAGGCGGTCGTCGAGCGGCATCGCGGCCTGCGGGCGGCGGCCGCAAGCGCCAGGATCAAGAACGCCGACGTCGGCATCAATCCGACCTACCAGCAAACCGGTCCCGGTCAGACGCGATCATATTCGACGGCGGTCGATTTTTTCTCCGCTCGCGTCTTCTTTTCCGCGCTCGGGCCAATACACCGAACTGGCACGTTGACCCTGCCCAGGACTCGAACACTCGACCTCTTGCGGATCAGGGATATCTCCCGCCCACTTACGAGATTGGGTACGAAGTACACCGCGGCGAGCCTCAGCGCGTTGCAGGCGACCTATCCGACCGGCACTTACACGTTTGACGTGTCCGGCGGCACTGGGCCGGCGACCATGGTCAGCCAGAACTATGCCGGCGACACCTATTCGAATACACCGCTCGTGACGAACTTCTCGGCGCTCCAAGGCCTCAATGCGGCGGACGCCTTTACGGTCGACTTGAACGGAATGGTCGTCAGTCCGAACGCGACGCCGGATGCAATCCAACATCTATTTCTTCATCTACAATGCTTCCACCAACGCACAGGTCTTCAGCGACGCGGGACCGCCGACCGTCACCGATTTGTCATCCCCGGCGGAACCTTGGCTGCTGGCACGAGTCCTACTACTTATGATCTGGTGTATGATGATCGCATCGTAGGCACGACAGGCGACGACTCCCCGATCACGCTGACCCAATTCTACGACATCGGCACGGCGGGCGATTTCTCGACCGCGGCTGGAGCGGTTCCCGAGCCCTCAACCTGGGCGATGCTCTGATCGGCTTCGCCGGAGTGGGCTTCATGATCCGCCGGCGGCGAGGCTCTCCGGCGAAGGCGGCCTGAAAGGCGCTTCCTGCGGCGCGCCGCGCGCGACACCATCACGGCAATGTGAATTGCGGACGGCGGCGCGCTCCGCCGTCGCACAGAAACTTTTCCCCAGAACCCCCTTGCCGGCGCGCGCGATAGGCGCTATGGAGCCCGGTCGGGGTTGACGGCGCGATGCGACCCCGAATGATCAAACATGGCTACCGCCCTGCGAAGATCAAACCGGTGACGGATGATTGAAGTGGGAGCGGCGGATAGGCCGGAGGACGGAAAGGTTTACCTTTGCGTCTCATCCGGCCGTGTCCTGTCCGAGACTGCCGGCGCGTAACCCCTTCGGGGGACACGCTTAATTTCCCAAGGCCCTTGCGGGGCGAGGGAGCCAGCATAGACGGGGAAGACCGGGTTTTTGTTTCCGTCCGGCGCGCCGGACGGCCTACGCGGTTCGAACCTTCTGTCCGGCGCCGGGCGTTTCGCCCGCCTCCGGGGACAGGCGCAAGTCGCCGCGGCGCTCGATTCGGTCTCTTCCGGGTCGCGCGGCGCGGCATGTGCAACAGGCGGGTTTTCGTGGACTTGAAGCCCGCCGACCGGAGATGAGCACCGTGGACAGAACGGAAAAGAAGGAAGAGGTCGCCGCCCTTCACGACGTTTTTTCGAAAACGTCAGCGGTGGTGGTGGCGCACTATTCCGGCCTGACCGTCGCCCAGATGCAGCGGCTGCGCAAGCAGATGCGGCAGGCGGGCGCCCAGGTCAAAGTGGCCAAGAACAGCCTCGCTCAGATTGCTCTCAAAGGCACGGACGTCGCCTCGATTGGTCCCCTGCTCAAGGGGCCGACCCTGATCGCTCATTCGAGCGACCCGGTGGCGGCGGCCAAAGCCGCCGTGGCTTTCGCCAAGGATCACGAGAAATTCGTGCTCTTAGGGGGAGCCATGGGCAAGACGGCTCTCGATGTCGACGGGGTCAAGGCGCTCGCGACCTTGCCCTCGCTCGATGAGTTGCGCGCCAAATTGCTGGGGCTTCTGATGGCCCCCGCGACCAAGCTCGCCCAGCTCACGACGGCGCCAGCCGCCAAGCTCGCGCGCGTGGTTGGGGCCTATGCCGCCAAAGACGCTGCCTGACCCAGGCTCTTCACAAACCCTCGGTTCGAACTACATATAGGACATCCATCAATGGCAAATCTCGAAAAAATCGTCGACGAACTCTCGAGCCTCACGGTCCTGGAGGCCGCCGAGCTCGCCAAACTGCTTGAAGGCAAATGGGGCGTCTCCGCCGCCGCCGCCGTGGCGGTCGCGGCCGCTCCGGCCGGCGCAGCCGCCGCCGCGCCAGTCGAAGAGCAGACCGAGTTTACGGTCGTCCTCGCGGCGGTCGGCGACAAGAAGATCGAAGTGATCAAGGAAGTGCGCGCCATCACCGCGCTCGGCCTGAAGGAAGCCAAGGACCTGGTCGAGGCCGCGCCGAAGCCGGTCAAGGAAGGCGTCAGCAAGGAAGAGGCCGAGAAGATCAAGGCCGCTTTGGAAAAGGCGGGGGCGAAGGTCGAGCTCAAGTAATGGCGGACCTGCCCCCAGGGGCTCGGGTAACAAGAAAAGGGAACGGTCCCGGCCATCGGCCTGGGGCCGTTCCGGCGTTTCCAGTGAGGGTTGCGCGAGCGTAGTTGACCGGCGGCGAACGCATGAGGCCGCCGGGCGGCGCGAGGCGTGAAGTGAGAAGGGGCGTCGGCGACGTCCCGGGAAGGCCTGCCGGCGATCCGCCCCGCGCCTCTGCGCGTGGCGGGCGGCAAGCGAGCTTTAGAGGAGCGACATGGCGCAGACATTCACTGGCCGCAAGCGCGTTCGCAAGGTCTTCGGGCACGTCAAGGAAGTCGGCGAGATGCCGAACCTGATCGAGGTCCAGAAGGCTTCGTATGATCAGTTTCTGCTCATGGACCCGCCGAAGGGCGGGCGCCCGACCGAGGGGCTGCAGGCGGTGTTCAAGTCGGTGTTTCCGATCAAGGACTTCGCCGACACCGCCCACCTCGAGTTCGTCAAATACGAGTACGAGGCGCCGAAATACGATGTCGACGAGTGCCGTCAGCGCGGCATGACCTATGCCGCGCCGCTCAAGGTGACGCTCCGGCTCATCGTGTTCGACGTCGATCCGGAGACCCAGGCCAAGTCGGTCAAGGACATCAAGGAGCAGGACGTCTACATGGGCGACATGCCGCTCATGACCGCCAACGGCACCTTCATCGTCAACGGCACCGAGCGGGTCATCGTCTCGCAGATGCACCGCAGCCCGGGCGTGTTCTTCGACCACGACAAGGGCAAGAGCCATTCGTCGGGCAAGCTTCTGTTCGCCGCCCGCATCATTCCCTATCGCGGATCGTGGCTCGACATCGAGTTCGACGCCAAGGACATCGTCTATGCGCGCATCGACCGGCGGCGCAAGATTCCGGTGACCTCGCTTCTCTATGCGCTTGGCCTCGACGGCGAGGAGATCCTTTCGACCTTCTATCGCCACGTCGTCTATACCCGTCTCAAGGACGGCAATTGGCGCGTGCCTTTCGACGCGGAGCGGATGAAGGGGGTCAAGGCCTCGGTCGACATCGTCGACGCCGACACCGGCGCGGTCGTGGTCGAGGCGGGCAAGAAATTGACCGTCCGCGCCGCGCGCCAGCTGGCGGAGAAGGGGCTGAAGGCGCTTCGCGCCTCCGACGCCGACCTCTACGGCCAATATATCGCCGAGGACCTCTATAACCCGGAGACCGGCGAAATCTACGCCGAGGCCGGCGAAGAGATCACCGAGAAGTCGTTGGCTCAACTGCTGGAGGCCGGGTTCGACGAACTGACGGTGCTCGACATCGATCACGTCAACATCGGCGCCTATATCCGCAACACGCTTAAAGTCGACAAGAATTCCTCGCGCGAGGACGCCCTGTTCGACATCTATCGCGTCATGCGTCCGGGCGAGCCGCCGACGATCGAAAGCGCCGAGGCGATGTTCCAGTCGCTGTTCTTCGATTCCGAGCGCTACGACCTCTCGGCGGTCGGCCGGGTGAAGATGAACATGCGCCTCGACCTCAATGCGCCCGACACCCAGCGCACCCTGCGCAAGGATGACATCCTCGCGGTGGTCAAGGCGCTGGTGAACCTGCGCGACGGACGCGGCGATATCGACGACATCGACCACCTGGGCAATCGCCGCGTGCGCTCGGTCGGCGAATTGATGGAGAATCAGTATCGCATCGGCCTCCTGCGGATGGAGCGGGCGATCAAGGAGCGCATGTCGTCGGTCGAGATCGACACCATCATGCCGCAGGACCTGATCAACGCGAAGCCCGCGGCCGCGGCGGTGCGCGAGTTCTTCGGCTCCTCGCAGCTGTCGCAGTTCATGGACCAGACCAATCCGCTGTCCGAGATCACCCACAAGCGCCGGCTTTCGGCGCTGGGTCCGGGCGGCCTCACCCGCGAGCGGGCCGGCTTCGAGGTGCGCGACGTGCACCCGACGCATTATGGCCGTATCTGTCCGATCGAAACGCCCGAGGGGCCGAACATCGGGCTCATCAACTCGCTCGCGACCTTCGCGCGCGTCAACAAATACGGCTTCATCGAATCGCCGTACCGGAAGATTCGTGACGGCAAAGTCACGGAGGACGTTTCCTATCTCTCGGCGATGGAAGAGCAGAAATATAGCGTCGCCCAGGCCGATACCCCGATCGACGCCGCCGGCAAGCTTGTCGGCGACCTGATTGTCTGCCGCCACGCGGGAGACGTTGTGTTCCTGCCCGGCGATCGCGTCGACTACATGGACGTATCGCCCAAGCAGCTGGTGTCGGTGGCGGCGGCGCTGATCCCGTTCCTCGAGAACGACGACGCCAACCGCGCGCTCATGGGCTCGAACATGCAGCGCCAGGCGGTGCCGCTGGTGCGCTCGGACGCGCCGCTGGTCGGCACCGGCATGGAGGCGATCGTGGCGCGCGATTCGGGCGCGGCGATCGCGGCCAGGCGGGCCGGCGTCGTCGACCAGATCGACGCCACCCGCATCGTCGTGCGCGCGACCGAGGAGACCGACGCCGCCAAGCCCGGCGTCGACATCTATCGCCTCATGAAGTTCCAGCGCTCGAACCAGTCGACCTGCATCAACCAGAAGCCGCTGGTGAAGGTCGGCGACCGGGTTGAGAAGGGCGACATCATCGCCGACGGGCCCTCGACCGATCTCGGCGATCTGGCGCTCGGCCGCAACGTCCTCGTCGCCTTCATGCCGTGGAACGGCTACAACTTCGAGGATTCGATCCTGCTCTCGGAGCGCATCGTCAAGGACGACGTCTTCACCTCGATCCACATCGAGGAATTCGAGGCGATGGCCCGCGACACCAAGCTCGGGCCCGAGGAGATCACGCGCGATATTCCGAACGTCTCGGAAGAGGCGCTGAAGAACCTCGACGAGGCGGGCATCGTCTACATCGGCGCCGAAGTGGTGGCCGGCGACATCCTCGTCGGCAAGATCACGCCCAAGGGCGAAAGCCCGATGACGCCGGAAGAGAAGCTTCTGCGCGCCATCTTCGGCGAGAAGGCCTCGGACGTGCGCGATACGTCGTTGCGCGTACCCCCGGGCGTCCAGGGCACGATCGTCGAGGTCAGGGTGTTCAACCGCCACGGCGTCGACAAGGACGAGCGCGCGCAGGCCATCGAGCGCGAGGAGATCGAGCGCCTGGCCAAGGATCGCGACGACGAGCAGGCGATCCTGGACCGTAACGTCTACGCGCGCCTGGCCGAAACGCTCGAGGGCAAGCGGGCGCTCTCTGGCCCGAAGGGCTTCAAGAAGGATCAGGTGCTGAACAAGGCGTTGCTCGAAGAGCAGCCGCGCTCGCAATGGTGGAGCTTCGCGCTCGAATCCGACCACACGATGTCGGAGATCGAGTCGATGCGGAAGCAATACGACGAATCGAAGAAGTCGCTGGAGAGCCGCTTCCTCGACAAGGTCGAGAAGCTGCAGCGCGGCGACGAATTGCCGCCGGGCGTGATGAAGATGGCCAAGGTGTTCATCGCGGTCAAACGCAAGATCCAGCCCGGGGACAAGATGGCGGGCCGGCACGGCAACAAGGGCGTCGTGTCCCGGATCGTGCCGCAGGAGGATATGCCGTTCCTCGAGGATGGAAGCCCGGTCGACATCGTGCTCAATCCGCTCGGCGTGCCAAGCCGCATGAACGTCGGGCAGATTCTCGAGACCCATCTCGGCTGGGCCTGCGCGGGCCTCGGCAAGCAGGTCGGCGAGGCGGTCGACGCGTATCTGCGCTCGAACGACGCCAAGCCGCTGCGCAGCAAGCTGAAGCAGGTCTACGGCGACGACGAGACGATCAAGGCGCTCGACGACAAGAGCCTCGCCGAGCTCGGCGAGAACCTGCGCCGCGGGGTGCCGATCGCAACGCCGGTGTTCGACGGCGCGCGCGAGAAGGATATTGTCGAGATGCTGAAGCTCGCCAATTACGACGCGTCCGGGCAGGTGACGCTCTATGACGGGCGGACCGGCGACGCCTTCGATCGCAAGGTGACGGTTGGCTACATCTACATGCTGAAGCTCCATCACCTGGTCGACGACAAGATCCACGCCCGCTCGATCGGCCCCTACAGCCTGGTCACTCAGCAGCCGCTCGGCGGCAAGGCGCAGTTCGGCGGCCAGCGCTTCGGAGAGATGGAAGTGTGGGCGCTCGAAGCCTATGGCGCGGCTTACACGCTGCAGGAGATGCTGACCGTCAAGTCGGACGACGTCGCAGGCCGCACCAAGGTCTACGAGGCGATCGTGCGCGGCGACGACACTTTCGAATCGGGCATTCCGGAGAGCTTCAACGTGCTGGTCAAGGAAATGCGTTCGCTCGGACTCAACGTCGAACTGGCGTCGCTGAAGCGCCCGGTGGAGGAACTTCCGCCGGCCGAGGCGGCGGAATGATCGCAGGCGCGCGCTCGGCCGGATGACGGGCGGGGCAGGTTTTTGGCGTACGTCGCTCACGGGCGTTTGGCTGCAGGCGACCGTTCCAACTAGGCGAGTCTGGAGGCGATTTTTCTCCGGACTTCGCGGGAGACTTCAATGAATCAGGAAATCACCAATCCTTTCGCGCCGGTCGCTGCGCCGCAGGCGTTCGACCAGATCCAGATAGCGATCGCGAGCCCGGAGAAGATTCTGTCGTGGTCGTTCGGCGAGATCAAGAAGCCCGAGACGATCAACTACCGCACGTTCAAGCCCGAGCGCGACGGCCTCTTCTGCGCCCGCATCTTCGGGCCGATCAAGGACTACGAGTGCCTGTGCGGCAAGTACAAGCGCATGAAGTACAAGGGCGTCATCTGCGAGAAGTGCGGCGTCGAGGTGACGCTGTCGCGCGTCCGGCGCGAGCGCATGGGCCATATCTCGCTCGCGGCGCCGGTGGCGCACATCTGGTTCTTGAAGTCGCTGCCGTCGCGGATCGGCCTCCTGCTCGACATGACGCTCAAGGACCTCGAGCGCATCCTCTACTTCGAATCCTACATCGTGCTCGATCCTGGTCTCACGCCGCTAAAGGACCGCCAGCTCCTGAGCGAGGACGACTATCTGCGCGCGCTCGACGAATACGGCCAGGACAGCTTCACGGCGATGATCGGCGCCGAAGCGATCCGCGAGATCCTGAAGGGCATGAACCTGCAGAAGATCGCCGACGACCTCAAGGTCGAGATCGCCGAATCGAAGAGCGAGCTCAAGCCCAAGCGCCTCGCCAAGCGCCTCAAGATCATCGAGGCCTTCATCCATTCGGGCAACAAGCCGGAGTGGATGATCCTGACCGAGGTGCCGGTCATTCCGCCGGATTTGCGGCCGCTGGTGCCGCTCGACGGCGGACGATTTGCGACCTCCGACCTCAACGACCTCTACCGCCGGGTCATCAACCGCAACAACCGCTTGAAGCGGCTGATGGAACTGCGCGCCCCCGACATCATCATCCGCAATGAGAAGCGGATGCTGCAGGAGTCGGTCGACGCGCTGTTCGACAACGGAAGGCGCGGGCGCGTCATCACCGGCGCCAACAAGCGGCCGCTGAAGTCGCTCGCCGACATGCTCAAGGGCAAGCAGGGCCGGTTCCGCCAGAACCTGCTCGGCAAGCGCGTCGACTATTCCGGCCGCTCGGTGATCGTGGTCGGCCCCGAGCTCAAGCTGCATCAGTGCGGCCTGCCGAAGAAGATGGCGCTCGAATTGTTCAAGCCGTTCATCTATTCGCGCCTCGACGCCAAAGGTCTGTCGGCGACGGTCAAGCAGGCCAAGAAACTGGTCGAGAAAGAGAAGCCGGAAGTCTGGGACATCCTCGACGAGGTCATCCGCGAGCATCCGGTGATGCTCAATCGCGCTCCGACGCTCCATCGCCTCGGCATCCAGGCGTTCGAGCCGGTCTTGATCGAGGGCAAGGCGATCCAGCTCCATCCGCTCGTCTGCTCGGCGTTCAACGCCGACTTCGACGGCGACCAGATGGCCGTGCACGTGCCGCTTTCGCTCGAAGCGCAGCTCGAGGCGCGGGTGCTGATGATGTCGACCAACAACATCCTCCATCCCGCCAACGGCCAGCCGATCATCGTGCCGAGCCAGGACATCGTTCTCGGCCTCTACTACGTGTCGCTGATGCGCGACGGCGAGCCCGGCCAGTACGCGGAGGATCCGAAGACCAAGCGCCCGATCCGCGGCTTCTACAGCGACATCGGCGAGATCGAGCACGCTTTGGCCGCCGGAACGGTCACGCTCCACACCAGGATCAAGGGCCGCGCCTGGACCTTCGACGAGAAGGGCGAGCGGGTCGCGAAGATCTTCGACACCACGCCCGGGCGTCTGTTCCTCGGCCAGCTCCTGCCCGAGCACGTGAAGATTCCCTTCGACGTCGTCAACAAGCTGATGACGAAAAAGGAAATCTCCAACATGATCGACATCGTCTACCGCAACTGCGGTCAGAAGGAGACGGTCATCTTCTGCGACCGGATCATGGCGCTCGGCTTCCGCGAGGCGTTCAAGGCCGGCATCTCGTTCGGCAAGGACGACATGGTGGTGCCGGAGTCGAAGAAGAAGTTCATCGCCGAGACGTCGGCTCTCGCGAAGGAGTACGAGCAGCAGTACAACGACGGCCTGATCACCCAGGGCGAGAAATACAACAAGGTCGTCGACGCCTGGGCGAAATGCTCGGACAAGCTGGCCGAGGAAATGATGGCCGGCATCTCGGCGGTGCGCAAGGACGAACACGGCCGCGACAAGCCGATCAACTCGATCTACATGATGTCGCATTCGGGCGCGCGCGGCTCGCCGACGCAGATGCGCCAGCTTGCCGCCATGCGCGGCCTGATGGCCAAGCCCTCGGGCGAGATCATCGAAAGCCCGATCATCTCCAACTTCAAGGAGGGCCTGTCGGTTCTGGAGTACTTCAATTCGACCCACGGCGCCCGCAAGGGCCTCGCGGACACCGCGCTGAAGACCGCCAACTCCGGCTACCTGACCCGCCGCCTGGTCGACGTCGCCCAGGATTCGATCATCACCATGCCCGATTGCGGCTCGACGCGCGGCATCAGCATGCGCGCGATCATCGACGCGGGCACGGTGGTGGCGTCGCTCGCTTCGCGCATTCTTGGCCGCACGTCGGCCGACGCGCTGCGCGACCCCGACGGCAAGGTGATTGTCGAGGCTGGCCGGATGATCGTCGAAGAGGACATGCCGGCGATCACCGCCGCCGGCATCCAGGAGGTGAAGATCCGCTCCGTCTTGACCTGCGAAGCCAAGAATGGCGTCTGCGGCGCCTGCTACGGCCGGGATCTCGCGCGCGGCACTCCGGTCAACATGGGGGAAGCGGTCGGCGTCATCGCGGCGCAATCGATCGGCGAACCCGGCACGCAGCTCACGATGCGAACCTTCCACATCGGCGGCGCGGCGCAGCTCGCGGACCAGTCGTTCATCGAGTCGAACTTCGACGGCGAGGTGAAGATCCGCAACCGCAACCTGGCGCGCAACTCGAACCGCGACCTGATGGCGATGGCGCGCAACGTCGCGGTCGTCATCACCGATCGGAGCGGCGTCGAGCGCGCCGTGCACCGTGTCCAATACGGCGCGCGGCTGAAGGTCGACGAGGGCGACAAGATCAAGCGCGGGCAGAGGATCGCCGAGTGGGATCCGTTCACCCGGCCGATCCTGACTGAGATCGATGGCGTGATCGGGTTCGAGGACCTGGTCGACGGCGTGTCGATGTCGGAGCAGGTGGACGAGGCGACCGGCATCGCCAAGCGCATCGTCATGGATTGGCGATCGACCCCGCGCACCGCTGGCCTCAAGCCGGCCCTGGTGATCAAGGGCAAGGACGGCAAGATCGCCAAGCTCGCCCGCGGCGGCGACGCGCGCTATTTGCTCTCGGTCGAGTCGATTATTTCGTTCGAGCCGGGCGCGACGGTGAAAGCCGGCGACGTCATCGCCCGCATCTCGATCAACAGCGCCAAGACGCGCGACATCACGGGCGGCCTGCCGCGCGTGGCGGAGCTGTTCGAGGCGCGCAGGCCGAAGGATCACGCGATTATCGCCGAGATCTCCGGCACGATACGGTTCGGCAAAGACTTTAAGAATAAGCAGCGCCTGACCATCGAGCCGAGCGAGGAGGGCGCCGAGGCGGTCGAGTACTTGATCCCGAAGGCCAAGCACATTCACCTTCAGGACGGCGACGTGATCGAGAAGGGCGAGTATATCGTCGACGGCAATCCAGCCCCGCACGACATTCTCGCCATCAAGGGCGTCGAGGAGCTGGCCGCCTATCTCGTCAACGAGATCCAGGAGGTCTATCGCCTCCAGGGCGTCAGCATCAACGACAAGCACATCGAGGTGATCGTGCGCCAGATGCTGCAGAAGGTCGATATCGTCGACGCCGGCGACACCGACTTCCTGGTCGGCGAGCAGGTCGACGCTTCCGATCTCGAGGCGGCGAACGAGGCGGTCACCTCCGAGGGCAAGAAGCCCGCGGTCGGAACGCCGGTGCTGCTCGGCATCACCAAGGCGAGCCTGCAGACGCGCTCCTTCATCTCGGCCGCGTCGTTCCAGGAGACGACGCGGGTTCTGACCGAGGCCGCGGTCAACGGCAAGGTCGACACGCTCGAAGGCCTGAAGGAGAACGTGATCGTCGGCCGGCTCATCCCGGCAGGCACCGGCGCGGCGGTGGCGAAGCTGCGCGCGATCGCGGCGATGCGCGACACCCTGATCCTGGCGCAGAAGGCCGAAGCGGCCGCGGCCGCGCCCGCCCTGCCGCTCGCCGCGCCCGCAATCGAACCGGCGCCGGCCCCGCGCAGCAAGGCGCGCGCCTCAGCCGGCTGAGGGCAAGCGCGCGCTTGCCCTCTCCCGCTCGCGGGAAAGGGCGGGGTGAGGGCCGCGCTTTAAGCGCGGCCCCCTTCTTTTTGTGTTCATTTGTCCCGGCATTTCTCCGGGACCAGCGGTCAGGCGCCCGCCAGCACCTGCACGGCGCGGTCGAGCTGGGGATCGGCGCCGGCGGCGTAGCGCGAATCGAACTTGACCTCGATGGTCGGCTCGACCCCGACTCCTTCGAGGCGCTTCCCATCCACCAGCACGTCCTCGACCGCGAGCAGGAGCAGGCCGTCGTCGCCGATCAGGAACGCGGTGGCGGCGAGCACGGCGCCCTCGGTCTGTTGGCCGACGAGGGGGCCGAGCCCGTACTCCTTGAACCCATAAGCCAGCACTTCCTTGCCGCTACGTGTGCCCTGATTGATGAGCATCGCGACGGGCTTCCGCCATTTGACCCCGACCAAGCCGGTCTCGCCGTTGCGATCCTTGATCTGCATCGTCGGCGCGCGCGGATTGAAGAGGTCGAGATATTGCGGCTGCGCGCCGCCCCAGCCGCCGCGCAGGTCCCAGACGAGGGCGTCGGCGTCGCGGAGCGGGCCGTCGCTGATGAGGTCTTCGAGGGCGGACTGAAACCTGCGGCTGGCGTAGGACCAGACATGCACGTAGCCGATTCGCGCATTGTTGCCGGAGACAATGACGCGGGCGCTCGCCTGAAGGCCGCGCAGGAACATTTCGCCCGGATGAAGATCCGTCGGCGTTACGCTGATTGCAAACGGCGCCGCGCCCGGCGCGCGGCGGATCTGAAGTGGGACAGGAACTCCGACCTTGCCGCGAAAGGAGTCGACCGGGCGGAACGGATGATCGTCCGCCGCTAAAATTTCATCGCCCACAAGAACGCCGGCCTGGCGCGCCGGCGCGCCGTCGATCGCCCCGGTCACGAAAACGCGGCCCTGGCTGTCGGCCTCGGTGAACGCCCCGATCCCCGGATAGGCCACTTCGCCCTTCGGAAACACGCGGTCGAGGCCCCGATGCTCGAGCGCGCCGACGAATATGTCGGCGAGCTGATAGTAGGCCGGATCCTCCGGCGTGTAATAGTGAGTGTGGGACGCGCCGAGTTCCCCCAGCATCCCATTGATCGCAGCCGCCCCGTCCTCGCGCGTGTGCGCGGCTATGGCCTGCGGACGGTAGCGCGCCTTGGCCCCCTGCCAGTCAAGACCGTGCAGGCTCGGATCGTAGAAGCGATCGCGCACCAGCTCCCAAACCCGGTCGAAGTCCGCCGAATTCTGTGTCGCCCGGAGATCGCCTGCCTCGTTCCCCGTCTGAGCGCTCGCCGGCCACGCGCCGAGCGCGGTCGCTCCCGCCGCCAGAGCCAGAACGTCTCTACGCGTCGCTTTCATTGACTTCATAGTCCCAGGATTGCCAACGCTAGCCGAATTGCCGCCGCGCGCGGCTTTGCTCGCTAGGCTTGAAACGAGGCCCCTATGTGACTGCGTCGCGGCAAACTTCGCGCGGGCGGCGCGGAGCGCGAGGGCCCCGAGGCCTGGGAAGCGCAAATTTTGGCCGCGGCGGCGATTATGACGGCGAAAGGGGTTGACGCGTGCGGACCGCTTGAATATGTTTCGCGCGCTTTCGACAGGCCGTAGAGCTTCGCTGTATCGGACGACGCGTCGGATACCCAACGGCTCTAAACGCTGACGATCCTATCGAAGACGAGCCATACCGGCCCTCAGGGGCCGGTTCTGTTTCGCACGATCGCCGGCTTCGCGCCGCGTGATCCTCTGCTTCGGCGGCGCCCAAAGCCCCATGAGGGGTTTCCTGGGCGCTGTTGGTTTCGCGCGTTGCCGTGTCGGTTTCGCGTTCGATGGGGGACGGAATTGGATTTTCTTGTTCGGCGATGTCCGCCGGACGCAATGTTGAGAGAAGTTTAAGGCCCACATGCCGACGATCAGCCAGTTGATCCGCAAGCCGCGGCAACCGAAGACCTACCGCGAGAAGGCCCGCCATCTTCAAGCGAGCCCGCAGAAGCGCGGCGTGTGCACCCGCGTTTATACGACGACGCCGAAGAAGCCGAATTCGGCGCTGCGCAAGGTCGCCAAGGTGCGCCTGACCAACGGCTTCGAGGTCATCGGCTACATCCCCGGCGAAGGCCACAATCTGCAGGAGCATTCTGTGGTCATGATCCGAGGCGGCCGCGTCAAGGACCTGCCCGGCGTTCGCTATCACATCCTGCGCGGCGTGCTCGACACGCAGGGAGTCAAGGACCGCAAGCAGCGCCGGTCGAAATACGGCGCCAAGCGGCCGAAGTAGTCGAAAATTCGAGCATCAGGAACAGGCCATGTCACGACGACACAGCGCTGAGAAACGCGACATCATCCCCGACGCCAAATACGGCGACGTGGTGGTGGCGAAGTTCATGAACACGATCATGTACGAAGGCAAGAAGTCGGTCGCCGAGTCGATCGTGTACGGCGCTCTGGACAGCGTCGAGTCCAAGGCGAAGACGGACCCGCTCGCGGTCTTCAAGCAGGCGCTCGAGAATGTCGCCCCGTCGGTCGAAGTCCGCTCGCGGCGGGTCGGCGGCGCGACGTACCAGGTCCCGGTCGAAGTGCGGACCGATCGCCGACAGGCGCTGGCGATCCGCTGGATCATCACCGCCGCCCGCGACCGAAACGACAAGACCATGGTTGACCGGCTCTCGGCCGAACTGCTCGACGCCTCGAACAACCGTGGCGCCGCCGTGAAGAAGCGCGAAGACACGCACCGGATGGCGGAAGCCAACCGCGCCTTCGCCCACTACCGCTGGTAGGCGGCGGGGTCACGGATCATGGCGCGCAGCCACGCTATCGAGGACTATCGGAATTTCGGCATCATGGCCCACATCGATGCCGGAAAGACCACCACGACCGAACGCATCCTCTATTATTCCGGCAAGTCGCATAAGATCGGCGAGGTGCACGACGGCGCTGCGACCATGGACTGGATGGAGCAGGAGCAGGAGCGCGGCATCACCATCACCTCGGCCGCAACGACCACCTTCTGGCAAGACAAGCGCCTCAACATCATCGATACCCCTGGCCATGTCGACTTCACCATCGAAGTCGAGCGGTCGCTCAGGGTTCTCGACGGCGCGGTCTGCGTGCTTGACGGCAATCAGGGCGTCGAACCGCAGACGGAGACGGTCTGGCGCCAGGCGGATAAGTACAATGTTCCCCGCGTCGTGTTCGTCAACAAGATGGACAAAATCGGAGCCGACTTCTTCCGCTGCGTCGAAGAGATCAAGACCAAGGTCGGCGGCCGTCCAGTTTGTATCCAGCTGCCGATCGGTTCGGAGTCGAGCTTCAAGGGCGTGATCGACCTCCTGCGGATGAAAGCGGTCATCTGGGAGGACGAGGGGCTCGGCGCCAAATACCACGACGAGGATATTCCCGCCGATCTCAAGGCGAAGGCCGAGGAATTCCGCCACACGCTGATCGAGACCGCGGTCGAACTCGACGACGACGTGATGAGCGCCTATCTCGACGGGCAGGAGCCGGATGTCGACACGCTGAAGCGTCTCATTCGCAAGGCGGTCAAGCAGATCACGTTCGTGCCGGTGCTGTGCGGTTCGGCGTTCAAGAACAAGGGCGTCCAGCCGCTCCTCGACGCGGTCGTCGACTATCTGCCCTCGCCGGTTGATCGCGGCGGCATCAAGGGCATCGACATGAACTCCGGCAAGGAAGTCGTTCGCATGCCGAACGACGCCGACCCGTTCTCGATGCTCGCCTTCAAGATCATGGACGACCCGTTCGTCGGCACGATCACCTTCTGCCGCGTCTATTCCGGCAAGATCGAATCCGGCTCGACCGTCCTGAACTCCACCAAGGACAAGCGCGAGCGCGTCGGCCGCATGCTGCTCATGCACGCCAACAACCGCGAGGATATCAAGGAAGCTTATGCCGGCGATATCGTCGCGCTCGCGGGTCTCAAGGACGCGCGCACCGGCGACACGCTGTGCGACATGCAGAAGCCGGTGATCCTCGAAAAGATGGAATTCCCGGATCCCGTGATCGAGATCGCGATCGAGCCGAAATCGAAGGCCGATCAGGAGAAACTTGGCGTCGCGCTATCGAAGCTCGCCGCCGAGGACCCGTCGTTCCGGGTGTCGACCGATCCCGAGTCCGGCCAGACCATTCTCAAGGGGATGGGCGAACTCCACCTGGACATCAAGGTCGACATCCTCAAGCGCACTTACAAAGTCGACGCCAACATCGGCGCGCCTCAGGTCGCCTATCGAGAGACTCTGAGCAAGAAATCCGAGATCAACTACACGCACAAAAAGCAGTCGGGCGGCTCCGGCCAGTTCGCGCGCGTGGTCATGGTCTTCGAGCCGTCAGGGCCGGGCGGCGGCTCGTCGTTCGAATCGAAGATCGTCGGCGGCGCGGTGCCCAAGGAATATATTCCGGGCGTCGAAAAGGGCGTCAACAGCGTGCTGACGTCTGGCGTGCTGGCGGGCTTCCCGGTGGTCGACGTCAAGGCGACGCTGGTCGACGGCTCCTACCACGACGTCGACTCATCGGCTCTGGCTTTCGAGATCGCCGCCCGCGCGGCTTTTCGCGAAGGCCTGCAGAAGGGCGGCTCCGTCCTGCTTGAGCCAATCATGAAAGTGGAAGTCGTGACTCCGGAAGAGCACACCGGCTTTGTGATGGGCGATCTCCTGTCGCGGCGCGGGCACGTGCAGGGCCAGGACATGCGCGCCAACGCCGTCGTCATCGACGCCATGGTGCCGCTGTCCAACATGTTCGGCTACGTCAACCAGTTGCGCTCCGGCACGCAGGGGCGCGCCAACTTCACCATGCAGTTCGACCACTACGAGCAGGTCCCGGGCAACATCGCGTCCGAGATCGTCGAGAAATTCAAGTGAGGCGCGCTTAAGAAAGCGCGTCGCGAATGAAGGGCCACGAGAAGGAGTCCGGCTATGGCCAAGGAAAAGTTTGCGCGTAACAAGCCCCATTGCAACATTGGGACGATCGGGCATGTCGACCACGGCAAGACGTCGTTGACGGCTGCGATCACCAAGGTTCTGGCCGAGACGGGCGGCGCGACCTACACGGCCTACGATCAGATCGACAAGGCGCCGGAAGAAAAGGCTCGCGGCATCACGATCTCGACCGCGCACGTCGAGTACGAGACCAAGAAGCGCCATTACGCCCACGTCGACTGCCCCGGTCACGCCGATTATGTGAAGAACATGATCACCGGCGCCGCCCAGATGGACGGCGCGATCCTCGTCGTGTCGGCGGCCGACGGACCGATGCCGCAGACTCGCGAGCACATTCTGCTTGCCCGCCAGGTCGGCGTCCCGGCGCTGGTGGTATATCTGAACAAGGTCGACATGGTCGACGATCCGGAGTTGCTCGAACTGGTCGAGCTCGAAGTGCGCGAGCTCCTGTCGCGCTACGAGTTCCCCGGCGACGACATCCCGATTATCAAGGGCTCGGCGCTGATGGCGCTTGAGAACAAGTCGCCCGAGATGGGGCACGACTCGATCCTGAAGCTCATGGAGGCGGTCGACGCCTACATTCCGCAACCCGAGCGACCGAAGGACCAGCCGTTCCTGATGCCGGTCGAAGACGTGTTTTCGATCTCGGGCCGCGGCACGGTCGTTACCGGCCGCATCGAGCGTGGCGTCATCAAGGTCGGCGAGGAGGTTGAGATCGTCGGCCTTCGCCCGACCGCCAAGACCACCGTTACCGGCGTCGAAATGTTCCGCAAGCTGCTTGATCAGGGCGAGGCGGGCGACAACGTCGGCTGCCTGTTGCGCGGCACCAAGCGGGAGGAAGTCGAGCGTGGCCAGGTGCTGTGCAAGCCCGGCTCGGTCAAGCCGCACACCAAGTTCAAGGCCGAGGCCTATATCCTCACCAAGGAGGAGGGCGGGCGCCACACGCCGTTCTTCACCAACTACCGTCCGCAGTTCTATTTCCGCACCACCGACGTCACCGGGATCGTGCAATTGCCGCAGGGCACCGAAATGGTGATGCCGGGCGACAACGTGACGATCGACGTCGCGCTCATCGTCCCGATCGCCATGGAGGAGAAATTGCGCTTCGCCATTCGCGAGGGCGGCCGCACGGTTGGCTCGGGCGTCGTCGTTTCGATCACCGAGTGAGGCGTTGCGAACTCGCGGGCGGGGCGACCCGCCCCGCTCGGGCCGGCAGGGATTTGATACATGAACACGCAAAACATCCGCATCCGTCTGAAAGCGTTCGATCACCGCGTGCTCGACGCTTCGACGAAGGAGATCGTGTCCACGGCCAAGCGCACCGGCGCCAGGGTACGCGGACCGATTCCCTTGCCGACCCGGATCGAGAAGTTCACGGTCAACCGGTCGCCGCACGTCGACAAGAAGTCGCGCGAGCAGTTCGAGATTCGCACTCACAAGCGCGTGCTCGACATCGTCGACCCGACGCCGCAGACGGTCGACGCGCTGATGAAGCTGGATCTCGCCGCCGGCGTCGACGTCGAAATCAAGCTTTAGGAAGGGATCTGACGAGCGTCGGCGAACGGTTCATTTCAAAGACGCTCTCGAAGGATAAACGCCAATGCGTTCAGGCATCATCGCAAAGAAGCTGGGCATGTCCCGCGTCTTCACCGACGCGGGCGACCACGTGCCGGTCACGGTCCTCCAGGTCGAGGGCTGTCAGGTCGTCGCGCATCGCACGCAGGAAAAGAACGGCTATACGGCGCTCCAGCTCGGGGTCGGCAAGGCCAAGGTCAAGAATGTGTCGAAGGCGGAGCGCGGCCGGTTCGCCGTCGCTCATGTCGAGCCGAAGATGCGGCTCGCCGAGTTCCGGGTCGCCGAGGACAAGATGATCCCGGTTGGGGCGGAGATCACCGCTGATCATTTCGTCGTCGGGCAGTACGTCGACGTCACGGGCGTGACGATCGGCAAGGGCTTCGCCGGCGGCATGAAACGGTGGAACTTCGGCGGCTTGCGCGCGACCCACGGCGTGTCGATCTCGCACCGTTCGATCGGCTCGACCGGCGGCCGCCAAGACCCGGGCAAGACCTGGAAGAACAAGAAGATGGCCGGCCATATGGGGGTGGACAAGGTGACCACCCAGAATTTGCGCGTCGTGCGGACCGACGTCGAGCGCGGCCTGATCCTGGTCGAAGGCGCGGTGCCGGGAAGCGCCGGAGGGTGGATTGCGGTACGCGACGCGGTGAAGAAACCGCTGCCGAAGGACGCGCCGGCGCCCGGCAAGTTCCGAGTCCACGCCGAGGCCGCTGGCGCCGTTGCGTCGGCCGAAGCGGCGAAGGGAGAATGACGGCGATGAAATTCGACATCACTTCGATCGACGGCTCGGCGGCGGGCACGCTCGAACTCAGTGACGCCGTTTTCGGGCTCGAGCCGCGCGCTGATCTGATCGCCCGCATGGTGCGTTGGCAACTCGCCAAGCGCCAGGCCGGCACGCACCAGAACTCTCGGGCGCGCCGACATCCACCGCACCGGCAAGAAAATGTACAAGCAGAAGGGCACCGGCGGCGCGCGTCACGGTTCGGCGCGGGTGCCGCAGTTCCGCGGCGGCGGACGGGCCATGGGCCCGGTCGCGCGCAGCCATGCGCACGACCTGCCGAAGAAGGTGCGCGCGCTGGCGCTGCGGCATGCCCTTTCGGCCAAGGTCAGGGCAGGCGGTCTGGTGATCTGGGAGAGCGCCCACCTCGTAGAGGCGAAGACCAAGACCTTGCGCGCGACGTTCGAGAAGGCGGCGCTCAAGAGCGCGCTCATCATCGACGGCGCTGCGCCGGATGCGAAGTTCGCCGTTGCGGCGCGCAACCTGCCTCAGATCGACGTGCTGCCGGTCCAAGGCGTCAATGTCTACGACATCATGCGGCGCGAGAAGCTGGTCCTGACCAAGGCCGCGGTCGAAGCGCTGGAGGCGCGGTTCAAATGATCAAGGACGTGCGGCATTACGACGCCATCGTCGCTCCGGTGATCACGGAGAAGGCGACGCTCGCCTCCGAGAACAACCAGTTCGTGTTCAAGGTCGCGCGCAACGCAACCAAGCCGCAAATCAAGGCGGCGATCGAGCAATTGTTCGACGTCAAGGTGACGGCGGTGAACACGCTCATGCGCAAGGGCAAGAACAAGGCGTTCCGGGGCGTACGCGGGCGCCAGCAGGACATGAAGAAAGCGATCGTCACCCTTGCGGACGGCCATCGCATCGACATGACCACCGGCCTCTGAGGGACGAGAACCATGGCGCTCAAGACATATAAGCCGATCACGCCTGGGCTTCGCCAGCTGGCGCTCGTCGACCGCAGCGATCTCTACAAGGGCAAGCCGGTCAAGGCGCTGACCGTCGGCAAGGCCGAGAAGGGCGGACGCAACAACGCCGGCCGGACCACGGTGCGTTTCCGCGGCGGCGGCCACAAGCAGTCCTACCGCATCGTCGATTTCAAGCGCCGCAAGCTCGAAGTCGCGGGCAAGGTCGAACGGCTGGAGTACGATCCCAACCGAACGAGCTTCATTGCGCTTATCAAATATGCCGACGGCGAGCAGGCCTACATCATCGCCCCGCAGCGGCTTTCGGTTGGCGACGAGGTGATCGCCGGCGCCCAGGTCGATGTGAAGCCGGGCAACGCAATGCCACTCGCCAACATTCCCGTCGGCACGATCGTCCACAACGTCGAGATGAAGATCGGCAAGGGCGGCGCGATAGCCCGCTCCGCCGGGACCTACGCCCAGATCGTCAGCCGCGACCAGGGTTACGTTTCGCTGCGATTGAGTTCCGGCGAGCAGCGACTCATTCACGGCCAGTGTTTCGCCTCGATCGGCGCGGTCTCCAATCCCGACCACATGAACGCCTCGCTCGGCAAGGCGGGCCGCAACCGCTGGCTCGGCAAGCGCCCGCACAACCGCGGCGTCACCATGAACCCGGTCGACCATCCGCACGGCGGCGGCGAAGGACGCACCTCAGGCGGCCGGCATCCGGTCAGCCCGTGGGGCAAGCCGACCAAGGGCAAGAAGACCCGTTCAAACAAGGCGACCGACAAATTCATCGTCGCTTCGCGACACGTGCGCAAGAAGAGAGGCTGAGCCATGACTCGCTCGATCTGGAAGGGGCCGTTCGTGGACGGCTATCTCTTGAAGAAGGCCGACGTCGCGCGTGGATCGGGCCGCTCCGACATCATCAAGATCTGGAGCCGGCGCTCGACCATCCTGCCGCAGTTCGTCGGTCTCACATTCGGCGTCTACAACGGTCACAAGCACATTCCCGTGTCGGTGTCGGAGGAGATGATCGGCCACAAGTTCGGAGAATTCGCTCCGACCCGCACGTTTCACGGCCATTCCGCCGACAAGAAGGCCAAGAGGGCTTAAGCGCCGATGTCCAAGCCATCCAATCCGCGCCGACAGGCGGAGAACGAAGCCAAGGCGACGACGCGCATGCTGCGCGTCAGCCCGCAGAAGCTCAACCTGCTGGCCCAGCTCATCCGCGGCAAGAAGGTGTCGACCGCGCTCGCCGACCTCGAATTCTCTAGAAAGAGGATTTCAGTCGAGGTGAAGAAGACGCTCGAGTCGGCGATCGCCAACGCCGAGAACAACCACGATCTCGACGTCGACGATCTCGTCGTCGCCCAGGCCTGGGTCGGCAAGGACATGGTGCTGAAGCGCTTCAGCCCGCGCGCGCGGGGACGGGCGGGGCGCATCGAGAAGCCGTTTGCGAACATCACCATCGTCGTGCGGGAAGTCGCCGCCGCCGACGCCAAAGCCGCTTGACAGGAAAGACTTCCACCATGGGACAGAAGATCAATCCGATCGGGCTGCGCCTCGGCATAAACCGCACTTGGGATTCGCGCTGGTACTCCAGCAAGGGCGAATACGGGAAGCTGTTGCACGAGGATATGAAGATCCGCAACTCGCTGACCAAGAGCCTCAAGCAGGCGGCGATCTCGAAGATCGTCATCGAACGTCCGCACAAGAAGGCGCGCATCAACATCCACTCGGCCCGGCCCGGCGTCGTCATCGGCAAGAAAGGCGCCGACATCGAGAAGCTGCGCAAGCAGGTCGCCAAGCTGACGACCTCGGAAGTGGCGATCAACATTGTCGAGGTCCGCAAGCCGGAAATCGACGCCACCCTGGTCGCCGACTCGATCGCCCAGCAGCTCGAACGGCGAGTTGCGTTCCGGCGGGCGATGAAGCGTGCGGTGCAGTCGGCGATGCGGCTCGGCGCCGAGGGCATCCGGATCAATTGCTCCGGCCGGCTGGGCGGGGCGGAAATCGCCCGCCTCGAATGGTACCGCGAGGGCCGGGTGCCGCTGCACACGCTGCGGGCCGACGTCGACTACGGCGTCGCCACAGCGCACACCGCGTACGGCACCTGCGGCATCAAGGTCTGGATCTTCAAGGGCGAGATCCTGGAGCACGATCCGATGGCCCAGGACAAGCGTCTCGCTGAGGCCGATCATTCATCGACCCACCGTCCGCGCCGCGAACCTCGCGAGCGCGAGCAGACTCGCGAAGCGGTCTAAAACGAGCGCACTGGCGAAAGCTTACGATCATGATGCAGCCAAAGAGATCCAAGTTCCGCAAGGCCTTCAAGGGCCGCATTCACGGCAATGCGAAGGGCGGATACGCGCTCAATTTCGGCGAGTTCGGGCTCAAGGCGATGGAGCCCGAGCGCGTGACGGCGCGCCAGATCGAGGCCGCTCGGCGAGCGCTGACCCGGCACATGAAGCGCGCCGGCCGCGTCTGGATCCGGGTGTTCCCCGACGTGCCGGTGTCGAAGAAGCCGATCGAAGTGCGCATGGGCAAGGGCAAGGGCGCGCCGGAATGGTGGATCGCGCGCGTCGCGCCGGGCCGCATCATGTTCGAGATCGACGGCGTGCCGGAGAGCCTGGCGCGCGAGGCGTTCGGGCTCGCCGCGGCCAAGCTGCCGATCAAGACGCGCTTCGTCCAGCGCATTGCGGAATAGGGGGCTAGCCATGAAAACCTCGAGCCGTCTTTCCGACCTTCGGGTCATGACCGAGGATCAACTCAACGACGAGGCGCTCAAGCTCAAGAAGGAGCAGTTCAACCTGCGCTTCCAGAAGGCGAGCGGCCAATTGCAGGACACCGCGCGCGTGCGCGTCGTGCGGCGCGACATCGCCCGCGTCATGACCATCGCCGCGCGAAAGCGCGCCCCGGCCAAGGGCGCCAAGGCCAAAGCCAAGGACTAGGAAGACCATGCCGAAGAGAGTTTTGCAGGGCGTCGTCGTCAGCGACAAGCAGGAAAAAACGCTTGTGGTGAAGGTCGAGCGGCGCTTCACCCACCCGCTCCTCAAGAAGACCGTGCGCCGGTCGAAGAACTATCACGCGCACGTCGAAAACAAGACCCAGAAGGTCGGCGATACCGTCTCGATCGAGGAGACGCGGCCGATCTCGAAGCTCAAGCGCTGGATTGTCGTCGGCGAGACGGCGCCGAAGGTCTGAGCCGCGGATAGGACTTAAGAGAGGCGATTAGGCCATGATACAGATGCAGACCAATCTCGACGTCGCCGACAATTCCGGCGCGCGGCGCGTGATGTGCATCAAGGTGCTCGGCGGCTCGAAGCGCCGCTACGCCTCGATCGGCGACGTGATCGTCGTCTCGATCAAGGAGGCGATCCCGCGCGGCCGCGTCAAGAAGGGCGACGTGATGAAGGCGGTGGTCGTGCGCACCGCCAAGGACATCCGCCGCGCCGACGGTTCGGTGATCCGGTTCGACTCCAACGCCGCGGTGCTGATCAACAACCAGTCGGAGCCGGTCGGCACCCGCATCTTTGGGCCGGTCCCGCGCGAGCTCAGGGCCAAGAACCACGTGAAGATCATCTCGCTCGCGCCGGAGGTGCTGTGATGGCCGCCAAGATCAAGAAAGGCGATACCGTCATCGTCATGGCCGGGCGCGACAAGGGGAAGCGGGGTGAAGTCCGCGAAGTCATGCCGACCGAACGCCGCGCAATCGTCGCCGGCGTCAATCTCGTGCGCCGCCACACGCGCCAGACGGCGCAGACCGAAGGCGGCATCATCTCCAAGGAAGCGACGATCCATCTGTCGAACTTGGCGATTGCCGATCCCAAGACCGGCAAGCCCACCCGGATCGGCTTCAAAGTACTCGACGACGGCCGCAAGGTGCGCGTCGCCAGGCGTTCCGGAGACCTGATCGATGGCTGAGAAGAAGAGCGAGAAGGGCGACAAGGCCGAAAAGGGCGCGAAGCCTGGCAAGGCCGAGAAGCCTGCCGCCAAAGCGGCCAAGCCGGAAGCGGCGGCCGCCGAGGGCAAGGGCGCCAAGGGTAAGGCGCGCAAGGAAGCCGGCGGGGAGATCGCCGCGGCCGGGGCGGTGAAGGCCGCGCCGAAGGACTACGTCGCACGCCTGAAGAAGCTCTACCGGGACGAGATCGTGCCCAAGCTCACCAAGGAGTTCGGGTACAAGAATGCGCTCGAAGTGCCGAAGCTGGACAAGATCGTCCTCAACATGGGGGTCGGCGAAGCCGTCAACGATACGAAGAAGGTTACCTCCGCCGCCGCCGACCTCGCGCTGATCGCCGGCCAGAAGCCGGTCGTCACCCGCGCCCGCAAGGCGATCTCGACCTTCAAAGTGCGCGAGAACATGCCGATCGGCGCCAAGGTCACCTTGCGCCGGACCCGCATGTACGAGTTCCTCGACCGTCTGGTCACGGTCGCGCTGCCGCGCGTGCGCGACTTCCGCGGTCTCGATCCGAAGTCCTTCGACGGACGCGGCAACTACGCGCTCGGCGTCAAGGAGCACATCATTTTTCCCGAAATCGACTACGACAAGGCCGAAGCGATGCTGGGGCTCGACATCGTGGTCTGCACGACGGCAAGGACCGACGCCGAAGCGAAGGCGTTGCTGCGCGAGTTCAACTTCCCCTTCCGGCAGTGAGCCTGATCTCAGCGCTCAAACGCGGAAAATGGAGCCGATGAATGGCAAAGAAGAGTGCGATAGAGAATAACCTGCGCAAGCAGCGGCTGGCGAAGAAATTCGCGGCTCGTCGCAAGCGCCTGCTGGACGTCGCCAACGACCAGGCGCGTCCGATGGAGGAGCGTTTCGAGGCGCGCATCCGGCTCGCGGCGCTGCCGCGCAACGGCGCGATCATCCGCGTGCGCAATCGTTGCGAGGTGACCGGCCGGCCGCGCGGCTTTTACCGAAAGGTGAAGATGTCGCGCATTGCCTTGCGGGAACTCGGCAACCAGGGCCTGATACCGGGCCTGGTCAAGTCGAGCTGGTGAGGAGGCAAGGATCATGGCGATGAACGATCCTCTCGGCGACATGCTCACCCGCATCCGCAACGCGCAAATGCGCAAGCGCGGCAAGGTCTCTACGCCGGGCTCGTCTCTGCGCAAGAAGGTTCTCGACGTCCTGGAGTCGGAAGGCTATATCCGGGGCTATTCGACCACGGATTACGGCGACGGCCGCACCGAGTTCGAAATCGAGCTGAAATATTTCGACGATCAGCCTGTCATCCGCAAGATCGAGCGCGTGTCAAAGCCGGGCCGCCGGGTCTATGCGACGGTCGGTACGATGCCGCGCGTTGGCAACGGCCTCGGCGTGGCGATTGTCTCGACGCCGAAGGGCGTGATGGCCGACCATTCCGCCCGCGAGAACAACGTCGGCGGCGAGGTTCTGTGCACCGTCTTCTAGACGGTGCGGAGTTTGAGCAAACGGATTTGTGGTCATGTCCCGAATAGGCAAGAAGCCCGTCGTCATTCCGTCCGGCGTCACCGCCAAGCTTGACGGCCAGACGATCGCTGTCAAAGGCGCAAAGGGCGAGTTGACTTTCACTGCGCCCCAGGAAGTCGCGGTTTCGATCGAGGGCGGCGCCGTGCATGTCACACCCCACGGCGAGGACAAGCGCTCACGCGCCATGTGGGGGACCACGCGCGCCCAGGTTCAGAACCTGGTCGGCGGCGTCACCAAAGGATTCGAGAAGAAACTCGAGATCAACGGCGTCGGCTACAAAGCGGCGGTCGCGGGCAAGAACCTGCAGCTCTCGCTCGGCTACAGCCACGACATCATGTTTCCGATTCCCGCCGGTGTGACGATCACCGCGGCCAAGCCGACGGAGATCACCGTGGCGGGGATCGACAAGCGTCAGGTCGGACAGATCGCTGCTGAAATCCGAGCGTTCCGGGGCCCCGAACCCTACAAGGGGAAGGGCGTGAAATATGCCGGCGAGTTCATCTTCCGCAAGGAAGGCAAGAAGAAGTAAGAGGCGACGATGGTTAAGTCGAGCACGTCCGCAGAGCGGCGTAAGGCGCGGGTCCGCCGCGCGGTCCTCGCCCATTCGGGCGGCCGTCCGCGGCTCAGCGTTTTCCGGTCCTCAAGGCAGATTTACGCCCAGGTCATCGACGACGAGCACGGCCGCACCATCGCCGCCGCTTCGTCGCTCGAAAAGGCGATGCGCGAATCGATCAAGACGGGCGCCGACGTCGAGGCGGCGCGCCGCGTCGGCAAGGAACTCGCCGAGCGGGCGAAGAAGGCGGGAGTCGAGAAGGTGGTCTTCGACCGTGGCGGCTATATGTATCACGGGCGCGTCAAGGCGCTCGCGGAAGGCGCCCGCGAGGGCGGGTTGGATTTCTAACAGCGGCAATGGAAACGAGGCGGCGCCTTCCTGAGCGCGCCGCATTTTATTCACTGATGGATGAACCTTATGGCGCGTGAAGGAGAAGGCGGCCGCGGCCGCGATCGCAACCGCGAGGAGCGCGACAGCGAATTCGTCGATCGCCTCGTGCACATCAATCGCGTGGCGAAGGTGGTCAAGGGTGGCCGCCGGTTCGGTTTCGCCGCCCTCGTCGTCGTCGGCGACCAGAAGGGGCGCGTCGGCTTCGGCCATGGCAAGGCCCGCGAAGTTCCCGAAGCGATCCGCAAGGCGACCGAAGCCGCCAAGCGCAGCGTTGTACGGGTCCCCTTGCGCGAAGGCCGCACGCTGCATCACGATGTGAACGGCCGGCACGGCGCGGGCCGGGTTGTCCTGCGGGCAGCGCCAGCCGGCACGGGGATCATCGCCGGGGGCCCGATGCGCGCCGTGTTCGAGTCGCTCGGCGTCCACGACGTCGTCGCCAAGAGCCAGGGTTCGTCGAACCCCTATAACATGGTGCGCGCGACCTTCGATGCGCTGGCGCGCGAGGACAGTCCGCGTTCGGTCGCGCAGCGGCGCAATCTCAAGGTGTCGACCCTCCAGTCGCGCCGCCAGGGCGTCGAGGCCGACGCTTCCAATTCGTGAGAGCAGCAACATGAGCGCCGACAAGAACATTACACTCGAGCAGACTTCCAGCGCGATTGGCCGTCCCGGCTCGCAGCGCGACACGCTCAAGGGCCTCGGCCTGAACCGGATCGGGCGCCGGTCGCGCGTCGTCGATACACCCGCCAACCGCGGCATGATCGCCAAGGTCGCGCATCTCGTGCGCGTCGTCGACGGCCGCTAAGGATCGCTGTCCCATGAAACTCAACGAAGTGCGAGACAATCCCGGATCGTCGAAGCCGCGCATCCGCGTCGGGCGCGGCATCGGGTCGGGCAAGGGCAAGCAGGCAGGCCGCGGCGGCAAGGGCCAGACAGCGCGCTCGGGCGTACGGATCAAAGGCTTTGAAGGCGGCCAGATGCCCCTGCATCGCCGCCAGCCGAAGCGCGGCTTCAACCCGCCCTCCCGGCTGATCTATAACGAGGTCAACCTCGGGCGCATTCAGCGCGCGATCGACGCCGGGAAGCTCGACGCGGCCGAGCCGATTACGGTCGAGAGCCTGATGAAGGCCGGGGTCGTCACCCGGCGGCGGGACGGCGTCAAAGTTCTTGGGGTCGGCGAATGGACGGCAACGGCGAGCTTCGAAGTCGAGGCGGCGTCGAAGAGCGCCGCGGCCGCGATCGAAAAGGCCGGCGGCGCCTTGAAGACCCTGCGGCTAGAGGCGGCTCCTTCTTCGCCCGCCTCCTGACGCCGATCCCCGCCGGGGTGGCATTGGCGCGCTCGACGACCATATGCTAGGGGCGTTTCCGCCAATGCCGGCCTCGGCCGGCGAGGGCCACGTGTCGTAAAACAAGGCGCCAGTTGTGAGGCGCCGTCCGGAGCGAATCCGCCATGGCGTCGGCCGCCGAGCAGCTTGCAGCCAATATCAACTGGTCCGCCTTCGCCAAGGCCGACGAACTCAAGAAGCGCATCTGGTTCACCCTGGGCGCATTGGTCATCTTCCGGCTCGGAACCTACATTCCGCTTCCCGGGATCGACCCCGCGGCGTTCGAAGCCTCGTTCCTGGGCCAGAAGCAGGGCGTCCTCGACATGTTCAACATGTTTTCGGGCGGCGCCGTTCAGCGCATGGCGGTGTTTGCGCTCAACATCATGCCTTATATCTCGGCCTCGATCATCATCCAGCTCCTGAGCTCGGTCGTTCCTTCGCTTGAAGCGATCAAGAAAGAGGGCGAGCAGGGCCGCAAGGTCCTCAACCAGTACACGCGCTATCTGACAGTCGTGCTGGCGATCTTCCAGGCTTATGGCATCTCGATCGGGCTTGAGGGACGTGCGGGCATCGTCAGCGATCCAGGACTTCTGTTTCGCATCTCGACCATTGTGACGCTGACCGGCGGCACGATGTTCCTGGTCTGGCTCGGCGAGCAGATTACCTCGCGAGGGGTGGGCAACGGATCCTCGCTGATCATTTTCGCCGGCATCGTCGCGCGGTTGCCGCAGGCGGTCGTGCAGTTGTTCGAACTCGGCCGGCA